>PNKV01000015.1 GCA_013822685.1 Leptothrix sp. (in: b-proteobacteria)
GGCGTTCCTTGGCCACCGTGGCGGTTTTTTTCTTTTCACCGAGGAAGAAGGACAAGAAGGACATCTGCTTACCTCCCCCCGAACATGCGCTTGAAGAACCCAGGCTTGACGGCCTCGGTGAAGCGCATGGGTTTGTCTTCGCCCAGGAAGCGCGAGATCACATCCTTGTAGGCCTCGGACACGTCCGATTCGGCCAGGTGGATCGCGGGCAGGCCCTGGTTCGAGGCGGTCAGCACCGATTCGGATTCGGGGATCACGCCGATCAGCGGGATGCGCAGGATCTCTTGAATGTCTTGCAGCGACAGCATCTGGCCCTCTTCGACCCGTGCGGGGTTGTAGCGGGTGATCAGCAGGTGTTCCTTGATGGGCGTTTGCCCTTCGATGGCGCGCTTGGTCTTCGAGGCCAGCATGCCCAGGATGCGGTCGGAGTCGCGCACGGACGAGACTTCGGGATTGGTCACCACCAGGGCTTCGTCGGCGAAGTGCATGGCCAGCAGGGCGCCGGTCTCGATGCCCGCGGGCGAGTCGCAGATGATGTATTCGAAGTCCATTGCGGCCAGGTCGTTCAAGACCTTCTCGACGCCTTCCTTGGACAGCGCGTCCTTGTCGCGGGTTTGCGAGGCCGGCAGCACGAACAGGTTGTCGCACTGCTTGTCCTTGATCAGCGCCTGGTTCAGGTTGGCTTCGCCATTGATGACGTTGATCAGGTCATAGACCACGCGCCGCTCGCACCCCATGATGAGGTCGAGGTTGCGCAGGCCGACGTCGAAGTCGATCACCACGGTCTTGTGGCCACGAAGGGCGAGACCTGACGAAAAGCTGGCGCTGGTGGTGGTTTTGCCCACCCCTCCCTTGCCGGAGGTCACCACGATGATTTTGGCCATCGGTATCGAGTCCTTCTAAGTTAATTGAGTTTGATCGCTTCCATCACCAGCTTGTCGCCTTCAAGGCGGATCTGGGCGGGCTTGCCCAGAACATCGGGTGAAAGGGGCGTTTCAGAGGTGCGGTAAGTGCCTGCGATGGAAACCAGTTCAGGCTCCAGGCAGGTGGTGAAAATGCGGGCATCAAGGTTGCCGCGCGCGCCAGCGATGGCCTTGCCGCGCAGCGGTGCGTAAACGTGGATGTGGCCATCGGCGATGACCTCGGCGCCGTTGTTGACGGCCGCCAGCACCACCAGATCGCCGCCCTTGGCATAGACCTGTTGGCCCGATCGCAAGGGCTTGTAGATCACCATGGTCGGCACGGCCGGGCCGGGAACCTGCACGGGCACCTCACGGATCACCTCGACCTCGCGGATGACTTCCTGCACCACGGTCTCGACGCGCACGGGCACTTTGGCCGAAGGGCCATCGGGCGCTTCGAACAGCCCCACCGCTTGGGCTGCGGCCATTTGCGCTGGGCTACCGCCCTTGACGGCCACCGGCACCATGCTGTGCTCGCGCAGCAGGGCGATCAGGTGGTTGAAAGGGATGGCCTTGTCGTCATCCTGAACGGGCGTCAGATCGATGACCACCGGGTCCTGGTTGAAAAAATCCGCAGACGCACCAAAGCGCTCGTTCAGCTCGCTGGCCAGGGCCGCCAGGTCGGTGGTTTTCAGCACCACGGCAACCAAGGTCAGCGTGGCGCTTTTCAGATCGACGATGAGCGGGGTGTTCCCTTTGGAGACAACAGCCATGGGGCAGCGAGACCTTGAAAGGGATACAGTTTACCGGTTCGTTCGCTCCTGGCCGTGATTGCGCATGCTTGAAGTTCAAGGTTTGACCAAACGTTATGGCCCCGAGCCCGTGTTCGCCCACGTCGATCTGCGTGTGCAGGCTGGCGAATTCATCGCCATCGTCGGTGAATCGGGGGTGGGCAAATCGACGCTGCTGAACTGCCTGGCGGGCTTGGACCGGGCCGATGAAGGCCGCGTCACCCTCCAAGGCGTGGATGTGCAATCGCTGGGCGAGACGGCGCAGGCGCATTTCCGCAGGCAGCACCTGGGTTTTGTGTTCCAGGCTTTTCACGTGCTGCCCCACCTGAGCGTGGCCCAGAACGTGGGCCTGCCCTTGATGCTGCTGGGCGAGCACAAGGACGCCGCTTACGCTGGCCGTGTGGCCCAGGCCCTGGGCGCCGTGGGGCTGGACGGCCTGGGCGAACGCCTGCCCCAACAGCTGTCTGGCGGGCAGTTGCAGCGCGTGGCCATCGCCCGCGCCTTGATCCACCGGCCGGCATTGATGCTGGCCGACGAGCCCACGGGCAACCTCGACCCCGAAACCGCCGACAAGGTGATGAGCGCCTTCGTGGCCCAGATCCGCGCACATCAAACCGCGTGCGTGATGGTGACCCATTCACCCTCGGCTGCGCAACGCGCTGACCGCGTGCTGCGGCTGACCCGGCAAGGCTTGCAGGATGCGGCCTGAGTCTTCGCCGGTAGCCACGCTCCTGCGCCACTTCTCCTGGCCGGAGCTACGGCACCACGGTCTGCGCCATGCCACGGCGGTGCTGGCCGTGCTGCTGGGCGTGGCGCTGGCGTTTTCCGTGCACCTGATCAACGAGTCGGCCCTGAGCGAGTTCAGCTCGGCCGTGCGCTCGGTCAATGGCCAAGCCGACCTGAGTTTGCGCGCGGCCCGCGGCGGCTTTGACGAATCGCTGTACCCGCGCGTGGCACAACACCCCGATGTGGCGCTGGCCAGCCCCGTGGTCGAGGTGACGACGCTGGCCATCGGCCCGCGTGGCCAGAAGCAGCCGCTGAAGATCCTGGGGCTGGACCCGCTGGTGGCCGCGCCTTTGGCCCCCGCCCTGATCCCCCACCTGGCCAAAGGCGAGGACCGCCTCGCGATGTTCGCCACCGAGTCGATCTCGTTGAACGCGGCGGCCCGCCAGAAGCTGGGGGTGCAAGCCGGCGACACGCTGGACGTGCAGTCGGGCCTGGCCTTGAAGAAGCTGCGCGTGGTGGGTACGGTCATCGCGGGCGGTGATGCCTTGGGCGTGATGGACATCGCGGGGGCGCAAACCGTGCTGGGCACCTTGGGCCAACTCAGTCGCATCGACCTCAAGCTGGTGGGCGGCGCCCAAACCGCACAGGTGCTGACCACCTTGCAACTGCCCGACGGCGTGGTCGCTGACTCGGGGGACGAGTCCACACAACGGGTGTCGAACGTGTCGCGGGCTTACCGGGTCAACCTGACAGTGCTGGCACTGGTGGCGCTGTTCACCGGGGCCTTCCTGGTGTTTTCGATCTTGTCGCTGTCGGTGGCCAAGCGGCAGCAGGGGCTGGCCTTGCTGGGGGTGCTGGGCTTGAGCGCCCGCGAACGGTTGGTGCTGGTGTTGTGCGAATCCGCGGCCATCGGGCTGCTGGGTTCGATCTTGGGCATCGCGGCTGGCACGGGCCTGGCTTACACCGCGCTCAAGTTGTTGGCGGGTGACCTGGGGGGTGGTTTCTTCCCAGGCATCGCGCCCACCTTGCAATGGTCGCCGTGGGCGGCGGCGCTGTATGGCGGCCTGGGCGTCCTGGCGGCGATGCTGGGCGGTTGGCTGCCCGCCCGTGCTGCGCAAGATTTGCCGCCTGCGCAGGCGCTGAAGGGACTGGGCGACACGCACCGCGCCTCGCGCCTACCCTGGCTGGGCCCGGCGCTGTTGCTCCTCGGCGTGGCATTGGCCCTGCTACCGCCCGTGGCCGGCGTGCCCCTGTGGGCTTACCTCAGCGTGGCTTGTTTGCTGATGGGTGGCATCGCCTGCGTGCCCGGCACGGTGGGCCTGCTTTTGCGGCTGTGGCCCACGCAGCACCAGCCCGCGGCTTTGCTCGCGTTCGAGCGGGCACGGCGCATGCGGCACACGGCCACCGTGGCCATCGCAGGCGTGGTGGCCAGCCTGAGCCTGTCGGTGGCGCTGACCGTGATGGTGGCCAGCTTCCGGGGTTCGGTCACCGCCTGGCTGGACGTGGTCCTGCCCGCCGACCTGTACGCCCGCGCCACCAGTGGCAGCTCTGACAGCGACACCTTGAACCTGGGCCAGGCGCTGCTGGATGACGTGCGCCGAGTGCCCGGCGTACAGCGCGCCGTGGGCATCCGCGTGACCTCGCTGAGCTTGAACCGATCGCTGGGCGACGTGGCCTTGTTGTCGCGGCCCTTGGGCCAGGCCGAACGCAGCCTGCCCTTGGTGGGCGACCTGCTGCCACCCCAGGCCGGGCAGGTGTCGATCTACGTGAGCGAGGCCATGGTGGACCTGCACGGCGCCGCCCCGGGGCGCACCCTGATGCTGCCTTTGCGCGCGGGCCAAGCGCCCGTTAGGGCCTTTGTGCGCGGCGTGTGGCGTGACTACGCTCGCCAGCAAGGCGCCATCGTGATCGACCAGGCCGACTACCAGTCGCTGACCGGTGACGAAGGCATCAACGACCTGGCCCTGTGGCTGGCGCCCGAGGCGCGCACGCCCGATGTGCAAAGCGCCATCCGCCGCGCGGCCCAGGCACGTGGGCTGGCCGGCCAACTGATCGAATTTGCCGAACCGCGCCAGATCCGCGAAACCACCTTGCGCATCTTCGACCGCAGCTTTGCCGTCACCTACTGGTTGCAGGCCGTGGCCATCGGCATCGGCCTGTTCGGCACGGCGGCCAGCTTCTCGGCGCAGGTGCTGGCACGGCGAAAGGAGTTCGGCCTGCTCAGCCACCTGGGCTTCACGCACAAGCAAGTGCTGGCCATCGTCGGTGGCGAAGGGCTGGTGTTGACGGGCATCGGCGCCTTGATGGGGCTGGGCCTGGGCCTCGCCGTCAGCGTGGTGCTGGTCAAGGTGGTCAATCCGCAAAGCTTCCACTGGACCATGGACCTGCTGGCGCCCTGGGGCCGGCTGAGCCTGCTGTGCCTGGGCGTGGTGCTGGCCGGCACGGTGACCGCATTGGTCGCGGGCCGGCAAGCCATTGGGCGCGATGCCGTGATGGCCGTGAAGGAGGACTGGTGATGGACCGACGCTTCTGCCTGCAAGCGCTGGGCACCTTGGGCGCGCACCTGAGCTTGCCCGCCAGGGCCGCAAGTTCTTCTGGCGCCCAACCCCCCGAGATCAAGCCCGGCGAGCCCTTGCGCTTCCCGCGAGACTTTGGCGCCCACCCCGAGTACCGCACCGAGTGGTGGTACATCACCGGCCGCCTGCTCACGGCCGACCGGCAAACACTGGGCTTCCAGGTCACCTTCTTCCGATCGCGCGTGGACACGGCCCAAGACAACCCCAGCCGCTTCGCCACCAAGCAGTTGATCCTGGCCCACGCCGCCATCACCGATGTGGCCGGCCGCCAGTTGCTGCACGACCAGCGCATCGCGCGCGAAGGCCTGGGCCTGGCGGGCGCCACGCTGGACGACACCCACGTGCACCTGAAGGACTGGTCACTGCAGCGCACGGGCAGCGGCACGCAAAGCCTCTACCAGGCCCAAGCCAAGGCGCAGGACTTCGGCTTCACGCTCGCCATGCGCAGCACGCAAGCCCCCTTGGTGCAAGGCCAGGGCGGCTACTCACGCAAAGGCCCGCTGCCCAGCCAGGCCAGCCGCTACTACTCGCAGCCACAACTGGCGGTCAGTGGCCAGGTCAACCTGCATGGCAAAGCACAAGCAGTCACCGGCCAAGCCTGGATGGACCACGAATGGAGCGAGTCATTGTTGGCGCCCGAGGCCGTGGGTTGGGACTGGATCGGCATGAACTTGCGCGATGGCAGTGCCCTCATGGCCTTCCGCCTGCGCCGCCAGGACGGCTCCACCCTGTGGGCTGGCGGCAGTTTCCGCGCGCCCGGCCAGGCCGCCCGCATCTTCAAGCCCGACGAGGTGCGCTTCACGCCCGGCCGCACCTGGCAAAGCCCCGCCACGCACGCCACCTACCCGGTCGAGTGGCAGGTCGACACTCCCGCCGGCCGATTCACCGTGCGCGCCATGCTCGATGCGCAGGAACTGGCCGGCCAGCAAAGCACCGGCACCGTCTACTGGGAAGGCTTGAGCGAACTGCGCGACGCCGATCAGCGCGTGGTCGGCGAGGGTTATCTGGAGATGACTGGCTACGCCAACCCCATGGTGCTGTGAGGCGCACTCACGGGCGCCGTGGCCACGCATTTGCCGAGCTCGTAATCCGCCTCATTGATGCTGCGCGTTTGCAGCCAGTACTTCCAGGTCGAGTTCGGCCAGATCGCGAAGTTGATGCCCTCGGCGGTCTGATACCAGCTCTTACAGCCTGACGACCACACCGTGCCCTGGAGGGCCTGCGTCACCTCGCTCAAGAAGCGCGTCATGGCGGCAGGCTTCACATCCAGGTAGTCCACGCCTTTGGCCTTGACCAGCTGGATGCACTTGACGATGTAGTCCGCCTGCGCCTCGATCATGAAGATGATGGAGTTGTGGCCCAGGCCGGTGTGCGGCCCCACCAGTTGGTACATGTTGGGGTAGTGGGCCGTGGTGATGCCCAGGTACGAGGTCGGGCTGGCCTTCCAATCCTCTTGCAAGGTGTGGCCGTGGCGGCCGCGCATCTCAAAGCTCTTCATGTAGATGCGCGGATCGGTGATGAAGCCCGTGCCCAGGATCAGGCAGTCCATGGGCCGCTCCACGCCATCCTTGGTAACGATGCTGTGCTCGCGGATTTCCTGGATGCCGTGGGTCACCAGTTCCACGTTTGGGCGGTTGAAGGTGGGGTACCACTTGTTGGAGATGAGGATGCGTTTGCAGCCGAGGGTGTAGTCGGGCGTGAGCTTCTTGACCAGCGCCGGGTCTTTCACCTGGTGAGCAATGAACTTCTTGAGTGCCGCGCCACCAATCCGCGCCATCCACGGGTTGAAGATGGGCCACACACGCGACTCGTTGGTCCAGTAACAACGCCAGCGGTGCAGGGTGCGCGTGATGGGCAGGGCCGCGAACAGCTTCTTGCGGAACGCTGAATACTGGCGCGTGTCACGCGGAATCACCCAGGCCGGCGTGCGCTGAAACACATGCAGCTGCTTGACCAGGGGCGCGATCTCCGGCACATATTGGATGGCGCTGCCGCCACTGCCCAGGGACACCACCGTCTTGCCGCGCAAGTCATAACCATGGTCCCACTGGGCCGAGTGCATCACCTTGCCTTTGAAGGTGTCCAGCCCTTTGATGTCAGGGAAGGCCGGCACGTGCAGCGGGCCTGAGGCCAGCACCCAGTGGCGCGCGCTGATGGTTTCGCCACCGGCGGTCTTGATGGTCCAGCGGCCCGTGCCTTCGTTGAACACCGCGCTGATCACTTCTTGGTTGAAATGGATGTGCGGGCGGATGCCGTATTTCTGGGTCACGTGCAGGATGTACTGCTGGATCTCGTCCCAAGGGGCATAGCGCTTGGTCCAGTCGGGCTTGGTCTCGAACGAGTACGAGTACATGTGCGACTGCACATCGCACTCGGCGCCGGGGTAGGTGTTCTCGCGCCAGGTGCCGCCCACCTCGCCGGCTTTTTCCAGGATCACGAAATCGTGGATGCCGGCCAGCTTGAGCTTGACCGCCATGCACAAACCGCCAAAGCCGACACCGGCGATCGCCACTTCAACCTGGCGGGGGCGGGGGGACGAAGAAATGCAGGGGTTCTGTGAGTTCATGCGGCACCTTGTTGATTTGTCTCCGAACGCCAGGCCATGGTGCGTGGGCGCTGCCCGGCCCGCCATGCTAGATTTGCCCGTCCGATTGATTATTTCGGCCAAACAGGCGCTACTTCCGTCGCACCGGGCCGCGCCTTGACGCAGATCAAACCAAGCACACCCATGGGTACACGCCCCGTCCTGGGCCTCATCTACATGCTGCAAGGCCTGCAGCAGCTGGGCGAAGACCCCACTCCCGTGCTGGCGCGGCACGGCTTGGTCCTGGAACAACTGAACCCCAGCACGCCCATCGACCGCGCCCGCGAGCTGCGCATCTACGCCGACCTGGCCCAACACCTGCACGACCCGACCATCGGATTGCGCCTTGGGCAGTTCTACAACCTGGCGGGCTATGGGCCGCTGGTGATGCTGCTGCTGACCTGCACCAATGCCTACGAAGCCTTCCAGATGGGCATCCGCTACCAGCGCCTGACCTACAACTACGGCACCCTGCGCTTCGAGCCGGGCGAACAGTTCAGCGCCCTGGTGCTCGATCCCTTGCCCATGCCCGCCAAGGTGTTCCGCTTCCGGGTCGATGGCGAGGTTTCGGGCACCTACAAGATGATGCGCGACCTGCAGGCCTCGCTGGGCCTGGACCTGCGCGCCGAGCGCATCGACATGCCCTACCCGCGCCCGCCCGAGGCAGCTGCCTATGAAGCCCACTTTGGCTGCCCCGTGCGCTTTGGCGAACCCGTGGCCCGCCTGTGGATGCGCAACGAGTACCTGCAACTGCGCTTCGCTTCGGCCGATCCCGCCGCCCACGGCATGTACCGGGCCATGTGCGAGCAACAGCTGGTGGCGCAGCAGGTGGCGCTGAGCACCTTGAGCGAGCGTGTGCAGGCGCACCTGGCGATGTTCACGCAGGCCTACCCCCAAGCCGCCGAAGTGGCCCGCTCCTTCCAGCTGTCCGAGCGCAGCCTGCGCCGCCAGTTGAGCGAGGAAGGCAGCAACTTCCGCGAGCTGCTGAGCCGCGTCCGCCACGACAGGGCGCAGCATTTGCTTCGCAGCACCCCTTTATCGATCGAAGCGATTGCCCAGGAGCTGGGCTATGCTGAGTCTGCCGCCTTCATCCACGCCTTCCAGCGCTGGAGCGGCAAAACACCCGCCGCTTTCCGAAGCCGCCCCCTGACTGATACAGTGTGCGCCCCGTCCGTCCCGCCAGAGAACCCGCCCCTTGAGTAGTTATTGCGCCATCGACTTCGGCACCTCCAATTCGGCCATCGCCATTCCCACCGAGCAGGGCATGCGCCTGGTGCCGCTGGAAGGTGACAACCTGACCATGCCCACGGCGGTGTTCTACTGCACCGACAGCGATGACCTGCCCACCGGCTTCGAAAAGCCCACCGGCCGCGCAGGCGCAGAGTTGCCGCGCACCTTTGGCCGGGCCGCCGTGCAGGCCTACATCGAAGGCTATGAAGGCCGGCTGATGCGCTCCATGAAAAGCATCCTGGGCAGCCCCTTGGTCGAGCAGACCACCGACCTGGGCCATGGTTTCGGCGTCAAGTACATCGACATCATCACCGGCTACCTGCACCACCTGCGCAGCCGCGCCGAGCGCGCCAGCGGCCAGGTGCTCAGCCACGTGGTGCTGGGCCGCCCCGTGTTCTTCGTGGACGACGACCCAGAGCGCGACGCGCAGGCCCAGGCCTCGCTGGCCGCCACCGCCCACGCCGTGGGCTTCAAGGACGTGGCCTTCCAGTACGAACCCATTGCCGCGGCGTTCGATTACGAGCAACAGGCCACGCGCGAAGAACTCGCCCTGGTGGCCGACATCGGCGGCGGCACCTCCGACTTCTCGGTGGTGCGCGTGGGCCCGCAACGCGCCGCCCTGCTCGACCGCCGCAGCGACATCCTGGCCAACCACGGCGTGCACGTGGCCGGCACCGACTTTGACCGCCGCGTGTCCCTGTCTTGCGTGATGCCGCCCCTGGGCCACGGTGGCATGGGGCCCAGCATCGGTGGCCAGCCGCCGCGCCCCATTCCCAGCCGCGTCTATTTCGATCTGGCCACCTGGCACCTGATCAACAACATCTACCAGGCCCCGCGCGTGGCCGAGCTGAAAAGCATGAGCGGCTTTTACGCCGACCAGACCCAGTTCAAGCGCCTGATGAAAGTGGTGAACGACCGCCTGGGCCACGCCCTGGTGGGCAGCGCCGAGGCCGCCAAGATCGCCGTGGCGGCTGGCGGTGATTTCGACATCGACCTGTCCGTCATCGAAGCCGGCCTGCATTCGCCTTTGAAGGAAGCGCAAGCCGAGCAGGCCTTCCGCGAAGACCTGGCCCGCATCACCGCCTGCGCGCTCGACACCGTGCGCATGGCCGGCCTGCAGCCCTCGGACATCCACGCCCTGTATTTCACGGGCGGCTCCACCGGCCTGAAGCTGCTGACCGACCAGCTTGAAGCCGCCTTCCCCGGAACCCGCGCGGTGCGCGGCGACCGCCTGGCGTCGGTGGCCACCGGCCTGGGTTTGCACGCGGGGCGCTTGTTCGGACGAGGCCCGTAGGTCACACTACGAGGCGCCATCAACACAGGCGTGGGGAGACCTTTTTGTGCCGTTGACGCGCTGGCTCGTTGCACTTTCCAGGGTAAGCAGGGCGCTTTTGTCCGCTTGGTTGTGCGCGCTGGCCTGCGCGGCCACGGCCGCCCCGCAGGTGATCCGGGTGGTCACCGACGACGCCTTTCCCCCTTACACCTTCCGCGATGCAGAAGGCCGCCCCGCCGGTTATTTGCTGGACCTGTGGCAGTTGTGGGAGGCCAAGACCGGCATCCCGGTTCAGTTCACGGCCACCCACTGGGGCGAGGCCCGCCGCCTGATCGACACGGGCGAAGCCGACGTCATCGACATGATGTACCGCACGCCCGAACGCGAGGCCCTGTACGACTTCTCGCCCCCTTACGAGAAAGCCCCGGTGACCGTTTTCCGGCACGCCTCGGTCAACGGCATCGACAACGTGGCGGCCTTGCGGGGCTTTCAGATCGGCGTGCAGCAGGGCGATGTCTGCATCGACAAGCTGCGCCAAGGGGGGGTGACCAACCTGCGCGTGTTCACGAGCCACGCCGAGGTCATCCGGGCCGCCGCCGCCCACGACATCAAGCTGTTCTGCCTGAACGAACGCACGGCCAACTACCTCTTGGGCCGGCAAGACCTGAACAAAGAATTCCTGAAAGCCTTCGAGATCTACCAAGGCGAGTTCCACCGCGCCACGCGCAAAGGCCAGGGCGCCACCTTGCAACTGGTGGAGCAAGGCATGGCCGCCATCACCCCCGACGAGCTGGCCAAGCTGCACCAGAAATGGATGGGCGAGCCCATGGACCTGGCCCCCTACGCGCAGCAGTTGGGCATTGGCGTGCTGGTGCTCCTGGGCTTGGGCATCCTGCTGCTGACGTGGATCACCAGCTTGCGCCGCGTGGTGCGGCGGCGCACCGCCGAAGTCCTGCTGCAAAAGGCGCACCTGCAGACCCTGGTGAACAACATTCCCGACCTGGTCTGGCTCAAAAGCGTGGGCGGCGCCTACATGGCGTGCAACCGCGGCATCGAGCGCCTGTACGGAGCCACCGAAGCCGAGATCATCGGCAAGACCGACCACGACTTTGCTGACAAGGCGCAGGCCGACATGTTCCGCGAACAGGACCACCTGGCCTTGACCGCCGGTGCCCCACGCGCCAACGAGGAATGGCTGCGGTTCCCGGGCGAGACCGAAGCCCGCCTGTTTGAAACCTTGAAGGCCCCGGTGTTCGATGCGCAAGGCGAGCCCATCGGGGTGCTGGGCGTGGCGCGTGACATCACCGAACGCAAGGTGGCCGCACAAGAGCTGGAAGGCTTGCGCCACCACCTGCAAGAGCTGGTGAACGAACGCACGGCGCAATTGGCCGAAGTGGCCGATGCACTGCGCAAGGCCAACATCGAACAGCAGGCCCTGTTTGACGCGGCCACGGTGGGCATCGGGCTGTTGCGCGGCCGCGTGATCACGCGCTGCAACCGGCGCATGGAAGAGATCCTGGGCCTGGCGCCCGGCCAGCTGGCAGGCCAACCCACTCGCGTTTTCTACCCCAGCGAAGAGGCCTACCTGGCCGCCGGCGACAAGGTCTATGAGCAGATGATGACGGGCGAGACGCATGTGCGCGAAGAGCAGCTCGTCAAACAGGATGGCACCTTGTTCTGGGGCCGGATCAGCGCGCGCCTGATCGACAAGGACCACCCCGAGCGCGGCACGCTGGGCATCATTGAAGACATCACCACCGAGCGGGAAGCCATGCAGGCCCTGCGCCAGGCCAAGGAAGCGGCCGAGGCCGCCGCGCGCATCAAGTCGGATTTCCTGGCCAACATGAGCCACGAGATCCGCACCCCGATGAACGCCATCATCGGGCTGACGCACCTGGCCCTGAAGACCGACCTCAAGCCCCAGCAGCGCGACTACCTGCAAAAGATCGCCGGCGCCAGCGACCACCTGATGGGCATCATCACCGACATCCTGGACCTCACCAAGATCGAGGCCAGCAAGCTGGACATCGAGCACCGCGGCTTTGAGCTTGAACAGTTGCTGGTCAACATCTGCGCCCAACTGGTCGAGATGGCCAGCAGCAAGCACCTGGAATTGATCCTGGACGTGGCGCCCGACGTGCCTGCCCATTTGGTGGGCGACGCCCTGCGCATCGGGCAGGTGCTGCTCAACTATGGCTCCAACGCCATCAAGTTCACCGAGCAAGGCGAGGTGGGTATCAGCGTGCGCGTTCACCAGCGCCAGGGCCGGCAAGTGCAATTGCGCTTCGAGGTGCGCGACACCGGCATCGGCCTGAGCGCCGAGCAGCAGGCCCGGCTGTTCCAGAGTTTCCAGCAGGCCGACTCCTCCATCACCCGCAAATATGGCGGCACTGGGCTGGGCCTGGTCATCTCCAAGCACCTGGCCGAGCAGATGGGCGGCGAAGTGGGCGTGGACAGCACCCCCGGCGCGGGCAGCACCTTCTGGTTCACGGTGGCGCTGGAAGCCGGCCCGCATGAAGCCCGCTTGCCCAAGCCGGCGTTCCCCGGCCAACGCGCGCTTGTGGCGGATAACAACGGCCGCACTCGGCAAGTGCTGCACGACCTGCTCAGCCAGCAAGGCTTCGAGGTCAGCAGCGCGGCCACGGGTGAGCAAGCCTTGGCCCTGGCCGAGCAGGCGGCCAAGTCGGGCCGGCCTTTGGCGCTGGCTTTGGTCGATGCCCAAGTGCCCGGCCTGGCGGGCGTCGACACGGCCCTTCAGATGCGCGCGCTGGAAGCACCACCCCAGGTGGTCCTGCTGTCCAACTATGGGCACGACCAGTCGATCGAGCAGGCACGCCAACAAGGCCTGGAGCACGTGCTCATCAAGCCCGTGCACGCGGCCATGCTGCGCGACATCGTTGGCGTGGTGGTGGGCGGACAGCGCCACACGCCCTCAGTCGCAGCACTGCCGGCCGAGGCCGACCAGGCCTTGAAAGACAAAGCGCGGGGGTCGCGCATCCTGGTGGTGGAGGACACGCCCTTGAACCAGATGCTCATGAGCGAGCTGCTGGCCAGCCTGGGCGCCACGGTGGACTTTGCCGAGAACGGCCAGGTCGGCGTGCAGAAGGTCTTGTCAGAAGCCTATGACCTCGTCCTCATGGACATGCAGATGCCCGTGATGGACGGCATTACCGCGACGATCGAGATCCGCCAACATGCCGACAAAGCCCGGCTGCCGATCATCGCCATGACGGCCAACGCCATGCGCGAAGACAGCGAACGCTGCCTGGCTTGCGGCATGAACGACTACATCGCCAAGCCCATCCGTTTGCCTCAGCTGTGGGCCGCGCTGGGCCGTTGGCTGCCACCATCGCCCGTCAAAGCCGGCGCAGCACCTCGACCAGGCCCTGCATCAAGCGATTCTTGAACGGCGTGTAGGGCGGGAACATGAAGCGCGCCGGCAAGGTCCAACCAGCCCGGAGCACGGCACGTTCGTGCGAAAAAGCCTTGAAGCCGAAGTGCCCGTGCGAGCTGCCCATGCCCGAGTTGTTGACGCCGCCAAAGGGCAGGCCGCCATGCACGTAATGCAGCATGCAGTGGTTCACGCACACGCCGCCTGAACTGGTTTCATCCACAAGGCGCCGCGTGATCGCCTCGCGCCGGCTCCAGATGTACAGCGCCAGCGGCTTGGGCTTGGCGTTGATGCGCGCGATCACCTCGTCCAGCGAGTCGTAGTCGATGATGGGCAGCACCGGGCCGAAGATCTCCTCGTCCAGGATCTCGGCGCTGGCTGGCAGGTCGGTCAGCAAGGTGGGCGGGATGAAACGCTGCTCATGGTCAACCGCACTGCCCAGGGCCAGCGTCGCGCCCGCTTGCGCAGCCTGCGACACCAGGTTTGCAATCCGCCCGGTGTGCCGCAGGTTGATGATGCGGGCCAGGTCGGGGCTGGCCTGCTGGTCGGCGCCACTGTGGCCAAAGCGTGCACGCACCACCTCGGCACAGGCCCGCACGAACGCCACGCGCACGCTGCGGTGCACGAAGACGTGGTCGGGGGCCACGCAGGATTGGCCCAGGTTGATCAGCTTGCCCCACATCACCACTTCGGCGGCTTTCTGCAAGTCCGCCGTCTCGTCCACGATCACGGGCGACTGGCCACCGAGCTCCAGCGTGACTGAGCTGAGGTGGTCGGCCGCGGCCTTCATCACCAGCTTGCCCACGGCCGGCGAACCGGTGAAGAAGATGTGGTCGAAAGGCAAACCCAACAAATGCTGGGCCGTGCGCACACCACCCGGCACAACCACCACCTCGTCGGGCGAAAAGACTTCGGCGATCAACTCGCCCACCAGCCGGGACACCGCGGGCGTCAGCTCCGACGGCTTGACCATCACCGTGTTGCCCGCTGCGATGGCCGAGACCAAGGGGCACAGCACCGTGTTGACCGGGTAGTTCCAAGGCCCCAGGATCAGGCAGCGACCACGGGGCTGCGCCTCGATGCGTGAGTGCGTACCCAGCGTCAACCAGGTCGCGCGAACGCGCACGGGCTTCATCCAGCGGCGCAGGTGGCTCACCGCATGGCGCACTTCTTCGATCACGGGCAGCAACTCGGTCGATTCAACCTCGGCCGGCGGCTTGGAGAAGTCTTGCGCGAAGGCTTCGTACCAGGCCGATCGCCGGGCGATCAGGGCATCGGCGAAACGGCGCAACTTGGCGATGCGTTGTGCCGCCGTGGATTGACGCAAGGCCAGCGAGGTCGGCCACTGGGCGGCAAAGGTCTCGTCGATCCAGTCGGTCGGGCTGTCGGCCAGCTGCGGGAGGTCAGCCATGTTCATGGTCATACTGTCGGTTTTGTGATCGATGGCGCCATGCTCAGGCACCGCACGCACCATGTCATTAACCTTCGATAAGACCGACCTGTTCAGCTGGCGCGTGTTGTGCGCCCTGGCCGGCGGCGAGGTGCCCTGGCCCGACGATGCCGAGGAGCACATCCACCTGATGAGCCTGGACAAGGGGCAGGTGCTGTTCGAGGTCGGCAAACCACACCCTTACCTGTACGTGGTGCGCCAGGGTTGTCTCAAGCTCCTGTACCGGGGGGCCAATGGCGACGAGTGGGTGCAGGATTTCGTGGCTGAAGGCGCCTTCTTCTGCAGCCTAACCGCCTTGGTGGGCGGCCTGAGCAGCTACGCCTGCGAAGCCCTTGAAGCCTGCGAGCTTGAGCGCCTGCATTATCCCTGGCTGGAGCAGACGGCCAGCCACAAGCAGGCCTGGCAACAGGCCTTGCTCAGCGGCTGGAAAGACTACGCCATCCGCAAAGAACTGCGCGAGCGCGATCTGCTGACCTTGACCCCGCCCCAGCGCTACGAAGCCTTCGTGCGAACACACCCCGGTTTAGCGCAACGCGTGCCGCAGAAGGATCTGGCGCGTTATCTGGGCGTGACGCCGGTGTCGCTCAGCCGCATCCGAGGGCGGCTCAAAGCCTGATCAAGCGGTCCAGTGCCTTTTCAAGCGTGGCCGCCGATTTGGCAAAGCAAAAGCGGATCACGCCAAAGTCGTCCTGGTTCTTGTAGAAAGCCGAGACGGGGATCGCTGCCACACCATGCTCGGTGGTGAGCCGCTCCACGAAAGCACGGTCGCCCTCGTCGCTGATGGCGCCGTACTTCACGCATTGGAAGTAGGTGCCCTGGCACGGCATCAACTCGAAACGCGAGCCCGAGATCGCCTGCCGGAAGATGTCGCGCTTGCCTTGGTACAGCGCCAGGAGTTCGGCATACCAATCGCGCTTCTTCAAAAAATCCGCCAGCGCGTATTGCGACGGCGCGTGCACCGTGAACACCACAAACTGGTGCGCCTTGCGGAACTCGGCCATCAGCCCGCGCGGGGCCAGGCAGTAAGCGATCTTCCAGCCGGTGATGTGATAAGTCTTGCCAAAGCTGGACACCACGAAGCTGCGCTCGGCTAAGCCTGGGTAGTGCATCACGCTTTCGTGGCGCGCACCGTCGAACACCATGTGCTCGTAGACCTCATCGCTGAGCACCACGATGTTCGTGTCCTGGACCAGGGCCTGCAGCGCCAGCATGTCATCGCCGGAGAACACCGCGCCCGTCGGGTTGTGCGGCGAGTTGATGATGATCATGCGCGTGCGCTTGCTGATCAGCTTCTTCACCTGCGCCCAGTCGGGCTTGTAATCGGGCAAGGCCAGGCGCGCGTACACCGGCTTGCCGCCATTCAACTCGATGGCCGGGCCATAGCTGTCGTACACCGGCTCGAAAACGATGACCTCGTCGCCCTTGCGCACCAGGCTGGCCACTGCGGTGAAGATGGCCTGCGTGGCCCCGGCCGTGACGGTGACCTCGGTGTCCGGGTCATACGTGGCGCCATACAAGGCCTGCGCCTTGGCCGCGATGGCCTCGCGCAGCAGCGGCACGCCCGCCATGGGCGCGTACTGGTTGTGGCCAGCGCGCGCGTGCTGGTTCAGCAAATCCAGCAACTCGGCCGGCGCATCAAAGTCTGGAAAGCCCTGCGACAGGTTGATGGCCCCGTGCTGCTGGGCCAGGGCCGACATCACCGAAAAGATGGTGGTGCCGACTTCGGGGAAGCGGGACGTGATGAGCAAGGGAATGGCGCTCAGTCCAGCAGGTTGGCTGGAATGTTGCCGCCGTTTTCGGCCAGCTTGGTCAAAACGGTTTTGTGCAGCCACATGTTCATCTGCGCCGAGTCACCCATCTTGTCAGCCGGGCAACCCAGCTCGGTGGCCAGGGCCTTGCGGGCCGTGATGCTGCTGTCCAGACCAAGCAGTTTCAACAAGTCGACGATGGACACCTTCCAGTTCAACTTCTCGGGGTTGGCGCTGGCCAGCCCCTCCAGCTTGGCCACCACATCGACCGAGCTGATGGCCACCGGAGCCGGTTTGGCCTGGGGTGTTGCCGCCGTGGGGGTGGGCGGGGCGGAGGTGGTTGAGGTGGTGGGAGCAGGAGCGGCTGGCGTTACCACGTCCTTCTTGTCATCACCAAAACCGAGTTTGGAAAGAATGCTGCCGAAGATACCCATGATGGACTCCTTGCTCAGCGCTTCTTGGCGGCTTTGGAGGGGGTCGATGGCTTGACCAGGAAGGTCACCTTCATGACCACCCGGTACTCCACCACCTTGCCATTGGCCACGATGACGCGCTGGTCCTTGATCCACGCCCCCGTGACATCGCTGACCGAATCGGTCGCGCGCGCCAACCCCTCATTCACGGCATCTTCAAAGCTCTTCTTGCTGCCGGAGATGATCTCGATGACCTTGGCGACTGACATGGCGAACTCCTGTGATTGGTGGAGATTCTGTTATAGCACGGTGAGCCTCGCCAGGGCCTGCAGCTCAGGCCGCCAACTGACTCCGCATCGCTTCGATCACCGCCTTGTAATCGGGCTGGCCAAAGATGGCGCTACCCGCCACAAAGGTGTCGGCGCCACTGTCGGCCACGCGGCGGATGTTGTCCACCTTCACGCCACCGTCGATCTCCAGGCGGATGTCGCGGCCCGACGCGTCGATGATCTTGCGCACCTTATCGGCCTTGCGCAGCGTGCTGTCGATGAAGCTCTGCCCGCCGAAGCCGGGGTTCACGCTCATCAACAACACCACATCGACCTTGTCGAGCACCCACTCCAGCACGTCCAGCGGCGCAGCAGGGTTGAACACCAGGCCAGCCTGGCATCCTTCGGCCTTGATCAGTTGCAAGGTGCGGTCCACATGCGCGCTGGCATCAGGGTGGAAGGTGATGATGTCGGCACCGGCCTTGGCAAAGGCCTGCGCCAGCGCATCCACCGGTTGCACCATCAGGTGCACATCGATGGGCACCTTGGTGCCATCGGCCTTGACCGAGTGCTTGCGCAGCGCCTGGCAGATCATCGGCCCAAAGGTCAGGTTGGGCACGTAATGGTTGTCCATCACGTCGAAGTGAATCCAGTCGGCGCCCGCGTCGATCACGTGGCGAACTTCCTCGCCCAGGCGGGCAAAGTCTGCGGACAACAGGCTGGGGGCGATGCGGAAAGTGCGCGACATGGCTTGGGACCTCGTCAAAGGCCGGTTGAAGGTCAGACCTCCATTTTATGGAGGCTGGGCAGTTAGGCCAGGGCGTCCGCCTTGAACTTCTGATGAACAGGGCCCACATTGCGCTCAGATCGCAACATTTGCTTGCACTTTTGGGCCGCCACACAGGCCCCCATGCGGGGGTTGGCCCCGATTCGCGGACTGGTTTTGCGATAACTTCCCGACTCTGCGCCGATGCCTTGCTGCACCGGGCGCCAAAAGAATTCAGGGACTCCCGCATGACCGACCTCTCCGCCTTGCCAAGCTCATTGGCCAGCGCCGCGCACGACCTGTTCGACTCATTGTTGGCCGATTTGTCGTCACTTGGCGCGCGACAGCACACGCGCCTGTTGCGGCTGCACACGCCCTTGGGCGCGGATGTGCTGATGGCCGAGCGCGCCGAGATCACACAAACCATCGGCCCGGCCGGCGGCGGCGCTCCTGACCGCATTGAACTGCTGGCCCTGAGCCGCAACGCCCAGCTGCAGGCCTCCGACCTGCTGGGCCAGCCCGTGCTGCTGGAGCTGCTCACCTCGCAAAGCCGCACCGAACTGCGTCCTTTCCACGGCCATGTCACCGAGTTCCGCCTGCTGGGCTCGGACGGCGGCTACGCCCGCTACCAGCTCGTCATTGAACCCTGGCTGGCATTTTTGCGCGCCCGCGTTGACTCGTGGACATTCCAGAACCTGAGCGTGCTCGGCATCCTGGAGGCCGTGTTCGCCGACTACGTGGGCCAAGGCGCGCTGAGCGCCGCACACCGGCTCGAGATCGCCGATCCCACGGTCTACCCTGTGCTGTCCACCCTGAGCCAGTTCAACGAATCCGACCTGGATTTTGTGAACCGGCTGCTGGCCGACAACAGTTTGTTCTGCTGGTGGGAACACACCGGCAACGCCGGCGATCCGGCCACGCTGGGCAGCCACACGCTGGTCATCGCCGACCACAACGGCGCGCTCAAGCCCAATGCGCAGCCCGGCATCCGCTTCACGCAAGCTGGCACGGTGATGAAGGAAGACAGCATCACGCAATGGCATGGCCAACGGCGTGTGGGCACCTCCAGCCTGAGCCTGGCCAGCTGGGACTACCGCAGTGTGGACAACCACCATGCCAGCGCCCAGGTCGATGCAGGCCATGGCCAGCCTTTCACGCTGGCCCACCACGATCAACCCGGCGTCTACGCTTTCGAGACGCCTGCCGAAGCGCAACGCGTGGCCACGGCCCAATTGCAAGCGCTGGAAGCGCGCCGCAAACAGTTCCATGGACGCGGCACGGTGCGCACTTTGGCGCCCGCCACCACCTTTGCCCTGCGCGAGCACAGCGAGCACGCCATGGACATGGCCTCGGCCGGCGAAGATGCCAACCGCTTCGTCGTGCTGAGCGTGACGCACCGGGCGCGCAACAACCTCAGCGCCGATGCGCAAGCCGGCCTGCAGCACCTGCTGGGCCACCTTGAACCCTTGTCCAAGCGCCCACAGGCCAACGCCAGCGACGAGACCTTGTACGAAGCACGGTTCACCGCGCAACGCGTCAGCATCCCCGTTCGTCCCTTGCTGGTGGATGAACAGGGCTGCCGATTGCACCCTCGCCCTTCGGTGGATGGCACGCAAACCGCGTTGGTGGTGGGCCTGAGCGAACCCGTGCACACTGACCGCGATGGCCGCGTCAAAGTGCAGTTCCACTGGCAACGTGGCGCCAACAGCAGCCACCGCCTGGGCCACAGCTCGCCCACACCCGAGGCCGACAACGCACCCGCCTCCGATGCATCGGGCACCTGGGTGCGCGTGGCGCAAGGCTGGGCCGGCGGCAATTGGGGCGGCAGCTTCATCCCCCGCTTGGGGCAGGAGGTGGTGGTGGCCTTCCTGGAAGGTGACATCGACCGGCCCGTGGTGATCGGCTCGGCCTACAACGGCCAGGGTTCTGGCAATGCGCAAGGCAATGAAGTGAACGCCGGCGCAGCCCAGGCCACCGGCAACGCACCTGCCTGGTTCCCGGGCGACCAGCGACAAGGCGAGCAAGAAGGCCACGCCCACACGGCCACCTTGAGCGGCTTCAAAAGCCAAGCGCTGGACACCAGCCAAAGCGGCGGTGGTGGCCACAACCAACTGGTGTTTGACGACACCGCCGGCCAAGGCCGTGTGCTGGCCCACACCACGCAAAGCCAGACCTGGCTGCAGATGGGCCACTTGCTGCAACAGAACGACAACCAGCGCCTGGCCCGTCGAGGCCATGGCTTGGAGCTGCACACGCAAGCACAAGGTGCGGTGCGCGCGGGCAGTGGCTTGCACATCAGCACCTTTGGCACGGCGGGCGGCACCAGCGGCTCGCAAGGCCAGCCCACCCAAACGCGGGAGGCGCAAAGCCAATTGCAAAGCCATGCGGAGCTGCTCAAGTCATTGAGCGAAAACGCGCAGACCCATTTGGCCAAACTGCCCAATGAGCCCGCTGCCGAGCAGCTCAACGCGCACAAGGCTTTGCAGGCCACCTTGGCCAGTTTGAAAGGCACACAGTCATCGGGCGGCGATGCTCAGGGGTCTGATGTTTCAGGGGAGCAGGGTGCCATCCTGGCCATCGATGGCGGCCATGGCAGCATCCCCATCACCGAACGCCCCGACCTGGTCTTGAGCGCCGCGGCTGACATCAGCAGCGCCACGCCGGCCCACACCGTGATCAGCGCAGGGCAGAACGCCACGATCACCACCGGGCAAGATGCCAACCTGCTGAGCCAGCGGCATGCCGCCTGGGCGGTGAAGGACGGCATCAGTTTGTTCACTCGCGGAGAAGCCAAGGATGGGCAGCGGGCCGTGCAAGACATCGGCTTGAAGCTGCACGCGGCCAGCGGCAATGTGAACACCCAGGCGCAGAGTGATCGCTTCACCTTGACGGCGGAGAAGGGCATTGATCTGCAGAGCACCGCGGGCAGCATCGTCATCAGTGCGCCCAACAAGATCGTGCTGAATGGGGGCGGCAGCTACATCAAGATCGAGGGTGGCGACATTGAGGTGGGGACCAGTGGGACCGCAGCGTTCAGGGGGGCGATGAAGGAGTTGACGGGGGGAAGTTCGGCGTCGGCTAGTGAGGTCAACCTGGCCAAGGGCAAGCAACTCTACGACGAGCAGTTCCGAGTTCTGGACCAGGATACTGGCCAGCCTATGGGCTACTACAAGTACCGCATCGAAAACAGCAAGGGCGAGGTACTGGCCCGGGGCGTCACTGATCAGGACGGGCGCACGACACGCGTGCATACCTCAGGTTCACAGCAGATCCGCATTCTGGCGGACGAGGAATAAGACATGTCGGGAGATACCGCCGTTCTGGCCAACGCGAATACCAACGTGACGAGGGGCTCATCCACCGATGCCAAAGCCACCTACGACGCGGACCTGCTCTTGTTTGATCCCAAGAACGAAGCCGTGCTCGTCGTCCCGAAGGACAAGGCCAAAGAATTCCTTCAAGAAGCCAATCAGATGGAGCAGTTGTGTCGAACATTGATTGACGCCAAGGCCGCCTTGATCGCGCTGGAGGAAAAGCTGACCCAAGCAGAGGCAGAGCGATTTCCTACCCTCAATGGTGTCAACCATTTGAAGGGGGAGTTGAAAAAGGCACTGAAGAAATATGACGACGCCTATGCCGCCGTTAAGAAAGAGTTGGGAGACAAAGGCTACCTCGCGACCGCAGGCAACGGCAAGGAAATGCTGGAGCTGATCCCTTTGGCCAAACGCAAGACGGGCGGCAAACCACAGGAGTGGGCACGCAAGTGGACCTACGTTCGATCCGACAAAATTAAGAGCCACGTTCGCAGCTACAAGTTCAATGCCAAGGAGTCGGGACAACCAGCCAGCTTCCTCAAGAACGGCAAGATCGACACCAAAGCCCTGAAGGAACAGTTTGGCAAGCTGGAGCCCAAGTTCAAGACCGAATGGGTATTGGCGCATGAAGCAGGATTTGTCTTTCCGAATCTGCAAGCCTGGGCTGAAAACTTGAACAAAAAGTCCGAGGGCAAAAACATTAGCTTTGCCTATGGCGTTCAGTTGTTCCGCTACTTCGCAGGATGTGGGGCCAGCGTCGAATGGAATCCGAAGGGCGGCAAGATCGCCGGCAAGCTCAATGGCAAAGCTGAGCTGATGATCGCCCAGGGCGAAGCATCCGCCGAGGGATACCTGCCGAATAACGAGGGTTGGGCCTGGGTCCTGACTGGGATGAAATCAGGCAAAGAGTTCCACATTGGCGCTGTGCGCCTATTTGGGCAGGTCAAGCTTTCTGCTGCAGCCGGGGCCAGCGCCGCTGCCGAGTTGGGGTTGGAAGTCGACTACAGCCAACTGACGAAGGCGGGCGTGAAAGGCGCGCGTCGGCCCGCCGGTGCAACCGCCACAACCCAGAAAGCTTCATTGGAAAAATTGGGTGCGGAAGTCGGTGCCGGTGCCGATCTTTTCGCTGGCGCAAAAGCCAGTGGCGAACTCGTTGGAGCGCTTCAATACCGAAGCCCGGAAAAAGACGACAAGTTCGAATCCATGGCCAGCATCGGCCCCAAAGTCGAAGTGCAGTTCGGCGCCGGCGCAGCAGCTTGCCTGATGGTCCACTACGCAGATGGGAAGTTCCGTTTAAAGGCCAAGGCAGGACTGTGCCTGGGCCCTGGCGCAAAAGGCGAGGTTGGCCTGGAGGTGGACGTCAAACGCCTTGTCAAATTCATGGAGTGGTTGTTTCACGCGCTGCTCAATGCGAATTTTGAACTGCTGCAGATATTGACGGCCCAGTGCTATGAGGCCGCGATGCGGCTGCAAGTGATGATGCTCAACGGCATTGATGACGCCTATCGGAATGTGAACAAGGCATGGGGTGATTTTCAAGATCAGCTGGATTTGGAAGATCAACATATCAATCTCATGAGGCGCGTTTTAAGCAATCCACCAGAACTGCGGCTTTGTGTTCCGGAAGCACACGGCGTCTTGCTCTACCAACTCACCCGCCATGGAAAGCTGGCCAAGCTGATGCCGGCCAACACCGGCTGGCAGGCAGAGGTGATGGGTCAGCGCAAAAAGGCTGTCTTGCAAGTGTGTCAGTGGGCGCAATCACGGCGCCAATTTGAAAATATGGTTCAACACATCGGTCCCTCAGGACAGAAGGGCGGCTTCAAAGGCAACTTCGATGGCTTGTTGCGTTTCCTGGAAATAGGCCCATTTGACAGCCGGTATGACGATGAATTGCGCGCGCTGTATGCGCGCCTGCCTCATGAACCACCCCGAGGGTTCGCCGTGGCCATGAACAGCACGACCAAGTTTTCTCTTCAAGCCAGGATGAGCGCCTCTCCTACGTACATGGCTCAGTTGGACGGACGCGGGGTTCCATTGAGTCACATCGCTTAAGCCACTGGCAAGCTGGCCGACGACTTCAAACACCCCTATTTGGTTTGGGCCTTCGAGGGCGGCTGATTCAACGCACAACGAAAGCTCTCCCAAACGAAGGGGAATGTTTTCTTGCCATCGTGAGACAGCGATACTGCAGGGTCATTGTGGTACCTGGTCAAGTGACGAAATGCGACGAAGTCTTCGTCGACGGGCATCCCTCTCAGTACCTTTTCCGAGCCACTGGCAGGCCCCTTTGGATTCTTTGCAGGGCCATGCCGATACGAGTCGGCCGCATACCAATCGTTCATCCACTCGAAACCATCACCCACAAGGTCATGCAGGCCCAAAGGTGAGGCCGCGTACCGTCCCACCGGGTAAAGTGCGCCCTTTCCAAGAAGTGCCTTTTTTTGTTGGAAAGTGGGATGTGTTTTTCCCATCTCCAGTAGGCCCGTTTTAGTGGGAAAGGGGTGCCTATAGCTGTTGGTTCGATTGCTGGCCGCATACTCCCACTGCGCTTCGGTGGGTAATTCAAAAGGTAAGCCAGCGACCTTGCCCAGCCATTGACAATAGCCTTTGGCTTGCTGCCAACTCACGCCAGCAGGCACATCATCAGCCGTTCGGGCGCGGTTCCAAATTCGGTGGAACACATCGTCTTTGCCTTGCGGGGGATGCACGGGCAAGGCATTGGCCGCTACATACACATCAAAGTCCCCATAGGTGACTTTGTATTGCTGAATCGAAAACCCATCCAACTCAACCCACTTGGGTGGCTTGTTGTCTTCGTCAATCGTGAAGGGCAAGTTGTCTCCAGGCTTGGCATTGGCCCCTGGCGCGATGTCGTTCTGCTTTGCATGGTCGTCCATCAGAACCCCGAAGTCGCCCAACCAGAATCCGCCGCTTTGAACTGGGCTGAGTTGCTTGAGGCTTTTGGCAACCAGTGCCTTGACCTTGGCCTGCGTCTCCGGGCTCTGGGCCAGCTTGTCTGCTTGCCTTTGTGCCCACCATTCGCAGCCGCCCAATCCTGTACTCAACAGCATGAGGGGAAACAACCTCAGCATCCGCCCTGTTTGCATAACGCACTCTTTGAAATCGTTGGAATCACCTGTTTCGATTGTAGGTGCGGGGGCCTGCAGTACCTCGGGTGAATTGGCATCCACATGTGAACAGTCACCCCTCACTGCGACCCAAAAAACCTCCCCCTCATCCTCCCCTCATAAGCCACCAAATTCGCATACCGCTTCACCTCCTCCTTCATCGGCGTTTCAAAATGCGGGCACAGCGCTGAGGTCAGGATCGCGAACATCATGGCGTCGGTGCCGCAAGGCTGCTCACCCATCAGATAAGGCTTGTCGCCCAACAGCGTGGCCAGCGTGTTCAAGCCGCGGTCGCCAATGGCCTGCATCTCGGCCACTGAGTGGCGCCCCATGCCCTGCCCATGCAAGCTGTTGCGCACACGCCGCCTCACGAAAGCTTCCACCGGGGCGCGCAAAGGCCAAGGCACAGGCTTGAAGAACACCTTGGCCACTTTGGCGAAGTTGGCGTCGTCCACCCAACGCCAGTGCACGCCGATCCAATACAGGTTGTCTTCCAGCATTTTCTCCACCGCCCAGGCCGTGGCGCGTTGTTCGGCGCTCAGGCCCTGGTCAAAGTCAATGCCGTACTTGCGCTCCAGGTGCCAGCGGATGAAGGTGGAATCGGCCACCACGGTGCCGTCGTCATTGATGTAAGGCAGTTTGCCCTTGGGTGCCTTGAACATGCCCTTGGTGTTGACCTGGTAAGGCTCGCCGGACATCTTCAGCAAGATCTCGGCCTTCATGACGAAGGGGCTGGCGTCGGGCAGGCCAAAGGCGGCCCCGAAAGCGTAGAAGGTGATCATGTTCATGAGTCTAGCGATGCCTTCCGCGTCCACAAACTAGGGGTTGTGATCACGCCAGCTTGCTCTTATTTTGAGCGTTGCCAAGCCACCCCCACCTCAGCCAAGACAGGAGCGTCCCATGGTCATTCGCCTCACCGCCGTCATGTTCGGCATCGCAGTGATGGGCCCCGCCAGCGCTGCCAACAACCTGCGCGCCTATGCCGGCGTGGTCGCGGGCAATGCGCAGGGCACGGGCAGCATCTTCGCCTGCGCCACCTCGGGCCCCACCATTGGCAATGGCTGGTTCGCGGGCGTCAGCTTGCCCACCGAGGGGTTCACCGCCTGCCACCTCAACGGCGGCATCGATGACCAGCAAGACCCCGCCGGCCCTTTGACGGCCAGCCAAAGCGCCACAGGCCCAATGGCCACCCCGGGCAGCAGCTTCACCGGTTCGGCGCAGGCCCGGTCCGATTACTGGTCACTGGGCGTGGCGGCCAATGGCGCGGCCACCGGGGGCACGTCCTCATTCACCTACCACCAGGCGGCGGCCTTCGCCAGCTTCACCGACACCCTGACCTATCAAAAGGCGGGCATCGCCACCGGCACCGCAGGCTGGACGAATTTCGCCTTCCTGGTTGAAGGCCTCATGAGCAGCGCCGCCAACCCGCCTTACACGCAGCAGGCCGATGTGCAGCTGTCCATCCGGGTGAATGGCAAGTACATCTGGGATTCCTTCCGCGCCACTGTGGTCAACGAAAATCTGCCCTATGTGCGCGGTGGGTCCACCGGCCTGCCCGGGTCATTCATCTCCGGGCCGGGCAGCTTGAGCGGGTCGGCGCTGGTCAACAGCACGGCCAATTTCGAGATCCAGTGGGGCGTGCCTTTCACCGTGGAAGTCGCCTTGCTCACCAGCGTCTATCCCTGCTGCCATGGCACCTCGTCGAGCACGGACTTCCTCAACACCGCGGTGCTCAAGGGCATCGATGCCTATGGGCCAGGCGGCCAGGTCACCGATTTCGAGGTGACCACCGGGTCGGGCGCGCGCATCGGGGCCGAAGGCCTGGCGGCCGTGCCCGAACCTGGCGCCTCCGCCCTGGCCTTGGGCGGCTTGTTCGTCACAGGGTGGGGGGTGCGCCGTCGTCAGATGGCGGTGCGGGCAGCTCGATAGCGTCCCAGCCCAGCAGTTCGGCCAGGCGCGTCACCACCCAACCCGCTTCGGCCGGCGACACGCCCGACTCCGGGGACAACAGCCCGCGGTGGCAGCGCACCAGCACCTCGTCTTCCGCCACGCCGATCTCGCGTTGCACGCCCTGGCAATGCTCGACCATGTGGCTGGCCAGGTCCTCGCAGACTTCATAGCGCTCACGCACCAGGGCCATGGGCACGGTCAAGCGGTGGCGCGCGTCGGTGTGCAGGTCGTAGAACGAAGGCGGGATCTCGATTTGGTACTCGTCGGTCATGCGATGTTGTACCTCAAAGTGCCAGCGGCTTTTCGTGCCAACATGCTGGTCTGCTTGAACGGCGGCATCCCCGCGATGATCAGGGGTTATTCAACCGCCGTTTCACCAAGTTTGCACTTTGCCTTCCTAGAATGGGCCGAATGAGTCATCCCCAATTCACCTGTGCGGTGGTTCCGCAGTTCCTTGAGGAACAAAGCAACCCTGCTCAGCAAGAGTATGCGTTTTCATACACAGTCACCATCGTCAACAGCGGCGATGTGCCCGCGCAGTTGATCGGCCGGCATTGGGTCATCACCGATGCCACCGGCCACGTGGAGGAAGTGCGCGGCCTGGGCGTGGTGGGCCACCAGCCCATGCTCAAACCCGGCGAGAAGTTTGAGTACACCAGCTGGACGCGGCTGAGCACGCCGCATGGGCTGATGCAAGGCACCTTCTTTTGCATGACCGACGAAGCCCAGCCTTTTGACGCGCCCATCGAGCCTTTCTCGCTGGCGCGGTCGCAGTCTTTGCATTGATGTGATGAGGGCGCACGTTTGACTCAGGACACGACGATCCCAAAAACAAAACGGCGGTGGTTGCCGCAGCCCGGCGGCCCGGTGGACATCAGCCAATTGCTGGACTCCGCCAGCGGCGCCCTGCCCCTGGCCGAGCGCCATCTGTGGATGGTGCAGTTGATGGATTGGGTTCGCTCTGGCGAGCCGGTCTCGGGCGTGAAGTACATCGTGCGGCAACTGGCCCCGCCTTCCGAGCGCCGTGCAGGCGTCGTCGCTTTGCTGTCGGCGTTCTGGCGCGACATCGACGTGGCCGCCTTGCTGGCCGACTATGGCTTTGCCGCGCGCACCTCGTTCACCGACGAGTTGGGCGAACGCCTGCGCGCACGCCTGCTGCCCATGAGCCCGGCCACCACCGACCTGGCCAGCCTGTTCAACCTGCTGTTCAGCGACCCGAAAGACGCGAAGTGGCTGATGCAGCTGGACGACGCCGTGCTGGCCGGGCTGGCCTCGCTGTGGCGTGAGGCCATTGACGCGATCGAGTCCGAGCCGCTGGGCTGGCACGAGCCTTTCTATGACGCGATCATGTTCCTGTCCAGCCAGGTGCGGGCCGAAGGCTTTTCACGCGAGTTGCGCGGGCGCATGGGCATGCGGGTCGACGTCGATTTTGATGGCGTGGAATCGGGGGCCGAAGTGGCCGCCCCCACGCCCACGCGCCAGGCCTTCAGGCAACTGGTGCACGTGGCCGAGAACCTGCACACCCTGGCGCTGAAGGCCACGGTGGGGCCCGCGCCCGATGAGCAAGTGCAAAGCACCTTGCTGCAAGAGGCGCAATACCTGCGCGCCTTGCTGGACACCTGTGTCAAGGCCGCCCAGGGCATCCACAACCACCTCGAGTCCAACGGCATTTCGATCGACATCGTGTTCCAGATCGACCAGCTGAGCGAGCGCTGCCGGCGCATCGAGCAGTTGCTGGACTGCGTGCTGTCCGGGCAACCGGAATCGGACCTGCGCACGCTGATCGTCGACCTGATCCAGGTGGGGGCCAAGCGCAACGGCCTGCGTGCCTTGTTCACGCAGCATTACTCGCTGCTGGCGCGCAAGGTGGCCGAGCGCAGCGCTGAAACCGGCGAGCACTACATCACCCGCGATCGCGCAGCCTATCTCAGGATGTTGAAGAGCGCCGCGGGCGGTGGCGCGGTGATGTCGATCACCACCTTCCTCAAGTTCGCCATCCTGGCGCTGGGCTTGTCGCCCTTCTGGAGCGGCCTGGCCGCTGGCACCAACTACGCCATCAGCTTCGTGGTGATCCTGCTGCTGCACTTCACGGTGGCCACCAAGCAGCCGGCCATGACGGCACCAGCCATGGCGGCCAAGCTGGCGGACACGCGCAGCGATGAGGCGGTCGAGGGGTTCGTGGATGAAGTGGCCAACCTGATCCGCTCGCAGGTGGCGGGCATCCTGGGCAATGTGCTGGTGGTGGCGCCGGTCGTGCTGGCCCTGCAGGCGCTGGCTTGGTGGGTGTTCAAGCGGCCGTTGATCGATGTGCATTCAGCGCAGCACGTGCTGGAGTCGCTGACCTTGCTGGGGCCGTCGCTTTGGTACGCGGGCTTCACGGGCGTGCTGCTGTTCTGCTCCAGCTTGTTCGCGGGCTGGCTGGAGAACTGGTTCGTGCTGCACCGGCTGGACAGCGCCTTGCGCTGGAACCCGCGCATCCGCGCGGCGCTGGGGCCTGAACGCGCGGTGCGTTGGGCGGCCTGGTGGCGTCACAACATCTCCAGCCTGGGCTCGAACGTGTCGCTGGGCTTGATGCTGGGCCTGGTGCCGGTGATCGCGGGCTTCTTCGCGCTGCCGCTGGATGTGCGGCACGTGACATTGTCGACCGGTCAGCTGGCGGCGGCAGCGGGCACCCTGGGCCCGGCGGTGCTGCACCATCCTGATTTCTGGTGGTGCGTGGCGGCCATTCCCCTGACCGGGCTGTTGAACGTGGGCGTGAGCTTCGTGCTGGCCCTGCGCGTGGCCATGCGCTCGCGCGGCGTGCGCATCAAGGACCGGGCGCGTCTGCAGGCGGCTTTGCTGCGCCGGCTTCGTCGTCATCCTTTGAGTTTTCTGGTGCCGCCTCGCTGACCTCGGGCAACTCGCCCTTGGCGCGGCCCGAGAACATGGTCCACCACATGAGAAACAAGAAGAGGGCCAGTGCGCCCACGGCTTCCAGCACAATCAGCCACATATGACGGTTCACCAGTTTTGTAAGCGGGCCACGGCGGCCCTGATGGTAGGCAGCCTCGCGGCTTGCGGCAGTGGTCCTTCACTGCGTTCCTCGGCCCCCATTGTGGCGCGCGCACCGGCCGTGCCGCCGGGCACGGTCTTGCCCCAACCCGATGGGCGTGGCGACCTGGTGCGGCCTCGCGCTTTGTGGACCCCGGCCCAGTACACGGATTTGCCCGGCTGGTCGCAAGACCGCGTGAGCGAGTCGTGGCCGGCCTTGTGGCACAGCTGCCAGCGGCCCGGCCCGGGCTGGGCCTCGGTGTGCGCCGAGGTGCGCGAACTCGGCGCCGACTGGGGCCACCAGGTGGCCGATGATTTTGTGCGGCAATGGCTGGAAGGGCACTTGCGCCCCTGGCGCGTGAACACGCTGGACGGCCAGACCACGGGTTTGCTGACGGGGTATTTCGAACCCCTGCTGGACGCGCGCCGCAAGCCTGATGCGCGCTTTCAGTATCCGCTTTACCGCGCCCCGGCCGACCTGGGCGTGCGCAAGCCGCACTTCACGCGCGCCGAGTTGGACAACCTGCCTGAAGCACGCGCCTCGGTCGCGGGCCGCGAGGTGGTCTATCTGGCCGACCCGCTGGATGCCTTGCTGATTCAGGTGCAGGGCTCGGGCCGCGTGCGCTTGCAAGATGAGTTGACCGCCCAGGGGCAGCCCCGCACGGTGCGCCTGGCGTTTGCCGGCCACAACGACCAGCCTTACCAATCGGTGGCGCGCTGGTTGGTGGACCAAGGCGCCTTCTCGCTGGAACAGGCCTCCTGGCCGGCGATCCGCGCCTGGGCCTTGCAGAACCCCCAGCGCGTGCCCGAGATGCTGCGCGCCAATCCCCGCATGGTCTTTTTCAAGGAAGAGGCTTTGGTCAATCCGCAGGTGGGCCCGGTGGGGGCGCAAGGGGTGCCCTTGATCCCCGGCCGTTCAGTGGCCGTGGACCGCGAGGCCGTGCCACTGGGCACGCCCATGTGGCTGGACTCGACGGTGCCTCAAGCATGGAACCCGATCCCACCCGCACCGCAATCCCTGCAGCGCCTGGTGGTGGCGCAGGACACGGGCGGGGCCATCATTGGCGGCGTGCGGGCCGACTACTTCTGGGGTTGGGGCGACGAGGCCTTGGCGCAGGCGGGCCGCACCAAGCAGCCCATGTCGGCCTGGGTGCTGTGGCCGCGCTGATGGATCAGTAGGTCTTGTAGGGCAGGAATTTGCCTGACATCACGATGCTGACGCGGTCACCCATCGGGTTGGCTTCGCGCTGCAAGTCCATCTTGAAGTCGATCGCGCTCATGATGCCGTCGCCAAACTCTTCGTGGATCAGCGCCTTGAAGGTGGTGCCGTACACGCTGATGAGTTCGTAGAAACGGTAGATCAGCGGGTCTGTGGGCACCGAGGTGGGCAGCGAGCCCTTGTAGGGCACCTCTTGCAGCCACAGCTTGGCCTCGTCGGGCAAGCCGAAGACTTCGGCGATGGTGGCGGCCTGCTCGGGCGTGAAGGTCATCTGGCCCAGGCAGCCGGCCGTGACCCATTCCTTGCTCAGCCCCACCTTGCTGGCCACGTCGGCCCATTTCAAGCCCTTCTTGACTTTGGCTTCGATGATGAGGTCGGTGACGTCTTCGCGGTTCATGGTGTGTGCCCTTTCTTTCAAAGTTGGCGTTCAGATTCAAGGATGGCCACATCGTTGATGGAGGCCTCGCGGCGGGCCATCAGGCCACGCTCGTCAAAAGTCCAGTTTTCGTTGCCATAGGCGCGCCACCATTGGCCGGCGTCGTCGTGGTACTCGTACTCAAAGCACACGGCGATGCGGTTGGCGGTGAAGGCAAACAGGCGCTTCTTGAGCTTGTACTGGTGCTCCTTGGCCCACTTGCGCGCCAGGAAGGCAACGATGGCGTCGCGCCCCTGCAGGAACTCGCTGCGGTTGCGCCACCATGAATCGGCCGTGTAGGCGGCGGCGCAGCGCTGGGGGTCTTTGGAGTTCCAGGCGTCTTCGGCCATCTGCACCTTCAGGCGCGCCGACTCTTCGGTGAAGGGCGGCAGGGGTGGGCGGCTTGGTGTGTTCTCGGTCATGAAAGGCTCCTCAATCCGGGGCGCACCTCGGGCGGCACCTGCGGCGCGCGCCCATGGCTCAGGTCCTTGGCGCGATCCACCAGGAAGTCCACCAGGTGGTTGCGCAAGGGGTAGAACTGCGGGTCGTGGTGCAGGCCCGCGCGGGTGCGGTTCCTGGGCAGGGTGTTGACCACGATCTCGGCAATGCGCGCGCGTGGCCCGTTGCTCATCAGCAGGATCTTGTCCGCCAGCAAGATGGCCTCGTCCACATCGTGCGTGATCATGAACACGGTCTGCTGGGTGTCGGCGCAGATGCGCAGCAACTCGTCCTGGATGGTGCCGCGCGTGAGCGCGTCCAGCGCGCCAAAGGGCTCGTCCAGCAAGAGCATGCGCGGCTCAATGGCAAAGGCGCGGGCAATGCCCACCCGCTGCTTCATGCCGCCCGACAGCTGCGACGGCTTCTTGTCCAGCGCCTGGCTCAGGCCCACCATCTGCACATAGCGTTCAACCTGGGCCGTCACCTGGGTGCGCGACCAGTCTGTCCAGCGCGAGCGCACGGCAAAGGCGATGTTCTGGCGCACGGTGAGCCAGGGCATGAGCGCATGCCCCTGGAACACCACGCCACGCTCCAGGCCCGGCGCCACCACCTCGCGGCCATCCATGAACACATGGCCTTCGCTGGCGTGCTCCAGGCCGGCCAGGGTGTTGAGGATGGTGGTCTTGCCGCAGCCTGAGTGGCCGATGATGCAGATGAACTCGCCCCGCTGGATCTGGAAGTTCACGCCCTCGAACACCGCTTCGCTGGCGCCCGGGTAGGTCTTGCCCAGGCCTTGCACCTGCAGGCAGGTTCGCGCGTCAGTCGACATAGGTCACCGCCTTTTGCCAGCGTGCAAACAGGGTGTCCAGCACCATGCCCACCAGGCCGATCATCAAGATGGCGAAGATCACATTGGGCAGCGAGAGGTTGTTCCACTCGTTCCACACGAAGTAGCCGATGCCGGTGCCACCCACCAACATCTCGGCGGCCACGATCACCAGCCACGCGATGCCCATGCTGATGCGCATGCCCGTGAGGATGGTGGGTGCGGCGGCGGGCAGGATCACCTCGAAGGCCGTGCGCCAGGACGAGACCTCCAGCGTGCGGGCCACATTGAGCCAGTCGCGCCGCACACCGGCCACGCCAAACGCCGTGTTGATCAGCATGGGCCAGATCGAGCAGATGAAGATCACAAAGATGCCCGACAAGGCCGCGTCCTTGATGGTGTAGAGCGCCAGTGGCATCCAGGCCAGCGGCGAGATGGGCTTGAGCACCTGGATGAAGGGGTCGAGCGCCCGGTACACCAGCGGCGACATGCCGATGGCAAAGCCCAGCGGGATGGCCAGCAAGGCGGCCAGCAGGTAGCCCGCGCCCACCCGGCCCAGCGAGTGCATCAGCTGCAGGCCCACGCCCTTGTCATTGGGGCCCTTGTCGTAGAAGGGCTGGCTGAGGTGCTCGTGCACGGTGTGGCCCATCTGAAGCAGGGTCGGGAAGCCCGAGGTGCCCGCGTCAGCTTGCGCGCCCGGGTCCTTGCCCATGAGTTTCAGGTACTCGATCTGCTCGGGCGTGAGCGCCGGGCCGCTGCTGGCCACGGCCACCTTGGGCAGCGTGGCCAGGTGCCACACGCCCAGGATCACGGTCAGGATCAACAGCGAGAGCAGGCCCGCGCGAACCCGCTCGGTGCGCCACCAGGGAAGGGCTGGTTTCATCAGGCTGGCTCAGGTGCGCTTGATGGCAAAGCTGTTGACATAGGCATCGGGCTTGGCCGGATCGAACGCCTTGCCCATCACCTTGAAGCCAGGGTAGGCGCCTTCGGGGGCGGTCTCACCCAGGGCCTTCATGTGCTTCTTGGCCTCGGTCAGCAGGAAGACTTTCTCAGCCAGCTGCTTATAGTTGACGTCGCCCTTCACATAGCCCCAGCGCTTCATCTGCGTGAGCATCCACACCGCCATCGACTGCCAGGGGATGGGGTTGAAGTCGGCGCGGTCCGGCACGTTGCGCACATTGCCCAGGCCATCGGCAAAGCGGCCGGTGAGCACCTGGGCGACCACGGCTTCGGGCTGGTTGAGGTATTCCTTGGGTGCGATGACCTTGGCGATCAGCTCGCGGTTCTTGGCCTGGCGGGCCATGGCCGCCGAGGTCAGCACCGCGCGGTACAGGGCTGCGAAGGTGTTGGGATTCTGGGCGATGAACTCGGCGCTGGTGCCGAAGGCGCAGCAGGGGTGGCCCTCCCAGATCTCTTTGGTGAGCAGGTGGATGAAGCCGACTTCTTCGAACACCGCGCGCTGGTTGAAGGGGTCGGGGCCCAGGTAGCCGTCGATGTTGCCCGCGCGCAGGTTGGCCACCATCTCGGGCGGCGGCACCACGCGGATCTGGATGTCCTTGTCCGGGTCCAGCCCATGCTCGGCCACGTAGTAACGCAGCAGGAAGTTGTGCATCGAGTACTCGAAGGGCACGGCGAATTTGAAGCCCTTCCAGTCCTTGGGGTCGCGCTTGTCCTTGTGCTTCATGGCCAGCGTGATGGCCTGGCCATTGGTGTTCTGGATGGTGGCCACGTGCATGGGCTTGGCGGTGGAACCCAGCCCCATGCTGATCGACAAAGGCATGGGCGACAGGAAATGCGTGGCGTCGTATTCCTTGTTGATCATCTTGTCGCGGATCAGGGCCCAGCCCGCCGTCTTGACCACGCTCACGTCCAGGCCCTGCTTTTTGTAGAAGCCCAGGGGGTGGGCCATGATCAGCGGCGTGGCACACGTGATGGGGATGAAGCCGATCTTGAGCTCCTTCTTCTCCAGCGGCGCGGCCTCTTCGGCCATGGCCTGCAGGCTCATGGTGGGCAGCACGCTGCCGATGGCGGCCATGGCCGTGCCCTTGCCCACGGCGCGCAGGAAGCGGCGGCGCACAGCGTCCTGCGGGAACAAGGCCTTGACCAGGCTGGCTTCGATGAAATCGCGCGAGTAGGCGGCGAAATCCTCGGACTCGCTGCGCCGGGTCAGCTCATGCACCGCCGCATCGCGGGACAGGGCCGCGTCGTGCTCGTGGGGTGCGTGGTCCTCACCGCAAGCGCAGCTCAGGCGCAAAGGGCGGTCGGCATCGTAAGGGTCGAAGTAGCTGGACATCCGGGACTCCTTGGCACCACCGAGAGGTGGCCATCAACTGGTGTCCCACTGTAGAAAAGCAGCGGGCCCCACGCCATCACGGCATTTGTGATTCGCTTGTAGGGCGGGCACTACAAGCGCTCAAACCGCCACCACCTGCTGTCGCACGGCGTACAGCGCCAGCTCCACATCATTGCGGGTGCCGGTCTTTTCAAGGATGCGGGCCCGGTAGGTGGACACGGTGTTGGACGACAGGCTCAAGGCCACGGCGATCTGGCCCACGCTCTGCCCCTCGGCCAGCAGGCGAAAGACCTGGCTCTCGCGTTGCGACAGGCTCTCGTGCGCAGGCTTGTCACGCACCTCGCTGATGGAGGTGGCCAGCAGTTCGGCCACGCTGGGCGTGAGGTACACGCCGCCCGACACGGCCTTGCGCAGGCCGGCCACCATGTCATCGGGGTCGGCGCTTTTGTTGAGGTAGCCCGCCGCCCCGGCCCGCAGGCAGCGCACGGCAAACTGGCGATCGGGGTAGGTGCTGAGCATGAGCACCGGCAGGCGCGGGTACTCGGCCTTGATCTGCTTGAGCACTTCCAGGCCATCGCGGCCCGGCATGGCGATGTCGAGCATGACCACGTCAACACCCGGCCCTTCTTGGGCCGCCATCAACTGGCGCACCAGCTGCATCGCCTGCACGCCATCGGCCGCGTCGGCGACCACGGCCAGGTCGTCCACATCGCCCAGCACCTGGCGCAGGCCTTGGCGCACGATGAGGTGGTCGTCCACCAGCATCACCTGAATGGGCGCACTCATGCGGCACGCTCGTGGCTGGGGCGTGCGGGGGCGTGGCCATGGGCCTGCGCGGCCAGTTGGTACATCGGCATGCTCAAGATGATCTGCGTGCCTTTGTCCAGCTGGCTGTCGATGTGCAGCCAGCCGCCAAAGTGGCCAGCTCTTTCACGCATGCCCATCACGCCATAGGCATGGGGGCTGTTGAAGGTGCTGGGCGGGGCGCCGCGGCCGTTGTCCTTCACGCGCACGGTGAGGTCGCTGGGCATGGCGCAGATGCGGATCTCTACTTCGGTGGCCTGGGCGTGGCGCGCCACGTTGCTCAGCATCTCCTGAAAAATGCGGAACACCGCCGTGGCCAAAGGGCCTTCGGGGGCATTCAGGCCAGGCGCGATCTCCATGCTCCAGCGGCAACGCAACTCGCTGCTGTCCATGAAGTCCTGCGCCTGCCATTCCAGCGTGGGCCACAGGCCCTGGTGGTCCAGGATGGAGGGGCGCAGGTCGGTGATGATGCGGCCCACGTTGTCGACGGCGCCATCGATCAGGCCGCGCATGTCCTGGCATTTGCAGTGCAAGGCGGGCTGGTCGGCCACGCGCTTTTCCAACCAGCTCACGTCCATCTTCAGGCCCACCAGCAAGCTGCCCAGCTCGTCGTGGATTTCGCGGGCAATGCGTTGGCGCTCGGTCTCGCGCACGCCGTCGATGTGGGCCTGCAACTCGCGCAACTGGCTCAAGGCCTGGCTGAGGGCCTGGGTGCGCTCGGCCACGCGGTGCTCCAGTTCGTCGTGCGCGCGTTTGAGCCGCGTGGCCTGCTCGCGGCGCTCGCTGATGTCGACGAAGGTGACCACCGCGCCCAGCACCTGCCCGCCATCCAGGATGGGGTAGGAGGAATACTCGGACGCGAATGAGGTGCCATCACTGCGCCACAGCACCTCGCTGTCGATCCGGCAAGGCACCCCCGCCCGGAAGGCGTTGTAGATGGGGCAGCAATCGACCGGGTAGTGGCCGCCCTCGGCATCGGTGTGGTGCATCAGCTCGTGCATGTTGCGGCCAAGCACCGCTTCGGGCTCATGGCCCAGCATGTGGGCCCCCGCCCGGTTGATGAAGGTGCACAGGCCATCGGTGTCGATGCCATAGACCCCTTCGCCGGTGGATTCGAGCAGCAGGCTCAGCCGGTCACGCCAGACGGCCGCCGCGCGGGAGGCCTGGATGCCGCTGGGAACATGGGAGGAGGTGGACATGGGCTCAGCGCGTGCAAGGCCCATGCCACCCGCTTTCATGGCGCGGAAGTCACAAACCGAAAGCGGCTTTCAGTGCCAGGGCCACCGCGGCGTGCGCCTGGTAGGCCTCGGGGATGAAGCGCCCCATGTTGATGAAGTCGTGGACCAGGCCCGGGTACACGGTGAGCTGCACCGGCACGCCGGCCGCCTGCAAGCGTTGGGCATATTTGCGGCCTTCGTCGGCCAAGGGGTCGCATTCGGCCAGGCCGATCCACGCCGGGGCCACGCCCTGGTGGCTGGCGGCCAGCATGGGTTCGCGCCGCCAGTCAGACTTGAAACCCGGCCCCCGCGCCTGGGTCTCGAACCAGCGCATCAGGGGCTCATCAAGCATCAGCTTTTGCGACGAGAAGACCTTGTAGGACTCGGTGACGGCCGAGGGCTCGACCGAGGGGTAGAACAGCACCTGCAGCGCCAAGGCGAGGCCGGCGTCGCGCGCCATCAGGGCCAGGGTAGCGCTGAGTGTGCCGCCCGCGCTGTCGCCGCCCACCGCGATGCGGGTCGGGTCCAGCCCCATGGAGACGCCTTCGGCCGCCAGCCATTGCAGGGCTGCGAACGAGTCCTCCAGCCCGGCGGGGAAAGGGTGCTCGGGGGCCAGGCGGTAGTCAATGGCGACGACGGCGGCGCCGCTTTGCTGGGCGATGCGGCGGCACATGCCTTCGCAGGTGTCGATGCCCCCCACCACGAAACCGCCACCGTGCAGGTACAGCAGCACCGGCAGGCAGGCGTCATGGCTGGGCGCCCACAGGCGGGCGGGGATGGGGCCGGCCGGGCCCGGGATGCTGAAGTCGTCGACCCGCGCCACCTCGACCCGCTCGCCCTCCATCGCACCCACGCCCATGCGGTAGGACTGGCGGGCCTGGGCCACGGGTTGCTGGTGCAGGGGCGGCAGGCCCGCGCGCTCGACCTTGTCAAGCATCTTGCGGGTCATCTCGGTGAGGAAACTGGCGGCGTTGGCCATGGGCAAGTCCTTCGTGTTCGGCGTTCCAGGCCAGCGCGGCCTGCCCGCATTGTCACGGAGAAGCCAAAGCCCCGTCAGGGCGCGGAGACGCGCATTTCGAGCACTTCTTGCTGATCGCGGCTCATGTCTTCGGTCGACAGCACACCGCGCCGGCTTTGCTGGACTTGCCCGCCGCGCTGGGCCACCGCCGTCCAGCTGCCCAGGGGCAATTGCACCGTGGTCATGACCTCCGTGGCGTCGGTCTGGCCGTCGGGCCCGTAAGGGCTTTGCTGGGCCACCCGCGCTTCCAGCTCCACGGTGACCAGTTGCCCGCCGGTCCAGCGCGGGCGCACGGTGATGCCCCGGCCGGTGTCCACTAAGGTGGTGGAGGACCAGGCCTGCCAGGCGGGCGCACCGCCGGGCGCTTGCGGATTGACCAGGTTGGTGCCGCCGGCGCCACCCACGCCAAACTGCCACTGCGTCACCGGCCGGCTGTTGCCCAGGTAGATGCGCGCCCTGCCGCCGTTGAGCACCTGCACTTGCTGCAAGCCGGTTTCACTGCGCGAGCGCGTGGTGGAAGTGACCACCGCCCCCGCGCGGCCCTGCACGCCGCCCCGGCTGTCCACGATGATCTCGCCCGTGCGCAAGCCCCCGCCCTGGCGCTGTTGGTCGCTGGATGAACTCATGCGCCACTCCACCAACAAGTTGTGCTGCGGCAGCGAAGCCGGCTGCGCCTGGGCCACGCCCATCAGGCTGGTCAGCGCCCAGCCCAATGCTCTTGTCTTGTCCACCATGTCTCGTGTCTCCGGATAAGGCCATTCGGCGTCCATCATCGTCCTGGCCACCAATGCCGGCAAGTGCGGGGTTGCACCCACGCTTTTCCACGGCTTGAAAAGCCCGCCGTGCCCGATGCTCAAGTCTTGACCTCAAAGGTCGATAAGCAGACTGAGCTGTCTTCCGCTTCTGGGGGGCAGTGTCCACATGGTTTCAATCGAGATGGAGGCTGGCGATGCAGCTCGAAGCACTTTTCAAACAACCCCAGGCCTTGCCGGCCGTGCCCAAGATCGTTCACGAACTGATCGACAGTTTCAACAACGACGACATTTCCATCGATGTCATCGTCAACAAGATTGCCGCGGATCCGGTTTTGTCGGCGCGCTTGCTGCGCCTGGGCAATTCGGCCTACTACCACGTCTCGCGAAGCATTGGCACCGTCAGTGACGCCGTGGCCATGCTGGGCTTCGTCACCGTGCGCACGCTGGTGATCAGCTCGGGCCTGACGGGCGGCTACAAATCCATGCCCGGCATGGACCTGAACAAGTTCTGGCGCTACAGCATGCAGACCGCGGCCGTGGCGCGCTGGGTGGCCAAGGCGTCCCACCAGAACGTGGACCTGGCCTTCACCGTGGGGCTGATGCACGGCATTGGCCAATTGGTGATGCACGCCGGCATGCCCGAGCAGATGTTGCACCTGGACAAGCTGGCCTCGCCGCTGGACCCGCGCCGCATCGACATGGAACGCACCTCGTTTGGCTACAGCTTTGCCAACGTCGGCGCCGAACTGGCCCGCCAGTGGAAGTTCCCGCCCGCTTTCAGCGAAGCCATCGCCAATTTCCCCGATCCCCTGAGCCACGCCCCGTTCGACGCGGTGGCAGCGGTGCTGCACGTGTCCGCCTGGCGCGCCCGGGCCGAGCAAAATGGACTGGAAGGCGAAGAACTGGCCGCCACCATTCCTGCTGAGGTCTGCCTCAAGCTGGGCCTCAAGCCCGACACGCTGCTGACCGAGATGCCGCCGCTGTCCGAGCTGTGCGAAGGCATGGAAGCCCTGCTGGGGTGATCCTGCCCTCTTAGATCGACAAAGGGTCGACATCGACCGCCCAACGGACCAGTCCGTTGCGGCGGTTTTTTTGCGCCACGTCCAGCCACAGCGCCTGGCTGTCGGTGAGGAAGCGCTGCAAGGCGGCGCGGTGGGGCGACTCGATCATCATCTGCGCCCGCTCGATGTTGGCCACGCGCTGCACGGGCGTGGGCACGGCGGGGTACAGCGTCACGCAGCCCAAGGCATCGGCCGAGGCTTGCGCGGCCTGAGCGGCCTCGCGCAAGAAGGCCTGCGCCGCCTCCTGGGTCTTGCCTTCGGCGCGCAGCATGGCCAGGCTGGCGTAAGGCGGCAGGCCCGCCATCTGGCGCTCTTCCAGTTGCTTGGCCGCGAAGGTGGGGTAGTCGTACGCCCGCAATGACTGGTACAGCGGGTGCGTGGGGTGCCAGGTTTGCACCCACATCTCGCTGCGGCCAGCGGCTTCGGCATCGCGCCCAGCGCGGCCTGCCGCCTGCAATAGCAATGAGAACTGGCGCTCGGCCGCGCGGAAATCGCTGGCAAACAAGGCCGCATCGGGGTTCACAGCCGCCACCAGGGTGATGCGGCGGAAGTCGTGCCCCTTGGCCACCATCTGGGTGCCCACCAGCACGTCGATCTCGCCGGCGTGCACGCTGGCCAGCTGTTCTTCCAGCGCGCCCTTCAGGCGGGTCACGTCGGCATCAATGCGGCCGATGCGCGCATTGGGCATGGCGGCGGCCAGTTGCTCTTCCAGGCGCTCGGTGCCGCGGCCCACGGGCTGGATGTCGGTGTTGCCGCAATCGGGGCAGGCGCGCGGCACGCGCTCGGTGAAGCCGCAGTGGTGGCAGCGCAGGGTGCGGTCCTGCTTGTGGAAGACGCGCCAGGCGCTGCAATGCGGGCAGCCGCTTTTCCAGCCGCAGTCGCTGCAATGCAGCACCGGCGCGTAACCCCGGCGGTTCAGCAACACCAGGCTTTGCTCGCCCCGCGCGGTGCGCTCTTCGATGGCGTGCAGCAGCTCTTGCGCCACGGGCGGCGGCTCCTGGCCCATCGTGGGCTTGAGCACCTTGGACAGGTCGAGCACGCGCACGCGCGGCATCACGCCATCGCCCACGCGGGCCGGCATGGCCAGGCGCAAATAGCGGCCTGCGCCGCCTTCACTGGTGGGCAGGGCGTTGAACCAGCTCTCCAGGCTGGGCGTGGCCGACCCCAAAATCACCGGCACCTTCTCAAGGCGGGCGCGGTACACGGCCAGGTCACGCGCGGAGTAGCGGGCGCCATCCTGCTGCTTGTAGCTGGGGTCGTGTTCCTCGTCGACCACGATCAGGCCCAGGCGTGGCAAAGGCGTGAACACCGACAGGCGCGTGCCCAAGACCACGTCGGCCTGGCCCAGGTGGGCCATCAACCAGTTGCGCAGGCGCTGGGCCGGCGTCAGGGCACTGTGCAGCGACACGATGCGCCGCCCCGCGAAGCGCTCGGCCACGCGGGCTTCCAACTGCGGCGTCAGGTTGATCTCGGGGACCATGATCAGCACCTGCTTGCCGGCGTCCAGCGCGCGTTGGGTCTGGCGCAGGTAGACCTCGGTCTTGCCGCTGCCAGTGCTGCCCCACAGCAGGCAAGGCTGCTCGCCGGGCTGGGCCAGCGCCGCCAGGGCCTGGGCTTGCTGCTCGGTCAACTCCGGCAAGGGCGGTGACGTTGCCGCGGGCAGGGGCTCCAGCAAGGCCTTGTCCAGGCGCTTGCGGCGGCGCTGCCATTGCAAGGCATCCAGCTGGCGCAACTCCGGCGGCAGCACCATCAAGGCCATCTCACCCAGGCTGCGCTGGTAATAAGCGGCGGCAAAGGCCACCAGTTGGCGCCAGGCCTTGGGCAGGGGCGCCAGGCCCGACAGCACCTCGGCCACCTCCTTCAGATCGGCCTGCGCGAAGGCCGACACTTCACCCTCGGGCGCTTCGTCCCACACCACCCCGGTGACCACGCGGCGGCCAAAGGGCACGCGCACCAGTTCACCGGGCAACAGGGCCACCTCGCTGGCGTAATCCAGGGCGCCCCACAGGCCGCTGTGCTGGGGCGCCTCGACCACCACGCGAACCCGGTGCAGCACGGTATCGGCGGTCAAAGCAGGCTCCAAACGGGACGGCAAGGGGTGGCGGGCCAGGGCAATCGTGTCTCCGAACTTCTGACAAGGTGTGAAAGGATGCACGCAAGTGCTTGATTTCAGGGCCTGAAACCCTTATCCACGGGGTCTGTGGATAACTTTGTGGGAAACCCACGCAGATGTGCGCTAAATGCTTGTCGCACCGTGGTTTGGCTTAAATTGCCACAAGATGAGGCACCCAGCGTCTTTCTATATGAATCAACAACTTAGCGGCGAAGCACCGACAGGGTTCACGGGAAGGCACTGCGCCCCATGCTTGTGCACCGGGCCTGCGGGAAATGGGGATAACTGATTTTCCGGGACGGCAAACCAAGGGTTTAACCTAGTTGCTCAAAATCCTACAAAGCTTGTCATCCATCAGAAACCCGCAAAGCTGGTTTGAGCGCATTGTTCCATGCTCACGGGCCCGCGAAATGCTCCCAGGCCATGAAGCGCCATCGATTTCTGGTGCTTGCTGCGGTGTCTCAAAGTTGATCGGCAACAGCCCGCGCTAAGTCATTGATTCACATAGGCCCGTGCTTGTCCACCAAACCTGTGGATAACTTTGTGGGAAACCTCTGCACACCCGCGCTAACTCTTTGTCAGCAGAGGGTTTCCCCTGTTCTGCCCAAACTTGAGGCATGGGCAAAGAATGCAATTAAATCAATGACTTAGCACATGAACACGGCGTATCCGGGGGGGTGATTACAAAATGCAACAGGCGCTTTTACGGTGCATTATTTTTGGGGATAAGTGGGCCGCACTTATCACAAAACCTTCCGAGAACCAACGCTGGCACGCGGCGCTTTTTGTGCTATGCAGCACTGCACAAGGAAAACCCGGAAAACGGTAAACAAGCGTTTGAAGCAGGTATGCTTACGCCTTCACCCTCCCACCTTCTTCCATCTTTGTTGAGAGACATAGCAATGAGCTTCTCGATCGAATCCAAACTCGGCGATCTGCTGGACAACGAAACCACCAAGGCCATCTTGGAAAAGCACCTGCCCGGCATCTCCACCCACCCGCAAATCGCGATGGGCAAGGGCTTCGCGCTGTCCATGGTTGCCAAGTTCTCCGGTGGCTTGATCACCGACGACCTGCTGGCCAAGGTCGACACCGAGCTGAAGGCTCTGGGCTGATCCACGGATCCTCCCGCGGGCCCTGGTGGCCAATAAAAAAAGCCCGCGAACTTCGCGGGCTTTTTTCATGCTTCACCAGTTTTCCGTGGCCTCGGAGCAATCGGGCGCCGAGGGGTTCACATCGCATCGGATGCGCTTGATGATCTTCAGGCCCTTCTTGTCGTAGAAGCCCCGCTCGGCCATGTCGATGCGGCCGTCGCGCATCAACACGGTGTAGCGGTCGGTGTCGGCGGGGGTGGGGTCCATCCACAGCTTGGCGGGGATCGAGGCGTCAGAGCGCTTGACGATCTCCAGCGCGTAATCAAAGCGGCTCAGCCACACCTCGCGCGACTTCTGGCCAAAGCCTTCAGGGAAGCGGTCGCGCTTGATGATCATCTGGTAGGTCAGGATGGTCATCGGGTAGCGCGACACGGCGCCCTTGGTGCCCACGCCCTTGGCCAGCTCCAGCGGCTTGAAGGCAATGGCCGGCGCGATGAGCACATCCACGCTGCCGTTGTTGAACATGGCGCCGAAGTTGGTCACGTCGGCGGCCACGGGGCGGGCGCCCACGCGCTGGATCAATTGGGCCTGGGCCTTGTCATGGTCGAAGGCGGCGATGCGCTTGCCGGAAGCCGCTTCCAGCGTGCTGATCTGGCGGTCGTTCACGAACGCGTAGGCGGCGCCCAAGGGGATGATGCCGCCCACTTCGTACTGGCCTTGCACCATCAAGGGCGCGGCCTTGGTTGACGAAAAGGTCTGGATGGTCTTGCGCACGACCTCGTAGCTCGCCGGCATGTCAACCTTGCCATTGCGCACGATGGTGGACACGCCGGCCGAGTCGATTGCGGCCGAGAGGGCGTTGAAGCTGCGCGTGCGCAAGGCGGTGGCCATCACGGCATCGCATTGGCCGGTGCGGAAATCTTCCACCGCCACGCGCTCGTCCACGTAAACCTTCAGGTCCAGGTCCACGCCCGTTTTCTGCATCTCGACGGCGTAGTCCTTGGCGGCGTTGAAGCCGTCGCCACCGGTGCCCAGGATGTCGAAGATGCAGACCTTTTGCTTGGCCGCCAAAGCGGGCTGGGCCAAAGCGGCACCGGCCATGGCCAATGCGAAGAGAGATTTTTTCATGAGCGGTTGGGCCGGTCAGCGGCCCCCTTGATGGAGTCGGCGGCGATCATGCCATGCGCTGCATGACGGCTCGCCCGTCTGTCACCATTGCTGACAACCGACTCCCGCGGGACAGGTGTTGCGTCAGCAAATGGGCCAGGTCGTTGCGGTGGAAAGGCTTGGGCAGGTGGTCGTCCATGTCGGCATCCAGGCAGCGTTGCCGCTCCTCGGGCAGCACATTGGCCGTCAGGGCCACGATGGGCACGCGGGGGCGCGCCTGCTGGCGCTCAAGGGCGCGGATGTGCTGGGTGGTTTCATAGCCGTCCATCCCGGGCATCTGACAATCCATCAGCACCAGGTCGGCCTGGTGCTCCTGGAGCCAGCTCAAGGCCTTGTGCCCGTCTTCGGCCAGCACCACCGACAGGCCAAACTGCTTGAGCGCGGCATCGGCCACCAGCGCGTTGATGGGGTTGTCTTCGACCAGCAGCACCAGGCCACGCCGGCCATCCGCCCGGGGCAGAGCCTGCGCCTCGTCCTGTTGACCACGGCCGGCGCCAGTGACCGGCTGGGCGCGCGCCACCACAGGCAGGCCGAAGCTGGCCACGAACACCGAACCCCGCCCGGGCGTGCTGCTGCAGCGCAGGTCACCACCCATGGCGCGACACAGTTTCTGAGAGATGGTCAGGCCCAGGCCGGCACCGCCATGGCGCCGCTCCATCGAGCTTTCGACTTGGTGAAAGGCCTCGAAGATGAAAGGCAGCTCATCACTGGGGATGCCAATGCCCGAGTCCTCGACCGCCAAGGTCACCGTGTCATGCCCCACCACGCGCGAGACACGCACCGTGATGCGCCCCTGGTCGGTGAACTTCACGGCATTGCCCAGCAGGTTGTGCAGCACCTGGCGCACCCGGGCCGCGTCACCGGTGACTTCGTGGACGGCGGGCAGCGTGGATTCCAGCAGCACGTGCAAGCCCTTGGCCTGCGCGTTGACAGTGGAGATGGCCACCACGTCGTGGATGACGGCGCTCAGGTCAAAGGGGCGCCGCTCCACATGCACGTGGCCGGCCTCGATCTTGGAGGTGTCCAGCACATCGTTGATGACCGACAGCAGGTGCTCGCCAGAGCGCTCGACTAGATCCAGCCGCTGCTGGGCCTGCGGGCGCAACTCCTCGTCGCGCAGCATGCGGGTCAGGCCCAACATGCCGTGCAAGGGCGTGCGCATCTCGTGGCTCATGGTGGCCAGGAAACGGCTCTTGGCTTCGCTGTGGTGCTGGGCCAGTGCCAGGGCCTTGGCGCGCTCTTGCGCCACTTCCTCGGTGGTGTAACGCAAAAAGAGCAACTCTTCGATGCGGTTCTGAGCCCAGCGGGTTTCCATGAACAGCAGGCCCACGAAGGCCAGCACCGAAGCGCCGCCAAACAGGCCAAACGAATCCTGGCGCGCCAGGTAGAACACCGCGTTGGGCACCAGCATGGGGATGATGAAGGCGCGCGCCGAACCCGCATCGGGGTTGAGCATGAAGGTGCCCATGGACCCCACGCCCAGCAGGCAGGCCAGGGTCACGGCCATCAGGTCCAGGCGCGCCAGGGGCGTCATCCACCAGCCCACCGAGCCCCACACCAGGCCGTCGATCGCCAGCAGGATCAGGAAGCCGCGGTACCACTTGGGGTGCACCGGATCGGCACTCTGGCTGAACAGGCGCGACTGGCCAAACAGCAGCACTGCCACCAGGCCCTTCACCGCCAGCCAGGCCCACACGCGCTGACCACCCATGGTGGGCAACAACAACCAGGCCAGCAGGCAGGAGAAACCGGTGGCCACCAGGCAGGCCGCAGGCATGTGCGCGAACAGCATGCGGATGCGCGCCTGGAGCACATTGAACTGCACATCGCCCAAGGGGACCGGCTTGCCGGCACGCCAAAAACGGCCATTCACTGAGGCTTTCATGGGGAGGACTCCTGACGAATACAGTATTCGTGAAGTCGCTGCCGCGTGGGGTGCGTTGGGGGCCGATCCAGGGCCGACAAGGCGCCGTTGTGCCCGGCAGGGCCCCCTCGCTTCAGGGGGAGGCCAGGGTCGGCATATCAGGGTTTTCTACAGACTGCCTGCGCAGCCGGGGGCGCCGCAGCGGCAGGCCAGGCGCCCGGCGTGGTGGGTGGGGCCGTAGGCCACGGTGAGTTCTTCTCCCACGGTGATGTCGCGCAGCGCGTAGAAGGCCACCCGGCCTTGCTGCACCTTGAGCACCATGTTGGGCGCGCAGGAATGGTTGGCAAAGCGCAGCGGGTCGGCCGATTGGGTGGCGTCCACCGCCCGCGCGTTCGACACCGCGATCATGAAGACGCGGCCTGTGCTTTTCTCTAGCGCCTTGGCCCGTTTGAAGGCCTCGGCCGTGCTGACGGACTCGCCCCGTATCTCGCCAATCTTGCGCCCGGCAGCCACCGCCTGCAGCGCAAAAACGCCCTGGCCGTCGATGGCGCTGGGTTTGACCTCAACGGCAAACTTCTGGGGATTGGCGACCTGGCCTTTGGCAGGCACGGCAGCAGCCTGGTCCAGTGAGGGCTCGGGCGCGGCGGGCAAAGGTCGGAGGGTCGGCATGGTCAGGATTCTGGCACCGACTCCTTGGCCACGATCTTGGCGTACAGGCTTTGTTTGGGCACGGCCAGCACGCGGCGCACCATGGGCTCGAAGAAGGCCAGCGGCAGGGTCTCGCGCTGGGGGTCGAAGGCGGCGGCGTCATAGCGCTCGCAGAACTCGGCGGTGTGGTCGTAAAACGCCGTCTGCGCCTTGAACTGATCCCGCAGGTCGCGGTCCATGCCCAGGTGGTGGAAAAAGTAGTAGCCCTGGAAGATGCCGTGGTGGGCGACCATCCAATGGTTCTCTTCACTGACGAAGGGCTTGAGGATGGCCGCTGCGATGTCGGCGTGGTTGTAGCTGCCCAGGGTGTCGCCGATGTCATGCAGCAGGGCGCAGACCACGTATTCCTCGTCGCGGCCGTCCTGGTAGGCGAGGGTGGCGGTTTGCAGGCAATGGGTGAGCCGGTCGATGGGGAAGCCACCGCAATCGCCTTTCAGCAGGTTCAAGTGCGCCAAGATCCGGTCCGGCAACTGCCGGGCGTAAGGCGCGAACTCGCGGGAGATGGCGGCCCAATCCTGAGGGGTGCCCTCGCGCATGTGGCTGAAGGTGGCGTGGCTTTGCGGCTGGTGATCACTGCTCATACCGCGCAGTTTGGGCGGCTTGCGCCATGAAATCAAATAACTAAGATTGCCGTTCTCTATTACCATTGGTTATGGCCACCCTCGACCCGGACATCCACTACTTCATCGCTGCCGCCACCGAAGGCAGCCTGGTGCGTGCCGCGCAGAGCTTGGGCCTGACACAGCCCGCGCTGAGCAAATCCATCAAGCGGCTGGAGAAGCACCTGGGCGTGGTGCTGTTCAACCGCACCCCACGCGGCTCCGAGCTGACGGAAGCGGGCCGCGCCTTCTACAGCAGGGTGCGCACCTTGTCCAACGCGATGGATGACGCGGTGATGGAGGCGCGCGACCTGGGCGGCGGGCACGCGGGCTTGCTGCGCCTGGGCATCACGCCCGCGGTGTCGCACTTCGTGCTCAGCGCCCTGTTCCCCACCTTGACCACCGAGCGGCCCGCCGCCCATGTGAAGGTGACCACCGCCTTCAACCACGTGCTGCTGGGCGCCATTGACCGCAAGGAGCTGGGCCTGGCCGTGTGCCCGCTGCCCGACGACCTGCCCCCTGAGGTGGAGGTGGACGAGCTGTACGACGACCCCTTCAGCGCCATCATGAACGACCGCCACCCGCTGGCCCAACATGCGCGCCTGAGCATGGACGACCTGGCCCATTGCCAGTGGGTGGGCTCGGGCAAGCAGGAGGTGGCGCGGCGCAGCCTGGAACAAGCCGCGGCCCGCCAAGGCCTGCCCCGCTTGAGCGTGCCCGTGGAGGTGAACACGCTGGAGGCGCTGTACACCGTGGTGTCACGCACGCAGATGGTCAGCCTGTTCAACGCCCGCTTTGGCTCGCCCTCGGCCTTGCCCGGCAACGTGGTGGTGGTGCCGCTCGACCTGCCCGGCGTGCACCGGCGCATCGGCATCCTGCGGCGGCGCGGCTACTTGTCGCCGATCGCCCAGCGCGCCCGCGAGATCCTGCTGGACGCTATGCGCGAGCGGCAAAGTGCCGAGTCAGGCCCGTCAACAGCACCTCGATGATGGTGTTCAGGTGCCGCTCGTTGGGCACCTCGGGGAACCAAGGGTCGTCCGGCCCCATCACCAACTGACGCGCCGTGAAGCCGTGGATGCCTTCCCAGTAGATCTGGGTCATCAGGTCGATGTCGGTGTCAACGCCGGACACCTCGCCCGTGGCGGCCCATTGCGCGAACAGGGTGCGTGAAAAGGCATACGGGTCTTCGGCCGGATCGCCATGCTGAACGCGCGCCACCTCGTTGGGCGCGTGCGGGCGCTTCTGCATGAACACGAAGGCGTATTCGTCCGGGTGCTTCAGGCCAAAGTCCACATAGGCCCGGCCCATGGCGCGAATGCGGTCCAGCGGCTGGCTGTGCGCCTCGCCAGCGCGGCGCATGGCATTGGTCAGCTCCTGCAGGTCTTCGCCCATGGCCTGCGAGATGAGCATGGCCTTGTCCTCGAACAAGGAATAGACCACGGTGGTGGAATAGCCCGCCAGCTCGGCCACCTTGCGCAGCGAGATTTCGCCCAAGCCGCCTTTTTTGATCAGCTTGCGCACGACCTTGATGATGCTCTTGCGGCGCTGCTCGGCCTCACGTTGCTTGCGCAGCTCCTTGACGCTCTGGGTCACGAATGCGGTCTCCGTTGTTGTTGATGGCGCTTGTCGTTCAGCTTTTTAGCACCAGATCGTCACCATCGCGGGTGGCCGCGCCCACCTTCACCAGCTGTTGGGCAAACCGCTCGCTGAGCTCTGTTGGGTCATGGGGGTAGTGCTCGTGCACCACCGTGTTGAAGATCTGGCTTTGCTGGATCAGCTGGGCGATGTCGGCCAGGCTCAGGCGCTGGTGGGCCATCAGCTTGAAGGCCAGCAGGGCCTTGATGGCGTTGTCGGCGTTGCGCCTGGGGTCGTCCATCAGCCACTGGATGCGCGAATTGGCGGTGTTCAGCGCGGCCTGCACTTCGGTGAAGGGCGCGCCATGGCCGGGGATGACCAGCTTGGGTGACAGCTGCTCGATCAGCGCCAGGGTGGCCTGCTGGCGCCCAAAGCCGGGCTCGCCCACTAGCTCGGAAAAGATGATGCCAAAGCCCTTCTCCCACAGGGCATCGGCCGAGATGAGGATGCCCAGGGCATCGCACCACAGCATCACCATGTCGTGGTCATGCCCGGCGGCAGGCAGCACCTGCCATTCATGCGCCCCCAGCTGGAGCGTGCCGGGCACGGTGAGCACCGCGTCGTGCACAAAGCGCTCGCAGTGCTGGCCGGTGGCGGTGTAGCTCAGGCGGGCTTCGTCCCACACGGTCACGGCGTCTTGCAGGCCGGGCGGGATGACGATCTGGCAATCGGGGTAATGCGCCTTCAACACGGCGTTGCCGCCCGCGTGGTCGGAATGCAGGTGCGTGTTGACGATGCGCCGCAGCGGCCGGCCGCGCAGGGCGGCCTGGATCAAGGCCAGAGTCTGAGCGCGCTCACTGCCATAGCCGGTGTCCACCACGGTGGGCCACTCGGCATCATGGAAGACGGTGTGGTTGGACGACAGCCAACCCCGCTCCAACACCTGGATGCCATCCGGCAATTGCATGCTTCACCCCAACTACTGCCAATGCGCAGTGGGGGCGATCTTACGGCAGGGCCAAGCCTGCCGTGGTCAAGCGGATTCAGGCGGCGCGGCGAGCGCGGACGCTGGTCATGCGCGGCACCGACTTGGGCGCGTGCAACTGCTCCCAGTACGACACGGCCTTGCCCACCCATTCGCGGTAAGCGGGCTCTTCGGGCGCGTAGTAGGGGATGCCACGCGCGGCGAAAGCTTCGAGTTCCTCGGCCACCGCGTGCGGGGCCTCGACCAGCTCCAACTCCAGGGCATGCAGGGCGTGCACGCGCTGGATGGGTTCGGGCGCCATCAATTGGGCGCGCAGCGTTTGAGCAGTGGTCTTTTGACCCATGAGCTTTCTCCGTGAGTGATTTCACTTCGGATAACGGCTCAGGGCCCCTCGAGGTTGAGCCCCGGCTACTTGAAAACCACCTTCGTCGTGGAATCCGGCACAGCTTGGGCCGCAAAGTCTTTGTAAACCTGCGCATGGGCCGCCGTGCAAACGTTGCCCACCGTGCGGTCGTCAAACACGCGTTTCACGGTCAGCACCTGGTCCTTGAACTGGTAGGTGGCGCTGTACGACAGGGTGGCGCTGTCCAGCTTGACGTCCTTGGGCACCTGCTCGATGGTCATGTTGGCCGGCAGTTGATAGCGGTATTCCTCGATCGAATGGCCGCTGGAGCAGGACGTTTCGGCCCCTTCGACCACAGGCTGGCTGGCGGCCGCCACGTAGTCGGCCACCGGGCTTTCGCTGTAGAACATGGGCGTGATGGCAAAGCTGCCCGGGCCTGGCAGCTTCACCCATGAGTCCACCTTGAACTGGGTGCGGTAGCCATAGGTGTCGCGCAAGGCACGGGCGTTGTCCTTGACCATGCTGCCGCTGCCTTTTTGGCCCCCCGATTCAAAGAAGGTCTTGACCATGTTGGCCGCCTGCACTTGCGTCAACTGGCGCAGGCGCATCCGGGCGTGCACCGCGAACAGGCCGCGCAAGGCCACGTCCACGGTGCCCGAGGCCGAACCATCGGGCTGCACGATCACCTCTGTCTTCATGACCTGCTGGTTGAAGCCCACCGGGGACACGGGCGTCTTCAGGCCATCCTGGTGGCCCTCGACCAGCAGCACGGGCTTGCCTTCATCGCCAAAGGGCAGCATGCCAAAAGGCACGCTGTCAGAGGTGGTGTCCAGGTACAGGTTCAGGCTGGGGATGTGGTTGATGACCTGGTTGACGGCCGACACCACGGGCACCTTGGGCAAGCCATAGGCCGTGCCCGCGTTGATCAGGGCCTGGGTGCTGGCGATGCCCTTGGCCTTCAACAAGGCTTGCAGCACCGTGGCGTGGTCTTTGCAATCGCCCGTGCGCTGGGCCAGCACCGCGTCCACATCGCGGGGCACCATCGAGCCCAAGCGCAGGCAGGGCACGGCGGTGGTGGTGGCGATGTTCAGCGTCACCCACTCGTACAGGGCCTTGGCCACGTCGCTCGGGGTCTTGGCCTGGCTGTCTTGCGTGATCTGGTCGGCCAGTTGCCGCACCTTGGGCGTCACGGTGGCCTTGGCCTGGGCAGGCACGCCATAGGCTTTGGCCAGATCGCCCTGGCTGCGGAAGGTGGAGAACAGCACGCCCGCCTCTTCTTCTTGTGCGTGGCCGGACAGCCTGGGCGGTGCGCTTGCGAGCGGCTGCTCGTTGCGCCAGGCCCATTCAACCACCTTGCGGCCGGCTTTCTCGCTGCGCCGCACTTCGCGGAAGTCACGCGCCTGGTCTTGTGACCACATGCCCGCGGGCACGTCGACCTTGATCCTCACATCGCCGTAAGAATCGGTTTTGGGAAAGCTCTCGTTGACCGAGAAATGCCCCGCCAACAAGGGCTTGCGGGTGGTCACGCGGTAGGCCAGCACCACCGTGTCGCCCACCTCCACATTGGGAAACTCGATGCCAAGGTCTTGCTGACCGGAGGTGGCATCAGGCGCGTCCTTGAAGCCCGATTTGGGCACCTTCAGGCGCCGGCCGTCGGCCTTGCGTGTGTAGGCCTCGGTCACCTTTACCTTCTGCCACTGGCGGTCGTACAAGACCGAGGTCCGGCCTGCTTCGGCCACCATGCCTGGCGTCAACACGGCCATGGACCAGGCCCGGTCTTCCAGGTGGGAGCCATCGGGGTTGACGGTGTAGCTGACGGCGTAGTTCGTGACGCGCGAGGTGGGGCTTGGTGCCGACGCGGCCTCGGCAGCCCACAGGCCGCTGGACATGGCCAGCGTGCCCACCAAAACCATGGCTTGCAAATGATTGGATTTCAAAGTGTGTTCCGTTGGAGCCCGTTCAAGCCCGCAATCTAACCGACTGGCCCGTTTCATGGGCTAGGGATCAGTGCGGGGCCCGAGACAAGTGTTTACCTTTCTTCACGTCAACGTGGCTTGCTCAGCCCGCGTTGAACCTGCACCTTCCATACTCAAAGGACTGTCCATGAACAAGACCATCGCCATTGCCGCCGTGCTGACCGCCTTCGCTGCCAGCTCCTTCGCACAACCAGCCGCCAAGGCCTCTGCGCCTGCGGTGGCGGCCAGCGGTGCCGCCGTCAAGAAGCACGACGGCAAGGCCCACAAGCACGAAGTGCCCGCGCGCGCCGCTTCGGCTGCCGCGTCCAAGTGACCCGCATTGCATGACCTGAAAAAGCCGGAGTGAATTCCGGCTTTTTTGTGTGCGCTTGTTACGCAGCGCCCAGGGTCAAAATCTGTGAAGATGCTGGCACCAGGGGATGACCCTGTCCTCGGCGCGACCCCAGGCTGCGTTGAGACAACATGAACGACTGTAGGAGACCCACATGAAAAAACTGATTGCTCTGGCACTGGCCCTTTGTGCCATGGCCCCCGTGATGGCCGAAACCAATGTGGGGGTGTCCATCGGCATCAACCAACCTGGCGTGTATGGCCGGATCGACATTGGCAACGATCGCTACGGCCCGCCTCAACTGGTGTACCCGCAGCCTGTGATCATCGCGCAGCCGGCCGTGGTCTATGAACGCCGCCCCATCTACCTGTATGTGCCCCCGGCTCACCAGCAAAACTGGCGCCGTTATTGCGGCCGTTACCAGGCTTGCGGCCAACCCGTCTACTTCGTGCAGGAACAATGGGTGCGCAACCGCTGGCAGCATGAGCACCCAGGCAAGGGCCGCCATGGTTGGCGCAATGGCCCCGATCGCCATGATCGGCACGACCACCGCGATCGCCATGACCGCGGCCACGGGAATGGCAACGGCCATGGTCACGGGAACGGCCACGGCAAACACGGCCGCGACTGAGTTCAAAGCATCTCTTCGGGCGCAAAAGGCGAAAGCAGCTTGAGCCCGAACTTGAGCCAGGCACTGGCCTCAGGTTCGCTTTGACGCAGCAAGCCCGGGTTGGGCGGCGTGGTGTTCCATTGCACCCGCTGGCCCTCGGTCAAAGACAGTTGGTAGCTGTCCTTGCTCACTTCTTCGAACAAGCGCGCCAGTTGTTGCGCGATCTCCGGGCTGCGCATCAGCACGCCCATTTCCGAGTTGAGCTTGGCTGAGCGTGGGTCCAGGTTCATGGACCCGACCAAGGCGCTCTCCCGGTCCACCACCACCACCTTGGCATGCAAGGACGCGTGCGAGGATCCGAACGATCCCAGCTTGGCCTGCCTGGCATTGAGCAAGGGCCGCAACTCGTGCAGCTCCACCCCCATGGCCAGCAACTGGGGCCGATAGCGGGCATAACCAATGTGCACCGCAGGCGCATCGGTGGTGGCCAATGAGTTGGTCAGCACGCGCACTTTCACACCCCGATCCCGCAACTCCTTGAACAGCGCCGTGCCCCGCACGCCAGGCACGAAGTAAGGCGAGATCACGATCAACTCCTGGCGGGCCGAGCGGATGATGCGGTCCACGTCATCGGCAATGGCTTCAGCGTTGGTGGGCTCGCCCCCGCTCTGGATCTTCGAAGGCTTGTCGGCCAACACCGTTGCACGGGCCCACACCAGTTTCAACCGGCCCTGCTTCAAGTCGCGCGCAAATTCGATGTCGGGAATCACCGCCGGGACGATGGTGGGCTTGCTGGCCCCATCGGCCGGCAAGGCGGCCTGGCTCAAGATGGATGGGTCCACCAATGCGGTCACCGGGTAGGCCATCGGGTCGTTCCAGAACCGGTCAAACGTGTTGGACAAAGCCCGCACCGCCGGCCCCGCCACGATGATGTCGATGTCCAGGAAATTGCTGTCAGGGCTTTGCACGAAGTAGGCGTCGCCGAGGTTGCGCCCGCCCGTGATGGCCAGGGCGTTGTCGGCCACGAACATCTTGTTGTGCATGCGGTGGTTGATGCGGCTCATGTCCGTGATGGACGCCAGCACGCGGCTGATGGTGCCCAGGCGGCCGGCCGGAAACGGGTTGTACAGGCGCACCTCGATGTTGGGATGCGAGGTCAAGCGCAGCAGGCCCTTGTCCTGGCCAGCCGTGTTCAGGTCGTCCAGCAGCAGCCGAACGTGCACGCCCCGGTCGGCTGCCGCACGCACCCGCTGCATCAAAGCGCGCGAGGAGCCATCGCTGTGGATCAGGTAGTACTGCAGGTCCAGGGTATGGCGGGCGTTGTCGGCCAGGGCGGCCAGTGAGCCCAGGGCGTCATCGCCCGATGCCAGCAGGCGCAGTCCCGACACGTCGGGGCCCGGGGCGGTCTTGGCCGTCAAACGGCCCAGGTCGGTGGTTTTGTAATCGGCCAGTGCGTGGGTGTCAGGGCGGGGCACGGGCTCGGGCAAGGAGGCACAGCCCGCGCCCAAGGTGGCCACGCTCAGCGAGCACAACAGGCGTCGCATCCATCGGCCAGTGAGTGAAATCATTCCGTTTACCGCTGAGACCATGTAGAACGGCCAGCGTAGCAGAACGGCCCCAAGCGTGCGCTCAGATGGTGCAGGCGCGCCGATTGCTGGTGAGCACCGAAAACCCCCGCGCCAAAAAAAGGAGATCCCATGAAGCATGCACACCCTTTGAGCCAGAAAACCGTGGTCATCACCGGCGCCTCCAGCGGTGTGGGCCGCGCCGCCGCACTGGCCTTTGCCGAAGCCGGGGCGCATGTCGTCCTCGCGGCACGCCGGCAAGACGCCCTGGACGATGTGGCCCGCCAATGCCGCGCCCTGGGGGTGGAGGCCGAGGTGGTCCTGACCGATGTGGGCGACCCCCAGGCGATGAAGACGCTGGCGGCGCAGGCCATCGAACGCTTTGGCGGCATCGACGTGTGGGTCAACAACGCGGGCGTGGGCGCCGTGGGCGACTTCACCGACACGCCCATCGCCGCGCACGAGCGCGTGATCCGCACCAATCTGCTGGGCTACATCAACGGCGCTTACGCGGTGTTGCCGCATTTCAAGGAGCGCCGGGCCGGTGTGTTGATCAACACCCTGTCGATCGGCTCGTGGGCGCCGGCGCCTTACTCGGCGGCCTACAGCGCCAGCAAGTTCGGCCTGGTCGGTTTTTCACAATCTCTGCGCGGCGAGTTGGGCCAGCACGAGGGCATCCACGTGTGCGATGTGTTCCCGGCCATGCTGGACACGCCCGGCTTGTCCCACGCCGGCAACTACACCGGCCGTGAGATCAAGCCCGCAGGGCCGCTGGCCAACCCCCGGCGGGTGGCCAGCGCCATGGTGCGCCTGGCCTGGCAGCCTCGCGATTCGGTCACGGTGGGGGCCTCGGCTTCGGCCGTGAAATGGGGGCATGGGCTGGCGCCCAACCTCGTGTCCAGCCTGATGGCACGCAGCATCCGGGCTTACTGGCGCAAGGCCGTGCCGGTCCGCAAGACCGCCGGCAACCTGTTCGAACCCTCGACCGCACCGGCCAGCATCGATGGCCGCTACCGCGGGCTCAAGGCGCGCGATGTGGTGTTACCTGTGGCCGCGGGCCTGGCCTTGCTGGGCGCGGGCTGGTGGGCCGTGTCGCGCAAACGGCAGGGCGGATAAGACCTGGGGCCGACGCGCGGCGCTTGACGCGGATCAAGCCTCGCCATGCTGAGGCTGTTTAAGCTGGGGCATGGGCCCCTTCACCACGCTCTCCTCCCTCAGCCCCTGGCGGCGCGGTGAGTTGCTGGCCCTGCTGGCCACCATTCCGGCCTTCTACATGGCCGCTTTGTCCACGCACCGGCTGGCCTGCGCGGCGCTGTACCTGCTGGGCTTTGCGGCCTGCACCCTGGTGGTCGCACACGACGTGCGCCAGGCCAGGCAAAGCGGCCCGTGGACGCGGCGCTTCGCCGCCCACCAGCTGTCAAGTGTGCTGGCGGGCGCCTTGCTGCTGTCGGCCATCTTGCCGCTGGGTGAGCAGATGGACGTGCTGGGCGTGCGCCTGGCCACGGCGATCCTGACCATTCTTCGGTGGGGCCAATCACTGTGGCCCAGGTTCTGGCGGGGCGGCCTGGCCCACCTGCTGACGCTGGCGGTCGGTGTGCTCGGGCTGTGTGGCTTGGGCTTTTGGTGGCTGGAGCCACAAGCGCACACCTTTGGCGATGGGCTGTGGCTGGCCTTCACCACCGCGGCCACCGTGGGCTATGGGGACATCGTGCCCACCACGCCCGCGGCCAAGATCTTCGCCGTGTTCGTGGTGCTGATGGGCTTTGCCGCGCTGTCACTGGTCACGGCGGCCATCGCCGCCATGTGGGTGCAATCCGAAGAAAAGCGCATCGAAGGCGAGATCCTGCTCGATCTGCACCTTCAGATCAAAGGCCTGCGCGATGACCTCGCCACACTTCGGCAGGGCGCCAACACGCCGCCTTAGCAATCCCCCTCACGCGGCGTGGCATGCGGCGGCCCCTCATCATGGCGCCCATGCCCGCCGCCTTGTCGACCGCCCCGCCACCCGCGCCCACAAGGCCTACCCGCCGCTGGGAGTTCGACGCGCTGCGCGGGCTCATGCTGGTGCTGATGACGCTGACCCACCTGCCCACGCGCCTGGCCGAGTACCTGGGCCAGCCCTTTGGCTACGTGTCGGCCGCCGAGGGCTTCGTGCTGCTGTCGGCCTTCATGGCGGGCATGGTCTACACGCGCAAAGGCCGGCGCCATGGCATCCCGGTGATGCGGCGCGCCTTTCGGCAACGCGCCCTCGTCATCTATGGCTGCCAATTGCTGGCCTTGCTGTTCCTGTTCACCGTGATTGCGGTGCTGGGCCTGGGCATTGACCAACCCGCGGTCAAGAACCTGATGTCCTTCTACCTGCAGCACCCCGTCACGGCCTTGCTGGCTGCGATGGCGCTGGTCTACCAGCCGCCGTTGCTCGACATCCTGCCCCTGTACATCCTCTTCATGCTGATCAGCCCCTGGGTGCTGTCCCACGGCATGCGGCATGGCTGGCGGGGTTTGCTGGCCACCAGCCTGTCGCTTTGGCTGGTGGCCCAGTTTGGCGTCACGCACCAGGTGTACGACTGGGTGGTCGCGCGCACAGGCCTGCCCGTGCCCTTCCACGAGACCGGCTCATTCGACACGCTGGCCTGGCAGTTCATCTGGATCCTGGGCTTGTGGATGGGTGCCCAGCTGGTGGTCGCGCCACAAGCCTTGCCACCCCGGGCGCAGTTTCCACAGTGGATGGTGGTGGTGGCCCTCGCCATGGGCTTGGTGGGACTGGTGTGGCGCCATGCCATCGGCCAGGTGCCCTTGCCCCACTGGCCCGAGGTCAATGTGTTGTTCGACAAATGGCCGCTGGGCCCATTGCGCCTGCTCAACCTGCTGGCCTTGATGGTGCTGACCCTGCGCTTCGGCCCCTGGCTGGCCGCGCGCATGCGACGCCCGCGACCCCTTGAAGCCATGGGGCGGGCCTCATTGCCGGTGTTCTGCGCGCACCTGGGCGTGGTCTTGCTGGTGCTGGCCGTGTTTGGCGAGGCCAGTCCGCAGCGTCCGCTGTGGCAAGACTTGACCATCGCCGCAGGCAGCCTGGCCGTGTTGCTTGCCGTGGCCCACGCTTGGCCCAGGTGGGCGCCCCGCTGGCCGCGGGGCCGCCCCAACCTCAACGCGCCGCAGGGGTCAGCAAGTTCGGTGGAAGGCTCTTGACGATGGTGGACTGCCACAGCGCATAGCCTGCCTGGTTCAAGTGCAGAGCATCGGGCTTGAACAGCTCGGCGCGCGGCTCGCCATCGGGACCCAGCATGGGCGTGAACACGTCCACGAAGTAAAGGTTTTTGCCTTGGTCCGTGTAGTCCCTGATGAGGCGATTGGCCTCGCGCACACTGGGCATCAATTTGGCCCGCGATGGGCTGGGCTTGATCGAAATGAACACCACCGGCAGGCCAGGCTGGCGCTCGCGCACACCGGCCACAAAGGCTTGATAGCTCTCCAGCACCTGGTGGGGCAGACGCCCGGCGGCCAGGTCGTTGTCGCCCGCGTAGACCAGCACCAGGCGGGGTTGGTACAGGGACACCAGGCGCTGCACGTGGCGGGCGCAATCGGCCAGCTCAGACCCACCAAAACCGCGGTTGATCACCGTGGGCCAGCCGGTGAACTGCTTGGCCATGTCCGACCACAAGCGGATCGACGAGCTGCCCACGAACACCACGCCGCCCGGCAAGGTGGGGCTGGCCGCATCGGCCCGTTCAAAGTCCTGGAAGGCGGCAGCCCATTGGTCGTCTGGCGAGGGTGGTTGCACACCCACGGCTTGGGCTTGCACGCGCGCGCACAGCAGGGCCAAGCCGAGCACCGCCCCGGCGGCTACAGCCGTCATGCGAGACCGGGCGTGGAAGCTGAGTTCAAACATAAGGCGGGCTGTAGGTGAGGGCCTACAAAAAGTGCGGGCACTGGCTGATGGGCTCAGGAGATGCCCATGGCTACAGTGGCATCAAAGAAGGAGTACCACTATGTCATTTGCACTTTACCTCGTCGGCTTCTTGCTGATCACTGGCGGTGTCGCCTGGGGCCTGGTGGTGGCGGGCGTGCCTCACCTTTACATCGGCATCGCCTGCCTGATCCTGCTGGGCCTGGGCATCGTCACCGGCGTGGCCAAAACACGCACCCGCGATCCCTCACACTGAAGCAAGCGCGTCAGCGTTCGCCGTTCTTGCCATTGGGCTTGTCCGTGCCCAACAGGTGAGGCACGGTGTTGAGCACCGCCAGCGCCATCACGGTGCTGATCAAGGCAGTGACCTCGCGCCCCAAGCCACACGCAATGCCAATGGCGGCCGTCATCCACACCCCAGCGGCCGTGGTCAGGCCTTGCACGTCCTCTTCTGAATGGTTCTTGATGATGGCGCCCGCGCCCAGGAAACCAATGCCCGCGATGACGCCTTGCATCACGCGGCTCAGGTCGGCCACTTCCATGCCACCCTGTTGAGGCACCAGCACGAACAAGGCGGCGCCCATGGCCACCAGCATGTGCGTTCGCACGCCCGCGGCTTTGCCACGACGTTCGCGCTCAAAGCCCAGCACCCCGCCCAACACGGCCGCCAGCAACAAGCGCACCACGATGCGGGTGATCTGCGCCGCATCGGGCACATCGGAAAACTCGTCGGCCAAGGTGGCCACAATTTGATCGAACAAGGGCAGGCTCCTCAGGGGATGCCGCTCATCTTACGGCGTCTGGCCGCGAGCGACCCCTGCCCCGAGTCAGCTCAGCTGGCCAGGCCGCGCCCTCCCTTGCGCAGGCTTTTGCCATACTCGTTGGGCTGGCGCACCGCGCGGTGCACGTCTTCGCAGGTCATGCCAATGCCTTGCAAAAACTGATCGCGCAACTGCAGCACGGTGTCCACCGAATCGTCTGGCGCATCGATCAGGTAGCCCTGGATGCGCTCCATCTCTTCGATCTGGCTTTCACTGAACGTGGGCTTGGCCCACAGTGGCAGCATGGCGCAGGCGGTGAAACCCCAGGCGGTTGGGCGGTGGTGCACCTCCTGGGCCAACATCAGCTGGCTCAACTCTTCCAGGTCGCTGGCGTCGAGGTCTTCGACCAGGCCATGTTCAATCACTTGGGCCGCCACCACCCGCGGCTCGGCCACGTCCATCACCACACGGCACATCAGCAAGTCGCCATGGGGGTTCAGGCGGTGTCGCCAGTGCCCCTGGTACAAGCAAGCCGGGGCAATCCGTTGATCGCTGTCTGACGATACATTGTCAAGCCAGTTCATGCGCCATCCTCCGTGAGATCGATCGGTTTCAGGAAGGTGACCTTTGCGGCATTGCAAAGGCCACTGGTGACCATCATGCAGAAATCGGGCCGGCTTTGTTGGCACGAATTGGCAGGAATATCCCGATTCGGGGTTTTCATGCAACGGGGCAGCACGAAGTCATCATCCGGCGATATGCTGTTGCTCCGCACTTCACAGATCGCTGTGTTTTTGGCTGTTGCCGCGCGATTGCGCCACGGGGTATTTCCGGGCATTGATGACCATCTTGCGGCGGGCAGCGTCCATCAGGTCGATGTTCAGGGCCGATGACAACTGCACCAGGTACAGCAGCACGTCGGCCATCTCGAACGCCACGGCCTGGCGCTGGTCGGCATCCAGCTGATGGCTTTGCGCCTCGGTCAACCACTGAAAATGTTCCAGCAGCTCGCTGGCCTCCACCGTCAAGGCCGATGCCAGATTTTTTGGCGAATGAAATTGACCCCAATCGCGCTTTTGCGCGAACTGGTTCAGGTCTTGGGCCAGTTGTTGGAGTGGGTCATCCATGGTGTGCAGGCAGAATGCGTTCACCCTCATTCTGCAGCCGATCCGTGACACCTTTCCAACCCTTGCTCGATGCCATCACCACCATCGAGTTGCCCGCCGAGGCTCAGCGCGTCTTCCATGGCCGAGGCGGCTTGTTCCCGGGTTGCGAGCAATGGTCGCTGGATTACTTCACGCCGGTCTGGTTGCTGACCAGCTTCGAGCCGGTGAGTGATGAGGCCCTGGCACCCATTCAAACAGCCTTGGCCCAACGCTGGGCCCAGATCGCGCCCGGCCAAGCCTTCAACCTGGTGCTGCAAACCCGCGACGACGCGCGGGCCGACACGCGCGTGCTGGCGGGCGAAGTGCCCGAGCCTCATGTGGTGGAGGCGCAAGGGGCGCGCTACCTCGTGCACCTGCTCCGTGGCCTGAACCACGGCCTGTTTCTGGACATGGCCGAGGGCCGGCGCTGGGTTCACGAGCACGTGTCATCACGCCCTGGCTTGAAGAAGGTGCTCAACCTATTCGCCTACACCTGCGCCTTCTCGGTGGTGGCCCTGCAGGCCGGCGCCAGGCAAGTCGTCAACGTGGACATGAGTGGTGCCGCGCTGTCCATCGGCAAGCAGAACCACCAGCTCAATGGCCTGAGCAGTGGCGCCAGTTTTCTGCCGCACGACATCTTCAGCTCGTGGGGCACGATCAGCCGCCGTGGCCCCCATGACCTGATCATCGTGGACCCACCCAGCTATCAAAAGGGCAGCTTCGTGGCCGAGAAGGACTACGCCAAGCTCATGCGCCGGCTGCCTGACCTGCTGGCGCCCGATGGGCATGCCCTGCTGTGCCTGAACTCGCCCAAACACAGCGTGGCCTTCTTGCAGGATCAGATGGCGGAGCTGGCGCCCGATTTGATCTTTGTCGAACGCATAGCCAACCCGTCGGTGTTTGATGATGTGAACAGTGACCGGGCTTTGAAGGTGCTGGTCTACAAAGCGCCACCGCTTGAGCGGCCGATCACCTGATCCCGCTGACCGCGTTGGCCCGCGCACTCACGGTGAACGGGCCGTCGCCGGCTTGCAGGCGCTGACGCACGTTGGCTTTCAAAGCCGCTTGTTGATCGGCCGGCAGCTCATCGATCATGCCCCGGATCATGTTGCTGCCCGAGGCGCTGTTCCAGTACTCCTCGAAGTTTTCAAATGAGCGCTGCACGGTGATCTGCGTGGTGCGCACATCGCGCAGGCCAGCTTGCGCCCACAGTGCTTGCGAGGCCTCAACGGTAGACGCAGCCACACTGACTGGCATGCTGGGCGTGAGGCCAAACTTGAGCATTTCGGCGCCAATGGCCGACAGCGGAAAGCCCTTGTTCAGCATGTCCCAGTGGTAGGCCGCCACGATGCCGCCGGGCTTCACAGCGCGGCACAGCTCGGCCACGCCCTGGGCCGCATCGGGCACGAAGAACAGCACCAGTGCCATCACCGCGACATCGCAGCTGCCATCGGCCACGGGCACGTGCAGCGCATCGCCTTTGCTCCACTTGACGGGTGCAGTGGCCGGCAAGCGCTGGCGTGCATAAGCCAGCTGGGCATCAGAAGGGTCGATGGCCTGCACAGCAGAGGGATCGCAGCGCTGCACGATCAGCTCGGTGAAAGCGCCGTTGCCACAACCCACGTCAACCCAGCTGGCCTGCTTGGGTGCCTGGATCCAATCGAGGAACTGCTGGCCCACCAGCAGGCTCCACCGGCCCATCATGGCTTCATAGGCGGCGCCGTCTTCAAAGCGGATGGTCTGGTCTGGCATGGCGGCTTCCTGGGGTGAACAACAGAGCAGGCAGCATAGCGGCAACCCCTTTTGGCCTGCTGCCGTGGGCCTACTACACTGCCTCGCCATGAAGATCTCTCAACGCGCCCAAGCGATCACGCCCTTTTTGGCCATGGAGTTTGGCAAGCGCGCCGCCGCGCTTGAGGCCGCGGGCCACCACGTGGTCCGCCTCAACCTGGGTGAGCCTGACTTTGGCGCGCCACCGGCCGTGCGCGCCGAGCTGCATCGCATCATGGGCAGCAACACGCCTTTGCCCTACACCGGCGCATTGGGCTTGCCGGCCTTGCGCGAAGCCATCGCCGGCTTCTACCAAAGCGCGCATGGCGTGCCCATCAGCCCCGAGCGCGTGGTGGTCACGGCGGGCGCCTCGGCCGCCTTGCTGCTGCTCACGGCCGCCTTGGTGGACCCGGGCGACGAGGTGCTGGTGGGCGACCCTTCATATCCTTGCAACCGGCAGTTCCTGAGCGGCTTCGGTGCCGACGTGCGCCTGGTGCCCACCAATGCCGCCTCGCGCTTCCAGCTGGACCTGGCCGCCGTGCAGGGCCACTGGAGCCCGCGCACCCAAGGGCTGATGATCGCCACGCCCTCGAACCCCACCGGCACCTCCGTGCCACCGGCCGAGCTGGCCGCCATCTGCCATTGGGCCCGTGCGCATGGCGCCTGGCGCATCGTCGACGAGATCTACCTGAACCTGAGCGATGTAGATGCTTCGGCCTCAGGCCAACCCGCGCAGACCGCACTGGCCTTTGATCCGGGCGCGTGCGTGATCAACAGCTTCTCCAAGTACTTTGGCATGACGGGCTGGCGCCTGGGCTGGGCCGTGGTGCCCGATGAGCTGGTGCCCGCGATGGAAAGGCTGGCGCAGAACTACTACATCTGCGCGCCCACGCCGGCCCAGATGGCGGCGCTGGCCTGCTTCACGCCCGAATCCATCGCGGTGTGCGAGGCCAGGCGGCAAGAGTTTGCCGAGCGGCGCACGTTGGTGCTGCAAGGCCTTGAAGACATCGGCCTGCCTGTGCCTGTGCGGCCCGATGGCGCGTTCTACGTGTACATCGATGTGAGCGGCACAGGGCTGAATGCGATGCGCTTTTGCGAGCGGGCGCTGGATGAAACGCATGTGGCCCTGACGCCAGGGGATGACTTTGGCGCGTGTGGCGCTGCTCAGCACGTGCGCCTGTCGTATGCGGCTTCGCAAGATGATTTGCGCGAAGGCCTGGCACGGCTCAAGCGCTTCGTGGCCGCGCTTTAAGCGGGCAGCAGGGGCGCCAGGAACTCCTGGTCGACCGCGAGGTTGTCTGCCGCCAGGCGTTTGAAGTCGTCGGACACGGGCAGGTCCAACTGCCCCTCGCACACCGCCCGCCAGAACCGGTGCGCCGCTTGCGCCGCCAAGGCCCACACCTCGGGCTTGGCCCCAATGGTGCTGAGCTTGGGCGTGATGGGCGTCAGCGCCGGGTCCACACCGCCGCCGATGGACGCATAACGCATGGGCAGGATGTCGTAGGCCGGCGCGATGCCGCTGTACTCGCCGTCTTCGCCCAGCAGCACGGAGATGTTCTCAAAGTGCCGATCGGTGTTGCCAATGAGCTCGCTGAAGGCCGCCATCACATCCACGTTCAACTGGTCTTGCGCTGACAGGTAACGGGCCTGCACGCAGCGCGCGGCAAACTCCGACCAGGTATCCCGCGCACCAAAGAACTCATCGTCGATGGCCCCCGCGGACAACATCCCGACCCGGCCGTGGGCACCGATCCGGTCAAAGCGTTGAACCTCCAGGAAGACGTAGTCGACGGACGCGAGCAGCTGGGTGTTCGACGCGGGCACGCCCACGCCGGCCAATGACCGAAGCGCGAGGTGCTCGAATGGCAGCAGATCGGCCATGCGGCTGCCCCGCCTCGCGAACTTCACGATCACATGGCCCATGTCCTCTGACAGGCTGAGGAACTTGGGCTGCTCGCCCCCGGCGCTGGAGCCATGCGCTGAATCCTTGAGCTGGTTCGCCATGTCCACGTAGTGGTCCAGCTTGTGCGCACGGGGCGTGGGCGCCAGCTTGCGAAAATCCATCTCTCGCTGAAGCGAGGTGGTGCCGTACACCAGGTTGCCGGCCAGGTTCAGGCCGCGGGTGAACAGGTAGGCAATGCGGTGGTCATCGCCCCAGTCCTTCAGGCTTTCGGGGTACTGGGTGTCCAGCGCAGACGCGGCCCGCGCCACTTGCCGCCCCAGGAAGCCGGAAGGCGAGGAAAAGGCCATGTAGGGCGGCAGACCTTCGTACAAGGTGGTCTGCGTGGGTGTTCGCTCCAAGGTCGCGCCGCCCATGAGGAACTCGGCCTCGGCAAACGTCTCCATGGTGCCCGTGTGCGAAATCCTGAAAATGGTTTGACGCGGGTTGAGGCCGCCCGGCAACTCGCGCAGCCTGGCGTACTGGGGTGTCCTGTCGCCTGACACCCTGAACGTGGTGAATAGGGCAGAAGACGACTGAATAGTTCGAGACAGAGTAGGCTGGCTGATGCCCAGCGCGGTCATCAATTCACGCGCCGAGCGGGGCCCCAGGCGCATGACGCGCTCCAGCGCCTTGATCCTAGAAGAACCTTCGTGTTCGGGTCCAGCCATGGGGTTCAAGAATGTTTCGTGAATAGTTCATTTCATTATATAAAGCATTTTCTGTTTATGTTCTCTTCCTTGCCATGACCCGTCATCTCAGACAAGCCCGACAAGCCGTCAGCCTCGTGGTGCTCTCACTGCGCGACATGTTGGCCTCGGTCGGCCCGGTGTTGTTCCTGGCCCTGGCCCTGCTGGCCGCCGCCTACTGGTGGCTCGACCCGCAGCCCCCGCGCAGCGTCGTCCTGGCCACGGGCCCTGCTGACAGCGCCTATGCCGAGTTCGGACAGCGCTACGCCCAGGCGCTGGCCAAGGACGGCATCCGCGTGCAGTTGCTCACCACCGACGGGCCGGCCGGCAACCTGGACGCATTGCGCCGGGGCCGGGCCGACGTGGCCTTTGTGCGCGGCGGCAGCGCCGACATGGACGGCGAGGCCAGCAAGGGCATCATGTCCCTGGGTGCCTTGTTCTACGAACCACTGTGGCTGTTCTACCGCCCCGCCGCGTTGACCAGCCAAGGCGGCAAGGCCCCGACGAAAGGCAAGCCCGCCGCCACGGCCGATGCACGCATGACATCGCTCAGCCAACTGCGCGGTCTGCGCGTGAACCTTGACCAGCGCGGCAGCGGCGTGCCCGCGCTGATGGACCGTTTGCTGCAGGCCAATAACCTGATGTCCAACGAGATCATTGCCAGCGAGATGGCCCCCGACGCGGCCGCGCAGGCCCTGCAGGAGGGCCGGATCGATGCCCTGGTGCTGATGACCGCGCCAGAATCGCCCGTGGTCCAGCGCCTGGTGCAACAACCCGGCATCTTGCTGGCCGAGTTGCCGCAGGCTGATGCGCTGGCCAGGCGCTTTCCCTTTTTGCAAACGGTGACGCTGCCGCGCGGCATGGTCGACCTGGCGCGTGACCTGCCGCCCGAAGACATCGGCCTGCTGGCGGCCACCACGGCCTTGCTCACCCGCGATGACACCCACCCGGCCCTGCGCCAGCTGTTCGCCCAAGCCGCGCAGCAAATCCATGGCGGATCAGGCTGGTTCAACGGCACGCGCGATTTTCCGAACACGCGCACCAGCGAGCTGCCCGTGAGCCCCGAGGGCGACCGCGCCATCAACGGCACGCCGCCCATCTACCAGCGCTACCTGCCGTTTTGGGCCAGCAACCTGCTTGAGCGCATGTGGCTGGTCATCGGCGGTTTGATCGTGTTGCTGCTGCCGCTGTCACGCGTGGTCCCGCCGCTGTACACCTACCGGGTCAGGAGGCGCGTGTTCCGCTGGTACGAGCGGCTGCGGCAGGTCGAGGCACACATGGAAGATGGTGATGCCGAGACCAGCGAGTTGCTGAACGAGTTAGATGAGCTGGACCGCGTTGCAGCGCAGATCACCGTGCCGCTGGCGCATGCGGATGAGTTGTATGCGCTGCGGAACAACATTGAGAAGACGCGCAGGCGCTTGTTGGCACGAGACCAAGGATCACCGAAACTTAATTAAGCGCCCGTCAACACGGCCACGGCCTCGTCGCGCAGCCACGGCCCGTCAACCCGAACGGGTGGTTGCGTTGCGGCCAAAGCCTGGGCACAGCGCATGGGCAGCGAGGGGCCGCCCAAGGCCGCTTCAATGTCCGGTGTCGTGGCGGCGTACACCACGCGCCGGATGCCCGCCCAGAACATGGCCCCGGCACACATGGCGCACGGCTCGCCGCTGGCATAGACCGTGGCGCCCACCGTGGACAACTCGCCCAGGGCCTGACGGGCCTCCCGCACCAACACCACTTCGGCGTGGCCGGTGCAGTCGCCCGTCGTGCTTTGATTGTTCTGGGCCACCCAAAGCAAGCGGCCGTCTTTGACCAGGCTCGCGCCAAAGGGCATGTTGCCCGCCGCGCGGGCTTGGCGCGACGCCTCGATGGCGGCACGCAAGTGGGTGCGGTCGTCTTCGGTGAACACGTCGTTGGGATGCTCGGTGGCGGTCATGGTCAGATCTCGTCGATGGCGGTGCGGCGCGCGGCGGGCGTGTCACCGTCGATGGAAAAGCGGTCGCGGGTTCGCACATAAAAGCTGGCGCCAAAGCGCGCGACCGGGAAGTACTCTTGCAAGCGCACGCGCCAGGTCTCGGTGTCGACCAGGCCTTCGCGCACACGCAACCACTGCACCCGCCCAAAGAACACATGCCTGCTGTCGTTGTGCAAGTGCTCGTGCAGCACGCATTCAAAGGCCACTGGCGCCTCGGCAATGCTGGGCACCGCCACGGTTCGCGACGGCACGGCGGTCAGGCCCGCCATGTCGAGCTCGCTCACGTCGGCGGGCGCCTCGGTGGCGCAGGCGTGCATGGCGGCGGCCAGTGCTTCATCGGGCAGGTGCACCACGAACTGGCCGTTGGCCAGGATGTGGGTGGCCGTGTCTTTCTGGCGGCCCTGGCTGTTGTGGTGGTTCACGCTCACCATCACCAGCGGCGGGTCTTCGCCCACCATGTTGAACATGGAAAACGGCGCCGCGTTGACAACGCCCTGCGCGCTGAGTGTGGTCACCAGCGCGATAGGGCGCGGCACGATCAGGCTGGCCATCAGCTTGTAGCGCTGGTGCGTCGTCAGGGCCGGAAAGTCGATGTGCTGGGCAGTCATGCGGTCAGGTCCTCGGGGTTCAGGGCAGCTTGCCGTCCACGCCTTCGACATACCACTTCATGCCCCACAGCTCGCTGTCCGGGATGGTCTGGCCGGCGGCGATTTTCAGGGCGCCAGCCTGGTCCTTCACGGGCCCGCTGAAGGGGTGGAACTGGCCGGCCAATATGGCGGCTTTCTTGTCGCTGAAGAGCTTGGCCACGTCTGGCGGCACCACCGGGTTCAAGGCCGGCAACTCGATCATGCCCTCCTTCATGCCCCACTTGGTGTCTTCGGCCTTCCATTGGCCAGCCAGCGCCTGGCGCACCTTGTGCACGTAGTACACGCCCCAGTTCACAGTGTTGGCAGTCAGCTGTGCCTTGGCGCCAAAGGCCCGCATGTCCGAGTCCTGGCCAAAAGCGTACAGCCCCTTGGCCTGCGCCAGTTGCACGATGGCGGGCGAGTCGGTGTTTTGGTAGAACACATCGCACTGCTGCCCCGTGAGCGCCATGGCCGCATCACGCTCGCGCGCCGGGTCGTACCAGCTGTTGATCCAGACCACCTTGGTGCGCACCTTTGGGTTGACGCTGCGCGCCCCGTGGGTGAAGGCGTTGATGTTGCGCAGCACCTCGGGGATGGGGAACGAGGCCACGAAGCCCAGGTTGTTCGTCTTGGTCATGCGGCCGGCCACCATGCCGATCAGGTAGGCGCCTTCGTAAAATCGCGTCTGGTAGATGCCCACGTTCTTGGCCATCTTGTAGCCGGTGGCGTGCTCGAAGATGACGTCCGGAAACTCCTGCGCCACCTTCAAGGTCGACTCCATGAAGCCAAAGGAGGTGGTGAAGATCAAGGTGCAGCCATCCATCACCAATTGGCGGATGACCCGCTCGGCGTCGTTGGACTCGGGCACGTTCTCCACAAACACCGTCTGGACCTGGGCACCAAAGGTTTTTTCGACCAACTTGCGGCCCAGGTCATGCTGAAACGTCCAGCCCACGTTGGACACCGGCCCCGGGTAGATGAAGCCAATCTTCAAGGGCTTGGCGGCGGCGCGTGCAGCCTGAGGGGCCAGTGCCCCCAAGGTGACGATGGCGGGCGCGAGGGTGCCCAGGGCGGTGGCTTGCAGCCATTGGCGACGTTTCATGAGGACTCCTGTGACAAAGGGGCAGACAGCTTCACGTACACCTCAGGCAATTATCTTGTATACGTGATTGCCATGAACTGCATGCAATGACCATGCCCGGTGGTTCTCACCACGGTGGTGCATCCCGGTTTCCAGGGCACAATCAAGCGCATGGGTTTGTCACAAAAGGCCGATATCGCCTACCTGGCCTTGCGCCAGGCCATCATGGAGCAGGCGCTCACCCCCGGCACCAAGTTGCCGGAAGACCCCTTGGCCGAGCAGTTTGAGATCAGCCGCACCTTGGTGCGCGCGGCCTTGGCGCGCCTGGCCTCCGAAGGGTTGATCGAGGTGGGCAACAAGCGCACCGCCACCGTGGCCCAGCCCAGCCTGGACGAGGCCCGGGCCGTGTTTGAGGTGCGGCGTTGCCTGGAGGCCGAGGTCGTGCGCCTGGCCTGCGAGCGCTGGCAGAGCGCCTGGCGCGCGCCGCTGGAAGCGCATGTGCGCGACGAGCAGGCGGCGGCCAAGGCCGGTCAGGCCAATGTGTCGATCCGCTTGGCGGGCGAGTTCCACATCCAACTAGCCCGGCTGAGCGGCAACCCCTTGCTCACGCGCTACCTGTCTGAGGTCACCACGCGCTGCTCACTGATCCTTGCCGTCTACGGGCGCCCGCATTCGTCTGACTGCGCCGTGACCGAGCACCGCGCGCTGATCGACGCGATGGCCCGCGGTGACGCCGCCAAGGCCATGAAGCTGATGGCCGAACACCTGGAGGGCATCGAGGCCCGGGCCCTCATCCCGCGCACCGTGCGCTCGGACCAGGACCTGGGCAGCATCCTGGCGCAGTACGCCCAGGCCGTGGGGACACCTTCGCGCTAGCGCCAACGCCATGTTATTGAAAGAAGCCGAGATGCCTTCCCGCCAACCCTCTCTGTCTCTGATCCGCCGCACCCTCTGGCTCTTGGCCGGGCTGTTGTTGATTCTGGCCTTGATCCTGGCTTGGCAAACCTGGCGCTTCCCTTCGCGGCAGATCCAGGTCGAACCCCGGCCCGGCGTGGCGGTTGATGCCGCAGCGGCCGCAGGGCGCTTGAGCGCCGCCGTCCAGCTGCGCACCGTGTGGTCGGCCACCGACGCCAACGCTGCCTCCTTCGAAGCCCTGCGCCAGCTCATCCAGACCAGCTATCCCGCTGCGCACGCCACCTTGACCCGACAGATCATCGGCAAGCACGCCTTGCTTTACACCTGGCCGGGCACGGATCCGCAGGCCAAGCCCATCGCCTTGCTGGCCCACCAGGACGTGGTGTCCGTGGCGCCGGGCACCGACAAGGACTGGCAAGTGGCGCCCTTCTCAGGCGCGATCCAGGATGGCTTCGTGTGGGGCCGTGGCGCCTGGGACGACAAGTCCAGCGTGATGGCCATCATGGAAGCGGTCGAATCGTTGGTCAAAGCCGGGTTCAAGCCGCGCCAGACCATCTACCTGCTCTTCAATGCCGATGAAGAAGTGGGTGGCGAAGAGGGTGCCGGGCAGGTGGCCAAGATGTGGCGCGAGCAGGGCATCAAGCTGGATTTCCTGCTGGATGAAGGCCTGGTGATCACGCACGGCCTGGTGCCTGGCGTGAAGGCGCCAGTGGCCTTGGTGGGCCTGTCGCAGAAGGGTTACCTCACACTCAAGCTCACCGCCAAGGGGCAGCCGGGCCACTCCAGCCAACCGCCCAGGCGGCATGCGATCGGGGTACTGGCCGAGGCCTTGCAGCGCCTGGAGGCCCACCCCTTGCCAGGCCGCCTGGAAGGCCTGCCCCGCGAGATGATGGAGTCGGTGGCGGCCGAGGCGAGCGGCCCGATGCGCGTGGTGCTGAGCAACCTGTGGCTGACGCGGCCTTTGGTTGAGCGCGAGCTGGCCAAGACACCGGCTGCGGATGCCATGCTGCGAACCACGGCCGTGCCGACCATCTTGAACGCCGGTGAGCTGGAGAACGTGGTGCCGGGGTTGGCCACGGGCACCATCAACTACCGGCTGCTGCCGGGCCAAACCAGCCAGGATGTGATCCAGCATGTGCAGCAGGTGGTTGAAGGTCTGGACGTGAGTGTTGAGCGCCATCCCAAGGGTGCGGAGGCTGCGCCGGTTTCCAGCACCGAATCAAAGGCCTATCGGGCGCTGGCGCGCAGTATGCGGGAGCTGCAGCCGGGCACGGTGGTGGCGCCGGGGCTGTTGATCGGCGGTACGGATTCGATTCACTTCGCGGACTTGGCCGAGACAATCCTGCGCTTTCGGCCGATTCATGCCACGGCCAAGGATTTGCCGCGCCTTCATGGCACGAATGAACGCATTGGCGTGGCGCAGTATGCGGAGATGATTCAGTTTTATGAGCGCTTGCTGCGCAATGTCAACGAGCGTTGAATAAAGAGCCGGAGGTCGACCAACTTGAGTGATGTTCCCTGCAGTTTTGTCAGTCAGGTGATGGCAGACCAACATCAACAAGCCGCTCCACTGCAATTCGCTCAAGCCGATACAGCTGATTGACGAGTAGCAATTCGGCCAACACATCACTATCACCGCTGTCAATTTCTCGGTGAGCTCGTGGGTTTCGATATGCCAAGTAAGCGGCACTGAACAGTGATGCGCGACCTGTCTGTTCCCCGCTATCGATACCGGCCCATTCAAGCTTGCGACTGCCACCTTGAAACGCCTGTGCAAATAGCTTGATTCCATGGTCTTCTAAACCCGTCCGATTTCGGACGATGTCTTCCAAGCGGCGATAGGCGACAACCAAACAGCGGTCTGGATCATCCCAGAAGCTCAATGCAAGGTCAGTAAGCCGGCCATCAAGCAAAGCCAATGGAATAACAGGGCGGAAATGCTGGAAAAGTCTTTCTTTGGATTCAACATCGTCTGGCCAATGCTCTTCCAATACGTAATCGCCCAACCGCCGAGGTCGAACAGGAGCTGCGGCCTCAATGAATTCAAGGTCTTTGATCGTCAGCGCGGACCTATCCAATCGCTCGATCAACTGAGGACTGACCTCGTACTCGTCCATCTCCACTTGCAATGCATACAGCACACCAAGCACCTTTGAGAACGTTGATGGTCCTTCCCCGGCATAGCCTGATCTGAAGCCCGATTTGATGGCGACCAGTTCTTCAAAGTCCAACTTCATCAGTAAACAGTAGGCTTGATTTGCTGAAAGAATCTTGGCCGATTCAATGCGTCTACCGTATTGAATGATCTGAAGAACTGCTTGCAAGCAACTCTGTGAAGTGCCCGCAAAACCTGCATACTGAATTCCAGCCACTGCCTTGAAACTAAACATAAAACTCAAGCCATGGCTCGCTGTTTGATCACGTCCAGCAGCTGAACCATTTGCTCTACCTTTGCCGATGGGAACAGCCCTTCAGGGCCTTGCGGGCTGATGTCCAAAAATGGCGATTCGTACAGGCGCTGCGCGTCCATCATGCCGTTCGCGGTCAGCTCCGACACCATCAGGTCAATGAATTCGATCTGATCGGGCGTTGCGGTGGAGCCAGCGATGAGTGCATTGAACTCTTGAACCACGGCATCTCGGTCCATTCCAATCAATGAGCGAATGAAGATCCCCAAACCAAGGCTTTCCGCCACGGCCTTCTTCAGAAGATCTTGCGACCCTCCTGCCTCGATCAACATGCGTTCAAGTTCATTGAGGTCTGACGCGGTCAAAGGTTGACTGCGGCGCAAACGCTGCAATGAAATGTGGTCTTCATGCGCTTTGAGGAACTGCCTTACTTTGTCTTTGAACTTGCTCATGTCCAAGCCGTTGGTGATCTCGGGCAGGTCAATGATCGCATCTGCACCTAGCTCATCAATGAAGTCCGTGTAGACCACCTTGCGCTTGGATTTTTCGATCAGCTTGATCAATGCCCGCAAGCGCTTGCGGGCGTTCTCAAGCATGCCCAGGGTCACGTCCTGCCACCATTCGTCTCCAGCGATGGCCTGGATCAACACGATCTCAGCTTTGATGGCGGGCACGGCTTCTTGCCCTTCCAAAGCGCTCGCGATGGCACGGATCTGATCGCGCCAGCCATCGAAGCCTTGCCTGGCTTGCAAGATCGCCAGTTGCGTTCGCAATATCAGCAGATCAAAGCGCTTGGCCTCTTCATCGTCATCGACAAGCTCGGTGGGCAGGCTCGCCAGCCGGGTAAGCAATTCCTCCTGCTCACTCTGGCCAATGGATTGCCAGGCGTTTGCAGCAGCGAACTTCTCAACGTACCTGCGCTGAGGCCGCACCACAAAGTTGTCTAAATTCATCGCGGCCACGATTTTGTGCAAGTGTTCAGCCACTTCGCCACGAAGCTGCTCGTCGCTTGGCGTCGCATACTTGAAAGGTAAATCCTTGACGGTGCTGCCTACGCCAGATTTTTCGTCCAACGCGGTGACCAAAGTAAGCCGCGCCTTGAACAAGCGCGTTCCCAATGACTCGCTGGCCGAGCCGTCTACCAGATCTGGGTTCTGACTGAAAAACTCCAGGTTTTGGCAGTAATCGAACAGGTAGAAGAACTGCTTGTGCTCACCCGGCGCAAACAGGTTCTCGCACAAGCGCGTGCCACGGCCCAGCATTTGCCAGAACTTGGTTCGTGACCGCACGATCTTGAAGAACACCAGGTTGACCACCTCCGGCACATCGATGCCGGTGTCCAGCATGTCCACTGATATGGCGATGTGCGGCGGCTTGTCTTTCTTCGAGAAAGCTTCGATCAGGCTTTGTGCATAGACCGTCCTGTAAGTCACCACTCGGGCGAATTCACCCTTGTAATGCGGATAGTTGGCATCAAAACGCTCGGCAATGAACTCGGCGTGCTCGTTGTTCTTGGCAAAGATGATGGTCTTGCCCAACCTGTCGCCACCAGCCACCTTCTGACCCTTGGTCATCAAATGAGCCAGCACCTTGTCTACCGTGTCAGTGTTGAACAGCCATTGGTTCAAGGCTGTGGCGTCCACGGAGTCTGGTGGCGGCTCACCGTCATCCGCCCACTCCAGCGCATCCCACTGCTCTTTTTCTTCTTCGCTCAGGTCGTCGTACTTGATGCCTTCACGCTGAAACTTCAACGGTACTGAAACGGCTTTGGGCGGCACCAAGTGCTTGTCGTGCACAGCCTGGTCCAGCGAATAAGCATCCGTCGGCACACCCGTTTCCAACTCGAACAGGCTGTAGGTGTTGTGATCGATCTCGTCTTTGGGAGTGGCCGTCAAACCCACCAGCAGCGAATCAAAGTAATCGAAAATGGCTCGGTACTTTTGGTAAACCGAGCGATGTGCCTCGTCAATCACGATGATGTCAAAGTGACCCACGCCAAAGCGGCGTTGCCCGTCAGCAGCCTCATCAATGAGGCCCATCATCGTGGGATAGGTGGACACGAACACACGGCCCTCGGTGTGCTTGTCGGTGACCAGGTTCACGGGCGACGAGTCAGGCAAGTGCTTCTTAAAATTGCTTACAGCCTGGTTGACCAATGCCACCCGATCAGCCAAAAACAGCACGCGCTTGGCCCAGTTGCTGCGCATGAGCATGTCAACCAAGGCGATCACCGTGCGGGTCTTGCCTGCGCCAGTGGCCATCACCACCAGGGCTTTGCGCTGGTTGTCTTTTTCGAAGGCTTCGCCAATGCGGCGCACGGCACGCGTTTGGTAATAGCGCTCAATGATGTTGGCATCAATCTCTGCGCCGGCCAGCGGCTTGCGGCTGCTGCGGCGCTGGATCAGCAACTGCAACTCAGCCTTCTTGTAAAAGCCCTGAACTGCCCGAGGCGAGTACATGGCGTCATCCCATATCCAGTGCTCATAACCGTTGGAGCAAAAGATGATCGGGCGCTGACCATATTGCGCCTGCAGGCAATCGGCATACAGCTTGGCTTGCTGCATGCCCACCTTGGCATCCTTCTTGGTGCGCTTGGCTTCAATCAAGGCCAGGGGCTTGCCGTCATCGGCCCACAGCACATAGTCCACAAAGCCTTTGCCCTCGGCATTGGGCATGCCTTGCACTTCCACCTCAAAATTGCTGGCCGGCTCCAGCACCCAACCCGATTCTTTGAGCAGCAGGTCGATGAAGTAGTCGCGGGTTTGCGCTTCGGAGTAATCGTGGGTGTCTGGCGTGGCGGCGTTGGCCTGCTTGACTGCGGCCACCTGTTCGCGCAAGGCCTTTAACTCGGCATCCAGCGCGGCCTTGTCGTTGAGCAGGGCAGAGAGCTTTTCGTCCCGCTCGTGCAACTGGGTTTCCAGCTTTTGAAGCTGATCCGGGCTCTGTAACACCGCGGCTGGCGCAGCGGGCGCGGGCTTGGGCAACAAGGCGGGGTTGAAGGCCTGCCCGGGGTTGGGCCGCGCGTGCCGGCCATAGGTGCGTGCCACCCAATAGCAAAAGTGAAATAGCTCACGCGTTGCGGCCAGGGCATCGGTGGGCGCCACCTTGCGGGTGCTGTGCACCGCCAGGTTGCCCACGTCTTTGATGATCTTGGCCTTGGCAAAAAGGGCCTCACCCACACACGCGCGAAAGCTGGACTCATGGATCAGGGCGCTGAGGTGATCCTGGTAGGGCAGACGCAGAGCGGGGTCATGCTTGTAGAGCCAATCAACGGCCAGTTCCAGCGTGCGGCGGGCGTAGAAGCACGCCACGCGTGCATCGATGTTCGCCATGCCTTCGGCCCTGAAAGCGGCTTCATGCAACAGCGGCCATTCAGCCTGCAGGAAAGCGAAATTGCTCATTCAAGGTCCGTCCCTGGATTGGCTTGGGCAATGGCGTTGATCAGCGCCAGCTTAAGGGCTTCTGCATAGTCCTCTTCGTAGATCAGCGAAGTGATCACTTCATGCAACAGCGCCTTGTCGATGACATTGTCAGCCACATAGACCGCGATGTTTTCCATGCAGTGCACAAAGCGCCTGACGGCGTAGTCGTAGCCATTGAGCTCCAGAAAATAAGCACCCAAGGCAATCGATGAGCGCTTGTTGCCATCGTTGAAGGCGTGGTGCTTGTTGATGGCAAATACCAGGTGGGTGAGCTTATCGGTGAGGTGGGGGTAGTAATCGTCATTCTGGATGTGGGCCAGCGGGCTCTCCAGATGGTGCAGGTCTTTCACGCCGCTCAAGCCACCCGAGACCTCAATGATCCAGTCATGCACCTCAACGGCATGTGCAACATCGAAATAGAAAAACCGCAAGCCCTGGTGTTCGTCCGTAGGGCGGTTCATGATCAGCGGTCTTTCAAACGCTTGAACACGGCCAGGGTTTCAGGGTCACTCAAGCGTTGCTCCAGCGACTGGCTGGTCTCACCCAGAAAGCGCTCAAAATCGGCCTCAGGCACCGATTGGACATAGGCCTGGAGCTTTTGGTGCAGCGCATCGCGAAAGCCAAGATCGCGGCTGGCCATCTTGGTTCGGGCATCCACGATGAACGGTCGGTACAAGGGATGGCTTTCCAACTGAAGCAGTTCGTCATCCGCCTCTTGCTGGGTAAGCTTGCGTCCCAAGCGCTTGGAGGCCTTTTCCAGCTCATGCGCCAAGCCTGATTCATAGCTGGCGATCAGGTTGAGCACTTCCGAATACATCGTCTCGCGGATGTTGTCCTTCTCGGCAAGCTTCAAGACCTTGCGGTATTCGGCAGCGTTTTCCTGAAAAATGCTCTGATAGATCAGATTGGTATAGCGGCCATACTTCCAGTGGTTGCCTTCTACGCAGTGGTCCACCGCGTCGGTGAACTGCTTGTGGTAGCTCTTCTCCTGAAACGAGGCCATCAGATAGCCTTCGTCTCGCTGGTTGATGTATTTGGTGTGACCGCCAGAGCGCTGGGCCAACACGTCCATCACGATGTCGAGCACGCGCGAGCGGATGGCCTTGGCACGTTCGCTGTCGGTCAGCAGCATGGCCAGGTTGAGCACCGCACGGAAATTGAACACGCCCAATACGGGCGCTTTGTTACCCTCATTGATGAGGGAGACATCAACTAAGCTCTTGAATTCATTGAGTTTTCTACCTCGAAGAACCGCATAGCCATTGCCGCGCAGCTCGTCGCCATGGCTGGCGATGTAACGCTCCACCGTGGCATCGCTGATGTCGAACAGGCCCATGACCTGTTGCTTGGTAAACACCGTCTGGCCCTCGAACGCCACCCCGCCCAAGCTCAGGTGCTGCTCAGCCGCCTGCAGGGCATAGCGGTTGTTCAGGATGTTTTGCCGCTGGTGGGGTGAGGTGGTGAGATCACTCATGCTGTCTGGCGGCCTTGATTGCAATTAAAAATGAAGTTTTCCCTTTTAATCAGTGGCTTAGTTAGTCGATGCTGCCGGGCTGGATTGGGTCAATTATTGCAAGTCGCGCGGCCCTTGATGCAATTGTTGGCAGGTCAAGTGTGCAGCCTAACGATCTCACAGCGCGCCGGTAAAAGCGCGGTGTTGGAGCGAGGCGAAAAGCGCGTCGAGTTCGGTCAGGGCAGTGCGGTGGGTGGCTTTGAGAGCTTCGACGGCTTGGATGCGCGTGGCGAAGGTTTGTTGCAAGTCAAGTGGCGGGTGACCGACGCGAATTGACAGCACCTTTTCCTGCGAAATATTTTTCATCGATCCACTTGTACCACTTGCCCGCTGTCCGATTTCGTGCCGAAACTTGGCCTGTCGAAATAGTTGTCGAACATATAGCGGTGATGCTCGTGGCTCGTCGTACCAAACAAACCGCCACAACTTGTCAGGCAAGACCAGATTTGCCGGTGCCGTATCTACAAGGGCCGTTGCGCCGATTAACTCGGCGGTGTTCGCCCTACTAAACAGCAAGTCCCCAAGTTTGACAAAATGTTTTTGTGGAGGTTGATATCCCAACGGCAGAGCCTTACTTTGCTCAGGCTTGAAATACAAAGAAGTCACCGCACTGATTTTCAATACACGGAATTCTGACTCCTGATCGTCCGCATCGTCTGCAACTAGGCTTTTTCCTGTCTCAAATCCAGCGACAAAGTCGTGCGTCTGCACGCATGGCCACTTGCGTTCGTTGACAACAGGATCACCAAACATCTCGATGAAGATGGCCTGCGTGAGGCCTTCGAGTTGCGCCAAAGCTTCGCGGCGCAGGGCTCTGAGGGCATCGGCTTGGTCGAGGATGGCGGCGATGCGGCTTTGTTCATCCAAAGATGGCAACGGAACAGGTATTGAGCACACACCTTGCTGGTCGATAGTCGTCATCGTCGATGTTTTTGACTTTGACTTGGCGATGTCGCGAGTACTGGGCACCCTCAGGAATTGATTGACATACTTCGGATCAACAATATCAAGCTCAGGCGAAACTCTAATGACATGGCACTCAAAAAGTGCTGCGTTACTTTCACCCAAATAGACGTTGCTATATGCAATACCATCTCGCTTCAGCGAAGATCGACAGAACAATATGTCCCCATGGAGCAAACCATATTTCCGAACCTCGCTGGCGGTAGGTTGGAGCCGACGCGACGCTTTGACGTCTATTTCATTGCCTCGAAATAACTCTTCAACCCAGACCACAGGAATTCCCGATTGAGAGTTGACCAGATAAGCCGAGTTCTTGTGAAAAATGCCATTGCTCGGCTTGTTTTTAGCCAACTCTCCAATGGTCATTTTCTTCCAGCCGATCGGTAGCTTTTCCGTCGTCACTTCAACATCCCCTCAAGCGCCTTCATCCCCTTCTGAATCTCCACCTCCAGCAAAGCCAAGCGCTCCAGAATTTCTTTGGGCTTGCGGTGTGCCACCACCTCATGCACTACTTCCTTGTAGCGGTTGATCGACAGGTCATAACCGTTGCCGGCGATGTCCGCCTTGGGCACGGCAAAGCTCTGCTCGGTGCGCGCACGCTGGCGCTCGGTGCCATCACGCTGCGCCCAGCGGGCCCGCACATCGGGCAGGTTGTTCTTGGCGTGCTCACCTTCGGCCAAGGCTTGCGCCGGGCGGGTGCCCAGCTTGTCTTCGGGCAGCAGCGGCTGGCGCTTGTCGTCCAGGCTCCAGCCGTCGGCCTGCATGTCGTAGAACCACACGTGGTCGGTGCCGCCCGAGTTGGTTTTGGTGAACAGCAAGATGGCGGTGGACACGCCCGCATAGGGCTTGAACACGCCTGAGGGCAGGGACACCACGGCGTCGAGCTTTTGCTCTTCCACCAGCATGCGGCGCAACTCTTTGTGCGCTTTGCTGGATCCAAACAGCACGCCATCGGGCACGATCACCGCCGCGCGGCCACCGGGCTTGAGCAGGCGGATGAACAGGGCCAGGAACAAGAGCTCGGTCTTCTTGGTCTTGACGATCTCCAGCAGGTCTTTGGCGGTGTTCTCGTAATCGAGGCTGCCCGCAAAGGGCGGGTTGGCCAGGATCAGGGAGTAGGCCTCTTCATCACCCGCGTGGTCTTGGGCGAGCGAATCCTTGTAGCGGATGTCGGGGTTGTCCACCCCGTGCAGCGCCATGTTCATGCTGCCAATGCGCAGCATGGTGTTGTCAAAATCGTAGCCATGGAACATGCCGTGGTGAAAGTGCTCGCGCAGCTTGGCATTCCGAAAGATCTCGGGGTGCTGCTGGCGCAGGTATTCACCGGCCACGACCAAGAAGCCGCATGAGCCACTGGCCGGTCACAGATCACATCCTTGGGTGTGGGCGCGGTCAGCTCCACCATCAGGCTGATCAGGTGGCGCGGCGTGCGGAACTGGCCGTTCTGGCCAGCGCTGGCAATCTTGCCCAACATGTATTCGTACAGATCGCCCTTGGTATCGCGGTCGTCCATGGGCACTTGGTCGAGCATGTCCACCACCTTGGCCAGCAACGCTGGCGTGGGGATGGTGAAGCGCGCGTCCTTCATGTGGTGGGCATAGGTTGAACCGTCACCGCCCACTTCGCGCAAGAAGGGGAACACGTTCTCACTCACCACCTTGTACATCTCGGCCGGGACAAAGTGCTTGAAGCGTGACCAACGCAGGTCGTTGTGGTCGCGGCCTTTCTCGTCTTTGCCTGGCGGGAAGATGCGGCGCTCAATGGGCTTGCCCAGGCGCATGGATTTGTTTTCTTCCAGGCTGTGCAGGTCATCCAGTCGGCGCAGGAAGAGCAAATAGGTGATCTGTTCCAACACCTCGATCGGGTTGGCAATGCCGCCTGACCAGAATGCATTCCAGATGGCGTCGACTTGACTGCGTAGTTCGCCGGTAAGCATGAAGTTCTGAGTATCTTTTGAATGGACTTTGGATTCGCAATGCAATACGCCCGGCTAACCGGGCGTATGTGCGAGCTATGGGATCAGTATTTATTGACTTAGGGATCAATCATCATCAAACGTCAATGTTCGCCGCCCGCAGCGCATTGCTCTCAATGAACTCCCTGCGCGGCTCAACCTCATCGCCCATCAGCATCACAAACACCCGATCAGCCTCGATCGCGTCTTCAATCTGCACGCGCAGCAAACGCCGCACGGTCGGGTCCATCGTGGTCTCCCACAACTGCGATGGGTTCATCTCGCCCAGCCCCTTGTAGCGCTGGCGCCCCACGGTGTTCTCAGCCTGCGTGATCAACCAAGCCATGGCCTCGCGGAAGTCCTTCACGCGCGCTTCTTTCTGGCGATCGCCTTCACCGCGCTTCACCACCGAATCAGCGCCCAGCAGACCATTGAAGGTCGTGCCCGCCGTGCTCAGCGCCGCGTAATCGGCACCGTGCATGAAGTCGGCCGTGATGATGCTGCTCTTCACGTTGCCGTGGTAGATGCGGCTGATGCGCAGCACGTGCTTGTCGGTGCGCTCGTCAAACTCGGCGGTCACTTCGGCATCGTGCAACCCGGCCTTCAAGGCCACGGCGCTGGCCTCGGCTTGCTCCAGGGTGTCCAGGTTCAAGGTCAGGCCGTTGGCCATGGCGCGCAGGGCGTCCACGTCCATCCACTTGCTCAAACGGTTGACCACGTCATTGGCCAGCACATAGGCCTTGGCCAGTTCCACCAAAGGCTCGCCGCTGATGGCGGGCTTGCCCGCACCAGGTTCGATCAAGGCCGTGTCCAGCGCCACCTTCATCAGGTAGGTGTCCAGGTCGTGCGCATCCTTCAGGTACTGCTCGTGCTTGCCATGCTTGACCTTGTACAACGGCGGTTGCGCGATGTAGATGTGGCCACGCTCCACCAGCTCGGGCATCTGCCGGAAGAAGAAGGTCAGCAGCAGGGTGCGGATGTGCGCGCCGTCCACGTCGGCATCGGTCATGATGATGATGCGGTGGTAGCGCAGCTTGTCCGGATTGAAGTCGTCGGTGCCGCCACCCTTGCCAATGCCCGTGCCCAGGGCCGTGATCAGCGTGATGATTTCATTGCTGGTCAGCAGCTTTTCGTAGCGGGCTTTTTCCACGTTCAGGATCTTGCCGCGCAGGGGCAAAATCGCCTGGAACTTGCGGTCGCGGCCCTGCTTGGCAGAGCCACCGGCGGAGTCACCCTCCACGATGTAGATTTCGCACATCGCCGGGTCTTTTTCCTGGCAGTCGGCCAGCTTGCCGGGCAGGCCCATGCCATCCAACACGCCCTTGCGGCGCGTCATTTCACGGGCCTTGCGGGCCGCTTCACGCGCGCGCGCGGCTTCCACGATCTTGCCGCAAATGATCTTGGCGTCGATCGGGTTCTCAAGCAGGAAGTCGGTCAGCAGGCGGCTCACGATGTCTTCCACCGGCGCACGCACTTCAGATGACACCAGCTTGTCCTTGGTCTGGCTGCTGAACTTGGGTTCGGGCACCTTCACCGACACCACGCAGGCCAGGCCTTCGCGCATGTCGTCGCCGGCCACTTCCACCTTGGCCTTCTTGGCCAGGTCGTTGTCTTCGATGTACTTGTTGATGACGCGGGTCATCGCGGCGCGCAGGCCGGTCAGGTGGGTGCCGCCATCCCGCTGGGGGATGTTGTTGGTGAAGCAGAGCACGTTCTCGTTGTAGCTCTCGTTCCACTGCATGGCCACCTCGACACCCACGTTGGTGCCGAACTCCGAGATCTTGTCGCCCTGGGCGTGGAACACCGTGGGGTTGAGGATCTTCTTGCCTGTGTTGATGTATTCAACAAAGCCCTTGACCCCGCCGATGTAGGCGAAGTTGTCTTCTTTGTTGTTGCGCTCGTCGACCAGGCGGATCTTCACGCCGTTGTTCAAGAACGAGAGTTCACGCAGGCGCTTGGCCAGGATCTCGTAGTGAAAATCAATGTTGTTGAAGATCTCGTCGTCGGGCAGGAAGTGCACCTCGGTGCCGCGCTTCTCGGTCTCGCCGGTGACGCGCAGGGGGCTGACTTCAAAGCCGTCGCGCATCTCGATCAAACGGTCTTGCGGGATGCCTTGCTTGAACTCGATCAGGTGGGCCTTGCCATCGCGGCGGATGGTCAGGCGCAACCATTTGCTCAGTGCGTTCACGCAGCTCACGCCCACGCCGTGCAGGCCGCCCGACACCTTGTAGCTGTTCTGGTTGAACTTGCCACCAGCGTGCAGCTCGGTCAGGGCGATCTCGGCAGCACTGCGCTTGGGCTCGTGCTTGTCGTCCATCTTCACCCCGGTGGGGATGCCGCGGCCGTTGTCGGTCACGCTGATGGAGTTGTCGGTGTGGATGGTCACGACGATGTCGTCGCAATGGCCGGCCAGGGCCTCGTCGATGGAGTTGTCGACCACCTCGAACACCAGGTGGTGCAGGCCGGTGCCGTCGGACGTGTCGCCGATGTACATGCCGGGCCGCTTGCGCACCGCTTCCAGGCCTTCCAGGATCTGAATGCTGCCCTCGCCATAACCGGCCGAGATTTGCGCTTCGGTTTGTGGCACGACGATGGGGTCGGGCGTGACGTCAGGTTGTTGCTCGGGGATCAGGGGGGTGTCGCTCATGGGAGGCCCAGAAAAGGAAAGAGCCCGGACAAAGTTGTCCGAGCTCCCTATTTTAACGTCTTTCACCCCTTGAATCCGGGGTGTTTTCACAGGAGAAATCAGGTGCGGCGGGCGGTTTTGACGCGCCAGCCAATCAGGCCCAAACCCAGGCCCATCAAGGCAAAGGTCGAGGGCTCCGGGACGCCGAGGTTGTCAGGCACGGGCCGCCAGTTGACCTGTGATCCACCGGAAAAGACCAGGTAGACATCCTCGGCGAACGCCGTGTCGTTGCTCAGTGTCAATGTGAAGGACTTGTTCACATTGGCAGGCGAAACTTGGGAAGTGGTCCCTTCTCTGACAATGGAAAGGCCGCCTTCAAGGGGATTCCATTGGCTGAACAGCGAACCCCTCAGGCTGTTGCCGAGGTAAACCTGGTTGCCCGAAGCATCGATTTTGTAGAAAAAACCGTTGTAGAAGGTTTCAGCCACGAAGGTCTGCTTGCCCGAGGCGCCCGAGTTCAGCAACTGCGCGGTGTCGAAATTGATGGACGAGTTGATGCTGCCCTGGATCGTCACCTGGCTGTGGGCACCCAGCGTCCACAAGGAAGAGGAAGAAAAAGACGCTGTCGCAGGGATCTGGGACGTAGTCTCGGTTTGCACCAGGTTGGCCAGCGTCGGCAGCATCAGGTTGGTTTTCGCCGCCAGGTTGTTGCCGGACTTCGATGCGGCGGTGAAATCAGGCCCGGTGATGACCTGACCACTGCTGTCGAAGGGCAAGGCGTTGAGTGTGACCGACGGTGGGTAGTCGGGGCGGAAGTAGGCACCCGCCGTCAAGGTGATGGTGGTCTTCTGCGGATTGGTCGAGGGTATGAACGAGGGGTTCATCCCGTCCTGTGCATTCAGATCCTGGAGCGTGTAGCTCAGGTTGTCGATGTTGGAAGACGATTGGATGGCGACCGGGTCAATGGCCAAGGCCACCGAGCATGCGGACACGGACAAGACGGCCACGAGGCCACGGCTGAAGATGTTGTGCACGAAAAACCTCCCTGTTGTACATGTATTTCATGGTGTCGCTGTCCCCGTCGCCTGAGGCACTGCGGCAACAGGCCTCTGCCAAAACGGGAAATCAGGCACGGTGGGCTTTGACTCGCCAGGCCATCATACCCAAACCCAAGCCCATCAAGGCCCAGGTGCCGGGCTCAGGCACGGGCGTGATGGTGGGCAACACCGAGCCATAAGCGCTCATCAAGCCGGTGAAACCCACGGTCAGGGCCTGGTTGGAGGCATTTCGCACGTGGATGGAGAACGTGCGTTCCAGCAAGTTGGTGCCACTGGTGCCCAGGGATGAGCCATCAGCTACCACCACATCCGAAAATCCAATGGATTCGTACAAATTGACAGGCTCGCCACCGTCAAACACCTCGGATGCATATGAATCGCCTCGAAGGGCAAACATGGTCAACTGAAAGCTGGCGGCGCCTGATGCCTTGATGCCCACCGGGTTCCAGGCGCGGTCTGCCAAGGTATTGGCATTGGCATTCGCCTGCAGGAGCAAGGTGCCGCTGAACACTGCATCTGTGTTGCGGGACAAGGTCCACTGGTTGGTCACCGTGGCAGTCGACAGCAAAGAAGCCCCTTGGGGGGCGGTGCGGTAAAAGCCGAAGGGCACATTGCTGAAAGTGGCTGCGTCGGCCGTCACTTGCGCTGAAAGGTTTCCGCCATCTTTGGAGGACCGGAGCAGGCCGGAGGTCAACACCAGTTGGTCTTGCAACTTGGTGGTGTCCAGCAGGCTGCCGGCACCAGTGGTGGAAGTCCTCTGGTCTTGGATCGAGGTCAGGTAGGTGCCGCTCAGGCGAGCGTCACCCGCCAGTACAACAGAGGTGTCGGCATCGATGAGGTTCAAGGATGGCGAGGTGGAATCGAACTTGTTGAGGTCTGTCAGCTTGACGCTGAAATTGGTGAGCTGTGCTTGCCCCGTCACGACTTGAGCTTGAGCCAGTTGAGGCCATGGGGCCAACGAGGCGGCCAAGGCCACCGACAGAATCTTGAACTTGGACATGACACTTCCCTGATGCATTATGGATAACGCGCATTGAACGACAGGCCCCAAGCTTCTCTTAGCCGGAAAAACCCTGCATTCAAAATCAGCGGCGGCCCTTGGTAAGCCAAACCACCAAGCCCAACCCCAGGCCCATCAAAGCCCAGGAACTGGGTTCGGGCACTGGCGTGGCCTCCAACGTCGCGGCCGTGCCCACGCTCATGAACAACTGACCGTTCAGTTCGCCCATGCTGGCATTGCTCAGCCTCACGCTGAAGCTGTTGCGGTAACTGTCGCTCAGCAGATAGTCAGGATCGAACGACAAGCCCGAGGCATCCAGGATCTGCCGGGCACTGGCAAAGGCCTCGGCCGCATCGCCAAAGGGCTCACCATCGGCACCATCCGCGCTGAGCTGCACCGCGGTGAAGGCCAACATCGTCAGTTGCACCCCGTATTGACCGGCCGCCATGTGCTGCACCAGGCTGCCCTGGGTCAGCTGGCTCAAGTCCACAGTGGCTTGAACCTGGGTGGTGCCATCAATCACCAAGGCCGTATTGGGCGACAAGGTCCAGGCGTGGTCGCCGACCAGAGGCGAGGGCACACCACTGTCATCCACGCTAGAACCGTAGCCGCTGACCACGCCGTTGGAGTCGAGGTACAGCCATTCACCGGCTTGCGCGCCAACACCGTTCAGGTCTTGGATGGTGCTGGCCTTGAGCTGCGAGTAAGAGGTGTAAGCCGTGCCCGAGCTGCCCGCGGTCAGCTCCCCGGATTGAGAAGTGACCGAGCCAATGGGTTGGGAGAACACATCGTTGCTCAAGACCACATGCTGAGCATCGTTGGGTTGGTAGTACCCGGCATAGGCCCCCACCTGGTTGAAGCGCACCCAAGGGGTGATGCCGTCGCTGGAGTCCAGATCTTCCAGGTGGTAGGACAAGCCGCTGATCCAGGCCGATCCCGTGCTCAGAACGGCATCACTCTGGGCCCATCCCGGGGTGCACAGGGCCAGGCACATGGACCCGCCGAGCAAAGCTGATTTCATCCTCATTTTCACCACCCCTGGATGTTCCAAACCCTCAAATCCGCATCGGCATCACAACGTACTTGAAGCCTTCGATCTCCGGATTGGTGATCAGCGCCGAGCTGTTGCTGTCGTGCAGCGACACGGTCACCATGTCCTGGCTCATGTTGGCCAGCACGTCCATCAGGTAACCCACGTTGAAGCCGATCTCGAAGGCGTCGCCGCCGTAATCGATCTCAAGCTCTTCCTTGGCCTCTTCCTGCTCGGCGTTGCTCGACGCAATGCCCAGGGCGCCGGGCGACACATTCAGGCGCACGCCCTTGAACTTCTCGCTGGTCAGGATGGCCGCGCGCTGCAGGCTGGACAGCAAGGTGGCCCGGCCCAGGGTGATGTGGTTCTTGTGGTTCTTGGGGATGACGCGGTTGTAGTCGGGGAACTTGCCCTCGACCAGCTTGGTCACGAACTCCAGCCCCCCGAAATTGAACTTGGCCTGGTTGCCGGCAAAGCGCATCTCGATCTGCTGCTCTTCTTCGGCGCCCTTGGGGTCGTCCTTCAACAAACGTTGCAGTTCCAGCACTGTCTTGCGCGGCAGGATGACTTCCTGCTTGGGCATCTCGACTTCCAGCGTGGCTTGCGCCAAGGCCAGGCGGTGGCCATCGGTGGCCACCAGCGTCAAGGTCTTGCCTTCAGCGACGAACAAGATGCCGTTGAGGTAGTAGCGGATGTCGTGCACCGCCATCGAGAAGTGCACCTGGCCGATCAGGCTCTTGAGCGTCTTTTGCGGCACGCTGAAGGCGGGCCCGAAATCAACCGCCTCTTGCACGAGGGGGAAGTCTTCGGCGGGCAGGGTCTGCAGCGTGAAGCGGCTTTTGCCAGCTTGCAACGTGAGCTTGGCTTGGTTGGCGGTGAGTGAAACGAGTTGGTCGCTGGGCAGGCTCTTGAGGATGTCGATCAGCTTCTTGGCCCCAACGGTAACGGCGTAGTTGCCATCGTCGCCATCAAGCTGGGCCGCGGTGCGGACTTGGATTTCGAGGTCGCTGGTGGTGAATTCAACCGAGCCGCCAGTCTTGCGGATCAGCACGTTTGCCAAGATGGGCAGAGTATGGCGACGTTCGACGATACCGGCAACCACCTGCAGGGCTGAGAGAACTTTTTCTTGAGCTGCTTTCAACACAATCATTTCAGTCTTTCAAATTGGTCGTCGTAGTAGAGGGCCGCATTTTTTGTGCACAACGCTATTTTGTCTTGTTCCATCAATGGTTTAGACCAATGACAAGCCTGTGGATGGCATCGGCAACGTTTTGGGGACAACCGACAACAACTTTGGAAAAAGCCCCAGGCCTGTGGATAAGCAGGTGTTTGTCCTTTATTTATCCACAACCTTGTTGGCTTGACATTCTCCACTGCTTCGGCATCAGCCTTTCAGTGTCTGTTCAAGCACGTGCAATTGCTGGTTCAGTTCAGAGTCTTTGCCCCGCTCGCCACCGATCTTGCGCACCGCGTGCAGCACCGTGGTGTGGTCTCGGCCACCGAATAGCTCACCGATCTCAGGGAGGCTTTTCTGCGTGAGTTCCTTGGCCAGGTACATGGCGATCTGGCGCGGGCGGGCGATGCTGGCCGGGCGCTTCTTGCTGTACATGTCGGCCACCTTGATCTTGTAAAAGTCGGCCACCGTTTTCTGGATGTTCTCGACGCTGATCTGGCGGTTCTGGATGGACAGCAGGTCTTTCAGGGCTTCGCGCGCCAGGGCGATGGTGATCTCTTTGTGGTTGAACTTGGCGAAGGCCAGCACTTTGCGCAGCGCGCCTTCCAGCTCGCGCACATTGGCGCGCACGTTCTTGGCGATGAAGAAGGCCACGTCTTCCGGCATCGTGATCGCCTCGACTTCGGCCTTCTTGATCAGGATGGCCACGCGCATTTCCAGCTCGGGCGGCTCAATGGCGACGGTGAGGCCGGCGTCAAAGCGCGAGGTCAGGCGTTCATCGATGTTCACCAGGCCCTTGGGGTAGGTGTCGCTGGTCATGATGATGTGCGCCTTCTTGGCCAGGAGGGCCTCGAACGCGTTGAAGAACTCTTCCTGCGTGCGGTCCTTGCCGGCGAAGAACTGCACATCGTCGATCAGCAGCAGATCAAGGCTGTGGTACTTGGCCTTGAGCTCGTCAAACGTTTTGCGCTGGTAGTTCTTGACCACATCGCTGATGAACTGCTCGGCGTGCAGGTACAGGATGCGCGCATCAGGCTTGTCGGCCAGCAGGGCGTTGCCCACGGCGTTCATCAAGTGCGTTTTGCCCAGGCCCACGCCGCCGTAGATGAACAGCGGGTTGTACATGTGGCCGGGGGCGCCGGCCACATGCAGGGCGGCGGTGCGCGCCATCTGGTTGGCGCGGCCAGGCACCAGCGTGTCGAAGGTGAGGGCCGGGTTCAGGCCCATGACCTGAGGGTGGTTGCGCTGGCCACCTTGCGTTTGGTGATCTGGCGCGCGCTGAGGCTGTTGATAACCTTGGCCGGGGCTGTAGCTGGTGGGGCCCTGAGGGATGTTCGCCGAGGGGCCGTTGTAGGCTTGATGAGCACCGGCTTGGGCGTTGGCCGGCAGGCTCAGTCCGCCAGGGTTGCCCATGCCGGGCATGGCCATGGCCGGACGCGGCGCGGGGGCACGCACCGCCAGGGCCAGGTCGATCTTGACGGGGCCGCCGGTGAGCTCGCCGACGATGTTCTCCAGCCGGGCGCTGTATTGGGTGCGGATCCAGTCCAGCATGAAGCGGTTGGCCACGCGCACGCTGACCACGGTGTGGCCATCTTGCAGACTGATGTCGGCCGGCGGCAGGGGCCGGATCCAGGTGTTGAACTGCTGCTCGGGCAGCTCGGTGGCCAGGCGCTCGCAACTGCGTTGCCACAGACTCGACAGGTCGGCGGAGGGGTGGCTGGCGGCGCTGGATTCAAACGCACTCATGGGTGTGGACAAGTCCTGAAGTGGGCCGGCAATTCTAAGGGTGACCGGGGGCTTCCAACACAGGTTATCCACAGATTTTTACCCAGGGTTGTCCAGGTGGGGCGCGGCATCCCTGTGCTTGGGGCATTGACCAAAGCCTCAAGTTTTGCTGTAATCGCGGGTTCGACCGGCCACAGGCTGGAAATCCTTGCGCGGCAATTGCATCGCCAAGGTAAAAAACTTGCAAATTAATTGCAGAAGAAGGATTGATCATGAAGCGTACTTACCAGCCCTCCAAGACCCGCCGCGCCCGCACCCACGGTTTCCTGGTCCGCATGAAGACCAAGGGTGGCCGCAAGGTCATCAACGCACGCCGCGCCAAGGGCCGCGCTCGTCTGGCCGTCTGAGTTCACTGGTCTGATCCCGGCCACTGATCCGACACCTGGGCCGCATGCACGCATGCAGGCCCGATGGCTTGGCCGTTAGACCGCCGTGCGCAGTGCCAGCCTGAAAGCGGCCGAGTTCCAAAAGGCTTTGGGCACCCGCCCGGTGGCGCGCACAACCCATTTTGTGCTGCACCACTTGCCACACACCGAGGCAAAGTTGGCTGCCACCGCCGCACCTTCCACATCCCTTGAGCCAGAGTTGTCAACAGCCCTGGCCTTGGGGGATGCCGTGTGTGTGGATGACTCGTCCATACCGACTGAGTTGCCAGCTTGGCGGCTTGGCTTGGTGCTGCCCAAAAAGCTGGCCCGCCGGTCGGTGACGCGGTCCTTGCTGCGCCACCAGGCGCGCGCCGCCGTGGTTCGCCATGCCCCCCAGGTGGCCGCCACCGCGTGGGCCCAACAGCACCCCGGTGATGCCTGGGTGCTGCGCCTGCGTGCGCCCTTCGATCGCCAGCAGTTCCCCAGCGCCGCCTCTGAGGCCTTGAACCGCGTGGTGCGCCTGGAGCTGGACACCTTGTGGACGGCGCTGTGCGCCAAATCCCGGCCATGACCCCGATTCGGTGGCTCAGGTCTGGGATACTCGCGGTGCTTTTGGCCCTGGTCAAGGGCTACCGGTTTTTCCTGAGCCCCTGGTTGGGCTCGGCATGCCGTTTCACCCCCACTTGTTCCCTGTATGCCTTGCAGGCGCTTGAGCGCCATGGCCCGGCGGCGGGCACTTACCTGGCGGCGCGGCGCCTCCTGCGTTGTCATCCGGGGTGTCCCGGTGGGCATGATCCCGTGCCCGACCGGCGCGTGGGGCTGTTTTCTTTTTCGTCTTCCTCTTCCAACATTCCGTCAGACCAAGCTCACCCATGAATGATTTGCGTCGCACCCTGTTGTGGTCGGTGTTTGCCGTCTCACTGTTGATGATGTGGGATGGCTGGCTGCGCCACACCGGTCAACCGTCCTTGTTCGCCCCGCCGCCTCCCCAGGCGACTGCCGCCGCCGAACCTCAGGGCGCGGCCAGTGGGGCCGCCAGCCTGCCCACCCCGGTGGCCACGGGCAGCGGCGCTGCCGCCCCGGCTGCAGCGGCGGGTGCTTCGGCACCGGCCGCGCACGAGCTGGTGACCTTCACCACCGACGTCGCCAAGATCACCTTGAACACACAAGGTGGTGACATGGTCAAGGTCGAGCTGCTCAAGCACCTGGACCAGGACGATGCCAGCAAGAACATGGTCGTGCTCAACCAGACCGCGAACCACACCTACGTGGCGCAGACCGGTCTGATCGGTGCTGGCAGCGCCGAGCGCCTGCCCAATCACCTGACGCCCATGACCATCGTGACGCCTGAGCGCGCGCTGGCCAATGGCGCCGACACCCTGGTGGTCAAGCTGGAATCGGCCCCGGTCGATGGCGTGAAGCTGCTCAAGACTTACACCTTCAAGCGCGGCGACTACGCCATCGGCGTCAAGCACGACGTGGTGAATGCTTCGGCTGTCACGGTGCGCCCGCAGCTGTACCTGCAGCTGACACGCGATGGCACCCAGCCGGTGCAGGCAGGCCCCAGCTTCCTGATGGGCCCCATGGCCTACACCGGCCCGGCCATCTACTCGGCCAAGGCCAAGTACCAGAAGGTGGATTTCGCCCACCTGAACGAGAACACCGCCGAGTTCGAGAAGAACGACACCCACGGCTGGGTGGCGATGGTGCAGCATTACTTTGCCTCGGCCTGGTTGCACAACGAGGCTGCGCCCCGCACCTTCTTCGTCGACAAGACCGGCCCCAACCTGTACCGCACGGGCATGTTGTTCCCTTTGGGCGACCTGGCCGCAGGGCAGAGCAAGTCGTTTGACGCGGTCTTGTTCGTCGGCCCGCAAGAAGAGAACAAGCTGTCGGCCCTGGCGCCTGGCCTGGAACTGGTGAAGGACTACGGCTGGCAACGCGTGCTGGCCGAACCCTTGTTCTGGCTGCTGGACCAGCTGCACAAGTTGATCGGCAACTGGGGCTGGGCGATTGTGGCGCTGGTGGTGCTGCTCAAGGCAGCGTTCTACTGGTTGAACGCCAAAGCCTACCAGTCGATGGCCAAGATGAAGGCGCTGAACCCGCGCATCCAGGCGATGCGCGAGAACCTGAAGGACAACCCGCAGCAGATGCAGCAGGAGATGCTGAAGATCTACCGCGAAGAGAAGGTCAACCCGATCGGCGGCTGCCTTCCCATCCTGGTCCAGATCCCGGTGTTCATTTCGCTGTACTCGGTGTTGCTGTCCAGTGTCGAGATGCGCAACGCGCCCTGGATTGGCTGGATCCATGACCTGTCGGTGAAGGACCCGTACTTTGTGCTGCCCGCGCTGATGACGGCCTCGACCCTGCTGCAGACCTGGCTGAACCCCACGCCGCCGGATCCGATCCAGGCCAAGATGATGTGGATCATGCCGATGCTGTTCTCGGTGATGTTCTTCTTCTTCCCCTCGGGCCTGGTGCTGTACTGGCTGACCAACAACATCCTGTCGATCGCCCAGCAGTGGATGATCAACCGCAAGATCGAGGCGGCCACCGCCGCCAAGTGAGCGATGGGTTCGGGGCCTGGATGACGGGCCCCGACAAGTCAAAGCAAAGCCGCCTGGTCTTGTCGACCAAGGCGGCTTTTTTTTGCTCAGTCGCCGGTGTGGCGGCTGAGGATCATGGCGGAAGCGAAGATGGCGGCCAGGGCCAAGGGCCACAGCGGGGGGTCAGCCAGCGAGGCGCTGTTGAACATCAGCCAGTCGTTGAGGGTGTGGATCATGACCAAGCTCCTGGTTTGTCGCCCTTTGGCGTGAACCAGCATGGTCAGCTTGGCGCATGACAGGGGCATGACGCCCCTGGGGCCCATCAGGCGATCGCGCCTTCTCCGTCGGGCGTGCCAGCCGTGGTGGCCGAAGAGGCCGGGCTGGCCGCAGCGGGCCTGTTGCTGGCGGGGGCGGGTGTCTCAGCCGCCAGTTGCCGGGCTTTCATGCGTTTCCAGTTCAGGGGCACGAGCAATTGGCCCCAGAAATTGTGCAGGGGGTAGAAGTTCTCGTTGAACAGGCCCATGTGGGCTGGGCGACTCTTGCCCTTGGGCAGCACGAAGGTGCCGAAAAGGTGGTCCCACAGCATGAAGATGCTGAAGTTCTTGGCCTCGTCGATGTTGTTGGAGTGGTGCCAGCGGTGCACTTCGTTCGTGCCGATCACATAGTTCAGCACGCCAAACTTGAAGTTGACGTTCATGTGCGTGATGGTGCCCAGCACGCTGCCGATCACGCCGCTCATGATGAAGGCTTCCTGGCTGACCCCGGTCTGGAACACGACGAAGGCCGGCACCATGCGGCGCCAGATCAGGTCGATCGGGTGGGCGCGGCTGGCATTGAGCACGCTGAGCCGGTGCGCGCAGTGGTGCACGCTGTGCAGGCGCCAGAAGAAATCAACCTCGTGCGCCAGGCGGTGCGTCACGTAGAACATGAAATCAAAAGTGAGGAATGAGATCAGCACCTGCACCGGCATGGGCAGGTGTCGCGCGGCCAGGCTGTCGTCCAGGATGCCGAAGTGGAAGAGCAAACCGGAGCCGGTGGCGGCGATCAGGGCGTGGGTCAGGAAATTCTGGATGCTGCCCACAGCCACCATCGCGCCGTTGCTGATGGTGTCGGTCAGGATCTCGCCTTTTTCGAACCGGTTGGGCTGCTCGGGCCAGACGTACTGCAGCAGGGTGCAGACGATGTAGTAGGGGCCCAGGTAGTACAAAAAGACGCGCCCCGGGTCGAAGCCGAAGTGCAGCACGGCGGCGATGCCACCCAGCACTGAACCGACAAGAAAGCCCCAACTGGCGAGGAGTTTGAACACGACGACTCCATGAACTGCGCGTGATAGACCCGCCGAGTTTATGACGGAGCGCGTTTCATGCGCAGAGGGGCTTCCCCAGGGGGGACAATCGGTCTTTTCCAAAAGTGACCGAGAAAGTGAACAGCAGCATGTCGTGGATGGATCGCAGCAGCCCGATCGTGGCCGTGGCCACCGCGCCTGGCCGTGGTGCCGTGGGAATCGTGCGGGTGTCCGGCCGGGGTTTGGCGGATTTGGTCCAGGCCCTGTGCGGGCGGACCCTGACACCCCGGTTGGCCACCTACGGCCCTTTGCGCGATGCGAAAGGCGAGGCGATTGACCATGGCCTGGCGATCTACTTCCCCGGGCCGAACAGTTTCACGGGCGAGGATGTGCTGGAACTGCAGGCCCATGGCGGCCCGGTGGTGCTGCAACTGCTGCTGGCGCGCTGCCTGGAAGCCGCGCGCGAAGTGGTCGAGGACACGGGCCGAGAGCGCTTGCCTGGCCTGCGGGTGGCCGAGCCCGGCGAGTTCACGCAGCGGGCATTCCTGAACGACAAGATCGACCTGGCCCAGGCCGAGGCCATCGCCGACCTGATCGACGCCAGCACCGAGGCGGCGGCGCGCTCGGCCACCCGCTCGCTGGGCGGGGCGTTTTCCAAGCAGATCGAGCTGCTGCGCGATCAATTGATCAACCTGCGCATGCTGGTCGAGGCGACGCTGGATTTTCCGGAAGAAGAAATCGACTTCCTGGAAAAAGCAGACGCGCGTGGCCGATTGAACCGCGTGGCGGCCACTTTGGACCAGGTTTTGCAGCAGGCCCGGCAGGGCGCCTTGCTGCGCGAAGGCCTGCAAGTCGTGCTGGCCGGCCAACCCAACGCGGGCAAAAGCTCCTTGCTCAACGCGCTGGCGGGGGCCGAGCTGGCCATCGTCACGCCGATCGCGGGCACCACGCGCGACAAGGTCAGCCAGACCATCCAGATCGAAGGTGTGCCGCTGCACGTGGTGGACACCGCTGGTTTGCGCGCCGAGCACGAAGCCAGCGACGAGGTGGAGCGCATTGGCATGGCGCGCAGCTGGGAAGCCATTGCCCAGGCCGACACGGTGCTGTTTTTGCACGACCTGACGCGCAGCGAGGATGCGGCCTATGTGGCGGCCGATGTGCAGATCGCGGGCAAGCTGCCCGGTGGCGTGCCGGTGATCCACGTTTTCAACAAGGCCGACAGTGTGGCGGTGGCCGATTTGCACGCCCTGGCGCACGCGCCCGAGGGGCCGATGCTGGCCTTGTCGGCCAAAACCGGGGATGGGCTGCAGGCCTTGCGGCGCTTGCTGCTGGAGCAGGCCGGATGGCAGGCTGCGCCAGAAGGCGTGTTCATTGCCCGGCAACGGCATGTGCAGGCACTGCGCCTGGCGCGCGAACACTTGGAAGGCGCGCAACAGCACGCCAACCAGGCCGATGGCGCCCTGGACCTGCTGGCCGAAGAGCTGCGCCTGGCGCACAACGCCCTGGGCACGATCACAGGGGCGTTCACCCCGGATGACCTGCTGGGCGAGATCTTTACCCGCTTCTGCATAGGTAAATGAGCCGATTGAAGCCCTGATTGAACATCTGCTACCCTCGCCGCTCCCTCGCCAGGCAAGCGACGCGGTCAACCCAGGACGGATTCAGGGAGAGTCATGCCAACGCTCAGCCATGCCAGGGGTCTCTTGAAAGGCACCTCCACCAGTTCAAACTTGCGCAGCGACGCTTTGGCCGCCGCCCTGTTGCTGTTGCCGTTTCTGGTGGTGGCCCACTGGCTGAACGACTTGCGTCTGGCCATCGTCACCTTCCATGGCAGCGATGAGCTGATCTTCCACTACCCCGCGATCTTGCGCTTCGCCGAACAGTGGCCGCGCCCGATGCTGGGCGACTACTCCTCGGCCACCACGCCGCTGTTCCACCTGGGCTTTTCCTTGCTGGGCAAGCTGTGTGGTTTCGACTTGTACAAACTGCGGGCGGTCAACGTCATCATTTCGTGCGGGGCGGGCCTGATCTACTTCAAGTTGTTGCAAGGCCATTTTCGGCACAGCTGGGCGTTCGCGCTGCTGATGAGCCTGGTGTTCCTGTTGTCGCCGTATTTCTTCGGCGTCTCTTTCCTCTTGCTGACCGACAACCTGGCCTGGTTGTTGTGCATGCTCTCGCTGGCGTGTTTCCTGGGCTCGCTGAACATGCGGCGGCGCCGTGCAGGTTTGCTCGTCTGGGCCCTGGGTTGTGCCTGCCTGTGCCTGACCTTGCTGACCCGCCAGTCGTTCTTGTGGTTGCTGCTCAGCGCGGCGGGCGTGGCGTGGTTCCGCACGCCCGCGTTGGCCGACAGGCTGCTGCGCTGGGCGATGCTGGGTGTGGCCGCCCTGCCGCTGTTGGCCCTGTTCATGGGGTGGCATGGGCTCATGCCGCCATCGTTCCAGGGGGCGCACGAGGCCCGCTCGCTGTTCAATCCGCGTGCCTTGGGCTTCACCTTGGCGGTGCTCGGTTTGTACTACCCGCTGTTCAATCCACAGCGGTTCGCGCAGGGCGTTTTGCAGAAAGAGCCCGCCTTCATGGCCGCGCTTGCCGGAGGGCTGCTCTTGCTGGTGTTGCTGCCCCTGCCCGGTCAGCCGGTTGATGACGGCTTCTTGTGGCGCATGTCACGCGGCGTGCCCACTTTGCTGCAAACATCGTGGCTGTTCTGGCTGCTGGTGCCGCTGGGCTGCGCCGCGGTGGTGACCATGCTGAGGGAGTCGCCCACCAGCATCGGCACCTTGTCGCTGCTGGCGTTTGCGCTGTCGGTGCTGCCGTCCAGCCTGCTGTACCAGAAGTACTTCGACCCCTTCATCCCGGTCTTTGTGTTGCTGGCCCGTCCGCCTGGCCAAAGCCTGGGCAAGCTGGACGTGGTCGCCTTGGCCGTCATGGCCGTGGCCTTTGCCACTTATGCGGCGTGGCCTTACGTGAATCCTGACTTCTACCGCCAAGCCAAGCTGTCCATCTGTGCCGCTTCCGAGTGCTTTTCTGCTGCGAAATAGCCACCACGAGCCCCCCGGGATCGTATAAATTTGGGCGATTGTGCGTTGCAGCGCAACTTTGAGGAAAAGATGGAAGTCACTGAACTGGTTCAGGCCATCCAGACGTTGAACACCGAAGATGTGTTTCGGCCCCGTCTGGATGCTCAGCAATGGCGGACGTTTTGCCAATACCTGACCCGCCACGAATTGCGCTCAGGTGATTTGCTGGTCAAGCAAGGTGACCATGACCGCACCGTGTACTTCCTGGGGCAAGGCTCCTTGCAGGTGTTTGTCACGGGTGGGGTGCCGGGTGCGGCCCGGATTGCGATCTTGCGGCCCGGGTCGGTGTGTGGCGAGCCGGGTTTGTTCGCCGACACGCCGCGCATGGCCAACATCGAGGCCATGACGGCTTGTGTGATTTTCGCGCTGCGCCTGCAACGTTTTGAAGAGCTGATCGCCCGTGTGCCAGGCGTGGCGGTCGAGGTGATGCGCGCGGCCGGGGGTGTCATGGCCACGCGCATGCGGGCCAATTTGCAGCGCCAGGTGCCGTCAGCCTGAAGCGCCTTCATGCCATTGAGGGAGTTGGGTCAGGATGTTGATCAGTCAAGAGTTGCGCCGCCCCACGATTCTGGTGGCTGACGATTCACCCCAGAACATCGAGTTGCTGTCGCGGGTGCTGGGACAAGAGTACCGAATCAAAGTCGCGACCTCGGGCGAGAAGGCCCTGAAGATCGCCTATTCAGACGAACCGCCCGATCTGATCCTGCTCGACATCATGATGCCCGACCTGAGCGGGCTGCAGGTGTGCCAGCGCATCAAGGCCAACCCGGACCGCCGCCGCATCCCCATCATCTTCGTGACCGCGATGACCACGGTCGAGGACGAGAGCCTGGGCCTGGCCATGGGCGCGGTCGATTACATCTCCAAGCCGATCAGCCCGCCGCTGGTGCAGGCCCGCGTGCGCACGCATTTGGCGTTGTATGACCAATCCCGCGAGCTGGAGCGCATGGTGGCGCAGCGCACGGCCGAGCTGGTGGCCACGCGCCAGCAGATCATCCGCCGCCTGGGCCGCGCCGCCGAGTTCAAGGACAACGAGACCGGCAACCACGTGGTGCGCATGAGCCACATCGCGCGGCTGGTGGCGCAGCAAGCGGGCCTGGGCCCCGAGGCCGTGCAACTGGTGTTCCAGACCGCGGCCATGCACGACCTGGGCAAGATCGGCGTGCCCGACCGCATCCTGCTCAAGCCCGGCCCGCTCACGGAAGACGAGTGGGTGATCATGCGCCAGCATGCGCAGATCGGCGCCGACATCATCGGCCGGCACGAGAACGAGCTGCTGGCCACCGCGCGCGCCATCGCCTTGACCCACCACGAAAAGTGGGATGGCACCGGTTACCCGCAAGGTTTGAAAGGCGAGCAGATCCCGCTGAACGGGCGCATCGTGGCCATCGCCGATGTGTTCGATGCGCTGATGACGCGCCGGCCCTACAAGCCGCCGCTGCCGGCCGCCGAATCCCTGGTCATCATGGCTGAACAGAAGGGCAAGCACTTCGACCCGATGTTGCTGGAGTGCTTCTTCCAGCAACAGTTCGAGATCCTCAAGGTCATGGAGCTGTACTCCGATGACCGCGGGGCGATGATGGACCAGTGAGCCGCGTCGTCAGGCTGACTGGCGCAGGGTTTTGAGCACTGTGCCGGCCTCGTCGAAGTCGTAGCGGCCGAGGGCTTCGCTCAGCTCGCGGACCTGGGCCAGTTGCACCAGGCCGGGCCAGCCCTCCACCAAATCTTGGATCAGCTCTTGCGCTTGCGCGTCGTTGTCGTTGATCAGTTGTGACAGCTTCAGCCACTGGCCCTGGATGGTGGGGTCGCGCAGCAACTGGGTGGCGTCCACCGGCTCACACTCGGCCGGTTGGACCAGGGCGCGGATGTCGTTGCGCACGGAGCTCAGGGCGGACAGTGTGTGGGCCAGGGCGGCTTCCGTGGTGGCCGCGTCGGTGCCCGGCTGGCACGCGCTTTCGAGTTCGCCGGCCGCGTGTTGCAAGGCCATCGCGCCGATGTTGCCGGCCAGGCCCTTGAGGCTGTGGGCCAGGCGCAGGGCGGCTTCCTCGTCCTGCTCACGCAGGGCTTGCGAGAACTGTGGACCAAAGTCTTGCTGGGTCTTGTCGAAGCCCTTGAGCAGGCGGCGGTACAGGTCGAGGTTGCCCATGCACCGGGCGATGCCGTCGGTGGTGTCCAGCGTGGTGAGCGCAGCTTCGGGGTTCAGGCCGTGGGCTTTTTCAAGGTGCAGCTGGTTGCTGGCTTTCGGGTTGGCGGCGGGGTGTGCGGGCACGATCCAGCGGGCCATGATGTTGAACATCTGGCCCAGGTCGAGTGGTTTGGTGATGTGGTCGTTCATGCCGCTTTGCAGCACGCGGTCGCGGTCCGAGGCCATGGCGCTGGCGGTCATGGCGATGATGGGCAGGCTCTGCCATTCGGGCCGCGCGCGGATGCGCTCGGTGGCGGTGTAGCCGTCCATCACGGGCATCTGGCAGTCCATCAACACGCCGTCGAACGGGCCCTTGCTTTCCAGCTTGTCCAGCGCTTCGCGGCCGTTGATTGCGGTGACCACCTGGATGCCGGCGCGCTCCAGCAGGTCGCAGGCCAGTTCCTGGTTCAGGGGCTGGTCTTCCACCAGCAGCAGGCGGGCGCCGGCCAGCTGGCGTTGCGCGGCTTCCAGCACCTTGCTGGTGTGGTGGGCGGTGGTCGGCAGCTCCACCTGCTGGCCGAGGGCGCGCGAGATGCTGTCGTGCAGGGTGGAGGGCGTGACGGGCTTGTTCAGCACGCCGGCCAGGCCCACGCCATCGGCGGCGCGCAGGGCTTCGTCGCGGGCAAAGGCGGTCACCAGCAGCACGCAGGGGCGGTGCTCTGGGGGCAGGCTCAAGGCCTCGCGGGCGAAGGTGATGCCGTCCATGCCAGGCATCTTCCAGTCGGTCAAAAGCAGATGGTGGGATTGGCCGGTCTGCTGCGCCTGGCGCATGCTGTTGAGGGCTTGCTCGCCATCGCTGGCGACTTCAACGTCCAGGCCCAGGCGCCGCATCATGTCGCCCAGCACTTCGCGCGCCGTGGGGTTGTCATCGACCAGCAGCACGCGGCGGCCTTGCAGTTCGCTGGCCAGCAGGGCGCGGCGCGGCAGGGGTTGGGCCTGCAGGCCAAAGCGCGTGGTGAAGTGGAAGGTGGAGCCCTTGCCCACCTGGCTGTCCACCCAGATCTTGCCGCCCATCATCTCGACCAGCTGGCGCGAGATCGTCAGGCCCAGGCCGGTGCCGCCGTATTGCCGCGTGGTCGAGCTGTCGCCCTGCGTGAAGGGCTGGAACAGGCGCTCGAGCAGCTCGGGCGACATGCCGATGCCGCTGTCGCGCACCCAGAAGTGCAGTTCGACGCGGTCGGCCTCCAGGCGGCGCACTTCCACGCCGATGACGACGTCGCCGCCATGCGTGAACTTGATGGCGTTGGTGCCCAGGTTGATGAGGATCTGGCCCAGGCGCATGGGGTCGCCGACCAAGGCGGTGGGGATGTCGGGGTCGGCTGTGAAGAGCAGCTCCAGGCCCTTCTCTTCGGCGCGCACGCCCAGCACATCGGCCATGTTGTTGATGACCTGCTCAAGCTGGAAGTCGGCCGATTCCAGGGTGAGCTTGCCCGATTCGATCTTGGAGACATCGAGGATGTCGTTGAGCACCTGCAGCAGGTTGCCGGCGGCGCGGTGCGCCTTCTCGACGTAGTTGCGGGCACGGCTGGACAGGTCTTCCATCAAGGCCAGGTGGGTCATGCCCATCACGGCGTTCATGGGCGTGCGGATCTCGTGCGACATGTTGGCCAGGAAGCGCGACTTGGCGTGCATGGCGGCCTCGGCGGCCAGCTTGGCTTCGCGCATGGCGTTCTCGGCCTGCTTGCGCGGGGTGATGTCTTGCATGATGGTGCAGAGCTGGCGCTGGCCCCGGTCTTCAAACGGGATGACGACGATCTCGGTGTCGAACAGTTCGCCATCCAGCCGCGCGTGCTTCCACTCGAAGCGGAAGATCTCGCGCTGGCCAACCTTTTGCAGGATGGCGCTGGTGCTTTGCTGCAGGGCGATGTCGTCCTTGGCGATGGCCGGGCTCAGAGGCGGGGCGGTGGGCCGCAAGCCCAGCAGGGCCTGCTCGCTGCCGGCGCCGAACATGGCCACGGCGGCAGCGTTGGCACGGGTGATCTGGCCGTCATCGTCAAAGAACAGGAAGCCCAGCGGCGCGTGGTTGAACACCGCCTCGGAGCGGGCCTGGGTCTGCTTCTGGTCGGTGGCGTCTTGCCAGTAACCGTTGTAGGTGATGTCGCCGTTGTCGTGGCGCGTGGGCGTGCCTTCGCAGCGCACCCAGCCGTTCTTGCCCGACAGGTTGACCGGGAACTCGATGCAATGGGTGGGGGGCAGCAGGGCGTCTTGTCCGGCCAGGCGCCAGGCCAGTTCGGGGTCGTCTTGCAGGGCGGCCGCGTCCACGCCCAGCACGGATTTGAGGCCGTGGCCAATGAAGGTGAAATGGCCCCGGCCTTGCACCGGCTGCTCATAACGGAACACCACCAGCGGCAAGGCGTGGGCCATGCTGGTCAGGGCGGTTTGTGTTTGGGTGAGCGCGCGCAGGCGCAGCGAGCGCTGGCGCCCATGCGCGATGGCCCAGTAGCCCAGCACCAGCACCAGCGCGGCGCCGCCCAACCAGCTCACCACGGTGGTGTTTTCCTTGGCCAGGGGCGTCAGCGTCCAGGCGGTGAGGGCGCCGTAAGACAAGGGCCGCTGCTGGGCCAGGTAACGTTGCCCCTCAATGGTCACCTGGGTGACGGTATCGCCTTTCACCTGCAAGGGGGCGGCGGTCCAGGGCTGCGCTTGCAGCTTGCGCATGTACAGGCGCTCGGCCTGGGCGGCATCCATGGTCAGCGGCCCTTGCATGGGCACGCGCTTCAGCGCCTCGACGCCCTTGCTGCCCACCAGGACCACGCCTTGCGCATCGGTGATGAACAGCAGGCGCTGCGGGTCATCGAACAGGCGTTGCAGGGATTCGGTGTTCTGTTTGACGACGATGACGCCCGCCGTGGCATCGTCCTGGTCGACGCGGGTGGCGAAGTAAAAGCCAGGGATGCGTGTGATGCGGCCCACGGCGAACTGCGTGCCGCTGCCGCTTTCCAGCGTGTCGTTGAAGTAGCGGCGGGTGCGGAAGTTGGCGCCCAGCACATTCACTTCTTCCTTCAGGCGCGCATTGGCCACCACGGTGCCAAACCGGTCGATCACGTAGATGTCATGGATGTTGAAGTCGTCCGCGGTCTGCCGCATGAGCTGCGAGATCTCGCGCACATCGTTGCGTTTGGCCAGCGAGGCCTGCAGCGACAGCCGATCGGCCTCGGTGATAGTGGCCGAGCTGTCGACCGTGGCGTACTGCAGGAACTGGTGGACGGCGATCTGGCGGCCCAGGGCGCGGGGCAGGGCCTGCAGTTGCTGGAAAGTGAAGGTGAGCGAATCACTCAGGCTGTCCAGCCGGTGCCGCGAGCTTTGCAACTGCTCGGCGCGGTGGTCGTCGATGTCTTGCTGGATCAGCCAGACAGCCCCACCCCCCACGACCGCCGTCCAGAGCAGGGCCAGGAACCACCATTTTCTGTTGGTGCTGTGGGCACGGGCCTGCAAGGGTGTTGCCGAAGCCTCCATGGGCGCACTCTCCGGATTTTTAGTTCGGTCAGTGTGCCCGGTCTTGGTGCCGATCCGGTAGGAGATTGCCCCGCGTTTTCAGCCTTTGAGCAACATGCTCTCGGCCCGGGCCAAGTTTTGGGGCCGGCCTGACAGCACCAGGGTGTCGCCCGACTCCAGCACCAGGCCATGGTCGGGAGCCACCACGGCGCCATGCGCACGCCGCACCGAGACCACGGCCACGCGCATTTCCTCGGCCGCGAGAGACTGGCCCAGGGTGTGGCCCACGCAGGCCGCGTTGGCGCCCAAGGTGACCGATTGCAGGCGCTGCAGCTCCATCTCGTCCACCGTGTCGTCATCGCCGCCGTGGAAGTAGTCGCGCATGATGCCGTAGCGCGCCTGCCGCTGGCTTTGCACCAGGCGGATCACGCGGCGCATGGGCACGCCCACCAGGGCCAGGGCCTGCGAGGCCAGCATCAAGGAGCCCTCGATCGCCTCCGGCACGATCACGGTGGCCCCGGCGTTCTGCAGCTCGTCCAGGCTGCTGTCGTCGATGGTGCGGACGACCACGGGCACCTCGGGCGCGTGCTCGTGCACCAGGTGCAGGATCTTCTTGGCCGAGGCGGTGTTGGGGTAGGTGATGACCACGGCGCTGGCCCGCGCCAGGCCGGCGGACACCAGGCTTTGCGGCCGGGTGGCATCGCCAAAGACCACACTCTGGCCGGCGGCAGCGGCCTGCTGCACGCGGTCCGGGTCCAGGTCCAGCGCCATGTAGGGGATGCCCTCCTGGGTGAGCAGCCGCGCCAGGTTCTGGCCGCTGCGCCCGTAGCCGCAGATCACCACGTGCTTCTCGATGTTGATGGCCTTGGTCGCGATCTTGGTCATGGCCAGTGATTGCAGCAGCCAGTCGGTGGACGACAGTTTCATCACCAGGCGGTTGCTGCCCAGGATCATGAAAGGCGTGGCCAGCATGGACAGCACCATCGCGGCCAGCACCGGGCTTTGCGCGCGCTCGGGCAGCAAGTGGTTGTCGGTGGCCAGCGACAGCAGCACAAAGCCGAACTCACCGGCCTGCGCCAGGTACAGGCCCGTGCGCAAAGCCACGCCCGTGTCGGCGCCAAACAGCTGGCGCGCCAAGGCGGCAATCAGGCCAAACTTGAAGAGCACCGGCAAGGTGGTCAGCACGATCACCAGCGCCCAGCTGTCAACCACGATGTGCCAATCCAGCTTCATGCCGATGGTGATGAAGAACAGGCCCAGCAGCACGTCGTGGAAGGGGCGGATGTCGGTCTCCACCTGGTGCTTGTATTCGGTCTCGGCGATCAGCATGCCGGCCAGAAACGCGCCCAGCGCCATCGACAGGCCGGCGTGTTCGGTCAGCCACGACAGGCCCAGGGTGACCAGCAGCAGGTTGAGCATGAACAGCTCTTCGCTCTTGCGGCGGGCCACCAGCGTGAGCCACCAGTGCATCACCTTTTGCCCACCGACCAGCAGCAAGGTCAGCACCACCGTGGCCTTGACGGTGGCGATGCCCAGGGTGCGCAGCAGGTCACCGCTGTTCTCGCCCAGGGCGGGGATCAGCACCAGCAAAGGCACCACGGCCAGATCCTGGAACAGCAGGATGCCCATGACGCGCTTGCCATGCGGGCTGTCCAGCTCCAGGCGCTCGGCCATCATCTTGACCACGATGGCGGTGCTGCTCATGGCCAGCGCACCGCCCAGGGCCACGGCGCTTTGCCAGTTCAGCGACCAGCCCAGCAGGCCGTGCTTGATGTTGAAATAGGGCAGCAGCGCATCGAGTGCGAAGTAGCCGGCCAGGGTGGCCAACATGGTCACGCCCACCTGGCTGAAGCCCAGGCCGAACACCAGCGAGCGCATGCTCTTGAGCTTGGGCAGGTTGAACTCCAGCCCGATCACGAACATCAGAAACACCACGCCGAACTCGGCCAGGTGGCGCACGCCGGCCGAATCCTTGGCCAGTGCCAGGGCGTTGGGCCCGATCACCACGCCCACCGCCAGGTAACCCAGCATCGGCGGCAACTTCACCAGACGGCACAGCACCACGCCCAACACGGCGGCAAAAAGGTACAGCAAGGTGAGGTCGAGCGTGGAGGCCATCTTGTCCCTAGAATCCTCTGATCCTACCCGGTGCGTTCATGACCCAATTGTCCCCATCCTCCTTCGTCGCCCTGGCCCAGCAGGCGCTCAACATTGAATCGCAGGCCTTGCAAGACCTGAGCACGCGGCTGAGCGGCGAGGCCGGCGAGGCCTTCGCGCGGGCCGTGCAAGCCGTGCTGGCCTGCCAAGGCCGTGTGGTCGTGATGGGCATGGGCAAGAGCGGCCACGTGGGCCGCAAAATCGTGGCCACGCTGGCCTCCACCGGCACGCCGGCCATGTTCGTGCACCCCGCCGAGGCCCACCACGGTGACCTGGGCATGGTCACGCCGGGCGATGTGGTGCTGGCCATCTCCAACTCGGGCGAGAGCGAAGAGCTGACGGCTTTGTTGCCTTTGCTCAAACGACAAGGCGTGGTCCTGCTGGCCATGACCGGTCGCCCGCAATCGTCCCTGGCCCGCCATGCCGACATCGTGCTGGACTGCGCCGTGGCGGTCGAGGCCTGCCCATTGAACCTGGCACCCACCGCCAGCACCACCGCGCAAATGGCCTTAGGCGATGCCCTGGCCGTGACCCTGCTTGATGCGCGCGGCTTCAAGGCCGAAGACTTTGCCCGATCGCACCCCGGCGGCGCCTTGGGCCGCAAGCTGCTCACTCACTTGCGCGATGTGATGCGCTCGGGCGATGCCTTGCCCCGCGTCCTGCCGCACGCCGCGTTCAGCGATGTGATGCGCGAGATGAGCGCCAAAGGCCTGGGCGCGGCCATCGTGGTCGATGCCGCGGGCAAGGTGTTGGGCGTGTTCACCGATGGTGATTTGCGCCGCAAGATCGAAGCCGGCGTGGAACTGCGCAGCGCCACCGCCGAGCAACTGATGACCCCCGGCCCGCGCGCCATCCGCGACGATGTGCTGGCCGCCGAGGCCGTGGCCCTGATGGAAACCCACCGCGTCAACACCCTGCTGGTGGTCGATGCCGAGGGCGTGCTCACTGGCGCCGTCACCACCAACGACCTCATGCGCGCCAAGGTGATCTGACATGCGAAGCCTCAACCCCACCTTGTCGTTCTCGGCCGATTTGCGGCCGTTTGCCCGGGGCATCCGCGCCGCGATCTTCGATGTCGATGGTGTGCTTACCGATGGCAGCTTGTTCATCAGCGAAGCGGGCGAAACGCTCAAGGCCTTCAACGCGCTGGATGGCCACGGCCTGAAGCTGTTGGCCCAAGGCGGCATCACGCCCATCGTCATCACCGGGCGCGATTCGCCCGCCGTGCGCCGTCGCCTGAAAGACCTGGGGCTGGTCCACGCCGTGTTTGGCGCGCACGACAAACTGGCCGCCGCAGAGCCCTTGCTGGCCTCGCTGGGCCTGCCATGGGGCGATGTGGCCGTGATGGGCGACGACTGGCCCGACCTGCCCTTGATGGTGCGCGCCGGCTTCGCGTGTGCACCCCTCAACGCCCATGCCGAGGTGAAAGCCATCGCCCGTCACGTCACCACCTTGCGCGGTGGCCAGGGCGCGGCACGCGAGTGTTGTGACCTGCTGTTGTGGGCCACCGGCCGCTACGAAGCTTTGCTGCGCGGCCACCTCGAGACCTTGGACACCACGTCAGGCGGCGCCACTTCATGAGCAACCGTCGCTGGCTCAACGCGCTGGACCATGCCCGTGCCGCCGTCCCCATGGTGGCCTTGTCCGGCCTGGCCGCCTTCACGTGGTGGCTGGTGCAATCGGCTCCGTCGCTCGATGGCGCCCGGCCTGCGGCCAAGGCCTCTTCCAGCCCCGACTACGAACTGCAGAAAGCGCGCATCGAGCGCTACAACGCTGATGGGCGCTTGATCGCCATCCTCGATGGCCAGGCCATGCGCCACTACGCCGTGGGTGACCGGCTGGAGATCGACGCCGTGCAATTGTCGGCCCGTGACCTGCAGGGCCAGCACGTGCAAGGCGTGGCCCGCCAGGGTGAAGCCCTTGGCAACCAGGACACCGTGATCCTGCACGGCGGCGCGCGCGTGGTGGCCACGCCGGCACCGGGCGCTGATGTCAAAGGCCAGCGCGTCGACCAGTCACCCGTGGTCATCGAAGGCGAGATGCTGCGCTTCAACACGCGGGACCGGGTGGTGAGCTCGGAGCTGCCCGTCAAGATCATGCATGCCCAAGGGCAAATGGTGGGCGGCACTCTGCGGTATGAACAAGCCACCCGGATCGGTGAGTTGGGCCAACGTGTTCGCGGGCGGTACGACGCCCCCGCCCGCCGGTGACACCTGCGCCCGCCCGGCCGCTGGCCTTCATCACCGGCGCGTCCAGCGGCATTGGCCAGGCGCTGGCAGTGCGTTATGTGCAGTCGGGTTGGCGCGTGGCCCTGGTGGCCCGGCGTGCCGATCAGATGGGCGAATGGGCCTTGCAACAGGGCTGGCCTGCCGACCGCTGGGCCGTGCATGGCGCTGATGTGCGGGATGAGGCCCAGGTGCTGGCCGCCGCCAGCGAGTGCCTGCGCACCCAGGGCGTGCCCGACGTGGTGATCGCCAACGCCGGCATCAGCGTGGGGGTGGATTTGTCACTGGCCGAAGACCTGCCGGTGCTGCGCGACCTGCTGGAGACCAATGTCATGGGCGTGGCCGCGACCTTCCAGCCATTCATTGCCCCCATGCGCGAGCGGGGTTCGGGCACCTTGGTGGGCGTGGCCAGCGTGGCCGCCATGCGCGGGTTGCCCGGCCATGCCGGCTATTGCGGCGCCAAGGCCGCCGTGGTGCACGTGTGCGAAACCTTGCGCGGGGAACTCAAGCCCTTTGGCGTGAAGGTGGTGACCATCGCGCCGGGCTACATCGACACACCCTTGACCCAGGGCAATGACTACCCCATGCCCTTTTTGATGACGCCCGACGCCTTTGCCGACCGCGCCTTCAAGGCCATCAATGCGGGCGTGCGCTTTCGCGTCATCCCCTGGCCCATGGGCATCGTGGCCGCGGTGTTGCGCTTCATGCCGCGCGGGTTGTTCGACGCCGTGGTGGGTGCCCAGAAGCACCGCAAAAAACGCCGCCATTGACATTGGATCGGCCATGAAAAAAGGCGACGCCTTGAAGCACCGCCTTTTTGCAGACCGCTGTGACCCATGGGGGCCACGAAGCGATTTTTAGTAACCGCCGCCGCCGTAGCCGCCGCCGCCACCGGAGCGGCCACCGCCGCCACCACCGTAGCCGCCGCCGCCACCACCGGAACGGCCACCGCCGCCACCGTAGCCGCCGCCACCACCTTCACGACGGCCGCCGCCACCACCACCACCACCGTAGCCGCCGCCACCACCGGCGCCGCCACCGCTACCGCCGCCACCGTAGGGGCTGCGGAAACCGCTGGGACGTTCTTCACGAGGACGGGCCTCGTTCACCACGATGGCGCGGCCAGCCAGAGATTGGCCATTCATGCCATTGATGGCAGCTTGTGCTTCTGGGTCGGTGCCCATTTCAACGAAACCAAAGCCCTTGGAGCGACCGGTGTCGCGGTCCATCATGACCTTGGCGGAGCTGACGGCTCCAAATTGCGAGAAAGCATCTTGCAGATCCTGATCGCGCACGCTGTAGGCAAGATTGCCCACGTAAAGTTTGTTGCCCACGAGAGAGCTCCTTTCAAAGTAACCATGTGGAGCTTCAACCCATCAGGACCCATTCCATCGAAGGTGCCGCTTCCAGACACAGACTCGCACATTATGGGTGAGACTTTATTGTCTGGCCAATATTTTCAAGCGTTTTCAACCCTTATTTGTGCGCATATGTCAACCCACTGACCCGGCTGTTGTGCTTCTCCCTCAATCCTGGCTAAGGGCTTGCCCCTATGATTTGGCCCATGCCCTCCACTTCTTTTCACCACCCGCATGGGTCGTCTTTTGCCCAGCGGTTTGACTGGTGGCGTGCCCTGATCCGCGTCCTGGCCAGCGTCGAGGCGATCCGTGATGGCCGCGCCATGTACGTGCTGTTGGCCAGTTTCTCGGCCACCGGGCTGGCCGTGGCTTACGCCCAGGCGTCGATGGCCCGCAGCGATGTGCCTTGGGCGATCGGGCAGGGCGCGGCCGCCTTGTTCATCGCCTTTTACGGCAGCAATGCGGCCGGCCTGTTGCTGATGGACCGGGCCATGGGCCGGCCGGGCCGAGACGTCGGCCAGGCTTTGGAAGACGCGCTGGGCATCGCGCACCGTCTGCTCGTCTCCCTGGTGGTGATCTCGCTGGCGGCGGCGGTGCTGGCAGGGGCGGTGCTGGGGCTGTTCTGGTTGTGTTCGCTGCCCAAGGTTGGGCCCTGGTTGTTCGTCGTCGTGGTGCCGCTCACGGTGATGGTGCTGGGTTTGGCCCTGGTGGCCGGGGCCGCCATCGTCGGGCCGCTGGCCGGGCCTTCTGTCTGGGCCGGGGCCTCGTCACTCGAAAGCCCGCGCATTTTGTGGCGCTTGATCCGAGAGCAGTTGCTGCAGGGCGCGGTGCTGATGGCCTCCTTGAGCGTGGTCACCGCCCTGGTGGGTGCGGGCGCCAGCTTTGTGGTGATCGCGGGCGGGCGGGTCATGGCCTTGTTGTCAGTCTGGTTGCTGGATGTGGACGTGGCGCCCGAGCTGTTCATGGCGGGCTTGTTCGGCCACAGCCTGCGCGGCGTGCCGGTGGCCAGCGTGCCCGCCGACGCGGTGCCCTACATCTCGGCGGCATCAGTGGGTGGGGGCGTGGTGTTCGCGCTGGGCCTGGTGCTGCCCACCTTGGTCTATCTGCGCGGCGTGTGCGAGATCTACGTGACCTTGCGTGAGCGCATGGCCGAAACCGATGCGCACCATGCGGAGCTAAAAATGAGCCAGGTAGCCGCCATCGACCGCCAAGGTCTGGCCGGTGATGTAGCTGGCAGCGCCTGAGGCCAGGAAGACCACGGCCCCGGCGATTTCGTCCGGGTCGCCCCAGCGGCCCAGCGAGGTGCGTTGGCCCAGCCATTGGGCCACGGCCGCATCGGCCACCATTTCGCGGTTCGCTTCGGTGGCGAAGTAGCCCGGGGCCACTGCGTTGACGGTGATGCCGCGCGGCCCCAGTTCTGCGGCCAAGGCCCGGGTCAGCGCGTCCAGGCCGCCCTTGGCGGTGGTGTAGGCCACGTCGCCCGCGCGCGAAATCGGTCCGGCGATCGAGGTGATGTTGATGATGCGGCCACCTGCGGCGGTGCCTTGGCCCACCGGCATGAGCCGCGCGGCTTGGCGGGCCAGTTCCAGCGGCGCCAGCAAGTTGATTTCGAGCAGGCGGCGCACCTCGCCGAGCGCGAAATCGTCCAGGGCGCGGCGGTCGCGCTGGCCCACGTTGTTGACCAGGATGTGCAAGCCGCCGTGGCGCTGGCGCAGCTCGTCCATCGCGCGGGTCACCGCCTCGGCCTGGCCGATGTCGAAAACAGCGGGGTGGGCTTGGCCGCCCTCGGCGATGATGGCCTGGACCGCCGCATGGACGGTGTCGGCATGGCGGCCATTGACCAGCACTTGCGCGCCAGCCTGCGCCAAGGCGCGGGCCATGCTCAGGCCCAGTCCCCGGGCCGAACCGGTGACCAGGGCCAACCGGCCATCCAGGCGGAAAGGGTGAGGCGGTTTGGAAGCGGGAGGGGTCATGACCGATACGATAGGGCCTTTTGCCACGACCATGACGACGCCCGAGCCCTGCCCCTGTGGATTGCCCGCCGCTTACCTGGCGTGCTGCGGTCGTTACCACCAAGGACCCCTGGCCGGGCAGGCGCCCACGCCCGAAGCCTTGATGCGCTCACGTTACAGCGCCTTCGTCAAGGACTTGCGCGATTACCTGCTGAGCACCTGGCACCCCTCCACCCGCCCACCCGTGATCGAGCCGCCCGAGCCCGGCTTGAAGTGGTTGGGTTTGACGGTGCGCCACGCGGCCATGACGTCGGACGACGAGGGGACCGTGGACTTCGTGGCGCGCAGCAAATTGGGCGGGCGCGCGCACCGTTTGCACGAGGTCAGCGCCTTTGTCCGCGAAGGTGGGCGTTGGTATTACGTCGATGCCCCTCAAATGCGGGGTTAATGCCGGACTGAAAGGGCTTCCCCGCAAGACAAATTCTGGGCAAATCCGTATGGTTGGGGGTTGTTGTTCACGCATTAGACGAAGCGCATCAGATGTTGCCCTCAATCGATCTCGACCCCGTCAAGACCATGATGCTGATCCTCGGCGGATCCGCGGTGGCGATCACTGCCCTGGAAGGGGTGCTGATCGCGCGCAACCGGGGGCCTGAGGCCTACGACTGGAAGGCGTTCTGGACCACCATCCGCATCAACATGTGGCGCGCCATCGTGGAGTCCATTCCCATGGGCGCGGTGATCGGTGTGGCCTTGCCTTTCGGCGCCTGGGTCTACGAGCACCGCTTGTTCACGGCGCCGATGGACACTTGGTGGGGCTGGGTGGCCATGTTCTTCTGCACCGAGTTCTTCTATTACTGGTTGCACCGCACCGGCCACCGGGTGCGCTGGTACTGGGCCTCGCATTCCATCCACCATTCGGGCAACCAGTACAACCTGGCAGCGGCTTTCCGCCAGTCGGTCACGGGCAAGATTTCGGGCGGGTTCATCTTCTTCGCGCCGCAGTGCTTCTTCGGTTTCTCGCCCGATGCCGTGCTGATCTCCTACGGCGTGAACCTGGCCTACCAGTTCTGGATCCACACCGACCTGATCGACAAGATGGGTTGGATGGAGGGCTGGCTGAACACCCCCTCGGCACACCGCGTGCACCACGCCGCCAATGTCGAGTACCTGGATGCCAACTACGGTGGCACGGTCATGATTTTTGACCGCCTCTTCGGCACCTACGTGCCTGAGAAAGAAGGCGTGCCGATCCGCTATGGCCTGGTCAAGCAGGTGACGACGAACAGCGCGCTGAAGATCCTGTTCAGCGAATGGATCGCGATTTTCAAGGATGTGTTCCGGGCGCGGCGCTTGCGCGATGCCTTGGGCTACATGTTCATGCCGCCAGGCTGGGCGCCCGATGGCCAGGGTTTGACCACAGCCGACCTGCGCCGCGAGATGGCCGCCCGGACGGGTTCGCCCACCGGCGTGCCGCCCGACGAGTTGCTGGACCGCCATCGCCGCCCACATGACGCGGGGGCCGACGACCTGGCCTTGAAAACGGCGCCTTGATCCCTGGGTAGATCAGCTGGCGGTGTCGGCCTCCAGCCGGCCCAGCCACTGCAGGGCATGCTGCCGGTCGGTGCCGCACATTTCCCTGGAGGGTTGCAAGGACCCACACACGGCGGGCCGCTCGGGCAGGCCGAACAACTGGCAACGCCAATCAGCGGCCAAATGAGGGCAAGGCATGCCAGCGGGCTTGCCCTGGGGCAAGCCCGGCATGGGCGACGATATGGAGGGGGCAATGCAGCACGCGGCGCAACCTGGGCGGCAGTTCATGGCCTGCATTGTCTGTCTGCCACCGCGGGTGTTGGAAAAAAAGCCCTGTTTTAATAATCTTCGCGATGACAGCGCTTGATCGAACGGATCCTAACCACGTGGGCCGGATTTGCAAACCCCCTAGTTCAGACCTTGGTTTGGCGAGCTGATTTGCTGCGCCAGGCCAAGGCCAACAGGCCGACGCCCATCATGGCCCACGTGCTGGGCTCGGGCACGGCTTGCAAGGTGCCCACGATGATGCCGCCCTCGCGGAAGGCCATGGCGCTGTCGATCAATTGAGGCAGGCCCGAAGCATCGACCTTGAAGTGCGCCCAGCCAAACGAGGAGTAGAACGAGTCGTCGTAGCTGAAGCCAGGGTCTGTGTAGCTGCGGGTTTTGGCGGCTAGGTAGAAGTCAGTGCCCACTGTGATCGGGGGGTTGCTGAACACATTGGCCGCGGATGCGCTGGAGGCCTGGGTGAACACGTCGCCGGCTTTGACCACGTACATGACCGCGCCCTCGTCGGCATTCACCGTGACGCCGTTGAGTTTGCCATCAACGTAGTTCATGAACACGCCGGTGAAGTCGCCTTCGGCCGTTTGGTCCACGCTGACGGAAAAATTGTCGCCCACCGACCCCGTGAACGGCGAGGGCGCCCAATGGCCAGCCTCGACCAGGGCGTGTGCCTGGGTGGCAGTCAAAGCGGACAAGGTGAGTGCAAGCTTGATGATCGTTGGTTTCATGGGGTTCCTCCTTGATTTGATGAATGGGCGCCATTTGCTGTAAAACGGCCCCACGCAAGCTTAATCGGCGGGAATATTTAACGCTGTAACCGATCGAAACTTGGCTCACTGGCGGAGAGGCCGGCCGATGTGGATTCACCCCGCGAGGGAGGCGATTTCAGTACAATCCCGGGTTGCCCAAAAATGAGGCAACTGTCCTGACTTGCGCGAGGTGGCCCATGCTGTACCCCAAAGAATTCGACGTCATCGTGGTGGGTGGCGGCCACGCCGGCACCGAGGCCGCACTGGCTGCAGCCCGCATGGGCTGCGCCACCTTGCTGTTGAGCCACAACATCGAGACGCTGGGCCAGATGAGTTGCAACCCGTCCATTGGCGGGATCGGCAAGGGGCACTTGGTCAAGGAGATCGATGCCTTGGGCGGCGCCATGGCCGCCGCCACGGACGAGTCCGGCATCCAGTTTCGCATCCTGAATTCTTCGAAGGGGCCGGCGGTGCGGGCCACCCGTGCGCAGGCCGACCGCATCTTGTACAAGGCGGCCATCCGCGCGCGCCTGGAGAACCAGCCCAACCTGTGGTTGTTCCAGCAAGCGGTGGACGACCTGATGGTGGAGTCGGATGGCGTGAATGAGCGCGTGGTGGGCGCGGTCACCCAGGTGGGCATCCGCTTTCGGGCCAAGACGGTGGTCTTGACGGCCGGCACCTTCCTGGACGGCAAGATCCACGTGGGCCTGCAGAACTACAGCGCCGGGCGGGCAGGAGATCCACCGGCGGTGTCGCTGTCGGCACGGCTAAAAGAACTAAAGTTGCCGCAAGGCCGCCTGAAAACCGGCACGCCCCCGCGCATTGATGGCCGCAGCATCGATTTCAGCCAATTGACCGAGCAGCCCGGCGACGGCATGGACGGTGTCAGCCCCGTGCCCGTGTTCAGTTTCCTGGGCACGGCCGATCAGCACCCGGCGCAACTGCCATGCTGGATCACGCACACCAACCAGCAGACGCACGACATCATCCGCTCGGGCTTTGACCGCAGCCCCATGTTCACCGGGGTGATCGAGGGGGTGGGGCCGCGTTACTGCCCCAGCATCGAAGACAAGATCAACCGCTTTGCCGACAAAGACACGCACCAGATCTTCCTGGAGCCGGAAGGGCTGACGACCCACGAGTTTTACCCCAACGGCATCAGCACCTCGCTGCCTTTCGACATTCAGCTGGCAGCGCTGCACTCCATGCCCGGCCTGGAAAACGCGCACATTCTGCGCCCCGGTTACGCGATCGAATACGACTACTTCGATCCGCGCGAGCTCAAGTCCAGCTTCGAGACCAAAGCCATTGGCGGGCTGTTCTTCGCGGGCCAGATCAATGGCACCACCGGCTATGAGGAGGCAGCTGCCCAGGGCTTGTTCGCAGGTTTGAATGCCGCCTTGCAGGCCAAAGGCCAAGGGCCCTGGTTGCCTCGGCGCGACCAGGCTTATTTGGGCGTGTTGGTCGACGACCTGATCACCAAGGGCGTGACCGAGCCCTACCGCATGTTCACCAGCCGTGCCGAGTTCCGCCTGCAACTGCGCGAAGACAATGCCGACATGCGCTTGACCGAGGCCGGGCGCGAACTGGGCTTGGTGGACGATGCGCGGTGGGCTGCCTTCAACCGGAAGCGCGACGCTGTTTCACGTGAAACAGAACGCCTGCGCATGCAGTGGGTTCGCCCGGCCACTTTGCCTGCCACCGATGCTGAGCGGCTGGTGGGCAAAGCCTTGGAGCGGGAGTACAGCCTGGCCGATTTGCTGCGTCGGCCGGGTGTAAATTTTAATGTGCTGGCAGAAGTCAGCGCGCTTGCTCACCAAGCGCAGTCCACGCTGAATGCCGAGAAAATCGCATCAGGGCAGGGCGTTGTTTCACGTGAAACAGTGCCGGTGTCACGCGCTGCACTGCAAGCCGAGTTGGGCAGCACGCTGGCCGACGCGGTGATTGAGCAGGTTGAGATCAGCGTCAAATACGCCGGCTACATCAACAAGCAAAACGACGAAGTGGAGCGATCTGCCCATTTTGAGAACCTGCAGTTGCCCGCCGAACTGGACTACCAGCAGGTGCCGGCTCTGAGTTTTGAGGTGCGCCACAAGCTGAGCCAGCACCGGCCCGAGACCTTGGGGCAGGCATCGCGGATCTCGGGCGTCACGCCTGCGGCCATTTCGCTGTTGCTGATCCATCTGAAAAAGGGCCGCTTCAAGGGCTTCGATCGCGTGCCTGAAGAGGCCAACCTGACCTGATTGCCGAGCCGATGGCTCCCTGTCCATGAACCCAACCCAACTTTCATCCGCCACCAACACGGCGCCCGCATTGGCGACCGAGCTTCGCCGAGCATTGGCCGGCGTGGACTTGGGCGACGCGCCGCCACTCACCGACCACCAGATTGACCAGTTGCTGGCTTACGTGGCCATGCTGGGGCAGTGGGGGAAGACGTACAACCTGACGGCCGTGCGCGACCCGGCCGAAATGCTGAGTCTGCACCTGCTGGACAGCTTGGTGGTGCGTGCGCCACTTTGGCAGCACCTGCAAGGCCAGGCGGCGGCATTGCTCGACGTGGGCAGTGGCGGTGGTTTGCCTGGCGCGGTCCTGGCCATCACGATGCCGCAACTGGATGTGGTGTGCGTGGACGCTGTGGCCAAGAAGGCCGCTTTTGTGCGGCAGGTCGCTGCCGAATTGCGCCTGCCCAACCTGAAAGCCGAGCATTCGCGGGTCGAAGACCTCAAGCCCAAGCCCTGGCAAGTGATCACCTCGCGGGCCTTTGCTTCTCTGCATGACTTTGTGGCGTTGACCCAAGACCTGCTGGCACCCCAAGGCGTGTGGATGGCCATGAAGGGCAAGCACCCCGCCGACGAACTCACCGCTTTGCCCGAGGGCATTGATGTGTTTCACGTGGAACAACTGCAAGTGCCTGGCTTGGAAGCCGAGCGTTGCCTCGTGTGGATGCGCCCGCAGCAGGGATAATGGCGGCATGCCGCACATCTTCTGCATTGCCAACCAAAAGGGCGGGGTCGGCAAGACCACCACCACCGTGAACCTGGCGGCCGGCTTGGCCCAAGTCGGCCAGCGCGTTTTGATCGTTGACCTGGACCCTCAGGGCAACGCCACCATGGGCTCGGGGGTGGACAAGCGCACCCTGAGCAACACCGTCTATGACGTGTTGCTGGAAGACGTGAGCATCGCCGATGCACGCCAACGCAGCCCCAAAGGTGGCTATGACGTGTTGGGCGCCAACCGCGACTTGGCCGGCGCCGAGATCGAGCTGGTGCCGCTGGAGCGGCGCGATCGGCGCCTCAAAACCGCACTTGAAGCCGTCGCCGCCGAATACGACTTCGTGCTCATCGACTGCCCGCCGTCGCTCAGCCTGCTCACCCTCAACGGCCTGACCTGTGCCCATGGCGTGATCGTGCCGATGCAATGCGAGTACTTCGCGCTGGAAGGCCTGACCGACCTGGTCAACACCGTCAAGCAAGTGCATGCCAACCTGAACCGCGATCTGCAGCTGATCGGCCTGCTGCGCGTGATGTACGACCCGCGCATCACCCTGCAGCAGCAGGTGAGCGACCAGCTCAAGGCGCACTTTGGCGACAAGGTGTTCGACACCGTGATCCCGCGCAACGTGCGTTTGGCCGAGGCGCCCAGCTACGGCGTGCCCGGCGTGGTGTTCGATCCCAGCTCCAAGGGCGCGCAGGCCTTCGTGGCCTTTGCCCAGGAAGTGGTCGAGCGGGTGGCGAACAAGTCGCTGGCGTGATGCGGCTCTTGTTGCTGCCCGGCTGGAACGACTCGGGGCCGGGCCATTGGCAAAGCCGCTGGCCCCAGCTTCACGGGGAACAGGCCCACTTCCGCAAAGTCGATCAGGATGATTGGGCCTGGCCCAAACGCGGTGACTGGATGATGAACCTGGACGAGGTGCTGCTGGCCGAAACAGCCCTTGTTCACGATCCCGCCATCCTGGTCGCCCACAGCCTGGGCTGTCACTTGGTGGCGGCTTGGGCGGCGCACTCGCAGCACACCAGCCTGGTCAAAGCGGCGTGGCTGGTGGCACCGCCCGACTTGGACGGGCCTCCCAACGCGGCCACGGCCGCGCCCCAGTTGCACGGCTGGCGCAAGGTCGTGCGGCAGCGGCTGCCTTTTCAGGCCACGGTGCTGGCCTCGCGCAACGACCCCTACGCCGATTTTGAGCGCAGCCAGGCGCTGGCCCAGGATTGGGGCGCAGGCCTGCACGACCTGGGTGAGGCGGGGCATGTGAACGAGGCGTCTGGCCACGGCGATTGGCCAGAAGGCTGGCACATGCTGCAAGAACACGCCGCGCGCCAAAACTGACGGACAATCCCGGCCTATGGCGACCAAAAAATCCAAAGGCCTGGGGCTGGGCCTGGAGGCCCTGCTGGGCCCCAAAGTCAGCGACACCCCGGCACCCGCAGCGGCCGAAGGCCCCCCCACGACCTTGAACCTGTCCCTGATGCAGGCCGGCAAGTACCAGCCGCGCACGCGCATGGACGAAGGCTCTCTGTACGAGCTGGCCGAAAGCATCCGCACCCAGGGCATCATGCAGCCGATCCTGGTGCGGCCCATCGGTGGCGGGCGCTACGAGATCATCGCGGGTGAACGCCGTTCGCGTGCCGCCAAACTGGCCGGCCTGACCGAGGTGCCGGTGCTGGTGAAAGACGTGCCCGATGAATCGGCCGCCGTGATGGCGCTGATCGAGAACATCCAGCGTGAAGACCTGAACCCGCTGGAAGAAGCCCAAGGCTTGCAGCGCTTGACCCAGGAATTCGGACTGACGCACGAGCAGGCCGCCCAATCGGTGGGCCGCTCGCGCAGCGCCGCCAGCAACCTGCTGCGCCTGTTGAACCTGGCCGACGCGGTGCAGGGCATGCTGATGGCCGGCGACATCGACATGGGCCACGCCCGCGCTTTGCTGGCGCTCGACAAAGCCCAGCAGGTCACCACCGCGCACGAGATCGCCAGCAAGAAGCTGAGCGTGCGCGATGCTGAAAAGCTCGTCAACAAGCAGATCGGGGCAGGGCGGCAGTCGCTGATGCGCATCAAGGGCGACAAGTCGCGCGATGTGCTGCGCCTGGAAGAAGAGCTGTCCGACCTGCTGACCGCGCAACTGGAAATCCGCGTCAAGAAGCGCACTAAGCGCGGTGAACAGGGCGAGTTGGCCATCCAGTTCGGCAGCCTGGAAGAGCTGAACGGCTTGATCGACAAATTGCGCGGCGGCCAGCAGGCCTGACCCGGGCAGACACGCGACCGGCATGGGGCCCTGGCCACTGCCCGCCTTGCTGAGCTGGGCCCTGGCCTGGGGCTTGTGCTTTGCCTTGCGCAGCAGCGCCGCGCCCTTGTGGGCGGTGCTGGCCCTGCCCACGGCCCTGGGCGCCTTGTTGGCCTTGTGGCCCAAGGTGGCCACGACGCCGTGGCGGCGCGTGTTCGTGGCGGGTGGCTTTCCGCTGTCGGCCCTGGCGCTGGGGCAGGGCAGCGGCTTGCCAGCCTGGGTGTGGCTGGCGCCGCTGGGCCTGCTGCTGCTGGCCTACCCCGTCAATGCCTGGCGCGATGCGCCGGTGTTCCCCACACCGCGTGGTGCCCTGACCGGCCTGCCAGGCCACGCCCCTTTGCCCGCGGGCGCCCGCATCCTCGACGCCGGTTGCGGCATGGGCGACGGCCTGGCCGAACTGCACCGTGCCTACCCCCAAGCAGTGCTGCATGGCATCGAGTGGAGCTGGCCCTGGCGCCTGGTCTGCGGCCTGCGGTGCCCCTGGGCATCGGTGCGCCGTGCCGACATGTGGGCCGCCGACTGGTCAAGCTACGACATGGTCTACCTGTTCCAGCGGCCCGAGTCCATGCCGCGCGCGGTTGAGAAAGCCCGCCGCGAGCTCAAGCGCGGCGCCTGGCTGGTCAGCCTGGAGTTCGAAGCGGTGGACGGGCAGGGCGTGCCCCTGGCGCCGCAGGCCCGTTTGACCCTGGAAAACGGGCGACCCGTGTGGATGTACCAGCCCACACGGTGACGCCGCTTCGGGCAGGGGTCTACACTGTGGCCTTGTTCTGGAAAACGATTCGATGTCCCTGCCTTCAGACCCCGCTGCCACCGACACTCCCGTGCCCGCTGGCGCACCGTTCACGCCCGAAGAGTTTCGCGCAGCCCTGGGGCAGTTCACCACCGGGGTGACCATCGTCACGGCCCGCACCCCCGAGGGCGTGCTGGTGGGCCTGACAGCCAACTCCTTCAATTCGGTCTCACTGTCGCCCCCATTGGTGTTGTGGAGCCTGGCGCGGCAATCGTCGTCCTTGCCAGCTTTTTTGTCGGCCACGCACTACGCCATCAATGTGCTGGCGGCGGACCAGCGCCTGTTGGCTGAGCGCTTCGCGCGCAAGGGCATTGACCGGTTCGAGGGTGTGCCATGGCGCGAGGGCCTGACCGGTGCCCCCGTGATCCCCGGGGCCGTGGCCGTGTTCGAGTGCGCGCACCGCAGCCACCACGACGCGGGTGACCACGTCATCTTCGTCAGCCAGGTGGCGCATTGCAACCGCCGCATCGGCGCCGAACCGCTCGTGTTCCACGGCGGGCGCTTTTTCAGCGACCTGACCTGGTGAACGCCCGGCCCGCATCAGCCTTCTTCGGCTGATTCCTCGTTGTCCTGCGCGGTCAACTGCTCGGCATAGCGGTCCAGCAGGGTCAGCAGGCGCGCCACGTCCAGGGGCTTGGTGAGGTAATCCAGGAAACCACGCTCACGTGCCGCGGCGATCTGGTCGGGCATGGCGTCGGCCGACAAACCCACGCGCGGGATGCCCGCGGTTTCAGCCCGGCGTGCCAGCACGTCCGACACGTCCAGGCCGCTCATGTCGCCCAGGTGCATGTCGAGCAGCAGCAGATCGGGCGGGCTGGACCGGGCCATCTGGATGGCCTCGGCGCCATTGCGCGCCACCTCCATGTGCCACTTGGGTCGCATGTGCATGACCTGGCGCACCAGCTCCACATTGACCACGTTGTCCTCGGCATAAAGCAGCGTCAGGGTGCCGGGGTTGAGCGCATCGAAGGCGCCCCAGCCCGACCGGCCACCCAGCCTGCCCGCGATGGAGTCGGCGGCCTGCGGTTGCGGGTTGAGGGCTGCGGGCAGCCACACCCGGAAGCTGGAGCCGATGCCGACCTGGCTGCTGATCTCAAGCCGGCCCCGCATCAAGTCGATCAGGCGCTTGACGATGACCAGGCCAATGCCGGTGCCCTCGACCGAGGTGCGTTCGGCGCCCAGGCGGTTGAAGGGCTCGAAGAGGTGGGCTTGCTGCTCGTCGCTCAGGCCCCGGCCCGTGTCGCTCACGGTGATGACCACGTAGGAGCGCACGCCCTGGGCCTCGATCATGACGCGCCCGCCGGGCTTGTTGTACTTGACGGCGTTCGTCATCAGGTTGACCAGGATCTGGCGCAGGCGCACCTGGTCGGCCTTGACGAAGAGGTCTTCGGTGGGCGGCGTCAGCAGCAGTTGCACATCGCTTTGAGTGACCTGGTTGCTGACCAGGGCGACGGCCTCTTCCAGCACGCCGGACAGGCGCTGTGGCTCCAGCACCAGGGGCAGGCCACCGGCCTCGATGCGGGACAGGTCGAGCACGTCGGTCAGCATGGCCAGCAGGTGGGCGCCCGCGCGCTCAATGTGGCTGACCTTCTTGCGCTGGATGTCGTTGATCGGGTTGGTGGGATCGACGCGCAGCAATTGCGCGAAGCCCAGCATGGCGTTCAAGGGTGTGCGCAGCTCATGGCTCATGCGAGACAGGAAATCGGTTTTTTCCTTGTTGGCGCGTTCGGCCGCCTTGGCCGAGTTCATGGCTTCTTCGAACTGGCGGCGCTCGGTGATGTCTTCGCTCACGGCCACGAAGTGCAGCGGCTGGCCTTGCGCGTCGCGGACCAGCGCGGCCGACAGCATCACCCACACCGCTTGCCCATCGGGCCGCACATAACGTTTCTCAATGCTGTAGCGCTGGCGTTGCCCTTCCAGCGCCGAGGCCGCCATCGCTTCGTCGGTGGCCAAGTCGTCGGGGTGCGTGATGTCGTGGTGGTGCAGTTGCAGCAACTGCTCGCGGGTGCGGCGGGTGATCTCGGTGAAGCGGTGGTTGGCGTCCAGCAAGCGGCCACTGGTTGACAGGCGAACGATGCCCACGCCCGCGGCGTCGAACAACTGGCGGTACTGCTCTTCGGTGCTGCGCAGCGTTCCTCGGGCCACGGCCAGGGCGGTGAGGGCTTCGCGTTGCCGATGCTCGGCCTGCCACGCGGCAACACTGCTGGCCAGCAGCGCCAAGGCAGGCGTCAGTTGCCGGGTGATGAGATCGCCGTAACCGCCCGGGCGATTGGCCAGCCCGACGATGCCGATCAACTGGCCGCCGCGAAGCAGGGGTTGGGCCATCAGGTTCTGCACGCCTTTGACGGCTTGGCTGTCGACCTGGTTGTTCACCACAGGGCCGCCGGTGTCGAGCACCTTGGCCCACAGCGTGGAGGGTGCCTGTCGGGGGTCGTTAGGCCAGATCAGCGGGCCGGCACTGTGCAATTGCAGCTGGCCTGAGGGCGCATCGACGAGGTCGCCGATGAAGCCGCACGGGCTGCTGGTGAAGACCATCAACTCGGTCAACTGGGCCTGGACCAGATCCCACCCGGACATGCCCCGCCCGTCCACGGTGGCCAAACGGCTGAGAAGCTGGACGGTGGTGTCGTTGGGGTCGGGATCTGAAGGGCTGTGCATGGATCTGGGAACAGACACCACCTGGCTTGACAGCCGAACCCCGGGAGGTGGTGTACCCCAGGGCCCAGGCCCAACTGTCTCACACTTGTCGGGCGTCGGCCAGCGAGTTTGCCTGCGCGCTGGCGGCGGCTTGGGCCAGGCGGGCCACGGTGCGGTTGCGGCCCTGCGCCTTGGCCGCGTACAGGGCCAGGTCGGCGCGTTCCAGCGTTTCGTGCAGGGGCTCGCCAATGGGGTGGTCGGTCAGGCCGGCAGAGAAGGTCACGGGCAGGCCACTGGCCCTGGGGCCGTTTTGATGGCGCTTCAGGCAACTGGCCACGCGCGACAAGGCGGCCTGGGCATCGCCCGGCTGTTCATTGGGCAAGAGCAACAGGAACTCTTCACCGCCCCAGCGGGCCAGCACGTCGGTCTGGCGCAGGACTTCCAACCCGGCCTGCGCGAACTCCTTGAGCACCAAGTCGCCCACGGCGTGGCCGTGCTGGTCGTTGACGCGCTTGAAGTGGTCCAGATCGATCAAGGCCAGGCAGAAGGGTTCATGGGTGCGCAGTTGCAGCGCGGCTTCTTCTTCAATGCGCTGCTGCATGTGCCGGCGGTTGACCAGGCTGGTGAGCTCGTCGCGCGAGGCCACCTCTTGCAGCAGGGCGAAGGCGTGGGCGAGCTCGGCTTTCTGCTCGATGAGCCGGGCGCGCATCTGGCTGACGTAATAGGCCACGCCCGACACGGCGGGCAGCGTGCTGGCGGCCAGCACAAAGCGGATGAACTCCAGGCGCGCGTCGATGTGAGGGTCCTGCCGGGTCATGATGGTCATGATGACGCCCAGGCTGGCCACGGTGAAGATCCCCAGGATCACCACCTCGCGCGCCTTCAGCGAGAACATGCCGAACACCAGCACCAAGGCCACCAGCATCAGCACCGAGCTGCGCACTTCGCCGGCGATCATGTAGGCCCACAGGATGGCGCCGGTGGCATACAGGCATTGCGGCAAGTCCATGCCCGGGTTGCCCAGCCGCGAAGACCAGTCGGTGCGAACCAGCAGGTAGAAGGTGCCCATGCCCACCCAGATGTAGGTCATCAGCCACAGGCCCTGCTGGCGCTGGACCAGGCCGATGTCGATGGCAAACAGCAGCAGCAAGGAGCTGATGCTGTAGCCATAGAAGGCGATCATCGCCAAGGTCACGCGCATGCGGACCTTGCGTTCGGTGCCCAGGATCAGGTCACCGAGGCGTTTCAGGGCGGGGTGCATGGATGGGTCGGCGCGCCCGTTCAGCTGAGGGTGCCCGAAGCGCTGGGCTGCGAGAGCGCTTCCTTGGCGGCCTGGAGGTCTTGCAGCTCGACAGGGCTGGCCTGGATGACGGTGCGGTTGCGGCCGTCGCGCTTGGCCTTGTAGAGCGCCTTGTCGGCCCGCTCGATGCACACGTCCAGGCGTTCGTTGTCGCAATAACCGGTGAGGCCCGCCGAGAAGGTCGGGGCCAGGCCCGGCTGGCTGGGCGCCATGGCCACGGTGGCCAGGTGGGTGCGGATGCGTTCCAGGCCGATGTTGGCCAGCGCGGGCGAGGTGTCGTTGAGCAGCAGCAGGAATTCTTCACCGCCCCAGCGGGCCAGCACGTCGGTGTCGCGCATCACTTTTTGCGCTTCTTCGGCGAAGTGGCGCAGCACCTCGTCGCCCACGCCATGCCCATAGGTGTCGTTGACGCGCTTGAAGTGGTCGATGTCCAGGATGGCCAGGCAGAAGCGGTGGTGGCCCGAACGCTCCAGGCGCTTTTGATGCTGGCCCAGCACATCGAGCATGTGGCGGCGGTTGACCAGGCCGGTCAGCTCATCGCGGGTGGCCAGCACCTGGATGCGGGTCAGGGCCTCGGCCAGCTCGTTCTTTTGCGCCTTCAGCTTCTCGCGCATGTTGCTCAGCTGCACCGCCAGCGACGAGATGGTGGGCACGATGGCCACGGTCATCCAGAAGTGGGCGAACTCCAGCTTGAAGGGATAGTGGACCGGGTCGGTCTGGATCTTGACGGCCATGGCGATGCCCATGACGACCACGGTGTAGGCCCCCGCGATCATGGCGCCCTTGGCCTTGAGGTTGAAGATGCCGAACACCAGCACCAGGGCCAGCAGCATCATGGTGGAACCATGCACGGGCCCGGTCAACGCATACGCCCCCACGATGATCGTGAGCGACGACAAGATCTGCGGCAGCGTGAGCGAGGGATCTTTGAAACGCAGGTTGACGCCCGAGCGCAGCACCGCGTACCAGAACACGATGTTGCCGATGCAGGCGGCCGACAGCATCTGGGCGTCGCCCAGCTGCATGTAGCCCACGTAGTAGGCATAGATCTGAAGGCCGATGCACAGGAGGTAAACCGTGGCGGCCATGAGGGAGCGCTTGATCCGCAAGCGTTGCTTGAGATCTGCGCCGAACGCCGCGATGAAGAGCCACTTGAGTGCGGGTGATCTCATGGGGTTTACATGTTGTATGTCATGTGTTTCGGCATCAATCGGGCCAGCTTAAGCGCAAAGTGAGGATTCAAATTTCTTGAATTAGGGCGTTAACCGGGTTCAACCCCGGTGATTACCTAAGCGGTAAGCTGTGGCCATGCCTATTCATATGACCAGAAGGCCCAGAACATGAACGCCAAGGGACGCTACACCGGCTTTGCCATCACCCTGCACTGGTTGCTGGCCTTGGCCATCCTCACGGCATTTGGGGTGGGGCTGTACATGACGGGGCTGGGCATGTCGCCCACCAAGCTCAAGCTGATCAATTGGCACAAGTGGGCGGGCGTGTCCATCCTGGTGCTGTCGGCGGTGCGCTTGCTGTGGCGCCTGACGCACCGGCCGCCCGAGCTGCCAGCCATCATCGAGCGCGCCATGCCGGGCTGGCAAAAGCTGGCGTACCACGGCACCCATTGGCTGATGTACGTGCTGTTTTTCGCGGTGCCGCTGATTGGCTGGGCTTACAGCTCGGCGCACGGCTACCCCATCGTGTGGTTTGGCGTGTTGCCCTTGCCGGATTTTGTGCCGGTGGACAAGGCCCTGGCCGAAGCCATCAAGCCCTGGCATCAGATTTCAGCCTTTGCCCTCATCGGCCTGGTGGGCCTGCACGTGGCAGCGGCCCTCAAGCACCACTTCATCGACCGCGATGGCCTGCTGCTGCGCATGCGCCCCGGCCGCTGATCGACTTTCACCCCAAGGATCTTTTGACATGAAACGATTGTTTGCCTCTGCCTTGGCCACCGTGGCCTTGGCCACCGCCGCCGTGCCTCAACTGGCCCACGCCGACCAGACCCTGCTGCCTGCCCAAAGCGAGATCACCTTCGTGGCCAAGCAACTGGGTGTGCCGCTGGATGGCCGCTTCAAGCGCTTTGCGGCCCAGGTGGCGTTCGACCCCAAGGCCTTGCCCGCCAGCAAGATTGCCTTCCAGATTGAGCTGGGCAGCGTGGCCGTGAACGCCGACTCCGACGCCGAGCTGGTCAAGCCCGAGTGGTTCAACACGGCCAAGTTCCCCAAAGCTACCTTCCAGTCCAGCGCCATCAAGGCCCTGGGCGGTGGGCGCTTTGAAGTGGCCGGCAAGCTGGCCATCAAGGGCAACGCGAAGGATCTGGTGGTGCCTGTGCAATTGACCCAGGCCGGGGCGCTGACCACGGCCACGGGTAGCTTTGGCATCAAGCGCCTGGACTTCAAGATTGGCGATGGCGACTGGGCCGACCCGTCGGTCGTGGCCAACGACGTGCAAGTCAAATTCAAACTCGTTCTGCAAGGCGTTCCCGCGCTTTGATCTCTTTCATTCACCCTGAGGAACCGTCCATGAAGAAGCTTTCCCTGACCCTGCTGGCCGCCACGGCCGCCCTGGCTGCCGCCGCTGCTCACGCTGAACCGGCCACCTACGCCATCGATCCGACGCACACCTTCGTCACCTTCGAGGCCCAGCACTTTGGCACTTCGACCAACCGTGGCCGCTTCGACAAGAAGTCGGGCAGCATCTCGCTGGACAAGGCCGCCAAGACCGGCAAGGTCGATGTCACCTTGGACACCGACTCGATCAACACGGGCACGGCCGCGTTTGACCGCCACCTCAAGGGCAAGGATTTCTTCAACGTGGAAGCGTTCCCCAAGGCCACGTTCGTCAGTGACAAGCTGGTGTTCGAAGGTGAGAAAGTCACGGCTGTGGTGGGCACCTTGACACTGCTGGGCAAGCCCCAGACCGTGACCTTGAAGGCCAACAACTTCAACTGCTACCAGAACCCGATGCTCAAGCGCGAAGTGTGCGGTGGCGACTTCGACACCACCATCCAGCGCGGCGATTTCGGCATGACCTATGGCCTGCCGGGCATCCCCAACGACATCCACCTGGTCATCCAGGTCGAAGCCGTCAAGCAGTGAGTGGTCAAGCCGTGAACGAAGGCTGACGCTCGGTGTGCAGGTGGGCCTTGAGCATGGCGCTCAGGTCTTCCTGCGTGAAGGGCTTGGCCAGGTGGTCGTCCATGCCGGCGGCGCGGCAACGGTCGCGGTCCTGGCTCATCACGTTGGCGGTCAGCGCGATCACGGGCAGACTGGGTCGGCCCTGCTCCTGCTCCATGCAGCGCAGGCGCCGCGTGGCCTCGATGCCGTCCAGCACGGGCATCTGGCAATCCATCAAGACCAGGTCGATGCCGTGGTGCGGCGCGCTCAGGGCGGCCAGCGCCTGTTGACCATCTTCCACGTGCGTGACCTGCAGGCCCAGCTTGGTGAGGATGGCCTGGGCGACCAGCGCATTGACCGGGTTGTCCTCGGCCAGCAGCACGTGGCCGCTGAAGCCCAGCTCTCCGTGCAGTGACGCAGGCCGCGTGGCCAGGAAGCGGGTGGGTTCGCTGTTGGTGACGCGCGGCAGCGGCACGTTCAAGGTGAACACCGAGCCCTGGCCGGCCGTGCTTTCGCACAGGATGTCGCCATTCATGGCGCGGGCAATCTCGCGCGAGATCGTCAGGCCCAAGCCGGTGCCGCGGTGGCGGCGCACAAAGCTGCCATCGGCCTGGTGGAAGGCGTCGAACACCATGGTTTGCTGGTCGGGCGAGATGCCGATGCCGGTGTCTTCCACGCGGAACACCACGCGCTTGGCGCAGGCGCTGTCGGGGCCATCGTCATCGCAATGGTGGCGTTGCACGGTCACGCGCACGTGGCCCAGGTCGGTGAACTTGATGGCGTTGCCGACCAGGTTGTGCAGCACCTGGCGCAAGCGCGCCGCGTCGCCAAACACCATGCAGGGCGAAGACAGCTGCACATCGCGCGTCAAGGGCAGGCCCTTTTCAGCGGCGGTGACGGCCAACAGCGACAGCACATCGTCCACCACCGCATGCAAGTCAAAGGGCGCCTGGTCGATCTGCAGCTTGCCGGCCTCGATGCGTGAAAAATCCAGCACATCGCTGATGATGCCCAGCAGGTGCTCGCCTGAGCGCTCGATCAGGGCCAGGTGCTCGCGCGATTCATTCAGCACGCCGGGGCGCGGGGGCAGCTTCTGGCCCACCAGCCGGGCCAGGCCCAGGATGCCGTGCAGCGGTGTGCGCATCTCGTGGCTCATGGTGGCCAGGAACTGGTCTTTGACGGCGCTGTGGCGCTGGGCGAGTTTCAAGGCCTCGGCGCGCTCCTGCGCGATGCGGTCGGTGGTGAAGCGCAGCCACAGCAGTTCGGTGATGCGCCGGGCCGAGCGTTCGCCCTCCAGCAGCATGATGCCCATCAGCGTGAGCAGGCCGCAGCCGCCGAAGACACCATAAGCATCCTGCCGGGTGAACAGCATCACCGCGCAGGGCAGCAGCATGCTGATGTTGAGGATGCGGTTGGGGCGGGGGTCGGCCTGCAGCGCGAAGGTGCAGATGGCGCTGGCGCCAATCAGCGATCCCACGATGACGGCGGACACGTTCAAATCATTGACGGGCAGCAACCAGGCGCTGCCCAGCCCCCAGGTGCCGCCCAACAGGCCGGACATGAGCATCATCTTGCCAAGCCAATGGGGATGGGCGCGGTGCTGCGAGCGCAGGTAGGCCCGGTAGATGCACAGGCGCACGCCGGTCACGCACAGGCACACCACGGCCCAGATCACGGCCCGCCGCCAACCCACCTGCGCGCCAATCAGCGCGGCCAGGGCGACGGAAAAAACGCTGCTGACCAGTTCCACCGGCAAGGCCGCGCCGAACAGCATCCGCACCCGTTCGGCTTCGATCAGGCGCTTGAGTTGGGGGTCGTCAGGGGTGACCCGAAGGGGGTCCGGCAAGAGCAGCATCGTCTGTTTATCGTCCGGCATGCCGGCGACTTGAGCGATGCGGGCGGCAGCTTTACGCTTTTTGGCGCGCGGTGTTGAGTCGTTCACACACCCGCAAGGTGGCCATCTGGAAGGCCTGGAAGTTCATGCCGATCTGTTGGATCAGCGGCTCGAGCTTTTGCCACATGGCGGCCGGGTCGGCGGCGGTGACCGGGTCCAGCAACAGGCCGTCCACGGCCGCGCCGATGGTCAGCAGGCGCTGCACCTGGGGCCGCTCATTGGCCCAGGAGGCCGGGCCTTGCAGACGGCAACGCACGCCATCGGCCACCTCGCGGGACAGGCCCCATGATTGGCACAGGGCGGCGCCCAGGGCCGAGTGGCTGACGCCAAAGGCGGCGATCTCGGCCTCGGCCAGTTGTTCTTCGTTGGCGCTCTTGCTGTCCAGCGCGGTGTAGCGTTGGTGGTCGTAGGCGATCAGCACGGCACGCCCGCTTTCGGCGAACAGGCCGATGGTGTGGGCCAGCCACTGATCCACATCCAGTTGGCGCGCGATGCTGCCCATGGCCAGGCCACGGATGCCGGCGCGGTCCCAGATGGCCTGCAGCAGCGGGCCGGGCGGGAAAGCGCCGCGCAGGCCAATCTCGTACGTCAAGCCGGCCACTTGGGCCATGCCCAGGTAGCGGATGCCTTCGTGCACGGTGTCGACGCGTTTGAGCAGGCCGAACAGCGCCGAGTTGACGGTGCGCACCACGGCCGAGGACAAGGCCATGTCGTTTTCAATGACCTCGGCCAGTTGCTCGGTGGTGCAGTCTTCTTCGGCCATCAACAGCGACAGCTTGACCAGGGTGCTGGGGCAAGCGGGCAGGTCGATGTTGAGGTTGCGCAGGGGGGATTCGATCGTCATGGCGGAGGCACCTTTCACGACGCAGTCTATGCCCGCCCGCCGCATCGTGAAAGGGGAAATGCGCCGCCTTCAGGCCGCAGTATTTTTGATGCTCAGGCGGGCGCGGGCCAGCCGCGTGGTGGGTGGGGTCAGGCCCTGGCTGCGGCGGTATTCGCTGGGCGCCATGCCCTTCCAGCGGCGGAAGGCCTCGATGAAGGTGGTGACATCGGCATAACCCAGGCGCTCGGCGATCTCGCTGTGCGTGAGGCTGGCAGTGGCCATCAGCTCTTCGGTCAGGGTGCGGCGCACTTCTTCCAGCAGGCCGCGGAAGGTGGCGCCTTCGGCCGTGAGGTGGCGGCGCAGCGTGCGCGAGGTCATGTTCATTTCCTCGGCCACTTTTTCCATGTCAGGGATGTGGCCGGGGGTGCGCAACAGGCGGTCGCGCACATTGGCGGCCACGCCGGTGCGCGCATGGCGGCTTTCCATCAGGTTGCGGCACATCTGCTCGCACAGCTGGGCGGTGTGCGGATCGGCCTGCGGCAAGGGCAGGTCCATCAGGCTGGCGTCAAAGATATTGCGCTCGTGCGGCATGTTGAAAGTGGGGCGCACGCCGAACAGTGCCGTGTAGGCGGCCACCACCTCGGGTGCGGGCTCGGCGCACTTCATCTGCACTTCGCGGTAGGGGATCGGGGCGCCCAGGATCTCGCGCTGCAGGGTGACCACGGCGGCGCGGTCGCGGTCGATGATGAACTGGCGCACGTCGGGCGGCAGGTGGTCAGTCTGGAAGGTCGAGGTGATGACGTCGCCCTGGCGCTCGACCACGTTGGTGGTCAGCGAGAAGGTCAGGTTCAACATGCGCGAGGCCATCGACACGGCGTTGCCCAGCGTGGAGCTGCTCATGACGGCGTAGCCCCACAGGCCGTAGGTGGTGACGTGGTAGCGGCAGCCGGCGTGGATGCCCAGCTCGGAGGCGTGGTTCAACTCGGTGCTGAGGTTGCGGATCAGCTGAACTTCTTGCAGCGCCTCGATCTCGGCCTTGGGGTCGTCCAGCTGGGCCCGGGTGATGCCGGTGTGGCGCAGCATGGCGTCCACGCTGACGCCGCGTTCATAGCCCAGTTGGGTGAGGACACGGGCCGTGGCGATGCCTCGGCGGAAATCCCAGATCGTGGGCTTGGAACTCATGGGCTACTTCCATTGGTTGTTCAGTGACGTTACAAATTATGTCCGCCAATACCAATGCTTATGTCCGCACTTCCACATGTCCCGATGAAAACCGGGGTTATTCAACGGCCCAATGTCACCAAACCCGTGAGCTTGGCCGCGCCAATGGCAGACCCTTGGTCCGCGACCTGTGACGTGTGCTTCCGGGGCGTGCATACCGCACAGACCTTGTCGGTTTGAGCCGCGTGCCAGTGATTGCCCCGGGCTGCCGTTGAGCGGCCAGGTGCCACGATGGACCCATCAACAACCCAACGCAAGGTGCGCTCATCATGAACCCGTCACACAGCCTTCAAGTCCACCAACTGGCCCACTCGTTCAAGCACGCGGGCGGGTGGGGGAAGCTGGGTTGGCACATGGCCGACTTGCAGGACGATGAGGACTGATCAATCCTTGCGCTTGGCCCGGGGGTGCGCGGCGTCGTACACCTTGGCCAGGTGCTGGAAATCCAGCTTGGTGTAGACCTGGGTGGTGGTGATGTGGGCGTGGCCCAGCAGTTCTTGCACGGCCCGCAAATCACCGCTGGATTGCAGCAGGTGGCTGGCAAAGCTGTGGCGCAGCATGTGCGGGTGCACGTGCGTGGGCAGGCCGGCGTCGATGGCCATCTGCTTGAGGCGATTGCGCAATTGCACAGCGGTCAGGCGGCGGCCCAGGCGGCTGACGAACAAGGCCGTTTCACCCGGGGCGGCCAAGGCGGCGCGCAGGTCCAGCCAGGCGTCCACGGCCTTCAAGGCGGCGCTGCCCACGGGCACGGTGCGGCGCTTGCTGCCTTTGCCCAGCACATGTGCTTCGGCGCCATCGCGGTCCAGCCAGCCTTGGGCCTGCGGGCCGGCGCTCACGTCCAGCCCCAACAACTCGGCGCTGCGCAGGCCGCTGCCATACAGCAGCTCGACCATGCAGTGGTCGCGCGCGGCCAGCCAGGGCGCTTCACGCGCATCGCGGCTGCGCGGGGGCGCGGGTTTGGGCGGCGCTTCGGTGGACAGCGCCACGGCCTGCTCCACCGACAAGGCTTTGGGCAGGGGCTTGGCGCCTTTGGGCGCGCGCACGCCCTCCACCGGGTTGAGGGTGGCCAGGCCCTCGCGCCCCATCCAGCGGAACAAGCCGCGCCAGGCCGACAAGGTGATGGCGATGCTGCGGGGGCCCAGACCGGCGGCATGCAGCCGGGCGGCCCAGCCGCGCACGTGGTGCGGCTTGACGGCGGGCAGTGCCAGGTTTTCCTTCGCGCAAAAGGCGTCCAGCCGCTTGAAGGCGTCCTGGTACATGGCCAGCGTGCGCTCGGCCAGGCGGCGCTGCACGCGCAGGTGCTCCAGGTGGCGGGTGACCAGATCAGGGGGCGAGGGCGTCATGGCCCATTGTCACACCTGGGGCTTCTCAAGTTGCGCCGTGGGTGGCCGATAGCAATCCATTGAGGGGCCCACGCCGCCTCACATCATTCAAACAGGAAGAGCCGCCATGAAATTCATCACCAACCTGCGCCTTGGCAAGCGCCTGACCCTGGGCTTCGCCGTGCTGATCCTGCTCAGCCTGATCACGGCGGGCCTGGGCATCGAGCGCATCAGGGCTGTTCGCGCCATCGCCGACCGCCTGGGCGGTGACGATGCCGAACTGCTGATCCTGACACAGCGCTGGACGCGCGCCATCGAATCGAACGCGGCCCGCACCTGGGTGGTGTTCTTCGCCACCGATCCCACGGTGGTCAGCCGCGTCAAGCAAGAGATGAAGGCCACGGTCACCGCCACCACGGCCCGCATCAAGCGCATTGACGAGCTGGCCAGCTCCAGCGAGCAAAAGCAGCTGATCAAGGACATCTCCGAGCGGCGCAATGCCTTCCAGGCCGAGCGCAACGCCTTGCTCAAGCGCAAAGAGGCGGGCGAGGACGTGGGCGCCGAGGTGCTGGCCAAGGTCTTCCCGGCCGCGCAAAGCTACTTTGAATCGGTCGAGCGCCTGGCCGAGTTCCAAAACAAAACCATGCAGCGCACCAAGGACGAAGCCGACCAGGCGGCCATGGAGGGCGTCACGGCCCTGGCCATTGGCACCGTGCTGGCCCTGGTCGTGGGCTGTGGCTTGGCCTGGGCCCTGACCCGCTCCATCGTGGTGCCGGTGCGCCGTGCCCAGTCGGCGGCCGAAGCCATCGCCAATGGCGACCTGAGCGTCGACGTGCGGGCCGACTCTTCAGACGAGATCGGCCAGTTGATGCAATCCATGCAGCGCATGGTCGCGTCCCTGCATGGCATCGTGCACGCGGTGCGGGCCAGTTCTGATTCGATCGCCACGGGCTCGGCCGAGATCGCCATGGGCAATGCCGACCTGTCGCAACGCACCGAAGAGCAAGCCAGCAACCTGCAGCAAACGGCCGCGTCGATGGAGCAGCTCACCGCCACCATCAAGCAGAACGCCGACACCGCGCGCCAGGCCTCGCAACTGGCCAGCAGCGCTTCGGCGGTGGCCGTGGATGGGGGCACGGTGGTGGGCCAGGTGGTGGCCACGATGGAAGACATCACCGCCAGCTCGCGCAAGGTGGCCGACATCATCGGGGTGATCGATGGCATCGCTTTCCAGACCAACATCTTGGCGCTGAATGCGGCGGTGGAAGCGGCCCGTGCCGGTGAGCAAGGCCGCGGCTTTGCTGTGGTGGCCAGCGAGGTTCGCAGCTTGGCCCAGCGCAGCGCGCAGGCCGCCAAGGAGATCAAGACCTTGATTGGCGAAAGCGTTGAAAAAGTCGAGAACGGCACGCGCCTGGTGGGCACGGCGGGCTCGACCATGGACGACGTGGTCAAGCAGGTCAAGCGGGTGACCGACCTGATCGGTGAGATCACCAGCGCGAGCATCGAGCAAAGCACCGGCATTGGCCAGATCGGCGATGCAGTCAACCAGCTGGACCAGGTGACGCAGCAGAACGCTGCCCTGGTAGAGCAGTCAGCTGCCGCGTCGGAAAGCCTGCGCCATCAGGCCGCGAGCCTGGCACAGACGGTGTCGGTGTTCAAGCTGGCAGTTTGAGCTCTTAGGCCTGCTCGTCCTGCTTCTTCGCACCGAAGGGATACGCGCCGCCAGGCTTGCCCTTGGGTGGGATCTTGAGTGACAGGACCATCGCCACCGCCAGCGTGACGGCGGTGAAGCCAAGCGAGAACACCACCGGGATCTTGTAGACATCGATCAGCAGCATCTTGGCGCCGATGAACACCAGCACGATGGCCAGGCCATAGCTCAGCAGGTGAAAGCGCTCGTGCATGTTGGCGAGCAAGAAATACATCGCACGCAGGCCCAGGATGGCGAACACGTTCGAGGTCAACACAATGAACGGGTCGGTCGTGATCGCGAAGATCGCCGGGATCGAGTCGACCGCGAACACAACGTCCACAATGCCGATGAGCAAGATCACCACGAGCAGCGGCGTGGCCATCTTGACGCCGCCCACCACGGTGAAGAACTTCTCGCCGTCGTAGTCAGGCGCGATCTTGAAGCGACTGCGGATCCATTTGAGCGCGGGGTTGTTGTTCAGGTCGGGCTCCTGGCCGGCGGCCCACCACATCTTGATGCCGGTGAACAGCAGGAAGGCGCCGAACAGATAGAGGATCCAGTGGAACTGCGCAATCAGCCAGGCGCCCACGAGGATCATCCCCGCCCGCAGCACGAGCGCCCCCAGGATGCCGAACATCAGCACGCGCTTCTGGAACTCGGCGGGCACGGAGAAGTAGGTGAACAACATCAGGAACACAAAGATGTTGTCGACGGCCAACGCCTTCTCGATCAGGTAGCCGGTCAGGAACTCCAGCGACTTGCCGTTGGCCAGCGAGCGTGCCGCCTCGTCCGTGCTGGCGCCGCCAAGGTGCCACCACAGCCAGCCCATGAAGACGAAGGACACCCCGACCCAGACCAGCGACCAGATGGCCGCCTCACGGGTGCTGACGCGGTGCGCGCCCTGTTTGCTCATCGCCAAGAAATCCACCAGCAGCGCAACCAGCACGAACCCCGCGAACGAGGACCACATGAGCGGAGAGCCGATGGATTGCATGACCGTCTTTCAAGTGCGTGGCTGTGACTTGATCAGACGGGGGGCGAATCCTGCGTGGCTGCGGCCCAGCGGTCTTGACCGGTGAGGCGTTGGCGCAGACGGCGGGTGTCTTTGCCGCGGCTCGACACGCGCATGAGGAGCCGGGCGGCGCGCGCCAGTGCCTTGTCCAGCGCTGTGCGCCAATCGCTCGCCACGGACGTGACGACCACCGACCCGGCGCCATCAGTCCGGAGCTCCACCTGACAGCGTTTGTCGATGCCGCCACGGGGGCCATTCACGTCGGACATCTGCACTTCGGCGCGTGGCACCAGCCAGCCCAGGCGCCGCAGCACGAAGCGCACGCGGCGCTCGGTGAGGTCGCGCAAATCGGTGGCTTGCGGATGGCGGGACTTGAAGAGGACTTGCATCAGGGATCTCCATCGGTTGGGTGACCAGCCCAATGTAGGTATCCCCGCCATTCTGAAGAAGCAGGCTTTTCCGAACTTTCACATCGGATGAACCTGAACGCGGGCGCCGATCAGGGGCGTGCCGCAGCCAGCACCTGCGCCACCAGCGGGTGATGCTGGCCGCGGCGTGACCGGATGGCGTGGATCTCTTCCTTCACGCCATCGCTGCTGCCGAGCAAGCGAAGCCCGCGCATCAGGCCGACGTCGTCTGCGCCAAGCCGGCTGACCGGGAAGACGCCCAGCCCGCGGGCCGCAAACACCGCCAGCAAGGCACTGTCCTCAAACTCGCCGACGATGCGCGGTCGCAGGCCTTGCGTCTCGAACCAATCGTCCAGCGCCGCGCGCAGCGCCGAGTGCCCGGTGGGCAGCAGCACCGGCAGGTCGTTCAGGCTTTGTGGGAAGCGATCGCGCTCACCCTTGCCGACCAACCGGGCAGGGCCATACCATTCGACCGGTGAATCGACAAGTCGCTCGCTGGTCAGGCGCAGGTTCGGGTTGCGCGGTGCCTCCTGGCCGGCCAACACCAGGTCAAGGTGGTGCAGCGCCAGTTCGCTCAGCAGCTGTTCAAACTCGCCCTCGTGGCAAACGAGCCGGAGGTTGGGGGTGCCCAGCACGGGCTTGAGCAGCGCATGGGCCGCGAGCTTGGAGATGCCGTCAGAGAACCCGACCGCCAGGCGGGCCACCTTGCCGCTGGCCGCTTCACGCACCTCGTCGGGGATGGCCTGACCCAGCTGAAAGATCTTCTCGGCTTGCGCGAAGGCGGCCTGGCCCGCTTCGGTGAGGGCCACGCCACGGCCTGAAGGCTTGAGCAACTGGTGGCCCAGTGATTTCTCCAGCTCACGCACCTGCGCGCTGATGGTCTGCACGGCCATGTCCAGCCGCTCAGCGGCCCGGGCGAAGCCGCCTTCCTTCGTCACCACCCAGAAGTAATGGAGGTGACGGTAGTTCAGCATGCGTCTCCGGGCGCTGTTCGAACCGCTGTCATCCAGGCAGGTCCAGGAACTCGACCGCGCCGGTTTCTAGCGAGTACTCGGCGCCCACCACGGTCAGGCTGCCCTGCTGGATCAGTTGTTCCAGCAGCTCGGAGCCGTGGCGCAACTGGTTGACCGAGGCGCGCACATTGGCGCGCACGGCGTGGTGCACCAGCTGGTGCATGTCGTGGCGCAGCTCGGTGGCCAGCAGGCCTTCGACCGAGGGCCTGACGCGGTTGACGATGGAGTGGATGTTGCGCGACGAGGCGCTGCCGCTGGGCGATTGCATCTCTTCGATGGTGGCCATGATGGCGCCGCAACCCGAATGCCCCAGCACCACCACCAGTGGCGTGCCAAAGCGCGAGGCCGCGAATTCGACGCTGCCCACCTGCGAAGGCGCCACCACATTGCCGGCCACGCGGATCACGAACAGATCGCCCAGGCCTTGGTCGAACACCAGCTCGGCGGGCACGCGGGCGTCAGAGCAACCCAGGATGATGGCGACGGGGTTTTGCGGCTGGCCCAACTCGATGGGCTTGGTGGGGCCCAGCAAGGTCTCGCCCGACTGGATGCTGGCCACGAAACGGCGGTTGCCTTCGCGCAAGCGCTCCAGCGCATCGTGGGCGGCGTTCATGCTGGCCCCAGCAAGCGGGCCAGCGCGGCGCTGGCGGTCTCGCCGACCTGCTGCAGAAAGTCCACGCCCATGTCGGCCGTGTAGCGGGTCGGGTCGGGCGAGCCCAGCACCAGCAGGCCGTAAGTCTGGCCCAGGTGGTGCAGCGGGATCATGGCCAGCGAGGTGATGGTGCTGGCATCCTGCATCCACTTGGCCGCTTCAAAGCCGGCGTTGACACCGCAGTAGGGCAGGCTCAGGCTGGCCGCGAAGCTGCGCACGTCGTCGCTCACGGCCTGGGCGGCGGGCAGCTCGCGCAGGGCTTCGCGCACGGGCAATGTGGGCGTGTCCCAGATGCGCACGGCGGCTTGCGGGATCAAAAACTCGCGCTGCAGTTCGGTCAGCAGCACGTCGGGCAGGGCCGCGTCGTCGTGCGTCATCAGCACCGAGCGCACCCAATGGTGCAGGCGCTGGGCGATGGCCTCGTTCTCCTGGCTGTGGCGGATCATCTCCATGATCCGGCGCTCCAGGCCCTTGTTCTTGTCGCGCAGCATTTCCATCTGGCGCTCTTGCAGCGAGACGGCGCGCAGGCCGTGCGGGCTGGTCAGCTGCACGCTGGACAGCAACTGGGCGTGGCGCTCGAAGAAGCCGGGCGTGTGCACCAGGTAGTTGGCGATGTCGTCTTCGGTGATGCCTTGCAGGGGTGTCGTCATGGTGGCGTGTGGTTGGGTTTGGGGCGGCGCTTGATTCGTCAAAGCGCGGGCACGTCGATTTCGCCGTCGAACACGGTGGCGGCCGGGCCGGTCATCATCACCGGGTGGCCCAGGCCGGCCCACTGGATGGTGAGCAGGCCACCGCGTGTTTCAACGTCCACGGTGGCGTCCAGCCAGCCCAGGCGGATGCCGGCCACCACGGCGGCGCAGGCGCCCGAGCCGCAGGCCAGGGTCTCGCCCGATCCGCGCTCGAACACGCGCAGCTTGATGCGCGAGCGGCCCACCAGTTGCATGAAGCCAGCGTTGACGCGGCGGGGAAAGCGTTCGTGGCCTTCGATCTGCGGGCCGATCTCGCCGACGGGGGCATGGTCGACATCGTCCACGCGCAGCACCGAATGCGGGTTGCCCATGGACACCACGGCCACGTCGACCGGATAGTCGGCCAGGGGCAGGGGCCACAGCTCGCAGCCGTTGACCAGTTTGGGCGTGAGGCCGGCGCCGTTGAAGGGCACTTGCGCGGGTTCCAGGATGGGCTGGCCCATGTCCACGGTGACGCGGCCATCGTCTTGCAACTGCGGCTCGATCACGCCCAGCATGGTCTGCACGCGCAACTTGGTCTTGCTGGTGAGCTGGTGGTCGTGCACGTAGCGCGCGAAGCAGCGGGCGCCGTTGCCGCATTGCTCCACCTCGCCGCCATCGGCGTTGATGATGCGGTAGGTGAAGTCGGTGTTCTGCTCGGCAGAGCCGGGCTCGACGATCAGGATCTGGTCGGCCCCGATGCCGAAACGGCGGTCGGCCAGAAAGTGGTATTGGGCCGCGCTCAGTGGCAGCGGCCCGCGGGTGGCGTCGAGCACGATGAAATCGTTGCCCGCGCCGTGCATTTTGGTAAAGCGCAGCTTCATGCGCCCGATTATCCGCCCGGCCGGGCGTCGTGCGCGTCAGGCGGGTCGAATGTCCACCTGGAAGCGGGCCACGGCGTCGTTCAGCCCCTGGGCTTGCTGGCGCAAGCTGTCGGCGGCGGCGGCCGATTGCTCCACCAGCGCGGCGTTTTGTTGCGTCATCTGGTCGAGCTGGCTGACCGATTCGCCCACGTGGCTGATGCCCTGGGATTGCTGTTGCGTCGCGTCGGCGATCTCGCTCATGGCCTGCGTGACGCGGCGGATGGCGTCCACGATTTCGACCATGACGTTGCCGGCATCTTTCACGCGCCTGGAACCCACTTCCACGCGCTCGGCCGACTGGCCGATCAGGCCCTTGATCTCCTTGGCCGCGTCGGCGCTGCGCTTGGCCAGCAGCCGCACCTCGCTGGCCACGACGGCAAAGCCGCGGCCTTGCTCGCCCGCGCGGGCCGCTTCCACGGCCGCGTTCAGCGCCAGGATGTTGGTCTGGAAAGCGATGCCGTCGATCACGCCGATGATGTCGCTGATCTGCTGCGACGCCTTGCTGATGTCGGCCATCTGCAGCACCACGCTGTCGACCACCTGGCCGCCTTGCTCGGCGCGTTGGCAGGCCGTGTCGGCCAGGATGTTGGCCACGTTGGCCGACTGGGCCGATTGCGCCACGGTGGTGCTGAGCTGGTCCATCGACGAGGCCGTTTGCTGCAGGTTCGAGGCCGCCTGCTCGGTGCGGTCTGACAAATCCTGGTTGCCGGCGGCGATCTCGGTGCTGGCCACCAGCATGTTTTGTGATGACTGGCGCACGGAGGCGACCATGGTGCGCAGCGAATCCTGCATGTCCTTCATGCACGTCATCAGGCGGGCGATCTCGTCATGGCCGCGCGGGTTGATCTCTTGCGTCAGGTCGCCATGCGCGATGGCCTGGGTGTGGGCTTCGGCGCGCTTGAGCGGGCCCGTGACGGAGGCGATGGTCAGGCCCATCAGCGGCAGGAAGATGATGCCGGGCGACAGCAGCAGGGCCCACAGCGAGATGATGGCGTTGTTGGCGCTGGTGCTGACCTTGGCGCGGCGGGCCTGGGCCAGCTTCTCGATGTCCACGTTGAGCTTGGCCACGATGGCATCCACGGCGTCGCCTTCGGCGCGTTGCGGCTCGCTGGACTGGAAGGCCTCGGCGGGCGAGGTGATGGCCGACGAATTGATCAGCTCCAGCGTGGGCGCCAGGCCTTTGCCGTAGCTCTGCAGCTTGGCTTCCACCGATTTCACTTGCTCGGCGATGGTGGCGTTGGGCGCCACCTGGGCCAGGTCTTGCGTGGCTTTCAGGGTGCTGACCAGCGAGGTCTGCCAGGCCTTGATGTGGGTCGAGGCAGAGACCGAGTCGCCCGTGTTGATGATGGCCGATTTCTCGAAGCCGCGCAGTTGGCCCAGTTGCAAGGCCAGGGTGCTCATGCGCTGGGTGGCTGAAAACTCTTGCGTGGCAAAGGCGTCGAACTCGCCGCGCAGTTGCGACAGTTGCCAAGTGGAGCCGGCCCCCACGATGACGCCGATCACCACGACCAGGGCCATGCAGGCGAGCAGACGGGCGCGGATGGAAAAGCCACGCAACAACGTGATCCAGGAACTCATTTTGTCTCCGAGGGGCAAATTTTCAGCTATTGCGTGTATCGGTTGATTTGAGCTGGGACTTGAGTGGTTTGGGCGGGAATTTGTGCCTTGTTCGGCAGCGCGGGGTGGGGGATTCGGCGGAGGCGGGCGGGGCTCCTATGGGGGCGGCCCACCGCTGCGCGGCGGACTGCTCTCGGTGCTCGGCCGCGGCGGGCGGCTGCGGAACTCGCTGGCCTTTAGGCCAGCTCAGACAGTCCTCGCCGACCCCTCGCGTTGCGAGGGGCAACCCGCCGCGGCCTGTGCGTCTCGACGCCCCCGAAGTCGCCCCGCCCGCCTCCGCCGAATCCCTGATCCACCCCGCTGGT
>PNKV01000016.1 GCA_013822685.1 Leptothrix sp. (in: b-proteobacteria)
ACCATATGTGCAGCTACACATATTGCGTATTTAGGGGCCGCCCGCCCTCGGAAGGATCCACCCGACCTTGACGGCCATGCTGATGGCGAGCCTGTCCACACATCGGGCTGAAAGACATGGCCGCAGTGGCGCAAGGCCATGACCCTGCGCCACCTTGTTGGCTGCTTCACGACACGCCCAGGCTCACACCGCCAGTTCAACCACTGCATAAGCATCGGATGTCTCGCCATGGTCAGCGCCACCGTCATCGCCAGGCGACTTCGACGAGGCACCCGTGCGCAAGCACATGGGCAACCAGCCAGCACCGGCCATCGCGTGCTCGGCCCCGCTCACGGCGGCGTCCTTCCTGAGCGCAGCCAGGGGCGCGGCGGCATTGATGTCCACCGCCTCGGTCACCACCTCCAGGAGGCGCCCCTTGGACACATGGTTCAGGTACGAAGCGCCACTGGCTGTCCACCAACGGCGCATGTCCAGGCCCAGCGCCAGCGCCAGGGCATCCGTCCTTTGGGTTGAGGGCTCCACACCGTGGATGCCCGTGACCGTTGAGGCAACGGCAAAGGTCAGCAGTTGCAGCACCGTGGCCTGGTCTTGCGCCAGCAACCAGGGGAACATGGCATCCAGGTCTTGCGGGAGCTTGTCGGCCCAGGCCCGGCGCTCGGCATCCATCCGCAGCCACGCCGGACTGGTTTCGATGTCATCGGCGGCGGCTCGCAGATCAGACTGGCTGTCCGTGGCCGTGATGGCCAGGACGGGGTCCTGCTGGTGACAGCGGTAGTCGTGGTTCAGGAACAGCTTTTGCGCCAGTTGGGCCGTGATCGCCACCAGCGCCACATCCGGGCGGGCGATCAATTCGGCCTGCACGGCAGCCACCCGGTGAGCAGTCAGGCGGCGCATCAGCTTGTCGGAGTGAACGGGGCGGGTCTTGGGTGATGGCAGCGACACCATGCCCCCTTGCACCCCGCCCTCGCCTGCTTGCCGTGCCGCTTGCGCCATGTCGCTGCGGTCATCGGGGCGGATCAGGCCGCGCTTGACTGTCGGCGTGCCGTTCTGGTCCACATGCACCACACAGCCCGCCTGCTTCATCAATTCGACAGGCCATGTGCTCAGGTCGGCCTCGATGGCCTTGCCCTGCACCTGCAGTGCCGCGACCTCACGCTCCAGCTCATCGGCTTGATCTTCATCGCCTTCATCCAAGGCATCCATCTGATCCTGCAAAGCGGCCATCTTTGCTTGCAGCGCATCCAGACTGGCTGCTTCCTGCTCGGTGGGGGCACGCTGGGTCTTGTGAAGCTCACCATGGCTCAGGTAGTCGTCACGGACCCAACGCGCCTGCACGTCCACCCACTTCCAACCTTCGGCGGCCACCTGCCTGGCCTTCTTGCGCAGCTTGTCCGTCGCGAGTTGATGCAGCAGGGGCACATTCAGCAGGTAGGCCTTCTTGTCATCGTCGCTGAACAGGTCGCGCCGCAGGGCACCACCGGCCTTCTCGTAGGCCTTGAGCGTCACGTACTTGGCCACCGGGTCACGGTCGGACTCGACTTCGTCCTGGGTCAGCAACTGGCGCAGGCATTCAGGGCGGCGGTTCCAGGGCTGCAAGCCCGCCCAGGCTTGCTCCTGCTTGTCGTGGTCATCGACCAAGGCCAGCGCCATCAGGCAATCCAGGCCGATCTCATCTGCCCGAAACTGCGCCATCAGCTTGGGGGACACGCTGGCCAGCTTCATCCGGCGTTTGACCACCAGGGGCGTGACGCCAAAGGCTGCGGCCACGTCCTCCACGGCTTTGCCCTCACCCAGCAATTTGGCAAAGGCCACGTACTCGTCAGCCGGGTGCATGGGCACATGAAAAACGTTCTCGGCCAAGCTGGCCAGCAGCGCCTTGTCGGCGGGCACGATCAGCACGGGCACCGGGTAGTTGTCAGGGATCTCGCCGCTGCTCGCCAGCAGACTCAAGGATTCCAGGCGACGGCCTCCGGCGCACACGTCGAACTGGCCCTGCACACCTTTGACGACGATCAGGTTCTGCAACACGCCACTGTCCTTGATGGAGGAAGCCAACTCGGCAATGCTCAGTTTTGAAGTGCTGCCGCCCGGGCGCACCTGGTAGTCCACCGACAACACCAGCTTGTTCAAGGGCACCGTGGTGCGAGGGGATGCCGCGATCACGGCATCGATTTCTGCTTTGGTGAATTTCATGAGGGCTCCTGCACGGTTGAGGGGCAGGCGATGCGCCTGTCCATGCATTCAGAATCTCATCCGGCGCGCTGAATTCAAGTCCGCACACGGCAAGCAAAAAAGCCATCGCCCAGGTCTTGAACAGACCCGCCAGAAACCCTTTCCCCATCGATCCACAGACCTGCGTTGGTCACGATCAGGTGACGAAGCGCGGTACCATTTCAACTACTCCGGTAGGGCTGATGATTCCTGCCAAACCATTCACCCCTGATCGGTCAGAACACGCAGTCAGTACGCGCCGATACATCCTGACGAGGTCCATCGTTGAACGCATCGGCCACCACTGCGCTTTCTGTCCTCAGCTTCTGGCGTGACCTGGAAGTCTTCAACATCCCGACCGCGCCATCGGCCAAGGACGCCACGGACCAAGTCAAGATCGTCACCCCCAAGCGCGGCAGCCTGCTGCCCTGGCAGACCGCTGAGTTCAGGCCCACCGAGGATCACGGCTACATCCATGTCGTCTATGTCGGCGTGGCCGACACCGAAGACCTCTCGCGCCTGATGCTGCAAGCCGTGTTCCCTGACCAGGACCTGAGTGAGCGCGAGCGGCAGCAGCGCGCCCCCGGCAACGGCTGGCTCGCCGCCTTTGTCGCCAACGAGCACGGCGTCCCCAAGCTGGACAGCTACCTGCCCGCCAGCTTTGCCCATGGCGTCGATGCGCTGTGGCATTCGCAAGCCCTGGACAACATCAATGCCCGGCTGGTGCGCGCCCGCGACGAGTTCGGGCAGCGACGCCACAGAATGTCGCCGGTGTCAGCCTCCCCCGGCCACACTCCCGACACCAAAGCCATCGCCAATGGGGAGGCCAACACCGTCCAGCCCCTGCCAGGCCCCTTGACCTGGGCCGACCTGGATGAAGAGGTGGCCACCGTGCTCAAGCTGCTCGGCTCGGGTGCCGATGCACCGGACATGGCCTGGCGGGTGGTCGTGCGGGTCACTCGCGTGAAGCGGCGCTACCTGGATGCCAACCTTGATGCGGCCACCGACTACCTGAACTCGTTCTACCTGGACGACCTGGATCGCCTGATCACGCAAGCTCGCAAGAACAAGCCCTTTGGCAAGGCCCTGGGCAGCTACCTGGGTGCGCCCCTGGATGACAGCCAGCGCATCGACATCCTGGAGCAGCACACGGCCATGGGCGAACTGCTCAGCGTGGCGCGCCTGCCCAGCGCACGTTGGCCCGCCCCGGCCAAGGCACCGCTGGCCCTCGCGCAGCAAGCGGCTGTGGCGCAGGTGCTGCACGCCTTGGGCCGCGATGGCGGCACCCTGGGTGTCAATGGCCCACCGGGCACCGGCAAAACCACCTTGCTGTGCGACGTGATCGCCGAGGTGGTCACGGAGCGGGCACGCAAGATCGCGGCGCTCAGCCGCCCGGTCGAGCTGTTTGACGACAGCGTGAAGGTGGCAGGCAAGAACTTCTTCCCGCTCAAGGCCAAGGTGGTCGGGGGCAGCTCCATCGTGGTGACCAGCACGAACAACAACGCGGTCAAAAACATCACGCAGGAATTGCCCGCGCGCCAGAAGGTGGCCGAGGAATTCGGCCCGGTGGCGTATTTCGATGACGTGATCCGAGAGGTCTTTGCCGCACAAAAGGTGGTGGACGACGACAAGCAGCCCATCAACTGCTGGGGGCTGGTGGCCGCCGCCCTGGGCAACGCGGGCAACCGACGCTCGTTCGCCAAAGGCTTCTTCAGGGCGGACTACAGCGGGCCCAGTCGCGCTGCGACAAGCGTGTCCGACTCAGCCCGGGCCGATGGCGCTGATCCCGACGCAGCAGGTGACAGTGCCCCCAGCCTGCCAGTCAAGGCGTTGCCCCCGTCCATGAAGCAATTGCTGGAAGCAGCCGACAAGGACTACGCCCGCTACCAGGCTGAATGGCATGCCGCCAAGAAGGTGTTCCTGGGACTGCTGGATGATTTCGAGGCCCGCCGTGCCGTTCTGCTCCTGGCAGAAAAGGCGGCTCTTCGCATCGACGATTGCCGCGACCGCCTCGATGCGCAGCGCGCTGCCGTGCACGCACTCTCAGGCCGCATCGACCTGGCCAGCAAAGACCTGGTCAATCGCCGTGACAAGCTGTCCATCCAGCGGGCGCTGGTCGAATCCCGGCAAGCCACGCTGGCGCAGCTTCGCTCGCACGGCTTGCCCAATCTGTGGGACAAGCTCTGCGCCTTGTTCGGACGCGAGAGCGCCCGCATGGCCACCCAGCGCCAGGCCTTGGCTGAACCCACCTCGGCCCTGGCCCAAGCCGCCGAAGCCTTGGCCGAATTGGCACGCGAGGCTGCGGTGGCCGAGGCGCTGCTCGACAAACAGCAGGCACAGCACCACACCCTGGTGTTGGAACAGCAAGCCATGGCACGTGAGTTGGCCAGCCACCAACGCGCCTTGCAAGCGGGGCACGACACCGGGGCCCAACACTTTCCGGACGCCAGGCTCTGGGCCTTGTTCCCTGGCGAGCGCCATCGCGCCTCGGTCGCGGTCAGCCCGGCGCTGGACACCCTGCGCGCGCGCATCTTCCTGAAGGCGATGGAATTGCACCGCCTGACCGTGATGGCCAATGCAGGCAAGTTCATCGGCAACCTCAAAGCCGTTGATGGCATGCTAACCGGTTCCCTGAAAGAGCAGTTGCCGCTGGAACAGCGTCCCTTGCTGTGGGATGCGTTTTTCTTCATCGTGCCGGTCGTCTCGACCACCCTGGCCTCCTTTGACCGCCTGTTCATGGGCATGGGGCAAGACAGCCTGGGTTGGCTGCTGATCGACGAGGCGGGTCAGGCCACGCCGCAATCGGCCGCAGGGGCCATCTGGCGCAGCCAACGTGCGGTCCTTGTAGGCGATCCGCTGCAGATCGAGCCAGTGTTCACCGTGCCGCTGGGCCTGGTCGAGGAGTTGCGCCAGCGCCATGGCGTGCCCACCCTGTGGTCACCCAAGGACGAGTCCGTGCAGACGCTGGCTGACCGTGTCACGCGCCATGGCTCGTGGGTCGCGGCCTCGGTCGGCGCCAAGACAGGAGGCGACAGCAGCGCGCAGCGCCTGTGGACGGGCATGCCCCTTCGCACCCACCGGCGCTGTGACGACCCGATGTTCAGCGTGGCCAACCGCATCGCCTATGCCGGGCAGATGGTTCATGGGCGGGTGGATGAGCAGGGGCACCCAAAGAAGGGGGCGTTTTCTTGCGTGCTGGGCGAGAGCGCCTGGTTGGATGTGCAGGCCACCCGCAGCCAGCACCCGGTGGTTCAGGATGAACTCGATGTGCTGGAAGACTGCCTGCGTGCGCTTCAACAGCAACCAGCCTTCACCCCTGCGGACAAACCAGGCGGCACGGCCAAGGCAGCGAAGATCTTTGTGATCTCGCCGTTTCGCAAGGTCAAAGGTGCCTGCGACTCGCGGATCAAGGCCGCAGGCATCCAAGGGGTCGACTGCGGCACCGTGCACACCTTTCAGGGCAAGGAGGCTGAGATTGTCTTCCTGGTGCTGGGCACGGCGCCTGGGCAAGCCGGATCAGGCGCTAGGGCCTGGGCCTCGGGCAAGCCCAACCTGCTGAACGTCGCCATCACGCGGGCCAAGGGCCGCTTGTATGTGATTGGTGATGCGGCGCAATGGGGTGGCCTGAACCACTTCGCTGAACTGCACCAGGCCCTGCCCATTCGCCAGCCACTTCAGAATGAAACAGGCTTGCCTCAGGCTGCCGTGTCGCCTTGATCCACTTAGACGCATCCACCCCCTGACAACCTGGGCGAGCAGAAAACTTATCCACAGAAACAGGGGATAACTTAGCCTTGCCCAGCGTCCATGTGGTTGCGCAACGCTGGAACCTCGGGCCGCCTTATTTTTAAGCACGCGATTGAATCAAAACAGCAGCCCAAAGCCCTCAGCCAACTGACTCCACATGCCCAACAGCTCCCGACAGAAACCGCAGAGCTTCAATGCCCAAGGCGTCCCGGTCCGCGATGTCTCGCACGCCATATCGCTGCCATTCATTGGCCTCGTCGCGAGCGGGGCCGTATGCAAACGGCATTTAGCTGCGACCGATGTGCAGGCGATGTCATCCAAAACTTCAGCACCCGGCAAGGTACTTCATTGAGATCAATATTGACGATATCCCGTGCCTGCACAGCAGGCGGTGGTGTTCGGGTAAGCTGGTCGCTCTTACGGGCTATCATTGAAGGCTTTGGGTTGCAGTGAGCCGCCAGATGCGCAAGATCGCTAGTTCCTGGCAAAACGCAAAACCAGAACGTATGTCAACAACAAAAGCCGCCATTCCGGTGATTGATTTGTTCGCCGGGCCTGGTGGGCTTGGCGAGGGCTTCTCGTCATTGCTTGACGACAAAGGAAATCGTCGCTTCGAGGTCAAGGTCTCCATCGAGAAAGACCCCATCGCGCACAAGACACTGTCTCTGCGTGCGCTCGTTCGGCACTTCAAGAAAGACAAGATTCCCGACTGCTACTACGACTACGTTCAGGGGAAGATCAGTCGCGAAGAACTCTTCAACCATCCTTCAGTGCCAGAGGCTGCGCGCCTTGGCGCGCAAGAGGCCAAGTGCGCTGAGCTTGGCGTCACGCCCCACAAAGAGATCGACTCATGGATCAAGGATGCCTTGGGCAAGGCCGAGCAGTGGGTGTTGATCGGTGGCCCTCCGTGTCAGGCCTACTCGATGGCAGGACGATCACGTCTGCGGCCCAAAGATCCGGAGAGCTTCGAAAAGGACAAGCGCCACTTCCTTTACACGGAATACTTGCGGATCATCAAGGAGTTTGGTCCGTCTGTTTTCGTGATGGAGAACGTCAAGGGCATGCTGACTTCGCAACACGGAGGTTCTCCCATCTTCGATCGAATCCTGTATGACCTGCGTTCACCAGGAAACGGTCACGAATACCGCATACGGTCTCTGGTGGTTGAAGGCGAAGATCTGGATCCCCACGACTACGTGATCGAGTCCGAAAGCTATGGTTTGCCGCAATCCAGGCACCGCGTGATCCTGTTTGGAATTCGCTCGGATCTTGCGGGACAGGCTGGCCCATTGCTGGGCCAAACCGAAAGGTTTTTGCTGAAAAAGCGCAAGGGAAAGGTCGTGGTCAGATCTGCGCTGAAAGGACTTCCTCCACTGCGGAGCAGACTGTCCAAAGAACCGGACAGCCAGGAAGCATGGCTAGCCGCCGTCAAGCAGGCGCCTCACGCCCTGAAAGGATGGCGCTTGCCCATTCGCAGCACGATCGAAACGGAAATGGGTGCTGCCTGGAAGAAGGCTCAAAGATATGATTCGTCTGGCGGCCGCTATCTCGAGAAAGAAATCATCTTTTCAGGTGCGCTTTCCGAAGAGTTGAAGTCCTGGTATCACGACCCAAAACTGGGGGGCGTTCTCCAGCACGAGACACGCAGCCACATGAGATCGGACCTCCATCGCTATCTGTTTGCTTCGTGTTTTGCCAAGCTCCAAAAACACGCCCCTCGACTCCCCCAGTTCCCTCCTCGCCTGCTGCCCGCTCATGTCAACATGACAGCTGAGGCGGTTCCATTTCTCGACAGATTCAGAGTCCAGCTGGCAGATGAGCCTTCGACAACGGTTGTTTCGCACATTGCCAAGGACGGGCACTATTACATTCACTACGATCCGTCTCAGTGCAGAAGCTGGACCGTTCGTGAAGCTGCGCGTCTTCAAACCTTCCCGGACAACTACTTCTTCGAAGGCAATCGAACTCAGCAATATTGGCAGGTAGGCAATGCTGTGCCGCCATTTCTGGCGAAACAAATTGCAGAAGTCGTCCTGGACTTCATGGAGTTGTCTGAAGGCTGATCTCGCCATGAAGCGCTGTGCCTTCAATCCATTCCAGCAGCCTTCCAGACAGGGCTTCACGAGATGCAGTGGCACGCGTGGCACATTCCCAAACGACAAGCACGCGCCAGCCCAGCAATCCAAGCGATTCGATCGCATGCCGATCTCGCAAGACGTTCGCAGAGAGTTTCTCTTCCCAGAAATCAGCCCGTGTGCCTGGCAGCTTGGCGTATTTGCATCCCAGATGCTGATGCCAAAAGCAACCATGAACAAAGACGGCGATGTGACGCCCTGGCAAGACCACGTCAGGATGACCTGGCAGATCCTTTCGGTGAAGGCGGAAGCGATACCCCAAAGCAAAGAGCGCTTTGCGGACCACCAGTTCGGGCTTCGTGTTCGCGCCACGAATGCCCGACATCATGCGGCTTCGCACTGTTGGCGAGACGATGTCAGCCATTCACGCTCCTGAATGATGGCGGCGGTCGCGTAGCCAGCCATGCAACGCGACTCAGCCCTGCCGGATTTCCGGAATGTTCGCTGCGGGGCTCGAATAGTTTGCGCCCATCACGGCATCCTTGCATTCAGGCCGCTTTGCCCATTCCGAGACCATCTTCCCGCCGGAGGACGAATGAAGCACATCGTTGACTTCCTTGGCCCACACCGCGATTTGCGCGAGCAATTCGGGCGAAACCGCTTGCTTGGCCCAGATCCGGTCAAGGTCAATGCGGTCACCAAGCTTCTCGGCAAGGAGTGACACCGTGTACGCAGTAACGTTCGCCTGGAATGCCGGGAACATCGGTCGCAAACGCTTTTGCGCATCTCGGTAAATCTTGGTCTTGGCAATCATGGCTTTGAAATCGACGACCGTGGGCAGCGGCGCATCCTGGCCATCCACAGGGGTAAGCCCAGCCATGAACTTGTCGAAATTCTTTTGCGAGCCAAGACTCACGATGTCCGGCTTCCTGTCCCAGGCTGTGATGTATTTGGCCAAGTCGGTCTTGGTGATGCGTCTCGCCGTTGGGATGGCGTCCTTCAAGGCCTTGAGCTTCGAGGGCGTGGTTCCCTCACGAACCAGAAGCGTGTTGTAGCTTCCGGCGGCACGCTCATAGAACCATTGACTGACACCATCAGGGCAATAGACAGAACGTGAGAGCTTCTCAATCTCGACATGGAACGGCTTGTTGGCTGACAGGTCAGACTGCCTTACGGCGTTTTGGCTGTTGGCGAATCGCGAGATATCAGAAACGAGAGCCTCCTCCTTCGCCGAATCCTGGGCTCGCATGACGATGATCTTGGCTGGCACGCGGACGCGACTCAGATCGATATCCGGGTATTTCTTCTTCGTGAAGTAAATCGAGGCAGTCGTCTGTCCGCCGTTGACGATTTGCAGGCCCTTCAACCATGCGATGCCGGCCGATCCTTCGCCTGGTTTGCCCAGGCGCATTTCATCGGCAACGATCACGATGCCGTTGTTGTAGGCCATGAATCGCTCCGGAGCCGAGCGCAGCGTGTTCTGAATACCTGCGTTGACCCCTTTGCCCTTGACGCTCAAAAATGAACGGACGTTCGCCTCCAGAAGACGGGCACCAAACTTCTCATACAGGAGTCGGAGTGCTTCAGCAGGGATCGCAGTCAAGGCATAGTCGTAGTCGTCGTTTTCGCCAGGGACGAAGACACACGGCAATGGAACACCAGACACTTCGACGAAATCGACGATCAACTCATCGCGAGGTTTTCCTTCGGACCAATGTCGATGCAGTCGCTCGATGTCCATCACCTCAAGGCGAACAGCCTTGCCGCCGATGTCCCGCGTTTTGAAGCTCTTGGACTTGGCGACGCGATCCGTGATGACATAAACGCGAATTTGTTCCAGATCATCGTAGATGGCCTGCAACGTCTCGGCCAATGAGCGCACATCGCTGGATGGATCCAGCTTCGGGGCCATCTTGCCCTCGGCGCACAACTGAAGAAAGCGCAGGCATTGCTCTACGGCCTTCTGGGTCTCCGCGTCCGGAACCGGCGTTGGCACATCGACATTGGCGTAAAGGCTGACGAACAGGTCAAGCTGATCGCTTTCCTCTGAGAGTGAATAGCCACTCAAACGCAAGTTCGCGTTACCAACCTTGCCCTCGAAATGACATTCGACGGGCTCGAACGTCATGCCGATTTCCGACATGTGATCCATCACGATGGAGGAAAAAACCAGCTCCTCATATAGCGCACCATCTCGCATTTGCGATCGAACGGCAGCCTGGGTCTCGCTCAGGAATTCAGGCAAATTCATTTTTAAATCGCTCCCAATTTCTTCAGTGCGACCTCGATCCCGACATTTTCGCCAGGTGCTTTGTCGAGGTCAATTTCATACATGGCTCTCATGATGCCCGCAGGAACCCTGCCTGAGGTCAGACGAGGAAAGTCATTGGTGACTTCGATGACACGCGCTACAGCATGTTCAAACCGTCGTGGATAGCGATCTGCGTGCGAGTTGATGTAGCCCGCTGCGAGCAAGCGCTCGGTGAGCAGCCTCTCCGCTTCCGCCTCGCCCCTCATCGTCTGTCGCATCATCTCGACGAACCCAGGCAAGTTCTGACCGCTTGCGGTTTGCCGCAGCCTCACGCCTGCCACAAATAGCGGTTGGCGTATTGCATCGTCCAACTGCTCGAGCGAACCAATCCTGGCAGGAAATCCGGCTGATGAAAGCGTGGTCTTGACCTCCACGGCGCCAGTGCCCAGTTCGAAATCCTGGAGGCCATCGAGTGGACCAACCCACGCTTCGACGGCAATCTCAGCGGGGGCTCCCGCGTCGATGATGGCGCGCAGCAGCGTGAGTTCACCAATCAGACCGATCTCGGCCTCAGGGCTCAGGGCGTGGCTTCCCTTGCGCATGAACTCCTGCCAGGCCCCAACACGCCTGATGAAGACACGCACAAGCTTTCCCTCGTCGGCTCCGGTCGCCACCGCCTCGTCGAGAGCGCCGACAACGTCGCATGCCATGGCTGCAAAAAGCTCAGTGCTGCCAGCAATCTTGCGCGTCAGGGCGAGCCAGAGTCGGCCATTGCCCTCAGGGTCCGCTCGTTCCACCGAGAACCCCTGGCCCTCCGGAAGCTTGTCGGCCACAGACAGACGCACGGTCGGAAACCCCACCAGCACCGCCTCGGCATTGTCCGGTGAGCGCCGCCCAGCACGCACGTCCAGCGACCCCGCAGAAGGTAGCGCGATGGCCTGCCAGCCCGGCTCGGTGTCACTGCCCGTGAGCGACGACCATGCCATGAGGAATTCGTTACTCGGACGGGCCATATTCCTGCATCCAATAGAGGAGGTTTACTTCGTATTCCACGCGCACGCCGTTCTCGCTCGACGGGAACGCGATGGCAAAGGCCATGATGGGCTTGTCCCAGCCAGGCACGATGAGGTTTTCAGGGAGCATCGCCTTGCCCTTGTAGTAGGGGGCGAGGGAGTAAAGCAGCAGTAGGCCGCGATCGGCCTCGCCTCCAAGCCTGTCGCGCGACTCGCGTATGCCTTTGCCGCTGGGGATGGTTGGCAGATTTACTCGGCCGCGAGCGGGCTCGGGCTTCCACGCCGCGCGAGTGCGGGCCAGCGCATCACGCCAAACATCGTCATCGAGATCGATGCCCTCGTCCTTGGGATCGGTCAGCACGCCGATGGCGAACATGGCGGGATCCTTGATGCCCGGTGGGTCGGGGTCTTCGGTCTTGCGTGTTTGGAAGGACTTGACTTCGAAGTTGCCAGGGAAGACATGTGTTGCGCCAACCCCTTCGCCACCGGTTAAAAGCGCAATGCTCCATTGCTTCAAATTGCCGATGTCGATCATCTTTGTGATGAAGTCCGCGAGCACTCCCGCCTTGGCACTGGTGGCATTGGGGTGGGTCGCATAGGCGCTCAAGAATGCAAGCACATTCGAAGCGTCCACATCTTTCCAAAGGCGAGCGCCTGACCAAGAGTCAGCATCGCCGTCGCGCGGATACTTAGGCCCCGGCAGGAAATTCATGCCGAGGGAGGCGATCAACGCGTCGGTCGCGGCGAGGTTCGCCCCTTGGACCCTGGCGTCCCGGTGGAAGAGAATGGTTTGGGGCCGCGTGCCGCTGTAAGTCAGGGACAGCGTCTGCGCGTTGCGCATCTTCAATGGCGAGGTGACGGTGAGAATCTCGTGCGACATGACCTTGAGGCCGTATTGCTCTGGCGTGAGCTTCGCCTTCGCCATGAAGTCGAATTCTTCGCGCAGCTCCTCGGAGGCGTCTGCGATGTGGCCGAACCACTTCACCAAGTCCGGCGAGGTGTAGAGGCGGCAGAGGTCCAGGTATCCCGGTCGGTAGCCGAACCAACGGCCCATCTGCATCAGCGTGTCATACATCTTTGTCGTGCGGACGAAGTAGCTCACGCAGAGGCCTTCAAGGGTCAGGCCCCGAGCGAGCTTGTCGCCGCCGACGGCGATGACCTTGAGGGCGGCGCCGGGGGTTGCGTAATCCAAGGCATCTTTGGCCGTTCCATTGATGGAGCGCACAACGATGTCATTGAGCACATCGGGCAGCTTCGCGACCACGTCATCCCACGAGGGCAGCTCAGGAGGGCGCTCAACGGCTGGCGAGAGCTCGGCGACTTTGTCGCGCGTGGGGATGAAGTCGTCGTCCCAGAGCTCGCGCAGTTGCGTGAGCAACTCGTCGGCGTCGCTGCCACGGGTGATCTTCTGCCGCATGCGGCGCACAGTCTCCTCGACCTGCTCACGCACGTGGTCTTGCACCGCCACATATCTAGTGACGTGAATCAGCATGGAGCTGTGCTCGGCTCCCTGGCCTCTCAGTTCACGCGCCGCGCAGACTAGCACGAAGGAATGGATGGCCTTGCGCAGGGACAGCGGTATCGTCTCTTGGCCCTCATGGACAGGAATATGCGTCTTCTTGTGCTTGGGTGGCATCCATCCCGCATCGGTCTCGGGATCGTAGTGGTCCAGGATGCTGCGCGACAGTGGGAGGGCTCCCACGCGGCCATCCTTGGTCAGCTTGCCAAACATGCGGGCGGGGCCGACGTAGTTCGACGGAGCGGCCAAATTGATGATGAAGGCCTTGGGGAAAAGGTCGGGACCTTCCTTCGCCGTGGCGCCTTTGTGGTGAATGTAGATGTTGGCGAATGGAGTGGCCGTGTAGCCCACGTAGGCCTTGCGCGTGAAGGAGTGGAGCAGTTGGCGGATCAAGCTGTTGATGGTCTTGGGCTGGTGCTCCTCGTCGGGCGTCCCATCATCGTTGAACACCTGTTCACCGGTATCCACCGAAGCGTTGTCGGCCTCGTCGTCGATCATCAGCAGCGGCAGCTTGGTGACGAATTTCCAATCGGGCATCGAGCTTGGGGTATCGGCCACGCGCGCCTGAATCCACTTGAGGAGCTCTGTCAGCACGGTTTTTTGTTTCTTGACCACGAAGATCCAAGGGCGCTCTTCCGGGGAGATGCCATGGAAATGCTTGGCGATGGCTTTGCTGAAATCGCCGTTTTCCGCCCGTGTCGTTGCCGAGTTGGTTTTGAGGTCCTCGCCAAAACCGGCCACGCCGATGGCCGCGCCCGCGTCGCGGTCCGCCGTTGTTTCGTAGCCCAGGAAGCCTTCCTCAAGGCGCATCTGAGTCTGCGAGCGCAGGTTGTTGTGCATGCCCGCCAGCACGATGATGATCTTGTAGCCCGCGTCTGCGGCCTTGTTGATCAAGCCCGTGTAGTTGCTGGTCTTGCCGGACTGCACATGCCCGACGACGAGACCGCGACGATCCCAGGCATCTGTCCGCAGTGGGTCTTCCAGGAGCGCCAGGATGTCGTCGGTCGCCTCGTCAAGGCCATCAACGACCACATCTGACAGTTTGGACTCCTGGTAGTCGCGATATCGGCGCCAGTAATGCCAATCCTTCTTGCGGGCGGCGGTGAGCCAATCGAAGTGCCCGGTGTTGTCCTTGAGGGTGGTGGCCTTGCCCATCCGGTGGCTGAATCGCTGGATCAGGGTGGCGACCGCCTTGGCCTCATCCAATGGGACTGGCGGATCGCTCGCGAACATCGCGGCGGCCAGCGTCACTTTTTCAGCGATGTAGGACGGCGTGATCTTTGACGAGTCCTTCTCAGCCTTGACCAGCCGCTGCGCCGTAGCAATGACATCTTCAAGCAACTGCGCCTGCGCCGCTGCCTCTTCTGCTGCAATCATTTTTTACTCCCTAGTTTTGCGATGAGCGCCGGATATTTCTGGAACGGTTCAGTGCGCGCCATCGACTTGCGCGCCTCCTCGAGGCTCAGGCCCTTGCGTTCGATCAGGTCATCGAAAAGCACCTGAGCGACCTCGACCACGGCCGCATTGGGTTCACCCTCGAACCCCGTTCGTGGCGTCTCCTTGTTTTCGGCTGTGTCCAGCCAGATGCGCTGCACTGGAACGGTCTCCTCGATCACTCGAAGCATCGCCCTGACCAGTGGCTGCAACTCCCCGGCATTGGCAAGAACTGCAGCGACGGAAGCGTGCTTCTCGTCGATCCGATATCGCATGCCTGCCTTGACACGATCAACCCACCAAACCTGCTCGACGGGCGTATTGCCTTGCGCAGGGGTGGGCGTACCCCGATAGGCGAACACGTGCCGAGCCCGTTCGCGGGTGTTCTCAGCCAGCGACATCAGCCATGGCCTTAGCGAAATGGGTGGGCGGGCAGTCGATTTCCTGACATCGATCTTCCAGTCCGCATCGGCCGTATTGGGAATGTCCAGGCGAATGCGAGCCAAGCGGTGCGCCTCTTCCCTGTTCCATGCGCGCGAATTGCCAAGGCCAAGCCATCCGCCGGCAACCAGGAGTCGCTCGTTTCGATAGACATAGAAGCCTTGCTGAGCTGTCCAGCCTGCCGGGCCACCGCTTGCGTCGAACTCGGCGTTGGTCAATTTATCGCGATGAGGCAAGACATGGCACTGGACAGAGACTATTCCGTAGTCGGTCGGATGGTTGGTGGTCGGAGACGCCCACGGCTTCGCAGGATGGCCCATCATGAAAGGATCCCAAGGCTGGACAGGGCTGCCATTCAAAAGCAACTTGAGCTTGGCGCGTGGCCCCTGGAGCAGGCGATGGAACACCATTGCCAAATGAGACTCAACGTTGTCTATGAGGTCGTGATAATCGTCAGATGTGTAGCCTGGGGTGACAACACGGTCCAGGGTTTCCCACAGGACCAGCGTTCCAGCCTTCTTGCCCTTGAGGCCCACGATGAACGGCTTCGATCCCGGTGCCGGGCCCTCGAACAGCAGCCAGCCGCTCTCCGGATTGGCCGCCAGTTCATCAAGATCCCACCGGAGGCAACTTGCCGCGCCATCTTTGACACTGGCAACCGTGAGCCTGCGGCATTGGGAAAAGGAGGCCGTCTTGAGGCCCATCCCGAAGCGCCCGAGGTCGTGTGCCGAGCGTACGTCGAGAGGATTCTTGTCCCCAAGACGCATGGCGCTTTCGAGTTCGCCGTCATCCATGCCGCGTCCATCATCGAGAACCGCAATCCGACTGTTCAGACCGTCCCAGGTGAAATCGACGCGAACCTCTCCTGCGCCAGCTGAAATGCTGTTGTCGATGATGTCTGCCAGCGCTGCCGCCGTCGAGTAGCCGAGACCGCGCAGAGCTTCGAGCATTGCCATGGCGCGCGGTGGCGCATTGCGCGTTTTGGGTTTCATCTCCAATAGCCCTTTCCTGGCCAGAACTCGAATCCCATGGCGATCAGCTTTCGCACGAATCTGCGAGAGCGCATATCGGGTGCCTCGGTGAGATTGACCCATAACCTCCCGCTGCCGCCATCCCGGTCATCTTCGACGGCAATCCCGGCGACGAGGAGCTGATCGATCAGCTTGTCTAGCGCGGATTGTCGGGTGGGTTGCAGTTGACCAGGACCGGCATTCGCTGGCTTCGATTGCTCGGGCGGGGACGAAGCGTCTACCTCAGTGCCCACCGAAACAGTCGACGGGTTGCCATCCGACTCGTCATCGTCGAATTCGTTGGACGCCACCACACCGTGATCGCGTTTTGAAAGCGGATCGCTGCTGAACTCGCGTCGCAGCCGGTCAATTCGGCCAGGATGCTTAAGATGGCGGATGGCTGCAGCCTCAAGTTGTCGGATGCGCTCTCTCGTCACGTTGAGTCGCGAGCCGATCTCTTCCAGAGTCATCGAATCCGGCACGCCGATGCCGAAACGCAAGCGCAAGATGCGCTCGTCTTTCGACTTGAGCGTCCCCAAAAGCCGATCAACGGAATTGATCAATTGCAGATCGGACACGATATCCATGGGGTCGCGGGCAATGAACTCATCCCGGGCGCCCACTGCGATTCGCGCATCCACATCCGGCTCATCATCAATTGGCAAAGGCTCTTGCGCTAAACGGTTGAGCCCAGCGACCTTGTGAGCAGGCATGTCCACGCGCGCTGCAAGCTCATCAATCGTGGGCGCCCGCCCGGCACTCATCTCGAATGCATGTCCGGCCTGGGCAATGCGTTGAACCTTCTCATAGACATGGACTGGCAAGCGAATGGTCTTGCTTTTGTCGGCGAGATGGCGGCCGACCTGCTGACGGATCCACCAGGTTGCATAGGTGGAAAACTTGAAGCCCCTGCGCCAATCGTATCGATCGACAGCCTTGATGAGTCCGATGTTTCCCTCCTGGACCAGATCGTCCAAGAGCAGCCCACTGAACAGATATTTTTTTGCGATGGAAAAGACAAGCTTCAAATTGGAGACGGTCATCCTGTCCCGTGACCGCCGATAGCTACTCATCGCTTGCGCGAAAGCAAGAGCCGGTTGCTGCTCGCCAGAAATACCAGCGTCTGCCAACTCCAACAGAAAACCACGGGTCAGACCAAGTGATCCGATCGCACCGCGGCAGGCTCTCCATTCAGGAGAGTGTTGAGATGAGCTGACGGCGAGGACCGACAGTTGCTCCGCCTGCGCAAAGAACTCCGACGACTCGTCAATGAACTCATTGGCGTCGGACTGTGCGCCGTGCTCGTCCTCCTCCTTGAGGTCTTCGGATAGAAGGACTGGCTCGGCACCGAATTTCTCGTCTGAATTCGGGTCGATATCGTGCGGCTCGACGCGCTGCCCAACCGATATCCAACGAAGCGGCTTTGCACCCGACATGACCATCCGCACGCTGTCCAGCACAGCAGCGATGCCAGATGGCCATGACGCCAGCGAATCAAGTGCCCTCTCTACACCTTGCTCCATGGCCTGCCCAAGGGCGACCTCTGCGTCGCCCGTAAGAAGAGGCTCGCGTTGATACTCGCGTTGATAGATGCGCATCGGCTCATTGCGCCGCGCCGCCAGATCATCCATGAACTCCAGCGTATCCGCGACAGCCACTTCTTCGTCTGAATTCTCAACAGGAGAGACAAAGACCTCAAAATTTTCGTGGGCAGACGCGTATTCAAAGCGTTCATCAGTTTCCGCACCCAGGTCATTGATCACCATGCGCAGAAGGGCCCCAGCTTCTTCGCTGGGCACCCCATCTCCGTCGAACGACAGGTCCTCAATCAACGAATCCGGCACACTGCCTTCTCGAATTGCCCGAAGCAACACAAGGCGAAGTTGCTCGCGAACGTCCACGTCTTCCGGGCGAGGAAGTGGAGAGGCCCGCTCCGGCAAGTAAGCATCAAAATCGTCCCAGTCGATGGATGTGTCGATGGGTTGATGCCTGGAAATGGCTCGTTGAACGTCAAAGGCAGCCGCTGAAAGCGTTGGATCGCTTTCGGGCGGCGGCTGGTCATCTTCGGCCTCCCATCCGGTCAAATCGAAGGCAGCACCACCTTCGTCCAGGTCAAATGCCCATTCGATCGCGGGCGATGACACATCGGCGACGTCCCGTACCGAGCCCGAGTGATTCAGATTGGGAGGCTGTGCGACATCGGAATCAAGACGAGAAGCGGATGGCTCGTTGCCCGCCTCAACCGAGCGTTCGCCGAGCAGGGTCGTGATGAACCCGCCAAGATCGACCCCATCATTGGCGAGTTCCGCAGGCGATGAGGCGGCTTCAATGACCGCGACCACTTCATACGCTCCAGCGGCCCTTGCAATATCGAGGGCGGTTTTCCCGGAAGGATCGAGCAGGGCGGCATCTGCGCCGCCATGGACAAGAAGCCTGCAAACGGCAGCTTTGTTGCGGGCGGCCGACAGCATGAGCGGCGTCAGGCCTTTGTCGTCGCGAGCATTGAGGTCGTCGCCTCGGTCGATATGAACCTGGACTGCGCTCTCGACCCCTGCCACGACAGCCATTCTGAGGAATCGGTTCAAAGATGCAACGTCGTGAACAGCCATACCTGTCACAGACTCGTTCTTTCACGAAACGCCACGAAGGCCACGTTTGGCAGCCAACTCGCTGGGCCAATGGTGGACTCTGCGTCTTGGATCACTCCATTCCCCAAGAAAACGGGGACATGCAGCCACGCCACCTATATGCGAGCTCGATCACCCCGACTAGCGTGACAGGAAGACAAGTTCGGACACTGCCATTCCTTCGTTTCCCTGAAGCCATTTGGAATTTATGTAAATCTTGTTTCAGAGCATTCTACAGAGAGGTGGCGAGGTTTTCGCGTATGCGCCTCCTGCCAAGGATGGCCTGCAAAACCCATTTTCAGGTTCAAAACGGGAGGCTGCGCTGATCCGCCACAGCCAACTGCGCCAGTTCATGGCCGATTCGCCATGGCATGAGCTGAAAGGCGACAAAGCCCCCTTGAGCACCGCCGCCCACCCTGGCCATACTTCGATGGCTACCTGTGGACATCGCGTTCACGAAGCCTTCAATGGAGATTTCGGTCTCCCTGAAGTCCAGCATCGCTGGCGTCGCAGTCGTGACCTGCCTTGTAGACGCTGAACTCCGGTTCAGCCTGGCCATTTCGGTGGCCATGTGTTTTGTTCTGACCTCGGTCTGAACTTAGTGCTGTCGGCACACCTCGCGGTGTTGCCACCGAGCCGCTTCACCCATCAGGGCTGAAGCATCCCAAGCTGGGGAACCATGTTCCCCACTGGGAAGGTGCGTTCCCCTTCACTTCCAGAAGGAGAACGCCATGTTCGTATCTCAAGCGACGATGGATGCGCGCGCCATCTGCGTGCTGTTGGGAGGCTCCGGGCGTGCCCGCGAGCCTGTGATCCGCCAAGCAGCGCTACCCGCACTGTTGATGCCTCGACCTCCGGTTTCACCACCGGCTGAACGGGCATTTGAGTACATCGCAGCGGCAGCGTGACCTTCATGGCTCACGCCTCCCTGTTGCATCAGTTTTTCAACCCCTGGGGAGTCCACCGTCTCCCCACCGGGACAGGTGTGCCCTCCATTTTCTGGAGCTCACACCATGTCCTATGAGAAATCGCGTGTTCGCCCCAAGCGGACCTGCATCGAGATCGAAGAAGCGCGCGCCTGGGTTGGCTTTTACCGACGTGTCAGCAGCGACCCCGCTGTTGCCACCGAAGTGATGGCCCAACTCGAGGCCGTGCCCGAGATGAAGCGCGCCCACCTGGCCCTGTACCTGTGTTGCAAGGAATCCTTGCGCACGTACAAGGCCGCGCAAGCTCGCAACAAGAGGATCGGCCAGTTCGTACGCTGGCTGGCCCATGGTTTGGTGATCGTGCCTGCGCAAAGCATGCTCAGGGCGCTCCACCAGGGCAGAGATATTGCTGTCGAATGCCTGCCCACGATCGACACCAAAGCAGGCAAAGAGCCTGGCGTGCCTCAGGTTCGTCGCCTGAGGCAAGAGGCCGAGTTCGCCCAGGCCCAGGCATCGTTTGATGCGCAAGCCGGGGCCCCATCCAGCGAGCCCGCATCCACACCCGATGTGGACAAGGCTTCGCCCCAGCCCAAGGCTGCCCCCACCGCAGCTTGAGCTCGCAGCACGTCATGGACTTGCTGTCCTGACGGTGGCTCACCGACACCCGCTGGTGAGCCCAGATCGTCGAACGCGCATGCCCACCCCAGCGGTGGTGCATGCCGCGTTCGCCCCCCTCCCAACTTCGCCCGCCTCGATTTGCCATTGGCAGATCGGCGCCCCCCATGAAAGGACTCCCCATGGCCACCGTTGCCGAAACCCTGCATGCCATTGAGGTGCGTGCCGATCGCGCCATCGTCCAGGAACTGCGCTTGCTGATCAAGGAAGTGCAGGCGCTCCAGCCCTCACTGCTGGGCGACGACCGCGCGCATGCCCATGCGCTGCTGCTCAAGCTCGATCACCTGCGCCAAAGCCAGATGGTGGACAACATCGGCGATCAAGCATTTTTCTTGTTGTCAGCCCAAGGCTGATACCCATTCATCACGCCTGCGGGGCCCACGGCCCTGGCGGCGGTGTGCCTCCAGGTTTCTACCGAAGGAACCCTCATGGACAAGGTCACACTCAACCTTGAGCAAAAGCTCTACGTCATCGCTGCTGAATCAGGCTACAGCTGCTTTGGTTTTGACAACGCCCGCGATCACGCCAATCAGATCGCGCAACAACTGGGCAGAAGCGATCTGGCCTTCGCGGCGGACGACTACGCCGCGCTGGCGGGCTATCAGAAATACCTGGATGCAACAGCCGAATGGGGATGCTCGCCACTGAGCCAATGCACCTACTTTGCGCCCAGGACGGACCCCAAAGCGGCCAAGGTGCTGGAGGCCTATCGCCGAAGTGGCCAGACGATCCGCTTGATATTGGGTGACCTCACCACAGGCGAATCCTGGCTTGATGAGCACGGTGTGGTCGGCCGCATCGGTCGTTCTGGCGGATGGCTCAAAGTCCCATTGCTGGTCGAGCCTGGTGAGTCAGGTGGCGGCGCCATCCTGACCGATTGCATCCTGTGCCTGATTGACTGGCACACAGGCAAAACACCGTATCGACATCCAGCTTACCGCGAAGCCAACCTGAACCTATCGCCCAACGAAGAAGCCACCCTGCCATGGGCGGTGAAGCGTGGGAATGAGGCCATCGCCTGCTTCAAGGACATCGGCAAGGCTGCGGCCTACCTGGCCTTCATGCGTGGCGCCACCATCGAGCCGCGCGTCTTTGCCTGAAGACCTGCGCGCCTGTTGGTCGTTGAGGCTCTAAGCCGCCTCACGGCACCGCTGGTACTCGCGGTCAATCAGCCAGTGCAAGAACTGCGTCTCCCTGGAGACGCCCCAGTAATAGGCCTTGCACAGCGCAATGTAGGCCGCCAAGTCGCTGAGTGATCGAACGCCGACAGGCTCCAGGTCGGTGATCTTCTTGAAGCGTTCGATCTCTCGCCGTGTCAGTCGAATGTGTTGGCCAAAACGAATCATGGTCGTGCTCGCTGCATCGATTCAATGAGCACATCTTGTTCAAATCTCCGCCCCTTGTCACTGGTTTTGGCCAGAGAAGAATGAAGATTTTTCCAGTGCAATTTCAGTGACAGTCCGTTGTCACAGCACTGTGCCGCACGCAATCCCCCGGGTCGCCGGGCTGTTGGCGGTGGCATCGCCCGGCCAGCGCTTGAACACACCGGGCAGGCCGACCACACTGCGCCATGCCTCCCGCATTCCATCGCGGAATGCCCTCCCGACCTAGCGTCGGCGTCGCAGTCGTCACCTGCCTCATCAACCGTGCTGGCCTCGCGTCAGCACATCCCGAGCGGGAACCTCCTTCCCCTCGGGGTTGGACGTTCCCGCTTTTCCTTTTTGTGAAGGAGAAATCCGTGAATGTCACCCACATGTCCAGTACCGAACTGGTCAGCGAACTGCTCGCTGCACCCCTTCGCCATGAATCCCCCCACGCGCCCTGTGCCTGCGACCCAGCAGCCGCTTACCGGGCCGTTGATCAGGATCTGCCCGAACTGGCCCACAAGCTCAGCGTCGCGCGTGAACTGCTGTTGCGTAACCTGCGCGCCAAGATGCTGGAGGGCCCCATCATGGCCTCGCCCAGGGCCGTGAAAGACTGGTTGTGCCTGTACTGCGCCGGATTGCAGCACGAGGTGTTCCTTGTGATGTACCTGGACTCGCAGCAGGTCCTGATCGAGGCCGAAGAGCTCTTTCGGGGCACGCTGACCCAGACTTCAGTCTACCCACGCGAAGTGGTCAAAGGCGCGCTAGCACGCAACGCAGCGGCCGTGCTGTTGGCACACAACCACCCGAGTGGCCAGGTAGACCCTAGCCGGGCAGACGAGCTCTTGACCCAGACGCTGAAATCCTCTTTGATACTGGTTGACGTGCGCGTGCTCGACCACTTCATCGTGGGCGGTGACCGGGTCACGTCGTTTGCAGAAAGGGGCTTGCTGTGATCAGTCCGGCCACCCTACCCTGCATGGCACCGCCCTCATCCTTGCCAAGAGGAGTCCGCCTTGGATAACATCATCGTGACCAGGTTGCTGGAACTGGTCGAGCCTCTGGCCGCCTTGTCGATCTGCCACCTGACAGCCACCACGCGCCAGAAACTGGCCAATGACGACTTGTCGGTCAACGTGTACCCGAACGACTATGGTGGTTTCGTCTATGTGGGCTCACCGCCCTACACGGTGCCCGCTGAGAGCGACATGGCCATGATCTTCGAGGTGGCCAGATTGGCAGGCATCGTCTGGCTCAAGTTCGACAGCGATGCGGCCATCTTGGAAGGCCTGCCCGTCTTTGACGACCTCGACCAGGGCCATTGACACACCGACAGATACCAACAGTCCATACGCCCTCACAGAGCGCCGCACCTCATGGTCGGCGCTCTTTCTTTGGCTGCTGCATCTTTCTCGTTGACCCGGTGAAGATCGTCCGTCTTCCTTGTTAACCTCGGGCCGCCAATTCTGGCCAAAAAATGAAAGTACAGATCCCCATGAAGTTGCGAATCAAAGAAATCAAGGCAGACATCGAACTCAAGAACAACGGGATGGAAATTGAAGTCCGCGAAGAAAAGGAAGACGGCGCCAGACTGGGTGACATCATCGTTGCCCGCGCCGGCATCACCTGGTGCAAGGGCAAGGTTGGCGCGGCCAATGGCGTCAAGCTGAGCTGGAAAGAATTCATTGCAGCCGTCGAAGCCATCCAACTGAGCCGCGCGTCAGCCGCGAAGAAGGCTAAGGTTGCCAAGAAAGCACCCGCTGTGAAGAAGGCCGCCAAGCCAGAAAAGACAGCCGCCAAACCGCTGGTCTCGGTTGAGCCGGAAGCGACAACCAAAGCGCCGAAGCGTCAGGCCAAGGCTGCGTAATGTGATCGATCGAGGAAGGGTTGGTCGCCCCACCCTTTCCTTTGCCAGCAGGACGCACAGCAAGCCATGCTCATGACTCATGAATATGAGTGCGCCCAAGCCAAGCTGCTTCCTTTCTCGCCGTGGCATCCTCTGATCTGGCGCCATGCTCAATGAGCGAACCGTCAGCGACCATCGCATCCAGATCGATCACCACATCGGCCATGGCGGTCAACTCCGGGGTCTGCGACACGTAGAACTCGCGCCGGTAGCCACCCAGGCGCAAGACCTCGCGCTTCATGGCCATGAACATCCGCTTGCGCTCAGGATCGAGCGCGCCATCGGCCTCGTCGGAAAACAGTGTGTCGTAAGACCGGCCCGAGTGCTGCGCCAGGTAGAGCGCCACAGCACGGGTCAGGCATTCGTTGACCCAGACCCGTTCGCCCCCACTCATCAGCCCCACGCTTTTGCTGTCACCCGACTCGCCGTCATGCACAAGGATGTCGAAGCCTTCGCGCTGCTCGCCTTTGCCCGTCTCCACCAGGGTGAGGATGGACACCGTGAAGCGCGGGCCATAGCAGGCCAGCAGCAAATCGTTGGCCAGCCCCGACAAGGCCGGGCCCGCATCATCGATGGCCAAGGCGATCAGGCCATCGTTGCTCATGCAGCGGGCGAACAGGTTCCAGGCGCCCAGGCTGCCCTCGACGCGGGACATGCGCGCCTCGACTTGCGCCCGCCGGGCCGCCAGCGCTTGCGCCTGCTCCGTCAAGCCGACCAGCGTCTGGGCGTCTCGCTCGGCGACAAGGTGGACCTGCTCCGCAGCCGTCACGGCCAGGGCGGACCGGGTCTGCGCCTGGTCGGCGGCCTCCAACTGAGGCGAGTCAAAGGGTGCGGGCAAGGTCGCCAGCACGCCATCGAGGCGATCCAGCGCATCCCGGTAATGCTGCGCCTGCTGGGCCAACTGTTGGCTGATGTGCTGCCGTCCCGACATGATCTGCTGGCGTTCCGACTGCTCGTCGGCCGTCTCGGTCCTGTGGGTGCCATCTGGATCGGGGCCGAGGGCCGTCAGCTCCGCCTCAATCGCCAACAAGGACGAACGCGCGTGCTCGATCTGAACGGACTTGGCCGCCAGCATCGCAAACCGAGACACCCGGGCTCGGGCCACCTCCACGCGGCGCTCGGCCCAGATCAGGGACTGCGGTGCCGATGACAGCACATCGCGCTGCTTGCGGATCGCAACAATCTCTTGCAGCACAACGACCTTGTCAGCAGCCAAGCTCGCAATCTGAGCCTTCGCACTGGGAATCAGCGCCTGGGCTTCCCGCGCATCGCCCAGCAGTTTGCACTGGCCCTGCAGATCGGTGCCAACGCAGGGGACCTCGCCCACCAGGCCGAAGCGATGGGCCAATTCCTGCTCCCTGAGCACCGCCCTGCCCGCGTCCTGCTCGATGTTCGCCAGCTTTTGCGTCAACAACCGCTCAGCCCCCTGGCAATGGGTCAGCTTCTCCACGCGCTGACTGCAAGCAGCGATCCTCGCGTCACGCAAGGCCAGCATCTGCTCGGCCAGTGGCAAACGGGCGCCTGCCCTTCGCACGGCATCCTGCACCTTGAGCGTTGCCAGGCAGTCACGGCGTGATCCGGTCAGAACGGCGCGCCGGTTGCGCTCTTGTGCCAACCGTGTCGTCACGCGTTGGTCAAGCCGCTCAAGCCGCTGCACCTCGCCTTGATCCTGGGTCTTGAGCGCGTTGATGGTTTGTGTGCCCGTGTCGATCAGGGCTTTGCGCTCGGCCAGCAACTGCGCACGCCGGGCATCAGTGGCCTGAGACTGGTCGCGCTCGGCCACCAGGCGGGCATGGCGAGACCGGTCGGCATCCAGCACCACCTGTGCCGATAGGCGGTCGGCCAGCGCCTGCTGCACGCGGGCCGATGCATCACGCAAGCGCTGCTTCCCCGCATCGATGCGCGCTTGCTCCGCGTCCAGCCCGGTCAGTTCCTGTCGGATCACCAGCAGCCCGGCCTTGATCAGCTTGGCCGTCTCGCTGGCCTTCTGGCCTAAGGCCCGGATCTCGTCCTGGCCCAGCAGGTCGGACAACAGCGTCTTGATCTCCGCGTTGCGGTAGGTGCTTAGTTGGCGCTTGCCTTGCGCCGAGAACACCGAGGTGAAAAAGGTGTCGGCGCTGCCGCAAATGGCTTCAACGCAGCGGTTGTAGGTCTCGACCTTGCCATCGGACACCAGGCCATCCTCCAGGCGAACGGGCGACCATTGGCCCGCGTCATCGAGCACATGGAGGTAAGCCTCCGTCTTGCGCCGACCGTTGAGGCGGATCACCACCTGGGAGCGATAGCAGCGGCCGCCATGAGCCCAGGTCAGGTGCTTTTCGTTCTCGGGCAGGCAGACATGGTCGTAGTAGGAAAAGCCACCCGGGCCGCTCAAGGCCGCGCGCGACGGCATCGTGAGGTAGGGATGCATGTTGTCCATCAGCGTGGTCTTGCCACGCCCGTTGGCACCGGCGATGGCGATCAGTTCAGCGTCATCAGCCAAGCGCTCGAAGTCCAGGGTCAGCAGTTCTTGGCCGAGACCAGCACGGATGCCCCGAAAGCCTTTGAGGACGAGTTTGAGTGGTTGCATGGTTGGCTCCAGCAGATTGCTGGAACCAGTTTCCAACGTGATGTCATGTTGTCAACGTCGGCTTGTCAATGGCGTTCAGACACTCCATTCAGGCTCATGACGGGGCAGGAACCACCCGGAGCGGAAGTTCGGGTTTGCCCAACAATCGAACGCTCTGCAGCGATTACGGTCGGTGATCTCCGGTCGCGAATGGTCGCTAGTCAGCAGCAACCGCCCCCCGCTTCTGGCTGCAGGCGCGAATTCGAATGGGCTACCTTGCTGCCATTGCAGCTCTACGGCTCAAGCCACCGAGGTCACCAGGCCATGTCTGCCGCACTTTCGAATTGGTTTGTCAGATGATCAACGAGACTCTTCATTTCTGACTCCGAATTCATGGCCTGTACATAGGTACCGTCCGCCGCGTACGACAGGATACTCGGAAGGGGACTGAAGATGTAATGCCGGGCCGGCGCCAACGCGCCTGCCCACAGGTGCTCAAGAAACGACTCGATCTCCAACATTGCCGCGGCTTCATCAAAGGCCACTCGGCCCGTCAGGCTGACGCGATGATCTCGGTCATTGGTCAGACGTACAGGAACGGCCCCGGCACCCGAGTGAAAGTCAAACGCCTGGCCTTCCTTGCCGAACGCTCCGTGCGCCACGAAGTTCCTGACCTGCGCGCGAAGCTCCAAGAGCTTGTCATAGTGCGCCTTGGTCTCCTTGTCCGAGATGTCCAGCGCGGACTTGAACTTTGCGATCCAGTTGTCTTCTGCAAGCTCCGCGACTTGGGTCCCAACCGTCAGCCTTCCCTGAAGTATCGCAAGGTGAATGAACGCGTGTTCAGTCCAGCTGAAAAATGCTTCAATGGCCGCTTGCGCATACCACTTCGCTTGCTTACAGACAGTCAACCAGGATGAGATGAGGGCGCCATTAACCTGGTCGATCGATTGACTTCGTTGGGATCTCGACTGGATGGCCAAAGCCTCACCTTCATCCACCTGCGCTTTGAACCGATCGCGAAAATAGATGTATCGGTCGAACAGCTCAGCGCTCTTGTTGAACACATTTAGCTCGGATGTCGAGATCGCTTGTTGCGCTCGCCATTGAAAATACGGCTCCGCAACAGCAATCGCCTTCTTGATCACCGCAGCGATGGCGGCAGCATCCTCTTCTGCTTGTTCGCTTGGCTGGCCGCTCGTCCTTGCATTGGGATCCAAATTGGGCGCAAAGATGCCGAGCCCCATCTTTCTGTGCTCGATCCCGTACAGGCGCCCGCGAAATCGCACAGGGATGGTCCATGCAGTTTTTTCCCATTGACCAAGACTCGGAAACGCAAGCAAATCTATAAGAAGAAAGTAGACCAGGTAGTAGGGCGGAAGACTGCGGCCTGCATTCGTTCGCGCCGACAGCATCAATCCGCGCCCTTCTTCGGCAGACCGAGGGGCTCCCGCCGGCTCCAGCTCATGAAGTGCTGCTCGCGCTATTTCGCGCAGATGCTCTGGTATCGACGGTGCGGCGGCTGGCTTCCTGGATTTCACGACTTTCCTTCTCGAGAATGAACCTCGATGTCCTTAGTGGCAAACCTTGGGCAGTCTAACTTTCACCGGGGCGCAGTCAGAGGCAACGGCTTCAGGAATGCGTTTGTAGAACGCTTTGTCCAAGCTACCGTCACTCGACGAACTGGATCGAGTGTCTCTGCCAAGCCTGAAGCGGGCTTTTTCGACTGGCGGCTCAGCAGCGGGAGCCGCCGTTCGCTTCCATTTCTTGAACGGCGGCGCTAAGCCCTAACGCTGCCACCGACGCGCCGGTCCGGCTTAGTGTTCGAGATGAAGCGGGGGCTGTCTCTTGCCCGGCAACACCCGAGTCGGCTGACGATCGCCCACCACTGACCGGCCTCCTCGCCGCGTCGCAGAGTTTGTGGCCGGTCTAAGCGGCGATTGGGACGCTCACAATGGCGTGCTGCGCTGAAACGGGCTGCCGCTTGTAAGATCGCTCGAAGGGAGACCACATGAAGCTAATTCGACTTCGATTATCCAACTTTCGTTCCTTCGGTCCTGAACCCACCGTACTCGAGCTGGCCGACATAACGTTCTTGCTCGGGCCAAACGGCGCAGGCAAGACCGCCGTGCTTCAGGCCCTCTCACGCATGTTCGGCCTCGACCCCGCGCAGCGGAGGATCAAGCGATCCGATTTTCACGTTCCGGCTAGCGAAGCGCCGGAGGACGCCCCTGAACAGCGGACCCTCTGGATCGAAGCGGAATTCGAGTTTCCCGAACTGGAACAGGATGATGCCGATGGGGCGGTACTTCCGGCGGTGCCTGGCAATTTCGCGCACATGCAACTGGTGGCGGCGGAAGGCCCGGCGCAGGTTCGCTTCCGGCTGAAGGCGACCATCGATCAGGACGACGACATTGAAGAAGGCTTCACGTTCGTCATCAGCGAAGACGATGATGGAAACCCAACCGAAGAGAGCCGCGTATCGAAGCAGGACCGGAGCGCTATCCAAGTCCACTACTTGCCAGCCCGACGCGACCCTGCCGACCACATCTCCTATTCTGCCAACGCGCTACTCGGGCGAGCTCTTCGGTCGGCGGACTGGAGCGCTGAGCGCGAGGAGATCGGTACGCTGACGGAACAAATTGGCGATGAACTCCGGGAAAATGCTGCTATCGACGGGATCTCTGCCGCGCTGACCGACCGATGGGGGGGCCTGCACAAGGGTAGCCACTACACAAACCCGTCGGTCTCTTTCGGGCGAAACGAGATCGAGAACCTTCTGCGGCATCTGAGCATCGGGTTCACGCCCGGTCACGGCGAGAACATCGTGGACTTCACCCGGCTCAGCGACGGTCAGCAGTCCCTGCTCTACGTTTCGCTGGTGCTCGCGATGCACGATATCGGCAGTAAGGTCTTGAGCGGCGAGCTGGCCGAAGCGTTTGACATTGACAAGCTGCGTCCCGCTGTCTTCACCCTCATTGCCATCGAGGAGCCAGAGAACAGCTTGTCGCCCCACTATCTCGGGCGCGTTGTCAGGACGCTGACGACCTTCGCCGAGGGAAAGGATAGCCAGGCACTGTTAGCGACGCATGCACCGTCGCTCTTGCGCCGGGTGCCGCCGGAGTTGGTCCGGTACCTTCGCCTGAACGAAGAGCGGAGCACCGTCATCAAGGGCATTGAACTCCCTGAGGACGAGTCAGCACAGAAGTTTGTTCGCGAAGGCGTCCAAGCCTTTCCAGAGCTCTATTTCTCTCGCCTGGTCGTCCTGGGTGAAGGTGACAGCGAGCAGATCGTGCTCCCGCGTCTACTGGAGGCACGAGGCATCCTCGCCGATGACGCATCCATCTCGGTCGCACCTCTCGGCGGACGCCACGTCAATCACCTTTGGCGGCTCCTGAACGGCCTTGGCATCCCGCATGTCACGCTGCTGGACCTCGATGTGGCGCGGTTTCAGGGCGGATGGGGCCGTATCAAGTACGCCGCCAATCAACTTCTGCGCTACGCGGACATCGATGGCAACGACCTGACGCAGGAAGAGATCGACGACATCCCAAAGTGGAATTCCAACGACGGAATCATCCTTGGCGATCTGGGCTGGGTCGCCCGCCTTGAGGCGCTCGGGGTCTACTTCTCAACGCCGCTCGATCTCGACTTGATGATGATGACGCACTACCCGGCTGCGTATCGCGTGACGGACGACGATCTGGATGAGCCCGACGAAGACACGATCAAGGCCGTGCTTGGCAAGAGCCATGACGCGCTTGGGGGGCAGTACACCGACGAACAGCAAAGTTACTTCGATGCCTACCATCGTAGGTTCAAGCTCGACAGCAAGCCCACCTCGCATATCCGCGCAATGGCGAACTTAGATGACAACGCGCTTATCGCGGACATGCCCGATGTGCTCGATCGTATGTTCGATGCGGTTGAGGCCATGCTCGCGGACCTACCCGAATGATCAGGGTCGATCATTGGTCCCCAGCAGACGGCCTCTCCCTTGAGCCGAACGCACTCGCGGCGGCCAAAGAGATGGACCGCAACCTAGCGCTGACCGCCGGACCAGGCGCAGGCAAGACAGAGATGCTGGCGCAGCGTGCCGATTTCCTGCTGCGCACCGGCGAGTGCCGATATCCGAAGCGCATCCTGGCGATTTCGTTCAAGGTCGATGCCAGTCAGAACCTTAAAGCCCGGGTCCGCAAGCGTTGCGGATCGGAGCTTGCGGCACGCTTTGACAGCCACACGTTCCATGCTCTTGCGAAGCGCATCATCGACCGCTTCCGGCCTGTACTGACCGGTCATGATGCGCTTGATCCGGACTACAGCATCGGGAAACATCGTGTTCAGAGGCGAACCATCACTTTCGACGACATGGTGCCGCTTGCGGTCAAGATTGTGGAGTCAAGTCAGATCGCGCGCAACGCGATCCGTCAGACCTACAGCCATGTGTTCCTTGATGAGTTTCAGGACTGCACGAACTCGCAGTACGAACTCATCAAGGCTTGCTTCCAGGACACGACTGTCCGGCTGACCGCGGTCGGCGACACGAAGCAACGAATCATGGGATGGGCCGGGGCGCTTGAAGGAATCTTCCGGAGCTACGCGGGAGACTTCGACGCACTTCCACTAAACCTGTATCAGAACTTCCGGTCGGAGCCGAGGTTGCGCCGCATGCAGAACGCAATGGTGCACGTCATGGACCCACCCGCAGCACTCGACGACGTTGACCTTCCCGGCGACGAGGGCGAGATCGAAATTCTGCGGTTCGACAATGATGATGACGAAGCGGAGGCGCTAACAGATTCCGTGCGCGGCTGGATAGAAAACGAAGGTGTCAATCCTTCCGAGATCGCAGTTCTGGTCTGCAAGCAGCAAAACCTTTACTGCCAGAAGCTGCGTGCCGCGCTGGATGCTAAGGGCGTCCCCTACCGCGATGAGGATTCAACCCAAAACCTAGCATCCGAGCCAGTTGCGAACCTGATCGTCGATTTCCTTCTCGTCGCGGCAGGCCAGCGGCAGCCCGGCCCCTTTCAGCGCCTACTTGACCTTATGGTGTTCGGGCGTGGGCTCGATCAGGAACACGAATATAGCGCTCGATCCCGGTGGAACCGCTTCATCGCGGCCGTCAAACAGCGGCTTACGGCAGAGCAGGCCGATCTTGCAGACATCGACGACCTACGGACCATCGTCGGCGAGCTTCTGGACATCGTCGGACGCGATGCCGTGGTCGGCCTCTCGTCCGAGTACGCACAGGGAGACTACCTGCAACAGCAGATCGACGCGACCATTGACCGTGCGCACTCATTGTTGGCGGACGGTGACGATTCGGCGAAGGCCCTCGCCTCGTTCTCGGGCGACCGGGCCGTGCGCATCATGTCGATCCACAAGAGCAAGGGACTGGAGTTCGACACAGTCGTGGTGCTGGGTGTCGAGAGTCAAACCTTCTGGGGCGACCAGGACGCCGAGCGCTCGGCCTTCTTCGTCGGCATCTCGCGCGCCAAGCGTCGCTTGTACCTGACGGTCTGCCAGGAAAGAGAACAGCCTGAAGGGGCCAGGTACTGGAAGGTCGCGCGGACGGAGCATGAAGAGTTTGTCGGATACGCGACCCCCTACCTGTAGCGATGGACGAAAGACACCAGTGAGTCCCATGGTCCGGCGCAAGCGGGCTACCAAAAACGAAAAAGCCCTTGAAAATCAAGGGCTTGAGTGAATCATTGAGACGTCCTGGGACGCCCTGAAACGCTATTGAATCATTCCCACTCAATCGTCGCAGGCGGCTTGCTCGACACGTCGTAAGTGACGCGGTTGATGCCGCGCACCTCATTGATGATCCGGCCCGACACCTTCTTGAGCAAGCTGTAAGGCAGCTCCGCCCAGTCCGCCGTCATGAAGTCACTGGTCTGCACCGCCCGCAGCGCCACCACGTAGTCATACGTGCGGCCATCGCCCATCACGCCCACGCTCTTGACCGGCAGGAACACGGTGAACGCCTGCGAGGTCAACTCGTACCAGGTCTTGCCCGTGGCTGGATCGATCGCGTTGCGCAGCTCTTCGATGAAGATGTGGTCAGCACGGCGCAGCAGATCGGCGAAATCCTTGCGCACCTCGCCGAGGATACGAACACCCAATCCAGGGCCGGGGAATGGGTGGCGGTAGACCATGTCGGCGGGCAGGCCCAGGGCCACACCCAGCGCGCGCACTTCGTCCTTGAACAGCTCGCGCAGCGGTTCCAGCAGCTTCAAGCCCAGCTTCTCGGGCAAGCCGCCCACGTTGTGGTGACTCTTGATGGTGGCCTTCTTGCTGGCCGTGCCGCCTGATTCGACCACATCGGGGTAGATGGTGCCCTGGGCCAGCCACTTGGCGCCCTTGTTGCCTTCGCCCTTGAGCTTGTTGGCTTCGGCCAGGAAGACCTCAACGAACTCGCGGCCGATGATCTTGCGCTTGGCTTCCGGGTCAGTCACGCCTTTCAGGTGGCCCATGAACTGCTCAGTGGCCTCCACATGAACCACCTTGGCATGCAGGCGGCCGGCGAACATTTCCATCACCGCCTTGCCTTCATTCAGGCGCAGCAAGCCGTGGTCCACGAAAACGCAGGTCAACTGGTCGCCAATGGCGCGGTGGATCAAGGCAGCTGCCACGCTGGAATCGACACCACCGCTCAAGCCCAGGATGACTTCTTCATCGCCCACCTGCTCGCGGATCTTGGCCACGGCTTCGGCGATGTAGTCGCCCATGATCCAGTCGCCCTTGCAGCCAGCGATGTCGCGCACGAAGCGCGTCAGCATGGCGTGGCCTTGCACGGTGTGCGTCACCTCGGGGTGGAACTGCACGGCGTAATAACGCTTGGCTTCGTTGGCCATGCCGGCAATGGGGCAGCTGGGCGTCGAGGCCATCAAAGTGAAGCCCTCGGGCAAGGCCGTGACCTTGTCGCCGTGGCTCATCCACACCTTGAGCATGCCGTGGCCTTCGGCCGTGCTGAAGTCTTCAATGCCATCAAGCAGCTTGGTGTGGCCCAGCGCGCGGACCTCGGCATAGCCGAACTCGCGGTGATCGCTCCACTCGACCTTGCCGCCCAGTTGCACGGCCATGGTCTGCATGCCGTAGCAGATGCCCAGCACGGGCACGCCCAAATCCCAGACGGCCTGCGGCGCGCGCAGTTGGTGGTCTTCGTAGGTGCTGGCGTGGCTGCCCGACAGGATGATGGCCTTGGGCGCGAAGCCGCGGATGAACTCATCCGACACATCATTGGGGTGGATCTCGCAATACACGTGGGCTTCGCGGACGCGGCGCGCGATGAGCTGGGTGACTTGAGAGCCGAAGTCAAGGATCAGAACTTTGTCATGCATGGTGAAAATCTCGAGAAATCAATCAGACCACGGTCGCAGGGCTGGCTGGTACACGGTGGTGGCGGCTGAAATAGCGCAGGCCGATCACGGCCGCGACACCCTGGATGGCGGCACACAGGTAGAACGGCGCGCCGACGCGCCAATCGCCTTGGGGATAATGGGACACCGCCGCCAGCAAGGGCGTGCCCAGCACCGGGCCCAACACGGCCGCTACGCTGTTGATGGACGACACGGCGCCCATGCTTTCGCCCTGACGGGTTGGATCAACGGCGTTGGACACCAGGCTTTGCAGGCCAGGCTGCACCATGTAGCCAAACACATTGGCCACCACGATCACGAAGATCATCCAGCCCACCGGCACCAAGCCATAGCCCGCGAAGGCGATGGTGGACGAGACCAGACCAAAAATGACCAGCCGGTGCAGCGGAATGTACTTTTGCACAAAGCGCATCAAGCCGCCTTGTACCAACACCGCCATGCCACCCACGGCCAACAGCGACAAGCCGTTGTCCATTGGCGTCCAACCGAACTTGAACTCGGTGTAGAGGAACCAGCAGGTGTGCAGACAGAACTGCGCCAGGATCGACAAGCCCATGATCCACATCAGGGTCTCAACGCCTTTGAGGTCTCTCAAACGGGCCAGCGCGGTGAAGGGATTGGCCTGGGCCAGCTCAAACTTGCGGCGCTTGTCCAAAGGCAGCGATTCAGGCAGCACGAAGTAGCCATACAGGCAGTTGAGCAGCGACAGGCTGCCCGCCAGCAGGAATGGCCAGTGCAGATCGTAGTTGCCCAGCGTGCCGCCCAGCACGGGCCCCAGAATGAAACCCAGCCCGAACATGGCACCCAACATGCCGTAGTTCTTGGCGCGCTCTTCGGGCACCGTGATGTCGGCCACATAGGCATTGGCCACCGCGATGTTGGCGCACACGGCACCACCCATCACGCGCACAGCCAACAGCATCCAGAACTCGGAAGCCAAGGCGGTGACGAAGAAGTTGATGCCCATGCCCAGCAAGCCCAGCAGCAGAATGGGCCGCCGGCCATAGCGGTCGGACAGCGCGCCAAGCACCGGCGCACTGAAGAACTGGGCAATCGCAAAAGCCGCCTGCGCCGCACCATAGGCCACCGAGGTGCTGGCCCCCGAGTCCATGAAAGACCCGATGAGCTTGGGCAACACGGGGGCGATGATGCCGATCGACATCATGTCGAGCAGCACCGTCACCATGATGAAGGGCATGGCCGCCCTGCGGCCTTGGGCGCCCATCACTCCATGCGGTAGTTGGGCGCTTCCTTCGTGATCTGCACGTCGTGGACGTGACTCTCGCGAATGCCCGCGGCCGTGATCTCGACGAACTCGGCCTTGTTGCGCATGTCTTCGATGGTGGCGCACCCGCAGTAGCCCATGGAGGCGCGCAAGCCACCCGCCATTTGCGTGACGATGCTGATCATCGAGCCCTTGAACGGCACGCGGCCTTCAATGCCTTCGGGGACCAGCTTGTCCGCGTTGGGGTTGGTGGTTTCGTCGTTTTCCTGGAAGTAGCGGTCGGCCGAACCGGCCTTCATGGCGCCGATCGAGCCCATGCCGCGGTAGCTCTTGTAGCTGCGGCCCTGGTACAGGATCACTTCGCCGGGCGCTTCTTCGGTGCCGGCAAACATGCCGCCCATCATGACGGTGCTGGCACCGGCCGCGATGGCTTTGGCGATGTCACCGGAATAGCGGATGCCGCCGTCGCCGATCAAAGGCACACCGGTGCCTTGCAGCGCCGTGGCCACACTGTCGATGGCCATGATCTGCGGCACGCCCACACCCGCGATGATCCGCGTGGTGCAGATGGAGCCCGGGCCGATGCCCACCTTGACACCATCAGCGCCTGCTTCGACCAAGGCCAAAGCCGCCGCGCCAGTGGCGATGTTGCCGCCGATCACATCAACCTGTGGGTAGTTCTTCTTGACCCAGCGCACGCGCTCGATCACGCCGGCACTGTGGCCGTGGGCCGTGTCGACCACCAAGGCATCGACGCCGGCACGCACCAGCAGCTCAACGCGCTCTTCGGTGCCCTCGCCCACGCCGACCGCCGCGCCCACGCGCAGCTTGCCGTGTGAATCACGCGCCGCGTTGGGGAAGTTGGTCTGCTTGGTGATGTCCTTGACGGTGAACAGGCCCTTGAGCTCGAACGCGTCGTTGACGATGACCACGCGCTCCAGCTTGTGCTGGTGCATCAGGGCCTTGGCTTCTTCTTTCGAAGCGCCGTCCTTGATGGTGATCAGCCGCTCGCGCGGGGTCATGATCTCGCGCACGGGCACATCAAGGCGGGTCTCGAAGCGCAAATCGCGCCCCGTGACAATGCCCACGACGCGGCCTTCATCAACCACCGGGAAGCCCGAGATGCCATGTTGCTGCGACAAGGCGATCACATCACGCACGCGAACGCCGGATGAGATCGTGATCGGGTCACGCAACACGCCAGACTCGTAACGCTTGACGCGCGAGACTTCCGCAGCTTGTTGCTGAGGCGTGAGGTTTTTGTGGATGATCCCAATACCGCCTTCCTGGGCGATCGCGATCGCCAGGCGGGCCTCTGTGACCGTGTCCATGGCGGCAGACACCAAGGGCAGATTCAGGGTGATGTTTCGGGACAGACGGGTGGCCAGCGATGTGTCACGGGGTAACACTTGTGAGAACGCGGGCACCAGCAGCACATCGTCGAATGTGAGTGCTTTACCAAGCAGGCGCATGAACAGGCTCCAGACGCAAAAGCGGATTATACGCGCAGTGGAGGTAGGCTGTCGAAGCGTGGATTTACCGTGACGAATGGGCGTTTTCGCGGCCATTGCAAACGCCAAGCCGGACTAAACTTCGCGTCATGAAAAGTACCCGCCCTCATTCCGCCTTGCTCTTGTCACTGACCTTGGCCAGCGCGGCGCTGGTGGCCACGCCTGCCCAGGCCGGCACCCAGTGGAAGTGGAAAGATGCCTCGGGCGCAACGCAATACAGCGACCGCCCGCCTCCGGCCGGCACCCCTGAAGGCAACATCCTGCAAAGGCCCGCGGCCTCAAGAACGGTGCAATTGGCCAAACCCGCCTCTGAGGCAGAGGCTGCAGCATCGGCCGCCAAGCCTGCGGTGGCGGCCAAGGCTCCCGAGTCCGAGCTGGACGTGAAGCGCCGCAAGGCCGAGGAAGAAAAAGAAGCCCAGCGCAAAGCTGAAGAAGAAAAGAACGCCAAGTCGCGTGCTGAGAACTGCACGCAGGCCCGCAACTACCAGCGCACGCTGAACGATGGCATCCGCATTGCCCGAACCAATAGCAAGGGTGAACGCGAGATCCTGGACGACAAGGGCCGCGCCGAAGAGCAGCGCCGCACCCAGGAAGCCATTGCCAGCAATTGCAAGTAAGGCCGGCCGTCGGGCGCTAGCCTGACGAGTTGCTCAGCGGCCGCTTGTTCGGCCGTTTGACACCCCTGGGCGTCTTTTCGCCATGTGCACGGTAACGCACGCGCCGTGCCTCTTTCGGATCGACGATCAGGCCGCGGTACACCTCCACCCGATCCCGATCTTGCAGAACCTGGGCCAAGTTCGCCTTGCGCCCCCAGATCCCCACGCTCAAGTGTTGCGCCTCGCCCAACAGCTGGGCGGCCACCAAGGCATCCTTGATGCAACTGCCCAAAGGCAAAGTCAGGGTGCTCATTTGGATTTGCCGGGGCGCTGGGCTGAACACCACCTCGATGTGAATCACCGGGGTTGGAGTTGGTTCACCGAGGCCCATAAACCTGCTCGGCCCGTTTGACGAAAGCATCGACAAACGTGTTGGCGATGCGGTCGAACACCGGGCTGATCACCAGGGCGAGCGGCCGGCTGGAAAAAGCATAGCTGAGCGAGAACTCGACCTTGCAGGCAGTGGGTTCCGCCGCGGTCTGCCCGGGCACCGGGGGGGGCGAGCCAGGCTTGTGCAAGGGCGTGAACTTCCAGGTGCCTTCGAGCTTGGAAAAGGGCCCATCCACCAGATGCATGCGCACTTCGCTGGCATCGATGTTGGTGTTGCGCGTGGTGAACGCCTGACGGATACCGGCAAACGCGATGTGCAGACGCGCGGTGACACCATCGTCGTGCTGTTGGATTACCTCAGCGCGCTCACACCAGGGCAGGAATTGGGCGTAGTCCTCGACGGCGGTGACCAGCGCATACATTTCGCGGGGCGAGTACCAGAGCAGGACGGACTTGTTGACTTGCTTCATAGAATGCCGCCATTTTAAGGACGCTGTATCCTTCTGACCATGACGATTGCCGAAAATAGAAAAGCCCTGTTCAATTACCACATCGAAGAACGCTTCGAGGCGGGTGTGGTCCTGGAAGGCTGGGAAGTGAAGGCGATCCGCGCGGGCCAGGTGCAGTTGACCGATGGCCACATCATGATCCGCAATGGCGAGTTGCACCTGATCGGCCTGCGCATCAATGCGCTGCGATCGGCATCAACGCACGTCAAGCCCGAGGCGGACCGCACCAAAAAACTGTTGATGCACCGCTCGGAGATCCGGCGCCTGGTGGGCAAGACGGAGCAAAAAGGCTACACCCTGGTGCCGCTGAACCTGCATTTCAAGGGCAGCTACGTGAAAGCCGAGATCGCCCTGGCCAAGGGCAAGGCTGAGCACGACAAGCGCAACACCATCAAGGACCGCGAATGGGAGCGGGAAAAGGGCCGAATGATGCGACACAAGGTGTCCTCCGGCGGCAAGGAATAATTCACCCGGTTGGTCGACCTAACCCGCGTTTCTAACAGACCCTAATTTGTTGGCGCGGCTGTCGCGAACAAATCTTTTAATCGCGTGAAATAGCGCACCGTCTGCGGCCTTTGAAGCGCACCTAAGGGCGCCCCAAATAATTAACCTTCGCATACTTTTAGCGAAGGATGATTTCCATGAAGAATAGCCCGATGACCGTGCGCGCCAAGCTGACGGTTGCCTTCGGTGGGCTTGCAGTTTTAGTTCTCATCGTGGCCGGGCTGTCGCTCAAGGCACTCAACGACTCGAACCACAGGTTTACCAATTACGTCAACGGCATCAACGCGCGATCCAATCTCGCGGCCCATGCCCGTGCCGCCGTGGATGCGCGTGCCATCGCAGCGCGCAATCTGTTGCTGGTGACCAAACCGGCCGATCTGGCCACTGAAAAAACCATCGTTTTGCAATCTCACGAAGAAGTTAAGGCCCTGCTGGTCAAGCTCAATGAGATGGCCAAGGCGCACGATGTGTCTGAAGAGGCGCGAGGCGTGATTGCCGAAATCGACCGCATCGAAGAGGCGTATGGCCAGGTGGCCTTGGCGATCGTGAACCTGGCCTTGAACGGCCAGAAGGATGAAGCCATCGCCAAGATGAACGACGAATGTCGGCCTTTGCTGGCGGCTTTGGTTAAAGCCTCAGACACGTATTTGAAATCCACGGACGCGCGCGCACGGCAGCTCACGGTTGAGGCGGCAGATGCTTATGTCACGCAGCGCAACGTGCTGGCAATGGCTTGCTTGTTGGCCTTCGCGGCAGCCGGCCTGGCTGGCGTGCTGATCACACGCGGACTGACGCGGGCCCTGGGCGCAGAACCAGCCTCGCTGGGAGAAGCCGCTCACCGTGTGGCGGCTGGCGACCTGGGTGCCATTGAGGGCACGGCACAGGCGCATCCCGGCAGCGTGCTTGCATCGCTGGGCGCCATGCAAGGGAACTTGTCGCGCATCGTCGGGCAGGTTCGCAGTGCGTCGAATTCGATCGCGACGGGCTCGGCGGAAATTGCCATGGGCAACGCCGACTTGAGCCAACGGACGGAAGAGCAAGCCAGCAATCTGCAGCAGACGGCGGCCTCAATGGACCAACTCAGCAGCACCGTGAAGAACAACGCCGAAATGGCACAGCAGGCCAATCAGTTGTCGAACGCGGCGTCCTTGGCCGCCGCCAAGGGCGGAGACGTGGTCAGCCAGGTCGTGGGCACCATGAATGAGATCGCGGACTCGTCCAAGAAGATCGTCGACATCATCGGGGTGATCGATGGCATCGCTTTCCAGACCAACATCCTGGCCTTGAACGCTGCGGTGGAGGCCGCCCGGGCGGGTGACCAGGGCCGTGGCTTCGCGGTGGTGGCCAGCGAGGTTCGCACGCTGGCGCAGAGATCGGCCAACGCCGCCAAGGAGATCAAGGCCTTGATTGGCGCCAGCGTCGAGAAAGTCGACACGGGTGCCCAGCAGGTCCATGTGGCGGGCAAGAGCATGGAAGACATCGTGGCGCAAGTGAAGCGCGTGAACGATCTGCTGTCCGAGATTTCAAACGCCACGGCAGAACAATCCATCGGCATCAACCAGGTGGGCCATTCGGTGACCCAGCTCGATCAGGTGACTCAGCAGAACGCTGCCCTGGTGGAGGAAAGCGCCGCCGCTGCTGAAAGCCTGAAGCGCCAGGCCGCGCAACTGGCCGAAGTGGTGGATGTGTTCAAGCTGGAAGGCTGAACGCCACGGCTCAGTTGGCCTGCAGCACGGTCAGCGCCTGCGCCAGATCGTCGATCAAATCCTGCGGGTCTTCCAGGCCGATGGCCAGGCGCACCAGGGTGCCCTGAGGCACATCAGCTGCGGTGCGCATGCTGGGCAGGTGGTAGGGCACGGCGAGGCTCACGGGCCCTCCCCATGAATAGCCGATCTTGAACAAGGCCAAGGCGTCGATGAAGGCATCGACCTGGGACGAGCTGTAGCGCTCATCGAACACCACGGACACCAGGCCAGCCGCCGCGCTGCAAGTCTGGGCCCAATGGGCATGGCCAGGTGATTCAGGCAAGGCCGGGTGCAGTACCTGCGAGACCTCAGGCCGCGATTGCCACCACAGCGCAATCTGCCGGGTGGCGGCATCGTGCGCGGCGTAGCGCAAGGGCAAGGTGGGCAGGCCACGCAAAACGGCTTCGACATCGTTACCGCCCACGCCCAAGCCCATCCGCATGTGCGTCATCTTGAGTTTGATGTGCAGCGCTTCGTCGCGCGTGGTGATCGAGCCCATCAGCACATCGGCGCCGCCCGAGGGGTATTTGGTCAAGGCGTGCACGGAGATGTCGACACCCTGCGCCTCGCCGTCCCCGTGGTCAAAGGCGAATGCGTCAAACGCCAAGCCAGCGCCCCAGGTGTTGTCCAGCGCAACGATCACATGGGGATGCTGGCGCGCCACGCGCAGCAAACCAGTCAGATCAGGGAACTCCAGGGTCACCGAGCCGGCGGCTTCCAGCCAGATCAATTTGGTCCGGGGCGTGATGAGCGCGGCCAGTTGATCGGCACGCAAGGGGTCGTAGAACTGGTGGGTGATGCCCCATTGGGCCAGCTCGCCGCGCGCCAAGTCCTTGTTGGGGCCGTAGGCGTTATCGGGAATCAGCACCTCGTCGCCCGCGCGCAGCAAGGCCATGTCGACCAAGGCGAGCGCGGCCAGGCCGCTGGGCGCCAACAGGGTTTGCAGGCCGCCTTCCAGCGTGGCGAGGCGCTCTTCCAGCGTGAACGTGCTGGGCGTGCCGTGCAGGCCGTAGGTGTAGCCGGTTTTGTCTTTCCACTGGCGAGCCCGCAGGGCCACCGTGTTGTCAAAGATGACGGTTGAGGCCTTGTGGATGCCGGGCACCACGGATTTGAAGCCGGCGGGCGGCTTGTAGGCGTGGTGGATGAGCTCGGTGCTGGGGGCGTTTTTGCGCTGCTTCATGCAGCCATGCTAATGGAGTTTGGCTCAGCGTTCACCGGCGCGGTAGGGCTTCATCAAGGCTTGTGGGTAGGCCGCCCGGCGGGCCATGACGATGAGGGCCAGGATCGACAGCAGGTAGGGCAGCATCAGGTACACCTGATAAGGCAGGGCCACGCCCAGCACGCCGCCACCGGCTTGCTGCAAGCGCAATTGCAAGGCATCGAACGCCGAGAACAGCAAGGCACCCAACAAGGCTTTGCCCGGCCGCCACGAAGCGAACACCACCAAGGCCACGCAGATCCAGCCCCGGCCGTTGACCATGTTGATGTAGAAGGCATTGAAGGCCGACAAAGTCAGGAAAGCCCCAGCCACGCCCATCAGTGCCGAACCCGCCACGATGGCGCCCGTGCGCAAACCCACCACGCTCAAGCCTTGCCCTTCGGCAGCGGCTGGGTTCTCGCCCACCATGCGAACCGCCAGGCCCAGCGGCGTGCGCATGAGCATCCATGCGAGCAAGGGCACCAGGGCAAGGGCGATCAAGGTCAAAGGGGTTTGTGCCGCGATCACCTCGCCCATCACGGGCACTTGGGACAGCCCCGGCCATTGCTGGCCCACGGCAGCCATCGGCGTGATGGTGGGTGGCGTTGATATCTTGGGAAACGCGATGCGGTAGCTGTAGTGGCTCAAGCTGGTCGCCAACAAGGTGAGGCCCAGGCCCACCACGTGTTGGGACAAGGCCAGCCCGACCGTGAGCAAGGCGTGAAGCAAGCCGCACACAGCCCCCACCAAGGCAGCGATCAGGACACCCATGGGCAGGCTGCAGCCATGGTAGACGGCCAGCCAGCCTGTGAATGCCCCCGCCACCATGATCCCTTCGATGCCCAGGTTGAGCACCCCTGCTCGCTCGCACAGCAACACGCCCAAGGTGCCTAGCAACAGCGGCGTGGCCATGCGCAGCACGGCTATCCAGAAGCTGCTTTGCGCGACCAGGTCCCACACCTCGGTCATGGCCGACTCCCAGCCGCAGGACGCAAAAACCGCAGGCGATAACGCGTGAACATCTGGGTGACCAGCATGCACAACAGGGCCAGGGACACCATCACATCGGCCAGGTAGGTGGGCACGCCCAAGGCCCGGCCCATGCTGTCGGCACCCACCAGCACGCTGGCCACGAACAAGGCCGACGCCACCACGCCAAGGGGGTGCAAACCCGCCAGCATTGCGATCACGATGCCGCTGTAGCCATAGCCGGGCGACATGTCGAGCGTGAGGTAACTGGTGCGCCCCGCCACCTCGCCCACCCCCGCCAGGCCGGCCAGGGCGCCGGACATCAAGGCGGTGATCAAGGTCAGGCGCTTCACAGGCAAACCGGCGAAGGCCGCCGCACCGGCGTTGGCCCCCACGGCGCGCAAGCCCAGCCCTAAGGTGGTGTAGCGGTCGATAGCCCACAAGAGCACCGCGAGCAGCAAGGCGCCCAGCAAGCCGCTGTGCACCCGCGAGCGCTCGATCAGCCGGCTGAATTCAAGTTCGGGCCACAAGGCCACGGACTGAGGCCAGCCCATGGCCATCGGGTCTTTCATGGGGCCGTCGAGCATCATGGACACCAGCAACAAGGCAATGAAATTCATCAGCAAGGTGGTGACCACTTCGTCGACGCCAAGGCTGGTTTTCAGCCAGGCCGGGCCCAGCAGCCACAAGGCGCCAGCCAGCGCTCCCGCCAACACCATGCAGACCGTGAGCCAGGCAGCAGAGCCAGCGAACTCGGCGACACCCGCCTGCTGGCCCCCAACGGCAACGGCGGCCATGGCACCGAGGTACAACTGGCCTTCGGCGCCAATGTTGAACAGGCGTGCCCTGAACGCCACGGCCGCGGCAAGGCCCGTCAGGATCAAAGGCGTGGCCCGGGTCAAGGTTTCTGAGATGGCGAAGGTCGAGCCCCAGGCGCCCTGCACCATCAGGCCATACGCCTTGGTCACCGGGGCACCGCTCCACGCAATGAGGCCAGCCGCCAGGATCACGGTGGCCAGCACGGCGGCCAGGGGCGCGGTCAGCCAGCCCCAGCGCAAGGGTTGTTCACGGCTTTCGATTCGCCAGCGGAGCCCGGGCATCACGTGCTCACCCCTTCAGTTGCGGTGGCTGGTGCGGCAACGCTGCCAGCCATGGCCAGCCCCAAGGTGGCCAGCGTCCAGTCCTGCCGATGGCGCGCGGCGGTGAGCTGCCCTTCGTGCATCACGGCAATGCGGTCGGCCAGGGCAAGGATCTCGTCCAGGTCTTCCGAGATCAGCAGCACGGCGCTGCCCTGCTCGGCGGCCTGGATCAAGCGTTCGTGCACAAAGGCGACCGCGCCAATGTCCAGGCCCCAGGTAGGTTGGGCGGCCACGATCAGCGTGGGCACGCCCAGTTTGGAACCCTCGCCCAGGGCCAGTGCCCGGCCCAGCACCAACTTTTGCATGTTGCCGCCTGACAGACGGCGCGCAGGTGAATCCAGGCCCCCGCCCCGCACATCGAAACGCTCGATGATGTGCTGCGCATGGGCGCGCGCAGCGGCCCGACGCACCCAGCCCCAGCGGGCGAAGCGCCTGTCAAACAAGCGCTCGGTGATGGTGTTTTCCCACAGGCTCAGGTCGCCCACCACACCTTGCGCGTGACGGTCTTCCGGGATGCGGGCCACGGGCAGTGCCACCCAATCGCGAGGCTGGGCGCTCAGCCCTTGGCCGGACACCGTGAGCCGCCCTTTGGAAGCCGGCCGCAGGCCATGCAGCAATTCGGCCAGCGCCACCTGCCCGTTGCCAGACACCCCTGCCACGGCCACAATCTCACCCGCCTGCACGGCCAAGTCCACGCCTTGCAACGCCTTTCCATGCTGCCCCTGATCGGTGTGAACGCCCTCGCATTGCAGAACCACCGGGCCCTTGACTGACGCCGCCAGCGGGTCACGGCGCGCGGCCTTCACCTCGCGGCCCACCATCAAGGCAGCCAACTCGGCTTTGGTGGTGCCCTGCGCCGCACATTCGGCCACCAGCTTGCCACCGCGCAGCACCGCCACACGGGTCGACACGCGCAGCACTTCATCCAGCTTGTGGCTGATGAAGATCACGGCCAGGCCGTCCTTGACCAAGGTGTTCAGGGTGTTGAAGAGTTGTTCGCTTTCTTGTGGCGTGAGCACCGCCGTGGGCTCGTCCAGGATCAAGATGCGCGCACCACGGTACAAGGCCTTCAGGATCTCAACGCGCTGGCGCTCACCCACCGACAAGCTGCCCACTTGCGCATGCGGATCAACGGCCAAGCCAAAGCGCCCGGCCAAGGACAGCAAACGCTGCCTTCCAGCCTGGCGACGCGACGACAGCCGCCACATTGATTCGGTGCCCAACATCACGTTGTCGAGCACGCTGAGGTTGTCGGCCAAGGTGAAATGCTGGTGGACCATCCCAATCCCGGCGTTGAGCGCCGCCCAGGGCTGCCCCGGTGGCAAGGTCAAGCCTTGAACCTCGATCCTCCCCGCGTCAGCCACATAGTGGCCAAACAGGATGGACACCAGCGTGCTCTTGCCCGCGCCGTTTTCGCCCAGCAAGGCCAACACCTCGCCCGCCTGCAAGGACAGAGAGATGTTGTCATTCGCCACCAGCGAGCCAAAGCGCTTGGTGATGCCCTGCAGTCGCAGCACCGTCATCGTGGACGCCGGACAGCTGCGTGCTCAGTTCGACTTGGGTTCGGTATCAATCACCGGCACCTTGAAGGCGCCTGACAGGATCGCAGCCTGCTTGGCCTTGACCTTGGCCAGCACAACGGCAGGCACCTTGGTTTCGAAGGTGCCCAAAGGCGCCAGTTCACTGCCCTTGAACTTCATCATGGAATAGGGGCCGTAGTCTTCACCCTTGAACTGCCCCGCCTTGGCCTTCTTGATGGCCAGGTCAACGGTGGGTTCCATGTTCCACAGGGCCGAGGCCACCACGGTGTCCGGATATTGCGGCTGGGTGTTGATCACGTTGCCGATGGCCAACTTGCCTTTTTCCTTGGCCGCATCGCTCACCCCAAAGCGCTCGGCATAGAGCACGTCGGCACCTTTGTCGATCATGGCAAAGGCGGCTTCCTTGGCCTTGGGCGGGTCGAACCACGAGCCGATGAAGCTCACAGTGAACTTGACCTTGGGGTTGATCTCTTTGGCGCCCAGCATGAAAGAGTGCATCAGCCGGTTGACCTCGGGGATCGGGTAGCCGCCGACCATGCCGATGTGGCCGTTCTTGCTCATGCCACCGGCCACCATGCCGCTCAGGTAGGCCGGCTCCTGGATGTAGTTGTCGAACACAGAGAAGTTGGGCGCCTGGGGCTTGCCGGATGAGCCCATCAGGAAGCTGACCTTGGGATAGTCCTTGGCCACCTTGCGGGCGGCGGCTTCAACGCCGAACACTTCGCCCAGGATCAGGGTGTTGCCGCCTTCGGCGTACTGGCGCATCACGCGTTCGTAATCGGCGTTGGCGGTGTTTTCAGAGAAGACATAGTCGATCTCGCCCCGCGCCTTGGCCTCATTCAAGGCCTTGTGGATGCGCGACACCCATTGCTGCTCGACCGGCACCGTGTAGATGGCGGCCACCTTGAGTTTGGCCTGGGCCCAGACGGGCATGGCCAGCGTGGTGGACAACATCACGGCCGAGGCCGCCACGAGGTGAAGAAAAGTGCGTCTGGCGAAATGATTCAAGGGGTACTCCTGGCAAGAGGGCATTGGCACCAATCTGGGGCTATCAGTCAGTTTCAGCAAAAGCGATGCCAGACATTGGGGGCCAGCAGAATGAGACTGACCGGTAGACTTGATTGGTCAGCTTGACGGCGTGCGCATCACGGACAGGAGGGTGGCGATTTGGCGGCAGCTTACGGTTGGTACGAACACGGAAGGGATCCGGTCAGCGTCACGAACGTTTTGACGGGGCAGCGGCTGACCGTGCTGTCGCGGGTTGAAACGGGTGGCATGGTCAAGCTGCAGGCGCGCTACCAGGATGCGGACTTGGACTTAACCTTGCCTCTGGTCCTGCGTCAAGGAGAAGGCACCGCCTCCGCCGAACTGGATTACCGTTGGGTCTTTGCCAAGCCCCCCTCCCCAGGGCTTTGGCGCAGGTTGGACGACTTCCTGACAGATGCCCTACTGGCCTGGTCGCCGAACCAGGAGTTCGACGCCCGCTACCAGCACGTGACGGCGCTGGGCGCCTGGCAAAGCGGCGTCTGGCAGCATTCTTGGCAGCGCAGGTTCTCGCTGTCACGGTCGTCTCCGCCTGCCGTGAGCGTGGCTGCCCTGCCCTCGCCATGGATGGCATCGCTGACGGAAGCGGTGTCCTGGCCCTGGCGTTACATCGACGTGGAACACCCGGTTTCGGAAGTGAGTTGGAGATGGGTCGACGGCGTGCCGCAAGGCATTCGGTCACAGGTGCCTTGCCTGGAACGCGAGGGGCCGCCAGCCTGGCTGTTTCCATCCAGGCTGGAGCCCGAACTGAACCGAGGCGAAGATCCGATGGGCCTGATTTACTACACCCTCGCCCAGGCAGGCCGTGCTTACACTTTCAGGCACCACCCCATCGCGAATCTGAGCCTGCTGTCCGTGCGCGAGGACGATGACGGCAAGCACGGGACGCCCAGCTACCAGGCTTGGAAGGCCATCGCCTCAACCCTGGTTGATGCCTGGCCCTGCTGGAGAGCACCGCCGAGGATCATGCCCCCGCCGGTCAACTCTCGCGGGCAGCATCCCTTTGGCTTCTCGGCACCGGTGGGTGAGGCCGACCTGCGCATCCAAGACGGATTTGTCGCAGGCCTTGCGCACTACGGATTTCAGCTGAGTTTGGCTCAGAAGGGCTGAGCGATCAGGTCGTGCCCCTCAACAGCGACGATGCGCGCCTTGGTGAACTCGCCCACCTTCAAAGTCTTGCTGGCCTTCTCAGGCGGCAACAAGCGCACGGTGCCGTCGATCTCAGGTGCATCAGCGTATGAGCGCCCCACCCCGCCCTTGCGGCCCAGCGCAGGCGCGCTGTCGACCAGCACTTGCATGGTGGCGCCCACCCGGCGTTGCAACTTGGCGATCGACACCTGCTCGGCCACGGCCATGAAACGGGCGCGACGCTCCTCTCGCACTTCGTCTGGCAAGGCACCGGCGAGCGCATTGGCAGGCGCGCCTTCGATCGGCGAATAGGCAAAGCAACCGGCGCGGTCAATCTCGGCTTCACGCAAGAAGTCGAGCAGGTACTCGAACTCTTCTTCCGTCTCGCCGGGGAAGCCGGCGATGAAGGTGCTGCGCACCACGATCTCGGGGCAGATCTCGCGCCAGCGTAACAGGCGCTCAAGGTTCTTCTCGCCATTGGCCGGGCGCTTCATGCGCTTGAGCACATCGGGGTGCGCGTGCTGGAATGGCACATCTAGGTAAGGCAGGATCAGGCCCTGCGCCATCATGGGCAGGATCTCGTCCACGTGGGGATACGGGTAGACGTAGTGCATGCGCACCCAGGCACCGTGCTCTTGCGCCAGGGTGGCCAGTTGCTCAGCCAGGTCGTACATGCGGGTCTTGACGGGCTTGCCATCCCAGAAACCGGTGCGGTATTTCACGTCCACGCCATAGGCGCTGGTGTCCTGGCTGATGACCAGCAGTTCTTTCACGCCGGATTCGAACAAGGCGCGGGCCTCGCTCAGCACATCGCCGATCGGGCGCGAGACCAAATCGCCGCGCATGCTGGGGATGATGCAGAAGCTGCAGCGGTGGTTGCAGCCTTCGCTGATTTTCAGGTAGGCGTAATGCTTGGGCGTGAGCTTGATGCCGGCGATGCCGCGCGATTCAGGCACCAGGTCCAAAAATGGATCATGCGGCTTGGGCACGTGCAGGTGCACCGCGTCCATCACCTCTTGCGTGGCGTGGGGGCCGGTCACGGCCAGCACACTGGGGTGCATCTGGCGGACCAGGTTGCCGCCATCGGCGCCGGCCTTGGCGCCCAGGCAGCCAGTCACGATGACCTTGCCGTTGTCGGCCAAGGCCTCGCCAATGGTGTCCAGGCTTTCACGCACAGCGTCGTCAATGAAGCCACAGGTGTTCACGATCACCAAGTCCGCACCATCAAAGGTCTTGGAGGTTTGGTAGCCCTCAGCGGCCAGCTGGGTCAGGATCAGTTCGGAGTCGGTGAGCGCTTTCGGGCAGCCAAGGCTGACAAAGCCGATCTTGGGAGCGGCGGCGAATGGGGCGGGTGTGGTGGGGGTGAGCAATTCAGACGTCATGGGGGTGGATTGTCGGGGAAATTGGGCTTTCAGCAACGACAATGACTGCCAGAGACCTCACAAGGAGACCCCATGATTGCCACGGCCGCCACTGTTTTGACCGCTTTGGTCGCCTTGCTGCACCTTTATTTCATGGTGCTTGAGATGGTTTTCTGGGACAAACCCCTTGGGCGCAAGGCTTTTGGCCTGAAACCCGACTTCGCCACAGCCTCCAAAAACTTGGCTGCCAACCAGGGCCTGTACAACGGCTTTTTGGTGGCAGGCCTGGTATGGGGCCTGTGGCTGGGCGCCGCCGGGCACGACATCAAGGTCTTTTTCCTGGGCTGCGTGATCGTGGCGGGCGTTTTTGGCGCCGCGACGGTCAGCCGCAAGATCTTCTTCGTGCAAGCTTTGCCTGCCATCATCGCGCTGGCTTTGCTGCTCGTGCAGAATGGCTGACACCCCAAAGAACGGAGGCCTTCATGAGCACGGACAAGCATGTCACCTTCTACCATTCCCCCAACTCGCGCTCGGCCGGCGTGCTGGTGCTGCTGGAAGAGTTGAACGCTGACTACGACACCTTCGTGCTCAACCTCAAGGCAGGCGAGCAGCGCCAGGCGGCCTACTTGGCCATCAACCCCATGGGCAAGGTGCCCGCCATCAGGCATGGCAACGCGGTGGTCACCGAGCAGGCCGCTGTCTATCAGTACCTGGCGGAGCTGTACCCCGAGGCCGGGCTGGCACCACAGATCGGCTCACCACTGCGGGGGCCATTTCTGCGGTGGCTGGCCTTTTATGGGGCCAGCTTCGAGCCCGCCGTGGTTGACCGCGCTCAAAAGCATGCACCGGCGCCGCCCTCGACCTGCCCCTATGGCGACTTCGACACGATGTTCAAGACGGTGACCGACCAACTGGCCCGGGGCCCGTACATCCTGGGTGAGCAGTTCAGCGCCGCTGACGTGCTGTGGGCCAATGCCCTGCACTGGACCACCATGTTCCAGCTGGTGCCCCAAACGCCGGTGCTCCAGGCTTACATCGAGCGAGTCACCTCGCGCCCGGCCGCCGCGCGCGCTGCCGCCAAAGACCAGCAGTTGGTCGCCGCCCAGGCTTGAGGTCTCCTTTTGTACTCACCGTCGCACTTTGATGAGTCACGGCCCGAAGTTCTGCAAGGCCTGATACACGCCCACCCGCTGGCCACCATGGTGACTTTGTCGAGTGACGGCTTGACGGCCAACCACATTCCGCTGCACCTGCAAGCTGATGGCTCCGCCTTTGGCAAGCTGGTGGGGCACGTGGCGCGCGCCAATCCGGTCTGGCATGACGCTCACGGCTTGGCCGAAGTGCTGGCCATCTTTCAAGGGCCAAACGCCTACATCACGCCCTCCTGGTACGCGACCAAGGCCGATGGCGGCAAGGTTGTGCCCACCTGGAACTATGCTGTGGTGCATGCCCACGGCCCCTTGGTGGTGAAAGACGATCCGCAATGGGTGCGCGCGCAACTTGAATCCATGACCAGGCAGCACGAGGCCTCTCGCCCGCAGCCCTGGGCGGTGGAAGACGCGCCCCGCGAGTTCACCGACCGATTGCTGCAAGCCATCGTGGGCATCGAGATCCCGATCACGCGGCTGCAAGGCAAATGGAAGGTGAGCCAGAACCAGCCTGCCAACAACCGGGCCAGCGTGATCGACGGGCTGACAGAGCCAGGCCACACCGGCTCAGCCGCAGACATGGCGGCCTTGGTGGCCGCCCATTCACCCATTTAGTCAGGCCCACAAAACATGGCTTTCAAGTTCTGCCCCCAATGCGCCCAGCCTTTGCAAGAGCGCGAGCTGGACACCGTCATGCGGCTCTCCTGCCTGGACCCTGATTGCACCTACGTCCATTGGGACAACCCGGTGCCCGTGGTGGCGGCCGTGGTGGAACACGAAGGCGAGATCATCCTGGCCCGCAACATAGCCTGGCCGGTGCCCTTCTACGCGCTGATCACAGGGTTTTTGGAGAAGACCGACCCGAGCCCCGAAGAGGCCATCGAGCGCGAGGTGATGGAAGAGTTGGGCCTGCAGGCGCAAGGCACCCACTTCATCGGCCACTACGCCTTCCCGCGTCAGAACCAGATCATCATCGCGTACCACGTGCCCGCCACGGGCGTGATCACCCTGGGCGATGAGCTGGTGGACTACAAACGCATTGCGCCCGCCAAGGCGCGCTATTGGCCATCCAGCACCGGCCTGGCTTTGCGCGACTGGCTGATTGGCCGGGGGCACGAGCCCCAGGCGCTGGATTTACCCAAGCTTTGAGGACGGCGTGGCCTCGTCGTCGGATTTGGGCGGGATGTACTCGGGCAACCAATCCATGTGGTGGCCCAGCTTGAGGGCCTTGGTGGCCAGGTAGTGGTGGTTCTCTGACTGCGACTGGCTGCGCACCGGCACCCGCTCCACCACCTTGACGCCGTGCTTTTCAAGCGTGGCCACCTTGCGCGGATTGTTGGTCATCAGGCGCACGGCATCCACGCCAAGCTGGGACAGCATCTGGGCGGCCACCTCGAAATTGCGCAGGTCGGCCGGAAAGCCCAGCCGCAGATTGGCCTCAACCGTGTCCAACCCTTCATCCTGCAAAGCGTAAGCCTTGAGCTTGTTGATCAAGCCGATGCCACGCCCCTCCTGGCGCAGGTAGAGCACCACGCCACTGCCCTGCTTGCCGATTTCATCCAGCGCAAAGTGCAGTTGCGGGCCGCAGTCGCAGCGCAACGAGCCGAACACATCACCGGTCATGCATTCGCTGTGAACGCGGACCAGTGCCGTGCCCCCAATGTCGCCCATGACCAGGGCAACGTGCTCAAGGCCAGAAGGCTCTTCCTTGAACAACTTCATGGTGAAGGTACCGTGCTCGGTGGGCACACGGGCTTGGGCCACCAGGGACACCTGTTGCGATGCAGGGGCCTGAGGGTGACTGGAGTCTTGCGGCGAATTCATCAGCGTGTGTTTCGGGAGATCCTCGGGAAAGTCCCGTTCCTTATCTCTGTATTTTCGCAGATGCGTCAATACCCCCGAAATTAGACAACCAAGTGGCCAGTTCCGCCGCCGTGCGCACCCCCAATTTTGAAAAAACCCGCGCCCGATGAACTTCGACCGTGCGCACCGCGATGTGCAATTCATCGGCAATGACTTTGTTGAGCTTGCCGGCCGCCACCCGGGGCATGACCTCGCGTTCGCGCTCACTCAGGCTGGCCAGGCGCGCCTGCCCTTCGGCTTGCCGGGCGTCGTCCAGCAGCATGGCGCGCTCGATGGTCAGGGCCTGCTCGATGCGGTCCACCAGGGCGTTGTCGGCGTAAGGCTTTTCCAGAAAATCGAAAGCGCCCTTCTTGAGCGATTCGACCACCATGGGGATGTCGCCATGCCCGCTGAGGAACAGCAAGGGGTTGCGGATGCCTTGGCTCAACAGCTCTTCGTGCAGCACCAGGCCCGACATGGGCTCCATGCGCACATCCACCAGAAACACACCACGGATGGGCCGGGGGCTGGAAGCCAGGTAAGCCAACACGGCCGGCCCACCATCAAAACTGAACACCAACAGGCCCCGCGATCCGAGCAGGAAAGCCAACGCATCTCGCACCACGGTGTCGTCATCTATCAAATACACAATGCCTTGATCGGGTCTCATCACGTGGTCTCCTCCAGGTCTTCAGGGCGCAGGCATGGCACGGTGAACGACAAGCTGGCGCCGCCACCAGGGGCTTCTTCAGCGTCCAGCCCGCCATAGTGCAATTCGATGATTGAACGGCAAATGGCCAGCCCCATGCCCATGCCATCGGATTTGGTCGAGTAAAAGGGCTGACACAGCTGATCGATGCTGCGACCACCCAGCCCTGGCCCGCTGTCGGTGACCACCACTTTGGCGAACCGCCCGCCCGCGCCCAGCAAAGTCTGCACGTGAAGACGACGGGGCTGCTCGGCATGAGCCAGTTCGTCGCACGCATTGCGCACCAGGTTGGCGGCCACCTGCTCAATGAGGATGGGGTCGGCCATCACCATCGGCAGGCTGGCGTCCAGCTCGGTCGTCACCGCGATGCCATGGCGCGATATCTCGCGGCTGAGCAGGGCCACGGCCGAAGACACCACCTGGTTGATGCTGCAAGGCTCACGTTGAGGCTCGCGCCGGGTCAGGAACTCGCGGATGCGCTTGACGATGCGGCCCGCGTGCGAGGCCTGCTCACCCATGCGCCTCAAGGCGATCAGCAAGGCCGGATCACTGCCGGGCTCACGGGTGAGCGAGTTCAGCACGCCTGCGTTGTAGCTGGCAATGGCCGACAGGGGCTGGTTCAACTCGTGCGCCAGAGTCGACGCCACTTCGCCCAGCATCGTCAGGCGCGAGTGGTGGGCCATGGTGTCGGCCTGCTTGCGCTCGCGCTCTTCCAGGCGCTTGCGCTCGGTCACGTTCAGGATCGAAGCCATCCAGCCGATGTGCTGGCCCTTGGCGTCCACCAAGGGTGCCTCCAGCACCACCACCTCCAGGATCTGGCCATCGCGGCATTGCCAGCGTGACTCATAGCCTTCGGGCGGGGCCTGGCCAGCCATGTTGCGCAGGTGCCGCTGCATGGCCTGTTCCAGCTCATTGCTGGGCCAGTAAGGCATGGGGGGCATGGATCCGATCAGCTCCTCGGGCTGGTAGCCCAGCATGTCGGCCATGGTCTTGTTGACGTAGACCAGGCGCCCATCGAGGTCGCGCGCCCGGATGCCCACGGCCAGAGAATTTTCCATGGCCGTGCGCCAGGCGGCTTCCGTGCGCCAGGCTTCTTCAGCACGTGACACGCCCTGCATCTGCCGGCGCAGCATCCAGCTCGCACCACCAATCAGCAAGACAAAGCCGGTCATCAAAACCACCGGCAAGGTGCGCCACCAGGGCTTGATGGTCTCGCGTGCTGACAGCTCCAGAAAGGCTTGGGGCAACGATGGCCCCGCTTGCACGCGGTACCAGGCCTGGCGGGCCAGGCGCGGGCCATCGATCGTGGAGGCGATCACCTCGCCCAGCTCATCAACCAGGCGGATGTCGTACTTGCGGGCCAACCACCAGGGCACCTTCTGGCGCAAGACCTCGGCGGGCAGATAGCGCGCCACCAGCAAGCCAGCGGGTTTGCCGCTGCCGTCTTGCAATGGCGCCGACAAATGGCCCGCCAGTCCGTGCGCCTCAATCCCGCTTCGCGCCGACGAGTGAGCGGGCATGCTGTCATCGGGCACCTGGACCACGATGCGACCATTGGCGTCCAGCCAGGTCACACTGATCCAGAAGCGGCGCAAACCATCCAACACCAAGGCGTTTTGGGCAAAGCCCTCAGGGGACAGGGCCTTGCCATTGTTGCCATTGATCACCTCGGCCAAGGTCCGAAGGCGGCTGCCTTCGGCGTCCAGCCGGTTGCTGACCTGGGCTTCCAGCGACAAAGCATCCGAGATCATTTCGGCGCGCTGGCTCTCCAGATCGGCACGCTCGACCGATCGCAGCCAGCCCATCACCCCGCCCGCGAACAGCAAAGACAGCACCAAAGGCCAGGCCCACAAGTGTGGCACCACCGACACGACAGAGCCCCAAACCCGCCACCGTGGTCTTGGGGGCACGGCCAGCGTGGGACGGGGTGGCGCACTGATGGGAGAGCTCATGAACTGAAGTCTATGCCGCCATGCGGAAGTACTGCCCATCCCGCACGCACGAATGTGGAACTCCACAATTTCCCATGCCGCCACAAGGGACAACAATCCACTTGCCCCCATACCTGAGGAGACCCACATGACCCAGTCCTTCGCCGGAAAGATCTTGCGCCGCCACCTCCTGGCCGCCGCAGCCGCCATCGCCTTGGTGCCCAGCGCCTTTGCCCAGGCCCCCATCGTGATCAAGTTCAGCCACGTGGTGGCCATGGACACGCCCAAAGGCAAAGCCGCCACCTTCTTCGCCAAGCGCGCGGAAGAGCTGACCAAGGGCCGCGTCAAGGTGGAGGTTTACCCCAACAGCCAGTTGTACAAGGACAAGGAAGAGCTGGAAGCCCTGCAACTGGGTTCCGTGCAGATGCTGGCACCTTCACTGTCCAAGTTCGCGCCGCTGGGCGTGAAAGAGTTCGAAGTATTTGACCTGCCCTTCATCTTTGACGACTACGCCGATCTGCACCGCGTGACCGAAGGCCCCGTCGGCAAGGGACTGCTCGCCAAGCTGGAAACCCGAGGCATCACGGGCCTGGCCTATTGGGACAACGGCTTCAAGGTGTTCTCGGCCAACAAGCCTTTGAAAGCCGTCGCCGACTACAAGGGCATGAAGATGCGGATTCAGTCGTCCAAGGTACTGGACGCCGAAGTGCGCGCCCTGGGCGCCCTGCCCCAGGTGCTGGCTTTCTCCGAGACCTACCAGGCCTTGCAGACCGGCGTGGTGGATGGCACCGAGAACCCGCCTTCCAACCTGTACACGCAGAAGATGCACGAAGTGCAGAAGCACCTCAGCGTCACCAACCATGGCTATCTGGGCTACGCGGTGGTCGTGAACAAGAAGTTCTGGGACGGCCTGCCCGCCGACATCCGGGGCCACCTGACCAAGGCCATCACCGAAGCCACCAAGGTGGCCAATGACCACGCCTTTGCCGACAACCAGGACGCGCTGGCCAAGGTCAAGGCCTCAGGCAAAACCGAGATCTACACGCCCACCCCGGCTGAGCGCCTGGCTTTGAAGAAGGCCTTGGTGCCCGTTCACCAGCAGATGACACCGCGCATCGGCGAGGAAACGCTGCGGGCCATCTACAAGGAAACCGGCTTCGACCCCAGCAAGCTCTGAGCCTTGGAGGACACCCCCTGAGCCCACCCCCGTGTGGGCTTTTTCATACCTGACTGGACCCAAAGGGAGAACGCCATGAAATGGCTTGATCACCTGGAGGAGTGGCTGATATCGACCTTCATGGCCGCCGCCACCCTCATCATCTTCGCGTCGGTGGTGCACCGCTACGTCATAGGCTTCAACATCCCCGGGGTGCAGGACTGGCTGCTCAGCGTGGACATGGCTTGGACGCAAGAGGCCTGCATCTACATCTTCGTCTGGATGGCCAAATTTGGCGCAGCTTATGGCGTGCGCACCGGCATCCACGTCGGGGTGGACGTGCTGATCAACCGCCTGTCCGCGCCCAAGCGCAAGTTCTTCGTGATGTTCAGTTTGCTGGCAGGCGCCCTGTTCACCGGCGTGGTGGCCGCCTTGGGCGCCACCTTTGTCTGGGACAACGGCCTGCACCACGCGGCCTACCAAGCCCTGGGCCTGAACATGGAGGGCCTGATCGAAGGCCCCACCACCCCCGACCTGGAGTGGCCCACCTGGATCATCTACATGGCCATCCCGCTGGGCTCGTCCTTGATGTGCTTCCGCTTCCTGCAGGTGGCCTGGTCGTTTCAACACACCGGTGAGTTGCCTCACCATGACCATGGCCACGTGGACGGCCTGGACGAAGGAGCTCGCGCATGAACGGCCTGATCATTCTTGGCCTGCTGGTGATGTTGATGCTCACCGGCATGCCCATCTCCATCGCCCTGGGCCTGACCGTGCTCACCTTCATTTTCGGGTTCACGCAAGTGCCCCTGGAATCGGTCGCCCTCAAGCTGTTCACAGGCATCGAGAAGTTCGAGATCATGGCGATCCCGTTCTTCATCCTGGCGGGCAACTTCCTGACACACGGGGGGGTGGCCAAACGCATGATCAACTTCGCCACGTCCATGGTCGGGCACTGGCATGGTGGCTTGGGATTGGCGGGCGTGCTGGCCTGCGCCTTGTTCGCGGCGGTGTCGGGCTCATCGCCTGCCACCGTGGTGGCCATTGGCTCGATCTTGCTGCCAGCGATGGCCAAAGCGGGGTTCCCGCCCCGCTTCGGCGCCGGGATCGTCACCACCTCTGGCGCACTGGGCATCCTCATCCCGCCGTCCATCGTGATGGTGATGTACTCGGTGTCCACCAACACGTCGGTTGGTGCCCTGTTCATGGCCGGCGTCGTGCCAGGCATCTTGCTGGCTTTTTGCCTGGGCCTCACGGCCTGGTGGCGGGCCCGCAAGTTCAACTACCCACGCCAGCCCAAAGCCAGCATGGGGCAACGGCTCAAGGCCCTGCGCGAGTCCTTCTGGGGATTGCTGCTGATCGTGGTGGTGATGGGCGGTATTTACACCGGCCTGTTCACACCGACGGAAGCCGCCGCCATGGCCGCCGTCTATGCCTTCGTCATCGCGGTGTTCATCTACAAGGACATGAAGCTGAAGGACGTGCCACGGGTGCTGCTGGCCTCGGCCAACATGAGCGCGATGCTGCTGTACATCATCACCAACGCCGTGTTGTTCTCGTTCGTGCTGGCCAATGAAAGCATCCCGCAGCACCTGGCCGACTGGCTGATCGGCATGGGCCTGGGCCCGATCGCGTTCCTGGCCGTGGTCAACATCCTGCTGCTGCTGGCCGGCAACTTCATGGAGCCTTCGTCGATCGTGTTGATCATGGCGCCCATCCTGTTCCCGGTGGCCATGAAGCTGGGCATTGACCCCGTGCACTTTGGCATCCTGATCATCGTGAACATGGAAGTGGGCATGTGCCACCCACCGGTGGGGCTGAACCTGTACGTGGCCTCCGGTGTGACCAAGATGGGCATCACCGAGCTGACCATCGCCGTGTGGCCATGGCTGCTGACGATGCTGGGCTTCCTGGTGCTGGTCACCTACTGGCCGCCCTTGTCGCTGTGGTTGCCCAACCTGCTGATGAATTGATGATGCAATGAAGCCCGGGCCGCGAGACCCGGGCTTTTTTTCTTCAAGCTTCAGCCCGTGTTGCGCAGCCCGGCCGCCACGCCGTTGATCGACAGGTGGATGCCACGCTGCACACGCTCGGCCACGGTCTCGCCTTCCACTTCTGAGGCGCGCGTGTCTTGTGCCTTGCGGTGGCGGCGCATCAGTTCCACCTGCAAGTGGTTGAGCGGGTCCACATACGGGAAACGGTAGGCCAAAAAGTCAGCCAGGTCAGGCTGGGCCGCCAGGCGTGCTTTGGCCCCGGTGATCAGGTTGAGGGCCTGGTTGGTCAAGTCCCATTCGGCCCGGATCGCCGCCATGATCTTCTTGCCCAGGCGCTTGTCCTCCACCAGGGCCACGTAGCGCTCGGCAATGCCCAGGTCGCTCTTGGCCAACACCATGTCCATGTTGGACAACAGGGTGTGGAAGAACGGCCATTGCTTGTGCATGCGCTGCAGCAAGGCCAGTTGCGCCTTGCGCTCGGTGCCCGGTTTGCTCAGGAAGCCCTCGATGGCCGAGCCCATGCCGAACCAGCCCGGCAAGGCCACGCGGCACTGCCCCCAAGAAAATCCCCAAGGAATCGCCCGCAGGTCTTCGATGCGGCGGGTGGATTTGCGCGAGGCCGGCCGAGATCCGATGTTGAGTTCGGCGATTTCGCGGATGGGCGTGGCCGCGAAGAAATAGTCGGTGAAGCCGGGGGTCTCATAAACCAGCTTGCGGTAAGCCGCCATGCTGGCCTGCGAGATCGCATCGGCGGTTTGCAAAAAGGCGCTGGGCACGGGTTTGCTGGGCTGGACCAAACTGGCCTCCAGCATCGCCGACACCAGGGTCTCCAGGTTGCGCCGCCCGATCTCGGGGTGCGCGTATTTGGAGGCGATCACCTCGCCTTGTTCCGTCAGGCGGATCTGGCCGTTCACGGTGCCAGGCGGTTGCGCCAGGATGGCCTGGTGCGTCGGGCCACCGCCCCGCCCCACCGTGCCGCCGCGGCCATGGAACAGGCGCAGGCCGATGCCATGGCTGGCACGCAGGTCCTTGAACAAGGCAACGAGCGAGATCTCGGCGCGGTACAGCTCCCAGTTGCTGGTGAAAAAACCGCCGTCCTTGTTGCTGTCGCTGTAGCCCAGCATGATGTCTTGCTCACCACCCGATCGCTTGACCAGGTCGGCGATGCCGGGCACGGCGTAAAAGCCCCGCATGATGTCGGTCGCATGGCGCAGGTCGGCGATGGTTTCGAACAAGGGCACCACGATCAGTTCGGCTTGCGAGTCGGCGTCGTCCAGCGTGCCCCGCATCAAGCCGCATTCCTTTTGCAGCAGCAGCACTTCCAGCAGGTCGCTCACGGTTTCGGTGTGCGAGATGATGTAGTGGATCAGGGCTTGCGGGCCGTAACGCCGGCGGGCCTTCGCCGCGGCTTCGAAGATGGCCAGCTCGCCTTGGGCCAGCTCGCTGTAGTGGGCGCCCTGCACGCGCAAGGGGCGCGCTTCGCACAGCAACTGGCGCAACAAGGCTTGCTTGGCGTCTTCATCCAGCTTGGCGTATTGGGGTTCGACTTTGGCCGTGGCCAGCAGTTCGGCGATGACCAGTTCATGCTGGTCCGAGCTTTGGCGCAGGTCCAGCGTGGCCAGGTGAAAGCCGAAGACCTGCACGGCGCGGATCAGGGGCTTGACGCGCAGGTCAGCCAGCACGGCGGCGTGGTGGGTGCGCAAGGAGGTGTCCACTGTGCGCAGGTCGGCCAGAAAATCGTCGGCGCTGGCATAGGGGTTCTGCGGCGCGACCGCGTGGCGCAGTGCCTTGGTACCGGTCAGTTCTTCCAGCGTGGCGGCCAGGCGGGCGTAGACGCCGGTCAGCGCGCGGCGGTAAGGCTCATCAGCCCGGTGCGGGTTCAGGTCGGGAGAGCGGTCGGTCAACACGGCCATGTGCGGCGTGATGCCCACCAGCCGCCCGGACATCGACAGCTCGGCGCCCAGTTGGTGCACCTCGGTCAGGTAGTGGCGCAAGGCCACTTCGGCCTGGCGCGACATGGCCAGTTGCAGCGTCTGGGCGCTGACGTTGGGATTGCCATCGCGGTCACCCCCGATCCACTGGCCCATGCGCAGAAACGACGCCACTTCGCGGCCCGGCAAGGCGCGCTCCAGTTGCGCGTACAGGCGCGGGATCTCGCGCAAGAACGTGCTTTGGTAATAACTCAGCGCATTTTCGATCTCGTCGGCCACGGTCAGTTTGGTGAAACGCAGCATGCGCGTCTGCCAGAGCTGGGTCACGCGGGCGCGCAGGGCGGGCTCGATCTCCAGGCGCTCTTCCTCATCGGCCACGTCCAGGCGCGCAATCAGCTCGGCCACAGCGCGCTCGGCATCAAGGATGGACTTGCGCTGCACCTCGGTTGGGTGGGCGGTCAGCACGGGCGACAAGTAGGCGCGTTTAAGCAAAGCGGCGATGTCGTCGGTGCGCACGCCTTCGTCGGCCAGGCGCTGGAAGCAGGCCGCCAGCGAGCCGGGGGTGGCCACTTTGGCGGTGTGCTCGCGCTGGCGCACGTGGTGGCGGTCTTCGGCCATGTTGGCCAGGTGCGAGAAGTAGCTGAAAGCGCGGATCACCGACACGCTCTGGTCGGCCGACAGGTTCTTGAGCAGGCGGTCCAGGTCCTTGCCAGCCACATCGTCGCGGCGGGCGCGGTAGGCCACGGCCAGTTGGCGAATGCGTTCGATCAGCTCATAAGCCTCGCGCCCGTCCTGTTCGCGGATCACGTCGCCCAGGATCCGGCCCAGCAGGCGGATGTCGCGCAGCAAGGGTGCGTTGCGTTTGGCGGCGGTGGTTTTGGTGGGGATGGGGGTGATGGCGCTTTTGCGCGCAGGTGCCTTGGTGACCATGCCGTGTGAGATTGAATAGGTGTGGTTGAAAGGGCAGAAACCAGGTTTTAGCACTCGCACACAAACATCGTGCCAAGTCCCCAAAGTCCGTTCGCTCACGTGTTTCAAGTGAACCACGCCCGGCACTTCCTCGCATACAATCGGCTCTGCTAGGAGAGAACCCCGCTGTACGTTTCAACACGGGCAAAACGGGTCGCCGAAGGCGCAGGGTGGCTTGCCATCCGAACGCTCAGGCAAATGGACTGGCAAGCACCTTGTTCGCAAGGTGATCCTCACTGGAGAGAGGTTGGTCTTTGAGCCAACCCACCGAAGGGGCAAGCCCGCGCCGCCATGGTCATGCCGTGGCGACGGGTCAATCTCTCAGGTAAAGCGGACAGCGAGGGCAGCACCGGGAAGGCGTTTTGCTTCGATTTTCGGATCAACAGCACGGCGTCCCCTGGAACCATGTCAATGCCCTCTTCCTGGCCTGGCGGTCAGGCACGCTCATGTCTGCAGACCTGCTCAAAACGCCCCTCCACGCCCTGCACATCGAACTCGGCGCCAAGATGGTGCCCTTCGGGGGCTACGACATGCCGGTGCAATACCCCACCGGCCTGATGACCGAGCACAAGCACACGCGTGCCGCCGCCGGTTTGTTCGACGTCTCGCACATGGGCCAGTTGCTGCTCAAGGGCGCGGATGCCGACAAGGCGTTGGAGACCCTGGTGCCTGTCGACATCGTCGACCTGCCGGTGTTCAAGCAGCGCTACGCCCTGTTCACCAACGACACCGGCGGCATCCTGGACGACCTGATGGTCACCCGCCGCGCTGATGACCTCTTCGTGATCGTCAACGCCGCATGCAAGGTGCAGGACACCGCCCACCTGCAACAACACATCGGCCAGCGCTGCACCGTCCAGCCCCTGCCCGACCAGGCCCTCCTGGCCTTGCAAGGCCCCCAAGCCGTGACCGCCCTGGCGCGCCTGAATGCCGACGTGGAAAAGCTAACCTTCATGACTGGCGGCCACTTTGTGCTGAACGGCGCCGATTGCTTCGTCACCCGCTCCGGCTACACCGGTGAAGACGGCTTCGAGATCTCGGTGCCCGCCGCCCAGGCCGACGCCCTGGCCCGCGCCCTGCTGGCCCAACCCGAAGTCAAACCCATCGGCCTGGGAGCACGCGACAGCCTGCGCCTGGAAGCCGGCCTGTGCCTCTACGGCCACGACATCAACACCGATACCTCGCCCGTTGAAGGTGCGCTGACCTGGGCCATCCAGAAGGTGCGCCGTGCCGGTGGCGCGCGTGCTGGCGGCTACCCCGGCGCGCACGTGATCGACGAGCAACTGGCGCACGGCGTGCAGCGCAAACGCGTCGGCCTGGTCGGCAGCGAGCGTGTGCCCGTGCGCGAAGGCGCCCAAGTCATCGCTGAAGACGGCACGCCCCTGGGCATCGTCACCAGCGGCTCGCCCGGCCCCAGCATCAACCAGCCGATCGCATTGGCTTACGTGTCAGCCACCCACGCCGCCATCGGCACGCCGGTGTTCGCCCTGGTGCGCGACAAGCGCGTGCCCATGACCGTGTCCGCCCTGCCCTTCGTTCCCAATCGCTACTACCGCGGCTGAGCCGCACAGGAGAAACCTCATGACCATCAAGTACACCCCCGAACACGAATGGCTGCAGATCGAAGCTGACGGCACCGCCATCGTCGGCATCACCGTGCACGCGCAAGACGCCCTGGGCGACGTGGTCTACGTTGACCTGCCCGCCGTTGGCGCCACCTTCAAGCCGCAAGACGTGGCCGGCGTGGTCGAGTCCGTCAAGGCCGCCGCTGACGTCTACATGCCTGTCACCGGCGAGATCACCGAAGTCAACGAAGCCCTGCGCGACGACCCCTCGCTGGCCAACACCGACCCGCTGGGCGCCGGCTGGTTCTTCAAGGTCAAGTTGGCCAACCCGTCCGAGCTCGACGCCCTGATGGACAAGACCGCCTACGACGACCTGGTCAAGAACGCCTGAGCCGTTTTCGCCCCGCCCTGCTGTACCCCTGATTGCCGAAGCCCGACCATGTTGACCCACACCCCCACCCTCGCTGAACTGGAAAATGCCCGTGAGTTCCAAGCCCGACACCTGGGCCCCCGGGATGCCGAGCAGGCGCACATGCTGAGCGTGGTGGGCGTGGCCTCGCGCCAGGCCTTGATCGACGGCATCGTGCCCGCGGCCATCAAGCGCCCCGCGCCCATGGAGCTGCCGGCCGCCTTGAGCGAAGCGCAGGCCTTGGCTGACCTGAAACGCATCGCCAGCCAGAACCGCCTGATGCGCAACTTCATCGGCCAGGGCTATTACGGCACGTTGACGCCGGGCGTGATCCTGCGCAACATCCTTGAGAACCCCGCCTGGTACACGGCCTACACGCCTTACCAAGCCGAGATCTCGCAAGGCCGCATGGAAGCGCTGGTCAACTTCCAGACCATGGTGTGCGACCTCACGGGCATGGCCATTGCCAACTCGTCGATGCTTGACGAAGCCACCTCGGCCGCCGAAGCCATGACTTTGGCCGCGCGCGCAGGCAAGTCCAAGAGCACGCGCTTCGTGGTCTGCCACGACGTGCTGCCGCAAACGCTGGAAGTGATCCAGACGCGTGCCAAGCCTTTGGACATCACGGTGGACGTGGTGCACGCGGCCAATCTGGCCGAGCATCTGGCCACCAACGACTGCTTCGCTGCGCTGATGCAGTACCCCGGCGTGAACGGCCAGGTCCGTGATCTGAAGCCGCTGATCGACGCGCTGCACGCCAAGGGCGCGCTGGCCATCGTCGCCGCCGATTTGCTGGCCTTGACCTTGCTGGTGTCACCCGGCGAGTTGGGCGCCGACATCGCCGTGGGCAACACGCAGCGCTTCGGCATGCCCATGGGCAATGGCGGCCCACACGCCGCCTACATGGCCACGCGCGATGACTACAAGCGCTCCATGCCGGGCCGCCTGGTCGGCGTCAGCGTCGACACGCACGGCAACCCCGCCTACCGCCTGGCCCTGCAAACACGCGAACAGCACATCCGCCGCGAGAAGGCCACGTCCAACATCTGCACGGCGCAGGTGCTGCCGGCCGTCGTGGCCAGCATGTACGCCGTTTACCACGGCCCCGAAGGCCTCAAGCGCATCGCCCTGCGCGTGGCCAGCTACACGGCCATCCTGGCCGAAGGCTTGAAGGCGCTGGGCCGCACCGTGGTCCATACCACCTACTTCGACACCATCCAGGTGCTGGCTGAAGGCGACCGCGACACCATCGTCGCCGCCGCGCAAAAAGCCGGCATCAACCTGCGCATCGCGAGCGCTGACAGCCTGACCATCTCGCTGGACGAGACCGCCACGCGTGACGACATCATCGACCTGTGGACCGTGTTCGCCGGCAACAAGGCCCTGCCTTCGTTCGCCGCTTTTGAATCGGGCGTGGCCTTGACCATTCCACAGTCGCTGCGCCGCACCAGCGCCTTCATGACCCACCCGGTCTTCAACACACACCACTCTGAGACCGAGATGCTGCGCTACCTGCGCAGCTTGGCCGACAAGGACCTGGCGCTGGACCGAACCATGATCCCCCTGGGTTCGTGCACCATGAAGCTGAACGCCACCAGCGAGATGATCCCCATCACCTGGCCCGAGTTCGCCAACATCCACCCCTTCGCCCCGCAAGACCAGCTCAAGGGCTACGCCCTGCTGGACGAGCAACTGCGCGCCTGGTTGTGCCAAGCCACTGGCTACTCCGGCATCAGCCTGCAGCCCAACGCCGGCTCGCAAGGCGAATACGCCGGCCTGCTGGTCATCAAGGCCTACCACGACGCCGGTGGCGAAGGCCACCGCGACATCTGCCTGATCCCTGAAAGCGCCCACGGCACCAACCCCGCCAGCGCGCAGATGGTCGGCATGAAAGTCGTCGTCACCAAATGCGATGCCGATGGCAACGTGGATCTGGACGACCTGAAAGCCAAGTGCGAAGCCCACAGCGCCAAGCTGGCCGCCGTGATGATCACCTACCCCTCCACTTACGGCGTGTTCGAGACCCGCGTGAAAGAGCTGTGCGCCCTGGTGCACCAGCACGGCGGCCGCGTGTATGTGGACGGCGCCAACATGAACGCCCTGGTCGGCCTGGCCGCGCCCGGCGAGTTCGGCGGCGACGTGAGCCACCTCAACCTGCACAAGACTTTCTGCATCCCCCACGGCGGTGGCGGCCCGGGCGTCGGTCCCGTATGCGTGGTCGAAGACCTGGTGCCCTATCTGCCCGCGCACCGCGCCGCCGGCATCGGCACCGAACAACAAGTCGGCGCCGTGTCAGCCGCGCCCTTGGGCAACGCCGCCGTGCTGCCCATCAGCTGGATGTACGTGCGCATGATGGGCCCCGATGGTCTGAAAGATGCCACCGAAATCGCCATCCTCAACGCCAACTACGTGGCCGCCCGCCTGGCCGACCACTACGACATCCACTTCAGCGGCGGCAACGCGGCCATCAAGGGCGGCGGCGTGGCCCACGAGTGCATCCTTGACCTGCGCCCCTTGAAGGACAGCAGCGGCGTCAGCGCCGAAGACGTGGCCAAACGCCTGATCGACTACGGCTTCCACGCGCCCACGCTGAGCTTCCCGGTGGCCGGCACCCTGATGGTCGAGCCCACCGAAAGCGAATCGCAGTTCGAGCTGGACCGCTTCTGCGACGCGATGATCGCCATCCGCGAAGAGATCCGCCAGGTCGAGCAAGGCAGCTGGCCACGCGAGGACAACCCGCTGGCCAATGCGCCGCACACGGCGGCCTCATTGCTCAAGGATGAGTGGACGCACGCCTACAGCCGCGAAGTGGCCGCCTATCCGGTGGCCAGCCTGCGCCAGCAAAAGTACTGGGTGCCCGTGGGCCGCGTGGACAACGTCTACGGCGACCGCAACTTGTTCTGCTCTTGCCTGCCGGTCAGCGATTACGCTTGATCACCAGGCGCCACGCGACCAGTATCGGGACAACTCAGCGCTGCCGCCCTCCAGGAAGGGCGTGTAGCGCTGGTCCTCGTCCACGAAGCGCTTGAGCCAGGCAATGGTGTAGCGCCCCAGCACCGCCCGCTGGCGGCTGCCTGCCAGGATGGTCGGCGTCAGGTGATCGGCCCCGGCGATCTCGATATAAGCACTTGGCAAAGCCGCGTTCAAACTCTGGAAGACGGGGACGGAGTAGGTCGCGTTGGGTGCGATCGCGTCTTTCTCGGCGGCCAGCACCAGCGTGGGCACCTGGAGCTGCGAAAACTCCTTTTGCGCCCCCACGGCCAGCGTCAGCCCCACCACGGTTTTCAAGCCAGGGTGATTCAAAGCCGCGGTCAAGGCCCCACCACCGCCGGCCGAGTGACCCATCAGAGCCAGGCGGCCGGGATTCACCAAGCCCGAATACGGTGAAGTGGCGGTCTGGCTCAAGGCCAACACTTGTGCCAGCGCGCTGGCCAGTTGAGGCGCGCGCTCATCGGGTGAATCAAACAGGCTGTTGGTGTTCAAGCTGACCACCACGAAGCCATGCGAGGCCACCCGCTCGGCCAGCCAGGCGTAATAGCCTTGCGTCAACAGAAAGCCTGGCGCCAGAACGATGAGCCCATAGGGCGCATCGGACTTCACCGTTGGGTAGAAAACGGTGGCGGCGCCATAGCCCGAGGGCGAGACCACCTTGGCGCTGGCCAGTGCATAGGGCCCTTGTTTGGCTTCGAGCAAAGCTGTGCTGGGGTCGGGCCCGTGCGGTGTCGGCTCTGCATGCGCCAATGCGGCCACCAACAGGCCCGCCATCAACGTGAAATTACCGCGTTTCAAGCTTCGCATGGTGGTGGGCCTCGCCGGGTTCAATGAATCAATATTGCCCGCGCGTGTCGAAGGCCGACATCTCTGCGGTCTTGCTCTTCACGAATGGTGTGTAGCGGCCATCGCCATCGACAAAGCGCTTGAGCCATGCGATCGAGTACTTGGCCAGTGCGGTCTTGCACTTCTCGGCGCTGATCTGGATGCCGCACAAGTGGTCGGCGCCCGCCAGCTCGATCTTGGCGCTGGGCAATGCCGCGTTGAAGCTGGCGTAGAAGGGATTGGAGTGCTCGGTGTTGGTGGCGATGAAATCTTTTTCGTCCGAGATGATCAGCGTCGGAACCTGGAGCATCGACCAGTCTTTGGTGCCATGCCACGGGGCCAGCGCCACCGTGGCCTTCAACGCCGGGTTGCCGCGCGCCGTGGCCAAGGCGCCGCCACCGCCCATCGAATGCCCCATGGCCGCCTGACGGGCCGTGTCGATCACACCCGAGTAAGGCGCGGTCGATGTCTTGCTCAAGGCCACCACCTGCTGAAGCGCCTTGGCCATCTGGGTGCCGCGCGCATCAGGTTGGTCGAAAACACTGTTGAAGTTGACCGTCACCACGACGAAGCCATGCGAGGCCACGCGTTCCGCCAACCACTTGTAGTAGCCCTGCACCGCCAGGAAACCGGGCGCCAACACCACCAGGCCAAACTGGCCTTCGGTGCGGACCGTGGGATAAAAAACGGTGCCCGCCCCATAGCCGCTGGGCGCGCTCACCGCCGAGTTGGCCACCGCGTAAGGACCCGCGGCGGCTTCCAGCGATGCCACCGTGGGATTGGGGCCATGCACCTGGGCCTGGGACAGGCCGGCGACCAGGGACAGCACGGCGGCACCCAGCCAACGAGCGTTGAAGGAAGCAGCGCGCGGCGCGGCGGAAGAAGAAGCGTGGATCGACATGGCCTGTCCTCTTTGGTGTGGATTCAATCCACACACTTTATGAAAACCGTGCAACGCGACGCGACCCGCACATACCCTGCTTACCCCCGAAACAGGGTGAGCACGGCGCCAAGGGAAGGATCACCGACCGCGCTTCTTGGCCTTGGGCGCCTTGGCCACTTTTTTCGCGCCCTGCCAGGGCTCCAACTCGTACTCGATTGAAGCCGTGGTGAAGCGCAGCGTTTCCTTGTGTTCGGCCGACAGCTCGGCCCAGCGCCGGCCAAAGCTGCCTGCACAAGCGCGAAACACCTCTTCCGTGCTGGCCACCACGATGCGGTTGCCGCCACATTCGATGTCCAGGGCCATCACCGGCTCGCCAAAGGTTTGCCAGATGCGCCCGACCAGGCGGGTGCATTCGGGCTCGACGTCCGACAGGTTGACCACCAGGATCCCCGAGGCCGTCAAAGCCTTGCGGCAAGCCTTGTAAAAATCAAGGCTGATCAATGTTTCGGGCTGGCCTTCATAGTTGAAGCCATCCACCATGATCAGGTCATACGTGCCCTGCTTCGTCTTCGCCACAAAGGCCGCGCCGTCGTCGCACACCACATGGAAGCGATCGCTGTCCGGCGGCACCTTGAAGGCATCTCGCACCTCGATGACGTGGGGATTGATCTCCACCACGGTGATGTCGGCCTGCGGCAAATGCGCATGGCAGTACTTGGCCAACGAGCCACCACCCAGGCCGATCATCAGCACCTTGGCCGGCTCGGGGTTCAGCATCAAAAACGCCATCATGGCCCGCGTGTACTGCAGGTCCAGCGCGATCGGATCGTCCAGCCTCATGCGGCTTTGGATCAGGCTCATGTCGAACTGCATCGACATCGAATCCTCGTCGGTGCTGATGAACGGCTTCAAGGCATTGCTCTCGGTGAAGGGCCGAGATTCTTCAAATTCAGGCATCAATAGATCAGTCGGTCAGGGCGCAAGTCGCGCAGGATGGTGGTGGCGATCTCTTCGATCGATTTGTGGGTGGATGACAGCCAGGCAATGCCCTCGCGCCGCATCATGGCCTCGGCCTGGCTCACTTCCAAGCGGCAATTCTCGAGGCTGGCGTATTTGCTGCCAGGCCGGCGTTCATTGCGGATTTGGGACAAACGCACCGGGTCGATGGTCAGGCCAAAGCATTTCTTCTTGTGGGCCTTGAGCATGGTGGGCAAAAAGCCGCGCTCGAAGTCCTCCGGGATCAAGGGCACATTGGCCGCCTTGATGCCGTGCTGCATCGCCAGGTAGAGCGAGGTGGGTGTTTTGCCACTGCGGCTCACGCCCACCAGCACCACGTCCGAGGTCTCCAGGTTGCGCCCCGACTGGCCATCGTCATGCTCCAGCGTGAAGTTGATGGCGTCGATGCGGTCGTTGTATTCGCGGTCCTGGCTGGCATCGCTGAAGCGGCCCACCCGGTGGTTGGATTTCAGGCCGAACTCTTCTTCCAGCGGCTCCACGAAGGTCTTGATCATGTCAAAGACCTTGCCGTTGCAGGCCTTGAGGATGTTGAGCACATCGTCGTTGGCCAGGGTGGTGAACACCACGGGCCGCTTGCCCTCGCGTTCGCCAGCGGCGTTGATCTCTCTCACCACCTGAAAAGCCTTGTCCACCGTGTCGATGAAGGGCCGGCGCACATGCCGCGGCTTGACCGCGAACTGGGCCAGGATGGAGTTGCCCAGGGTTTCGGCGGTGATGCCGGTGCCATCGGACACGAAAAAAACGCTGCGGTCGGACATGGGTAACGCCAGGAAAGAGCTTGAACAAGGCAGGATCATAGGCTGCCCCCTACAATCCGATCAACTTCGTGCGCAGATCGGCCGAGGGGCCCCATAAATACAATTCCACGGCCCCGGGCGGACTTGCCACAGACCCATTTTTTTATCTTGGAGCTTTGTCTATGTCTACCCTCTTTGAGCCGACCGCCCTGGTCGTGCCCTTTGAACAACTGCGCATGACCGATGTCGAGTCCGTTGGCGGCAAAAACGCCAGCCTGGGCGAGATGATTTCGCAGCTGCCCGATGGCGTGCGCGTGCCCACCGGCTTCGCCACCACGGCCCACGCCTTCCGCGAATTCCTCAAGCACAACGGCCTGACCGAGCGCATCAGCAAACGCCTGGCCGCGTTGGACACCGAAGACGTCCGCGCCCTGGCAGAAGCAGGCGCCGAAATCCGCGGCTGGGTCGAAGCCCAACCTTTCCCGGCTGATCTTGAAAAAGCCATCCGCGAGGCCTTCGTGACACTGGCCGGCGACAACCTGCAGGCCTCTTTCGCCGTGCGCTCCTCGGCCACCGCCGAAGACTTGCCCGACGCCTCCTTCGCGGGCCAGCAGGAAACCTTCCTGAACGTGGTGGGCATCGAAGACATCCTGCACAAAATGAAGGAAGTCTTCGCCTCGCTGTACAACGACCGCGCCATCTCTTATCGCGTGCACAAGGGCTTCGCCCACGATGTGGTCGCCCTGTCGGCCGGCGTGCAACGCATGGTGCGCTCTGACCTGGGCGCCGCTGGCGTCATGTTCACCATCGACACCGAATCGGGCTTTGAAGACGTGGTCTTCATCACCTCCAGCTATGGCCTGGGTGAAACCGTGGTGCAAGGCGCCGTCAACCCAGACGAGTTCTACGTGCACAAGCCCGCCCTGAAGGCTGGCAAGCAGGCCGTGATCCGCCGCAATCTCGGCTCCAAGCTGATCAAGATGGAGTTCGCCACGCCTGAAGAAAAAGCCGCTTCGGGCAAGCTGGTGCGCACCATCGACACCACGCACGAACTGCGCAACCGCTACAGCCTGAGCAATGAAGACGTGACCGAGCTGGGCAAGTACGCGCTCGTCATCGAGCAGCACTATGGCCGCCCCATGGACATCGAGTGGGGCAAGGATGGCACCGACGGCAAGATCTACATCCTGCAGGCCCGCCCCGAAACCGTGAAGAGCCAGCAGCAAGGCAAGACCGAGCAGCGCTACAAGCTCAAGAGCACCGGCACCGTGCTGGCCGAAGGCCGCGCCATTGGCCAGAAGATCGGTACCGGCCCCGTGCGCGTGGTGCACTCGCTGGCCGACATGGACACCGTGCAACCTGGCGACGTGCTTGTCACCGACATGACCGATCCCAACTGGGAACCCGTCATGAAGCGCGCCAGCGCCATCGTGACCAACCGGGGCGGCCGCACCTGCCACGCCGCCATCATCGCGCGTGAATTGGGCATCCCGGCCGTGGTCGGCTGCGGCAACGCCACCGAAAAGCTCAAGGACGGCGCCCTGGTCACCGTGGCCTGCTCCGAAGGCGACACCGGCCACATCTACGACGGCTTGTTAGAGACCGAAATCACCGAAGTCACGCGTGGCGAAATGCCCCACGTCGGCATCAAGATCATGATGAACGTGGGCAACCCGCAACTGGCCTTTGACTTCGCGCAGATGCCCAACAGCGGCGTGGGCCTGGCACGCCTCGAGTTCATCATCAACAACAACATCGGCGTGCACCCCAAGGCCATCTTGGATTACCCCAATGTCGACAACGACTTGAAAAAGGCCGTCGAGTCGGTGGCTCGCGGCCACGCCAGCCCGCGCGCTTTCTACGTCGACAAGCTGGCCGAAGGCATCGCCACCATCGCCGCCGCCTTCTGGCCCAAGCCCGTCATCGTGCGCTTGTCCGACTTCAAGTCCAACGAGTACAAAAAGCTGATTGGCGGTTCGCGCTATGAGCCGGAAGAAGAAAACCCCATGCTGGGTTTCCGGGGCGCCTCGCGCTACATCAGCGCCGAATTTGGCGAGGCTTTCGCCATGGAATGCGAAGCCCTCAAGCGCGTGCGCACCGACATGGGCCTGACCAACGTCGAAATCATGGTGCCCTTCGTGCGCACCCTGAAGCAGGCCGAAAAAGTGACTGGCATGCTGGCCGACCACGGCCTGGTGCGCGAATCGCAAGGCGGCAAAGATGGCCTGAAGGTCATCATGATGTGCGAAGTGCCCAGCAACGCCATCCTGGCCGACCAGTTCCTGGAGTTCTTCGACGGCATGTCCATCGGCTCGAACGACCTGACCCAGCTCACCCTGGGCCTGGACCGTGACTCCGGCCTGGAAGTGCTGGCGCAAGACTTCGATGAGCGCGACCCAGCCGTCAAGGCCATGATCTCGCGCGCCATCGCGGCCTGCCGCGCTCAGGGCAAGTACATCGGCATTTGCGGACAAGGCCCCAGTGACCACCCTGACTTCGCCGATTGGCTGGCCGAGGAAGGCATCGTGTCGATGTCACTGAACCCTGACACGGTGGTTGAAACCTGGCAGCGCCTGGCGCAGAAGAAATAAGACCTCCGTGGCCGAAAAGCGCGGATATTGGCAGTTGTCAATATCCGCGCTATAATCTTGGGCTACCCATTTGCTGCTTGAATGTGTTTCAAACATTCGAGCAGCCCTTGCCGTTTGCGGGTTTGACGCTTCGCGACGGCTTCCATCCTTCTTGGTGACCTCTAAAAAGGCGCCGGGCGGGGAATCCATAAGGAGCATTTATGCGTCACTATGAAATCGTGCTGCTGATCCACCCGGATCAAAGCGAACAAGTTCCAGCCATGCTGGAGCGCTACAAGACCCTGATCACTTCCACCGGCGGCCAAGTGCACCGCGTTGAAGACTGGGGCCGCCGTCAACTGGCTTACCAGATCGTCAAGCTGGCCAAGGCGCACTACCTGTGCCTGAACATCGAGACCACCAAGGAAACCTTGGTCGAGCTCGAAACCGGCTTCAAGTTCAATGACGCCGTGCTGCGTCACCTGACCGTGGTGAACGACAAGGCTCCGGCCGGCCCGTCCATCATGATGAAGCAAGTTGAGCGTGATGAAGCCCGCAAGGCCAGTCACCAAGAGCAACAAGCTGCTGCCTGATTGATGCCGCAAGGCATCGCGTCCGCGTTCTCATGAACCGTGTGCTGTTGACAGCCCAGATCATCGAACGCAAAGCGCTGAGATACACCCCGGCCGGATTACCCGCCCTCGACCTGGTTCTGAAACATGAATCGGATGTCGTCGAAGCCCAGCAGCCCCGCAAGGTGGCCCTGGACATCAAGGCGGTGGCCATGGGATCGATTGCCGAGCAATTGGTCCGATTCGAGATTGGCGTGCCCTTCGGGCTGGCTGGTTTCCTGGGTGCACCTCGCAACGGACGCGGCGTGCTGCTGCACATCACCGAACTCAACGAAACTGTTTAAAGAGGTCATCAAATGCCCGCTCCACGTTCCAAGAACGGCAAGTTCTCCAAAGACCGCAAAGGTAAACGCAACACCCAATCGTTGCTGTTCCGCCGCAAGCGCTTCTGCCGCTTCACCGTCACCGGTGTTGAGCAGATCGACTACAAGGATGTCGACACCCTGCGCGACTTCATCGCCGAAAACGGCAAGATCATCCCCGCTCGCCTGACCGGCACGCGCGCGATCTATCAACGCCAGCTCACCACCGCCATCAAGCGCGCTCGCTTCCTGGCCATGCTGCCTTACAGCGACCAGCACAAGGTCTAAGGAGTTTTCGACATGCAAATCATCCTCCTCGAAAAAGTCGTCAACCTGGGCAGCCTGGGTGACGTGGTCAAGGTCAAAGACGGCTACGCCCGTAATTTCCTGATCCCTTCGGGCCGCGCCCGCCGTGCCACTGAAAAGGCCATCGCCGAATTCGAAGCTCGCCGCGCCGAGATCGAAAAGGCCCAAGCCGAGAAGCATGCTGCAGCCCAAGCCCTGGGCGATCGCCTGAACGGCAAGACCGTGACCGTGAGCCAAAAGGCTGGCGTTGACGGCCGCCTGTTCGGTTCGGTCACCAATGCCGACGTTGCTGAAGGCCTCAAGAAGGCTGGCTACGACGTGGCCAAGGCCCAAGTCCGCATGCCCAATGGTCCCTTGAAGATCGTTGGCGAACACAGCGTGTCGGTGGCTCTGCACACCGATGTGGTGGTAGACGTGACCGTTGCCGTGGTTGGCGAAACCGCCTGATCGATCACTCGGTCAGAGGTACCCACCTCGCACGATAAAAAGGCACCTTCGGGTGCCTTTTTTCATGCGCGTTGATGGGCAAGGCGCATCACCTCGGAAGGCGGCAAGGCCTTGAGTTGATGGTCTGACCAAACCTGGCGCCAACGGCGGGCACCGGGCAAGCCGTTGTACAAGCCCAGGATGTGCCGGATCACTGCGGGCCAGCGCACCGCCGAGCCTTCCATGCCTTGCGTGCGCGCGATTTCTCGCTCACAGTACGCAACCATGGCCGCTTCCAGGTCCTCGCGGCGCCGGTCGGTGCCGAATGATTCGTCGCCATAGAACAAAGCGTCCCAGTTGGCCATCATCCAGGGTTGGTGATAGGCCGCCCGGCCGACCATGACGCCGTCCAGCGTCACACCGTCGTAGACGGCATTTGGCTTGAGCTGCTCGGCAATCTGTGCGTTGTCGGTGATGCCGCCATTGAGCACGATCGTCAGGTTTGGAAAATCCCGCTTGAGCCGGTGCACGAACTCGTAACGCAATGGTGGCACCTCGCGGTTCTCCTTGGGGCTCAGGCCCTTCAGCCAGGCATTGCGCGCATGCACCATGAACACTTGGCAACCCACGTCGGCGATCGTGCCCACGAAATCGCGAACGAAATCGTAACTCTCGCCCTGGTCGATGCCAATGCGGTGCTTGACCGTGATCGGCATGCGCGCATTGCCGCCGGTGGCATCGAGCATGGCTTTGACGCCATCGGCCACCAAGGGCGCTTCGGCCATCAGGCAGGCGCCGAAAGCGCCCCGCTGAACACGCTCGCTGGGACAGCCACAATTGAGGTTGACTTCGTCATAACCCCATTGCTGGGCCAGCTTGGCGCAGGCAGCCAGGTCAGCCGGTTCGCTGCCGCCCAACTGCAGGGCCACGGGGTGCTCTTCCGTGTTGAAGTCCAGATGACGCGGCACATTGCCGTGCAACAGCGCACCCGTGGTCACCATCTCGGTGTACAGGCGGGCGTGCTGGCTGAGCTGGCGGTGGAAATAGCGGCAATGCCGGTCGGTCCAGTCCATCATCGGGGCCACCGACAGGCGCCATGGGCTGTGTTGCCCAGTAGCTGCTCTCAAACCGCTGTCGCCGAGCATGTTCTCAGTGGTCTTGTTTTCTCTCATTTCGGCGCGTTTCGCTTATTTCTTATTGATCTGTGCCACATTCAATGCTGTATCGGATTTTTTATAGCTCCGATTTTGAGATCGGCACAGGGACAATTACACCACGCAAGCGCAAGTGCGGAAGCCCGGGACAAGCCGTTCAGATTCGGATCAAGACCTGCACTGCACCATCCGACTCCGATCTCGGTGGTCCATCAATCCGGGAGGTATGCAATGGCTCTGACAATTGTCGATCAACGCACCATGGGGCTGACCAGCGCTGAACAGGCTGGATGCGGCGTGGCCTGCACACTGAGCGTGCTGGAACATTGGGGAGGAACTTATCATTCCGCTGATCAGATCTTCAAAAGAACCAGGACAACGAGAATCTCGCTATACCTTGGTTCAACGCCCGGAAACATTGCTGACTACCTGATCTCTCAAGCGCGGACCGTTCATTACATGCTCAATGCGCGCACAAATTCCCCCATCACCGAGGCACTGGCTTTGGGGCTCAGAATGTCGGGAGCGACACGCCTTCAGAACCCGCCGCAGCATGGCCCCATCGTGGCAGGCGGCCCACCGTTTTTCATCCACTTCCTCAAGGTCCGCGGGGCCAATCCTGCCGGGCATTTTGTTGTCAGCGATGGCACGGGGTCCTACATGGATCCGGGCGCGCCAGGTGGCGCGAGCATCGGAGCACTGCCCACTTTCTTCGACTTCTACGACAGCGGTTTGACGCTTGTGGTGGAGTGAGCCATCACCTGTTAAGTAAGTCACGCAATGGGTGAATGTGCTCCGGCCAGATCGGCTGAAAGAATTCGACCACCATGGCCGGCGTGACCTCGCTCATTGAAGCTGGATTCCATTTTGGCCGCTGGTCCTTGTCGATGGCCAGGGCGCGCACGCCTTCGGTGGTTTCGCTGGCAGCCCCTTTACGCAAACTGAAACAATGGCGCACCATCGTGCGCTCCATGCGAAATTCATCAGCCAAGGGCATCGTCCGGGCGCGGCGGATCTGCTCCAGAGTGACGCACATCATCAAGGGCGAATGCCCGGCCATTTGTTGCAGTGTTTGGCGGGCCCAATCACTGCTGTCGTCCTTCAGCGAGGCCTCGATGGCCTGCATGGTGGGTAAACCAAAGTGATGGTTGATGCGGGCCATTTCGCCTTGCACCGTGGGCTCGGGAAGCACCACTGGCTGCGCGTCTTGCGCAAGCTGCGCACGAATGCGTTGGCACACGTCCTCCTCAAGCCTCAGCGGCTGACGTTTCAGCGAGTCAATGAACACTGGCAGGCTGTCGGTGCGCGCCGCCACGTCGGCCAAACCCAGGGCCAGCGCATCGGCCGCGTTGACCTGCGGACCCACTACCCCCAGGTATTCACCGACGCACCCCGGCAAACGGGACAGGAAGTAGCCGCCAGCCACATCGGGAAACAAGCCGATGCGCGTCTCCGGCATGGCCATGCGCACACCGGGCGTGACCACGCGCAGCGCACAGCCCTGAGCCAGGCCCATGCCCCCACCCATGGTGACGCCTTCCATCCAAGCAATCACAGGCTTGGCCAGCGTGTGGATGAGGTGGTCCAAGGCGTACTCCTCGGTGAAAAAGTCGTCGAGGGCCAGGTCGCCCTTGGTGGCGGCCTCATGCATGAAACGGATGTCACCGCCTGCACAGAAGTGAACGGGGCCAGCGGGCTTGTCAGCTTGCGCAGGCCTGGCCGAACCGCGCAGCAGCACACCATGCACCGTGTCGTCCATGGCCCACTGCCTCAGGACGCGGTCCAGGCTGCGCACCATCTCCAGCGACAGGGCATTGAGTGCCTTAGGGCGGTTGAGCGTCACCACACCCAGACCGCCGATCACCTCGGTGAGGATCATGCTGTCGTCCATTCATCGGTCTCCAAAAGCAAAAAAAGGCCGCGTCTAACAACGCAGCCTTTCATCCTAGACCATCGGGGAGCAGCCCCGCATCAAGCGTTGCGGTTGCGCTTGCGATCGCTTTCCTTGAGGAATCGCTTGCGCACACGGATCGACTTGGGCGTGATTTCAACCAGCTCGTCGTCGTCGATGAAGTCAACGCCGTACTCCAGCGTCAGGTCGATCGGAGGCGTGATCTTGATCGCATCTTCTTTGCCCGACACGCGGAAGTTGGTCAGCTGCTTGGTGCGCGTGGCGTTCACGACGAGGTCGTTGTCGCGGCTGTGGATGCCGACGATCATGCCTTCGTACACCGGATCGTTCGGCTTGACGAACATGCGGCCACGGTCGTCCAGCTTGCCCAGGGCGTAGGTGAAGATTTCACCTTCGTCCATGGAGATCAGCACGCCGTTCTTGCGGCCGCCGATTTCGCCCTTGTGCAGCTCGTAGCCGTCGAACAGCGAAGCGATCAGGCCAGAGCCACGGGTCAAGTTCATGAACTCGTTGCTGAAACCGATCAGGCCACGGGCCGGGATGCGGTACTCAAGGCGCACGCGGCCATGGCCATCGGGTTCCATGTTGACCATGTCGCCCTTGCGCAGGCCCAGGGCCTGCATCACGCCACCTTGGTGAATTTCTTCCACGTCAACGGTCACCAGCTCCATGGGCTCGTGCTTCTCGCCGTTGATCTCCTGGAACACCACGCGGGGCTTGGACACGGCCAGCTCGTAGCCTTCACGGCGCATGTTTTCCAGCAGGATGGTCAGGTGCAGTTCGCCGCGGCCCATCACTTCGAAGATGCCGTCTTCGTCGGTTTCCTTCACGCGCAGGGCCACGTTGTGTTGCAGCTCTTTCTGCAGGCGGTCCCAGATCTGGCGGCTGGTCACGTACTTGCCTTCACGACCGGCCAAAGGCGAGTTGTTCACGCAGAAGTTCATGGTCAGCGTGGGCTCGTCGATCTTGAGCATCGGCAGTGGCTGTGGGTTCTCACGGTCAGTCACCGTCACGCCGATGTTGATGTCTTCGATGCCGTTGATCAGCACGATGTTGCCAGGACCGGCTTCGGTCACTTGCACGCGGTCCAGGCCTTGGAAGGTCAGCACCTGGTTAATGCGACCATTGATGGTCTTGCCATCAGGGCCTTCCATCACGGCCACGTTCATGCCGGGCTTGATCGTGCCTTGGCTGATGCGGCCCACGCCGATGCGGCCCACGAAGGTCGAGAAGTCCAGCGCCGAGATCTGCAGTTGCAGGGGGGCGGCCGGGTCGCCCGACTGAGGAGGCACGTGCTTGAGCACGGTGTTGAACAGGGCCGACATGTCTTCGCCCCACTTCTCGCCAGGCGCGCCTTCGGTCAACGACGTCCAGCCATTGATGCCCGAGGCGTACACCACGGGGAAGTCCAGTTGCTCGTCGGTGGCGCCCAGCTTGTCGAACAGGTCGAAAGCGGCGTTGACCACGGCATCGGGCTTGGCACCGGGCTTGTCGACCTTGTTGACCACGACGATGGGCTTGAGGCCCAGGGCCAGCGCCTTCTTGGTCACGAAGCGCGTTTGCGGCATCGGGCCTTCTTGCGCATCGATCAGCAGCACCACGCCGTCGACCATGGACAGCGCGCGTTCGACTTCACCACCGAAGTCGGCGTGGCCTGGGGTGTCGACGATGTTGATGTGCGTGCCTTCCCAGCTCACGGCGCAGTTCTTGGCCAGGATGGTGATGCCCCGCTCGCGTTCGATGGCGTTGTTGTCCATCACGGTGTCGACCACTTTTTCGTGGTCGGCGAAGGTGCCCGACTGCCGCAGCAGTTGGTCAACCATGGTGGTTTTGCCATGGTCAACGTGGGCGATGATGGCGATATTGCGGATTTGTTTGCTCATGCGAGGCTCACTGGTCTGAAATCAAAGAACTGGGGTCAACAGACCCTGCACTTCGGCAGGGCTGAGTAAACGGGTCGGGATCAATTCACCGGCCTTGATGTGGGCACTGCCCAGCAGCACCCGGGGCAACTGGCCGTTGGCGGCCGAGGGGTTGGGTCCGTAGACCCGAACTTGGGGAGCGTCGTCCAGCTTCACGCGGCGGCGCAGGCCGGTCAGGAAGCGGCCGGCTTCACTTTCGTCGAGCACCACGGCCGGCCAGTCGGCCAACAACACGTCGGCGGCTTGCAGGTGGGTGTCGCGCTCGGCTTCCGTCATGGCTTGCAGGGCTTCCAGGGTCACAGCGCCTTCGAGCGTGGTGCCACCGCTTGCCGTGCGGCGCAGGCCTTGCAGGTGGGCACCACAACCCAGGTGCTCGCCGATTGACTCGGCCAGCGTGCGGATGTAGGTGCCTTTGCTGCAACGAACGTCCAGTGTCAGGCTGTCACCTTGCCAGCCAACGATGTCAATGGCGTGAATGGTGATGCGACGCGAAGGGCGCTCGATCTCGATGCCTTCGCGGGCGTATTCATACAGGGCGCGGCCTTCGTGCTTGAGCGCCGAATGCATGGGCGGCACTTGGTCGATCTCGCCGGTCATGGCGGCGCAGGCGGCGGCGATCTTCGCGTCATCGACCTGAACGGGGCGCTCTTGCACGATCTGCCCCTCGCCATCACCCGTGGTGGTGGTCTGCCCGAGTTTGAGCGTGGCGCGGTAGCACTTGTCGGCATCCAGGGACACCTGCGAGAACTTGGTGGCGGCCCCAAAACACAAAGGCAGCAGGCCCGTGGCCAAGGGGTCCAGCGTGCCGGTGTGGCCGGCTTTTTCGGCCCGCATCAGGCGGCGCACTTTCTGCAAGGCGTCATTGCTCGACAGGCCCAGGGGCTTGTCCAGCAGGATGACGCCGTGCAGAGCGCGGCGCGGTTGACGCGGCGGCCGGGTGTTCATTCGGGCTGGGCCTCTTTGCCTTCTTGAGGGGCATCCGGCTCAGCATCTTTGGCTTTGTCTTTCACGGCCTTGTTGATCAAGGCGCTGAGTTCGGCCGCGCGCTCGGTGGTGCGGTCAAAGTGGAAGTGCAAGGTGGGCACGGTGTGGATCTGCAGGCGTTTGAACAAACCATTGCGGACAAAGCCGGCGGCTTCGTTCAAGGCCAGCTCGCAAGCTTGCGGATCACCGGTCAGCACCGAGAAAAACACTTTGGCGTGCGCATAGTCTGGCGTCACTTCAACGTGGTTGATCGTGATCATGCCAATGCGCGGATCCTTCAGATCGCGGATGAGCTCTGCCACATCGCGCTGAATCTGGTCAGAGACGCGGTGGCTGCGGTTGGGAGCTGATTTTTTATGGCGCATGGTGAACTCCTGAAGCACAGGCCCTCAAGCACGAACCCCGCCGGGTGAAGGCGGGGTCGCGGGTCGGGCCCGAAGGCACGTGGGTGCCTTACAAGGTGCGGGCGACTTCCTTGATTTCGAAGAACTCCAGGACATCGCCTTCCTTGATGTCGTTGTAGCCCTTGAGGTTGAGGCCGCACTCGAAGCCTTCCTTGACTTCCTTGACGTCGTCCTTGAAGCGCTTGAGGCCGTCGAGTTCGCCGGTGTAGATGACCACGTTTTCGCGCAGCAGACGCAGACGCGCACTGCGGCGGACCACGCCGGACAACACCATGCAACCCGCGATCGTGCCGATCTTCGAGGCGATGAACACCTGGCGGATCTCGGCAGAACCGATGACTTCTTCGCGCAACTCGGGTGCCAACATGCCCGACATCGCTGCCTTCACTTCATCCACGGCGTCGTAAATGATGTTGTAGTAGCGCAGGTCAACACCGTTGTGCTCGGCCAGCTTGCGGGCACCAGCATCTGCACGGGTGTTGAAGCCGATCAGCACCGCCTTGGAGGCGATGGCCAAGTTGACGTCCGACTCGCTGATACCACCCACGGCGGCATGAACGATCTGAACCTTGATCTCGGGGGTCGACAACTTGAGCAACGATGCGCCCAAGGCCTCTTGCGAGCCTTGCACGTCGGCCTTGATGATGAGCGGCAAGGTTTGCACTTCGCCCTGGCCCATGTTCTCGAACATGTTCTCGAGCTTGGCGGCTTGCTGCTTGGACAGCTTGACGTCGCGGTAACGGCCTTGGCGGAAGGTGGCGATTTCACGGGCACGGCGTTCGTCGCCCAGCACCATGAATTCGTCGCCAGCCGACGGGACTTCGGTCAGGCCCTGGATTTCAACTGGGATGGACGGTCCAGCTTCGTTGATGGGCTTGCCGTTCTCGTCCAGCATGGCGCGAACGCGGCCATAGCTCGCACCGGCCAGCACCACGTCACCACGCTTGAGCGTGCCGGTCTGCACCAGCACGGTTGCGACGGGGCCGCGGCCCTTGTCCAGGCGCGCTTCGATGACCAGGCCCTTGGCCATGGCTTCGACAGGGGCCTTGAGTTCCAGCACTTCAGCCTGCAGCAGCACTTGTTCCAGCAGGGCATCGATGCCCAGACCGGTCTTGGCCGACACGGGCACGAATGGGGAATCACCACCGTATTCTTCAGGCACGACCTGCTCACCCACCAGCTCCTGGCGCACGCGCTCCAGGTTGGTGTCGGGCTTGTCGATCTTGTTGATCGCAACCACGATGGGCACGCCAGCGGCCTTCGCGTGGTGGATGGCTTCCTTGGTCTGCGGCATCACGCCGTCGTCCGCCGCCACCACCAGGATGACGATGTCGGTGGCCTTGGCACCACGGGCACGCATGGCCGTGAAGGCCTCGTGGCCTGGGGTGTCCAGGAAGGTGATCATGCCGCGAGGCGTGTCGACGTGGTAGGCGCCAATGTGCTGCGTGATGCCACCCGCTTCGCCAGCCGCGACACGGCTGGTGCGGATGTAGTCCAGCAGCGAGGTCTTGCCGTGGTCGACGTGACCCATGACGGTGACCACAGGCGCGCGGGCCAGCAGTTCGCCGGTTTGCGCGGCGTGTTCTTCCTCGAGGAAGGCATCCGGATCGTCCAGCTTGGCAGCGACCGCGGTGTGGCCCAGTTCCTCGACGAGGATCATCGCCGTTTCCTGGTCAAGCTGCTGGTTGATGGTGACCATCTGGCCCAGCTTCATCAAATGCTTGATGACCTCGGAAGCCTTGACTGACATCTTGTGTGCCAGATCGGCCACGCTGATGGTTTCGGGCACATGCACTTCAATGACTTGCGGCTCGCTCGGGGCCACGAAGTTGGACTGGTGATCGCTGTTGCGGTTGTCACCACGGCGGCCACCACGGCCACCTGGCGCACGCCAGCCACTGGCACCGCCCGGCGAACGCCCGGCAGGACCCTTGTTGCCGGCAGCGGCACGCTTCTTGGCATCGTCAGCCCAGCTCGACGAGAGCTTTTCGGACTTGACCGATTTCTTGTCACCAGGCTTGGCGGCACCAGCGGTGCCCGGCGCGGCGGGCGCACCCGGGGCGCCCTTGGGCTTGTGGATGGTGCCCTTGATGCCTTCTTTGTTGGCATCAGCCTTGGGCGGCTCGACAGGCTTGGGCGCGGTCAGCACCTTGCGGGGCGCGGACATCATGGCCCGGATCGCGGCGGCTTCGTCTTCGGCAGCCTTGCGGCGGCCGGCCAGGTCGGCAATGCGTTGCTTTTCTTCGGCCTCGATCGTCGCGGCCTTGACCACGCGCACACCAGAAGGCTTGGCGGGCGCGGCAGGCACAGATGCCGGCGCAACGGCAGAAGCCGCAGCGGGGGCGCTCACCGCTGCGGTCGGCGCAGCAGTAGTTGTTGCGTTCGCTTCGTCGGAAGCGCCATCGGCACCGTCGCCACCTTCAGCCAGCGCCACCACGGGCGCGGCGGCCACTTCGGCCACCACGGCTGCGGTCTTGCGGGTGTTGCGGCTCTTGGAGGACGCCGTCAGTGCCGCGGACTCGGCACGTGCGGCGGCTTCTTGCGCGGCACGACGGGCCACAGCTTCTTGCTGTGTCGTCAACTGGGCAGAATCTTGGGCGGCGCGTGCGGCCTCTTCGACAGCCTTGGCCTGCGCAGCCTCAGCGGCTTCGCGCTGAACGCGCTCTTGCTCTTCGCGCTGGCGACGCTGTTCGGTCAGGGCCTCTTCCTGCACGCGCAGGGCTTCGGCTTCCTGACGGGCCTCTTCCTCGCGACGCTGCAAGTCAGCTTCATCGATCTCAGGAGCGGCCTCTTCACCACCACCCACTTCATCGCGCTTGACGAAGGTGCGCTTCTTGCGTACTTCCACCTGGATCGTGCGGGCCTTGCCCGAGGCATCAGCCTGCTTGATCTCAGTGGTCGACTTGCGCGTCAGCGTGATCTTCTTGCGATCTGCTGCGGCCGAGCCGTGGGCATGGCGAAGGTGGTCCAGCAGGCGCTCTTTGTCGGCCTCCGTGACCACGTCTTCGTGCGAAGCTTTCGGCACGCCCGCTGAATGCAGCTGCTCCAGCAGGGTTGCTGCCGGACGATTGAGCTCCGCGGCGAGTTGTGTGACGGTGGTCACGGCCATGTGTTAATCCTTGCGATGTACTTGCTAAACGAGAAGTCGAGGGTGGACGGGTGATCAGGCAAACCAGTGTTCACGAGCTTTCATGATCAAGGCGCGGGCTTGTTCATCGCCCACAGCCGTGATCTCGGTCAGCTCATCGACCGCCAGATCGGCCAGGTCGTCACGGGTGTGAATACCGGCTTCTGCCAATTTGGTGATCAACTCAGAGGTCAGGCCATCCAGACCCTTGAGATTTTCCGACAAAGTCTCGACTTCTTCTTCCTTGGCGATTTCCATGGTCAGCAGTGAGTCTTTTGCGCGGGTGCGCAACTCATTGACCGTGTCTTCGTCAAACGATTCGATTTCCAACATTTCCTGCAGCGGCACGTAAGCCACTTCTTCAAGGCTGGTGAAGCCTTCGGCGATCAGGATCTCGGCCACTTCCTCGTCCACGTCGAGCTTGTCGACGAAGAGCTTGCGGATGACGTCGGTTTCAACGGCTTGCTTTTGCGCCGATTCTTCCTTGGTCATGATGTTGATGCGCCAGCCCGTCAATTCTGACGCCAGGCGCACGTTCTGGCCACCGCGGCCGATGGCGATGGCGAGGTTTTCCTCGTCCACGGCCACGTCCATGGCGTGCTTTTCTTCGTCCACGAAAATGGATTGCACATTGGCCGGGGCCAGCGCACCAATCACAAATTGGGCCGGATCTTCAGACCACAAGACGATGTCGACACGCTCGCCCGCCAATTCGTTGGTCACGGCGGTGACGCGCGAACCACGCACGCCGACGCAGGTGCCGATAGGATCGACGCGCTTGTCATGCGAGAGCACGGCGATCTTGGCGCGTGAACCGGCGTCACGGGCGCAGCTCTTGATTTCGAGCAGGCCTTGTTCGATTTCGGGCACTTCCTGGCGGAACAGCTCGATCATGAAATCGGGGGCGCTGCGCGACAGCATGATCTGCGGGCCACGCACCGCGGAATCCACACCCAGGATGTAAGCACGGACGCGGTCGGCGGTGCGGAGATTTTCCTTGGGAATCATCTCGCTGCGCTTGAGGCGGCCTTCAACGCGGCCGGACTCGACGATCACGTCGCCCTTGTCCATGCGCTTGACGGTGCCCACGAAGATCTTGTCGCCGCGCGACAGGAAGTCGTTGAGCAGCTGTTCACGCTCAGCATCGCGGATTTTCTGCAGAATGACCTGCTTGGCAGCTTGCGCGCCAATGCGGCCAATCGGCATGGATTCGATCGATTCCTCGATGTAGTCATCGACCTCGATGTCTTCGATCTGCTCCTGGGCTTCGAACAGCAGGATTTCTGCGTCGGGCAGCTGCAGGCCAGCCTCATTGGGCACGACGTGCCAACGACGGAAGGTTTCGTAGTTGCCGTCTTCGCGGTCAACGGCGACACGGATGTCCACCTCGCCGCTGTACAGCTTCTTGGTGGCCGAGGCCAGTGCCGATTCAACAGCTCCAAACACGATGTCGCGTTCCACGCTTTTTTCGCGCGAAATCGCATCGACCAACATCAACAATTCGCGGTTCATTTCTTCTGACCTCCGAGATCTTGCGCCTCATCCACGGCTACTTCACCAGCCTCCGGGGTTGCCACCCGACGGCCTCGCCCTTTGAAATCCACCACCGGCACAAGCCGTGCGGTGCGGACTTCATCGAGCGTGAAACCCAATGCTTGCTCTACTGCGTTCTTGCCTTCGCCCACCTTGAACACCAGCTGCCAGGATCCACCCTCAGGAGCGGCTTCACCTTCAGGCACCTCAACGGCTTCAAGGACACCACGGTAGTTCTTGCGGCCCTGGAAAGGAACCTTCAAAGCCACCTCGACCTCGACGCCTGCGAAGCGTTCGAAATGCGCGGGTGTCGTCAATGGGCGGTCCAGCCCTGGAGACGAAACCTCCAGGCGGCTGTAATCGACATTGACCACTTCCAGCGCATATTGAAGCTGGCGGTTGACCTTTTCACAGTCTTCCACCGTGACGTATTCGCCCGGCAAGTCGTACACACCATCAGGCAGGCGGTCGATGTACACGCGCAGCAGCCCCTGCGGGGTGCGCTCGCATTCCACCAACTCGTAACCCAAACCAGTCACGGTGCTTTCAACAGCTTTGACCAAACTCATCAACTCTCAATACGCAATCTGGGACCGACCCTGAAACCCTGCTTTTTGGGCAGAATCAAAGCCGATCAAAAAATGACAAGCGAAAAAAATGGGCTGGAGTCATCCGCCCACCTGACGTAATCAGCGAAGCCGGTATTCTAGCCTCACGCGGACCCGTCAGCAAGGGTTGTGCCCGAAATTACCGCTCCGCCTTCATGGCATGACAGAATCCGCGCTGGTTTAGCACTAACACTGGAGACTCCATGGGCTTTCTCGCTGGCAAACGTCTGCTGATCACCGGACTGCTGTCCAACCGCTCTATTGCCTACGGCATTGCCAAGGCCTGCCACCGCGAAGGGGCCGAGCTGGCTTTCAGCTATGTGGGCGAACGCTTCAAGGAGCGCACCACCGAGTTTGCCAAGGAGTTTGACTCCAGCCTGATATTCGACTGCGACGTGGCCAGCGACGAACAGATCACGGCGATGTTTGCCGATTTGGCGAAAACCTGGCCCACCTTCGATGGCTTCGTGCATTCCATCGGTTTCGCGCCCAAAGAGGCGATTGCCGGCGACTTTCTGGAAGGCCTGTCGCGCGAATCTTTCCGGATTGCGCATGACATCTCCAGCTACAGCTTCCCGGCCATGGCGAAGGCTGCCCTGCCCTACCTGAACAGCACCGCCGCATTGCTGACGCTGACTTATTTGGGGTCAGAACGGATTGTGCCCAATTACAACACCATGGGCTTGGCCAAGGCCTCGCTGGAAGCCAGTGTGCGCTACACCGCCGCCAGCCTTAGCCCCAAAGGCATCCGGGTCAATGGCATTTCTGCTGGGCCCATCAAAACCCTGGCCGCATCGGGGATCAAGGGCTTCCGCCAGATTCTGGACGTGGTCGAGCAAAGTGCACCCTCGCGCCGCAATGTGACCATTGAGGACGTGGGCAACGTGGCCGCCTTCATGATGTCCGACCTGGCGGCTGGCGTGACCGCCGAGATCACCTACGTGGACGGCGGCTTCAGCCACGCCATGAGCGGCATGGGCAACGGCGCAGAGTAAAGCCAGCCCTTAAAATGCGCGGTTCTGGCCAATTGCCCTGGCCCACCGACTGCGACCATGCTGCGACTCACCGAACTGCGACTGCCCCTGAACCACGCCGATGACGCCCTGCGTCCGGCGATCCTGGCCCGATTGGGCATTGATGAGGCCGACCTGACGGCGTTCACCGTGTTCAAGCGCAGTTACGACGCGCGCAAGAAATCCGCCGTGGTACTGATCTACACGGTGGATTGCACCCTGGCCAACGAGGCCGCGGTGCTGGTGCAATTCAGCGGCGACCCGCACGTGCGGCCCACCCCGGACACCAGCTACCACTTCGTGGGGCATGCGCCGGTGGACTTTTTCGGGGGTGAGCGCCCCCGCCCCTTGGTGATCGGGTTTGGCCCTTGCGGCATCTTTGCGGCATTGATCCTGGCCCAGATGGGCCTGCGGCCGATCGTGTTGGAGCGCGGCAAGGAAGTCCGCGAACGAACCAAGGACACCTGGGGCCTGTGGCGCCAAAGCGTGCTGAATCCAGAGTCAAACGTGCAGTTTGGTGAAGGGGGCGCGGGCACCTTTTCAGACGGCAAGCTGTGGAGCCAGATCAGCGATCCCCGTCATTTGACGCGCAAGGTGCTTCAGGAGTTTGTGAAGGCCGGCGCGCCCGAAGAGATCCTTTTCGTCAGCAAGCCGCACATCGGGACTTTCCGCCTGGTGAGCATGGTGGAAAAAATGCGTGCAGACATCGAAGCGCTGGGTGGCGAGATCCGCTTCCAGCAACGGGTGACCGACGTGCGGATTGAAGACGGGCACATCCGGGGCGTCACCCTGGCGTCTGGCGAAGAGTTGCGCTCGGACCACGTGGTGCTGGCGCTGGGCCACAGCGCGCGCGACACCTTCACCATGCTGCACGAACGTGGCGTCTACATGGAAGCCAAGCCGTTTTCGATCGGCTACCGCATCGAGCACCCGCAAGGCCTGATCGACCGTGCTCGCTTTGGTCCGAACGCGGGCAACGAGATCCTGGGTGCGGCCGATTACAAGCTGGTGCACCATGCCAGCAATGGCCGCGCGGTGTACAGCTTTTGCATGTGCCCGGGGGGCACGGTGGTGGCAGCCACATCGGAGCCCGGCCGGGTTGTGACCAATGGCATGAGCCAGTACTCGCGCAATGAGCGCAACGCCAACGCCGGCATTGTGGTGGGCATCTCTCCGCAGGACTATCGGCAAGATGGGCTGGCGGAAGGCCCAGTGAGCCCACTGGATGGCATGGCATTTCAGCGCTTCTGGGAATCGCGCGCTTACGAGCTGGGGGGCGGCAATTACGAAGCACCGGGCCAGTTGGTCGGCGATTTCATCAAGGGCCGGCCCAGCACCGCCTTGGGCAGCGTGCAGCCTTCGTACAAGCCCGGTGTGCACCTGACCGACCTGGCCCACCCGGGCAAGGGCAGTTTGCCGGATTACGCCCTGGCCGCTATCCGCGAAGCCCTGCCCGCCTTCGAAAAACAGATCAAGGGCTTCTCGATGCCCGACGCGGTGTTGACCGGGGTGGAAACACGCACCTCATCACCGTTGAGGATCACGCGTGGCAAGGATTTCCAGAGCTTGAACGTCAAAGGCCTTTACCCGGCAGGCGAAGGCGCGGGCTACGCGGGCGGCATCATGTCCGCGGGCGTGGATGGGATCGAAGTGGCCGAGGCCCTGGGCCGCGAGATGCTGTCCCCAGTCAGCCCTTGACCACCTCGCGCACCGGGGCCGAGGCCAGCAAGGTGCGGGTGTATTCGTGGCGGGGTGACGCCAGCAGTTCCAGCGCGGGACCGGACTCCACGATGTCGCCGTCCTTCATGACGATGATGTGGTGGGCCATGGCCGCCACCACTTCGACATCGTGCGTGATGAGCAGGTAGCTCAAGCCGCGCTCGTGTTGAAGGCGCTGCAGCAGCGAGAGGATCTGCTTCTGGATGGTGACGTCGAGCGCGCTGGTGGGTTCGTCCAGCACCAGGGCTTGGGGATCGACCACCAGGGCGCGGGCCAAGGCCAGGCGCTGGCGCTGCCCACCCGAGAACTCATGGGGATAGCGCTCAAGCAGTTGGGGAAATTGACCTTCGGTCAGGCCCACATCGGCCAGCGTGGCCAAGGCCTGCGTTCGGCGCTGCACCTGGCTCAGTTCAGGATGGTGGATGGTGAGGCCTTCGGTGACCAGGTCTTCCACGGTCATGCGGGGTGACAGTGAAGAAAAGGGATCCTGGAACACCACCTGGATGGCGCGCCTCAAGGGCTTGTCGGCCCGCGCGTTCAAGGACCAGGTCTGGCCCTTGACCCGCAAGCTGCCCTGGAAGGGTTGCAGGCCCAGTGCGGCCAAAGCCAAGGTGGACTTGCCGGAACCCGACTCACCGATCACGCCCAAAGTTTGGCCAGGGGCAAGGCTGAGGTCAGCCGATTTGAGGGCCACATACTCGCCATGGCTGAACCAGCCTTTGAAGCCCGGCTTGGGCACGCGGTAGCCCACGCGCAACTGCTTGGCCTGGAGCACCGGCTGTTGTGGCGTCGCCCCAGGGTCAGCCTCGACCACCTCGCGGTGCGGGCGGCTGTCGAGCAGTTTGCGGGTGTAGGGATGCTGCGGGTTGCCGAACACTTCGTCGACCGTGCCCTGCTCCACCAGCAGCCCTTTTTCCATCACGGCGACGCGGTCGGCGAAGTTGCGCACCAGGTTGAGGTCGTGGGTGATCATGAGCACGGCCATCTGGTGGCTGCGCTGCAGACCATCCAGCAAGCCCAGGATCTGTTGGCGCAAGGTCACGTCCAAGGCGGTGGTGGGCTCGTCGGCTAGCAACAGCTTGGGCTGGCAGGCCAGCGCCATGGCGATCATGGCGCGCTGGCGTTGTCCACCAGACAGTTGATGGGGATAGGCGCTGGCGCGGCGCTCTGGTTCGGGGATGCCGGTGCTGGCCAGCAAAGCCACTGCGCGCTGCCAGGCCTGGTTGCGAGACAGGCCCTCGTGCAGCTCGATCACTTCGGCGATCTGGTCGCCGATGGTGAACAGCGGGTTGAGCGCCGTCATGGGCTCCTGGAAGATCACCGCCACGTCCCGGCCCCGCACGCCCCGCAGTTGCTGCTCGGACAGGCCCAGCAGTTCGCGGGGGCCTTCAGGGCCTGCATTGAGCACGGCCGAACCTTCGACATGCGCTTGCGGCACCAGCTTCAGCAGGCTGAGCGCGGTGATCGTTTTGCCAGAACCTGATTCGCCCACCAGCGCGAGCTTCTCACCTGGCTTCAGCTCAAAGCTGACGCCCTGCACCACGGTCTTGCTGCCAAAGCGGATGCGCAGGTCACGCACGGACAGAATCGGTGGGGTGCCGCTCATGACTCCAGCTCCTTGCGCGGATCCAGCGCATCACGCAAGGCATCGCCCATGAAGGTGAGCAGCAACAGCGTGACCACCAGCACCAGGAAAGTCGACAAGGAGATCCACCAGGCATCGAGGTTGTTCTTGCCCTGCGCCAGCAGCTCGCCCAGGCTGGGGGTGTCAGGTGGCACGCCCAGACCCAGGAAATCCAGGGACGTCAACGCCAGGATGGCCGCGCTCATGCGGAACGGCAGAAAGGTGACCACCGGGGTCATGCTGTTGGGCAGCACATGCCGCCAGATGATTTGCCAGTTGCTCAGGCCCAGGGCCCGCGCAGAACGCACATAGTCCAGCTGCCGGTTGCGCAGGAACTCGGCCCGCACATAGTCAGACAAGCCCATCCAGCCGAACAGGCTGAGCAGCACCAGCAGCAGCCCCAGGCTGGGATTGAACATGGCGGCGAAGATGATGAGCAGGTAAAGCTCGGGCATCGAGCCCCAGATCTCGATGAAGCGCTGGAAGACCAGGTCGGTCTTGCCGCCATAGAAGCCTTGAACCGCGCCGGCCGCCACACCCACCACCACGCCGATGGCCGTCAAGGCCAGCGCAAATCCGATGGAGACCCGAAAGCCATAGAGCAGGCGGGCCACGATGTCGCGGCCGCGGTCGTCGGTGCCCAACCAGTTGTCACGGGATGGCTCGGAAGGGTTGGGTGATTTCGCGAAATAGTTGATCGTGTTGTGGTGGTAGCGGTTGAGCGGGTAGATGGCAAAGTTGCCTTGCGTCTTCTTGAACTGCGCCACGATGAAGGGATCGAGGAAATCGGTGGGGGTATCAAAGTCGCCACCGAACTCGGTCTCTGGGACGTTGTGAACGATGGGCACATACCACTGGCCGTTGTAGCGGGCCACGAGAGGCTTGTCGTTGGAGAGCAGGTCGGCAAACAGGCACAGCACCAACAAGGCCGCGAAGATCAGGAAGCTCCAGTAGCCCAGCCGGTGCTGCTTGAAGCGCCGCCAGGCACGCTGCGATGGCGACAGGGACACCGGAGGCGCCGAAGTGATTGCGGCGGTGGTGGTGGCCATCAGTCGAACTTCACGCGGGGGTCGACCCACACGTAGCAAAGGTCACTGATGAGCTTGGTGACCAGGCCGATCAGCGTGAACAGGTACAAAGTGCCCAGCACCACGGGGTAGTCGCGGCGGATCACCGATTCATAGCCGAGCAGGCCCAGGCCATCGAGCGAGAACAGCGTTTCGATCAACAGCGAGCCGGCAAAGAATGAGGCGATGAACGCGGCCGGAAAGCCGGTGATGATGGGGATCAGCGCGTTGCGGAACACGTGCTTCCACAAGACCTGGCGTTCGTTCAGCCCTTTGGCGCGGGCGGTCAACACGTACTGCTTGCGGATCTCTTCAAGGAAAGCATTTTTGGTGAGCATGGTGATGACCGCGAAGCTGCCCAGCACGCTGGCCGTGACCGGCAAGGCGATGTGCCAAAGGTAGTCCAGCACCTTGCCCGCCAGGCTGAGGTCTTCCCAGCCCGAGGAGGTCAGGCCACGCAAGGGAAACCAGGCCAGGAAGCTGCCGCCGCCAAACAGCACCAGCAGCGCCACGCCAAGCACAAAGCCCGGGATGGCATAGCCCACCAGCACGATGAGGCTCGTGACCATGTCGAAGCGGCTGCCAGCCCTCACCGCTTTGGCGATGCCCAAAGGGACCGAGATGAGGTAGCTGAGCACGAAGGTCCACAGGCCCAAGGTGATCGAGACGGGGAGCTTTTCCTTGACCAGTTGCCACACGTCCTTGTGGTGGAAAAAGCTTTTGCCCAGGTCAAAGCGCGCGAAAGACGCGAGCATGGTCAGGTAGCGTTCATGAACGGGCTTGTCAAAGCCGTAAAGCTTTTTGATCTCTTCGACCTGGGCTGGGTCCACCCCCTGACGCCCACGGTAACCGGCGCCTTGGGAGATGGCGCTCTCACCACCTTCGCCCCGATTTTTAAGTTGGGAGACCATCTGCTCGACCGGCCCGCCCGGCACGAACTGGATCACCGCAAAGGTGAGGGTCAGCACGCCCAACAACGTGGGGATGATGAGCAGCAAGCGTTTGAGGATGTAGGCCCACATGCGTCATTTCCCCTGCAGGGCCCACCAAGTGGACAAGGCCCAATCCTCGGCCCTGTAGTACAGGGGCTTGACATCAGGCTGCGCGAATCGGTGAGCGCGGTAGGCCACGCGGTGCACGCCCGAGTACCAGGCGGGCACGTTGTAGTGCTCGAAGCGCAAGACCCGGTCGAGCGCGCGCAAGGCGGCCACTTGCTGTGGCCGATCACGGGCAGTGACCACCTTGTCGAGCAAGGCATCGACGGCCGGATCCTTGATGCCCACGAAGTTGCTGGACCCTGGCGTGGTGGCGGCCTTGCTGCCAAAGCGATCGATCAACTCGGCCCCGGGCGACAGGCTGCCGGGCATGTTCAGACTGGTCATTTCGAAATCGAAACTGTCCAGGCGTTTCTGGAACAGCGAAAAATCGATGAGCTTGAACTGCGCCTCGATGCCCAGCTTGCCCAGGTTCTGGATGAAGGGCGTGACGATGCGGCTCATGGACGCGCCCTGCCCGGTGTCATCCAGGATTTCGATCTGGAAAGGCGTGCCTTTGGCGTTGCGCAGGGCCCCGTCACGGTAGGTCCAGCCGGCGTCGGCCAGCAAGGTGCGCGCCTTGAGCAAATTGGCCCGCAGGCTGTTGGGCGGCGTGGTGGTGGGCGGCTGCGGCACGGCTTGGGTGAACACCTCGGGGCGCAACTGGCGGCGCAGGGGTTCCAGCAAGGCCAGCTCATCGGCGCCCGGCAGGCCTTTGGCTTCGAAGTCGCCACCCACAAAGTAGCCCCGCACCCGGGTGTAGGAGTTGTAGAAGAGCTGCCGGTTCATCCACTCGTAGTCCATGGCCAGGCCGATGGCCTCGCGCACACGGGCATCCTTGAACTTGGGCAGGCGCGTGTTGAACAACCATGACTGCAGGCCACCAGCATTGCGGTGCTGCAGCTCCACCTTGACGAACTCGCCATTCTTGAACTTGGCACCGGTGTAAGACCGCGCCCACTCACGGGCGATGTTGGACTGGACGAATTCGAACTCGCCGGCCTTGAAGGCCTCCAGGCGCGCGGTGTTGTCCTTGTAGATCTTGAAGGTGATGCGCTCGAAGTTGTACTGGCCTTTGCGCACATTGAGTTGCTGCGCCCAGTAGTTGGTATCACGCTGGTAGGTGATGTCCTTGCCGAAATTGACGCGGCCAATGCGGTAGGGGCCAGAGGCGATCGGCATGTCCATGATCACCTGATCAAAGGGCTTGAGCTTGCCGCCTTCCATGCCCCACTTGTGGCTGAACACGGGGACTGAGCCGGCCACCAGCGGCAACTCGGCGTTGCGCCGCCTGAAGTTGAAACGCACCGTGCGCTGGTCCAGCACGGTCACATCCTTGATGTCACCAAAGGCCGACTGGAACACGGGTGATGCCTCTTTGCTCATCAGGCGATCGAAAGAGCTTTTGACATCCAGCGCGAGCACCGGATCGCCATTGTGGAACCGGGCCAAAGGGTTGAGCTTGAAGGTGGCCGACAGGCCATCCTCCGCGACGGCCACGTCTTCAGCGAGCAGGCCATACGAGGTCGTGGGCTGATCAAAGGTGCTGGTGAGCAGGGACTCGAACATCAGCTCGCTCAAGCCGGACGGGGCCGAACCCTTGAGCGTGAAGGGGTTGTACTTGTCGAAGATGCTGACCCGAACGGGGGCCACCAGCGAGATCTCGCCACCTTTGGGCGCAGCGGGGTTGACGTAATCGAAATGGTCAAAGCCCGGCGGGTATTTGATGTCGCCGAACTGCGCGTAAGCGTGGGCCGCCCAGGCCCCCGTTGACATGCACCACAGACAGACCAGCCAGAAGATGCTTCTCATGGCGGTTGATTCTGCCATACGGGATTCAGGCGCGGCACGGCGGCCAGCAGGGCCTGGGTGTAGCTGTCTTGGGGTGATGACAGCACTTGATGCGCTGCCCCGGTTTCAACGATTCGGCCTCGCCTCATGACGGCCACCTCGTCGGCCAGGTACTCGACCACGGCGAGGTTGTGGGTGATGAACAGGTAGGCCAGGCCACGCTCGGCCTGCAACTGCTTGAGCAGGTTCAAAATCTGCGCTTGCACGGAGACGTCGAGCGCCGAGGTGGGCTCGTCGCACACCAGCACCTTGGGCTCCACGGCCAGGGCACGGGCAATGGCCAGGCGCTGGCGTTGGCCGCCCGAGAACTCATGGGGGAAACGGCTCAAGGCGTCTGGGCGCAAACCCACCTGCTCCATCAACAACTGCAGCCGCTGCTGCCGCTCGGCGTCCAGCCACTCGGGGCGCAGCGAGCGCAGGCCTTCTTCCAGGATGTCGCGCACCCGCAGGCGGGGATTGAGGGAGGCGAAAGGGTCTTGAAAAACAATCTGGATGTCGCGGCGTGCGCGGCGCAAGGCCTCGCCTTGCAGTTGGAAAAGATCCTCACCGTTCAACAAGGCCTGGCCTTTGAGTTGAACCGAATTGCGCAACAACTGCAGGAGGGCGCGGCCGAAGGTGGTCTTGCCGCAGCCCGATTCGCCCACCAAGGCCAGCGTCTGCCCGGCGCGCAAGGTCAACGAGACATCATCGACGGCGGTGAAGGTGGGCTTGGGGCGAGAGAACAGGCTGCGGCGGGGCACGTAAACCACACTGAGATGGCGCACTTGCAGCAAGGGCTCCGCGCCGCTGGACGCGGCTGCTGGGGGCTCCGTCGCATTGAACGCCAGAGAGGATGGCCTCGTGCCCTCGTTCAACCCAAGAGGAAAGAAGCAGCGGACCTGGTGCTGCGCCAAGTCGCTCTGCGCTGGCAGCAATTCTGGCGCCTCTGTATGGCAACGCGCCTGGGCCTGGTGGCAGCGTGGTGAGAATCGGCACCCTTCAAAACGCTGCCAGAGGGGCGGCACATGGCCCTGGATGGCCGCCAGCGGATCACCGCGCTTTTGTGCGTCAGGCAAGGCTTTGAGCAACAGCTCGGCATAGGGGTGGCATGGCCGCTGAAAAAACAAGCCGGCGGGCGCCACTTCCACGATTTGCCCGGCATACATCAATGCCACGCGGTGGGCCATGCCCGACACCACCGCCAAGTCATGCGTGATGAGCAGCATGCCCAGGCGGCGTTCGCGCTGCAGATCCACCAGCAGGTCCAGGATCTGCTTTTGAATGGTGACGTCGAGCGCGGTGGTGGGCTCGTCGGCCACGAGGAAGTCAGGCTCGGCGCCCAGGGCGATGGCGATCATCACGCGCTGCTTTTGGCCGCCACTGAGCTCAAAGGGGTAGCGGTCCATGCAGCGTGCCGGCTCCGGGATGCCCACCCGCGTCAACCAATCGATGGCCTTGGCGTGCGCCGCCCTGCCCCGCAACGCCGTGTGCGTTTCTATCGTCTCAAGGATCTGATCGCCCACCCGCATGATGGGGTTGAGGCTGGTCGCGGGCTCCTGGAAGATCATCGCGATGCGGGCACCACGAACACGCCGCATGGCCGATTCGGGCAGGTCAAGCAGACTGTGCTGATCCAGTTGGACATCCCCGCCGATGACACGGGCGTTTTCGGGCAACAGTCGCATCAGCGCGAGGGCCGTCATGCTTTTGCCGCAACCGGATTCGCCCACCAGGGCGAAGGTCTCGCCGCGTTCAACCGCCAGGCTCAGGCCATCGATCGCCTTGACCAGGCCGGCTTCAGCGTCCAGCACCACTTGAAGGTCTTGGGTTTGCAGCATTGGGCCTGCCCTCAGTGTGCGGATGGGGCCGGCGGCCGGATGGCCGGGCGCGGACGGAAGCTGCGGGCGCGCGGATCAAAGGCATCGCGCACACCATCGGCGAACAGGTTGGCGGCCAGCACCACCGCCACCATGAAACCAAAGGCTGCGGCAAAGCTCCACCACACCACCGGGTCACGGCTCATTTCCTTGCGGGCGAAATTGATCATGCCGCCAAAGCTGTTCATCGAGGGATCGACCCCCACGCCCACGTAGGACAGCACGGCTTCGTACAGGATCAACGATGAAAACTCGAGCACCGTGACGATCAGCATCAGGTGGGCCACGTTGGGAAAGATGTGGCGCAGCATGATGCGCGGGTGGCTGACGCCAAAGGCGTTGGCGGCCTGCACGTAGTCAAGCTCGCGGAGTTTGAGCGTCTCGCCGCGCAAGAGGCGACACAAGCCGGCCCAGCCCGTGAGGCCCAACACCGTGCACAGCAGGAAGAGTTTGAGGTCGGCGCGCTCCACGGCGGTCTCGAACAGGTCGGGGTGCGTGTCGAGGAAGACCTGCACCATCAACACGCAGGCCGCGATCAACAGCACATTGGGCACCGATGACAGCACGGTGTACAGGTACTGGATGACTTCATCGACCCAACCGCCAAAGTAGCCCGCCATGATGCCAAGCACCACGGCCAAGGGCAGCGTGGCCACGGTGGCCAATGAGCCAATCACGAAAGCCGTGCGAATGCTTTTCAAGGCCTGGTAGAGAACATCGTTGCCCGTGGTGTCGGTGCCCAGCACGTGGTACCAGCCCATCAGCGAAGTGACGGTGCCGATCAGCAAGGACAACACGAGCACCGTCCACCAGGCGGCTCGCCAGGGAATCTCGCCCTCATTGCGCCACACACTGGACAAGGCCTCGGCGAAGGTGGCTTGGCGGCTGCGGGCCAGAACGCCCGCCAGCGCGCCGCCCAGAACGATCGCCACCAAAGCGCCCTTGACCAGGCCAATGCCCAAACGGGCCAGCACATCGCCAAGCCACTGTTGCTCGGGCTGGGCAAGGTGGGCCCCACCGTGTTTCAACCTGGGGGCCACGCGCTCAGTCCGGCCGTCAGTGGCGGTCACGGTCTCCTTGGTGAAGCTCACAAAGGCGAGCGGGCGCGAGTAGGTGACCTCGCGTGAATCAATCAGGCCGGCCAGCCCCGCGTCCAGCAAGGAGCGCGTGCGGGTGTCATACGCCACAGCACCATCTGGCGCCCCTGCAGCGTGGGGCAAGGGCAAACGGTAGTGAAGGCTGTCAGCCAGCGTCACCAACAGGCAAAGCGCGAGGACCAAGGACGAGGCCAAGGCCGGCGCATCGCGGAACACCTTGCGCCAATTGGCAGAGAGGTTGGGGTTGCGAACCACCGCCCAGGCATACGCCATCAAGGCCAGCACCAGCAGCCACACCGCAGCGTCAGTCCAGAGCAACACGATTTTGGGCATGGCGGTCTCCGTGATCCTCAAGCCAGGCGCACGCGTGGATCGGCCCAGGTGTAGGCCAGGTCAATCAACACATAGGTGGCGACGTACAGCAAGGAGCCCAGGAACACCATCGTGCGCACCACCGCGAAGTCTTGCTTGGTGATGGCCTCGATCACGTAGGCGCCCAGGCCGGGCAGGCCAAAGAAGCTCTCGAACACCAGGCTGCCCATGAACACGTAAGGCAGGTAGGCACCCGCACTGGTGATGATGGGGATCAGCGCATTGCGCAGCACATGCCTGAACAGCACGGCTGACTCACGCAAGCCCTTGGCCCGCGCGGTGCGAACGTAGTCCTTGCCCATCTCTTCCAGAAACATGGCGCGGTACAGCCGGGCCTCACCGCCCAACCGAGCCACCAACGACAACAGCACCGGCAAGACCAGGAACTTGACCGCGTCCAGCCCCGGCATGTAGCCCGAGATCGGCACCAGCTTGAGCACGCGCGAGAACACCAGTTGCCCAACAATCACATAGAACAGGCTGGAGATGGACAGCATGACCACGCACAGCACCACGCCCGCCAGATCCAGCCGAGTGCGCCTGAACATCACCAGCAGCAAGGCAAAAGCCACGCTGACGATCACCTGCAAGATGAACAATGGCGCCGCCATCTGCAGGCTCACCCACATGCGCCGCCTGACCTCCAGGCCGATGTCGCCCGCGCTCTCGCCATCGGATCGGCCAAACCTCAAGGTGAACAAGGAAACAGACCGCTCCCAGAAAATGGTTTGGGTGGCGCGCTCGGTGCCCTGCTTGGCGTCATTCCAGTACAGCGGCTTGTCGTAGCCACGCTCGACCTTCCAGTGGTCAATGACGTCTTGGGTGATGTACTTGCCCCCAATGTTCAGGCGCGCCATGTCGTCGGGCGTGTTGACCGTGAAGAACAGGAAGAAGGTGAACAGATTCACGCCCAGCAGCACCAGAGCAGCATAGACGAGGCGGCGGACGGCGTATGACAGCATCGTGTGTTCGCCTCGGTTCAGTTCAAGACATCGCCACGCGCGGTCAGCCGCTCGCGACGTTTGAGGCTGCGCAACAGCAGTGCCACCAGCGCAGCCAGGCCCACCAGCAAGCCCAGCACGGGCCACCAGACAGGCTTGTTCCACAAGGCCTGCCGCTGCTGACGCTCGGCCACATCCAGGCGCAGATAGCGGCCGTGGTCACGCACCATGAGCGAGGGCTTGGAGTTGTGAACCCAGTGTTGAACCGCCGCAGAGGCGTAGGGAAAATAGCCGAAGCTCCAGGGTGCATCCTCCTGGGCGATCTTGACCATCTGGTCGATGACCGCCTGCTTCTCGGGCCCGTCGGCCATCAGCTTGAGCTTGGAGAAAAGCCGATCGTAGGCGGGGTTGTCGTAGTTGGCGTAGCTCTCACCGTCTGAGCGCGTCTTGCCATTCGGGCCGTAAAACAAGAACAGAAAGTTCTCGGCATCCGGGTAGTCGGCCACCCAGCCTTGCCAGAAGACCTGGTGCTTGCCCTTGCGCACCTTGTCCTGGAACTGGTTGTTGTCGGTGGCGCGCACCTCCAGCTGGACATCAACCTTGGCAAACTGGCGCACCACCCAGTCGATCTCGACCTTGCGCTCGGGCGTGGGCAGCACATAGAAATCGTAGTTGAGCACCAGAGGCCGGCCGGTTTTCACATCGCGCCCATCGGGGTAGCCAGCCTCGGCCATGAGCTTTTTGGCCTCTTCAATCGACCGCCTGACCGGCTGGCCATTCACGATCCGGTGCGTGACCAGGTTGACGCCGGCCAGCGTCCCCTCGCGCGAACCAAAGACGGCTTTGGGCAATGGCCCCATGGCCGAGACACCGGCCTTGCTGGGAAAGATCTTGGAGTACTCGTCCCAATCAATCGCGATGGAAATGGCCTGGCGCAATTTGCGATTGCGGATTTGCTGCTCGGGCGTCTTGCCATGGCCAATGACCGGGTCCAGCATGTTGAAGCCGATCTCGTAGCTGTCCACGCCATTGAGGCGGTCCAGGCGAAAACCTTTGGCGTCGTACTCGCGGCGGATGTCTTCCGAATCCTGCTTGGCCACGAGGTAGTCCATGCCGGTGTCCGTGCGCTCGAAGACCTCGATGTCGTAATAGCCCTGGCGAAACTTGGCCCGTTGCGGCACCGCTTCTCGCTCCACGGTCGAGACCAGGGTGTCGATGAAGGGCGTCTTCTTTCCGCAATCGTCCAGCAGGCCGGCTTCCTTGTCGCCAGGGGCGCCTTCACAGGGGTAAGGTTCGCCACGGTAGTTGGGGTTGCGCTTGAGCACGTGGCGCCGGTCCTTGATGAACTCGACCATCATGTAAGGCCCGGTGCCCACCGGCCAGGTGTCCAGGCTCAGGCCCAAGGTGGCCATGCCGGGCTGCGCATAAAAGGCATCGGCTTCCCAAGGGATGGGCGCCGTGAAGGTCATGGCCATCCAGTAGTTCCACTGCGGGTACTTGCCTTTGAGGCGGATGCGCAGCAGGTGCTTTTCAGGCGCGGTGGCACCAGCCAACGGCCATTGCCTGAAGTCCAGAAAAGGCTTGTCGAGACTGGCCGGATCCATGTGGGCCCGCAGCTTGGCATCTTCCTTCTTGACCAAGGCTCGGTAATCCTTCAGCCCGATCACATGCTCCGAGAAAATACCGAAGATGGGCGTGGTGATGCGTGTGGTGGCGTGCCGCTTGAGCGCATAGACGTAGTCTTCGGCGACCAACTCGCGCGTGCCCTGGTGCTCGAACTGAAGCGGCGAGAAGCGTGCGCCTAAGTCGCCTTGTTTCATCGCGTGGTAGCGGTATCGTCCCTGGCCGTCGCGGGCAAAACAAGGGTGCGGCTGGAACAAAATGCCCGGCTTGATGCGGATCTCGTAAACGCTTTCAGCGATCTGATCGCCCGGCGCATCATCTGGCAAATCCTGGCCGTTCTTATCGAGGTAGCGAGGCTGGGACACCGCTTCGGCCGCCTTGCCGATCAACTCGTAGGGCCGCTTCAGGTAGTGGTAGCCGTAAAGCGGCTCGTAGATCTGGTAGGTGTAGGGCGTCTCGGGCGCCCAGTAGGAGGCGGTTGGATCAAGGTGGCGGGGCGAGCTTTCCTTGACGGCCGAGTACAAGGTGTTTTCCGCCGCAGCACCCGCCTCCCAAGGGCTGTTGTTGCAGCCTGCCAGGCACAGCACCGCCAGCATCCAGGCTGCGGCGAAGCGCTTGAGCAGACCACGCCTCACCGGCATCACCACATCATGAACACATCGCGCCCCTGCGCCGCCATCTGCACCTTGCGCCCGATCGGCAGGCACAACTTGGTGGGCACATGGCCAAAAGGCAACCCCGTCAAGATGGGCGTCTTGGTGACGGTGCGCAAGTAAGCGACCATGGTTTTGAGGTTGTAGCCGCGGTCCAGTGGCGATTTGCGGAAGTTGGTGAAGTCACCCAGGATGATGGCCTTTTGCTTGTCCAGGATGCCCGCCTGGTGCAGCTGCAGCAAGGCCCGCTCGACCCGGTAGGGGTGCTCGTTGACGTCTTCCAGGAACAGCACGCCGTCCTTGACCTTGGGGAAATGCGGGGTGCCTAACAGGGCCTGGATCATGGACAGGTTGCCACCCCACAAGCGGCCGCTCACGTCCAGGCCATCAAAGCCCGCCTCGGTGCGAAAACCCACGCCTTCCAGCAGGCCGGTCACCGCTTCCACAAAGCATTCCTGGGTGACGTCATCGCCACCATCGGGGAGCTCGTCGCTGCCAAAGTCGCCGCAGGCCATGGGGCCGGCCCAGAAACCGGCGGACACGTGGGGCGCTACCTTCATGGGGCCAGTGGCGCCATGGGCCAGGGCAGCCAGTTGCAGGGCGGTCATGTCGCTGTGCCCCACCCAGGCGGTGCCCTGCTCCACGCTTTGCGCGATCAACGCCCAGTCAATGCGGTCGAGCAGGCGGCTGAGGCCATAGCCGCCCCGAGTGGCCAGGGCCACGCAGGGCGCGGCTTGGGCGATGCGGTGCAAAGCCTGCAAGCGCGTGTCGTCGTCACCCGCGAAGCGCTGGTGTTTGTCCAGCGCAGAGTCGTCAATCAGGGTTTCAAAACCGAGGCCCTGGAGGCGCTTGGCCGCACGGCGGACGGTGGTTGCCTTGGGCACCACGCCAGCCGGGCTGAACAAGGTCAGGGAGTGCGGATGATCATGCCCGTGATGGTGGTGATCGTGCGAATGGGAGTGGTCATGCGGATGGTGCGAATGCGACACGCGGGCCTCACGGAGTCAACGCTGAAAGGCGAGAGTCTACGGGACGGCCACACACTCACATCGGATGCTCGCTGGCGGTGGACAAAGCGTCCGTGCGCCGGAAAGGCATCATCCACGGGCCACCGGGTTCGGTGAGCGCGATGATGCTGATGATGGGCGGCTCTGACGTCACGGCGCCGAAGATGGTGGAAAACGCCACATCGACCGCATCACGCCCGGTGCCAATGCGCACAAAGCCCATGGGGATGGCCGTGCCCGAGGGATCAAATATGTACCAGCGCCCGCCCACGAACACCTCCACGTAGGCGTGGAAATCGGTGGGGCCCAAGGCTGGATCAGCGCCGTAATCAATGCCCGTGGCGAACCGCGCAGGCAGGTTGACAGCACGGCACAAAGCGATCATCAGGTGGGCGAAATCGCGGCACACCCCCACGTGCTGGCCCAGGGTGTCCAGCGCCGAGGTGCTGGAGTTGGAGCTCATTGAGGTGAACTTGGTGTGCGCCTGCACCCAGTCGTGGATGGCCTGAGCGCGCAGATAACCTTGCCGCAGGTGCCCGAACTCGCGCGTGGCCAGCACCGTCATCTGGTCTGACTGGCAGTAGCGGCTGGGGTAGATGTAGGGCAGCACCGCCATTGGCAATTGCGCGATGGGCGCTTCACCCAAGCTGGCGGGCGGCGAGAAGACCTGGGCGATGTCCACCGTGGCTTCATAGCGAACCATCATGGGGCCCTGCCCTGCGCGCAAACGCGTGAAGCGGTTGCCCAGGTGGTCAGTCACGTGCTGCAAAGGCACAGGCTGACTGACGTAGAGGGTTTCTTGCACCACCGTTTGCTGGAGGGTGTGGGCCGCGTGCAGATTGAAAATGAAATCAGCCGTGGGATCCTTGATCTCGTAGTTCAAGGAGATGGAAAACTTCAGCCTGACCATGGCCACCTGCTTTCCATTGAGTCGTTGTCACAGGGAAATCCCGTGAATGCATCATAGCGGTTGCAAGCACGACGTATGCCATGCGCAGGAATGGTTAGCTGGGGACCACCACCCGCCGACGCGGTTTCACGACGACGACCACCGCAGCACGTTCGGCAGCAGTGGGCCCTTGAACCACGGGCACCCTGGGATGCCGCACCACAGCCGAACGCAATTTGGCTTCGACACGGCTGCTATTCAGGGTTTGGCGGATGTCGCCGTTGACCAGCAGGTAGGCCCCCGCATGGTCTTTTGCCAGAGCGCCGATTTCCATGCCTCGGCGAATGGTGCCCATGAAAGTAAGGTCTTCACGGGGCATGGCAAATTGCCGCCATCCTTCACCGAGGGTGATTTGGGTATCGTTGCCGGAGCGCTTCTTGGGTTTCGGGTTCATGCTGGTACTTCTAGCGTGGGCTGTATTGTGACCAATTATTCAAATCGGCTGTAAACAAAGGTGTAGAACGTTGCCGATCTTGTCGGGCACCTGATTTGCCAGGATGAGCAATCAGCGTGCCCAAGGGCAAGAGGGCTTGCGCCGCTTAAGCCATGCGCTAGTGATGGTAATTTTTTCAGTAAAAACGCCAACGGAGGTGACCCGTGAATAAAGGCAGCAGTGGTTATGTTCCCAGCGCCTCGGCGGCTGGCGAGGAGGATCCCGGTGCGTCGCTCGACCTGGCCATGCCAGGGCGGCATGGCATCGACTTCATGGGGCCGTCCGACCAGGTCGCCAGGGCATTGATCGGCGCCACCTTGTTGGTCAACGGCGTGGGCGGGATCATTGTGGAGACGGAAGCCTACGATGAGGCCGATGCGGCCTCACACAGCTTCGGTGGGCAAACCTTGCGAAACAGTGCCATGTTCGGGCCGCCCGCCCATGCGTATGTTTACCAATCTTATGGTCTGCATTGGTGCCTGAACCTGGTCTGCATGCCTGCTGGCCATGGCGCCGGGGTGCTGATTCGGGCGCTGCAGCCCACACAAGGCGTCGAGACCATGAAGCGCCGGCGGGGCATGGAGAACACCATGTTGCTGTGCGCGGGGCCCGGGCGTGTTTGCCAAGCTCTGGCGGTCACGCGCGAATTGGATGGCAAGAGCATTGAGGCGCCACCTTTCCAGCTGCTGCCAGCGCCGCAGGGGCGCCAGGTGGAGGTGGTGGTGGGCCCGCGAATCGGCATCTCAAAAGCGGTGGACGTGCCATGGCGGTTTGGGCTGGCAGGATCCCGTTTTGTCAGCCGCACTTTTCCGCTTGGAGAAAAGCAAAAAAGCGCTGCGACACGGCGCAGTGGCCTGCGTTAAGGCTGGCCCTTTGGCGGCACCGGAGGAAGAGACAAGGCCATGATCAACAAGCCTTGAGCCGAAGCATGGAACCCGCCACCAAGCGCCTCAAAGCCCAAGGGCCACAACCGCGTAAGTTGCGCACGAATAACCCAAGGTTGGGCCCAATGAGGCCACTCAGGAATCTGCCGTCCACCGATCCAGCCGCCATCGGCTTGCTGGGCCATGACCACCCGACTCAGCCACACCGGCTTGACCTGCTCTCGGTCGCCACGCCATAGCAGCATCATCACGCGCTGGAGATACGCGTCCTTGACGACGACGTCCAGTTGCATCTGTTGATGAATGTCAGACAAGAGATCACGCTCAAGCGCGGCCACCTCCTCGCGGCGAGCGCAGCCGGCGCGCTGCAACAACATGACGCCCACCAAATGGTGCGTGGTGCAAACCGGATCCTTGATCCAGACCTCGGTTGGTTGAGGGTGGCAGACGTCGTTCTGCAAATAGACACTGGTGTCACCGTCGTCCAGAGGCACGGGAACACAAGTCAGCGCATGGTAAAAAAACTTGTGATACGGCGCCAAGGACCGGGTCGAGGCGATGTCCAGCACCACTTCCGCCTTGGGCGCCAGCACACGCCTCCAGGGATTTGCAGAGTTATCGGACGCACGGGACGCGGCCAAGTACTTCAGCACCAGCCCGTGCAGGTATTCATCCCCTGTTCGCTCGGCAGCAGTCTGGACAAACCACCACAGGGCGACGTTGTTTTCATTGATGATTTGCGCCTCGTGCGCCCGCATCCAGCCCACGGCCCGCTGAAAACTTTGTTGCCGCTCACTCAGCGACAAAGTAGCCACATCGCGGTTGCCATGCCACAAAGCCAGTGCCATCAAGCCGGCCAGCACCACGATCAATCCCATCGTGGCCTTGGCCACCCGCACGCCCCACTTCTTCATACCATCCCCGTTTTCATAATCGGGGCCATTTTGACATGCGCCGCCAAACGGGAAGGCGCTGCGTCAGGCAAACGCTTCGGCAAAATGTACCGTGAGGGTGGCATCAAGGCATGGCAGCGTCTCCCACCCCTTCGATCTCGGCCACGTTGAAAATGCGGAACGGGGGGTGGTCCGGAAAGCTGCGCTTCAGCAAGGGCATGGCCACGTTGAAAACCGGGGTGCCGTTCACGGTCTGCCCCTCCAATGTGCCCCGGTGCGCATGCCCATGGAAGACTGCCGTCACCGGGTGCCGGATGAGCGGGTCTTCCAGCCGGCTGGTGCCCAGGAAAGGGAATATCTCCAGGGGCTCGCCCACTACCGTGGCCTCAATGGGGGCGTAATGCAGCATGGCGATGCGGCGCGGCGTGCGCAATTTGGCCAATGCCGATTCCAGCTTCAGCGCTTCTTGGATCGCCTCATTGACGAATTGTTTGATCGCCTTCTCTCCCCAAGGGCCCAGCGCGCCACGCCCAAATCCCCCCGCAAATCCCTTGACGCCGGCAATGCCCACGCCATGGACTTCGCAAGCTTCGCCATCCAGCATGCGCACACCAGCGCGCGTCAGGATGTCGCGAACATCATCCTGCTGATCGGATTCAAAGTCGTGGTTGCCCATGACCGCAATGACAGGCACCGACGCGGCAGACAACTCATCGGCCAGCACCTTGGCCTCTTCCGGCAAGCCGTAATCGGTCAGATCGCCGCATAGCAAAAGCGCATCTGCCGCTTCTGACGCCTGCGCAAAAAAAGCGCGCAATGTGCCGCCCGAATCTCTTTTGCAATGGATATCGCCGACGGCGGCAAAACGAATGTTTCCGGCTGAAACCATGGGGTGCTCCTGAAGTCTTGATCAAACTCTCTTGGCACACGGCTTGCCCAATCAGGGCATCCATCGGCCAGTTTGGGAACTTATGACAGTTTCGCCATTGATGTCGTCGTCAGAACAAAGCGCCAGTTCGCAAGCTGCGGTTTTTTATCGCCGCGTTCTGGAAGCACTCCGAGCCTCGTCGGTGCCCTTTCTGGTCGGGGGCTCACATGCCTTCACTTGTCACACCTCCATCGAGCGGATGACCAAGGACCTGGACCTGTTCATCCGCCGAAAGGACTATGACGATGTGGTCGAGGTGATGCGTGAAGCAGGCTACGGCACGGACATGGTGTTTGCACACTGGCTGGCCAAAGTGCATGACGACGAGGTGTTCATCGACCTCATTTTCAACTCGGGCAATGGCGTTTGCGAAGTGGACGACGCGTGGTTCTCGCATGCCACGGAGGGCCAGGTGCTGGGTGTGCCAGTGCTGATCTCGCCCGTGGAGGAAACCATCTGGTCCAAGGCCTTCATCATGGAGCGCGAGCGCTATGACGGCGCCGACGTGGCGCATCTGCTTCAAGCGCATGCCAACCAACTGGATTGGCAACGCCTGCTCAATCGTTTCGGACCGCATTGGCGGGTTCTGCTCAGCCACCTGAGCCTGTTTGGCTTTATCTACCCTGATCACCGCTCATTGGTACCAGGATGGGTGATGGAGCACCTGCTGGAACGCCTGCGCAGTGAAACACTCAAAGCCCCTGCACCCACCCATGTGTGCAACGGCACCTTGTTGTCGCGTGAACAGTACCTGGACGACACCGAGCAGCAAGGTTTTCAAGACGGCCGCCTGGCGCCTTTCGGCAACCTGACGCCCAAAGACGTGACAGAGTGGACCAAAGCCATACCTCGGCTTCAAATCGCCGATCAAACCGACCCACCATAAGGCCACTTCAGCGCCCGGTGCTAGCGGAAACCCGGGAATCCGTGAACTAGGTCACCGATGTGACTTAAGTGACCCGGGGAAACTCCGATATGTCCTGCCAGGGGCAATCTTTTCCTTCTTCTTGGACGGCGCACATTGGCCACCATTGAAGAAAGGGCGGAAAGCTCCTATCAAAAACTCACGGGGCCCGGCAGCACATGAACATCAACCACGACATCAAAGCTTATTTGATGTATCCACCCCTGCTGGGAGCGATTGGCGGCGCCGCCGCGCTCCTGCTCAGCGGGGGCACCCTGGCGGCCTGGATCACCGCCCCCTTGTTGATCCTGGCAGGCCTGGCGGCCAGTTGGCACATGTCGACCAACCTGCGCAAATTCAGGCAATCCATTCAGACCTACATCGACGGCCGCCAGCGTTTCGGTGAAACGATGGCACCGGTGTGGACCGGGCAGATCGAGACCTCGCGTCAGCAGATGGAGACCGCGATCTCGGAACTGTCCCAACGCTTCTCTGGCATTGTGGACAAGCTGGACAACACCGTGCGCACCACAAGCGCAGCCACCTCGTCCATCGACAGTGACAGTGGCTTGGTGGCAGTGTTCGCCAAGAGCGAGCGCGAACTGGGCTCGGTGGTGGCCACGATGGAATCGGCCATGAGCAGCAAGACCCAGATGTTGGAGAAGGTGCAAAGCCTGAACCACTTCACCATTGAATTGCAGCAGATGGCCTCCGACGTGGCCAGCATTGCCTGGCAAACCAATTTGCTGGCCATCAACGCGGCCATTGAAGCCGCTCACGCTGGTGAGAACGGCCGCGGATTCTCGGTGCTGGCACAAGAGGTTCGCAAGTTGTCAGCCCTGTCTGGCGAGACCGGCAAGCGCATCACTGAAAAGGTCTCGCTGATCAACGCGGCCATTGTTGAAACGCGTGAAAGCGCCGAGGCCTCCAACCATGAAGAAGCCCGGTCCATGGCCACGTCACAGGACACCATCACGGCCGTCTTGAACCAACTGCGCGCTGTCACGGACACGTTGGTGGCTTCAACCGACCTGCTCAAGGGCGAGAGCTTGGACATCAAGGCTGAAGTTTCCGAGGCCCTGGTGCAGCTTCAGTTCCAGGATCGCGTGAGCCAGATCATGAGCCACGTGAAAAGCAACATCGAGCGCTTGCCGGTGGTGCTGGACGACAACCGCGTTCTTTTCCAGCAGGAAGGGGCACTGCAGCCCCTTGATTCTGCAGGCCTGCTGGCCGACCTGGAGAAGACCTACGCGACGAAGGAAGAGCGCGCGATCCACCAGGGCAGCAAAGCCGCCGAAGCCCCCCAAGACGACACCGAAATCACGTTTTTCTGAGGACAACATGGCCAAAACCATTCTGATTGTGGACGACTCGTCCTCGCTGCGCGTCGTCGTGAGCATTGCACTGAAGAGCGCCGGTTATGACGTGATCGAGGCTTGCGATGGCAAGGACGCCCTGACCAAGCTGACCGGACAAAAGATCCACATGATCATCAGTGACGTGAACATGCCCAACATGGACGGCATCACCCTGGTCAAGGCGATCAAGCAGCTGGCGGCGTACAAGTTCACGCCGATCATCATGCTGACCACCGAGTCACAGGATGAGAAAAAGAAGCAAGGCCAGGAAGCCGGTGCCAAGGCATGGGTGCTCAAGCCCTTCAAACCTGAACAGTTGCTGGGCGTGGTCCAGAAACTGGTGTTGCCTTGATGGCGCCAAGGGAGGAAACCATGAGCACCGCATGCCTGCCCATCGAGGGCGAAATGACCATCTACCGCGCCGCCGAACTCAAGCAAGCCTTGCTGGAGGCCTTGAATGGCGCCACCGCCTTGGAAGTGGATCTGCACGGCGTCACCGAGATCGACAGCGCTGGCATCCAGTTGCTGATGCTGACCAAGGCCACCGGGCAAGCCAACGCCTGCGAGGTTCGCCTGCTGAACCACAGCCCCGCCGTTCTGGAAGTGTTTGAACTGCTGGACCTGGCCGCGCATTTTGGCGATCCGCTGCTCGTGCCCGCCTGAGCTGCCGACTCTTGCCATTGACCGTTCACTGAACCGAGACCGACTATGAACCTCGATCAAGCGCTACAGACCTACATCGTGGAAAGCCGCGAGATGCTGGAAGCGATGGAAACCGCGCTGCTCGGCCTCGCCCACACCGAAGGTGAAGAGCGCGCCGAATCCATCAACGCCATCTTCCGCGCCGCACACACCATCAAAGGGTCTGCCGGCTTGTTCGGGCTGGACCAGATCGTGGAGTTCACCCACGTGGTGGAAAGCGTGCTTGACCATGTGCGCGATGGCAAGGTCGCCATCGAAGACGAGCTGGTGACCTTGCTGTTGTCATGCGGGGACCACATCGGCACCCTGATCGACACGACGGAAAGCACCCGCTCCGACCCCGATGAAGGCGTGGCCCAAGCCGGCAAGCCCTTGCTGGTTCGCCTGAGCGTCTACCTGGAAGCAACCGCGCCAGCCAGCTTGCCCACCACGACCCACGTGGTAGAGGCCGACCCTGCCGATTTCGCGCGAATGGGCCACCACGGGATCAACACCGACAACTGGCACATCTCGCTGCGCTTTGGGCGCGACGTGCTGCGCAACGGCATGGACCCTTTGTCGTTCATACGCTACCTGGGCACCATGGGCCAGATCGTGGGCATCGTGACTCTGCACGATGCCTTGCCGTTGGCGGCCGACATGGACGCGGAATCGTGCTACCTGGGCTTCGAGATCTCCTTCAAAAGCGAGGCCACCAAAGGCGCCATCGAAGGTGCATTCGAGTTTGTGCTGGACGACTGCCAGTTGCACATCGTGCCGCCCAACAGCCTGGCCTCCGAGTACATCGAGTTGATCCAGGCGCTGCCGGAAGGGCCCGCGCGCCTGGGTGAAATCCTGGTGCGCTGCGGGACTTTGACAAACCACGAGCTGGAGTCCGCCCTCGCCCTGCAAGCCAAATCGGAGACCGCCGCACCCATCGGCGAGATCCTGGTTGAGCAAGGCCGCGTTCAGCCCGCCGTGGTGGAAGCCGCCCTCACCAAGCAGAAACAGACCAAGGACAGCAAGGCACAAGAGAGCCAATCCATCCGCGTTGACGCCGACAAGCTGGACCACCTGATCAACCTGGTCGGTGAACTGATCATTGCCGCGGCCGGGGCCAACCTGGTGGCGCGCAGCACACGGATCCTGGAGCTGCAAGAAAGCCACTCGACTCTGGCCAACCTGGTGGAAGAAGTGCGCGACAGCGCCTTGCAACTGCGCATGGTCAAGGTGGGCGGCACCTTCAGCCGATTCCAACGGGTGGTGCATGACGTCTCGCGCGAGATTGGCAAGGACATCGGTCTGGTCGTCAACGGCGAAGACACCGAGCTGGACAAAACCGTGGTCGAGAAAATCGCCGACCCGCTGATGCACCTGGTGCGCAACGCCATCGACCATGGCATTGAAGCCGCCGACTTGCGCATTGCGCGGGGCAAGCCTGCCAAGGGCACGGTCAGGCTCAACGCTTATCACGACTCGGGCAGCATCGTCATTGAAGTGGGTGACGACGGCGGCGGCCTGAACCGCGAGCGCATCCTGGCCAAGGCCCTGGAGCGGGGCCTCATCGAGTCGGGCAAGGCCCTGAGCGACAGCGAGATCTATGGCTTGATCTTCGAGCCTGGTTTCTCAACGGCAGAGCAGGTCACCAACCTGTCGGGCCGTGGCGTGGGCATGGACGTGGTCAAGCGAAACATCACCGCCCTGCGCGGCAGCGTTGCCATCAACAGCGCGGAAGGCGTGGGCACCACCGTGAGCGTGCGCCTGCCCTTGACGCTGGCCATCATCAATGGCTTCCAGGTGGGCGTGGGCCAATCGGTGTTCGTGGTGCCGCTGGACATGATCGAGGAATGCGTGGCGTTCTCGGCCGAAGAGGGCCACGACTACACGAACCTTCGCGGGCAGGTCTTGCCCTTCATCCGCTTGCGCGAGCTGTTCGACGTTGAAGGCCACAAAGGCAGCCGAGAAAACATTGTGGTGGTGAAACATGCAGGCCAGAAATTTGGCCTGGTGGTTGACACCCTGCTGGGCGAAGCCCAAACCGTGATCAAGCCCTTGTCCAAGATGTTTGCACAAGTCCAAGGCATCAGCGGCTCCAGCATCCTGGGCAGTGGCGACGTGGCCCTGATCCTCGATGTACCCGCCTTGATGCAAAAAACCCATGCCGCCAGTTCGGGCGACAGAGCCTCCGTTTCGGCTTGAGAAACGGCCAATCCAGACCATTAAATCAGAGGACGTTTCATGTTCAGCAATTTCAAAATCGGAGTCCGGCTGATCGCTGGCTTTCTGCTCGTCGCAGGCATCAGCTTGATCGTGGGCCTGATCGGCATCTCCAATGCCAGCAAGATCAACGCCATGGCGGACAACATGTACGCCCGCGAACTGATGGGCCTGTCGTACATCAAGGAAGCCAACATCAACCTGGTCTACATTGGCCGCGCGCGTGGCAACTTCCTGCTGGCCCACTCGCAAGAAGAGCGTGAGAGGCACCAGGCTGCGATGGCGAAGTACAGCACCGCCACCAAGGACTTCGTTGAGAAGGCTCGCCCCTTGTTCTACACCGAAAAGGGCAAGGGCATCTTCGCCACGTTCGACGCCACTTGGACCGAATACCAGCGCGACATGCAGAAGGCCCTGACCATGGCATCGGCCAAGAAGATGCAGGACCGTGATGAGGAACTGCAGACCGCGTTGAACACTGCGCGCGCCCACGCCGACAAGCTTGACAACATGCTGAGCGAGTTGACCGCGATGAAGGAAGGCAACGCCAAAGAAGCCTCAGACGAAACCACCAGACTGTACGAGAGCAGCCGTGCTTTGATGATTGGTGTCATCGCCGGTGGCGTGCTGATCGGCGTTGCATTGGGCTTCTTCATCAGCCGCAGCGTGACCAAGCCGCTGGACAAAGCCGTTGAGGTTGCCAACAGCCTGGCCGATGGCGACCTGACGGTGGTTATTGATGCCAAGGGCAAGGACGAAACGGCCCAACTGCTGCAAGCCATGCAGAACATGGTTCAGAAGCTGTCGCAGGTGGTGGCCGAAGTGAACAGCGGTGCCGAAGCCTTGGCTGGCGCGTCTGAAGAAGTCAGTGCCACGGCGCAGGCCTTGTCCCAGGCCTCCAGTGAGCAGGCCGCCGGCGTTGAGGAAACCAGCGCATCGATCGAGCAGATGACCGCTTCGATCTCTCAGAACACCGAGAACGCCAAAGTGACCGACGGAATCGCCACCAAGGCATCGTCCGAAGCCACTGAAGGCGGCGAAGCGGTCAAGGCCACCGTGGCGGCCATGAAGCAAATCGCTCAGAAGATTGTCATCATCGATGACATCGCCTACCAGACCAATTTGCTGGCCCTGAACGCCGCCATTGAGGCGGCCCGTGCAGGCGAGCATGGCAAGGGCTTTGCGGTGGTGGCCGCCGAAGTGCGCAAGCTGGCTGAGCGCAGCCAGATTGCCGCGCAAGAAATCGGCTCGGTCGCCAGCTCCAGCGTCGAACTGGCCGAAACGGCAGGCCGCTTGCTGGACCAGATGGTGCCCAACATCAAGAAGACTTCGGACCTGGTCCAGGAGATCACCGCCGCATCTGAGGAGCAATCTTCGGGCGTTAGCCAAATCAATGCCGCTGTGGGTCAGCTCAGCGAGACCACACAGCAAAACGCGTCCAGCTCGGAAGAACTGGCCGCGACTGCGGAAGAAATGAGCGGCCAGGCAGAGCAGCTGCAACAGGCGATGTCCTTCTTCAAGCTGGCCGGCAACGGTGCGCTGATACACAGCGCGGTACCCGCGCCACGGCAGGCGGCCAAGCCAAGAATGCCCGTCAAAAAGGCCATGGGAAGCCCCCGAAAAAGCAGCCAACTGGCGTTCGCGCATGCCGACTCTGCCGACGAGGCCCAGTTCTCTCCCTTCTAAGGACCCGACATGACTGCCCTGACTTCAAACTCAAAATCCGGGTCACCGTCGGCCTTGGCCATCGGCTCGCAAGACCCAACGCAATACCTGACCTTCATGCTGGCCGGCGAAGTCTTCGCCCTGGGCATCTTGGCGGTCAAGGAGATCATCGAATACCACAGCCTGACGGTGGTACCGATGATGCCCGACTGCGTTCGTGGTGTGATCAACCTGCGCGGCGCCGTGGTGCCGGTGATGGACCTGCTGGCCCGCTTTGGTCGCGCCTCGTCCGAGGTGACCAAGCGCACCTGCATCGTCATCGTGGAGGTGCAAACCGCCGAGCAGGAAAGCCAGGTCATCGGCGTGATCGTCGATGCCGTCAACGAAGTGCTGGACATCGCACCCTCCGACATCGAGCCGGCACCGGCGTTTGGCGCCCGCATCCGCACCGATTTCATCCAGGGCATGGGCAAGGTCAAAGGCAAGTTCGTCATCTTGCTGGATGCCGACCATGTCCTGTCGATGGACGAGATCACCCAGCTCGCTCAAACGCCCGCACAAGCCAGCGCCTTGGCGTTGAACTGATCCAGAACCGACCACCCCGAGAGACACGACCATGACTTGGTTCTTGCGCATGAAGCTGGCCCACAAGCTGCTGATCACTTTCCTGACCTGCTCGTTCCTGACGGCCGCCGTCGGGGTGTACGGCCTGATGCGGATATCGGACCTGGGCAGAATGCTCAGTGCTACTTATGACAACAACGTGGTCTGCCTGGAGCAAATCTCGGAAGCAGCCCTCAAGCTGTCATCGCACGCGCGAACCTATGTTCGGCTCACTGCAACCAAGAATCCTGATGAAGCCAAGGCTACCATGGCGCGTGGCAAGACCTACATCGATGGCTACAACAAGTCGATCCAGGCTTACCGGGGCAGCGTGCTCAGCGCCAAGGAGCAAACGCTGCTCAAGGAACTGGACGCCCAGCTGCCGGTCTACCTGGCTGAAAACGAGAAGGTGGCCCAACTGGCATTGAGCGGCAAGCTGGCCGAGGCCAGCGAGCTCAGCAACGGCGAAACCCGCAAGATCACCCGTGCGATGGAAGAAACCTTGACGGCGATCATTGAAGAGCTCGGCGCCCAAGCCAAGGCCACCAATGAGCTGGCCACAGCCGAGGTGTCTTCCGCCAAGCAGGTGACCTTGTCGGTGGTGGCCGTGTCCGTGGTGCTCGCCATCGGACTGGGTTTGATGGTCACGCGCATCATCAGCCGGCAACTGGGTGGTGAGCCCGACTATGCCGCGGCCTTGCTGACCAAGGTGGCCAACGGCGACTTGTCGACCGAGGTGATCATTCGCCACAACGACGACAGCAGCATGTTGTTCGCAGTCAAGCAGATGGTGGCCCGCCTCAAGCAAGTGATCGACGGCCAGCGCAATGTGGTCGAAGCCGCCAACCGCGGCAACTTCGAAGCACGCATCGAGCTGGCTGGCCTGCAAGGCTTTCAAAAGGAAATGGGTGAAGGCCTGAACCAGCTGGTCACCACCACGGGCACCAGCATCAATGACGTGGTGCGCGTGATGAGCGCCGTCTCGCAAGGTGATCTGACCCAGGCCATCGACAAGCCCTATCAAGGCGCCTTCGGTGAGATGAAGGAGTACGTCAACAACACGGTGGACAAGCTGTCGCAGGTGGTGACCGAGGTCAACGCTGGGGCCGAATCCTTGGCAGGTGCCTCTGAAGAGCTGAGCTCTACCGCTCAGTCGTTGTCGCAATCGGCCAGCGAGCAAGCTGCCGGCGTGGAAGAGACCAGCGCGTCGATCGAACAGATGACCGCGTCCATTTCGCAAAACACCGAGAACGCCAAAGTGACCGATGGCATGGCCACGAAGGCCGCTGGCGAAGCCACGGAAGGTGGCGAAGCGGTCAAGGCCACCGTGGCCGCCATGAAGCAGATCGCGCAGAAGATCGGCATCATCGACGACATTGCCTATCAGACCAATCTGCTGGCCTTGAACGCCGCCATCGAAGCCGCGCGTGCTGGCGAGCACGGCAAGGGCTTTGCCGTGGTGGCCGCCGAAGTGCGCAAACTGGCCGAACGCAGCCAGGTGGCCGCGCAAGAAATCGGCACCGTGGCCAGCTCCAGCGTCGAGTTGGCCGAGAAGGCCGGCAAGCTGCTGGACGAAATGGTGCCCAACATCCGCAAGACATCGGACCTGGTGCAAGAGATCACCGCCGCCTCGGAAGAGCAATCATCGGGCGTCAGCCAGATCAACTCGGCGGTGGGCCAATTGAGCCAGACCACGCAGCAAAACGCCTCCAGCTCGGAAGAGCTGGCCGCCACGGCCGAAGAAATGAGCAGCCAGGCAGAGCAACTGCAGCAGACGATGTCCTTCTTCAAGCTGGCCACGGACGGTGATCATGTCTCCACCACCGCCGCCTCGCGCAAGCTGGTGGCCACAGCACGTGCCAAGAAGCCTGCCAAACAGACTTTTAGCAGACCCACGGCAACGCGGGCAGCGGCCTATGAGGGCGTTGATGCGCCAGACGAGTCCAACTTCTCCAGGTTCTGAGGTCAACGGCGCTCATCGATGAACACGATCACCGACCAGGAATTCAACCGCTTCCAGCGCTTCATCTACGAGGCAGCCGGCATCACCATGGCCTCGTCCAAGAAGGCACTTGTCTCGGGCCGCTTGGCCAAGCGCTTGCAGGCCCGCCAGCTCAAGAGCTACACGGATTACTTCAACCTGCTGTCCAGCGGGCAGGCCAAGGACGAGGTGCAAACCGCCATTGACCTGCTGACCACCAACGAGACGTATTTCTTCCGCGAGCCCAAGCACTTCGAGCTCTTGAAATCACTGGCCCAAGCCCACAAGCCCGGCCAGTCGTTCCGCGTCTGGAGCGCCGCCAGCTCTACCGGCGAAGAGGCCTACAGCATGGCCATGGTGCTGGCCGACACTTTGGGCAGCAACCCCTGGGAGATCCTGGGCTCGGACATCAGCACCCGGGTACTGCAGCGCGCTCGCGCGGGGCATTTCCCGATGGAGCGGGCACGCAACATCCCACAGCCCTACCTCAAGCGCTACTGCCTGAAGGGCTTCGACGAGCAGGAAGGCACCATGCTGGTCGAGAAGTCCTTGCGCCAGCGCATCCGCTTCATTCAGGCCAACCTGAACGAGCCCTTGCCGCAACTGGGCCAGTTTGACGTGATCTTTCTGCGCAACGTCATGATCTATTTCAATGGCGACACCAAGCGCCAGGTCGTGGCCAGGGTGATCTCGATGCTCAAGCCGGGCGGGTACTTCTGCATCGGCCACTCGGAAAGCCTCAACGACATCAGCGACGCCTTGCTGACCGTGGCGCCTTCGATCTACCGCAAGCCGTGAAATCGCCAGACCAGGTTATTGTCTTCTTGAAACCTGGCGAATACTTCGTGGGCGACGCTCGTCACCGAATCCGGACCCTGCTGGGCTCGTGCGTGTCGATCACCTTGTGGCATCCTCTGCAGCGCATTGGCGCCATGTCGCACTTCCTGCTGTCAGAGCGGTCGGGCAAAGTCGGGGCGCCCCTGGATGCCCGTTATGGCAAGGAGGCACTCGGGCTGATGATGCTGGAGCTGACCACACATGGCGTTGACACCAAGGCCTGCCAAGCCAAGATTTTTGGTGGCGGCGACATGTTCCCCAAGCAAAGTGGCATGGCCAACGCCTCGCACGTGGGGCGCAAGAATGGCGAGGCGGCACACCGTCTGCTGGAGGCGCAAGGCATCAGCGTCATTTCAGAGAGCTTATTTGGACAAGGCCACCGCAGAATCCTCTTTGACGTGAGCAGTGGGCACGTCTGGTCACGGCAAGTCAAACCGGTCGATGCCACTTGAGCACTGACAGAGAAAGCGCTTAGACATGAAATCCATCCAAGTCATGGTGGTTGATGATTCAGCGGTGGTTCGGCAGGTGCTGTCCGCCGTGCTGAACGCTGCCCCCGGCGTCGAGGTGTGCTGCGCCGTGGCCGACCCGCTGCTGGCCATTGAGCGCCTGAAGACCAGTTGGCCCGACGTGATCGTGCTGGACGTGGAAATGCCCCGCATGGACGGCATCACCTTCTTGAAGAAGATCATGAGCGAGCGCCCCACGCCCGTGGTGATCTGCTCAACGCTGACCGAGAAAGGCGCCAAGACCACCATGGAGGCCCTGGCGGCAGGCGCCGTGTCGATCATCACCAAGCCCAAGCTGGGCTTGAAGCAGTTCATCGTCGACACCTCGGACGACCTGGTCAGCGCAGTCAAGGCCGCGTCCAAGGCCAATGTGCGCCGTTTGGCCATGCGGTCAGAGACGCCCGTGGCGGTGCCCCAGGCCAAGAACACCGCCGACGTCATCCTGAGCGCGGCCAGCCCCAAGGCCATGGTGCAGACCACCGAGCGCGTGGTGGCCATTGGCACCTCCACGGGGGGCACTCAGGCGCTGGAAGAAGTGCTCACCGCCCTGCCCCGCGTGTGCCCAGGCATCGTCATCGTGCAGCACATGCCCGAGAAATTCACCGCGGCCTTCGCGGCGCGCCTGGACAGCATTTGCCAGATCCGCGTCAAAGAGGCGCAGAACAATGACCGCGTGGTGCCTGGCCAGGCCCTGATCGCGCCGGGCGGCAAGCACATGGTGCTCAAACGCAGCGGCGCCCAGTATTTTGTCGAGGTGCTGGATGGCCCCTTGGTCAACCGGCACCGCCCCTCCGTGGATGTGCTGTTCAGGTCGGTGGCCAAATCGGCCGGGGCCAATGCCTTGGGCTTGATCATGACCGGCATGGGCGACGATGGCGCCGCTGGCATGCTCGAGATGAAGAACGCTGGCGCCCGCACCGTGGCCCAGGACGAAGAGACCTGCGTGGTCTATGGCATGCCCAAAGAGGCAGTCAAACGCGGCGCCGTGGACAAGATCCTGCCCATCGGCGTGCTGCACCGCGAGATCATCCAGCACGGCAACTGACCGCCCCCTGCATTGAAGGGTGATTTTGACGAGGCTATGCTGGCTCCTTGCCTGAGGAGACCGCATGACCGCCACCCGCACCGAGACCGACAGCTTCGGCCCCATTGACGTGCCCGCCGAAGCGCTGTGGGCCGCCCAGACCGCGCGCAGCCTTCACTTCTTCGCCATTGGCGAGCAACGCATGCCCTTGCCGCTCATTCACACTTTGGCCTGGGTCAAATGGGCGGCCGCGCATGTCAATCAGGACCTGGGCCTGCTGGAGCCTGGCAAGGCGCAGGCCGTGGCCAGCGCAGCGCAGCAAGTGGCCCTGGGCCAGTTCGATGCCGAGTTCCCGCTGTCGGTGTGGCAAACCGGCTCTGGCACGCAAAGCAACATGAACGTCAACGAGGTCATCGCCAACCTGGCTTCGCAGGCTTTGGGTGGCAGCCTGGGAAGCAAGCGCCTGGTGCACCCCAACGACGACGTCAACCTGGGCCAGTCGTCCAACGATGTGTTCCCCACCGCCATGCACGTGGCCGTGGCCAAGGAGGCGCAGACGCGTTTGCTGCCTGCCCTGGAGACCTTGCGCAGTGCCTTGTCCGACAAAGCCGCGGCCTTTGCCGAGGTGGTCAAGATAGGCCGCACCCATTGGCAAGACGCCACACCGGTGACGCTGGGCCAAGAGTTTGGCGGCTACCAGGCCCAACTGGCCTTGTGCGACAAAGCCATCGGCCATGCATTGCAAGCCGTGCATGCACTGGCCATTGGCGGCACCGCCGTGGGCACGGGCCTGAACACGCACCCCGAGTTCGGCACCCGGGTGGCCGCCCTGCTGGGCCAGCATCTGCAACTGCCCTTGCGGCAAGCCGACAACCTCTTTGCGGCCATGGCAGGGCACGAGGCCTTGGTGGCGTTCCATGGCAGCTTGCGCATGCTCGCTGTGGCGCTGACCAAAATTGCCAACGACATCCGCCTGATGGCCAGTGGCCCTCGCGCCGGTCTGGGTGAGTTGCAGCTGCCCGAGAACGAGCCAGGCAGCTCCATCATGCCCGGCAAGGTCAACCCCACCCAGGTTGAGGCGATGACCATGGTGTGCGCCCAAGTCATGGGCCACGATGCGGCCATCGGCTTCGCGGCCAGCCAGGGCCATTTTGAACTCAATGTCTACAAGCCATTGATCGCGCTCAACACGCTGGACAGCGTGCGCCTGCTGTCGGATGCCATGAACAGCTTCGCCCAACATGGCATCAAAGGCATCAAGGTGAACCACGCTCGGGTCGAGGAGCTGCTGCAACGCTCGCTGATGCTGGTCACGGCGCTGGCGCCCCACATCGGCTACGACCAGGCCTCGGCCGTGGCCAAGCACGCGCAAAAAAACGGCACTTCATTGCGCGAAGCCGCGCTGGCCCTGAACGCCGTCAGCGGCGAAGACTTCGACCGCTGGGTCGACCCTCGGCAGATGCTGGGGCCCCGCTGAGGGCTCGCTCTTTGAAGTCCGATAGGATGCGGGTTTCGGGACACCACCCGCTTTTCACACCAGGACCCACCCATGGCCGGCAGCAGCCTACTCGCCCTCATTGACGACATCGCCACCATCCTTGATGACGTGGCCGTACTGACCAAGGTGGCCGCCAAGAAAACTTCGGGCGTGCTGGGCGATGACCTCGCCCTGAACGCCCAGCAGGTGTCCGGTGTGCAGGCGGACCGCGAATTGCCCGTGGTCTGGGCTGTGGCCAAGGGTTCTGCCCGCAACAAGGCCATCCTGGTGCCAGCCGCCTTGGCCATCAGCGCCTTCGCCCCTTGGGCGGTGACACCCTTGCTCATGGTCGGCGGCCTGTTCCTGTGCTTTGAGGGCTTCGAAAAAGTGGCCCACAAGGTGATGCACAACGCCGCCGAGGACGAGGCGCACCACCAAGACCTGGTCAAAGCCCTGGCCAATCCAGCGGTGGACCTGGTGGCCTATGAAAAGGACAAGATCTCGGGCGCCGTGCGCACCGATTTCATCCTGTCGGCCGAAATCATCGCCATCACCTTGGGCACGGTGGCCGACAAAGCCTTCACCACCCAGTTGTCCGTGCTCGTGGGCATCGCCATCATCATGACCGTGGGCGTTTATGGCCTGGTGGCGGCCATCGTCAAATTGGACGATGGGGGCCTGTACCTGACCCGCACCGCGGGCCCTGGCTCACTGGGCCAGGTTCAGAAAAGCGTGGGCAAGGTCATCGTGAACTCGGCGCCCTACCTGATGCGCCTGCTCACCATTGCCGGCACCATCGCCATGTTCCTGGTGGGCGGCGGCATCCTGACCCATGGCATCCCGGCCGCACATGACTGGATCCACCACTTGTCGGAAAGCGCCGGCGGCATCCCGGGCATTGGTGGCACGCTCAAGGTGCTTACCCCAACCCTGATCGACGCGGTTGTGGGCATTGTTGCCGGAGGCCTGACATTGGTGGGCGTGACTTTATTCCAACGCCTCAAAGGTGGGGCCAAGCCTGCCTAAAATCGGGGATCAACAACATCCGCATTGTTCATGAACCGCACTCGCACCCTCTTGGCCATCACTCTGGCTTTGTCCGCCGCCGCCTGCACCAGCCTTGAGCCCAACGTCGAAATGGTGCCAGTCACCGGCTATGACCTGGTCGACAAGAGCAAGATCGACACGGTGGTTTACGACAAGGACTATGCGGAATGCGCGGCCATTGCCAACCAGGACATCAACAGCGTGGGCAAGACCGCCTCCAAGGTGGTGGGCACGGCCGCTGACCGGGTGTCGATGGGCTTGGTCGGCCGCAAAGCCGCTAACGACGCTGACCGCATGACCGTGCTCAAGCGCTGCTTGACGGGCCGCGGCTACAACATCCTGCGCTGAAAAATCCGTGGGCCGGCGGGCTCACAGATCCCGCTGCTGGACCAGGCCCGCGCGCGGGGCGAAACGATCGATGGCGGTGAGCTGTTCGATCTCGATCCGCGCCGCACGCCGGCCATACACCGACACCTTGAGCCAGGTGCACTCGGCTTCCAGCAACTCGGCATCGTTGGCGCTGGTGTGCCAGACCTTGCGCTCGGCATCCCAGCGGTAACCACGCGCCTTCAAGGCGTCTTTCGAATCAAACGGCGAGCCTGTGGCCATCACCTTGTAGCTGGTGGTCTGGCCTGCGTTCAGCAGGGCTTTCAAACCTGTGTGCCCTGATTTGGGCAAGGGCTGGCTCAGCACGGCGAGCAAAGCGTGGCAGTCCATCTCGGCGCGGTGGGCGTCGTAAAACAAGCCTAGCTCGGCCGCCAGAAATTCAAGCTTGGCAGAACCACGGCCCTGCTCGCTCCAGTCAATCTCGGCCAGAGAACAGGCCCAAGGCAGTGCCGCGAAAGCGGGCAGCCGGCCTTCCACAAAGGCGCGGTCAAAGCGGGCGTTGTGCGCAATCACCAGCGACACGCCCTCCAGTAAAGTGGCAATGCGCTCTTCGTTCAGGCGCTGGCCCTTGACCATGTCATCCGTGATGCCGGTGACGCGCAAGGCGGCTTCGGGAATGGGCATCCCGGGGTCTTCCAGTTCGTCGTAGACCTCAAGCACGCGGATGGGCAGGCCGGCTTCCAGGTCCACCTCCACCAGCAGCAGGGCCAACTCGATGATCTTGTCCTTGCGCCAATCCAGGCCCGTGGTCTCGGTGTCCAGGATCAGCACCTTGGCCTTGGCGCCAGTGGCCTTGTGACCGAACGCCTTGCGCGGCACGAGGCGGCGCAGCACGCGGTAGTCGGGGTGCGCTTCCAGCACCTTGGCCAGGGCCTCAGGCGTGTCGAAAGACGGATCAAGCAAAGCGGTGTCGTTCATGGTCAGTCGCCACGCATCAGCGAATCGAGCGTCAGTTCAAACGCGGGGCCAAAGTGGTCCAGAAAATAGCGAACCTCAGGGATCATGTGCTGGTCGATCTTGCCTTTGATCTGCTGGGCGGCCTGCTCGAACTCGGTGTTGCCGTAGCGCAGCTCGGCACGGCACTTCAGCCACGCGGCGAGGCGGTCAGCGGCTTTGACCAGTTGGGCGTGGTCGTCGGGCCACTGCTCGTGATCGACCACCTCGCGCAGGGCGGGCTGGATGACGGGGGGCAGCAGGGCCAGCATTTCCTGGCTGACTTCATGCTCCAAGTGGGCGGTGGCCTGGCGCATGGCGGGCGAATACTTCACCGGCGTGGGCAAGTCGCCCGTGATGGCTTCGGTCGCATCGTGGAACAAGGCGCGTGTGGCCACGGCGTTGGGGTCGATGGACACGCCCAGCACATCACGGCGGACCACCGCCAGCGCGTGGGCCAGCACGGCCACTTCCCAGCTGTGCTGGGCCACATCTTCTTCAACGGCGTTGCGCATCAAGCCCCAGCGCTTGATGAAGCGCAGGCGGGCCAGGTGGGCATAAAAAGGACTGGTATCGGGCATGCTGGGAATATATCGCCATTGTCCTGGCGCGCCTTTGCGGCAAACTAAGGCCATGAGCATCGACTGGGAAAAATGGATCATCGGCGCGGTCGTGGCGGGGCTGGCGTTCCTGATGTGGCGCGGCTACCAGGACCGCAGGGCCAGCCCGCAATGGCCGACCGCCACGGGCTTGATCATTGATTCGCGGGTGGTGGCGCAAAACGAAACGAACGACGGCGCCAGCTTCACGCGCGAATGGCGGATCGATGTCAACTACACCTACAGCGTCAACGGGCAAACGTACAAGAACAACCGCATCCGCGCCATGCTGCCCCGCTTCAGCACCGAGGCCGAAGCCCTGGCCATCCAGCAACAATTCCCGGCAGGCGCCCAGGTTCCGGTGTTTTACGACCCGGCCAAGCCGCAGTCCAGCGTGCTGATTTCGGGCTAGGCCGCGTCAGTCAAACCGCCACGACCAGATCAGGTCCAGCGCATTGTCATGCCCGGCTTGCGCCCGCAAGGTGAAGCGCTGCGCCAGGCGGTAGATGAGCTGCCAGTTGCCCGCCGTCTCGTTCAGGCTGCGCTCATAGCCCAGGTACCACTTGCGCGAGATCTGCTTGCCCACGTTGACCACGGTTTCACGCGCATCGCCGTTCTCGGTCTGGCGCACGGACAACTCGTCCAGGCCGATCGCGCCCAGCACCGAATCCTTGGGCGATCCGCCCTCACCTGCCAGCAAGGCCGATGCGGCGGTTTGCAGCAAGCCAATGTCGGCGCCTCCCAAGCCCGCCGGACCACGCCCGAGGATCAGCCACGAGAGCTTCTCGGTCTCGGACATGGTCGGGTCGGAATACAAGCGCACGCGAGGGTCTTGGGCCGTGCCAGTGATAGTGACGCCCACCTTCACATCAGACGCTGCCGCCGTGGGTGACTCGGCCCGCATGGCCTGGATGTCCAGCCGAGGGTTGTCGATGGGCCCGGTGAAGGCGATGGAGCCTCGTTCGATCACCAGGTTTTGGGCGTACGCCACGTAAGAGCCCGACTCGGTCCGGACCGTGCCATGCACCGCCATCCGGCCGTTGGGCGTGGTCAGGTTCAGCTTGCCCACCAGCACCGCGTTCAAGCCCCGGCCCTTGAGCCGCAGCTTGGAGCCCAGGTCCACCTCAATGTTCGCCTGAACCTTGCGTTTGGGCGACACGGTGCCCGCATCCGCGGTCTGCTCGCCATTGGCCGGCACATCGCCGGGCCGGTTGATGACGTTGACGTCGTCACCAATCGTCGGGGCATCGGCCCTGCTGATGTCGATCAACCCCTCATCGACCAAGAAGCGGCCATCGGCCTTGATGTCTTCCGCGCCCAGGAGCAACTTGCCCTGCCCACTGACCAGCAAGCGGCGGTCCACCCGCTGGAGCAAGGCAAAGCGCTCAAGCGACAGGTTGAGCCGGGCTTCGGGCTGGGCCCCCAGCAGGGCATCGCCGTCCAGGCTGATGGTGCCGCCTTGCTCACCGCCTTTGGCCTTGAATTGGGTCAAGCGGGCATGGTCACCATCCAGGCTCAACTGCAAGACGCCATCGGACAAATTGACGCCCATCAAGGCCTGGCTGGCCCCCAGGTTCTGGCCATTCACTTGGCCCTTGTACAAGGGTGCGCCCAAGGTGCCAGACAGCACGGCATTGGCTTGCACCTGCCCGGCCAGACGCCACCCAGGCGGTGCCCACACGCCCCATGGGCGCAGGTTGCCAATCTTCACATCCAGCGTGCCCGACAGGCTGTCCTGGGCCGAGGGCAGGCTGTCTCGCGACTGGGTGCGCACGGTTTGCTGCCCGTTCACCAGGCCCACCACGCGGCCGTCAAACTGCTCGGACAAGGTCCAGACACCTTCGCGGGCCTTGAGTTCCAGGCGTGCTTGCTTGATGCCCAGTGTTTGAACCAGGTTGCCCTCAATCGCGGTCTCGGCCAGGCTCAGGTCGCCGTCACGCCGGGCCAGGTAGCCATCGACCTGCCAGGGCTGCTCGGGGCTGTGCTGCATGCGCAACTGGCCCACCACGGTCAGGTCCCCACCCCAGCCAGCCTGCGGCTGCCAGCGCGCCAGCACCTCGGCCAGCTTGATGGGTTCCAGGTCGATCATGACCTTGGTCTGCCCGCCGGCCACGCCGGCTTGCCGTGGCTCACGCCAGGTCAACTCCTGGATCTTGAGGCCCGCGCCCATCAACGTGACCAAGGTGGGGCTGACCGCCAGGCGGCCTTCGTCCTTGGTCGAAGCCCAATGCACGTCCACCGATTCAGCAGACAACAAGGCCCTTGGCGCAGGCTCGATGGTGACCACGCTCAGCTTCTGCAACTGGCCTTTCCATCCTTCGAACGATCCCAGCACGCCGCCGGCCACAGACAGGTCCAGGTGCACCCTTGGCACGGGCTCGGGTTGGTTCGATTTTTCCTGCCGCACGGGCAAGTGGACGTCGCCCTGGGCCACCAGGTGGTGCGACTGGGCGCTGCCATCCAGCGCGGCGGTGAACTGCTCCAGGGTGGTCCCGCCCGCCCTGGCCTGGCGAACGGTCACGCGCCCTTCGGATTGCGCCGACATCTGGCCGGTGTTGACCCGCCAGCGGCCTTCTGCCTGCTCCAGCGAATACAGCGTTCCGCCCGCATCCTTGGCCTGCAGGCCGCTCATGTCCAAATGCCCCTGGGTGGACATGGCGGGCCAGACGCCTTCGGCGGAAAGCTCACCGTGCGCCTTGCCTTGCAGATCGCGCCAACCCCACCATTGGGCCAAGGGCTGCAAGGCCTGGAGCGCAGGCGCCTGAAGTTGGAGCTGCCCCCGCACAGGGCGCGTGTCCGCCCACTGAACGCCGTCTTGTGCGGATCGGATCACCGGCACCGTCCCCGTCAAACCGAGCTGGTTGCCCGCCACGTTGAGGTCAACCTTGAAGCCCATGTCGGGCTGGCCCGCGGGCGCTTTCCAGCTCAACAACCCATTCAAGGGGATGCTCGCCAACTGGCTGGGATCCAGGCGGCCCGTCATCTCGCCCTGCGCCAGGGCATCGGCCTCGAATTGAATGCGGCCCTGCAGCCGGTTGGTGCCTGTGGCCTTGTCGGGCCACGGCATCCACAGCTGCGGGTCGAAGTTGGACAAATCGAGCACGCCCTTGGCCCGCCACGGGGCTTGGTCGGTCTGGCTGGCCTGGGCGGTCAGCTTGGCCAGCGCCGCACCAGAGCTCAGGCTCAGGCTCTTGATGTCGATGAGGTCTGGCGACCAGTGACCGGCCAGGTTCACGGCCACGGGATGGGTGGGCGTGCCCGGCCCCTTGTTGTACTGCCCCTTCAAATCAGCCAACACGGCCCAGCGCTCCCAGGCCTTGCCTTCGGAGGCGGCAGACTGAACATTCACGCGGCCTTGCAGCTGCAGCGGGGGCGAACGGCCATCCAAAGCTTGGGGCTCCAGGCCCAGGATGTCCGCCTGCAAATTCGTTTTCTGGGGCGTGAGCAAGTCCCAGGTGCCATTGAACTGCACGGTGCCCGGCGCTTGCTTGCCCGTCCTGGGCAAGGTCAGCGTCAAGGCCCCATGGCCGGATTGGCCCAGGCTGCCCAATTGCCCGGCCGACGCGCCCGTGGCGGCGACGGGCAAGGCTGCTTGGCCAACCAAGCTCAGCAGAGGCAAGGCCCGGGCGTCCCAGGGGCCTGGTTTGGCATTGGTCAGCGCGATGTCCACCGCCAGGTCGGGCACCCGGCGTTGGGCGCTCTGCGGCGTGGGCTGCACCGACACCTTGCCCGACAAGGCGGTGTCAGGCAGTGCCGGCCACAGCATCGACAGGTTCAGGCCGTGGGCCTGCAAATCCAAGCTGGGCAAAGGCCAGGCGGCAAAAGGGGCCACCTCGCCCGACATGCTCAAGCTTTGCGCCGCTTCGGTGCCCTGGCCCAGCTGCACTTGCCCATTGGCCACTAGCTTTTGCAAAGGCCCCTTCAAGCGCAGTTGCGCAGCCCCGATGTCAATGCCGCCGGCGCCCGCGGGTGGATGATCGGCGCCCAGGCTCAGGTCCAGGTTCAGGGCCTTGCGGGTGCCCAAGGCCGCTTGGCCTTTCAAACGCCAGCCATGCACCGCCAGGTTGTTCAGCACCACCTGGTGCTCGTGCCCAGCGCCGACCGACTCTTGCAGGTTGATGCGGGCGTTCAGGTCCAACAGGGCTTGAGGTTCCAGCAGATTGCTGCGAAACGCCCCCACGCTGACGGCTTTCAAACGGACCGACACGGGCAGGTCAAAATCAGTGGGCGCAGGGCTGGGCGTCTTGGACGCGGGCGCGCCAACCCAATGCAAATTGACACTGCGCGCCTGCAAGGCCTCAATCGTCACCCCCACCTGCCCAGACACCGAGCGATCGCGCCGAAAGCTCACGCCTTGCCAATGGGGCTCCACCAGCACCAGGCTTGATCCCCGGGGCAGACTGATCTCCACCCGTTGGGCGCTGAAATCCTGCAGAAAGCCGCCCTTGGGCTCGGTCACCTTCACGCCCGGCAGCACGGACAGCAGGCGGGCGGTGGCAACCTCCTGGTGCAAGGCCCACCACAGGCCGCCCAGGCCCAGTGCGATCAAGACCAGCAAAACCATCACCTGCCAAAGCGGGCGCACCCAGACAGACAGCCAGGTGCGGGTAGGCAAGGCGGCGGGCTGATTCACAGCGTGATCCCCACGCTGAAGTGAACACGGAAGCTGCGGGTCTGTTCGCCATAGGCCAGGTCGAACTTCAAAGGCCCGACGGGGCTGCGCCACCGGATGCCCGCGCCATAACCGCGCTGCAATTTGATGTCGGCAAACTGGTCGGCCACGCCGCCAGCGTCAAAGAACACTGCGCCCAGAATGCTGGGGTATTTTTTCAGGAAGGGGTGCGCCAACTCGCCGCTGAAGGTGGTCATGGCACGGCCCCCCACCAGGGCGCCATCGCGGGTCACCCCGATGGAGCGGTAGCCATAGCCGCGCACGGATTCGTCTCCGCCCGCGCGGAACAGCAAGGGATCGGGGATGCTGACCGATTCACTCGACAGCACGCGCCCGCCTTCAACCCGGGTGGTGGCATCCCAGCCCCAGGGCAGAGGCTTGTACCAGGTCAGGCGCCCATACAGGCGGCTGAACACGCCTGAGCTGTCACGCGTGGCAAAACTTTGGCCCACGCCCACCGAGGTCAAAGCCGTGATGCCGGTGGTCGGCAAGGTCTGGCTGTCGACATCACGCCAGGCGTATTGCAAGGTGCCGCTGATGGCCGATGCATCCGACACCTGCTCTCCGGCTTTCGATTTGACGCGGGCGCTTTGGTACTCCACATAGCGGGTCATCTCCAGCCGGTCGCCTTCGCGCAACTGGCCGAAGCGCAAGCGCTCGCTGGTGGTTACCGCGTCAGACGTGTCGGTCTCTTTGGCCAATTGCCCCGACACCAGCCAGCGCTTGCGACCGGGCTGGGGGTGCGAGATCAGATCCACCTGCAAATTGGAATCGATCTTGGCCAGCTGCAATTTGGTCTTGGCTTGCCAGTCCTGGTTGAAGACGTGGCGGTGCAAGTGCTCGACCGAGATGCGGGGACCCGTGTCGCTGCTCACACCCACGCCCACCGTGGCCTGCTGCAGGGGCAGCTCATGAACCTGCACCGTCACGGGCGCGCCGTCGGCCCGTGCAGGGTCAGGCTCCATGTTGATGAAGACACTGTCGAACAGGTTGAGCTTTTGCACGCGCTCCTGGAAATCCAGCAAGGCTTGCTCGCGGTAGGCCTCGCCTTTGGCAAACGGCGACAAATTGAGGATCGCCGAGGCCGGCTGCACCTTCAGCCCTTCGATGTGGGTGTCACCAAAATGAAAAAGCGGTCCGCTGTCGGCCACCACGAACAAGGCGGCCGTTCTGGTGGAGGCATCAACGGTGGCCGAAGTACCGCTCCAGGTGGCCAGGGGATAGCCTTCGGCCCGCATCTGCGCCAGCATGCCGTTCTTGGCCGCCGACCAGGTGGGCTGGGTGAAGATCGTGCCCGCGGGCAAAGCCCACTCGGATTCCAGGTCGGCGACCAAGGCCTTGGCCGCGGCTTCGTCTTTGGACAAGGCCGTGTCCAGCTCACCTTCAAACACCATTTGCACGCGGCTCACGCGGGTGCGGGGGCCGGGCTCCACCACCAGCTTGATGATCACGGGCTGCCCTTCCACCTCGTCAGACACGCTGGTGTGGATCTTCGCGGCGAAATAGCCCTGCGCTTCCAGCAGGCCACGCGCTTGATCTGGCGCGGCGGCCACGAGGCGGCGCAGCTCGCTGCGGCGAATGGCCGAACCTGCGGCCGCTTCACCCTCGGCAGTCGCCTCCTTCTGGTAACGCGCCAGGTCCAGGTAGTTGCTCAGCAAAGTGTCCAGCGCGCCCGGCGCTTCGATGTCGAGCTTCCAGACCAGGGCCGGACGGCGTGCAGCCCGCGGCGCCTGGGCCGCAGTGGCGGCAGCACTGGCAGCGGCTTCCGGCGGCAGCGGGCCCGCGGCTTCTTGCGCCCAAGCACCCAGGGGCATCAAGCCCCAGGCGGCACAAGTCAGGACCAGGAAGCGAACCGTCATTTGCTCAACAACCGCATCGCGCCTTCCAGCCCTTGCAGGCTCAGAGGAAACATCCGGTTGCCCACCAGTTGCTGCATGATCGAAATGCTTTGCCGGTAGCCCCAAACGCCCGCTGGCTCCGGGTTGATCCAGGCATGGTGAGGGAAGGCGTGCGTGAGGCGCTGGATCCACTCCGCCCCCGCCTCGTCGTTGTTGTACTCCACGCTGCCACCGGCCTGCAGGATCTCGTAGGGGCTCATGGTGGCATCGCCCACAAAGATCAGCTTGTAGTCCTTGTTGTACTTGCGGATGATGTCCCAGGTGGGGATTTTTTCAGAGAAGCGGCGGTGGTTGTTCTTCCACATGAAGTCGTAGACGCAGTTGTGAAAGTAGTAAAACTCCAGGTGCTTGAACTCGCTCTTGGCGGCTGAGAACATCTCTTCGACGCGGTGGATATGGTCGTCCATGGAGCCGCCCACGTCCATCAACAGCAGCACTTTGACCGTGTTGTGGCGCTCGGGCACCATCTTGATGTCCAGCATGCCCGCATTGGCGGCCGTGGCCTGGATGGTCGCATCCAGCGCAAACTCTTCGGCTGCGCCCTGGCGCGCAAACTTGCGCAGGCGGCGCAAAGCCACCTTGATGTTGCGCGTGTCCAGCTCGACCGTGTCGTCGTAGTCCTTGAACTCGCGCTTGTCCCACACTTTGACCGCGCTGCGGTGCCGGGATTTGTCTTGCCCGATGCGGATGCCCTCGGGGTTGTAGCCGTGCGCGCCAAAGGGCGAAGTCCCGCCAGTGCCAATCCACTTGTTGCCACCTTCATGGCGTTCTTTTTGCTCTTCGAACAGCTCTTTGAGGCGGTCCATGAGCTTGTCCCAGCCCATGGCTTCGATGGCGGCTTTGTCTGCGGCGCTCAATTCGCGCTCGAATCGCTTGCGCAGCCATTCGAGAGGTATTTCACGAGTCAGGTCGACCGCGGCGCTCGCACCCCTGAAATAGGTGGAAAACGCCCGGTCAAATTTATCGAAGTGGGTTTCATTCTTTACAAGTGACATTCGCGCCAAGTGGTAGAACTCATCCACCGACGGTTCGATCACATCGAGCTTGATGGCCTCCAGCAAGCTGAGGTACTCCGGGATGGTGACCGGCAGCCGAGCTGAACGCAACGCGAAGAAGAAGTCGATGAGCATATGAAGTCCTGCGAATTGCCGTCTATTTTGGCCTTTTACCGGCGCCGTGCAGACGCATGGCATCTTTTAACCCTTCAGGGTTGCCCCTGTCGGCATAACGGGGTAGAGGTCCGTTAAGGTTTGATCATGGAAGTACGCCACCTGCTTTTGGCTTTCGTGCTATTGACGCACGGCCTGACCACGCTGATGTGGTGGGCGGCTGGCACGTGGCTGGGGCTTTCGCGCAAGGCCGCGATGCACTGGTTGGTGGCCAGCCTGTCCAATGGGCTGGCGCTGGCGTGCATGGTGTTCAACGAAGGTTGGCCCCAAACATCCCTGGCCTTGCTGGCCTGCGTGTTGGTGGTGCATGGCGCAGTGTCGTTGCGGCGCGGCCTGCAGGCCTTTCTGAAACTGCGGCACACCGATGGCTCGCACCTGATCCTGGGATTGGGCACCACCTTGTTCTGCCTGGGCGTGTGCATGCCCATGGGTTGGCGAACCGCCGGCATCGTGGTCAGCAGCGCGGTGATTGCCTGGGTGATGTGGCGCACGGCCAGCGAATGCTTTGTGCCCCTGCGCGCCGAGTTCCAAATTGGCACCGCCTGGGTGCATTCGACGCTCTTGACCAGCGCTGCCCTGATGTTCGCCGGCCTGGCCCTGGGCGAGTTGTGGCCCGGCGTGACCTGGCCCTGGCTGATGGACAACGTGCAGCGTGCCCAGGTGGGCGTGGTGTTCACCAGCGTCATGGTGTCGATTTTGTCCGCCTTCGTTTTGGGTTACATCGTCGTCACAAGGTTGGTGCGGCGCCTGGAACACCTGTCTCACCATGACGCGCTGACCGGCCTGCTGAACCGCCGCGCCATCGAATACCTGCTGGACCGCGAGGCGCAGCGCCTGCACCGTTTTGGCGAGCCCTTCACCGTGCTGATGGTCGACATCGACCACTTCAAGCGCATCAATGACCGCCTGGGCCATGCCGCCGGTGATGCGGTGCTGTGCGCGGTGTCGCAGGCTCTTCAGGCGCAAGCACGTGAAGTGGACCGCGTGGCCCGTTTTGGCGGCGAAGAATTCTGCGTTCTGCTGCCGCACACGCTGCACGAAGGCGCGCTGCTGGCCGCTGAGCGCCTGCGTCACGCCATCAGCCAGATCAACATCCCCTGGGCCGACGAGACCATCACGGTCACGATCAGCACCGGGCTGGCCACGGCCAATGATTCGCTGGAAGCCCTGGCCTCGCTGCTGCGCCGGGCAGACGATGCGCTTTACCAGGCCAAGGCCGAGGGCCGCAACAAGGTGGTCAGCGCACCAGACCGCGTGGCGGCTTGATCAGCGGTTGTTGCGGGCCATGGCCACCAGGCGCTCGAACAAGCTCAGGTCTTGCTCGTTCTTGAGCAAGGCGCCCACCAAAGGCGGCACGCTGGCCTTGTCGTCCTTGCTTTGCAGCACTTCCAGGGGGATGTCTTCGGCCAACAGCAGCTTGAGCCAGTCGATCAGCTCGGAGGTGCTGGGTTTCTTCTTCAAACCCGGCAGATTGCGCACCTCGTAGAAGTGGCGCATGGCCGTGGCCAGCAAATCCTGCTTGATGTTGGGGAAGTGCACGTCCACGATCTTCTTCATCGTCGTGGCGTCGGGGAAGCGGATGTAGTGGAAGAAGCAGCGGCGCAAGAAGGCGTCCGGCAGGTCTTTCTCATTGTTGGATGTGATGATGACCAGCGGCCGGTGCTTTGCCTTGACCAACTGGCGCGTCTCGTACACATAGAACTCCATGCGGTCGATTTCGCGCAGCAGGTCGTTCGGGAACTCGATGTCGGCCTTGTCGATTTCATCGATCAGCAAGGCCACTTGCTGGTCAGCGTCAAATGCCTGCCAGAGCACACCCTTGACGATGTAGTTGTGGATGTCCTTGACCTTTTCCTCGCCCAGCTGGCTGTCGCGCAGGCGGCTGACGGCGTCGTACTCGTACAGGCCTTGCTGTGCCTTGGTGGTCGATTTGATGTGCCATTGCAACAGTGGCATGCCCAGCGCCTGCGAGACTTCTTCGGCCAGCATGGTTTTGCCAGTGCCGGGCTCGCCCTTGATCAGCAGGGGGCGCTGAAGCGTCAGTGCGGCGTTGACCGCCAGTTTGAGGTCGTCTGTCGCGACGTATTGGTCCGTGCCTTGAAACTTCATGTGATTGCTCAACCGGGTTGATCCTGTATTCGAGTATAGGTCGCTCTCTATAATGGCGCGATTCGTGTTTTTTCACCTGCCCGCATTTTCCCCGCCAGAACCATGAAAACACTGCCCTCCCTGATTTGTTCCCTGAGCCTTGCGATGGCAGGCCTGCTGACCGGGGCAGCACACGCCCAGGAGACCAAACCAGGTGATCCGGTCGCGGCGCAGAAGAAAGTGGCCATGTGCATTGGCTGCCACGGGATCATCGGGTACCAGGCCAGCTTTCCTGAAATCCACCGCGTGCCGATGATTTCGGGCCAAAGCGCCAAGTACATCGCCTCGGCCCTGAACGCTTACAAAAAGGGCGAGCGCAAGCACCCCACCATGCGCGGCATCGCAGCATCGCTGACCGACCAGGACATCGCCGACATCTCCGCTTATTACGAAGTCAACGGCAAGAACTTGCCGGCCCACGCTTCCAAAAGCGTTGCGCGCAATGCTGAAATTGACGCACTGCTGAAAAAAGGCAACTGCTCGTCATGCCATGGCGCTGACATGAACAAGCCGATCGACGTGTACCCCAAGCTGGCAGGCCAGTACGAAGACTATTTGTTCGTGGCCTTAAAGTCTTACCAAACTGACGGCAAAGGCCCCATTGGGCGAGGCAACCCAATCATGGCGGCCCAGGCCAAGATGTTCACCTTGCCCGAACTGAAATTGCTGGCGCACTACATCGGCGGCTTGCCTGGCGACATGAAAACGGTGCCCCAAGCCAAGTTCCGCTGAGCCCGGCACCGATTTTCTTCGCTCAACAAAAAGCCACGCCTTGCAGCGTGGCTTTTTTATTGAGCTGGCGCGAGATGCGCCTTCCCTAGCTGATCAGCCGTCGACCAGCAGCTTGTTCTGCTGCAGCAACTTCACGATGACCTGGTCGTCCGTGGCGGTGCTGGCCAGGCCCATGTCCGTGCGCAGGTTGACGCCTTCCAACACGATGCGTTGCGTCTCTTGCCCGGAGGTGTAGGTCCCGTTGCTGAAACCGCCCGTGGCACTGATGTGAACCACCGTGCTGCCAGGCGTGGACGTGTCGAAATCCAGGTAGTTGTGCAAGTTGCCGCTGCCGCCGGTGGTGTTCTCGCCTTGCAGCAGATCGCGCAGGTCGAGCACGTCGCCACCGTCGGCCACCGGCGCCACGTTGAAGTCCTTGATGGTGTCGACCGCGCGGCCCAAGGTGGTGGCCACACCAGGGTCGGCGAAGTGCCAGGCAAAGGTGTCTGACCCCAGGCCGCCGGTCAGCACATCGCTGCCCGGCCCACCAAGAAGGATGTCGTTGCCATTGCCGCCGTTGAGGGTGTCATTGCCCAAGCCGCCGTTGAGGGTGTCATGGCCGTCGCCGCCGTTGATGACGTCGTTGCCGGCATTGCCATACACGCGGTCATCGCCCAAGCCACCGTTCATGATGTCGTTGCCTTCGCGGCCCATCAGGATGTCGGCGCCGCTGGTGCCATTGAAGGTGTCAATGGCGGTGGTGCCGGCCTGCACGTTGGTGGGCTCAACCATGATCGTCAAGGTCGAGGAGGTGGTGTCACCATCGCCATCGGCCAGCGAATAGGTGAAGGTTTCGGTCAAGCCCGAAGCGCCCTGCCCGCCCGGTGCGGCATAGGTGTACTCGCCGGTGCCCATGTGCAAGGTCAGGCTGCCCACGCTGGTGGCCACGGTAATGACCGGATTGGCCGCATCGTAGTTGTAGACACGGCCATCGATGGTGATGCTCTGCACATGCGAGAAGCCGTCGGCGCCGCCTGGCAAATCCATAACCGAGCCTGCCGTGAACAACTTGCCCACCGCGGCTTCCTTGACGGTGCCCGACAAGACCGCATCCAGCTGGCTGAGGTTGGTCACCACGGTGCCATTGAGGTTCTCACCAGCCTGACCATCGTGGGCAATGGGATTGAGGTAGGTCGCTGAAACACCAGCGCCCAGGCCGATGGCGTAAGACTTGATCTGGTTGTCGTTGAGGAACTTGACCCAACTGGCTTCTTCGGAGCTGTTGGTGCCGGACACCGTGGGGTTGCCATCCGAGAAGAAGTAACCCACGTTTTGGGCGCCCGCCAACTTGCCGGATGCGGTGTTGAAGGCGGTTTGGGCCGTGTTCAAACCAGCGTCATAGTTGGTGCTGCCATTGGCGGTGATTGCCGCGAGCAGGCTCTTGGCCGCGCTGACTGTGAGCCAGGTGCTGCCCAAGGTTTGCGCGTTGCTCGAAAAGGTCACCAGGCGCACAGCCACATCGCCGATCTGGTCGTATTTGTCCAGCAAGGTCTTGATGGACGCCACGGCCAGTTGCAGACGCGTTTGCGTGCCGCCATCTATGACCTCGTTCATGCTGCCCGACACGTCGAGCGTGAGCAGCAGATTGGTGTTGATCGTCACCACTGAATTGGTGACTGGCCCCAACACGCCGGGCGCGTCGTCCTGCACCTGGATGGTGAGGTTGCCTTGGCCGGTCTTGGCCCCATCGCTGGCAGTGACGCCGAAGCTGAGGTTGAGGATGTCTTCGCCGGCCAGTGAGTGGTGCAAAGGCGCCAGCAGTTGCGCCGAATAGTTGCCGGCATTGTCGATGGACACGGTGAACACCGTGCTGGCGCTGGCGCCCGCGCCATCCTTGCCGATCAAGCCGCCATGTCCATCGCTGGTCCACACGACTTGCTGGCCACTGGCGGTCAGGACAGGATCGGTGGGTGCGCTCAAGGTCACCGAGGTGATGGTCGAATCAGCATCACTCATGGTGATCTGGCCGCTGACGGTGGCGCTGTCAGTGTCATCGCCCACGCCAGTGCTGTCCTTCAGGCCGCCAGGCAGGCCTTCTTCTGACATGTGGCCAACGGCGTTGCCGACCACGGGCGCATCGTTCACGGCGGTGACCTGCACAACGGCCTGCGCGGTGTTGCTCAGGCTGGTGCCATCGGTCACGACAACCTCCACCGTGCGATTCACGGTGGACGGGTTGCGCGAAGTGCTGGAGAAGCCAATGTCTCGGATCGCCGACTGGTAATCGGCCAGAGAAGCCGTGCCGCTCAGGGTGACGGTGGTTCCCGTCACGGTGGCGGTGATGCCGGAAGGCAAGGCATCGACCACCGACAGCACGTCACCCGCTTGCGCGTTGGTGAGCTTGACGGTGGCGCCCGTCAGCTGCATCGGGTGTGAGCTGGACAGGCTGATGTCCACGTCTGACAAACGAACCGGCGCAGCACCTTCGGTGTAGCTGGTGGTGTAGCCGGTGCCGGTGATGCCGCTGGAGTTGTCGGCATCCAGGTCCAGCGCCGCGGGACTGGTGTCGATCTTGGCACTGTCAGTGCCAGAGGCACTGGTGTTGCCGGCGGCGTCCACGATGACAGCGGTGACCGTCATGGTTGCGCCTTCAGCGGCTGGAGTAACGCTGGTGCTGACGAAGCCGTTGGTTTGGTCTTGCGCCGTGATGGTCACATCCTTGGTCACGCCACCGGAGGTGACCTTGACCACATCGCCGATGTTTACCTTTGTGCCGTCGAAGGCCACCTTGACGTCCACATTGCCGTTCAACTCGGCCTTGTTGATGAAGCCGTCGTTGTTGGCGTCTTCCGTGATCGTCACGGTCGGCGCGGCGCCATTGTTGGGCACGCCCGTGTCGATGTTCAGCGAAACGGTGGTTTGCGTCGTGTTGCCGGCAGCATCGGTCTCGGTGACCTGGGCTGGGCCCGCTGTGCCATTGGGGATGTCCTGCGTGGGCGTGACTGTCCACGTGCCGTTTTGCAAGACCGTGGTTGTCAGCACTTCGCCGGTGCCAGGCATGGTCACCTTGATCTGCGCGCCAGCATCGCCCGTGCCGCTGATCGTGGGCGTGGCGTCGTTGGTGATGCCATCGCCTTGGATGCCGCTGTCCGAGGCCGGGTCCAGCTGCGCGGTCAGGATTGCAGGCGCCGTGGTGTCCACCTTGGCGCTATCGCTACCAGTGGCACCCAGGTTGCCGGCCACATCCTTGACTT
>PNKV01000017.1 GCA_013822685.1 Leptothrix sp. (in: b-proteobacteria)
GCCAGCGGGGTGGATCAGGGATTCGGCGGAGGCGGGCGGGGCGACTTCGGGGGCGTCGAGGCGCACAGGCCGCGGCGGGTTGCCCCTCGCACAGCGAGGGGTCGGCGAGGACTGTCTGAGCGCGCAGCGCGAGTTCCGCAGCCGCCCGCCGTGGCCGAGCACCGAGAGCAGTCCGCCGCAACGCGGTGGACCGCCACCATAGGAGCCCCGCCCGCCTCCGCCGAATCCCCCGCCCCGCGTTTCCAGACAGAAGCAAAGCCATCAATCAGCGGCTCATCCCACTGTGGTGAAACCCCAGCGTGCGCCCCGGCGCAGACTGCGCCTGCAACCAATCGGCCACCGCCTGGCGCTGCTCCGGCGTGTAATGCAGCCCCAGCTTGCTGCGCCGCCACAAAATGTCATCGGCCGTTTGCGCCCACTCGTGGCGCTTCAGGTAGAACAGCTCGATTTCGTACAAGTCCGGCGCCACCTCCGCGCCCAGATCGGCCCGCGAGGTCACACCATCCAGCAGGCGCAAGACACGGCTGCCGTAGGCTCGCGTCCAGCGGCGCATCAGGCCCAGGTCCAGCCAGGGATGGCGCCGGCGCAAGCGCGACTGGAACTCGGTCATGTCCAGATCAGGATGCACGGCCTCGTCGATCAGGTCGGTCAACTGCCCGCCCGGCAAGACCGCGTCGGCCGTCCAGCGGTGGCGCAACTCGCCCAGTTGGCGCCCCACCAGGTCGGCCGCCTCTTCCGACAACAACCGGAAGGTGGTGAGCTTGCCGCCCCACACCGTCAGCCACGGCGAAGGGTAAGCCTGCGCCTCCAGCCGATAGTCGCGCGTCACCGCCGACGCCTTGCCGCTGGCATCGTCCAGCAGGGGCCGCACACCCGCGAACTGCCACACCACATCCCCTGGTTGCACGGCCTGGCGGAAGTAGCGGCTGGCGTGCTGGCAGAGGTACATCACCTCTTCGGGGTCAACGCCCACCGCGCCTGGCGCGGCCTTGTGCTCCACGTCGGTGGTGCCAATCAAGGTGAAATTCCGCTCGTAGGGAATCGCGAAGATGATGCGGCGGTCTTCGCCCTGGAAGATGTAGGCGTGGTCGTGGTTGAAGATGCGCGGCACCACGATGTGGCTGCCCTTGACCAGGCGCAAGTGGGCATGGGCCGCGTCACGTTTGCTGGACGACGCCTTGGGCTGCACGCCCATGACTTGGCGCAACAGGTGCTCGGCCCAGGGCCCACCGGCATTGACGACAGCACGCGCCCGGACACGGATCGTGTGCGTGGCCTCCTGCGTGAGCGCATCGTGGTTCACCAGTTCGGCCAACCAGCCGCCCGGCATGGGCTGCAATTTCTCGCATCGGGTGCGTGGCAGGATCATCGCGCCCCGTTCGGCGGCGTCCATGGCGCACAGCACCACCAGGCGGGCGTCGTCCACCCAGCCATCGGAGTAAACAAAGGCCTTGGACCATTTGGCGTTCAAGGGCGCGCCCAGCGCATGCCCGCGCAGGTTGATGCTGCTGCTCCCCGGCAAAAATTCGCGCACCGCCAGGTTGTCGTACAACCACAGGCCCACGCGGATCATCCAGGCGGGCCGCATCGAAGCATCGTGCGGCAAGACAAAACGCAGGGGCCACATGATGTGCGGGGCCGAGCGCAGCAGCAATTCGCGCTCGGCCAGGGCCTTGCGCACCAAAGAGAACTCGCCGTATTCCAGGTAGCGCAGGCCGCCGTGGATCAGCTTGGTCGATGCGGACGAGGTGTGGCTGGCCAGATCATCCTGCTCGCACAGCACCACGTTCCAACCGCGCCCGGCCAAGTCGCGCGCAATGCCCACGCCATTGATGCCGCCGCCCACCACAAGCACATCGCAATGGTGATCCGCCGATGAAGCCTCAGCACTGGTCGTTGACAACGAGGTCTCCTTATTCACCTGACCGCAAATCATACTTTGGTGCTTTCGCCAGCGGCTTCACCGCTTCAGTTTCCGCAACACCTGCCGAAAAATGACGGGTGAAATTCCAACCTTCCCGCCTCAAATTGGGCGGCATCACCGCAGCAGCGATCATGGTGCTGACCGCCACGGTGCTGCCGCTGAGCCTGACCTGGGTGAACGCCGCCCGCGACAACCGCCAGCAGGTCGAAGACCGGCTCACGGTGCTGCGGCGCGTCCACGAACTGCTGGTGGACGCGGAAACCGGGCAGCGCGGCTACGTCATCACGGGCAAGGACGACTTCCTGCAGCCCTACCACGCGGCCTTGACCGCGCTGCCCAACGAGCTTCGGACGCTGGATCTGCGCTATGGCCAAAACAGCCCGGCCGAAAAGCAATTGGTGGCCGCCTTGCTGAAGAACACCGAACTGCGGCTCCAGGGCCTGGCCAAGGTGGTTGAACTGCGGCAGAACGGCGGCTTCGGCGCGGCCGAGCCCGTCGTGACCTCCGGCCAAGGCAAGCATCACATGGACGAGATACGCCGCATCTCCGGCGAGCTGGGCGCAATCGAAGCCCGGGAATTGGCGGACAGCGATGCCGAATTGCGCGCCAAGAACTGGTTCGCCACGGCCTTCTCGGTGGCCAGTACGCTGCTGTCGATCGGGCTGCTGGGCTACCTGGCCACCATGATGGCGCGGACCATCCGGCGCGGAGAACAGTCGGCGGCCCAGGCCAACCGCACCAGCGAAGCGCTGGAAAGCGGGATGGCCAACTTGCGCCGCCACAACGACGAGATGTCCGTCCTGAGCGAAATGTCACGCCTGCTGCAAACCGAGATGACGCCGGCCGAGGCGCTGGAAGTCACCCGCTTGTATTGCAGCCGCCTGATGCCCGGCACCCAGGGCACCATCTACCTCTACCGCAACTCGGAAGACCTGCTTGAGTTGGCCGGCAGCTGGGGCGCGGTGCATGCCGCAGCGCCCGTGCTTGAGCCGAAAGCCTGCTGGGGACTGCGGCGTGGCCAGGCCCACCACTGCAGCGGCGCATCCGATCTGCGCTGCGCACACGCCGCCCCTGCCACGTCCAGCCCGGGCCAGTTCGAACTCTGCCTGCCGCTGACCGCCTACGGCGAAGTGCTGGGCCTGCTGAACGTGCAAGCCGGTGCGGTTGGCGACAGCCAGGCCATGTCCCTGGAACAGGCCGCCGCCATGGCCCAGACGATCTCCGAGCAAGTCGCCCTGACCTTGTCGAACGCCAAGCTGCGCCAGGTGCTGCGCGACCAATCGATCAAGGATCCCCTGACGGGTTTGTTCAACCGCCGGTACATGGAAGAGACCTTGACCCGCGAACTGGCCAGGGCCCAGCGCAATGGCACCTCGGTCGGGCTGGTCGTGGCCGACCTGGACCACTTCAAGAAGATCAACGACACCCATGGCCACCCGGCTGGCGACGCCGTGCTGCTGGCCGCCGCCCGCCACATGGCGGACATGACCCGCGCCAGCGACGTGGCCTGCCGCTATGGCGGCGAGGAGTTCGTGATGATCCTGACCGATTGCAACCAGGAGGACGCCATGCTGAGGGCGCAGCAAATTTGCGACAGCCTGCGCCAGCTGGCGATCTCGGCCTCGGGTACCTCCGTCAAGGTGACCGCCTCTTTTGGCGTCGCGGCCTCGCCTGCCGATGGGGAGTCGGCCGCCGTGCTGTTCCAGGCCGCCGACCGCGCGGTGTACGAGGCCAAGCGGAGCGGTCGCGACCGTGTGGTTGCCGCCACCGAAACCCCTGGGCAGATCATCCCCCACTAGGCAAGCTCGTTTATTTTCATTACTGTCACTTTTTTTCGTTTAGCCTGACAGTCATGACGAGCAACCCACCCACGAAGGAAGCCGTTGTCGCACCCGCCAGCGACGATTGGAGCCCCAACCCGCGCCAGATCGCACTGCTTGAAGAAGTGCGGGCGCGCGGGGCCGTCTCGGTGGAGCGGCTGGCCTTGCGCCTGAACGTGACCATGCAGACCGTGCGCCGCGACGTGCAGCGCCTGGCCGACGCGGGCTTGCTGCTGCGGTTTCACGGCGGTGTCAGCCTGCCACGCACCGCGCCCTCGGTGGGCGCCTGGAAAGCACGGCAAGCCCTGCGCGCTGATGCCAAGGCGCGCATCGCCCGCTCGGTGGTCTCGGCCATCCCCGATGGGGCCAGTTTGATGCTGGGCACCGGCACCACGGTGGAGGCGATTGCGCGCGAGCTACTGCGCCGCCCCGGCCTGCGCATCATCACGCACAACCTGCACGCCGCCCAGGTCTTGAGCGAGCACCCCGATTGCAAACTGCACATCGCTGGCGGCATCCTGCGCACGCGCGACTGCGCCCTGGAAGGCGAAAGCACGGTGGCCTTCCTGCAGCAGTTCAAGGTCGACATCACCATCCAGTCCACCATGGGCATCGACGCCGACGGCACCATGCGCGACATCGACCTGCGCGAGCTGCCCGTGGCCCAGACCATGATGAACCAGGCTCGCGAATGCTGGCTGGCCACCGACGTCAGCAAGTTCAACCAAGCCGCGCTGGCCGAGGCAGGCCGGCTGCACCACATCAAACGCGTGTTCACCGAAGCCCTGCCGCCCGCGCCCTTCCCGGCGCTGCTGCAGGAAGCCGGCGTCGCGCTCACCATCGCCCCCTGACATGGCCTTGATCCTCGCCCTGGACCAGGGCACCTCCAGTTCGCGCAGCATCGTGTTCAACGAGCAAGGCCAAATCCTGGCGCAAGCCCAGCGCGAGATCCGCCAGATCTATCCGCGCCCCGGTTGGGTCGAGCACGACCCGATCGAGTTGTGGACCAGTCAGCGCGACACGGCCCTGGCCGCCCTGCAACAAGCGAAGGCGCAAGGCCATGCCCTGAGCGACGTGCGCGCCATCGGCATCACCAACCAGCGCGAGACCACGGTGCTGTGGCGCCGCGACACCGGCGAGCCCGTGGCCCACGCCATCGTCTGGCAAGACCGCCGCACCGAAAGCCTGTGCGCCCAATGGCGCGAGCGCGGCCTGAGCGACACCATCCGCGCCAAGACCGGCTTGGTGATCGACCCTTACTTCTCAGGCACCAAACTGAAGTGGCTGCTGGACAACGTGGATGGCGCGCGCGCTGCGGCCGAGCGCGGCGAGCTGGCCTTCGGCACGGTGGACAGCTGGCTGCTGTGGCAGCTGACCAGTGGCCGCGTGCACGCCACCGACATCACCAACGCCTCGCGCACCTTGCTGTTCAACATCCACACCCAGCAATGGGATGAAGAGTTGCTGGGTCTGCTCGACATCCCGCCTTCGCTGCTGCCCAGCGTGCAGCCTTCCAGCCACACGTTTGGCGTGGCCGATGTGGAAGGGCTCAAGGGCCTGCCCATTGGCGGCATCGCGGGCGACCAGCAGGCCGCCCTGTTCGGGCAGGCGGGCTTCACCGCGGGCCTGGCCAAGAACACCTACGGCACCGGCTGCTTCATGCTGATGCACACCGGCGGCCTGGCGCAGCCTTCGGCCAATGGCCTCTTGACCACAGCCGCCGCGCAAGTGGGCGCCGCGCCCGCCCAGTACGCGCTGGAAGGCAGCGTCTTCATCGGTGGGGCGGTGGTGCAGTGGTTGCGCGACGGCCTGCAAGCCATCCGCGCCGCCAGCGAGGTGCAATCCCTGGCCGAAAGCGTGCCCGACTCGGGCGGCGTGATCTTCGTGCCGGCTTTCACCGGCCTGGGCGCGCCTTATTGGGACAGCGAAGCCCGTGGTGCCATCGTCGGCCTGACACGGGGCAGCACCGTGGCGCACATCGCGCGCGCCGCGCTCGAATCCATCGCCTTCCAAAGCGCGGCCCTGCTGCTGGCCATGAGCCGTGACGCCGTGGCTGCGGGCGGCCATCCGGTGACCGAACTGCGTGTGGATGGCGGTGCCTGCGTCAACAACCTCTTGATGCAGTTCCAGGCCGATCTGCTGGGCATTCCTGTGGTGCGGCCCAAAGTGGTCGAGACGACAGCGCTGGGCGCGGCCTTTTTGGCCGGCCTGTCCTGCGGCGTCTACGACAACACGGCCACCCTGGCCCGCCTGTGGCAGACCGACCGCGTCTTCCACCCCACCCTGCCCCGCGAACGTGCGCAGGAATTGATGGCGCAGTGGGAGCGCGCTGTGCGGCAGGCTTGCACCACCTGATTCAAAGGAAGACCCGGGGGGCGAATGTCGTCGCCACTTCCCTGCTGTCGTGCGCGCCCCTAGGCTATTGACCGGCGAGTCATTAACATCCGCCGGATGAACACCCCACCGCCCAGCACTTCTTCCTTCGTCCAGGCCCCTGGTGGCCGTCTGGCCCTGCGGCGCTGGGGCACCCCGGGCAAGCCCGTGATGGTGCTCGTGCATGGCTACCCCGACAACAGCAGCAAGTGGGAAGCCGTGGCCCAGCACCTGCGCGAAGACTTCGACGTGGTGGCCTACGACGTGCGCGGCGCGGGCGACTCCTTCAAGCCCACCGCCGTGGCCGACTACAAGCTGGCCCGCCTGACCGAGGACTTCACCGCCGTGATCAACGCGGTCAGCCCCGACCAGCCCGTGCACCTGGTGGCGCACGACTGGGGCTCGGTGCAGAGTTGGGAGTTCGTCACCGAGCCGGCACTGAAGGGCCGCATCGCCTCCTACACCTCGTGCTCCGGCCCGTCGCTGGACCACGCGGGCTTCTGGATGCGCGACCGCATGCGCCACCCCAGCGCCACGAACCTGGGCCAATTGGGCATGCAGTCGCTCAAGTCCTGGTACATCTATTTCTTCCAGCTGCCCTGGCTGCCCGAAGCCCTTTGGCGCGGGGTGCTGGGCCGCCACTGGCCGGGCTTGATGCGCTTTGTGGAAGGCACCCACATCGAGCCCCGGGCCTCGCAGGCCGACGACGGCGCCCATGGCGTCAACTTGTACCGCGCCAATGTGCTCAGCTGCATGATGAATCCGCGCGAACGCTTTGCGCATGCGCCGGTGCTGCTGCTGGTGGCCTTGAAGGACCGCTTTGTCAGCCCGGCGTTGACGGCCGACCTGGAGCGCTGGGTGCCCCACCTCACGCGCCGTGAGTTGGACGCGGGGCATTGGGTCACGCTACAGCAGCCGCAGGCCTTCAGTCAGGCGGTGCGCGAATTCATTTTCGCCCTACCCTAGAAAGATCGGGGTCAGCCCTTGCCGCCAGCCCGGCGGCGCGCCAAGCCGATGCCGGCCAAGCCCAGTCCCATCAAGGCATAGGTTGACGGCTCGGGGATGGCGGGAGTGGATAAATCAGGGGCGATCACACCGGCCGAGACATCGACCCTCAGGGACAACACGAATGCATCGGTTGTCGTTTCTGAGCTTGCATTCTCCAAGCTCAGGAAAAAAGGGCTGCTCTGCACCCAGGGGCCATCGGTGCCCTCCACACCCTGCTCAGAATATGAAAGAACCTGCACACTATTGGGGTAGCCGGTGTCGGCGCGCGGGCGCCCTTGCCCATCGAGGCTTAACTGCACATACCCACTCGCGGACGTTTCCACTGCCAACTGGCTGATGTCAGACACCGCCGGGTCGAACAAGGATGCCAACTCGCCGCTGGGCACGGCGGCCGAACTGCTCGTGGTCACGGCATTCCCGGAAATGATCACAGCCGTGTTGGCCCCCATGAAGAAGGGCGTGTAATACAAGCTCACTTCTGGCGCGACGACATCGAAATACAGGGACTTGCTGAACCCGGTGACGTGATTTCCCGGCGAGTAAATGTTTGACATCGCTGCGTGCAGTTCTGAGGCTTTCGCCTCTGACGTCAAGCTCAATGCCGAGGAAGAAAAGCTGTAAGTGCCGGTGCTCACGGTGCCAGTCCAGCCCGTGCTTGACAGAGCGTTCAAATCAAATGTCGTCCGACTGATGTCGGAGGCCTCTGCCCCGGCTTCGAAGTGGTCCGAGACCAGCACGCCAAGGCTAAAAGTCACGCTGGCGGCGATGCCATCGTCTGGCGTCAGATCAATCACCTGGATCTGCAAGTTGGTCAGCGAGGCTGACGCACTGGCCAGCACCTGGTCCGCAGCCTGCACGGGCAGGCTCGCCAACATGGCCGTCAAAGCCGCCATGCTCAACAATGACCTGGAAAAGTAAGTTGAATCCGATTTCATGACGCTCCCTTATTTGATTGATCTGCGCGCACCGCACGATAGCCGTCAGATGATGACAGATAGGCGCCCATTCCGCCCGTCCCCGCAGGCCTGCGAACAAGGGGGTGTGCGACTCATGATCAGCACATTTGGGTACACTTCCACCATGAATACCGCCCCCCACATGTCCCTGACCACCCACGCCCAAGCCGGCGCGGTGTGCGCAGTCGCGGCTTTCAAATCCCAAAAACAGCAGCTCATCTGACCGGAGCCACGCTGTTCCGTCCAGATGAGCGACGGAACAGCAGCTGACGTGCCCTGCCAAGGGGCGCACTCATCCCCAAATCCTCGCGCTTCTGAACGGCCCCTTCATGCGGTCAATGTTTCAGGAGTGTTGTCATGTTTTCCCTTTTTTCAGGCATCTGGGTGCCACTGGTCACGCCCTTTCAAAACGGCGCGGTCGATCACGCGGCCTTGCGGCGATTGGTGGGCCACTGTGTCGCCCAAGGTGTCCATGGCCTGGCCCCGTTGGGCACCACTGGCGAGCCCGCCACGCTGGACGACGACGAGCAGTTGGCCGTGCTGGACACCGTGCTGGAAGCCGCCCAAGGGCTGCCGGTGATGGTGGGCCTGGCTGGGGTGCACCAAGGTGATTTGCAGCGGCGGCTGAAAGTTTTCGCCACCCGCCCTGTCGCGGGCGTGATGGTGCCGGCGCCGGCCTACGTGCGCCCCACACAGCAAGGCATCACCGACCACTTCACCCGCTTGGCCGACGCCTCGCCCGTGCCCCTGGTGCTGTACGACATCCCTTACCGCACGGGTGTCGAGATTCAGCTGGACACGCTGCTGAGCCTGGCCGCCCACCCCAACATCCGGGCCATCAAGGACTGCGGCGGCTCGCCAGACAAAACCCAAGCGCTGATCGCGGATGGGCGCCTGGCCGTGCTGAGTGGTGAAGACGCGGCAGTGTTCTCGTCACTGTGCATGGGCGGACACGGGGCCATCGCCGCTTCGGCCCAGGTGCGAGCCGAGCTGTTCGTGGCGCTGTACCGGGCGGTGCAGGAGCAACGACTGCAGGATGCGCGCGCCATCTTCCATGCCCTGGCCCCGCTGGTGCGCACCTTGTTTGACGAGCCCAATCCCGGTGGCGTCAAGGCCGCACTGCACTTGCAGGGGTGGCTGGACAACGAGTTGCGCCCGCCAATGACCCGTGTCTCGGATGCCACACAGGCACGCCTGGCCAAACAGCTTGAAACGCTGGCCAGCGCACCCTCCTGACACCACGTTGTCAGCAGCCCCTGGGCACCATGAAGGCTCCTGTCAACAACACCCAAGGAGCCTGCCATGAGCAACCCAAGCACCACGATCCGCCACGCCATCCACTGGTTCGAACTGCCTGTTCGCAGCATTGACCGCACCCAGCCGTTTTACGAAAAGATGCTGGGCCTCAAGCTCAAGCGCGAGAACTTTGGCGGCGCCGACATGGCCGTCTTCCCCGCCGACGACGGCGGCATCCACGGCTGCCTGACGGCCGAGCCCAACGCACCGCTTGACCACCATGGTTGCGCCCTGGTCTACCTGAACGCCGAGCCCAGTCTGGACGCCGTCTTGCAACGCGTTGAAGCCGCTGGCGGTCGCATCATCACCCCGCGCCAGGAACTGCCCCAGGGCATGGGTTGCTTCGCGCACGTGACCGACCCTGAGGGCCGCCGTGTAGGCCTGCACGCCCAAAGCTGAGGACAATACCGGCACCATGCGCCGCGCCGACCGACTCTTCCAACTGCTGCAACTGATGAGAGGCCGCCGCCTGTCCACGGCGGACTGGCTGGCGCAGCGCCTGGAGGTGTCGGTGCGCACGGTCTACCGCGATGTGGCGGCCTTGCAGGCGCAGGGCGTGCCCATTGATGGCGAGGCCGGCGTGGGCTACCGCGTGGCACGCGACTACAACCTGCCCCCGCTCATGTTCACCGCCGAACAAGCCCAGGCCCTGGTGGCGTCGGTGCGCATCGCGCGCAACCGGCTGGACCCGGACCTGGCCGCGCGGGCCGAAGATGCGCTCAGCAAGATCTTGAGCGTGCTGCCCACCGACAGCCGCGCCGCCGCGGACAGCCTGCAGCTGCATTCGCTCTCACGGCCCCACGAGCCGCTGCACCTGGACCGCCTGGGCCAGCTGCGCCGGGCCATCGAATCGAAATGCGTGGTCTGCATCCAGTACCAAGACGTGAACGGCCAGCCCACCGAGCGCTGGCTTTGGCCCCTGGCCTGCCTGTATTGGGACACGGTCTGGACGCTGTCGGCTTGGTGCGAGCTGCGGGACGATTTCCGGCAGTTCCGGATCGACCGCATCCAACAACTGCAGGTTGGCCCCCGCACCTTCGCGGATGAGCCGGGCAAGACCCTGGCGGATTTGTTCAGGCAGTTTTGCGTGCCGGTGCCGCATTGAAGAAGTAGATGAAGGAGATGGGCGTGGTCAACGAGCAAGTGACGAGGGCAAGGGCTGAGCATCGATGACCACACGGGCTCCAGCGAACAGCAGGGCGGGCGCAGTGCAAAGGGCGCCACGCCGCCCAATTAAGGGGGTGGTGCCGACCAAGGCACTCCACTGCGGCACACTCCGCACTCGATTGCAGATGAGGGCGCTCGAACGCCCAAACAACATGAACAAAACTAACAGGGATACCCATCGTCAGGCTGGACGAGCATCGGCTTGGGCGCTGGCGCTGATGTGCAGCCTCCAACCTCTGGCCCACGCTGCCAAGTCGGCCACGAAGGCAGACAGCGATTGCGGCTGTACCACCTTGCCATACCGAACCTACGAGCAAGCACCCACCGCCACCCAACAAAAACTGTTCGAAGCCGCCCATAGAGCTGACGCCGACGCCTTCATGCGCTTGCTCCCAAAGTCCGGTGCCCTGGGGGACGTTGCCCTGGACGACGAGCCCATCCTCGCAGCCATCGTCCGCCCCAGCCCGGAGCTCAAGTCGAGCGACAGCAACTGGTACTCGACCAAGCCGCCTGAACGCCAGCGCCTCGTCGATGGCCACCGGGCCACCCACGACGCTCGCCTTCGCATGCTGCGCGCGGCACTGGCGCAAGGCGCCCGTCCCACCGACGTCACCAACCGACATTCCCTGCCCGCCCTCCAACTGGCGATCGCCTTCGGCTCGCCGGACATGGTCGATGCCTTGCTGCAGCACGGCGCCGACCCTCGTCAAGCCAATGAAGACCGTCGGCTCACCCCGCTCGAGTTCCTGCTCGACCACGAGTTGTTCCTGCGCAGGCGCGGCCTGCCCGAGATGATGACCCGCGACGAACGCGCGCGCGTCGTCGCCAGTCTGCGCAAGGCGGGCAGCCCCGAGCCGCGTGCCGTGAACTGGACAGAACTGGTCAGCCTCGTGTCGGGCGACGCTTGGCTCCAGCACCTTCTGACCCTAAAAGCGCCCTCGGCTCAGGACCTGATGGGCACGGGTGACGAAGCCCTTCCCTCGGCGGCGGCAGCTTACTTCGGCGACGAACAGGCGCTGAAGACGCTGTTCAAACACCTGCCCAAGCAAGTGCCCGCCAAGTACGAATCGGACAAGAACCCGCCTTTCGACCTGCAGCTGGACGCCGCCCTCGCCGCCATCCAAGGTGGCCACACCGCGCTCGCCCGCAGCCTGCTGCGCCCGGACATGCCCTGGGCCCAACGAGGCCCTCGCGGAGCCCCCAAGCTGGGCCGCTACGCGCAAATCGATACCAAGGGCGACCTGGCCGCCCTGGAAGTCGCCATCGAGCGGGGTGACATCGGCCTGACCACGCAGCTGCTCGACTGGGGGACACCCACCGGCGACGCGCTCATGGCCGCTGTCGAAGCCCACAACGTCGCCCTCATCCGCCTGCTGATCCAGCGTGGCGCCAACCCGGTCAGCCGGCCCTCGCTCCGCTATGACGGCACCCCCCTGCGCCAAGCGATCCAGCAAGCGCCCGAACTGTTGCCGGCCCTCCTGGCTCAGCCGACCAACGCCACCCGCAAGGCCTTGCGCGAAGAGGCCCCCGACCTGCTGCGCAGCGCCTTCGAAGCCCCCGCGCCGAACCAGGCCAGCCAGCGCCCGCTCATCGAAGCCCTGCTGCAAGCCGGGGTGAACGGACCGGAGCTGTCGCCCGCCATCCTTCAGTGGGCCATCCGCACCGGTGACGCCGGCGCCGTCGAGGCCCTGCACGGCGCAAAGGCGCCCTGGCCTCCCCAGGCTCTCGCTGACGCCCTTGCCACCGGACAGCTGGACTTGATCGAACGGGTGTCGCAGCTGAGCGGGCAGCCGCTGTCACAGAGCTGCCCCCAAGACTATGGCAGCCTGATCCGCCTGGTCCGCGAGGACCCACCCTTTGCAGACCGGCTGCTGGACCACGGCCTTCAGACCGGACCATGCGGCAAATCTGGGCCTCTGAGCCATCGACTGCTGCAATCCTGGCTCGCACCCGAGAGCCGGCCGCTGATGGGCACCCGATACAAGCGGGCCCAGGCCCTGCTGCAACGGCTGTGGCAGGCCGACCCATCGCAGCGCAAGCTGCCTACCGAGCAGCTGCGAGGGCCGATCGACCAGCAACGTCCCGACGTGCTTTCCCTCGCCCTGCAAGCGCACCCCCTCAAGCAGGACACACTGGGTGCGCTGGCCAAGGCCGCCCTGGATGCGCGCAACCCCCAGGCCCTTGGCTTAATGCGGGCGCACGGCCTGTCGGGCGGCACCCGTTTGCCCAACGGCCAGCCCTTGAGCTGGCACTTGGGCTGCGACAAGCCCGCCACGTGGCGCCCCCTGGCCGGCTTCGCCGACCTGCCCGCCCCACCCTGTGCCACGCGACCCGCCAAGGCCCCCACGGTCGACGAGAAGGCTCTGGCCAACAAACTGCCCGGCAATTACTACCTCCGTGGCGTGCGCGAGGTCGGCTCGCAACTCACCTTGCGTCCGGACGGGCGCTACAGCCAAGCCACCAGCTACGGCGCTGTTGACCAGTTTGTGCAGGGCCGCTGGCACGTCGAAGGCAAGGAAGTCGTGTTCCAGAGCGAAGACGCCCTGCCCGCACCGTTCATGCGCATCCTGAAGGCCTGGCATGAACCAGGGATCGAAGGCGTTGACGTCCGCGCTTCGTCAGGCGGCCGGTTGATGCAGGGCTTTGTGGTGATGCCCGTGGGCAGCCAGCTCAGCCTCATCGGCAAACTGACACCCCGCGACGACGAAGGCTGGAGCAACTTCAACGGCACGACCTCCCTGGGCCAGCTCGAAGGCCTGGCCATGGCCGTTGCCCAAGAGGCCGGCTTGCGTTGGACCCTGATGCCCCTGTCGCCGGACAAGCAAGGCCGCACGCCCAACCGCATCGAGGTCGAGGTGAACCTCGCCGCCATGACGCCCCCCAGCCGCGCTGAGCGCATGCGCCTGGACCAAGGCGCCCTGATCAGCGACGACGACGAGGCAGGCCGCACCCGCTACGAGCGCGCCAAACGGGACTGACGCCGCCCGCGCACCGGCTTCCTATAATCGCGGGATCCCCTCTGCGCAGGCCGACACCCTCCAGGTCGGCCTGCTTTCCTCTTGCGGTGGCCCGCCTCCGCCCGATCTCCCGTCGCCCCGTCCACCCATGAGCACCACCGAACCCCAGAACTACGACCCACGCGCCACCGAGGCCCGTGCCCAGCAGCACTGGAACGAGCGCGACGCCTACCGCGTCACCGAAGACAAGAACAAGAAGCCCTTCTACGCCTGCTCGATGCTGCCCTACCCCAGCGGCAAGCTGCACATGGGCCACGTGCGCAACTACACGATCAACGACATGCTCACGCGCCACCTGCGCATGAACGGTCACAACGTGCTGATGCCCATGGGCTGGGACGCCTTCGGCCTGCCCGCCGAGAACGCCGCCTTCAAAAACAAGGTGCCGCCCGCACAATGGACCTACGACAACATCGCTTACATGAAGAAGCAGATGAAGGCGATGGGCCTGGCGATCGACTGGTCGCGCGAGGTCGCCACCTGCCAGCCTTCTTATTACAAGTGGAACCAGTGGCTGTTCTTGAAGATGCTGGAAGCCGGCATCGCCGAGCGCCGCACGCAAACCGTGAACTGGGACCCAGTCGACCAGACGGTGCTGGCCAACGAACAGGTGATCGATGGCAAGGGCTGGCGCTCGGGCGCGCCGGTGGAAAAGCGCGAGATCCCGGGCTACTACTTGAACATCGTCAAGTACGCGGACGAACTGTTGAGCGCTGTCGCCAACCCCGAGGACAAGAACTACCTGTCGGGCTGGCCCGAGCGCGTGCGCGTGATGCAGGAGAACTGGATCGGCAAGTCTGAGGGCGTGCGCTTTGCGTTCAAGCACGACATCGTCGGGGCCGATGGAGCACTGATCAACAACGGCCAACTATGGGTCTTCACCACGCGCGCCGACACCATCATGGGCGTGACCTTCTGCGCCGTGGCGCCCGAGCACCAGCTGGCCACGCACGCCGCCGCGTCGAACGCCCAACTGCAGGCCTTCATCGACGAATGCAAGACCGGCGGCACCACCGAGGCCGAGCTGGCCACGCAAGAGAAGCAGGGCCAGGCCACGGGCCTGTTTGTCCAGCACCCCTTGACTGGTGACCAGGTGGAAGTCTGGGTCGGCAACTACGTGCTGATGTCTTACGGCGATGGCGCCGTGATGGGCGTGCCCGCGCATGACGAGCGCGACTTCGAATTCGCCAAGAAATACGGCATCGCGATCAAGCCAGTGATTCAAGCCGAGGGCGAAACCTTCAGCCTGGACGGCTGGCAAGACTGGTATGGCGACAAGCAACGCGCCGTGTGCACCAACTCTGGTGTGCTCGATGGCTTGGGCCACAAAGAAGCCGCGAGCAAGGTCGCCGAACTGCTGGCCGCCCAAGGCATCGGCGAGAAGAAAACCACCTGGCGCCTGCGCGACTGGGGCATCAGCCGCCAGCGCTACTGGGGCACGCCCATCCCCATCATCCACTGCGGCGATTGCGGCCCCGTGCCCGTGCCCGAAAAAGACCTGCCCGTCGTCCTGCCCGAAGACGTGGTGCCCGATGGCAGCGGCAACCCGCTCAAGCTGCGCCCCGATTTCCTGAACGTGGGCTGCCCCAAATGCGGCAAGCCAGCCCAGCGCGAAACCGACACCATGGACACCTTCGTGGATTCGTCGTGGTACTTCCTGCGCTACACGGCCCCGGACAACGCGACCCAGATGGTGGACGAGCGCACCGAGTACTGGATGGGCGCGGCCAACGCCCCCGGCGACCGCGGCATGGACCAGTACATCGGTGGCATCGAACACGCCATCCTGCACCTGCTGTACGCGCGCTTCTGGACCAAGGTGATGCGCGACCTGGGCCTGACCAAGGTCGATGAGCCCTTCAAGAAGCTGCTGACGCAAGGCATGGTGCTCAACCACATCTACTCGCGCAAGACCGCACAAGGCGGCGTCGAGTACTTCTGGCCGCACGAGGTCGAGCACGTGATGGACGACAGCGGCAAGGTCGTCGTCGGCGCCAAGCTCAAGTCCGATGGCTCGATGGTGGACTATGGCGGCATCGGCACCATGTCCAAATCCAAGAACAACGGCGTGGACCCGCAAGAGCTGATCGAACAATACGGCGCCGACACGGCCCGCCTGTTCGTCATGTTCGCCTCGCCTCCTGAGCAGACACTGGAGTGGAACGACTCCGGCGTGGAAGGCGCGCACCGCTTCATCAAGCGCGTGTGGAACTTCGTGACGCGCAACACCGAGCTGATCAAGCCCGGCTTCGATGTCGACCGCACGCAGCCCGTCAACTTCTCCGCCGAAGCCAAGACCCTGCGCCGCGAGATCCACAACATCCTGCGCCAGGCCAATTACGACTACGAGCGCATGCAGTACAACACCGTGGTGTCGGCGCTCATGAAGATGCTGAACACGCTGGAAGCCGCCAAGCTGCCCGCCACACCCGAGAACAGCGCCGCCCTGGCTGAATGCACCAGCATCCTGCTGCGCCTGCTGGCCCCCGTGTGTCCGCACATCAGCCACGTGCTGTGGACGGACCTGGGCTACGCCGCCTGCTGTGGCGAGCTGCTGGACGTGATGTGGCCCGGTGTCGACGAATCCGCCCTGGTGCAGGACGAGATCGAGTTGATGCTTCAGGTCAACGGCAAGCTGCGCGGCTCGATCAAGGTGCCCGCCTCCGCCGACAAAGCCGCCATCGAAGCCGCCGCCCTGGCCAGCGAGGATGTCGCCAAGTTCAGTGAAGGCAAGCCGCCCAAGAAGATCATCGTGGTGCCCGGCCGCCTGGTCAACGTGGTGGTGTAAGGTGCCCGACATGAACCGCCGCACCTTCACCTTGTCCCTGCTGGCCTTGTCGGCCAGTGCCGCCGTGGGCAGCCTGTCCGGCTGTGGCTTCGAGTTGCGCCGCGCGCCCAACATGGCGTTCAAGAGCGTGCAATTGGCCGGCTTTGCCGCCAACTCGCAGCTCGCGGCCGAACTGGCCAAGGCCCTGGAAGACGCTGGCGTGTCCGTGGTCGAAAGCACGGCCGCGGCCGCCGCCCAGCAAAACGTGCCGGCCAGTGGCGCCGCGTCCAGCCCGCGCATCCTGAGCACGCACGTGGTGCTGCAGGCCTTGTCGGACACCCGTGAGCAGGCCGTGGCCTCGATCACCGCCTTCAGCCAGGTGCGTGACTTGTCTTTGCGCACCCGCTTCAGGTTCCAGCTCACGCGCGCCGATGGCACCTTGGTGATCCAGCCCACCGAGCTGCTGCTGACCAACGACCTGCCCTACAACGAAAAAGACGCCCTGGCCAAGATCGACGAGTCGGCCGCCATGCACCGCGCCATGCAGACCGACATCGTCCAGCAGGTCATGCGCCGCCTGGCCGTGATCCGGCCCGAGCAACTGGCCACGCCCTGACCCGAGCATGCAACTGCGCCTGGACCAACTGGCCGCCCACCTGAGCAAGGTCGGGCCCAGCGGCCTCAAGCCCATCTACACCGTCTACGGCGACGAGCCCCTGCTCGCCCAGGAAGCCCTGGACACCATTCGCGCGGCGGGCCGCGTGGCGGGCTACACCGAGCGGCAGGTGCACACGGTGTCGGGCGCTTATTTCGATTGGTCCAGCTTGCTGGGCGCCGGCAGCGCCATGTCCCTGTTCGGCGACAAGCAGTTGATGGAGATCCGCATTCCCTCCGGCAAGCCCGGCAAGGACGGCTCCGTCGCCCTGCAAAGCTATTGCGAGCGCCACGCCGATGACGACAGCGTGCTCACCGTCATCACCCTGCCCCGGCTCGACAAAACCCAGACCACCAGCGCCTGGTTCACCGCGCTGGACAACGCTGGCGCGACTGTGCGCTGCGACCCCATCGAGCGCAACGCCTTGCCCTTGTGGATCGCCCAACGCCTGTCCGCCCAGGGCCAGCAGGTCGAGCCCGGTGAGGCCGGCCAGCGCGCCCTGGCTTTCTTTGCCGACCGGGTGGAGGGCAACCTGCTGGCCGCCCACCAGGAAGTCGCCAAGCTGGGCCTGCTGCATCCGCCCGGGGTCATCACCATCGATCAGATCGAAGAGGCCGTGGTCGACGTTGCCCGCTTCAACGTCTTCAAGCTCAGCGACGCGGTGCTGTCAGGCCACGTGCAGCGCACCCTGCGCATGATCGATGGCCTGCACGCCGAGGGTGAAGCCGCTGTGCTGGTGCACTGGGCTTTGTCGGAAGAGATCATGGCCCTGCACCGCAGCCGCGCCGCGCTCGATGCCGGCAAGCCAATGCCCATGGTGCTGCGCGAGCAGCGCGTCTGGGGCCCGCGTGAGCGCTTGTTTGAACGCGTGCTGCCGCGCCTGAAAGGCCCCAACCTGGCCCGCCTGGTCACGGCCGCCAGCACGGTCGATGGCATCGTCAAGGGACTGCGCCACCCCCAGTGGCCAGAAGACCCGTGGGAAGCCCTGCGCCGCCTGGCGCTGATGCTCTGCCGCCAGCTCGCGCCGCAAAACTGAGCACCTTGGTGCGCGGCAGCATCGCCTGAATTGGCGGTGCTTGCGCTGGAAAATCCGCACGCTGGCCCCTCGGGCCGCTTGTTATATTGCGGAACGACTGGCATTAAAGAAGAAGAATGCATCCCTTGCGCGACGCCACCCTGGTTCCCCTGAACCGATCCGAGCACATGTACTGGGCCGGAGAAGGCTACCTCGGCGCCATCAACATGCCGTTCATGATGCGCTTCGACCGCCCGGTCGACGAAGCCCTGCTGCGGCAGGCCCTGCGCGAACTGACCACCGCCTACCCACGCATGCGGGGCGTGATCGTGCCCACCGCCTTCACCTACAAGCTGCGCATCCTGCCCGACGACCTGTGGCTGGACCAGCTCTTTGACGACGCCTACCGCGTGCAACCCGGCATCGACGCCAGTTCACGCTCTGCGCTGGAACACTTCCACAGCGCCTTCCTCAACGAGCCCTTGTCGCTGGAGCGCGGCCTGCCCTGGCGCGCCCGTTTCATCCCGCACGAGGCCACGCCTGTGCTGGTGTTTTCGGTGCACCACATCATCGGCGATGGCCGCTCGATCGTGCACATGCTGGCGGCGCTGCTGGGCCGGCTCAGTGGCCAACCCATCAATGGCTTGCCCCTCGAATCGCCGAGCATGGTGGCCGCCGTCACCCCGCCCAAGTGGACGCAGTGGCCCGCCAGCATCCAAGGCTGGTGGCGCAACAAAAAGCGTGATGAGCAAGGCAGTCGCGGCCAGAACATCATCACCTTGGCCAGCCGCCGCAGCGAGCGCTACACCACCACCAGCGTCCGCTACCACGAGCTGCCCTGCACCTCGGACCAGCTCAAGGTGATCGCCAAGCAGACCGGCACCACCGTCAACAACCTGGTCGTGGCCGTGATGGCCAATGCCTTCCTCACCCTGCGGCCCAACGACCCTCAAGCGGTGTCGGCCATCCGGATTTCGGTGGATCTGCGCCGTTACTTTCCGGAAGGGCAGCAACCCGAGTTCGGCAACTTCGTGTCCTCGTTCACGGTGCGATCGGGCGCCAAAAACACCCTGGCCGCGCAGGTGCAATCGATTGAAAGCCAGGTCAAGGATCACCTGTCCCGGTACGAAAGACGTGAGTACGCACTTCCGCTCATGTTCTACGAAATCCTGCCCTGGATGGGCCGCACGCTTTACAGCAACTTTATTGTCAAGTCCAAGGCCAAGGGGTCGTTTCCCGTGCTCAGCTGCCACTTCACCAACCTGGGCAACATCGAGGCCATCCACCCCAAAGACGCCCAGGCGCGCTTCACCGAGATCTGGCCCGCTACGCTCAGCACGGCCCTGCTGCTGGCACTGGTCAACCTGGGCGGCAAGCTGTTTTTCACGGTGGCTTTCCAAAACGACGAAACTGACGACAGCGCGGTGCAGGATTTCTTCCTGCGTCTGGACCAGCAGTTCCGCCAGATCACCTCCGTGCCGCCGCCAAACCCCGCTGCGTGACAGCCATCACGATTTGAAGGGCCCCGCACCGCCATGACCACGCACAAGCCCATCAAGACCTCACCGCGCATGCCGATATTCCATGGGTCGGATAAAGATCTCTGGAGCAATGAGGCGCGGTATGAAACAGCAGTTCGATCAAGTCAGTGCAGGTGCCAAGGCGCCCGCGGCTTCACGCTCGACCAGGCTGGCCTCGCCGCCCAATGCCGCCAGCCATCCCGGCCAGACTGTGGCCACGCCCGCCCCCACCAGCGGCGCCTGGCTGTCCGAAGCCCTAAAGCTCTGGTGCACTGAACCCCACACCGCCCGCTGACCCTCATGCTGCCCGCCTTTTTCAACCCACGTCGCCTGCAGGCCCGCATCGTCGCGGTCTACCTGGGCTTGCTGATCGTGGTGCAGGCCGTGAGCTACTGGTTCATCCAGGACAGCATCGACCGCAACGCCCGCGCCTCCATCCACACCGAATTGCTGACCGGCGAGAAGGTGTTCCTGCGCCTGCTCAGCCAGAACGCCGACAACCTGGCCCAGGCCACGCGCGTGCTGTCGGCCGACTACGGCTTCCGCTCGGCCGTGGCCACCGGTGACCAGGAGACCTTGCGCTCGGCCCTGGTCAACCACGGCGACCGCATCAAGGCCAGCGCCGCCGTCTTCACCGACGCCCAGTTCAACGTGCGCGCCAGCACCATCCAGTCGCCGGACCATTTCCTGGCGGCCGTGCAGCGCTATGCGCGCCAATCCGAGGCCGCCGGCAGCGACCAGCGCCAGGTCGAGATCATCGATGGCCAGCCTTACCAGATCGTGGCCGTGCCAGTGCGAGCCCCCGCCATCATCGGCTGGGTGGGCATGGGCTTTCCCATTGGCGACAAGCTCTTGTCCGACATGAAAGGCTTGTCGGGCCTGGACGTGTCGCTGCTGCTGCGCAAGCCCGATGGCGATTGGAGTGTGAGCCTGGCCACCCTGCAGGCCAAGGACTGGCCCGCGCTGGCCACGGCCTGGGCACGGCCCACCAGCGGTGGCGGCAGCGGCCTGACCCTGCAAGTGGCCAACGCCGAGTACAGCGGCCACCAACTCATCCTGCCAGGCTCGCCCGGCCAGCCCCCCGTCACGGCACTGCTGATGCGCTCCGTGGACCAGGCCCTGGCGCCCTACATGGAACTGAAGCTGACCCTGCTGCTGCTCAGCGCCGTCGGCATCGCGGTGTTTGGCTTTGGCAGTTACGTCACGGCGCGGCGCATCACCACGCCTTTGCGCATCTTGTCCAACTCGGCCCGCCGGCTGGAGCGTGGCGATTACGGCGCCGAGGTGAAGATGTCCTCGCGCGATGAGATCGGTGAGCTGGCCCAGTCGTTCGAGACCATGCGCCAGGCCATCCAGACCCGCGAAGGCGAGATCCGCCGCCTGGCTTACCAGGACGCGCTGACCGACCTGCCCAACCGCGAGCAGTTCCGCCACGACCTGCGCCAGGCCATCGTGCGGGCCAAGGAAGAAAACACCCCTTGCACCGTGCTGCTGCTGGACATGGACCGCTTCAAGCACGTGAACGACGTGCTGGGCCACCGCTTTGGCGACCGCCTGCTGCGCTCCGTGGCCGAACGCCTGACGCAAGAAGTGCTGGGCGAGCGCGACGTGCTGGCCCGCCTTGGCGGCGACGAGTTCGCCATCCTGCTGCAAGGCACCAGCTCGCAAAAAGCCTACCCCGTGTCGCAGCGCATCCTGCGCGCGTTCGAGCGCCCCATCACCCTGGACGACCACACGGTGGACTTGAGCGCCGGCATCGGCATCGCCAGCGCGCCCGAACACGGCCTGGAAGCCGACACCCTGCTCAGCCGCGCCGAGGTGGCCATGTACGCCGCCAAGCAGCAGCAAGCCGGCACCGTCACTTACCACCCGGGCCTGGACTCGACCAGCGAAGAGTCGCTCACCCTGTTGAGCGAGTTGCGCTACGCCGTCGACAACCACCAGCTGCGCCTGTACCTGCAACCCAAGATCAGCCTGCACACCGGCCAGTGCATTGGCGCCGAAGCCCTGATGCGCTGGGAACACCCCACGCGCGGCATCGTGCCGCCCATGCGCTTCATCCCCTTTGCCGAGCAAACGGGTTTTGTGCGCGTGCTCACCGCCTGGATCACCGAGCAGGCGGCCATCGTCAGCAAACAGCTCAGCGACGCGGGCATGCCGCTCAAGATCGCCATCAACCTGTCCACCCGCGACCTGATGGACCAGGAGCTGCCCGCCAAGCTGGACAAGCTGCTCAGCCAGCACGGCGTCAACCCCGCGATGTTGGTGATGGAGATCACCGAAAGCGCGATCATGGACGACCCGCAGCGCGCCTTGCTTACCTTGAACAAGCTGCACGCCATGGGCCTGAAGCTGTCGATCGACGACTTCGGCACGGGCTACTCGTCACTGGCCTACTTGAAGCGCCTGCCGGTGGACGAACTCAAGATCGACAAGTCCTTCGTGATGAACATGGAGAGCGATCTGCAAGACGCCAAGATCGTGCGCTCCACGGTCGACCTGGCCCACAACCTGGGCCTGACCGTGGTGGCCGAAGGCGTCGAGAACGCCAAGTCCTGGAAGCTGCTGGCCGGCCTGTCGTGCGACGAAGCACAAGGCTTCCTGATCTCGCGCCCGATGCCTTGCGAGCACTTCGCCAACTGGGTGCGCGGCTGGACGCCGCCCGACACCTCGCATGAATGGCTGGGCACGGAGTTCGCGGCGATGATCTGAGCTTGAGAGGCTAGCTGCCCGATCGCAATGCGCGGGCCAGCGTCTCATAGGCTTGAAGCTGATCGGCCGGCATGTGGCGGGCCACGGCCGAAGACTGGTTCGCCAACAAGGCTTCGATCAAGCGTTGCGCGTCGGCCAGACGAGGCAACACTGGCCCTGCGAACAAGACCTGGCCTTCCTGGGCCACCAGCAGCGTGGGGAAAGTCTCGACATCGATGTCACCCACCAGGTCCGACTCGTCCTCGATGTCGATCCAGCGGTAGCGGTGGCTGGGCAAGGCCGCTTGAAGCGCTTTGAACATCGGCTCGTATTCGCCACAGGTGCCGCACCAGGCGGCACACAGGCACACCACGTCAAGGACGGGGCTGGCAACATTCAACAGCGGTGTGTCAGGTTCGCGGTTCATGCGGCAACTATAGATGCAGGCGCAAAAATCAAAGCGGACCTTGCTTTCAATACGCAGCAGTAAGCAGCAGCGGCCAGCGCTCGGGCCAACAAGGGCAATGGCACCTGGGCTTGCCCCCCTCAGACCGGTAGTTGCTCCATTCAACCCGTTTCACTTACAGTGACATCCACCAAAACGCCAAACGATGGCCATACAAATCAAGGGAGATCACATGTTTTCTGTTCGCCGCTCTGGCTTGGCCTTGGCCTTCGCGCTGACTCTCGGCAGTCCTGTACTGGCATCCACCCTCTTGATCGACGGACTCGGCTCGCATGTCGCCCGAGGTAATGACCAGTTTGAAGTGGTCCAAGGTGCCGAGGCGGCATCAATCAGCGCTTTTGACCAGTCAAATGTCAAGGTCTCAGGCGGAAACATCAGCTGGCTCACCCTGAACGATGGTGCCAGCGCCGACATCTCGGGTGGTGACATCAGCTGGCTCATGCTGAACGGCAACAGCGTTGCGCGTCTCAACGGCGCGGCCAGCTTGAGTTGGATTCTTTTTGACGGATCCAACTCACGGGCGGAGGTCTTTGCCAACAACGTCAAGTACACAGGCGGCCATCTTTCCGGCAACTGGTACAACGGCACGGCGTTCTCATTCTGGGCAATTCCTGCGCAAGGCCTGGAACCAACTTCCGTCATGCCCTCCAACATCGTGATCACGCCGGTCCCCGAACCCGCTCAGCTGGTGCTCCTGTCTTTGGGCATGTTGTTGATCTATGCGCGCACTCGCCATACCGACAGGCCGCACAAACCAACCCCCAACAACACCAGGCTTGAGGGTTCTGGCACAGGCGCATAACTGGCGCCACTCTCGGCCAGGAAGCTTGCCCCGGGCGTGAGGACGGTCAGGCCCACGCGCGCCGTGTGGCCACCATCAGTGGTCATGTTGCTGGGCTGCAAGATGCCGGCCTGTGCAGGTGGCGGCAAGGCGTGGGCCACGCCGCTGAGCGAGTACCGAAGCGTGATCGTGCTGCCCGCCAAGGCGCGGAAGGTTTTCTCGGCCTGCAGCACCTCGCTGCGACCTGGCGGTGGCGGGGTTCCGAAATACGTGCCGGCACTCATGCCCGACGAGTACGGCTGCCCCTCCAGCGGCAGGTAATTGGAGCCGCCCAATTCCGCCTCCAGCCAGCCCCTTGATCGGCTGGTGCCGGCAAAACTGCCGTGCAGGTTCAGCGACAGCTTGAACTCGACCCACTCCACGCCCGGTGCCGCGGTGAAGGTGATCTTGTCGTCGGCAAAGGCCATCGCCGTGGCGCTCGAGCTCCAGCCTTCATAGCCCCCGTAGTTGTCACTGCCCCGCGTGGCGGCGGTGGCGAAAACATGCAGCGCACCGAAATCCGCGGACACCGCATAGCTGGCTTGGCCCCAGTAGGCATCGGCGCGCCGCGAGGCGCTGCTGGATCCGTCCTGGTAAGGCCGGTAGTCGCTCACCGTGATGAGCTCGCTGCCAAAACCGGCTGTGGCCGAGGCCTGGATGGCGGTCTGCGCCGCCCATGCACCACCGCCACACAGCGCCAGCACGAGGGCTCCGATGTTGGTTGTGGCGCGCTCACGCGAGAAGGGTCTGAGGCGTTTCATGGGGCATCCTTTCTGGTCGATCAGCTTGATTGTGCTGACGCCCATCTGGCTGCGCCATCCCTATGAATGCAGTGCTTTCTGGCGCGGCACATAGACCGAATCCGGCCACTGCGCCATGTGCGCCAGCAAGGCCTCCAGCGCCAGGCGCACCTTCGCCGGCTGCGCGCCGCGCTGCGGGGTCAAGGCGTAGATGGGCAAAGGCGGCAGCGACCAGCCGGGCAGCACGGGCACCACGCGGCCTTCACGCAAGGTGCCCACCGTGTCGTGCGCGGCCAGCACGGCCACGCCCAGGCCGGCTTCGCACATGTGCTGCACCCACGATTGGCTGTTGCTGCTCAGGCGGCTGCGCCAGGCGGGCTTGACGGACATGGCGCGGCCCGACGGGTCCAGCAGGTTCAAGTGGGGCGCCAAGCGGCCCGTGTTGAGCTGCACGGCATCGTGCTGGGCCAGGTCATCGGGGTGCACCGGGATGCCATGGCGGGTAAGGTAGCCGGGCGCCGCACACAGCTGCATGCGCAAGTGCCCCAACGGTTGGGCCACCCAGTTGGAATCGGGCAGGCGGCCAAAGCGCAGGGCCAGGTCCATGCGCTCGGCCACCAGGTCGGTGTGGGCATCGTCGGCCAGCAAATGCAGGCCCAGCTGCGGGTGGTGCTGCAGCAAGGGCTTCAAGGCATCGCCCAGCATGCGCGCAAAGCCGGCGGGCACGGTCATGCGCAACTCACCCACCGGCGCATCGCGCATCTCCAGCAGGGTCTGGCCCGCGCGCCGGGCCGCGGCCACCATCTCCGCGCAGCCCTCATGAAAACGCTGACCGGCGGTGGTCAACGCCACCTGCCGAGTCGAGCGCGCCAGCAACGTCACGCCCACTTCCTGCTCCAACGCCCGGATCTGCTGGCTCACCGCGGAGGTGGTGGTGCCCAAGGCCCGGGCAGCGCCGCCAAAAGAGCCTTGCTCCACCACGGCGGCAAACGTGGCCATGCGCTTGAGTTGGTCGATCACGTTGTGCAGTTTTTCTAAACAATGAAAGCCCATTTTGAGGACTTCCGCTGGAATTGTGAAGCTCTTATCGTGAAGGCATTGCAACGCAACGGAGAAATCACCATGAAGATCGCATTGATTGGCGCCACAGGTTTTGTCGGATCCGCCGTCCTGGCCGAACTGCTGCAGCGTGACCACCAGGTCACCGTGCTGGCCCGCCACCCCGGCAAGCTCACCCCCGCCCCGGTCCTCACCGTGGTCCAGGCCGACGCGCAAAACGCCGCTGAGGTGGCCCAGGCTGTTCAAGGCCATGACGCGGTGGTGAGCGCCTACAACCCCGGCTGGGCCGTGCCCGATTTGCACGACCAGTTCTTGCGGGGCGCGCGCGCCATCGTCTCGGGCGTCAAGACCGCCGGCGTCAAACGCCTGCTGGTGGTGGGTGGTGCGGGCAGCCTGTTCGTCGCCCCCGGCGTGCAACTGGTCGACACGCCAGAGTTCCCCGCCGAGTGGAAGCAAGGCGCCCTGGCCGCGCGCCAGGCCCTGACCGAGCTGCAGACCCAATCCTCGCTGGATTGGAGCTTTGTCTCGCCCCCGATTCTTCTGGAGCCGGGCGAGCGCACGGGCCACTACAGGCTGGGCAGCAACGAACCCCTGCAAGACAGCGCGGGCGGCCCGGGCCACATCTCTACCACCGACTTGGCGGTGGCGATCGTGGACGAGCTGGAGAAAGGCCGGCATCTTCGGCAACGTTTCACGGTTGCCCACTGAACATCAAAGGGGCAATCAGGCAGGCCCTCAAGTCAGTTTCGTGCGGGCCGATATGAGTGGAGCCACAGTGTCGTTGCAAGGGGTGCATTGCTCGACACGGCGTCATCCACTTGAGGGGCCCCACGCCAATGCACTCGCTGACCGCCACCACGAAGAACAGCCTCGATGCCCAATCCCACTGGGACCGGGCGCAAACCATGGCCCAGATCGGCTCCCTGGAGTTCGACTTCGTCAGCCAGATGTCTTTCGTGTCACCCCGCTTGTGCGAGATGCTGGGCCAGCCCGCCGGATGGGCGCCCTCGGTGGCCGAGTTGCTGCGGCTGCACCCTGAACACGAGCAGGACAACATCCAGCAACTGTGGCGCGGGGCCTTCAAGCACCGGCGCACGCACCTTCAGTACCAATGCTCGGTGGTCCATGGCGGGCAAACCCGCCACCTGCACTACCAATGCGAGATCAGCTATTCAAGCGACGGCGAACCCACCACCTTGTTCGCCGTGGTGCAAGACCTGACCCAGCACAAGCAGAGCGAAGCCCTGCTGCAAGCGGGCAGCAACCTCAAGGCCCTGGAAGACGCCACCCCGGACACCATTGCCCACTTTGACCTCGAGTGCCGGCGCACCTACGTGAACCCGGCCATGCTGCGCCTGAGCGGCGTGCCCGCCGAAGCCTTTTTGGGCCGCCGCCCCACCGACGATTCCAGCAGCGAGCAGGCGCGCGATCTGGAAGCCGAACTGCGCAAATGCATGAGTGAAGGCCGCCGCGGCCGCCACCTTTACACCTACTACTACTTCAACGAGCGCGGCATGATCCGCGGCATCGCCGACCTGGCCATCGTGCCCACGCGCGATGCGCAGGGCGAGGTGATCGGGGCCTTCACCATTGGCCGTGACATCTCCGCGCTCAAGGAGGCGCAAGGCCAGCTGGAAGACGCGCAGCGCATGGCCCGCATCGGCCAATGGAGCCTGGACCTGGTGCTCAAGCAAGCGCAGATCAGCAGCGTGGGCCGCGAGCTGCTGGGCCTGTCGGCTGATGCGGATTTCAGCTTCAACCAACTGGTCGAGCAGTTCCCGGCGGACCAGGTCAGTGGCGTGGTCCTGGCCTACCGCCAGGCCGTTGAGCAGCAGCGTGCCGAGTTCCACCACGACCACAGCCTGACGGGTGCCAATGGCTCGCTCAACGAGCTGCACAGCTGGGTGCGCATCGAGTACACGGACAAGGGCCGGCCCGTGCGCGTGATGGGCGTGACGCAAGACCTCACGGCCTTGAAGACGCTGGAGCGCCAGACCCACCAACTGGCCTACTACGATGCCCTGACCCACCTGCCCAACCGCGCCATGCTGCGCAACGCCTTGCAGCAGGCCATCTCCGATTCAACCCGCCACCAGCTCACCTTTGGCCTGGTGATCCTGGGCATCGACCACTTCCAGAAGGTCAATGATTCACTGGGGCAGCCCACGGGCGATGCCTTGCTCAAAGCCATTGCCAGCCGTTTGGGGCAGCACCTGCGCGGCTACGACACGGTGGCCCGCATTGGGGGCGACGAGTTCGCCATCGTGGTGCCCAAGATCCGGCAGGCGCTGGATGTGGGCGTGACCCTGAGCCACCTGAAGAACGCCTTCCGCGCGCCCATCCACCTGGCCGACACCGAGATCATGGTCACGGCCAGCGCGGGCATCGCCGTCTTCCCGTTTGACGGGGTGGCCGCCACCGAATTGATCGCGCATGCGGACGCGGCCATGCACCACGCCAAGCGTTGCGGCCGCGACAACTTCCAGTACTACTCGCCCGAGCTGACCAGCAGCGCGCGCGAACGCCTGAAGATTGAAAGCGACCTGCGCAAGGCCGTGGTCCGATCCGAGCTGGAGTTGTTCTACCAACCCAAGATCGACCTGATGACCGGCGAGATCGTGGGCGCCGAAGCCCTGATGCGCTGGCGCCACCCCACGCGCGGCCTGGTGCCACCCGACCAGTTCATCAGCATCGCCGAAGACACGGGCCTGATCCTGGGCATGAGCGAATGGGCCCTGCACACGGCCTTTGCGGCCACCCACCGCTGGAACGAGCACGCCGCCAAGCCCTTGAAGATCGCGGTGAACCTGTCGCCCAAGCAGTTCTACAACAACGACCTGGTGGCCACGGTCTACGCGGCCATGGAGGCCACGGGATGCAAGCCCGAGTGGATCGAGCTGGAGATCACCGAGAGCCTGCTGCTCAACGACCCCACCGAGGTGCGCTCAACCCTGCAGCGCCTGCACCACATGGGCATCAGCATCGCCATCGATGACTTTGGCACGGGCTACTCGTCGCTGTCCTACCTGTCGCGCTTCCCGGTGAACGTGCTCAAGATTGACCGTTCCTTCATCCGCGAACTCACCACCAACACCGACAGCGCGGCCCTGGTGCAGGCCATCGTCAGCCTGGCGCGCGGCCTGCGCATGGCGCTGGTGGCCGAAGGTGTGGAGACCGGCGCCCAGCGCGATGAACTCAAGGCCTTGGGTTGCGAGCTGGCGCAGGGCTACCTGTACAGCAAGCCCGTGCCCGTGGAGCAGTTCGACAACCTGATCACCGGCTGGCAAGCACCGGCTTGAATCACTTGGCGGGCAGGGGCAAGGTCACGCACACGGTGGCGCCCTCGCCCGGCGCCGAGGTGATCCGCAGTTCGCCCCCTGCGGCCGCGACACGCTCGCGCATGCCGATCAGGCCAATGCCGGTGCTGTGCGGCGATTGCGCATCAAAGCCGCGGCCATTGTCATGGATCACCATGCGCAGATGACCTGTCTCTGGCAGCACGCTCAGGGTCACCTCGGTCATGGTCGCGTCCGAGTGCTTGGCGATGTTGTTGAGCGCTTCCTGGGCCACGCGGTAGGCCGGCATGGCCAGCTCCCCGCGCACATCCGGAAAGCCAGGGGCCACCCGGAAAGTGAAGCGCGCCACCGGGTGGACCTGGTCGGCATGGCGCACCAGTTCTTCCACCGCCCCTGCCAGGCCCAAGGTGTCGATGACTTCGGGGCGCAGGCGCTTGACGATGTCGCGTGTGGTGGCGTAGACGGACTGCGCGGCGGCCGCGATCCGGGCCGCGTCGCCTTGCATCTCTGCATCGCCGCAAGCGCGGGCGCGGGCCAGCAGGGCGCTGGCCTGAAGCCGCACTGAGATCAGGGCCGCGCCCAGGTGATCGTGGAGGTCCAGGGCAATGCGCCGCCGCTCTTCCTCCACCAAGGCATTGCTGCGCACGATGAGGCGCCGCTTCTCGGCATCGGCTTGGCGGGCCAGGTCCACGGCCTCCTGCAGCTGCTGCGTGCGTATGGCCACCTGCTGCTCCAGGTCGTGGCGCGAAGCATCCAGCGTGGCGGCCATTTGCACGATCGTCCTTTGCAGCTCACCCAGCTCGCCCTCGTGGTCGGTGGCCAGTTTCACGTCGAAGCTGCCGTGGCGAACATCACGCAAAGCCGCCATAACGGAAGCCAGCGTGTGCCGCAGGCGCCGGGCCAGCCGAAGCCCGATCAGGCAACTGGCCACAGCCGCAGCCAGCACCAAGCCAAACGCCACCCACAGCGCACGCCGTTTGGACTCGAAGATCGGGGCCGGTGACATGGTGACACGCACACTGCCGACATGGCGCCAGGCCGCTTCCCTGGGCGGCGTCGGGATGGACTCGAACTGGTCGACCTCTGGCAGCGCCTCGATGCGGACCGGCATCTCGAAGGACTCGACCTCGGCGGGCACGACCGCTTGGCAGTCGGACACCACCGGGCGCCCTGCCGGGTCCGTGATGGCGATGCACGCGATGCTTGGGTCAGCCCCGAGCATGTGGCGCAGGGTCGTGCGCAGGTAAGCCGTGTTGCCCGACACCAGTCCGTACTGGCTGCTTTGCGCCAAAGCCGTTGCGATGAGTTGGCCCCGCGCGGCCACGTCGCGGCGCACATCACGCTGGGCCAGGCCATACAGCGTGGCCGTCACCGACAAGAACATGATGCTGGCCGGCAACACAGAGATGACCAGCAGCCGGGTGGCAATGCCCCAGCGGCTCAACACACGACCCATCATCGGGGCCGCCCGGGTGGCTGCTTGCCCAACTGGCGAACTTTGTCGCTCATGGGCATCCCCAAGGAGCGGGCCACGTTGTCGTTGACGATGACCCGCCAGTATTGCGGGAAGCGGGCCTCAGGCAAGGACCCGGAGCCCAAAGCACCTGCGCCGTCGATCAACTCGACCAAGTCCGCAACCACGTCCTCCACCGCGCAATAGGCCGTGGCCAAGGTGCCGGCCACCACCGTGGCCGACGAAAAACCCACCACAGGCATGCCTCGGCGGTAAGTCGATTCAAGCAGCACCCTGAGCGTCTCGGGTGTGTACAAGGTGCTGTCCGGCACAGCCAGCAGCACCTGGGCACCACGCAGCCTGGTGATCGAGCGGGCCACATCAGAGGAGGCCGCCAGGTGCTCCACCAACAGGTCCAGGCCCACGCTGGCCGCCGCCTGCCGCAAAGGCCGCTCCAGATAAGTGGAGGCGTCCGAGAGCAGCACACCCACCATGATTCGGCGCTCAAAGATGGCGGCGATCAGTTGGAGCTGCGCCAGCGGAGACGCTTCGGCATAGATGGCCGTGACGCCGCTGCGGTCGCTCACCGTGTCCTGGGCCAGCAGGCGCCGGTAGGCCTGGCTGGAGGTCAACACCGAGACCAGCGGATGCCTGGACCCGGCCTCCAAAGCCCGCCGCAACGCCACAGGCCCGATGGACACGGTCATGGCCGGACCTCTGCGGGCTTCCAGCACCAGGGGATCGGCCTCCACCACCAGCGCGGGGTAACGCAACCTCAAGGCCTGAAGGATCTGCGCGCCTGAAGCGCCATCAGGACTGGCGATGATGCGCAATTCCCGAGCAGACCCGGCCGCGTGGGCCACTGACCCGCCCCAACACGGCCCCGCACCCAACCCCGCCAACAGGCGCAGCGATCGGCGGCGGGAGTAATCGGGCTTCACGGCGTGCTCACCCGGCTCAGAACGCGACGCGGACCTGGCCGTGAATGCTCAGCTGTCGGTCGTACCGGGATGTGAAGTAGCGTGTGGGGTCCAGGTATGTGTTCACCGCCGGGACGTCCAGGTAGCTCAAAGTCAAGGACAGGGAGCCCGGTTGTTCGCCCATCGAAAATGCATGCCCGAGCGTCAGGTCAGTGCGCCCATACCTCAGCTGTTGCACGCCGTCGCCACTGGCGGCGTAGTGCGCCAACCCTGCGCTCCACGCTGGCGACAGGGCCACGCTCACCCCCAGGGCGCCGCTGTGGCGCGAGTACTGCATCGTCTCTTCGATGTGGCTGACCTCACGACTCAGCAGGTATCCGTAGCTGGCCCACGTCGACCACCGGTCTGAAACCACCCAGTTGAGCTGCAGCTCGGCACCGGTCAAACGCACAGACCCGCTGTTGTCCGGTGAGAAATCAAGCGTGGTCAAGCGCTCGGAGATCAAGTGGCTCAGGTGATCATCGAACACCCGCGCATCCAGGCTCAGGCCCATGCGCGGGAGCATGAGCAAGTAGCCCAGTTCGTGTGACGTGATCTGTTCACTGGACAGGTCGGACCGGGCCTGGACTGCGGTGAACAAGTGCCCGGTGTTGGAACCGTTGATCGGGACACTCAAATCCCTGACGGTGTAACTCCAGTTGGCACGCTCTTCAAACAGATCGGGTGTCCGCGTTCCCTTCGAGACCACCGCCCGCACAGTCTGATGGTCAGACAACCGCACATTGAAGGCCAGCCTCGGTGCGAAAGTGCTGCCACTCAGCGAGTTCGATTCACCATAGCCACCAACGTTCGCGGTCAACCAATCCACGGGTCGGTATTCCGCATGCCCGAACACCCACTGCACATTGTTGCTGACGCCGCCCCCAAAGTAGGTTTCGCTGCTGGCGCGCTGATGGCGCAAGCCCGCACCACCGACAAATCGCAGCTGATCGGACATGACGAACGTATCCTGGACCTCAATCTGGGTACGCGACTCCTGCCCGTCCTGATTGGTTCGGCCGCAGGTCCTCATGGCCATGCTGGAGCTCAAGCCGCCCTGACCGAGAAGGCGCAAAAAAATCTGGCCCAGGAGTTCCTGATCGCGCGCCGAGCCTTCAGTGGGCTCCAGACCTGACAGCACGCTATTGACCAGGCCCGGGTTGGATTGGAAAAGCTCACGCACTTCGGGCCAATAGGCCGCCTGGGGCCAGCAGGATGTCCACCGCTGCCTGGCCGAGGTGGTGATGTGGGACGCGTTCACCTGGATCTCGTGGATTGCCGACAGCGATTTGGTCCAGCGCCCACTGACCGAGGAGCGGTTGATCACCTGGTCCGGCGGACTAGACTGGAACGGGTCGACGACGGCGTCATCGAGCTGGCCACCCACGTAGGCGGCCTGCATGTCCAGCGACGAGCCGCCACTCAACTCATGTTGGGCACGCAGGTTGAGGTGCTTGATGCCACTGCTGTCTCGGCCAGCGCCGTAACTCGTGCTGCTGTCGTAGCCATGATCACGGCGCGAACTGACTGTGGCCCGCAGGCTGGTCGCCCCCACGGTGGTGGCCAGGCGAACGGTGCCCTCCAGCATGCCGTGCGATCCGGCCGCCACCGACACCAGGCCCCGCTCGACATCCTTGGGGTGCTTGGTCAGGATGTTGATCACCGCCGTCATCGAGTTGGGGCCATAGGCCGACGAGTCAGGGCCGCGGATCACCTCGATCCGTTCCACGTCCTCCAGGACCACCGGGAGCAGGCTCCAGGGCACCTGCGAGAACGCCGGCATGTACGCTGAGATCCCGTCGATCAGCACATTCAGCCGGCGCGGGCTGGTGGCATTGGTGCCATGGAAATTGATCCGGAAATCATTGCCCGTGGCTTGGGACACCGCCATGCCCGGCACCATGCGCAAGGCCTCTTCGATCCGGGTGATGCCATGGCGCCGCAAGGTATCGGCCGTGATGATGGTGACGCTGGCGGGCACGTCGGCCAGCGATTGGCGCAGACGGGTCGGTGTGATCACGACGGGATAGCTGGCATCGTTGAGGTCGATGGCATCCACCCCTTGAGCCTGCGCCAAACTACTTGAAAGAAAAATGGCCGTTGCCGCCTGGCCAAGGAACTGCTTTGGATTCATGAGGCAAAGAAATCAGGGTTCGATGAGGCCGCACCGCACTGCCAGCAAGGTGATGTCCGCAGGCCGGTGAATGCCCAGGTGGTCCTTGATCGATTGGCTGGTGGTGCTGATGGTTTTGGGGGAAAGGTTCAGGGCTGACGCGATCTCCACATTGGTCAAGCCTTGCGCCATGAGCTTGAACACCTCCACTTCCCGAGGCTGCAATTTGGACAAAGGCGACTCATCGCCCCGAACGCTCATGAGCGCCAGGCGCGTGGCAATGCTGGGCAGGAAAACGGTTTCACCCCGGTGAACCTTGACGATGGTTTCAGCCAGCTCGGAGGGGTCGATGTTCTTCGTCACAAACGCTTTGGCGCCGCGCTTGTAGGCCTCTCGGACCACTTCATCCTGGTCAAACTGGGTATAGACCACGACCTTGACTGCGGCGGCCCGGTCCTGCAACTGCTGCAACACATCGAGGCCACCGATGTCACCGTCGCCAAACCGCAGGTCCAGCACCAGCACATCTGGCTGCAAGCTCGCCACGGTGTCGACCACGGCCGAGGCCTCTTTGGCCGATCCGATCACATTCAGGTCATGACGCGCCAACACGCTTGTCAGCCCCTCCACGATCAGAGGGTGGTCATCGGCAATCATCACGCTGATCTGGGTCATGGCGTCTCGTTTAAGCAAGGGGTCGCAAGTTGGCAGTCGGGCACAAAAGTGTTACCACTTGTATAACGTATTTTTGCCACGTCATAGCACCATCCTCCCATGGGATGAAGCGCATTTTATCCCAATTAAGGTGGCAACCGCTTTCATGGCGGCCTCTTGGCGCCACCCCCCGAACAAGGGGGATGGCATTTTCCAGCCATTGACAGGCAATTGTGTTGCCACATACATTCGCATCAGTTGCCAGTTAATGGCAACTTAATTACCAACAAATACCCAAGAAATGCAGGGATCGCTGTTTTAACTGCTTTTTCGAGGTCTTGCTCAAACTTCATCATTCAAGTCAAACACCATGAAAAAACTGTCCATCGCACTCGCCATGATTGCCGCCCTGTCCGCCACCGCTGCCAACGCCGCCGTGATGACCGGCAAGGTCACCTCCATCTCCACCACTGGCCTGGGCGACAACCAAGACTTCTACGTGAAGATCACGCCCATTTCGGGCGCTGCCGCCAGCTGCGCCACCAGCACCACGGGCAACATCTGGTTCACCACGCTTGACGGCGCGCACCCCACCACGCTGCAACTGCTGCTGGCCGCCTACACCACGGGCAAGAACGTGAAAGTCACGGGCATCAACCTGTGCAAGAACGGTTCTGAAATCCTGAAAGACATCGTCATTCAGTGATCTTTCAAGAAAAAATATAGGGAGGTAAGAATTGCGCCCCCCGCCTGATGGCGGGGGAGCGCATTTTTTATTCAGCGCTCCAGCCGTATCCAGGTGGTTTTCAGATCGGTGTACTTGTCCAGCGCGTGCAGCGATTTGTCGCGCCCGTTGCCCGACTGCTTGACACCGCCAAACGGCACCGTGATGTCGTCCTCGTCGTACTGGTTGACGTGAACGGTGCCCGCCCGCAGATCGCGCGCCACCCGGTGGGCCCGGTCCAGGTGCTGGCTCCACACACTGGCTTGCAAACCGTAGCTTGAGTCATTGGCCAGGGCCACGGCCTCGGCCTCGGTCTTGAAACGGATCACGCTCAGCACCGGCCCGAAGATCTCTTCCTGCGCAATCTTCATGTCGTTGCGCACGTGGTCAAAGATGGTGGGCTCGACAAAGTAGCCGCCCGACGCTTCGCGGGCACGGTGCCCGCCGATCACGCAATCAGCCCCTTGCGTCTGCCCTGAGGCGATGTAGTCCAGCACGGACTGCATTTGCGCCTCGTCCACCAAGGCACCCATGCTGGTGCTGGGCGACAGGGGATCGCCTGGCTGAAACCGCGTGGTCTGCCCGGTCACCGCCGCCACCAGCACATCGGCAATGGACTCGTGCACCAGCAGGCGCGTGGGCGCGTTGCAGGATTCACCCTGGTTGTAGAACACCGAACCGGCCACGGCCTGTGCGGCGCGGTCCAGGTCGTCAAAATCCTCAAACACGATGAAGGCCGACTTGCCGCCCAGCTCGTTGAACACCCGCTTGAGGTTGCTGCGGCCCGAATATTCCAGCATCTTGCGGCCCACGCGCGTCGAACCCGTGAAGCCCAGGGCATCGACGTCCATGTGCAAGGCCAGCGCCTCGCCCGCCTCGTGGCCATAGCCCGGCACCACGTTGAACACGCCTTCGGGCAGGCCGGCCTGCAAGGCCAGCTCCGCCAGGCGCATGGCGGTCAGGGGCGATTTTTCAGAAGGCTTGAGGACCACGCTGTTGCCCGTGGCCAAGGCGGGCCCCAGCTTCCAGGCCGACATCAGCATGGGGTAGTTCCAGGGCACGATGGCGCCCACCACGCCCACCGGCTCGCGCTGGATCAGGGCCAGCGCATTGGCCGGCGTGGGCGCGATCTCGTCGTAGACCTTGTCGATCGCTTCGGCATACCAGGCGATGCAGCGCGCGGCACCCGGCACATCGGCATCCAGGCTGGCCTGGATGGGCTTGCCCATGTCCAGGGTTTCCAGCAGGGCAAGTTCGTCGCGGTTGTGCAGGATGAGTTCGGCAAAGCGTTGCAGCACCCGCTTGCGCACCGCCGGGGCCTGGCGCGACCACGCCCCGCTGTCAAAGCTGCGCCGCGCGGCGGCCACGGCCAGGTCGATGTCCACCGCCTGGCCCCGGCTGACCTGGGCCAGCAAGCGGCCGTCGATGGGGGATCGGCATTCGAAGGTTTCACCGGTGACCGCCGCCACGCGCTGCCCGTTGACGAGCGCCCGCCCATCCGGCGTGATGTCCATGGCACGCCGGTGCCACGGTGAGGCCACCACAGACGGGGCGGTGTCGGGTGATGTCGTCATGCGCAGCCTCCGGGTATCAAGGTGGCCCCCACTCTAGCCCACATTCAGGCCACAATGCCCTCCATGCCAACTCCAATGAAGGCCGTGCAATGCCAGTGATCGTTGTCGCCAATCCCAAGGGAGGCGTGGGCAAATCCACCCTGTCCAGCAACATCGCGGGCCACCTGGCCCAGCAAGGTCACAGCGTCATGCTGGGCGACATCGACCGGCAGCAGTCCTCGCGGCTGTGGCTGCGCTTGCGCCCCGCCAGCCTGCCCACCATCCAACCCTGGGAGGTGGACGAGCAGTTTGTGGCCAAGCCGCCCAAGGGCGTCACGCACGTGGTGCTGGACACACCGGCGGGCATGCATGGCAAGCAGCTCGACGCGGTGATGAAGATCGCTGACAAGGTGATCATCCCGCTGCAGGCCAGCGTGTTCGACATCTACCCCACGCGCGACTTCATCGCCAAGCTGCACAAGGCGCGCCGTTCTGACAAGGTGCAACTGGCCGTGGTGGGCAACCGCATCAAGGAGCACACCAAGGCCACCGAGCACCTGCGTGAGTTCCTGACCACGCTGGACGTGCCGGTGTTGACCTTGCTGCGCGACACGCAAAACTACGCCCACCTGGCCGCGCATGGCCTGACCCTGTTTGACGTGGCGCCCACCAAGGTCGAGAAGGACCTGGAGCAGTGGGCGCCTTTGACGGCCTGGCTGAAGGGCTGAATCAGCCCAGCTTAGAAGCTGACCAGGACGGACGCGCCGATCAGCTGGTTGCTCCTCTTGTAGCTGCCGTCCTTCACGTCCAGGAAGACAGGGCCGCTGGCGTGGTCGTAGCGGTACTCGAACTTGAAGGTGGTGTTCAGGTTGTAGAGGTAGCTCAGGCCGAAGGTGAGCGCGCTGCGGGTGACGCCGCGGTCGGCATCACCATAGACCGGGTCACCATTGGCATCCACCTCGGTGACCGCCGGTCCAATGCCATTGCGATCATCGGCCGCCGTGTAGCCCAGCAGGCCACCACCGTTCTTGCGGTTGTGCAAGTAGTCGGCGCGCACCGTGCCTTCCAGGCGCGGCTGGAACTTGTAGGCGGCCAGGGCCGACAAGCCCCACCATTGAGCGTCGCGCAGGTCGCCGCTGATGGGGTCGGTGATGATCGACGCCTTGGCTTGGCGCCCAATGCTCCACTGGCCCTGCACCGTCCAGTCGCCCCGGATGAAGTAGGCGTCCAGCTCGAACAGGTCGATGCGGGAGTCGGATTGTTGCTGGAACCCAGGCGTCACGAACGACCCAACCACGGTGCTGCCCGTGGGGTCGAGAACCTCTGTGACGGTGTCATCGGCCACGTTCTCCGTGAAATTCGCCGCCTTGCCATGCACCCCCGCAAACCCAAAGCCCTGGAACTCGCCCTTGGCGTAGTCCACCCGGTAAGCCACGGCAGGCGCCGCCTCACCCTGCGCCCGCTTGCTGGCATTCACATTGGCCAACATCACCTTGGTCAGCCACTTGCCCCGGGTCACTTCCAGGCCTGCGCCGGTGTAGGCCGTGGGCAGCGTGAAGTCAAACAGCAGGTTGTGCGTGATCAGCTTGTTCAGCGTCGGCTGCAGGTACTCATAGCCCGACCAGTCTGGAATCTGGCCGGCGATCAGGCGCGTCTGCAGGTCGGTCAAAGGGATGGACACCGAGGCCTCGTGGATGGGCGAGTTGCCATCGAACACGGAGCCCACACCACGGTTGGGCGCAAGGGTCAGGCGCCAGCGTGAGCCACCGTCGGTCTCTTTGGTGAAGTCGATCACCGCCGCGCCGAAGTAGGAGTTGTCGTAGTTGTAGCCATCGCCCCCGTTGGCCGTGTCGACCCGGTTCAGGAACTGGAAGCCGGCCCGGTCCTGGCGCTGGTTGTAGATGAAGGTCGGGTCCATGTAGCCGCTGATCTTCAGGTTCTTCAGGCCCAGCGCATCGCGCGAGTCCTCCAGCGCTTCGGTCTTGACGGTGATCCGGTTGAAGTCCTGCTGCTGCTCCACCGTCATGCCCTGCGGGGTTTCGGCGATCTTGGCGTCTTGTGCTTCAAGCTTTTTTTCCAGCTCGGCCACGCGCGATTTCAGCGCTTTCAACTCGTTGAGGATGTCTTCATTGACCCCGGCGCGGGCCACCGTGGGAAAGGCCAGGCAGACGGCCAGGGCCACGGGCAGCAAGGCCAGGCGTGTGGGGCGGATCATGGTCAAAACCTCCTTGAAAGATGGGTGTTGTGTTTGTTGAATTTCAGGATCAGGGCCGGGCCGCTTGTGCCACTTCACGCGCCCTTCGGCGCTCGGCTCGGGCCAGGGCATAACTGCCCCCGATCACAGCCAGCGAGACCACGGCGATCACCACGGTGGCCACGGCGTTCACGCTGGGATCGACCCCCAGCTTGGCGCGCGAGAAGATCACCAGGGGCAAGGTGGTGGAGCCCGGCCCAGACAAGAAGGCCGCCAGCACCACATCGTCCAGCGACAGGGTGAAGGTCAGCAACCAGGCCGACAGCAAGGCCTGCGAGATCATGGGCAAGGTCACGAGGTAGAAGACTTGAGAAGGCCGCGCACCCAGGTCCAGCGCGGCTTCTTCCAGCTGCGGGTTCAGGGCCTGCAGGCGCGCCTGGATCACCACCGTGGCGTAGGCCATGCCCACCAGCAGGTGGCCGGCCCAGATGGTGCCCATGCCCCGCTCGGGAACGCCCAGCCAGCGCTGGATCGACACCAGCATCAGCAACAGTGACAAGCCCACGATGACCTGCGGCATCACCAAGGGCGCATTGACCATGCCAACCATCAAGGTTCGGCCCAGGAAGCGTTGATAGCGCACCAATGCCAGCGCGGCCAAGGTGCCCAACACCACCGCGGCCGTGGCACTCATGAAGGCGATGCGCAACGACAGCCACAGACCCTCCAGGATCTCGCGGTCGCGGGCCAGTTCGTGGAACCACTTCACCGTGGCGCCACCCCACACCGTGGGCAAGGGCGAATCGTTGAAGGAATAGGTGACCAAGGCCACGATGGGCAGGTACAAGAACGCGAAAACCGCCGCCAGCCAGCCCCTCGACAACCAGGTGCTGCGGCTCATGATCGCGGCCCTTGCGCGTCCGCCTTGGCTTTGCTGAACAGCGCCAGCGGCACCAGGATCAACAGCACCATCACCACCGCAACGCTGGAGGCCATGGGCCAGTCGTTGTTGGCAAAGAACTCATCCCACAGCACGCGGCCGATCATCAATGTTTGCGGGCCGCCCAGCAGTTCGGGCACCACGTATTCACCCACGCAAGGGATGAACACCAGCATCGACCCGGCAAGGATGCCCGGGCGCGACAAGGGCACCGTCACCTTCCAGAATGCCACCCAGGGCGAGGCGCCCAAGTCGTGAGCGGCTTCCAGCAGGCGGCGATCCTGCTTGGACAGGTTCGCGTACAGGGGCAGGATCATGAAGGGCAGGTAGGCATAGACCATGCCCAACACCAGAGAGAAGGCGGAGTTCAAATACTGGCCCGGGCCGGCCGTCACGCCGAAGGCCATCAGCAGCTGGTCCACGTGCAAGGCGTTGAGCCCCTGCGCCACCCAGCCCCCATCGGCCAGCAGGCCCTTCCAGGCGTACACCCGCAACAGGAAGGACGTCCAGAAGGGCAGCATCACCATCAGCAGCAAAGCGGGCTGCACGCTCTTGTCGGCCCGCGCCATGAAGTAGGCAAAGGGGTAGCCCAGCAACAGGCACACGCCCGTGGTGATGGCCGCGTACTTCAGGCTGGCCAGGTAGGTTTTGACGTAGAGCGCGTCCTGCGCCAGAAAGGCGTAGTTGGACAGCTTGAAGCCCCCCAGTTGGCCGGCCATGTCCATGTCCGACACGCTGATCTTCAGCACGATCAAAAACGGCAGCATGAAGAACAGCAGCAGCCACACGAAGGGGATGCCGATGATGGTGCGGTCCAGCCACTTCATGCGCGGCCTCAGGGCGCCAGCACCACTTGGACGGAGGGCGACCACCAGGCCCAGGCCTGATCGCCTTCGCGCAGCGCCTCGTCGGGGTGGCGCTCGGTGTTGCTTTGGCTCACCTTCAAGGTTTGGCCGCCGGGCAGCTGCAGGTGGTAGACGGTGTAGCTGCCAAAGTAGGCGATGTCGCGCACGCGGCCTTGCACCTGGTGAAGGGCCTGGAGTTGATCGGATGGAAAGTGGCGCGCCACCCGGATCTTTTCAGGGCGCACAGCCACATTGCCGTCCAACAGGTTGATGTTGCCGATGAAGTCGGCCACGAAGCGCGTGGCGGGGTTCTCGTACAGATCGCGGGGCTCGCCCACTTGCAGGATGCGGCCTTCGCTCATCACGGCGATGCGGCTGGCCATGGTCATGGCTTCTTCCTGGTCGTGGGTCACCATCACACAGGTCACGCCGACCGACTTGAGGATGTGCACCAGCTCGATCTGGGTTTCCTCGCGCAGCTTCTTGTCCAAAGCGCCCAGGGGCTCATCCAGCAGCAACAATGAAGGCTGGCGCGCCAGGCTGCGAGCCAGGGCCACGCGCTGCTGTTGCCCGCCCGACAACTGGTGCGGCTTGCGCTGCGCAAACGGGCCCAGTTGCACCAGCTTGAGCATGGCTTCCACACGCTCGGCGATCTTGGCCTTGGGCAGGCCTTCGCGCTTCAGACCAAAGGCGATGTTGTCCCACACTGTGAGGTGCGGGAACAGCGCGTAGGACTGGAACATCATGTTCAGCGGGCGCTCGTGCGGCGCCAGCTTGACCAGGTCTTGCCCGTTCAAGCGGATGCTGCCCGAGGTGGGCGTCTCGAAGCCCGCCAGCAGGCGCAGCAGCGTGGATTTGCCGCAACCGCTGGAGCCCAACAGGGCAAAGATCTCGCCCTGCTGGATCTCCAGGCTGACGTGGTCCACCGCCCTGAACGCCGCGCCGCCCGCGCTGGCGCCGAAGTCCTTGACGACTTCCTGGATGCTCAGGAAAACCGTCACAGGCCGGTCTTGAAGGAGGTGTAGATGCGCGTCATCTGGCGACGCAGGTCGTTGTTGATGGCCTCGGGCATGGCCATCTTCTTCATGTCCGACTCGGAGGGGAACACCGCCGGGTCATTGGCCACCTCGGGCTTGAGCAGCTTGCGCGCGGCCAGGTTGGGATTGGCGTAGAAGACCTTGTTGGTCAGCCCCGCGTGCACCTCGGGGCGCATGATGTAGTTGATGAACTTGTGCGCGTTGTCGGGGTGCGGTGCATCGACCGGGATCACCATGGTGTCCATGAACACCACGCCGCCGGTCTTGGGGATCAAGGTCTGGATGTTCTGCCCGGTCTTGCCTTCGATGGCGCGGGCGCGGGCGATGTTCATGTCACCCGACCAGCCCAGCGCCAGGCAAATCGAACCGTTGGCCATGTCATTGATGTAGCCCGACGAGCTGAACAGCGTCACGTAAGGGCGGATGGCCTTGAGCATGGGGCCAACGGCTTGGTAGTCGGCGATGTTCTTGCTGTAGGCCGGCTTGCCCATGTAGTGCAGCGAGGCCGGGATCACTTCACTGGCGGCGTCCAGGATCGACACGCCGCAGCTCTTGAGCTTGCTGATGTACTCGGGCTTGAAGACCAGGTCCCAGGCGTTGTCGGGCATGGGCAGGCCGCCCAGGGCCGCCTTGACCTTGTCCACGTTGATGCCCACCGTGGTGAAGCCCCAGAGCCAGTTGGCCATGTACTGGTTGCCCGGGTCGAGCTTGGCCAGTTGCGCCTGGAACTGCGGGTCCAGGTTCTTCATGTTGGGCAGCTTGGATTTGTCGAGCTTTTGCAGCAGGCCCCCGTCGGCCTGCATCTTGGCCCAGTAGGACGAGGGCATGACCACGTCGTAGCCCGTCTTGCCGGCCACCAGCTTGGCGTGCACCACTTCGTTGCTGTCGAAGTTGTCGTAGCGCACCTTGATGCCGAACTCTTTCTCGAAATTGGCGATGGTGTCGGGCGCGATGTAGTTCGACCAGTTGTAGACGTTGAGGATCTTCTCTTCCTCGGCACGCGCGCCCGTGGTCACGGTCATCGCGACCAGCATGGCGCAGCCCAGGGCGCTCAGGCTCATCCAGGAACGGGTCATGTTGCTACTCTCCCTTTAAGTCGGTCCAGGTCAGGTCCAGGCAGCGCCGGATCAAGACCATCATCTCGTCAATCTGTTCACACGTCAGCACCAGCGGCGGCGCGATGATCATGCGGTCACCCACGGCGCGCATGATCAAACCATTGGCAAAACAATGCCCCCGGCACACCATGCCCGCACTCACTTCGGGCCCAAAAGGCACAGCAGCTTGCGTGCCAGAGGCCTTGGTTTTGACCAGCCGGATGGCCGCCATCAAACCGAAGGTCTCGGCCTCGCCCACCAGGGGATGGTCTGCCAACGCCGCGTATTGTTTCGCAAGATAGGGGCCGGTTTCGTCACGCACCCGGTCAACAAGATGTAAGTCTTCGATCAGTTGCAAATTTGCCAAAGCCACCGCACAGGCGACGGGGTGCCCGCTGTAGGTGTAGCCATGGTTGAAGTCGCCGCCTTGATCAATCAACACGCGCGCCACGCGCTCACCCACCAGCACGCCGCCCAGCGGGATGTAGCCGGAGGTGATGCCCTTGGCAAAGGTGATCAGGTCAGGCTTGTAGCCCAGGCGCTCGCAGCCGAACCATTCGCCGGTGCGGCCAAAGCCGCAGATCACTTCATCAGAGACCAAGAGGATGCCGTGCTTGTCGCAGATGCGCTGGACCTCGGGCCAGTAGGTGTCGGGCGGGATGATGACGCCGCCCGCCCCCTGGATGGGTTCGCCGATGAAGGCGGCGACCTTGTCGGCACCGACCTCCTGGATCTTGACCTCCAGCCACGAGGCTGCGCGCAGGCCGAAGTCATCGCGGCTTTCGCCGGGCTGCACGTGCTCGGCAAAGTAAGGCTGGCCGATGTGCACGATGCCGGGGATGGGCAGGCCGCCCTGCGTGTGCATGTCCACCATGCCACCTAGCGAGGCGCCTGCCATGGTCGAGCCGTGGTACGCGTTCTGGCGGCTGATGATGACCTGGCGCTCGGGCTGGCGCAGCAGATCCCAGTAGCGGCGGACCATGCGCACGATGGTGTCGTTGCCCTCCGAGCCCGAGCCGGTGAAGAAGACGTGCTCAAAGCCCGACGGACTCAGCTTGGCCAGCTTCTCGGCCAGCGCGATGGCCGGCGTCGTGGCCGTCTGGAAGAAGGCGTTGTAGAAGGGCAAGGCCTCGAGCTGGTGCGTGGCGGCGTCGATCAGCGCGCGCTGGCCATAACCCACGTTCACGCACCACAGGCCACTCATGGCGTCGAAAATCTTGTGGCCCTCGCGGTCCCACAGGTAGATGCCATCGGCCTTGGTGATGATGCGCGAACCCTTGGCGGCCAGGGCCTTGAAGTCGGTGAAGGGGTGCAGAAAATGGGCGGCGTCAGCCGCCTGCCACTCGGCGTTGGTGCGGGTATGGGGCATGGCGGTCTCTTTTCAAACGTGAAGCAGCAGGTGCTCGCGCTCCCAGGGTGAGATCACCTTCATGAACTCGGCGTATTCGACTTCCTTGATCTCGGTGTAGACCGTGATGAAGGACTTGCCCAGCACATCGTGCAGGTCCGATTGCTCGCGCAACAAGCCCAGCGCTTCGCCCAGGCTGCGGGGCAGCTGGAAATCGCCCAGGTAGGCATCGCCCCGGCATTCCGCTGAAGGCTCGATCTTGTTCTTGATGCCCAGGTAGCCGCAGGCCAGCGTGGCGGCCAGCGCGACATAAGGGTTGGCATCGGCACCAATCACGCGGTTCTCGATGCGGCGCGCGGCGGGCGTGGCCAAAGGGGCCCGGAAGCCCACGGTGCGGTTGTCCACCCCCCATTGCGTGTTGATGGGCGCGGCGGTGGCACGGGCCAGGCGCCGGTATGAGTTGACGTAAGGCGCGAACAGGCCCATGGCCGCTGGCACGTAGCGCTGCAGACCGCCGATGTACCAGTAGAACTCTTTGGAAGGCGTGCCGTCTTCATTGCTGAAGATGTTGCGGCCGGTTTCTTTGCTGACCACGCTCTGGTGCACGTGCATGGAACTGCCCGGCTCGTTGGCCATGGGCTTGGCCATGAAGGTGGCGTACATCTCGTGGCGCAACGCGGCTTCGCGGATCGTGCGCTTGAAAAAGAACACTTCATCGGCCAGGCCCAGCGGGTGGTCGTGGAAGAAGTTGATCTCCATCTGCCCGGCGCCGACTTCGTGGATCAGCGTGTCCACGTTCAGCTCCATCTTCTTGCAGTAGTCGTAGATGTCTTCGAAGAGCGGATCGAACTCGTTCACCGCATCGATCGAATAGGCCTGGCGCGAAGTTTCGGCACGGCCACTTCGGCCACGGGGAGGGCGCAGTGGCTGGTTGGGGTCGATGCTGCGCTCGATCAAATAGAACTCGAGCTCGGGCGCCACCACGGGGGACCAGCCCTCGTCGTCGAACAGCTGGCACACGCGCTTGAGCACTGAGCGGGGCGCGTAGGGAATCAGCACACCATCGCGGTCGAAGCAATCGTGGATGACCTGGGCGGTGGGGTCGGTGGCCCAGGGCACGATGCGCACGGTGCTGGGGTCGGGCTGCAGGTGCATGTCCCGGTCGGTGGGGGTGATGACGTCGTAGTAGGGCCCTTCGGCCGGGAACTCACCGGTCACGCCGATGGCGACGATGGCCTCGGGCAGGCGCATGCCCCGGTCCTCGGTGAACTTTTCACGCGGCAGGATCTTGCCGCGCGCCACGCCCGTCAAGTCGGGCACCAGGCATTCGATCTCAGTGACGTGGCGCTGGTTGAGCCATTGCTCCAGCTCGCTGAAGCTGCTGGGTACCTTGGATTGCATTGCGTCCCTTCATGTTCATGATTTCTGCTTGCCAGCATGCCACGCCCGGCAGGCTTGGCCGAAAGCTTCGAAAATCCGCATCGACACGGGGTTGTGGGCGGCCTGCCATTCGGGGTGCCATTGCAGGCACAGGCTGAAGGCGCCGGGGTGAACCGGGTCGGCCACGCTGACGGCCTCGACCACGCCATCCGGGGCAAGGGCTTCAACACGGAGCTGAGGGGCCAGGCGGTTCACGCCCTGGCCATGCAGGCTGTTGACCTGGAACTCGCCTTGCTCGCTGAGGATGCTGGTGGGCAGGCCGCGCAGGGTCTGCGCCAGGAAGCCGCCGGGCACCAGTTGCGCGGGGTGGGCAAAGCCATACTCCTCGTCCAGCGGCAGGGTCTCGTCGCTGCGGTGGTCATTCAAACCAGGTTGTTCGTGCACGGCTTGGTGCAAGGAGCCCCCCAAGGCCACGTTCACTTCCTGGAAGCCCCGGCAGATGCCCAGCAAAGGCAGGCCCATGGCCACGGCGCGGCGCACGATGGGCAAGGTCCAGGCATCGCGGTCAGGGTCGAGCGGCAAGGAGGGGTCGTGCACGTCTTCGCCAAAATGGCGGGGATGCACGTTGGAGGGCGAGCCGGTCAGCAAGATGCCATCGGCCAGGGCCAGCAAGGCGTCGAGTTCAGCGGGCGTGGCGCCGGGTACCACCACCGGCACGCAGCCGGCCAGGCGAACGGCGTCGATGTATTTCTGGCCCACGGTGTAGCAGCTCAGCCCGCCGACCGGTTTTTGGCAGGCGGGGACCAGGACGATGGGCAAAGAGGCGTTGAGGTCGGCTTGCATGGTGCGTTATACCGTGCAAGCAGTGTGCCAAACACGCCCCCAAGGCAAAAACCGCGCGTTAACAACCACCCATTTTCGCCATCCCCTCCTTGATCTCCTCGGGCGTCAGATCACGGGTGTGCGTGGCGACGGACCACTTGTGGCCGAACGGGTCTTCCAGCTGCCCATAGCGGTCGCCCCAGAACATCTCAGCTGCCGGCATGGTGAGCTTGGCGCCCGCGGCCACGGCCTGCGCCAGGCTGGCATCCACATCCTGCACGTACAGGTGAAGATAAACAGGCGAGCCCTTCAAGGCCTTGGGGCCGAACGAGCCCCACTGCGGAGCTTCGTCGACCAGCATGAGCACCGAATCGCCGATGCGCAGGGCAGCGTGCATGAGTTTGCCGTCGGGGCCCTCCAGGCGGGTCAGCTCAATCGCGTTGAAGGCTTTTTTGTAGAAATCGATGGCCTCGGTAGCGCCGGCACACACCAGGTGGGGCGTCAGCGAGTGCATGCCATCGGGGATGGGTTTGACGGTGGATGTTGAAGTCATGGTCTCTCTCCTGGTTGCAATATGGCGGGGGACACCGACACGACGAACGCCGCAGTCCGGATTCGACAAGGCCTGGCCCGAAGTTTCAAGTGTTGCCTGCTGTGCAGCGCGCTTTCGTCAAATCAGGCGGGCTTTGAGGAAATCGCCCAGCACCCGCATCCTCGCGCTCAGGTGCGTGCCGCGCGCCAATGCCAGCACCAGCGGGTACGGCGGCGACTCGACCTTGGGCAGCACCTGCACCAGCCGGCCGGCCGCACGGTCGGCGGCCACGTCCAGCTTCGATTTCAGCACGATGCCGTGGCCATCGATGGCCCACAGGCGCGTCATCAAGCCGTTGTCGGCCACGCGGCGAACGCGCGGGCGCACCTCCACCGGGCTGCCGTGGTCCAGCAGTTTCCACACCAGGCCGGAGCGGCCGGCCAGCCGCAAGGCGATGCCCTCGTGGCCCGACAGGTCGGCCACGCTCAAGGGCGTGCCCGCGCGCCGCAGGTACTCGGGCGAAGCCACCAGGATGGCGGTGTTGTCGGCCAGGTGGCGCACGATCTGGTCGGCCTGCGTGGGCTCGCCGTAGCGGATCGCGGCGTCCACCGGCTCTCGGCTCAGGTCGGTCACGCGGTCACCGATCAGCAGGTCCAACTCGATCAGCGGGTGGCGTTGCAGGAACTCGTCCAGCAGCGGGCGGATCACCTGGGTGCCCAGATCCGTGGGCACGCCCAGGCGCAAAACGCCGCGCACTTGGGTCATGGGCGCGTGTAGCTCGCCCACGCCGTGGTCCAGCAAGAGCAAGGCCTCGCGCACCCGCGCCAGGAACTGCTCGCCCTCGGGCGTGGTGCGCAGGGCCCGGCTGCTGCGGGCAAACAGCTTGACTTTGAGGTGCCCTTCCAGGCGGCGGATGGCCGCGGTGGCCGTGGCGGGCAGGAGGTCTTGCTCGCGCGCGGCGGCAGCCACACTGCCCAGGTCGGCCACGCGCAGGGCCAGCCGCAGGGCGGGCAGTTCCAGGTGACCCAAGGCAAGGTTGGACATGGCGGATTGACAAACGGTGTTTGCGACTGGTGCAGTTTCCCACGGCTGGTTTGTGCGTCAAGTGGGGCGCACAGTCCATCCATCAACTTTTTGGAGACCTCGCCATGAAAGCCGTCGGCTACCACCAGAACCTGCCCTTGTCCCACCCGGAAAGCCTGATCGATCTGGAGCTGCCCGAGCCCACACCCGGCCCGCGCGACCTGCTGGTGCAGGTGCACGCGATCTCGGTCAACCCGGTGGACCTGAAAGTGCGCGCCAGCACAGCGCCGGCCGCCGGCCAAGCCAAGGTGCTGGGCTGGGACGCGGCGGGCGTGGTGCTTGCGGTGGGCGAACAAGTCGGCCACTTCAAGCCTGGCGACCAGGTCTGGTACGCGGGCAGCATTGGCCGCGCCGGCAGCAATGCCGAACGCCAGCTGGTGGACGAGCGCATCGTCAGCCACATGCCCACCAGCCTGGATTTTGCGCAGGCGGCCGCCCTGCCCCTGACCGCCATCACCGCCTGGGAGTTGCTGTTCGACCGGCTGGGCGTGCAGCGCGGTGGTGGGCAAGGCCAGCGCCTGCTGGTGGTGGGTGCCTCGGGTGGCGTGGGCTCCATCCTGGTCCAGCTGGCGCGGCAGTTCACGCAGTTGCAGGTGATCGGCACCGCCTCGCGGCCCGAAACGGTGGACTGGGTGCAGGCGCAGGGCGCGCATTGGCGTGCAAGGGGTGCACCTGGTGGCCAGCCTGACGCACACCGACCGGCACTTTGAGGCGTTGGTCGAGACCCTGCTGCCCCAGGGCAAGCTGGCCCTGATCGACGACCCGGCCACGCCGATCGACGCGCGCCTGCTCAAGCGCAAGAGCCTGTCGCTGCACTGGGAAATGATGTTCGCCCGCTCGGTGTTCGAGACGCCAGACATGGCCGAGCAAGGCGCCTTGCTGGCGCAAGTGGCCCAAGGCATCGACCAAGGCGTGCTGCGCAGCACGGTGACGCGCGACTTCGGCACCGTGAACGCCGCCCACCTGGAAGAAGCCCACGCCTGGGTGGAAAGTGGCCGTGCCATCGGCAAAGGCGTGCTGAGCTGGCGTTAACCTGTCGCAAAAGGCCCCCTCCATGTCGCGCAGGGGACTGGTCGCGACACGGGCGGGTGCCTACAGTCCAGGCATGCTTGACACCACCCGTTCGGGTCCGCCCCCCGCCAGCGACATGCCTTTCGTCGCCGCCAATGCCTGGATCAAGGCGGCGATGCACTGTCGCTTCAACATCGACCCGCTGTTCGCCGAGGCCGGCGTGGACCTGGGCGCCAGCCCCGTCCCCGTGGTGCGGCGGCAGGCGCTGACCCGGCTGATGCAACAGTGCGTGGCCCGCGCGGCACCGCATTACCACTTCCCCCTGGTGCTGGGCGAGTTGTTCGCTTTTGACCACCTGCCCGCGCTGGAAACCTTCCTGGCCACCAGTCCCACCTTGCGCCAGGCCCTGCCTGCGCTGCAGTGGGCCGGCATGACCATGCCGAACATGGCCTTGCGGGTGGACGAGGGCGAGGGCCAATCGGCCTTGCTGCTGGACGTCGACCTGCACGACAACGACCCTGGCGTGCGGGGCTACTTCGTTGAATCGGTGCTGGCCGGCATCAACAAGATCGTGCGCCTGGCGGTGGGCCACACCGACCTGATTCACCACATCGAGGTGCGCCACCAGCCCGATGCGCTGTTCATGTCGCAAGCCTTGACCCTGCCGGCCCCCATCCGCACCCGGCAGGCGCGCGACGCCGCCGTGTTCGCCACGCGCCTGCTGGACATGCCCTTGCCTGGCGCCGCCCCCGGCCTGCACCAACGGGCGCAGGCGCTGCTGAACCAGCAGCTGCCCGTCACCGGCCAGGCCCTGGTCAGCCAGATCGAAGGCCACTTCAGGCAGAACCCGGCCCTGTTGTGCCAAGGGATTGAGCGCATGGCCGAGCGGCTGGAGCTGCATCCGCGCACACTGCAAAGGCGCCTGCGCGAAGAAGGGCAGGCCTACACCGACATCCAGGCGCAATGCCGCTTGAGCCTGGCCAAGGTGGCCCTGCAAGCGCCACGCTGCAACATTGAATCGCTCAGCAACGAGCTGGGCTTTGCCGACCGACACAGCTTCACCCGCGCCTTCCGGCGCTGGACCGGGCTGTCCCCCAGTGCCTTCCGCCAATCGCAAGGCACCGCAGAACAAGGAGACACACCATGAGCGAACACGCCACCATCGTCCCCCGTGAGAACCTGGACTTCGGCCTGGACGGCGACATCCCCAAATACTGGATGGACAACGACCCGTTCAAGACGCGCTTCTTTGACGCCATGTCCACGCTGTTCCCCATGGGCGAGAAGTTCTTCATCACCAGCGTGCGCGAGTTCAAGGACCAGATCACCTCGCCCAAATTGCAGCAGGAAGTGAAAGACTTCACCAGGCAAGAAGCGCAGCACAGCCTGGTGCACCGCCAGTACAACGAGCGCCTGAAGCGCCAAGGTGTGGAGATCGATTCGATCAATGAGCAGATCGAGACCCGCCTGTTTGTCGACGCGTTCAAGCTGACCACGCCCGTGCAGCGCCTGGCCGTGACCTCGGCGCTGGAACATTTGACCTCGATGATGTGCACCAGCTTTTTCGAGCGCCGCGAACTGCTGGACAAGAGCGACCCGCGTGTGCGGGCGCTGTACGCCTGGCACGCCATCGAAGAAGTCGAGCACAAGGCCGTGGCCTTTGACGTGCTCACACAGGTGGCCAAGGCGGGCTACTGGCAGCGCAACCTGGCCATGCTCACGGTGAGCTTCGGCTTCCCGCTGACGGTGTCCAAGATCATGAACCACATGTTCAAGGTTGATGGCTTCAGCCGCTGGCAGCGCGTGCGGATGTGGGCCAAGGGCCTGTGGTGGTTCTACAAGCCCGGCGGTTTGTTCATCCCCACGCTGGGCTACTACCTGGCGTATTACAAGCCAGGCTTTCATCCCTGGAAGGTGAAGGAGATGCCCAGCTACGGCACCTGGCTGCAAACCTTTCAGCGCACGGGCGATCCGATCGCGGCGGGCAATGCGCTGCACGCGGCGGGGCAGTGAAGAGGCAGCCAATCCGCATGGTTTTACTCAACCGTTCAAGCGGTTTCTGATGGATCATGGGCACCTCGTTGATCAGGGAGGTGAGCGTGGATGCATCCGCCAAATCAAACCAGCACGTGGCCATCCTTGGCCAGGGCCACCGTGTGCCTGAGCACATCCGAGGCAACGATGACCCGATCTTCGACTGGCTCAAGGCGCACCAGCCCGCCGGTTCCGACCTGTTCAATGGCCTGAAATACCGGCGCGTGCTGGCCCACGCCGACGACGTGGTCGGCATCATGGTCGATTCATGCAAGATGGCCCTGGCGCAAGCCAAGGTGCCGCTGGATGAAGTGGATCTGTTGCTGGGCTCGGCCACCGTCAGCGCGTATTACGCGCCTAACGCACTGGCTGTTGTGCACCGTGAACTGGGCCTGTCGCGCCAGTGCCGCGTCTTCGCGCTCAACACCGACGAGAGCAATTTCATCGACGGCATGAAGCTGGCGCACGACATGGTGAGCTGCGGCACCGCGCGGCACGCCCTGGTGGCCTGCGGCAACAACTGGACGCACCACATGGACTACCACGAGCCCGTCTCGCTGGCGGCTTCTGACGGCGCTGGCGCGGCCGTGGTCGGCTGGACGGGCGACGCCACGCGCTTTCGTTTGATCGATTGGGACAACGACACGCAGACGCAGTACTTCAGCGCCCTGCGCATGGCCCAGAGGCCCTCACCGCACCACCGCGATCTGTTCACCAAGCCCCTGATGAAGCTGGACGACCAGACCGGCGAGAACGCGGTCAAGACCTTTGGCTTTGAGGTGCCGGGCGTGGTGGTGAACCGCCTGTTGGCCAAGCATGGCCTCCGCGGCCAAGACATCACGCTGGTGGCGCACCAGACGTCCAAGGCCGTCTTCGATGCGTGGAACGCGGCCATCCAGCCGGCGCATTACCTCAACACGATCGAAGAGCTGGGCGACATGGTGGCCTCGTCGGTGCCGGTCAACTTTGCCCGGTGCCAGGACGAGATCACCACGCGGCATGTCGTGATGCTGGGCATCGGCATGGAGATGCATGCCGTGGCCCTGCTGTACCAACGTGATCTGGCTTGATCAAGCCAGCACACCGGCGATGGAACCCAGTGTGAAGCTCAGGTTGCGCACGCTGCCCTGGGCTTTTTGAACCATCAGGCCGTGGTCGTAGCTGGCGTTCAGCGTGGCTGGGGGCATGCCGCCGATGGGCAGGCCCTTGAGCTTGCGCTGGTAGGTGACCACGCCGGTGTCGGACACGGTGATGGCCACGGTGACTTGGTCTTCCACTTTCTGGAAAGCGTCTTCGGGACGGGCGGGCATGTCGAAGATGGCAGGCGAGCCAGCGTCGTGGATGTTGCGCCAGACCTTGAGTTCACCGCTGAGCATCTTCTTGTCGGCAGACAGCTTCAGGCGGCCATTGGTGTAGGTCACCAGGTCGGACGAGCCATTGGCGGTGCCGGGCGGGTGCGAGTCGGCGAACTGCTCGACAAAGGTCACGTACACGGCGGGGTAGATGGGGAAATCTTTGCCAGGGTTCAAGGCGCCTTGCTTGGCGTAGTCGAACAGGGACTTGATGGAGGTGTCGTTGATGATGGTCATGGTGTGTTCCTAAGTTTGTGATGAAGATGCTGTGACGGGAAGGTCCCGGTTTCATCGGAGCGGTTGTTTTGTGTTCCGATGAAAAGAAGTTTGCGCGGGGCTCGTTTCAGCAGCGTTTCACCTCATGCGCGCCTGTGTTGCAATTGTTGTGGCGACGCTGGCACGCATGCCTTCAGAAGCAGAACAGGTTGCCGATAAGCATGCTGGGGCGGGGGCCTCATCCATCTGGTTTCCAGGGAGTTCTCATGCGATTTTCGGCCCGACTGACGATTTGCTTCATAGCGCCTGCCACCCTGTTCGTGGCGGCCACGACCGTGGGTGTTTTGGGGCTCGCACGCACACAGGCCGAGTTTGACCAGTACATGGCCACCGACCAGAAGCTCTCGGACGGGCTGTCCGAGATGTATGCGCAGGGGCTCCAGTCTGGTCAAGCCCTTCGCAACACGGTCCTTGACCCCAAGAACGCCCGAGCCTACGAAAATCTGAAGGCTGCTCAGGAAGCCTTCCGCAAGGCCTTCACTGAAACTGAGAAGGTGGCCAAGGGCACGCCGTTTGAGAAAGATCTCCCCCTCATTGCCAGCTTGCGGGATGCGCAGGAGACGGCGGTGAGCAAGGTCTCTGCCCTGGTGGCCAGCGACCCGCAAGCGGCTGTGAAGCTGCTGAACACCGAAGAAACGCCAGCGTGGCGAAAGCTGCGCGGCGAACTCATCAAGCAACGTAAAGCTGCAAGGCAGTTTGCCCACGAGGCCCATGCTGCGGCGCAGAGTCGCGGTAGGCAAGCCACCGCCATTGCTGGTTTCTTTGCATTCGTGGCGGCTGGCGTGGCGATTGCCTTGGGATGGTTCATGCAACGCAATGTCCAGCGCGAACTGGGCGGCGAGCCAGCAGATGCGCGCGATGCACTGCGCCGGATCGCTGCGGGCGACCTCTCAGTTCCTGTCCCGCTGACACCCCATGCGGACAGTTTGATGGCCGAGCTTGCGCACATGCAGCAAGATCTGCAGAGGTTGGTCGGGCAAATTCGACAAGCCTCCGACAGCATCCAGGTGGCCAGTGCAGAAGTGGCCACTGGCAATGTGGATCTCAGCAGCCGAACAGAAGAGGCCGCCAGCAGTTTGCAGCAAACGGCCTCCTCCATGGAGCAACTCACGAGCACGGTGATGCAAAGCGCCTCATCCGCAGCGACTGCCACTCAACTGGCCTCGACGGCCAGCGATTTTGCCCAACGCGGCGGGCAGGTGGTGGCCAAGGTGGTGTCCACCATGAGCGACATCAATGCCAGCTCGAGGAAGGTGGTCGACATCATCGGCGTCATTGATGGCATCGCGTTCCAGACGAACATTTTGGCGCTCAATGCCGCGGTGGAAGCTGCGCGCGCCGGAGATGAGGGTCGCGGTTTTGCCGTCGTGGCAGGCGAAGTGCGCCAACTGGCACGCCGCTCCGCCGAAGCCGCCAAGGAGATCAAGAAGCTGATCGGCGACAGCGTCAACAGCGTGGAAAGCGGGGCTCAGCTGGTCGAAGATGCGGGCAAAACCATGTCAGAACTCATGGCCAGTGTGCAAGGGGTGAGCAGCTTGATCACTGAAATCAGCGCGGCTGCCAACGAGCAAAGTCTTGGGATTGGGCAGGTCAACGTCGCCGTGGGCCAGCTGGATCAAATGACGCAACAGAACGCGGCCTTGGTTGAAGAGTCGGCCGCGGCGGCTGAGAGCTTGAAAGACCAGGCAAATCGCCTTGGCGAGATGGCTTCGCGATTCAGGCTGGGCGCTGCCGCCGCTTAGTTTCTGCGCGAATAAACGTTGCGGCGGTGGTGCGCATCCACTAACTCATCAGGGCCGCCACCTTGGCCAGCAGATCGGCCTTGGAGAAAGGCTTGTCCAGGCTGTCGCTGCGTGAGTCACGCAGAAACTTCTGCGCATCCAGCGAGAGCGTGTCGCCCGTGACGAACAGCATGCGGCGCGACAGGCTGGGGTGCCTTTGCGAAAGCTCCCGCCACAGGGCCGAACCATCCATGTCGGGCATGCGCAGGTCGGACACCACGGCGTCAAAGCGGGCCATGTCCAGCAACTCCAGCGCCACCGCGCCCGACTCGGCGGTGGCCACTTCGTAGCCCGCCCCTTCCAGCATGTCGCGCATCAAGGAGGTCAACTCGGGCTCGTCGTCGACCACCAGGATGCGGGCCAGCATGGGCTCGTCTTCCAGCTCGGCCAAGGGCGCGGGAATGGTGTCTTCGGCCGGCAGGGCGCACATGGGCAGCACCAGGCGGAAGCTGGCGCCGCGCAGGCCGTCCAGGCTGCTGTCCACGTCCACCGATTCCAGCAGCAGGTCACCACCGTGTTCACGTGCCAGGGCCCGCGACACGGCGAGGCCCATGCCGGTGCCCATGCCATCCGGCTTGGTCGTGAAGAAGGGCTCGAACACGCGGCCATGCAACTCGGGCTTCACGCCTTGCCCACTGTCGCGCACGCGCAGCCAGACACCCGGCTGGCCCGGCGCCGACGCCACCCCCGTCTGCACACTGACGCGGCGCGGGCCGTCCAGGCTGGCGAGTGCCTGCTGTGCATTGACCAGCAGGTTCAGGATCACCTGGCCGATCTGGTCGCCATCGGCCAGCACCTCGGGCAAGGTCGGGTCCAGCTGCAGTTGCAGCTCAATGCCATGGCTGCGGTAGCCGTAGTGCAGCATGTCGGTGGCCGCCTGGACCATCTCGTTCAGGCCCACGTTGTGGCGCTGTGAAGGCCGGCTGCGCGCCATGTTCAAGAAGGTGCGCACGATGCGGCCACAACGCTCGGCCGCCTCGCGGATGCGCTGCACATCGGCCTTCAGGTCAGGCGACTCGCATTTCTCTTCGAGCAGGCTGGCGCGGCCCATCACGATGGCCAGGGGGTTGTTCAGCTCGTGGGCCACGCCGGCCAGCAGGCTGCCCATGGCGGTGAGCTTCTCGCTTTGCCGCAAGGCTTCGCGCTGGCGTTCAATCTGCTCGGCGGCGTTGTGGCGCTCGGTCAGGTCCACCATCGAGGCCGTGTAAAAGATCGAGTCGTGCACGCTGGTGCGCCACAGCACCATCTCAATCGGGAACTCGCTGCCGTCAGCGCGCAGGGCATGCATCTCCATGCGCTTGCCCAGGATGCGGGCTTCACCACCGCCGTCCATGCGCTGCATGCCGGCTTCGTGGGCCGCGCGAAAGCGTTCGGGCATCACGATCTCGCTGACCGGGCGGCCCAGCACATCGGCGCGCGTGCGGCCAAACATCGCCTCGGCCGACGGGTTGAACTCAACGATCAAGCCCTTGGCATCGGTCGAGATCAGGGCGGCCAGGGCGTGGTCCACGATGGCGGACTTGAGCGCCTCGCTGGCCTGCAGCTCCTGCAGCTTGTCGGCCAGCTCCAGCTCGCGCTGCTTGAGCTCGGTCAGGTCATGGCGGAACACGGCCACCGATTGCACGATGCCGCCCACCGGGGCGAAAGGCACCATGGATTCCTTCAGGAAGCGCCAGCCTTGGCCAGGGCCACCCAGCCATCCGCTCCAACGCAGGGTTTCGCCCGCGAACAGGCGCTCGCTCAAGCGCGCATAGCGCTCTTCGTACAAGGCGGGGCCCAGCACGGTCGACAAATGCTGGCCCACCACCTGGTCCCATGTGCGGCCCAGGCCATCCAGCATTTCCTGGTTGGCATATTGGTAGACATGGTCGCGGCCAAAGATGCCGACCTGCGTGGTGCTGTGGTCCAGCAAGGCGCCCAGCAGCGTGGGGTCGAGTGGAAAGGCGGGCGTCGTGCCCGCTCGCTCGGATGTGACCGACCACTTGAATTCGCCGTCTTGTTCCTCGTTGCTCATGCCTGTCGCGCTCCCGGTGCATTGGCGGGCCATCCCTTGGCCAGTGCGGCATTGTGATGGATGGGCGATATCATCGCGGCCAGACAACAAAGCGGGAGACCTCAGGCCATGGTGCCAGGCAACAAGACCACCCCGGTGGTGATGGTGGTGGACGACGAGCCCGAACTGCGCTCGCTCTTGAGCGAGTACTTCGAGCGTCACCAGTTCACCGTGCGCACCGCCCCCGATGCGCTGTCGGCCCGCGCCCTGGTGGCCGAGGCCGTGCCCGATGTGGCCATCCTGGACATCAACATGCCGGGCGAAAACGGCCTGTCACTGGCGCGCTGGCTGCGCGAAACCCATCCCAACATCGGGCTGGTGATGTTGACCACGGCGGGTGATTCGGTGGACCGCATCGTGGGCCTGGAGCTGGGCGCAGACGACTACCTGCCCAAGCCCTTTGAAGTGCGCGAGCTGCTGGCGCGCGTGCGCGCGCTGGTGCGCCGCTTGCGCTCCGAGGTCACGGCCCAGCCTTCCGCGGCACCGATCACCACACAGCGCGTCCGTTTCGGCCAATGCGCGCTGGATCTGGATTCGCGCCAGCTGTTCAGCCACGACGGCGTCGAGATCCCCGTGACCGCGTCCGAGTTCGAGCTGCTGGCGCTGTTCGCCTCGCACCCCAACCGGCCGCTGAACCGCGATCAGATCATGGAGCAGGCGCACAACCGCGGCTGGGACGTGTTCGACCGCTCCATCGATCTGCGCGTGATGCGCCTGCGCCGCAAGGTCGAGCGCAACCCCGACAAGCCCGAGGTGATCAAAACGGTGCGCAACGTGGGCTACGTCTTCATCCCTGGTTGAAGGGTGGTCTGCGGCCTCAGAACCGCATGCCCACGCCCACGCCCAGCAACCACGGGTCCACCTTGAACTCGCCCACCTTGGTCCCGGCGGACTTGACGTCGGTGCGGATCTGCACCTTCTTCACGTCCATGTTCAGGTACCAGTTCTTGCGGAACTCAAAGTCGACACCCGCTTGCAAGGCCAGGCCCACGCTGTTCTTGCTCAGGCTGGGTTGCAGTGCGGCCTGCACCGCGGGGCTGAAGCTCACGCTGGAAAAGCGCGTGTAGTTCACGCCGATGCCCACGTAAGGCTTGAACTCGCGCATCTTCTCGAAGTGGTATTGCAGCGTGAGCGTGGGGGGCAGGTGCTTGAGCTTGCCGACCTCGGCGCCGCCTGAATAGATCGTCTGCCTTTGCGGGTAAGTCAGCACCAGCTCTGCTGCGATCTGCGGCGTGAAGAAGTAGGAGATATCGACTTCCGGGATGATCCTGTTGTTGATCGCCAGGTTCAGACCGGTCGAGTCCTCGTTGTCGCTTTCCAGGTCGACGGCGCGCACGCGCACCAGCCAGGGCGATTCTTCGGCCTGCGCCACAACAGGCAGGGCAGTGGCGCTTGCCAAAGCCAACAGCACGACGGCGCATTGAGTTTTCTTTGTTCTCATGGTCTCTTTCCTAACGATGACGAGGGCGAATTCCTCAAGCGGAATTTCACTGCAGTCAGCGGCGGACCATGTTGCGATGCGTCAAGCTTTGGACGACGCACCACCCGCCAGATAAGGGGGTGGGCGCAGACCAAAATGCCCCTGCAGCATGGCCTCGGCTGTTTCGAGCGCCCCTTCCACCCAGCCTTGGCCGTGCGAATAGGCTTCCCCGCAGATGAACACCGGCACGTCATGCACGGGCTTGAGGATGCGGTGGGCCACGTTATAACTCTCGACATGCTGCGGCCAAAAGTTGGCACCGCCGCCAAAAGGGTCTTCTCCCCAATCGCGGAAAGCTGCGGCATAAGGCTGCAAATCGGGGTGGTCTTCCAGGCCATGGATCGCCAGCAACTGGCGGTGCGCCTCTTGCACCATCAACTCGGGCGCGGGGTGCTGCATCCACTCCTGCTCGGGCCAGGGCATGTCGCCGGCCAAGGTCTTGTTCTGGAACTTGGCGGGGTGGGCGATCAGGTCGTACCAGTAGTCCAGGTCCAGGCCATCGTTGTAGATGAGGATGGCGCCAGCGGGGGTGTCATCGCCCACCGGCCAGTAGTAGCACTGGCGGATCGGCAGGTCGGTGACCGACTGGCCTTGGGTGATGCCCAGCTTCTCCCACCAACGCTCGCGGTAGCAAAGCGCCAGTTTGAACAAGGGGATGGGTGTGACTGACTTGATCAGGCGGTGCACTTCGTGTTGGTCGGCGACCAGCACCGCGCCGGTCTGGGCCAGCAGCTCCAGTGAGCGGCGCGGCATGGCCAGGATCAGTTGGCGCGCATACAGGGTTTCGCGGTGGCCATCAAAGTCCATGTGCATCTCGATCAGCTTGCCTTCGCCTTCGTGCTCGACATGGTCGAAGCTGATCAGGCGGTGCTTCAAATGCACCTGGCCACCGGCTTCTTCGAACTTGCCGCGCAAGGTCAGGGGCAGCGATTCGTAGCCGTCCTGAAGGCGCTTGTATTCAATGGCCGCGCCATAGTCGGCCAGATTCCACGGGAAGCCATCGGCCGCGTTCCAGGTGAAGAAGATGCTGTCGTAGCCGCTGGTGTCTTCGGCGAACTGGAAGGCCTCGTGGCTCACCGAGCGGTTGAACACGTAGCGCATAGGCAAGTCGCGCAGGAAGTGGCCTTCGTACTGGCCGGTGCGCGCGAGCTTCTCCCAGGGCACGGTCTTCAGGTCCACATGGGGCTGGCCCATCACCTGCTGCAAGAAGTTCTGGGCGGCCATGGCGGTGAATCCACCTTGGATGCCCTCGCGCTCGGCCTGGGTCAGCACATAGGGGATTTTGTCGGGGTCGGCCAGGTCGGCGGTGCGCAGGCGGTGGCCGCGCAGGTAGGCCATGTTCTGGTTTTGGCCCACCGGGAAGGGCTCGGTGGACAGGTTCAGGTAAGGCACCAGGGACATCACCAGTTGTTGGCCCGTGGTGAAGCGCATGCCGCCCAGCTCGATGCGCGCCTTGGGCATGCCGGGTGGCGTGACCGACAACAGGCGCCCGCCCACGCGGTCACTGCACTCGAACAGCGACACCGTCTTGGCTTGGCTTGGCGAAGGGGTGGTCAACAAGCGCCAGCCGCTGTACAGGCCGGACACGCCGCCCCCTACGATGGCCACATCCAACACGGTGGTGTGCGAAGCGCTGGGCTGCGTCATGGCTTGAACTCCCGGTGATTTGTCTTGAAATTCTGGCAGCCACCACGGCCGGCAACGCGGTAATTTCAGGCACCTTTCACCGCCATCTCCAGGGAGCCCCCATGCAAACCACCGTCGCGCAACTGCTGTTGGATTACTTGAAAGCCGAACGCGTCACCAAGGTCTTCGGCATACCCGGCGGGGCGCTGGTCTGGCTGATGAACGAGTTGAAGCTCAGGCAGGACATCGACTACGTGATCTGCCGGCACGAAACCGGTGCGGCCTACATGGCCGATGGTTACGCGCGGGCGGGCGGGGGGCTGGGTGTGGTGATGACGACCTCGGGCCCAGGCGCCACCAACGCCGTGACGGGGGCGATGAACGCCCAGGCCGCCAACTCGTCGATGCTGGTGGTCACCGGCGAGGTGCCCGAGAAGTACTTTGGCCAGGGCTACCTGCAAGAGGGCGCCGACGCCAAGCTGGACATCACCAGCATCTTCCGCAACTCGGTGCAGTCCAGCGACATGGTCTCCAACCAGAGCAACTTCCAGACGCTGTTCCAGCAAGCGCTGCGCAATGCTTGCTCGCTGCCACGGCGGGCCGCGCACATCAGCCTGCCCAACGACGTGGCGGGCACGCCTTTGAGCAGCACGCCCGCCAGCATCCAGCCCCGCAGCTACCGCGCCGTGGCCGCCTGCACCGATGCCAAGGCGGTGGCCGCCACCCTGCGCGAGTTGATCGAGGCCGATCGCCCCCTGCTGTTCCTGGGCAACGGCTGCCGGGAAGCGCTGGCCGATCCTCAACGCCTGGCCGCTTTCACCCATTTTGTGGAGCGCTTCGGCATCCCCGTGATGACCACGCCCAATGCCAAGGGCATCTTCCCGGAAACGCACGCCTGGTCGCTGCGCAACTACGGCATGTGCGGCTCGGCCTGGACGCAGCTGTACATAAAGCCGCCCACCGACCCCGACCACATGGACATCTTGGTCGTGATGGGTTCGACGCTGGGCGAGCTGGCAACCTCGGTCGTGGCCTCGGACCTGTACAGCCGCACCCTGAGCCCACGCAAGCACTTTGTGCAGATCGACCTGGACGCCAGCGTGATCGGCCGCGACTTCCCCATCACGCGCGGTGTTGTGGCCGAGCTGGGCGCCACGCTGGACGAGCTGTGCGAGCAGGCGGCGTGCCACACGCCGGATGAACACCGCGTTGAGCAGCGCCGAGCGGCCATCGCCCAGATCAAACACGCCCAGGCCCCCTGGGCCGACCCGGCAGGCCGCGATGCCACCAGCGGACCGGTGCACCCCGCCGCGATGATGCGCGTCATCAATGAGGCTTTGACAGACGGCCAGATCTTCATCGACGCCGGCAACTGCGTGGGCTGGTCGCTCAACAACCTGGTGGTCGACCCGCCCTTGCGCTACCAGAGCGCGCTGGCCATGGGCCCCATGGGCTTCGCCGTGGCCGCCGTGATTGGCGCCAAGCTGGCCGCGCCCGAGCAGCCCTGCCTGGCCATCGTGGGCGACGGCGCCTTCATGATGCACGGCGCCGAGATTTCAACCGCGGCGCAAAACGGCGTGGGCGCGATCTGGGTCGTCCTCAATGACAACGACCTGGCGATGGTTAGCCAGGGCATGGCCCAACTGCTGCCGCCCGCCGCGGCCTGGACCGATTACTACCAGCTGGGCCGGCCCGACCTGGTCAAGTTCGCCGAGGGGCTGGGCGCACAGGCGGTGGCGATTGGCCCGGACCAAGGTCCAAGCGCTCTGGCCGAGGCCCTTGCAAATGCGCTAGCATCTGCGCAGTCCAACCGACGACCGCAGGTCATCGTGGTCCACATCGACACGAAGCCCGCCCCACCGTATGGTTGGCCCAAGTTGACGACCTAGCAGTATCGAGTCTTGACTATGCATGATGTGATTGTGGTGGGCGCCCGGTGCGCCGGCGCGGCAACGGCTTTGCTGCTGGCGCGCCAGGGACACAAGGTCCTGATCATCGACCAGGACCGGTTTCCCAGTGACATGCGCTTGTCCACCCACCTGGTGTGGCACGCGGGGGCCGACCTGCTGCAAAAGTGGGGCGTGCTTGAAGCCGTGCGCGCCTCGCGGTGCCCGGCCCTGACCGAGTTCTCGCTCGACCTGGGCGAGTTGGTGCTCAAGGGCACGCCGCCCGATGCCCAGGTGGGCGCGGCCTTTGCGCCCAAGCGCATCGTGCTCGACCAGATTCTGCTGGACGCGGCCGTGGCCGCTGGCGCCGAGTTGCGCGAAGGCGTGCTGTTGGACGACGTGCTGCGCGAAGGCGACCGCGTGGTCGGCATCAGCGCCAAGAACCCCGACGGCAGCGTGATGACCGAGCAAGCGCGCTGGGTCGTGGGCGCCGATGGCAGGCACTCGCGCGTGGCCCGCTCGGTGGGCAGCACCGCGTACCACGAGTTCCCCAAAGAGCAAGGCTCGCTCAACACCTTCGCCTACTTCAGTGGCGTGTCGCTGAAGGGCGTGGAGTTCATCTCGCGCCCCGAGCGCATGGCCTACGCCTGGGCCACCAACGACGACCAGGTGCTGGCCGGCATCATCCTGCCCGGCCACTCGCCCCGGGTGGCCCGCCAGGACACCGAAGCCCACTTCTTTGCCGAACTGGAGGCCATGAGCCCCGACCTGGCGGGCCGCCTGCGCGCCGGCAAGCGCGAAGAAGACTGGATCAGCACCGGCGTGGGCACCTTCTGCCGCCAGCCGGTGGGCCCGGGCTGGAGCCTGGTCGGCGACGCCGGCCTGACGGTCGACCCCATCACCGCCGCCGGCATCACCAATGCCCTGCGCGATGCCGACCTGCTGTCCGAGTTGCTTCACCAAGGCCTGTCGGGCCAAGTCGATCTGGATGACACCATGGCGACCTACACCGCCCGGCGCGACGCGGTCTCGGTGCCCTTGCACCTGTTCTCGCAAGACATGGCCCGCCTGGCGCCGCCCACCGATGAAGTCATCCAGCTGTTCACCGGCCTGGCGCACAACCAGGCCCAGGCTGACCGCTACTTTGGCGTGTTCGGCCAGACGGTGTCACCGGCTAATTTCTTCAGCCCCGACAATATGCGGGCGATCGCCGAACAGGCCGCAATCAGCGCTTGATCAGCAGCTGGTCCAGGTCCGCCTGCGCACGGCGGGCCCAATTTCGGGCACCCTGCGCGCTGGCCACGGTCAAGGCCTGGCGGATGCTGGCCTCGGCCCCGGTCCAATCAGGCTGAGGCCCTGACGCCAGCACCTCGCCGCGGATGCGGTGCAGCTCGGCCTCGTGCCAGCGCTCACCACCTTGCTCGGTCAAGGCCTGCGAGGCATCCAGCAAGGCCAGCGCTTCGCTGCGCTGCCCGGCACGGCCCAAGGCTTGTGCCAGCAGGGTCTGGAAGAAAGGCACCACGATGCCTGAGCCCGTCTGGTTGAACAGCGCCAGGCCACGCTGCATCTCGTCGATGCCTTCTTGCAAACGGCCTACTTGCTGCGCCCAGGCCCAGCCCCGCGCAATCACGCCGACCGAGGTCACGTAGGTGAAGCCATGTTGCTCCGCCAGGCCCAGGCCGAGTTCCAGCCGCTTCAGCAAGCCATCGACATCGCCCCTGAACAGGTAAGACATCGCGCCCCAGGCATGGGTCCAGGCCAAACTGTGCGGGTGGTTCAGCGAAGCGGCAAAGCGTTCCTGCTCCAGGCACAGGGCCTCGGCATCATGGTCCTCGCCCGCGATCCAGCGCGCCTGCGAGCCATGCACCAGCGCCACCAGCTTCAGGTCCATGGTGTACAGCTTGATGAGCGTGCGGTCTTGCGGATCGCTGTAGCGGTGCATGAGCTGGTCGGCGTGCTCAGCCACCTCGGTCACCCGGCCGCTGTACAGGCACAACTGCGCATGCATCATGTTGGCCACCAGCCAGGCATGGCGGCTGTTGGACTGGCGGGCCACGGTCATCAGGCGCTGGCCAATGGATTCGGCCTTGTTGATCTCGCCGCGCACCAAGTGAAACACACACACGCCCCACAAAGGCCAGATCGATTCCTCGACCTTGTCGGCCGCATCCGCCAGCTGGTTGGCACGCGCATAGGCCCGCTCAACCTCGGGCGCGCCCCAGCCCTTGGCCAGCATGTGCACGGTGCCCTGCGAGGCCCGCAACTGCAGTTCGGTCTGATCCCGGTGGGGCGAGTTGGGCAATGCCGCCACCTCGGCCAGACCCGCGTCCAGGTGCGCCACCGCCTCGTGCAGCGACAAGCGCTGCAACGCCAGGTCGCTGGCCTTGCGCCAATACGGAATGGCCTGCTGCGGCTGCCCCGCTGCACTGGCATGGCGCGCCAGCATCTCGGGCTTGCTCTGCTGAAGGGCCGGAAAACGCGACTCCACCACCTGCACGATGGCCGCGTGCAGGGCCTCTCGCTGCGGCTTGAGCAGCGAGTCGTAGGCGGCGTCTTGCACCAAGGCGTGCTTGAAGGTATAGAGGGTGCCCTGGTGGCTGACTTGCTGCGTGGCCAGCCCCGATTGGGTCAGCGCCGCCAGTGCGGCCGCCAGCTCGGCCGACGACATGCTCGACAAGGCCTCGATCAACTCGTGGCTGAACTCGCGCCCCAGCACCGAACCAATCTGCGCGATGGCCTTGGCCGCCGGCACGCGGTCCAGGCGGGCCATCAACGAATCGCGCAAGGTGGCCGGCACCTGCGTGCGGTGGCCACCCTGGCCCTCGCTCAAAGGAATCTCCAGAATGGACTTGGTCAGCTCTTCGATGAACAAGGGCACGCCATCGGTCTTGCTCAGGATGTGCTGCGTCAGGGCCGTGGGCAAGGCCACCTCACGCGACAGGCGCGCCACCAGCTCGGCCACCTCGGCGCGGTGCAGCCCGGGCAGCCTCAGGGTGGTCACATGCTGGTCGCCGTCACCCAGCGACAACTGGAACTCGGGCCGGTGCGTGACGACCAGCAGCATCGGCACGAACCGCGCCCGCTCAATCAACAAGCTCAGGAAATCAAGGGTGGCCGGATCGGCCCAGTGCACGTCTTCAACCAGCACCAGCGTGGGCTCACGCAGGGCCGTGGCCTCGACCACGTCGACCAGGGCCGTGACGGTGTCGCGCTCGTGCTGCTGCGGGCTTTCCACCAGCGGGCCATAGCGGTCTTCAAAGGGGATGGAGAGCATGGAGGCCAGCAGAGCCACCTGCTGCGCCGACCGGTGCAACTGCCCCATCACCATGCGCTCGAGCGAGGCCAGCTTGACGGCGGCGGGCTGGTCGCGGCTCAGGTTCAACACACGCTCGAAGTGGTCGATGATGGGGTGGAAAGCGCTGTGCAGCTGGTGCGCCGAGCACTGCAGGCGCACGGCGCCCAGACCCGCGTTGCCCAGGCGATCACGCAGCTCCTTCAGCAGGCGCGATTTGCCGATGCCGGGCTCGCCCGACAGCACCATCACCTGGCCCTGCCCGCGCTGCACGGCGTGCCAGCGGTCCAGCAGCAGGCCCAACTCATGGGCACGGCCCACCAGGGGTGTCAAGCCCGCGCTGGTGGCCGCGTCAAAACGGCTGGTGGCGGCGTTGACGGCCTGGACGCGCCACACCTGGCGCGGCTCGCGTACGCCTTTGAGCACCGGGCAGCCCAAGTCTTCGCACTGCAGGCCGGCCCCGGCCAGCTTGCGCGTGCTGTCACTGATCACCACGGTGTTGGGTTGCGCCAGGGCCTGCAGCCGAGCGGCCAGGTTAGGCGTGTCGCCCAGCGCCAGTTGCTCGCGCCGGGCGCCCCCACCAATCTCGCCCATCACGACCAGGCCGGTGTGGACGCCGATGCGCACCGCCCAAGGCAAGGGCTGATCGTGTCCGGGAGGCTGTTTGGGCAGGTGGCCGATGGCATCGACCAGAGCCAGGCCCGTGCGCACCGCGCGTTCGGGCGCATCTTCTTGCGCCTGGGGGTGGCCAAAGTACACCAACAGCCCGTCGCCCAGGTACTGCGCGATGGTGCCGCCAAAACGCTCGATCACGGCCGCCGAGGTCTGCTGGTACAGCAACACCACCTGCTGCCATTGCTCGGGGCTGAGGCGTTCACACAATTGCGTGGAGTCAACCAGGTCGCAAAACATGATGGTCAACTGGCGCAGCTCGCCCTGGCTGGCCAAGCCGGGCTTGGGGGCGGCGCGCACGGCCTGCTGACGCAACGCCCCGATGGCCTGCAGCAGGCGCTTGCGGTCGCCCATGGACACGCCCAGCTTTTCCAGGTCGGTCTCGGTCAGGCTGGTGATGACTTCGGAATCGATGTCGTTGTCGAGCAGCACGCGTTCGACCCGGGCCATGCCAATCGACGCCAGCCAATCGGACAGGGCCTTCACGTCAAACGTCCACGCGGGCGAGGGCCCAATTGCACACGGCCTCGGGGGCCATCTGGGCGCCTTCGTAAGCCAGGCGAGACGTGGTGGCCAAGGGCAGCACGGCGTTCACCAGGCTGCTGGCGCGCTCCCAGGCCTGGCCCGCCTGGACATCGCGCGAGCCCAGCTGCTGGTGCGCGCGGTCGGCGTAACCCAGCAGGCGGGCCGCCGTTTCATGGCGCCCCTCGATGGCCGCCAGCAAGGCGAACAAGCCGGAATACAAACCGAACCATTCCCAGTCGCGGCTGCGCGAAGCGGCGGCAAAGTCCACCAAGGCGCCGCGGGCCTGCGCATCATCCCCTTGCATGAACAAGGCGGTGGCCTTGATGGCCATGGCGTGCAGGATGAAGTTGTCACGACGATGCCGGCCGCGTGCGATGAGGTCGCTGCAGTGCTGCACGGCGGCGTCCGGGTCGCCCACGGCCAGGTTCAGGGCGGCCAGGTCGGCCAAGGCGGCCGAGACCACGGCGTCCAGGCCATTGGCCTGCGAGTGCGACAGCAAGGTCTCGCACACGCGCTTGGCCTGGTCCAGCTGCTTGCCCGAACGCAGCACGCTGACCGTGGCCAGCTGGCGCTGCAAACGCAGGCGCGGCGGCCAGGCCGGCTTCTCCAGCCCGATCATTTCTTCCAGCAGGTTCTTGGCCTGGGCGGCAGGCAGCACGCCACTGCCGGCCATGCAGCGCAAGGCCAGGTAGCGGCCCACGTCGTCTTGCAGGGCGCGGCTTTGCTCGGCGGCGCGGCGCGCAAAATCGTGCATCAAGGTGTTGGAGACACCCCAGTTCAGGCGGCTGCGCTCCAGCCAGTAGCGCGCCACCGACGGGCAGACGGGCATGGCCAGCACCTGCGACTCGACCGCCAGGCAGCGCCGGCGGCACTCCGGCGCCAGGCCCAACAGCAGGAACAAGGGGCTGGAGGCGCCCACCATGTCCACCGCCAGGGCGGGTTCATGGGCCATCACCCAATCCAGCGCGGCCCGCACGTTGTCGATCTCGGGGCCATAGGTGTCCAGCCAGGCGGCATCGGGTGTGCGCCAGTAGGCGGCATAGGCCTGCTCCATCAAGGCGGCCATGGCCGACACATGGCGGCGCTTCATCAACCAGTGCTCGCCCGAGGCGTCCAGCTTCAGGCTGGCAAAGTCGCGCGTGCTTTCGAGCAAACGGTAGCGCGGCACGTCGGCCCCGTCGGCGGCCACCAGCGAGCGGTCCACCAAGGCGCCGAGCAGCTCGATCACAGCCCACTCGTCCAGGGATTCGTCCATGGCCACCGTGCTGGCCAGCTGCAGGTTGAACCCGCCCGCGAAAACGCAGAGCCGGCGGAACACCGTCTGCTCGTCGGGCGATAAAAGCTCATGACTCCACTCCAACGTGCCCATCAGTGTTTGCCGACGCGGCGGTGCCAGGTTGTTCTGGCTGCGCAAGAGCTTGAAGCGCTCATCCAGGCGCGCGACCACGCCCTGCAAGCCCAGCAGGGGCAGGCGCGCCGCGGCCAGCTTGATCGCCAGCGCCATGCCGTCCAGGCGGCGGCACAGGCCGATGACCTCTTCGAGATTGGCCTCGGTCAAGGCAAAGCGCCGATCGGCCGCTTGCGCCTGGTCGGCAAACAAGGCGATGGCACCGTGGGCCATGGCTTGCTCAAGCGAGGCGCCCGGTTCGGGCACGGACAAGGCACTGAGGCGAAACAGCCGTTCGTTGTCTAGCTTCAAGGCCACCTGGCTGGTCACCACCAGGCGCACCTGTGGCGCCGCGGCCGTGATGGCCTGGGCCATGCGCGCCACGGCGTCGAGCAGGTGCTCGGCGTTGTCGATCACCAGCAGCAAATGCAAGGGCCGCAAGGCCGCCACCAGCGAGGCCAGGGGATCGCTGCCGCCCGAGGGCAAGCCCACCGCCTGAGCCACCACCGTGGGCACCAGGCCGGGGTCGGTGATGCCCGCCAGCTCCACCCACGCCGCGCCATCCCGGTGCTCGCGGCACCAGGCGTGCGCCGCCGCCAAGGCAAACGCCGTCTTGCCGATCCCGCCCGGGCCGGCGATGGTGATCAGGGGGTGGTGGGCCTCGCGGTGCAAAGCCGCCAGGTCGGCGTCGCGACCCCACAAGCGGCCGGCCACGCTGGGCAGCACGGACAGCACGCTTTCGGTGGGCTGCGGGTGGCTGGCCGGGTCTGACACGGGTTGCACGAAGCGGCTGGGCGCCGAATCGTCGTCACGCACCATGGGCAAGGCGAAGCGGTAGCCGCGGCCCGGAATGGTAGCGATGGCTTTCTGCCCCAGCACCTTGCGCAGGCCCGAAACCTGGACCTGCAGGTTGTTTTCTTCCACCACGAGGCCAGGCCAGACCAAGTCCAGCAACTCGTTCTTGGAGACCATGCGGCCAGACCGCTCGACCAGCGCCAGCAACAAATCGATCGCGCGCGCACCAAGGCCGACGGGTTCACCGTCGATGTACAGCACACGCTCCACAGCACGCAGCTCGAAGCGGTCAAAGCGATAGCAGTGTGACAACTCTACCTCTGTGGTTCTGGCGGGGCGCCTCTTCTTCAAGAGATTTCAGAAGATTTTCAGGACTTTCCAGTCGGTAAGTCTGACAATAAAATCATTCTAAAGAAAACAAGCATTTCCGAAACTGGCATCAACGAGGCTTTTCACATCAAGTTGCGGCATTTTCAAAGCAGAGGCGTTCCATGGAGGTGGAATGGTCAAAGCCCACGAAATGCTGTGTCCGGTAAACCGGATATCTTGATTTGACAGGTGGTTGATACCCTCGGGTTAATGCAAATAACGCTGTCGTTTTTTGCCCTAAGAATCAAGAATATGGAATTGGGAGGTCAAGAGCGAGCTGACAAGGCTGCTTTTGGCAAGAACAGGGAGTTCTGTTTTCTATTCGATCGGATCCCGTCCTGACGCACTGCGTCAGGACGCCGGTTTCCCAATCGCCCGCTTTTGCGGGCTTTGTCATTTTTATCACTAGACTCTGGCTTGTCCACCGCGGGTGGTTTCCTGCTTTGACTGAAGCGGCCTCTGTGACATGTCGATCCGCCTCCCCATGCGCATCCAACGCTGGCTGCGCCTGAGCATCGCCCTGGCGGCCTGGCCTTGCTGGGCGGCCACCGCGCCCCCCACCCTGACGGTGGTGGTGGACGACAACTACCCGCCTTACATTTTTCGCGATGCCCATGGCACGCTCGATGGCTACCTGGTCGACGCCTGGGCCTTGTGGGAGCGCAAAACCGGCGTCCACGTGAACCTGGTGGCCTCGGACTGGGACAAAGCCGTGGCCCGGATGAGCGCCCGCCAGGCCGACGTCATCGACACCATCTTCAAGACCGCCGAACGCGAACAGGCGCTTGATTTCACGGCACCCTACGCGAATGTGCCCGTCACGATCTACAACCACGCCAGCATTGGCGGCATCACCAACCTGAAAACCTTGCAGGGCTTCCTGGTGGGCCTGAAGGCCGGCGATGCCTGCGCGGACAAGCTCAAGGCGGCCGGCATCACCACCGTGCAGCCCTACCCCAACTACCAATCTCTGGTGCAGGCGGCCGTGGCAGGCCAGATCAAGGTGTTCTGCCTGGACGAGCCGCCAGCCCATTACCTGCTGTACCGGGCGCACGCCGAGCAGAACTTTCGCCGCGCCTTCCGGCTTTACCACGGCGAACTGCACCGGGCCGTTCACAAAGGCGATGCCCGCACCATGGCCTTGCTGAACCAGGGCTTTGACGCCATCACGCCCAGCGAATGGGACGGGCTGCGTGACAAGTGGATGGGCAGCAGCCTGAACATCACACCGTGGGGCCGTTACCTGGGCTACGCCGGCCTGGCCGTGGCCGTCGGCGCCGGTGTGCTGGTGCTCTGGGGCTTCACCTTGCGGCGCGTGGTCAAGCAGCGCACGGCCCAGTTGGATGAAGAGCGCAGCCGCCTGCGCACCCTGGTGCACACCATCCCCGACATGGTGTGGGTCAAAAGCCGCGCGGGTGTCTTCATGAGTTGCAACCCGGTGTTCGAGCGCTACCTGGGCAAGCCAGAAGCCGACATCGTTGGCAAAAACTGCCATGAGCTGTTCAGCGCTGAGCTGGCAGACGCTTTTCAGGAAGGCGACCGCCAGGCCATGCAGACCGGCCAACCTTGCCGACACGAAGAGTGGCTCACCTTCGCCGGAGACGAGCAGCACCGGGGTTTGTTCGAGACCGTCAGAACGCCCCTGGTCGATTCGACCGGCAAGCTGATGGGCGTGCTGGGCATCGCCCGGGACATCACGCACCGCAAGGCGGCCGAAGACGAGATCAAACAGCTGGCGTTCTTCGACAGCCTGACCAACCTCCCCAACCGGCGCCTGCTGCAAGACCGCCTGCACCGGGCCTTGGCGGTCAGCGCGCGCACGGGGCGCCTGGGTGCGCTGCTGTTCATCGACCTGGACAACTTCAAGTACATCAACGATGTGCTCGGCCACGACCACGGTGATCTGCTGCTGCAGGAAGTGGCCTCGCGCCTGGCCCGCTGTGTGCGCGAGAGTGACACTGTGGCGCGACTGGGCGGCGATGAATTCGTGGTCATGCTAGAAGACCTGAGCGAAAGCGACGAAGAGTCGGCCAACCAGACCGAGGTGATCGGCGAGAAAGTGCTGGCCAGCCTGAGCGAGCCCTACCTGCTGGCCACGCAAGAGCACCATGCCACCGCCAGCATCGGCATCACTTTGTTCCATGGGCACCAGAACACCATGGACGACTTGCTGCGGCGCGCGGACCTGGCCATGTACAAGGCCAAGGCCGCTGGCCGCAACACCTTGCGTTTTTTCGACCCCGCCATGCAGGCGGCGGTCACCGCGCGCGCCGAGCTGGAGGGCGACCTGCGGCGTGGTCTGCAGCAGCAGGAGTTCGTCTTGTATTACCAGGCGCAAGTGGGCCTGGATGGCGAGGTGACCGGGGCCGAGGCCCTGGTGCGCTGGCAGCACCCCCGGCGCGGCATGGTGCCGCCCATGGAGTTCATCCACTTGGCTGAAGAAAGCGGACTGATCCTGCCGCTGGGCCAATGGGTGATGGAGGCCGCCTGCGACAGGCTGGTGAGCTGGGCCTCGCAGCCCCACCTGGCCGCCCTGACCTTGTCGGTGAACGTGAGCGCGCGCCAGTTCCGCCAAGCCGATTTTGTGGCGCAAGTGCTGGCCTTGGTCCAGCGCAGCGGGGCCAACCCGGATCGCCTGAAACTGGAGTTGACCGAGAGCCTGCTGCTGGACGATGTGGAGGACATCATCGGCAAGATGGTGACCCTGAAATCCCATGGCATCGCGTTCTCGCTGGACGACTTCGGGACGGGCTACTCCTCCTTGTACTACCTCAAGCGCCTGCCCCTGTACCAGCTCAAGATTGACCGGTCATTCGTGCGCGATGTGCTGACCGATCCGCAAGACGCCGCCATCGCGCGCGCCATCGTGGCGCTGGGGCAGAACCTGGGCTTGTCAGTGATCGCCGAAGGCGTGGAAACCCAGGCGCAGCGCGCTTTTCTGGCCGAGCAGGGCTGTCACGCCTTCCAGGGCTACCTGTTCAGCAAGCCGGTGCCCGCTGAAGCCTTTGAAGCCTTGCCCAGCTTGCAGCTCGTGAGCTGAGGTCAGGCCACCACCGTGGCCATGACCTGGTCGCGGCCGGCGCGCTTGGCGCTGTACAGGTTCTGGTCGGCGATGCGCAAAGCGCGCTCGCCCTGGCCCCCATGCACTTCAGCGATGCCAATGCTTTGCGTGACGTGGAACGAGGCACCATCGGCCTGGAAAGCATGGTCGCGCAAGCTGCTGGCGATCTTGGCGGCCACGCGGTTGGCGCCATTCAGGTCGGTGTCGGGCAGCAGCAGCACGAACTCTTCGCCGCCCAGCCTGGCGGCCGTGTCGATCTGGTCCCGGGTGCTGGATCGCAAGATGTGACCCAACTGCGCCAGCACCGCGTCGCCCGCCGGGTGGCCCCAGCTGTCGTTGACAGTCTTGAAATGGTCCACATCGCAAACGACCAGGCAGAAAGGCCGGCCGTTGCGGGCATGGCGGTGGGATTCGATCTCCAGCTGGCTCATGAACTCGCGGCGGTTGGACAGGCCCGTCAGCGCATCGGTGCGCACCAGGCTCTCCAACTCCTTGCGCTGGCGATGCAGGGTTTTGAAGGCGAAGAAAAGCATGGCCGTGAAAGGCAGGACGGCGGCCTGGAACATGATGCGCAACCACAGGGCCCACCACGCGCTGAGGTCTTCGCCATTGAACACCGGCGCGGTCAGCAAAGGGGCGTACACCAATTGCCCTGACTGGATCAGGAGCTCGCTGGCGGCCAGCATGACCACCATCAGGACCAAGGTGGACTTGAGCCTGCGCAGGCTGAACAGCGCGCGCGCCACCACCAGCTCCTGGAACAGCACCATGCCCATGGGCGTGTCCTTCAGGCCATGACCAATGGCCAGCAACAAGAAGACGATGAAGGTGGGCATGACGGTCCATGGCGCCAGCCACTGGGCATCGCGGCCTTGGCGGCGCAACCACCAGGCCAGCAGCAGCACCATGGTCAGCCACAGGATCAAGGCGGTCAGGCCTTGCTGGGCCAGGCGCAGGGCGCCGGGGCGGTAAAAGGCTTCGGCTTCCGGGTGCGCCAGGGCATGGGCCTGCAACCCCCACAAGATGAAGCACATGGGCAAGGACATCACCGCGAACACCATGCAGCGGTTGGCCATGTTGCGGTCCAGCAGGCGCAGCTCGATGCGGCGCATCAGCGCCTTCAGGTTCATGCGCCCACCCCGCTGGCGTCGTGCGAGCTGTCCACGCTGTAGACGGAGCGGTTGCGCCCTTCCTGCTTGGCCCGGTAGAGGTTGCGGTCGGCCTGCTTGAGCACCACCTCGGCGCTTTGGCCACGGCACTGCGCCACCCCAATGCTGACCGTGACATGGAAGGTCTGGCCCGAGGCCTGGAAGGCGTGCGCGGCCAGGCGGCTGTGGATGCGCCAGCTCACCGCCTCGGCCTCGTCCACGGTGGTGTCGGGCAAAAGCACGGCGAACTCCTCGCCCCCCACCCGCGCGGCCAGGTCGGTGGGGGTGCGCACGCTTTCGCCCAGCAAGCGGGCCAACACGGTCAACACTTCGTCGCCCACCGCGTGGCCATGGCTGTCGTTGACATGCTTGAAATGGTCAGCGTCGATCAGCATCAGGGACAAGGGCTGCGTGGTGCGGCCCTGGCGCGCCACCTCGGCGTGCAGCCGGTCCATGAAATAGCGCCGGTTGGGCAGGCCCGTCAGCACATCGGTGTACGACAGCTTGTTGAGCTTGCGGTGCTGGGCATCCAGGCGGCCAAACATCACCAGCAGCATGGTGGTGATCACGGCCAGGCCGGCATAGAACACCACATTGCGCCACACAGCCCACCACCATTGCGGCTCCGGGCCCTGGAAGGCGAGGCGCGTGATGGCGGGGGCATAAGGCAGGTGGCCGGCCAGCACAAACAGGTCGTAGGCCACCAACAAGCCCGTGCACACCAGGAATGACAGCCACATGGTGCGCAGGTCGAACAGCAGCAGGCCGATGGCCAGCACGCCCAGCAGCGTCATGTTGGCCCCGGTGGTGAAAGTGCCGGAGAACAAGGCGATCAGCGTGTAGATCACACCGATGTTGAGGGTCACCGCCAAACTGAGCCTGGGCATGGGGCTGGGATCGCGGCGCCGGGGCCACAGCCAGGCCACAAAGCCAATCGACAAGCCGGTGCTGATCACCAGCGCGCCCTGCAGTGTCCAGACGACGGGTTGCCGCAGGCCCATCCGCACGACGGGGTCCAGGAGGCCCGCCAGGTTGATGAACCAGTAGGTGATGTAAAAAGGCGTGGATGCCAGGACCGCCAGCAGGCAGCGGCTGGCCGGATTGGCTTCATCAAGGAAATGCTCGAACTTCTGGCGCATGTACCCGCACAACGTCAACGAACCACGGCGGCATGACCGTCCCGGCCGCATGCCTCAAGTATCGAGTAAATCCGGCAGGAACAATACCCGTCATCCCCTGGGGACTGTGGGCCAGGCGTGACGAAATGCGCTGCCCTGGGATAAGCTGGCTGCATGAAATTGCTGATCCGTTGGTTATTACTGTCTTCCGCCCTGATGTTGCTGGCCCAGTGGGACCATGGCGTGCAGGTCAACAGCTTTGGCGCGGCCATGATCGCGGCCGCGGTGCTGGGCCTGCTGAACGCGTTCGTGCGCCCCTTGCTGATCTTGCTGACGCTGCCCGTGACGGTGCTCACGCTGGGCCTGTTCCTGTTCGTGATCAACGCCTTCACCTTCCAGATGGCCTCGGGGCTGCTGGATGGCTTCCATGTGCGCAGCTTCTGGGATGCGCTGCTGGGGTCGGTGATCTACAGCCTGTGGGGCGTCGTCATCGACGTGGCGTTGGAATACGTTTTCGGCCGCCGCTCAGCCAAGCGTTGACGGCATGGCCAGCAGGCCTTGCAGGGCCTGCGCCACCGTGGCCCAGCGCACTGCCGCCCGGTCACCCGCAAACTGGCAGCGCTCTGCGCGCGTGTCACCACCTTGCACGGCCCAGGCCAGCCACACGGTGCCGACAGGCTTGTCCGCAGAGCCACCCGTGGGGCCCGCCACGCCAGTCACGGCCACCGCGATCTGCGCGCTGGAGCGGGCCAAGGCGCCCTCGGCCATGGCGCGGGCCACGGGCTCGCTGACGGCACCATGGGCATCGATCAAGGCGGCATCCACGCCCAGCAGCTCGGTCTTGGCCAAGTTGCTGTAAGTGACAAACCCGCGGTCGAACCAGGCGCTGGAGCCGGACACTTCCGTGCACGTGGCCGCGATCAGCCCGCCAGTGCAGGACTCGGCCGTGGCCATCCGCCAGCCGCGCGCTTGCAGTTGAGCGGCCAGGTCGGCCACCAGGGTCAGGAGGTGGGGCGTGGTCATGTCAGGGGGCCAGCCAGCTGGGCCGGATGAGCATGATCCCCCCGAGTACCAGCAAGGTGCACAGGGCCGCGACAAAATCGTCGAACAGGATGCCAAAGCCCTGCGCCCAACCAATGCCCTGGCCCGGCTGGTGCTTGAACAGGCCATCCGCCCACGCCACCGGCCCGGGCTTGGCCGCATCAAAGTAGCGGAACAGGGCAAAGGCGATCAATTGGCCGGTGAAGCCGGTGGGAGTGAGCAACCACAGCACCAGCCAGAAGGCCAGGATCTCGTCCCACACGATGGCGCCGGGGTCGGCCACGCGCAGGCTGCGCGCCGTGTGCGTGCAGGCCCACCAACCCACGGGCAAGCCCAGGCCGATCAGGCAGGCCCACTTCACATCGGCCTGCGGGCCCACGCCCCACACGCCTTGCAGCGCCCAGAAGCTCAGCCAGGCCCACAGGGTGCCCACGGTGCCGGGGGCCTTGGGGCTCAAGCCACTGCCTGCGCCCAGGGCGATCAGGTGCGCGGGGTGGCTGAGCAGCAGGGCCACGTCGGGGCGGCGCGGTGGCAAAGCCGCGAGGGCCTCGGCCACGTCAGGGGCAGCATCTGAGGGGCTTGGCATGTCAGCTTTTGAAATGGTCAAACGAAGTCCAGCGGTTGGGCACAGGCTGAGGCGGGTCGTCGTCGGGCCAGGCGTCCAGCTCGCCTTGCCAGAGCTGCAAGCCCGGCGCGGCGGTGATGGCGCCGATGCGCGTCAAAGGCAAGGCCAGATGGTCACCCAGCGCCAGGATGCGTGTGCGGTGCTCGGCAGGCGCGGTGAACACCAGTTCGTAATCATCGCCGCCGGCCAGGATGCAGTCATGTTGCTGGTTCAGTGGCCGCTGGGCCAGCACGGGGTGCACGGGCAGCGCATCGAGCACCAGCCGGGCGCCCACCTGGCTGCGGCGCAGCACGTGACCCAGATCGCCGAGCAGGCCGTCAGACACATCAATGGCGGCCGTGGCCAGGCCGCGCAGCGCCAGGCCAAGGGCCACGCGAGGCTCGGGGCACTCCATGGCGCGGCGGGCGGTGTCGAAATCGTCGCCCGACAAGGCGGGGTGCAAGGTGCCCCGGAAGGCCTCCAGCGCCAGACGGGCCAAGCCGGGCCAGCCGCTGACCCACAGGTCGTCGCCGGCGCGGGCACCGCTGCGCAACAGGGTTTGGCCGGCGGGCACCTCGCCCATCGCCGTGATGCCGATGGCCAGGGGGCCGGCGGTGGTGTCTCCGCCAATCAGCTCGCAGCCATGGGCATCGGCCAAGGTGAGCAAGCCTTGGGCAAAACCGGCGAGCCAGGCTTCGTCAGCCCGCGGCAAGGTCAGGGCCAGGGTAAAGGCCAAAGGCTGGGCCCCGCACGCGGCCAGGTCCGACAGATTGACCGCCAAGGCTTTGTGGCCCAGCCGCGCCGGATCGACCGTGGACAGGAAGTGCCGCCCTTCCACCAAGGTGTCGGTGGACACGGCCAACTGCATGCCCGCCCCCGGCGCGATGACGGCGCAATCGTCGCCATTGCCGATCACGGCGCGGCGCGGCCCCTGCCCGGCAGGGCGCCAGAAATACCGCTCAATGAGGTCGAATTCACCCAGGCTCATGGGGGGATTGTCGCGCGCATTCGCGGCGGCCAGATCACGCGCCTTGCGCTTCACACTGCGAGTAGGCACATTGAGAGTGTTGTCCGATTTCAACTATCCAAACAGGAGTGATCATGACCTCTTTCAAACTTCAGGCCTTGTCACTGGGCGCCGTCCTCTCGCTGCTCAGCGGCGCGGCCACGGCCGCCGCTTCGTCCTCCGCGACGCTGAGCAACCTGTCCATACGGCTCATCGACCTGGACACGTCCGATGGCATCGCGCCCGGCATCACCTTCAAGTCGAACGACTACGGCCCGAATGGGAATCGCGCCTTTGCACAGGCGATCACTCAAGGGTCCGTCTACACAATCTACGGCGACGAGCAGCGTTCAGCCGGTGACCTCATACTGGCTGGCGCCAGCGAACTAGCGTCGGTCTCGTCTTCCGTCAGTGCCAGCCTGGTAACCGGGCCCAACTCCCTGAAAAGCGCCGGCACGGCCTCGGGAGTTCACGACTCCGGAACGCATTCTCATTACTTCTCGACAGCCTCCAATGGCTACGACTTTTCACTGACAGCCAACACCTTGGCCGTCTTCTCGGTCGTCGTCGATATGGAGGTCTACACCACCGTGGGAGGTCACCCCCATTCCTCGAACAATGAAGGTAGCCGAGCCGAATACTCAATGAGGGCGTTCCGCAGCATCTACGGCGGCATTAGCCAAAGCTCCAGCATTTTTAGATCCGCTCAGGCCGATTACACATTGAGTTATGTACACGATCCAGTGACCGGGGTTTCCACACCAGTTTTTTCCCCGCAGAGCTTCTCCTTCAATGCCACGTTCGAGCTCCCCTTCGTCAACCAATCGGATGCTGCCATCACCGGGTCTTTCGAAGCCAGCACCACGGCCTGGGGCGCCTCCTACGTGTCGGGGGTGCCTGAACCCGAAGCTCCCCTGCTGGCATTGGGGGGCGCATGCCTGGTCGCTTGGGCCAAGCGCAGCCGGAATTCACGCCATCCGCGGTCCGGCCGATGATTTCATGAAGGCCCTGCGGCAAGCCACATGCCACAGGGTGGCCGCATGTTCCTACAATGCACGGGTCAGGCGCAGCCAACATGGCCAGCGCCCTTGAAAGGCACCCCGCATGACCACCCCCGAAGAAAAACGCGCCGAGCTGAAACAAGCCGCGCTTGAATACCACGAGTTCCCCACGCCCGGCAAAGTCGCCATCAGCGCCACCAAGCAGCTGACCAACCAGCGCGACCTGGCCCTGGCCTACTCGCCCGGCGTGGCCGCCGCCTGCGAAGAAATCGTCGACAACCCCGCCAACGCCTTCCGCTACACCAGCCGCGGCAACCTGGTGGCCGTCATCACCAACGGCACCGCCGTGCTGGGCCTGGGCAACATCGGCCCGCTGGCCGCCAAGCCCGTCATGGAAGGCAAGGCCGTCCTGTTCAAGAAGTTCGCCGACATCGACGTATTCGACATCGAGATCAACGAGAACGACCCTGAAAAGCTCGTCCAGATCATCGCCTCGCTCGAGCCCACCTTTGGCGGCATCAACCTCGAAGACATCAAGGCCCCCGATTGCTTCTACGTCGAGCGCCAGTTGCGTGAGCGCATGAAGATCCCCGTCTTCCATGACGACCAGCACGGCACCGCCATCGTGGTGGGCGCCGCCCTGCTCAACGGCCTGAAAGTGGTCGGCAAGGACATCAAGCAGGTCAAGCTGGTGGTCTCGGGCGCCGGAGCCGCGGCCCTGGCCTGCCTGGGCCTGCTGGTCAAGCTGGGCCTGCCGCGTGAAAACATCTGGGTCACCGACCTGGCTGGCGTCGTCTACGAAGGCCGTGTCGAGCTGATGGATCCCGACAAGGCCTTTTTTGCCCAGAAAACCAATCTGCGCACCCTCAGCCAGGTCATCGAAGGCGCCGACCTCTTCCTGGGCCTGAGCGCCGGCGGCGTGCTCAAGGCCGACATGGTCGCGCGCATGGCGCCCAAGCCCATCATCTTCGCGCTGGCCAACCCCAACCCCGAGATCCTGCCGGAGGACGTCAAGGCGGTGCGCGACGACGCCATCATGGCCACCGGCCGCTCTGACTACCCCAACCAGGTCAACAACGTCCTGTGCTTCCCGTACATCTTCCGGGGTGCGCTGGATTCGGGCGCGACCACCATCACCGATGAGATGGAGATCGCCGCCGTCCACGCGATCGCCGAGCTAGCCCAGGCCGAGCAAAGCGACGTGGTCGCGGCCGCCTACGCTGGCGCCAACCTGAGTTTCGGCCCCGAGTACTTGATCCCCAAGCCCTTTGACCCGCGCCTGATGATCAAGATCGCGCCGGCCGTGGCGCTGGCGGCGGCGGCCTCGGGCGTGGCCCAGCGCCCGGTCAAGGACTTCGTGGCCTATGGCGAAAAGCTGCAAAGCTTCGTCTACGCCTCGGGCCAGACCATGAAGCCCATCTTCAGCGTGGCCAAGCGCGCCAAGAACAAGCGCATCGCCTTTGCCGAGGGCGAAAACGAGCGCGTGCTGCGCGCCGCCCAGATCGTGGTCGACGAAGGCCTGGCCTGCCCCACACTGATCGGCCGCCCGGCCGTGATCGAGCAGCGCATCGAGCGCTTTGGCCTGCGCCTGAAAGCTGGCACCGACTACCAGGTGGTCAGCGTGGAGCACGACCACCGCCACCGCGACTACTGGCAAACGTACCACCGCCTGACCGAGCGCAAGGGCGTGACCGAGCAGATGGCGAAGATCGAAATGCGCCGCCGGCTCACCCTGATCGCCTCGATGCTGCTCTACAAGGGCGAGGTCGATGGCCTGATCTGCGGCACCTGGGGCAACACGCCCCTGCACCTGCACTACATCGACCAGGTGATCGGCAAGCGCGCCGGGGTCAAGACCTACGCGGCCATGACCGGCCTGCTCCTGCCGGGTCGCCAGGTCAACATCCTGGACACCCACGTCAACTACGACCCCACGGCCGAGCAATTGGCCGAGATCACCATCATGGCGGCCGAGGAGATGATGCGGATTGGCCAGCGGCCCAAGGCGGCGCTGCTGTCGCACTCCAACTTTGGCTCCAGCAACCACCCCTCGGCGCTGAAGATGCGCGAGGCGCTGGGCCTGATCCAGGAGCGCGCGCCCTGGCTGGAAATCGACGGCGAGATGCATGGCGACGCCGCCCTGAACGCCACCTACCGCGCCGAACTCATGCCCCGCAGCACCCTGGCCGGCGAGGCCAACCTGCTGGTCTGCCCCAACATCGACGCGGCCAACATCGCCTACAACCTGCTCAAGGAAGCGGCCGGCAACGGCATCGCCCTGGGCCCGGTTTTGCTGGGCGCGGCCAAGCCGGTGACCATCCTGACGCCCTCGGCCACGGTGCGCCGCATCGTCAACATGACGGCCATGACGGTGGCGGAGGCGAACGCCATCCGCTGAAAGGGCAATAGGCGTTTGTCAAAAAAACGTCATATAGCACAAACTGTCAACCCCTCACGCAAAGGCCCCTGTCCCCCGGTTTTCCGGGGCAGGGGCCTTGAGCTTTTGGCCCGTTTTCAGTAGCATCACGGCTTTTAGAGACCTGAGCTGGCGTGAAGAAGTTGTTGACCAAGTCATGGACTGGCCTTGCCACATCGTGGCTGGTGTCGGCCAGCCTCTTGACCAGTGTGGCGCTGCTGGATGCCAGCGTTTCATCAGCCTGGGCTCGGTCAACGCCCACGGCATCGGTGCCCAGCCTCGTTGACGGTTCGTCAGCGATCGGCTTGTCGCAGTTGCCGCGCCAGGCCCAGGACGTTCACCGGCGCATTCTGGCGGGTGGGCCTTTCAAATACGCCAAGGACGGCATCGTCTTCGGCAACAGGGAGCGTGCCTTGCCTCGAAAACCGCGTGGGTTCTACCACGAGTACACAGTGCCCACACCGGGATTGCGTACCCGAGGAGCCCGTCGCATCGTTTGCGGAGGTGAAGTAGTGCAAATCCCTGAAACTTGTTTTTATACCGAGGATCACTACAGCAGCTTCAAAACCATTGATCCCCGGCACTGAGCCTCACCGCTCAAGCTGCTTCGCTCTTTTGTCCTTTTCTTCGACCCTCCAATTTGGCCCACGAGGGCAGTGAGCATCTCAATGCACTCTCGGCCCCAAGCGATCATGTTGTTGCAATCCGTTCGACCCAACATCGTTCAATCCATCCGCGCCTTTCGCCCGGAAGACTTGCAACAGGCGGCCCAGGATTCCGGGCAGCACTTCCTGTACACCAACCTGAGCGAAGCCCAGTCCAAGCAAGACGTCCTGGACATCATCGCCAAAGACTTCCTGTTCCCCGATCACTTCGGCAAGAACATGGATGCGCTGTACGACTGCATGACCGACCTGGTCCACAAGTCGGGTCCGCAGCCAGGCTTCGTGGTGGTGCTGGAACTCATCCCTGATGGCGTCAAGTTCGACCGCGAAACCCGCGAGTTGCTGCTCGACTCCTTCCGCGATGCCGCCGACTTCTGGAGCGAGCGCAAGATCGCCTTCCGCGTGTTCTATTCCATCGCCGTCTCGGGCAAAGAGTCCGCCGGCAACTGGGACCGCGCTGAAGTCGCTCAGAATGACGCGCCTGCGGCAGCCGCCGTCGTCGTCAAGCCGACCAAGGTCTCCAAGAACGCGCCCCAGCCCATGACCATGAACCTGCCGCCCATGAGCAGCGCGTTCGACACGGCCATGTTGCTGGTCGCCTGACCAGGCCCCTGATCGGCCTTGGCCTCAACGGCCGGCGCGTGAGCGCCAGTCGTTGAGCAGCTCACCCCCCGCGTGTTGGTCACGCAGGTAGCCGGGGGCAATGCTGCCCACCGGCGCGGGCGTCACACCCAGCGCCTGCAGCCCAGGCCACCGCCCGGTGGCCACATTGGGCACCTGCATCGAATCCAGGTTGTCCTGGGACATCAAAGGCTCGCCCGGCATCACCGCCAGGACCATGGCCTGCATGCGCCCTGCCCACAGTGGGATCGGCACGATCGGCCGCTCATGGCCGCTGAACCAGCCTGCCATCGCCACCAGCTCTTTCAGGGTGTAGACCTGCGGGCCTGCGCACTCATAGGTTTGCCCCACCGTGCGCGGGTCTTCCAGACACCGCACCAAGGCCTGCGCCACATCCCCCACCCACACGGGCTGGAACCGGGCATCGCCACCGGCCAGCGGCATGACCGGGAACACCGCCTGCAGGCGGGCGAACAGGTTCAGGAAACGGTCGTGCTCGCCAAAGATCACACTGGGGCGCAGCACTGTCAAATCCAGACCGGCTGAGCGCAGCGCCAGCTCACCCGCCGCCTTGGTGCGCAGGTAGTTGGAGGGCGCCGCGGCCGGGTCGTCGGGCACGCCCAAAGCGCTGACGTGCACCACGCGCCGCACGCCCGCCCGCACACAGGCGGCCGCCAGCCGCTGGGGCAACCCCACATGCGCGTGCTCGAACTCGTCCTTGCTGCCATGCAGGATCGCGATCAGGTTGACCACGCCATCGCAACCCGGCAAGAGCCGCATCAGGGCTTTTTCATCGTGAACAGAGGCCTCGACCACATCGACCGTGGGCAAGGGCAGCAAGTGCTTGGCGTGGGCACGCCGCCGGGTCGGCACGATGAGGCGAGCGCCGCCCCCGCCGTGCGCGTCCACCATTTGTTCACACAAGGCCCGGCCGACAAAGCCCGAGCCGCCCAACACCAACCATCGTTTCATCTGTGGCCTTCAGGGCAAGTCTTGTTGTGGAGGCGGCTCATTCCTGGGCCGGGGCCCAATGGTGCCGCCCAGCCTGGTTTTAATCGACAACGGCCGCCCTTGCAAGACATGCGCATAGAGCACCGCATTGGTCAGCACCTTCTTCACGTAATCGCGGGTTTCGTTGAAGGGGATGTTCTCGGCCCAGGCCGCGGTTTCCAGGCGCGGCCCTTCGCGCCACCGACGTGGCCGCCCGGGCCCCGCGTTGTAGGCCGCCGCCGCCATGGCCTGCGACCCGTCGAAGTCGTCCTGGATCAGCTTGAGGTAGCCCGCGCCCAGCTTGATGTTGGTCAGGCGGTCGGTGATAAGGTCGGGGGTGTAGTCGATGCCCAGCTTGCGGGCCGTCCAGGCGGCGGTGGCGGGCATGACCTGCATCAGGCCAGCCGCCCCCACGTGCGAGCGGGCCGCCACGATGAACCGCGACTCCTGGCGGATCAGGCCGTACATGTACGCCGGGTCCAGACCCACATCCTGGGCGGCGGCCAGCACATCGCGCCGGTATGGGGTGGGAAAGCGCTGGTACAGGTCGACCTCCTGGCGGGTGCGCTCGCTGGTGTTGATGCAGCGGTCCCAGATCTCCAGCTCGCAGGCCACCTCGGCCACGGCCAGCAGCTCGCGGTCGTTCAGGCCGCCCGCCTTGCCATAGGACAAGGTGTAGTTCCACTCGCGCACCGCCTCCGAGCGCCAGCCCAGGGCGAACAAGCGCAAGGCCCGGTCAATGCCGGGGATGGCCTTGGCCTCGGTCTTCTCGACGTCGTTCAAGGCCGCCGGGCGGGCTGGCGCTTTGGCCGGCGCACCCGTCAGGTCTTCGGCGGCCAGCAGTCCGTAAAAGCCCACGGTGCCACTGAGGCGGGCCATCAACTCGCGGCCCTGCTGCCGGGCATCGGCCGGCTGGGCCACCCCAGGCACCGGCACGGCGGGATTGGCCGGTCGCGCCATCAAGGCGCGCGCTTTCCAGTACACCCAGGCGGGATCCTGTTGCTGGTCGATCGGCATGGCGTCCACCGCGCGCTCCACCAGGGGCCAATGTTGGGGCTGGCCCGCCGTGGCCGCCCGCAATGCCGAGCGGGCCATCCAGGCCAGGGTGTCGCTCGACCAGGTGCTGGCCACATCAGAGGGCGACAAACCGCCGCCCACGGCCATGGCACGCTCATAGAGTGCTGGCGCCTCGGGCTGCAAACGCCAGGCACTTTGGCGCCCCACCTGGGCCCAGGCCCAGGCTGCTTCCTCGGCCGTCAGGTGCCAACGCTCGCGGGCCTCGGGGTCGTCCAGGGCTGCGGCCACCGCTGGCGCATCCATGGCCGCCCAGCGCACCAGGGCCAGCAGGTTCAAGGGCCCCTGGATCTCCTTGGGCAAGCCGGCCACGGCGGGCGCCACCTGCGGCAGATCACTGGGCCGCACGATCTTGCGGCGGCCAGAGGCCTGGCGGGCCTTGCCACGCCCTCCGGTGTCCAGGTGCGCACTGGCCACACGGTTGGTGCCCCCGCCCATTGCGCCAGCGCCGAACCCGGTGCGGGGAAACAAGTGTTCTTTGGGCTGGCCCAGCAAACGGTTCACCGCCTGGGCGACCGTGTCGCCCAGCAACTGCGCGGTCTGCTGGGTCACCTTGGGCTTGTCGGCCTCCAGGGACAGGCGCAGCTTGCGCCAGACGTCCGTTGTGGTGAGCACGCCGGCGGGCACCAAGGTCTGGGCCATGGTGGCGCAGCCCGTGTCTGGATCCTTCTGCGCCCACCAGGCTTGCCGGGCCTGCTCGCGCAGGTCACCCGGCCCCTCGGGGATCGCGTTGGTCTGCTGGCGGGCCAGCACGCCATAGCAAACCACTTCCTTGTCGTCGTTCATGCGGAAGCCGGGCTGGATGCGCAGGAAGGTGGCCCAATCGCGCCGCTGCCCCAGCACCAGCAGCCAGTCATTGCGCAAACGGTCGGCCACGTAGGCCTGGGGCCAGCGCGCCAGGAAATCATCCACCTCGGGCACGGGGGCCTGCACCAGGCGGTTCTGCACCGCCCAGAAGTCGGCCCAGGGCGCTAAGGGATGGCGCGCCATGATCAGGGCGTCGCGGGCCGCTGCGAGCCGCCCGCTGTCACGCACACGCCAAGCCTCGCGGGCTTCCACCACGGCCAGGTCATCGACGGCTGCCTGGGCGAAGGCCATCGGGCCCACCGCCACCATGCCCGCCAAGATCAGCGCCCGCCCCCATCGTCCACTCATTGCAACGGCCGCATACTCGTTAACTTGTATCAATTGTTTTGCCCTTTTGCCCTTGCCATGACCGCTTCGACCCCACCGGACACCCGGCTCTCCGATCCCCGCAGCGCACTTCGTCAACAGCTCAAGGCCGCCCGCCAGGCCTGGGCCAGCGACCCAGCCAGGCTGGCCACGGCGCAAGCAGCCCTGCAAGACAAGTTGATGGAAGTGCTGCGCCAGCTGGAACCCGAGTGCCTGGGTCTGTACTGGCCGATCCAGGCTGAATTTAACCCAAGGCCCGCGGCCCTGATGGCGCAAAAGGATTGGGCTTGCCAATTGGCCCTGCCCTGGGCGGCCCGTGCCACACGTGAGATGCATTACCGGCCCTGGTTGGGTGATGAAGTCACCACGGTGGACGAGTGCGGCATCCCCAGCCCAGCCGGGCGCCCCTGCGAGCCCGACGTGGTGCTGGTGCCCTGCTTGGGCTTCACCCCCGATGGCTTCCGGTTGGGCTATGGCGGCGGCTACTTCGACCGCTTTCTGGCCAAGCACCCCGACGTCACCGCCGTGGGCATCGCCTGGTCACAGGCCCAGTTGGACCCGAGCGTGATTAGTTCACAACCCCATGATTTCCCCTTGATTGGCGTTGTTACAGAGTTGCAAATCTTCGGCGCCTGACCCCCCAGATCGAGGGGGACCACGCGAGAACCCTATACGTTACGCGTCTTCCATGCAGCAAGATGGCCTAACCGTCAAGTAAGACAAAGGGCGTCAGTTCAGAGCCCTGCTTTATCACCACAAGGAATTGACAAATGAAATCATCCATCAAGCTCAGCATGATCGCCCTGGCCGTCGCCGCCTCGGGCATGGCTTCTGCCGCCAACCAACCCTTCAACGCCGTCACCGGTTCGGTCACGCTCGACTTGCCCGCAGTCACCGCCGCACTGAATGGCTACGCCATCAGTGCCGTGGGCCAGTCCACCTACAACGGCCTCACTGGCGTCCTGACCGACCCCGTGCAAGCCGTGTCCACCGCGACCAACCCTGGCTCCTTGTTGATCGACTTCAACGACGCTTCGGGCATGAAGTTCACCAAGGCGTTCGCCACGTCGATCACGATGTCGAACTTCAGCTTCGACGTCGGCACCAAGACGCTGTTCGGTGACCTGCTGGTGGGCTCCGCCGCTTTCCCCCTGCTGAACCTGACCAACCAGTCCTTGCTGACCGCCGCCAATGTGGCCAGCAGCTTCGGCACCGAAGCCGGCACCAGCGTGACCAACTCGGCCACGCCTCGCAGCCTGGGCCTGCTGGCCACCGGCTTCAGCCTGTCGGCCGCTTTCAGCGACTACCTGGTTGCCCGTGAACTGAACCCAGCTGACTTCGGCTACGTCGCCAGCATGATCAAGGAAATCAAGGTCGGCACCGTGACTTCCGTGCCAGAGCCATCCACCTACGCTCTGATGGGCATCGGCCTGGTCGGCGTGGGCCTGATGGCTCGCCGCCGCAAGGCTGCCAACGCCTGATCGATCTTCTCGGTCAGTCAGCAAAAAGGCTCCCAACCGGGAGCCTTTTTTCATGGCAACGACGTTGTCGTTGCCGCCGCCAAGGTCACCCGCCCAGCCGTTGGCACAAGGCCAATACCGAGGTCGACTGGTTCATCGTGTAGAAATGCAAGCCGGGCACGCCTGCGCGGCGCAGCTTTTCGCACAGCTCGGCCACCACGTCCAGGCCAAAGGCCTGGATCGAGGCCTTGTCATCGCCATAGCCTTCCAGGCGCGAGCGGATCCAGCGCGGGATTTCAGCGCCGCAAGCGTCTGAGAAGCGCATCAGCTGTGTCGAGTTGGTGATCGGCATGATCCCCGGGATGATGGGGATGCCGACACCCTGCTTGGCCGCGTCGTCCACAAAGCGGAAATACGCGTCGGCGTTGAAAAAGTACTGCGTCAGGGCCACATTGGCACCGGCCTTGACCTTGGTGACGAAGGCATCCAGGTCGGCCTGCGGGCTGCGGGCCTGGGGGTGCATTTCCGGGTAGGCCGCCACCTCGATGTGGAAGTGGTCGCCGGTTTCTTCGCGGATGTAGGCCACCAGCTCACTGGCATAGCGGAACTCGCCAAAGCCACCGTAACCGCTGGGCAGATCGCCCCGCAAGGCCACCAGGCGGCGGATGCCTTGCGACGCGAACTGCGCCAATTGCTCACGCACGCTGGCCTTGCTGGCGCCGATGCACGAGAAGTGCGGCGCCGCGTCAAAGCCTTCGGACAGGATGGCCCGCACGGTCTGGATGGTGCCGTCTTGCGTGGAGCCGCCTGCGCCATAGGTGACGGAGCAGTAATGCGGCTTGAGCGGGTACAGCTGTTGGCGCACCGCCGCCAGCTTGTCAAAACCTTCCGGCGTCTTGGGCGGGAAGAACTCGAAGCTCAGCGGCAAAGAAGTGGGGGCAAGCGTGCTCATGCTTATTCAGACTTTCAAGGAAGGCTCAAGGGGCCGACGAGGGCGAGGATGCCCAGATGAAGAACTCCTGGTTGCCGTCGCCACCCGCGATCGGGCTGTTGAAGCCCTTGTGCACGGTCCAACCCAGGTCGGTGCAAGCACGGCGCACCATGTCGCGGGCCCGCGCATGCAGCGCCGGGTCTTTCACCACACCACCCTTGCCAACGTTGCCCTTGCCCACTTCAAACTGGGGCTTGATCAACATCAGCACATGGCCACCCGGCTTGAGCCAGGTCTTGAGGTGCGGCACCACGCTGGCCAGCGAGATGAAGGACAGGTCGGCCACGATCAGGTCAAAGCCATCGGCCGGGGCGTGCTCGCGCAGCGTGCTCTTGTCGAGCTCACGCGCGTGCACTTCTTCCAGGGACACCACGCGGGTGTCCTCTTGAAGGCGCGGGTGCAGTTGGCCATGGCCCACGTCCACGCCCACGACCTGGCTGGCGCCATTGGCCAGCAGCACGTCGGTGAAGCCACCGGTGCTTTGGCCCACGTCCAGGCAGCGCCAATCGGACACGTTCAGGTTGATGTGGGCCAGCGCGCCTTCGAGCTTGAGCCCGGCACGTGACACCCAGCGCAGTTCCGCGTCATTGGTGACACGGAACTGCGTGCCGTCAGGCAGATCTTCACCAGCCTTGCGCAAAGTGGTCCAGCCTTTGGGGCTGAGCCATTGCGCGGCGCTGGCGTCAATCAGTCGATGGGCGGCGGAGCGGGTGGGCGCGTGCCCTTGTTGAACGAGGAGTTGATCTGCGCGAGGCATGGCTTCTTTGGTTGATCCAGCAACCACCGCGGAGCCGGCTTGGCCGGTCCGCTGGTGGTGCCCCCTTGAGGGGGCGGCCGAAGGCCGTAGGGGGTGGTTAATACCTGTAGGTGTCGGGCTTGTAAGGGCCCGTCTTGGGCACGCCAATGTAGGCGGCCTGCTCTTCGGTCAGCTCGGTGAGCTGGGCGTTCAGCGTGGTCAGCTGCAGGCGCGCCACCTTTTCGTCCAGGTGCTTGGGCAACACGTAGACCTTGCCGTTGTCGTAGGCGTCGCTGTGGGCGAACAACTCGATCTGAGCGATGGTCTGGTTGGCAAAGCTGGACGACATCACGTAGCTGGGGTGACCCGTGCCGCAACCCAGGTTCACCAGGCGACCCTTGGCCAGCAGGATGATGCGCTTGCCATCTTTGAAGATGACGTGATCGACCTGGGGCTTGATCTCTTCCCACTGGCACTGCGTTTCGAGTTCGGCAACGTCGATCTCGTTGTCGAAGTGGCCGATGTTGCAAACGATGGCGTTGTTCTTCATCGCGGCCATGTGCTTGAAGGTGATCACGCTCTTGTTGCCGGTGCTGGTGACGAAGATGTCGGCCTTGTCAGCGGCCCAGTCCATGGTCACGACGCGGTAGCCTTCCATCGCGGCTTGCAGGGCGTTGATCGGGTCGATCTCGGTCACCCACACTTGGGCAGACAGCGCGCGCAGGGCTTGGGCCGAGCCCTTGCCCACGTCACCGTAGCCGGCCACCACGGCCACCTTGCCAGCCACCATCACGTCGGTGGCGCGCTTGATGCCGTCGACCAGCGATTCACGGCAGCCGTACAGGTTGTCGAACTTGGACTTGGTGACCGAGTCGTTCACGTTGATGGCGCGGAACAGCAAAGTGCCCTTGGCCGACATCTCGTTCAGGCGGTGCACGCCGGTCGTGGTTTCTTCGGTCACGCCGATGATCTGGGCGGCCTTGCGGGTGTACCAGGTGTTGTCCACGGCCAGCTTGGCCTTGATGGCGGCAAACAAAATGCGCTCTTCTTCGCTGCCGGGCTTGTCCAGCACGGCCAGGTTCTTTTCAGCCTGCTTGCCCAGATGCATCAGCATCGTGGCATCGCCGCCGTCGTCCAGGATCATGTTGGGGCCTTCGCCCTCCGTGCCCTTGGCGCCGAATTCGAAGATGCGGTGGGTGTAGTCCCAGTACTCTTCCAGCGACTCGCCCTTGTAGGCGAACACAGGGGTGCCGGCCTCGACCAAGGCGGCCGCGGCGTGGTCTTGCGTCGAGAAGATGTTGCACGAAGCCCAGCGCACTTGGGCGCCCAGGGCCTGCAGGGTCTCGACCAGCACGGCGGTCTGGATGGTCATGTGCAGCGAGCCGGTGATGCGCGCGCCCTTGAGGATCTGCTTGGCAGCGTATTCCTCACGGATGGCCATCAGCGCCGGCATTTCGTGCTCGGCGATCAGGATTTCTTTGCGGCCCCAGGCAGCCTGAGACATGTCGGCGACGACGCAGTCAACGCCCTTGTGGTCGGTGATCAGTGATTTTTGTGGAGCGCTCATGGCGAATTTCCTTCAAGCAACATTGTTTTGAAGCCGCAGGACTGCCAGGGAGGAGGGAGAAAAAAGACAACTCACCCAGCGGGACACTTGCGGGTGAGCGCGGTTGCAGGGGAGACACTTTCGAGCCTGGGGTCCGTGCCTTGATGAAAGACGAACCTTGCAACGCTCCTCGAAAGGAACGCCAGTATAAAACCGTTGGATGCGGTGTGCCAGGAAAATATGGAGGGTGGGACAATGTCATTTTTGGCGTTCGCCGCCGCCCCACCAGCCCGCTGGAGCCTGTCCGTGTCCTTATTGTCCGAAACCCGCCGCCGCCGCACCTTCGCCATCATTTCCCACCCCGACGCCGGCAAAACCACGTTGACGGAAAAGCTGCTGCTGTTCTCGGGCGCCATCCACATCGCCGGTTCGGTCAAGGCGCGCAAGGCCTCGCGCCACGCCACGTCTGACTGGATGGAGATCGAAAAGCAGCGCGGCATCTCGGTGGCCTCGTCGGTGATGCAGATGCTCTACCGCGACCACGTGGTCAACCTGCTGGACACCCCCGGCCACAAGGACTTCTCGGAAGACACCTACCGCGTGCTGACCGCGGTCGATTCCGCCTTGATGGTGATCGACGCGGCCAACGGTGTGGAAGCGCAAACGCGCCGCCTGATCGAAGTTTGCCGCCAGCGCGACACACCCATCATCACCTTCGTCAACAAGATGGACCGCGAAGGCCGCGACCCCGTCACCCTGCTTGATGAAGTCGAGGCCGAACTGGGCATGCCGTGCGTGCCCATGACCTGGCCCGTGGGCCAAGGCAAGCAATTTGGCGGCATCGTGAACCTGCGCACGCAGAGCATGCGCTTGTTCGACGCGGGCGCCGACAAGCGCGGTGGCGAAGACGAGACCGTGCCTTTGAGCGAACGCGACAAGCTGCACGAACGCTTCGGCCACGATTGGGAACTGGCCGAGCAAAACATGGAGCTGATGGCCGGCGCCGCCCCGGCCTTCGATCTGGACCTGTTCCTGGCCGCCAAGCAAACACCCGTGTTCTTCGGCTCGGCGGTGAACAACTTCGGCGTGCAGGAGATCCTGGATGCGCTGGTCGACCTGGCCCCGTCGCCCCGCTTGCGCCTGAGCACCGAGAAAGACGGCTCGCACAAGGAAATCGTGCCCGAGATGGAGAACTTCTCTGGCGTGGTCTTCAAGGTGCAGGCCAACATGGACCCCTCGCACCGCGACCGCATCGCATTCGTGCGCGTGTGCTCGGGCAAGTACGAGCCGGGCATGAAGCTCAAGGTGCAACGCTCGGCCAAGGAGCTGCGCCCGACCAGCGTGGTGACCTTCCTGTCGCAACGCCGTGAAGCGGTGGACGAAGCCTACGCGGGCGACATCATCGGCTTCACCACCCACGGTGGCGTGCAGCTGGGGGACACCATCACCGATGGCGTCACTTTGCAGTACACCGGCCTGCCCTTCTTCGCGCCGGAGCTGTTCCAGACGGTCGAACTGGCCAACCCCATGAAAAGCAAGCAATTGCAGGCAGGATTGATGCAGTTGGGCGAAGAAGGCGCCATTCAGGTCTTCAAACCCGACACCGGCGGCTCGATGCTGCTGGGCGCTGTGGGGCAACTGCAGTTCGAAGTCGTGCAGCACCGCCTGAAGGCCGAATATGGGGTGGACATCCGCCTGATGCCTTGCCGCTTCACGGGCGCACGCTGGATCACGTCTGACTCAGCGGCCGATCTGAAGAAGTTCACCGACGAGAACGCCAGCAAGCTGGCCCACGACGCGGCCGACACGCTGGCCTACATGATGACCTCGGCCTACGACCTGCGCCTGACGCAGGAGCGGCACCCGAACATCCACTTCCACCCGCTGCGCGAGCACGCGGGCTTGAGTTTGTCGAACCAGTGATGGCTTAAGACAAAGGCGTCGTCAGATGGCCTGACGACGGCGGGCCGCCAGCAGCAGGCCGGCCAGGCCCAGGCCCATCAAGACCGAAGCAGCTGGCTCGGGCACCGGCGTGGCGGCTGAGAAGGTCACGCCGGCCAGGTAATAGTCTTCCACCGACTTTTGTTGGGCATAGCCAAAGGTGAAGCGCTTGCCGGTGAGGGGCAGCGTGAAATCCACAAACTGGCCGCCCGCCGTGCCGAAGGAGTATTCCTTGAACGCGCCGCCATCCACGCTGACGGTGAAGCCGTCGGACGAATCCAGCTCGTGGGTCAAGGCAAACGTGGCGCGGTCATCGGGGAAGAAGTTCGCCTTGGTGAGCACCACATTGTTGGCAAAGCTCAGGGTCAAGGTTTCATGGCGGTCGTCCAGGGCGTAGTTGCCGTCGTGGATGCCAAACGTGCCACCACTCACGTAGCCGCTGGCCACGCCCAAGCCGGCGTTGAGGTCTTTGCTCTGGAACGCCAGGGCGCTGTAACCACTGAGGTTGGACGCGGCCGTGACGGTGACCAAACCGCCTGCCACCGTGTTGAAAGCCAGGCTGGGCGCACAAATGCCCTTGACAGCGCACGCGTTGGCGGCCGAAGGCATGCCGGTGGCCAGGGCACCCGGCAAAGTCACCACATTGCTGGTGGTGAAGGCCAGGCTCTCGGCGTGAACCGGGGAGGCCGACAAGGCCAGCGCGGCCAAAGCACCGATGGCGCCGAACAGATTTGTGTTTTTCATCTCAACCCTTGGATACGAACAGTTACTGATTGCAGCTTAACAGGCGGCTGTCTTTACACGCTTCTTTGAGCAGGGCGCCCCCCGGAGCCGGGGGAGGCTGCGCGGTGAAATGTCACGAACGGGCCCGCATGCCGGTTCACCCCCTTGTTCGCTGGTCTCGGAATCCCGGATATCCGGTCAAGCATGGCTTGGCGGAAAATTTAGTTCTACTAAGTAACAATATCCGCCGAGGCCACCCATGCACAAACCACTTTCCGCCTTCCTGTCCGCAGCCGCCATCGCGCTCACCGTGGCAACGAGCGTGCTGCCGCTGTCATCCGCGCAGGCCGCCACCGCCTCCACCACGGCCCAAACCAAGTACCCCATCGTGCTGGTGCATGGCTTCATGGGCTTCAAGGACATCCTGGGGGTCGATTACTTCTACCAAGTCCCGGCCGATCTGCGCCGGAACGGCGCCACGGTGTACGTGGCGGCGGTGTCGCAGGTCAACAGCAGCGAGTTGCGGGGCGAGCAATTGCTGCAGCAGATGCGCGCCTGGGCGGCCCGCGACGGGATCAAAAAGTTCAACCTGATCGGCCACAGCCAGGGCGGCCCAACGGCCCGCTACGTGGCCGGCGTGGCACCCGAGTTGGTGGCCAGCATCACCACCGTCGGCAGCCCCGCTCGCATGACTGTGGAAGACGGCAACAACCCGGTCAACGACCTGATCACCAATTACAGCCAGCTCACCACCTTCTTGGGCTCATTTGTGGCCTGGGTGTCGAGCCACAGCCAGCTGCCGCAGGATGTGGAAGCGGCCAAGGACTTTGCCAAAGAGGTCAATGCCTTTGCCACCCGCTTCCCCGCGGGCGTGCCCTCCACCTACTGCGGGCTGGATGGCAAGGAGTTTGAAGCCGGCATGTACCTTTACTCGATCACGGGCAACAAGCCCAAGACCAACGCCTGGGACATCTCGGACCTGGCCATGGTGGAGTCAAGCGTGCCCAGCGATGGCACGCTGCCGGTGTGTTCCACACACTTCGGCAAGGTGCTGCGCAACGACTACCCCTGGAACCACATCGACGAGATGAACCACATCTTCGGGCTGCTGGGCAAGGGCGCGCCCGATCCGGTCGCTTTCTACCGCACGCAGGCCAACCGGCTCAAGCTCAAGGGCCTCTGACCAGTCAGCGGTCGGCCGCCCAGAAGTCATCCAGGTTGGCAAAGCCCCAGGCCGCGGGTGATTCCCGCGACACGATCTGGTCGTTGCAGCCGGGTGACTCCAGGTCGAGCAACTGCGGCACGATCTGCTCGCCAGCCTTGGTGGAGTAAAACACCTTGAGCAAAGGCGTGAGCAAGGAGCCGGCGCCCTGGTCCACCACCACGGCCAGGCGGCCAGATTTGAGCTTCACGAGCGAACCGGTCGGGTAGATGCCGATGCTCTTGACGAAGGCCTGGAAGACGGCGCCATCGAAGTGGCCTTCGCGCGTCCACTGCGCCATCTTCTGCACCGATTCGGCCGGGTCCCAACCGACCTTGTAGGGGCGGTTGGAGGTGATGGCGTCATACACATCGCACACCGCGCCCATCTTGGCGAAGAGGCTGATCTCGTCGCCTTTCAAGCCGTGCGGGTAGCCGCTGCCGTTGACCTTTTCATGATGATGCAGGCAGACGTCCATCGGGATCGGCCCCACGCCCCGGCCTTCGAGCAGCATGTGGTGGCCCACGGCGGGGTGGCGCTTCATGATGTCGAACTCGGCGGGGGTCAGCTTGCCGGGCTTGTTCAACACGTCCATGGGCATGGCGCCCTTGCCCAGGTCGTGCAGCAGGCCGGCCAAGCCCGCCTCGCGCGTGTCTTCGGCCGACAGCTTGAGCTGGCGTGACAGCGCCACCATCAGCGCGCACACCGCCACCGAGTGCATGTAGGTGTAGTCATCGCTGGTTTTCAGGCGCGCCAGGCTGACGATGGCGCCCGGGTTGCGCTGCACGGATTGGGTGATGTCGTCGACCAGCGGCAGGCAGTGCTCCGTGTCGATGGCCTTGCCCATGCGCACGTCCTGGAACATGGTCTTCATGGCGCCCCGTGCTTTGGCGCAGATGCGCCCGGCCCGCGCCACCTCGTCTTGCAGGGACACGGTCGGTGCCTCGGCAGGCGCCTCGGGCACCTGCAGCTCTTCTTCCGCGGCCGAGGCCGAGAACTCGACCCCATCGACCACATGCACCTGCGGCGACGCGGTGTCGTCGCTCACATCCAGGCCTTTGCTGGGGTCAATCCAGACCGCCTTGATGGGGCTGCTTTGGATCTGCGCCAACTGCTTCGGGTCCGTCAGCAGCACGGCCGACTTCCAGAAGGGGTTGTCCAGCCACGAGCCGTCCACCGCATCGATGAACATGCCCACCCGCAACTGCCCAACCTGTATTTTTTTGCGCATGATCCATCCATCGTAAAGCGAGTCACGATGGGTCAAGGCAAGAAAAAAGGGGCCTCCCACACGGAGGCCCCTCTTTTTAACAAGCCAGGGTGCCACAAGGGCGCCTCAGGCCAGCGGATCAGATCACTTCAGGCCGGCAGCGGCGCGCAGTGCGGCGGCCTTGTCGGTGCGCTCCCAGGTGAACTCGGGCTCTTCGCGGCCAAAGTGGCCGTAAGCGGCAGTCTTGCTGTAGATCGGGCGCAGCAGATCCAGCATCTGGATGATGCCCTTGGGGCGCAGGTCGAAGTGCTCTTGCACCAGTTCGGACAACTTCTCGTCGCTGATCACGCCCGTGCCTTCGGTGTAGACCGTGATGTTCATGGGGCGGGCCACGCCGATGGCGTAAGCCACCTGGATCTGGCACTGCTTGGCCAGGCCAGCGGCCACGATGTTCTTGGCCACATAGCGGGCAGCATAGGCGGCCGAGCGGTCAACCTTGGAAGGATCCTTGCCGCTGAAAGCGCCACCACCGTGGGGGCATGCGCCACCGTAGGTGTCGACGATGATCTTGCGGCCGGTCAGGCCACAGTCGCCTTGCGGGCCGCCGATGACGAAACGGCCGGTGGGGTTGATCAGGTACTTGGTGTCCTTGATCCACTCCTTGGGCAGCACGGGCTTGATGATCTCTTCGATGATGGCTTCGGTGAACGAGGCCTTCATCGAGTGCTGCGTTTCGCTTTGATCGGGGTCGTGCTGGGTGGAGAGCACCACGGTGTCGATGCTGTGCGGCTTGCCGTCCACATAGCGCATCGTGACCTGGCTCTTGGCATCAGGGCGCAGGAAAGGCAGGCGGCCATCCTTGCGCAGCTGGGCTTGGCGCTCGACCAGGCGGTGGGCGTAATAGATGGGCGCGGGCATCAGCTCGGGCGTCTCGTTGCAGGCATAGCCGAACATCAGGCCTTGGTCGCCAGCGCCGATGTTGAGGTGGTCGTCAGACGCGTGGTCCACGCCCTGGGCGATGTCGTTGGATTGCTTGTCGTAAGCGACCAGCACGGCGCAACCCTTGTAGTCGATGCCGTAGTCGGTGTTGTCGTAGCCGATGCGCTTGATGGTGTCGCGGGCCACCTGGATGTAATCGACGTGCGCATTGGTGGTGATCTCACCAGCCAACACCACCAGACCGGTGTTGCACAGCGTTTCAGCGGCCACGCGCGAGCGGGGGTCTTGCTGGAAGATGGCGTCGAGGATGGCGTCCGAGATCTGGTCGGCGACCTTGTCGGGGTGGCCTTCAGAGACGGATTCGGATGTGAAGAGGAAGTCGTTCGCCACGGTGTGTGCTCCAAAAAGATAAGTTCAAGACTGGCTGCGTCGCCGGGCTTGATGAATCTTTCGAACAAGCGGCGAACGCTTTAGCGGCATTTGTGAATCGCCCCGCAAGTTGTTCCTTTAACTCGGCGATGGCCCAGTGTAATGGATGGCCCAGGGGCTTTTCCCTGGATATAACCCCGAAACCGGGCCGAAATCGGCCATTGCCGGCGCCTCAAAACCCGGCCTGGGTACGCGGATTGCTGACCGCCCCGCATGGATTTGAATTTGTCGCCCTGGGCCATCACCATCGTGTCAGCCGCCGTCGCCATGACCGCGGCCTGGTTGATCTTCTTCATGGGCGCGGCCATCGTGAAACGTGGCACCGCGCACTCCAAGCCGGCGGCGGCCGTCACGCAGGCCGGCCGCAAGCCCGCGAGCGTCGTGCTGCCGTTGCTGGCGCTGCAGTTCGTGCTGCGGGGTGCGCCCGACGACCTGGCCCACATCGCGCTGGTGCGGCAAGCCACCACCATCTTGTTGATCGCGTCTTGCACCTGGCTGCTGATGCGCATGGCGCGTGGCTTTGGCCAGGCCGTCGTGATGACCCACCAGATCAGTGATGGCGACAACCTGATGGCTCGGCGCGTCCAGACGCAGACCCAGGTGGTGTCGCGGTTGGTGGTGTCGGGCATCGGGCTGATCGGCTTCAGCATGGCCCTGATGACCATCCCCGATGTGCGCCAGATCGGCATGAGCTTGCTGGCCTCGGCCGGGGTGGTGGGCATCGCGGCGGGCTTGGCGGCGCGGCCGGTGCTGGGCAACCTGATGGCCGGCCTGCAGATCGCGTTCAGCCAACCCATCCGCCTGGATGACGTGGTGATCGTGGAGGGCGAATGGGGCCGCGTTGAAGAAATCAACAGCACCTACGTGGTGGTCAAGATCTGGGATGAACGGCGTCTGATCGTGCCCTTGCAATGGTGGATCGAGCACCCGTTCCAGAACTGGACGCGCAACAGCGCCAACATCCTGGGCACGGTGTTTTTGTGGGTGGACTACCGCATGCCCTTGCAGCCGCTGCGCGACGCCATGCAGGCCCTGTGCGAGAAGTCACCTCTGTGGGATGGCCGCGTGTGCCTCATCCAGGTGACCGACTTCAGCGAGAAGGCCATGCAGTTGCGTTGCCTGATCAGCAGCGCCGACTCGGGCAAGGCCTGGGACCTGCGCTGCCTGATCCGCGAAGAGCTGATGAAGGTGATGCAGCGCGACTACCCCGATTACCTGCCACGCGCACGTGCCGAGATAGACAACCCGCTGCCCGGACCCGGCCACCCCGACCCTCGCGAAACGATTGGCCGCCCAACGCCCGACATGCAACGCTCCCCCACGCCGGAGAACGAGCAGACGCCCGCGGCAAGCTGATACCAATGCTCATGCCTTGAGCCCGCAGGCACGCCAATTGCCCTCTGTGGGGCATTACATTTTTCGGCTTCATTGATGAACACATTGCGCCTCCAGCTTCGCTTTTTGGTGCCGCTGGTCTTGACGCTCATTGCCGCCGCATACCTGGCGGTGCCTTTGATGGACCGCCTGACGCTCAGGTGGTTTTCACGCGACCTGAACCTGCGGGGCTCGCTGGTCACAAAAACACTGTCTGATTCGATCGCCGAAGGGCTGCAAGAGCCCGGCAGCTCGCGCATGCAGTCACTGTTCAACCGCGTGGTGCAAGACGAGCGCCTGGTCGGCATCGGCCTGTGTTCGATGGATGGCGAATTGCTGCGCCGATCACCGGGCTTTCCGCGCTCGCTGACCTGCGCCAAAGCCACCGTCATCGGCGAACAGGACGAGCCCCAGATGCGCATCGAAGGCGGCCCGGTGCACGTGGGCATCTACCCCATCACCGATGAAAACGGGCCCATCGCGCAACTGATCCTGCTGCAGGATTTGAGCTTTGTGGAGCACCGCAGCCAGGACACCCAGAAGTACCTGATCATCCTGATCGCCGGGCTGGGCGTGATCATCGCGCTGATCACCGTGGTGGTGGCGCAGCTGAGCTGGCGTGGCTGGGTCTCGGGCGCGCGTGCGCTGCTGCGGGGCGAAGGGCTGATCAGCCCCTTGATGTCGTCGGCCGCGCCCGAGCTGGAACCCTTTGCCGCTGACCTGCGCGCCCGCCTGCGCGACCTGGAGGACGAGTACCGCCGCTCACTGGGCCCCGAGGCCGAGTGGAACCCCGAGCGCCTGCGCGCCCTGCTGCGCACGCAACTGCGCGGCGACGAGTTGATCGTGATCGCCAACCGCGAGCCCTACATCCACGACAAGGTGGGCGACAACATCGTCGTCAAGCAACCGGCCAGTGGCCTGGTGACCGCGGTGGAGCCATTGTTGCGCGCCTGCTCGGGCACCTGGATCGCGCATGGCAGCGGCAGCGCCGATGCCGAGGTGGTCGATGCCCATGACCGCGTGCTGGTGCCGCCCGGCAAGAACGAGTACACGCTGCGCCGCGTCTGGCTCAGCGAGGCCGAAGAAAAGGGCTACTACTACGGCTTTGCCAACGAAGGCCTGTGGCCCTTGTGCCACGTGGCCCACGTGCGGCCGGTGTTCCGCGAATCGGATTGGGAACACTACCGCGCCGTGAACCAGCGCTTCGCCGATGCCGTGGTGGCCGAGGCCCGCAGCGAAGACCCGGTCGTGCTGGTGCAGGACTACCACTTCGCCTTGCTGCCGGCCATGATCCGCAAGAAGCTGCCGCGCGCCACCATCCTCACCTTCTGGCACATTCCCTGGCCCAACCCCGAATCCTTCGGCATCTGCCCCTGGCGGCAAGAGATCCTGGAAGGCATGCTGGGCAGCACCATCCTGGGCTTCCACACGCGCTTTCACTGCAAGAACTTCATCGAGACGGTCGATCGTTATCTGGAAGCGCGCATCGAGCACGAGCACTCGACCATCTCCTTCCACGACGACAGCACCTTCGTGGAGAGCTACCCGATCTCGATCGAGTGGCCCTCGGAGGCCACCCAGGCCGCGTGGCTGCCGGTGGAGCAATGCCGCCAGAACGTGCTGGCGCGGCTGGGCCTGCCGCCCGACCACCGCATCGCCATCGGGGTGGACCGCTTCGACTACACCAAGGGCATCCTGGAGCGCATCCACGCGGTCGAGCGCCTGCTGGAAAAACACCCCGAGTGGATCGGGCAGTTCTCGTTCGTGCAGATCGCGGCGCCCTCGCGCGGTTCGCTGGAAGAGTACAAGGCCTTCCAGGAGCGCATCCATGCCCTGACCGAGCGGGTCAACAAACGCTTTGGCCACGAGGGCTACAAGCCCGTGCACCTGCTGGCCGTGCACCACGACCAAGCCGCGCTGTACGAGCTGTACCGCGCCGCCGATGCCTGCATGGTCACCAGCCTGCACGACGGCATGAACTTGGTCTGCAAAGAGTTTGTGGCCGCCCGCAACGACGAACGCGGCGTGCTGATCCTGAGCCGCTTTGCGGGGGCCGCGCGCGAAATGAGCCAGGCCCTGATCGTGAATCCTTATCATGTGGAAGAGACCGCCGACGCCCTGCACCGCTCGCTGACCATGCCCGAGGCAGAACAGCGAGAGCGCATGGGCAGCCTGCGCATGACTGTGCGCGAATTCAACGTTTACCGCTGGGCCGGCCGCATGCTGACCGATGCCGGGCGGTGGCGTTTGCGGGAGCGCATCGAGGCACGCGTGCAACGACACCAACCGGGCTGACATGAAACACCATTTGTTCACCCCCCCGGGCCAGCAGGCCCTGGAAGCCGTGATGCAGCGGCGCCCCTTGCTGGCCTTTGATTTCGACGGCACGCTGGCCCCCATCGTGACCCGCCCGGACGACGCCCGCGTGGCCATCGGCGTGGCCCACCGGCTGGAGCAGCTGGCCGAGCACCTGCCCGTGGCCATCGTCACCGGCCGCAGCGTGGACGATGTCGCGCCGCGCCTGGGGTTTGATCCGCACTACATCATCGGCAACCACGGCGCCGAGGACCCGGAGCAACCCGCCTTGCCGCCCGAGGTCTACATCGCCCTGACCGACAAGCTCAACGTGCTGCGCCTGAAGATTGAGGCCAACGCCGAAGCGCTGGCGTCATCCGGCATCCAGGTGGAAGACAAGCGCCACTCACTGGCCTTTCACTACCGCCTGGCCCGCGACCGCGACGCCGCGCTGGTCACCATCGAGACCTTGCTGCGCGGGCTGGACCCAGCACTGACCAGCTTTGGGGGCAAGTGCGTGGTCAATGTGGTGGCCGCCGACGCACCCGATAAAGGCGATGCCGTGGCCATGCTGGTGGCTCGCTCGAATTCGGACGCGGCCATGTTCGTGGGCGATGACCTGAACGACGAGTCGGTGTTTGAAAGCGCCCAGCCGCACTGGCTGACGGTGCGCATCGGGCGCGACGACCCATTGTCGCGTGCCCGTTTTTACCTGGACACGCATTCAGAGGTGGCCACCATGTTGCAAAAGATGCTGGCCCTGCTGCGCTGAGCCGAACCGGTAAGAATGACACGCACCGGTCAAATGGGGATCAGATGCGCCCCGATGGCCGCTGCGCCATGCAGGCCCAGGTCGGGCTCCTGGACAACGTGCACGGGAACGGTGCTCATGAAATCGGCGTAAGGCCCTTTTTGGCGAAAACCGACCATAAAGCGCCCGTCCTGCATCAGGGGGCCCAGCTTTTGCGCGATGCCACCAGCCAGGAACACGCCCCCCTTGGCCAGGGTGGCCAGCGCGTAATCACCCGCCACCACGCCATACGACAGCAGGAAATGGTGCAAGGCGTGCAAGGCGCGCGGCTCGCCGTCCTGCATGGCGCGGCGGCAGATTTCCTCGCCCGTCAGGCCATCGGTGTTGCTGGCGGTGGCCACCGTGTGGGTGTCCTTGACCAAGGTCTTGCCGCCATCGGCCGTGTCCAGGAAGGTGTAGAAATTGGCCAGGCCCGGGCCCGACACGAAGTGCTCGGCCACCGGCCGCACCACGTGTGCGCGAAGCCGCATCAAAGCGCGGTCCTGTTCGGCATTGAGCGGGGTGAACCCGAAGTGGCCGCCTTCGCCGGTCACCACCTGGTAGCGGCCACCGTCGGCCGTGGGCTGCCAGATGCGGAAGGCCACCCCCAACCCCGAGCCCGCCCCGATCACCACCTGGGGCGCCTGGGCCACGGGCTGACCGGCTTGCAGGCACATCAGGTCTTGCGGCGCCAAGCCATCGATGCCACTGGCCGCCGCTTCAAAGTCATTGGCCAGCCGCACGGGGATGCCGCCCAGCTTGCGGCTCAGCGCGGCCGCGTCCAGGCGCCAGGGCAGGTTGGTCATCTGCACCACCTGGTCGTGAACCGGGCCGGCCACGCCAAAACAGGCTGCGCGCAAGGGCGAGCCCAGGTGCTGGGCCTGGTCCTTCAAAAACTGGTCCAGCATGGCGTCGAACGAGGCCACGTCGGCGGCCACATACCGCTGAGAGGCCACGATCCTGACCTGACCCGACTCGTCCAGCCGCGCCAGGCCCAGCAAGGTTTTGGTGGCCCCGATATCCGCGCACAAGATCATGCTGTCTCCTTTCGCGTGAACAGGGCTCCAGAATAGCCCGGCTCGCCAAGTAACATCGCGGCCCATGTCTCGCTTGTTTTTCATGTTGGCCCGTTGGCCGCTCGGCGTGCTGCACCCAGTGGGCGCGGCCCTGGGCTGGATCACCTACGCGGCCTCGCCGTCGTACCGCAAACGCCTCAAAGCCCACACCAACCAGGCGGGTTTGAGCCGGTCGCAGCGTTGGTCGGCCGTGGCCAACGCGGGCCGCATGGTGGCCGAGTTGCCGCGCTTGTGGGGCCGGCCAGCCGGGGTGGCGCTGGGCGATCGGGTGCGGTGGGTTCACCCCGAAGTGGTGGAGCAGGCGCTGGCCAAGGGCAAGGGCGTGGTGCTGCTGTCACCGCACTTGGGTTGCTTTGAGATTTGCGCGCAGGCCTATGCCGAGCGCTTTGGGCCCCAGCAACCGATCACGGCGCTGTACCGCCCCGCCAAGCAGGCCTGGCTGGCCGGCATCCTGGAGCATGCGCGCAACCGCGAGCACCTGCACACGGCGCCCGCCACCTTGAGCGGCGTGCGGCAACTGCTGCGGGCCCTGAAAAGCGGCCAGACCCTGGGCATGCTGCCCGACCAGGTGCCCCCCGAGGGCATGGGCGTGTGGGCGCCGTTTTTTGGCCCGCCGGCTTACACGATGACCATGGTCAACAAGCTGGCCTTTCAAACCGGGGCCAGCCTGGTGTGGCTTCGCGGTGAACGGCTTGGTTTCTGGCAAAGACACAAAGTGGGCGCTGACTTCATCGTTCACGCCCAGGCGGCTGCGCCGGGTTTGGTCGAGGCGGTATTGCGTGGCGACCCGGCGGAATCGGCCGCGGCGCTCAACCATGAAATGGAAGGTTTGATCATGCAGTGTCCCCAGCAATACCTGTGGGGCTACAACCGCTACAAGCAACCCAAGGCCGACATCCTGACCCGCCCCTCACCCGCCACCAAGGACGCCGCGTGAAGGGCCTGGGCGTGCGCGTGGCGTTGGGCCTGATGCGGCTGCTGTCGTGGTTGCCCTTGCCCGTGCTGGCCGCGCTGGGCCGGGGGCTGGGTGCCGTGCTGTACCCCCTGGCGGGATCGCGGCGCAAGATCGCGCTGCGCAACCTGGAGCTGTGCTTCCCCCAGATGCCCGCAGCCGAACGGCGCGCCTTGGTCAAAGAGCACTTTGGCTGGCTGGCGCGCAGCCTGCTGGAGCGGGCCTTGTTCTGGTACGCGCCACCCGAACGCCTCAAACGCCTGATCCAGGTAGAGGGCGACATTGAACTGGCCGAGCGCGAGTTTCAAACCACTGGCCGCGCGACCATGTGGCTGTGCCCGCATTTCGTGGGGCTGGACGTGGCGGGCGCTTCGATCCTGCTGCAGCAGCAACGCCCGGGCGCGTCGATTTACCAAAGGCAGAGCAACCCGGTGATTGACGAGGCGATGAAGCGCGGCCGCCTGCGCTTTGGCGATGCCGAGATTTTTCCGCGCAGTGATTCGGTCAAGCCGCTGTTCAGGGCGATCAAGGCGGGTCGGGGGTTTTTCAATCTGCCGGACATGGACTTTGGCGCCAGGGACGCGGCCTTTGTGCCGTTTTTTGGCGTGCCGGCGGCCACTTTGCTGGCGCCTTCGCGCATGGCGCGCATGCTGAACATGGTGGTGCAGCCGGTGATCGCCGAGACGCTGCCGGGTGGGCTGGGCTGGCGCATCCACTTTTTGCCGCCGATCAAGGACTTTCCCACGGCGGATGCCGAGGCGGACACGGCGCGGTTGAACCGGATCATCGAGGCGGAGATTTTGAAAAGGCCGGCGCAGTATTTGTGGGTGCATAAGCGGTTCAAGACGCGGCCGCCTGGGGAGCCGGGCGTTTATTGATCGCTCGGCTGGTTAGGCGCTTTATCGGGGAGCGCGGGGCGAGGGCTGGGTGGGTATCCGGCTGGGCTTCATGTTGGTGGTCCCGCTGGTAGCGGGACCGCCTTGCGGTGCTCGCGACGAGGTGGTGTCGCCGAAACTCTCTTCGCGCCTTTCAGGCGCTGCGTTCAAACATCGGCGACAAGTCAGTTGACGA
>PNKV01000018.1 GCA_013822685.1 Leptothrix sp. (in: b-proteobacteria)
GAGAGCGGTCCCGGGTGTCGTGGACGTGCACGATCTGCACGTCTGGTCCTTGACCAGCAACCGACCCAGCCTGAGCGCTCACATTGTTCACGACCCGTCAATGTCCGAGCCAGCCAGCCTCCTGTCCGCATTGCACCGCGTGCTGGCCGAACGAGACATCCACCACTCGACACTGCAGTGCGAGACCCAGGCTTGCGATCAGGCCAGCCCATTCTGCGACCTGGGAGACAAGCACGCCAGCGCTCATCGTGCTGAGGCTGGCATGGATCCGAACGCCAGGCCACCGCCTTGAACCGGAAGGAACGAGCATGACCGTGAGAGAACATGTGATGCCCTACGTGCTGGTCCTGGGCGGAGCGGCACTGTGCGTCGTGATTCCTTATGGGCTCTACCTGGAGTGGCGGGACAGAGCAAAGCGACGCATCCGTCGGCAGGATCGCCAGCAAAAGCGCCGGGCGCTGCGAAGCAAGGGAGGCCGCTGACGCGGCGCTGCCCACCTGTGCTCACCTCAGATGGAGATCTAAGCATGAAAGGCCATCAATGCCGCCTCGCCCCTACCGCACTGGCCCTCGTTTTTCTTGGCGGCGCCTTCACGAGCATGGCCGACGAGCGGATTCTGTCAATCCTGCCCAATGGGCAGGTGGTCTACGGGGACGAACCAGAACCTCAGGCCAAGCGTTCAAGCGTCATTTCGGTCGAGCGACACCCACCCAACCCACAGGAGGCCGAGGCAGCCCAACGTGCGCTCGCCATGACGCGAGCGCAATTGTTGCGCGACGCAGCGGCCCGGGCCGTTCGGCTCAAGCAGCTGGACAACCAGATTGGCGATGTCTATGACGAGTTCCAGAACCTTCGCTCGAAACAGCGAGCTGGGCGTGAAGTGGGAGAAGGCGACCGGCAAGGTCGGCGCTTTTCTCATCAGTACGCTCAACGTCAGCGCGCCCTGCTGCTCGCCGCCGCACAAGCGCAACAACGTCTCGACAACTTGGTCACCGAGCGCACTGCGCTGGGATATTGAGCGCGTGATAAGGCCACCGTCTTCAAGCGGGCAACCTCCAACAACAGGAACACGACATGCTTGCGAATGGCTTGCAGAGCCTGGCGCAACGCCTGCTCCGTGGCCTGGAGTTGAAACCTCAGTGCCTTGATGCCGGGGATGGCATCCACAGCGCTGCGGATTTCCGCCTCCTCTGAGGAACAGTCCATGGAGGAGATGTGGAACATGGCCCACCCAGCGTCCAGGGGTTTGGGCGAGATCACCGCCGCAGTGGATGCCCCCGTGCATCCGCAACTGTGATTTGAGCAGGCTGAGGAGCTGGTGGTTTCGGGCGATGTAGTACGTGGCGTGACCATGACCGCATTTGAAACCCTGTAGTAGATACAGAGTCAAGCGATAAAATGACCATATCTGCATGCCAACAGGAACCCGCCATGAAAATAGGTGACTTGTCAGCCCAGTCTGGCACCCCTGTGGAAACGATTCGCTTCTACGAGCGCGAGGGCCTGCTTCCAAAGCCTTCGCGCACCACCAGCAACTACCGGATCTATGAAGGGCCCCACGTCGAGCGTCTGGCCTTTATTCGCCACTGTCGATCACTGGACATGGCCCTCGATGAAATTCGGGCTCTGCTGGCGCTCCAGGCAGCCCCCAACGAAAGTTGTGAGGCCGTGAACAACGTGCTGGATGAGCACATCGAACACGTGGCCCAACGGATTCGAGAGTTGACCGCCTTGAAAAAACAATTGGTGTCACTGAGGGGGCAATGTGCTCAGGCAAAAGATGTGGCGCATTGCGGCATCTTGAGTGGGCTTGGCCAAGGGGAGAATCTTGAGCAGCCGACAGCTCGACAACATGTCTCAGCAAGCCACGGCAAACGCCGTTGATCGACACCTGCCAATCACCTGACCAATGTTTATCTCAGCCTTGGAAGGACTCAAGACGGTGGTCATCGGAGCCCATATGCCCGAGGTTCGCTCAATGACTCCTGGACGTCATTGCCTCTGGCAACGCAGGCATCTCTTCGGCACTCCACCAGAGCCAGGATGAAACACCGGACGTCCGCAAGACGCGTTCTTTTTCCGCCCGATCCTTCGGGGGCATGAATGCGCTGATGACATGCAAAGGCACCGGCAGACAACCAGCATCCAGCAACAAAGCATTGGGAAATGCAGCGGCGCTCCTGGCGTCGTAACGCAGTGGTTTGACAAAGCGTCGGCCCTGAGAGACGAGCGCATGCACCAGCGGCAACTCATGCACACCCTCCACCGGGATCCAGTGCTCGCTGGTCAACATCAAACTGGCCGCATCAATTTCGTAGGTGTGCTCACGGCGAGCTCGGATCAGCGCCGCCAGCATCAAACGCACCTTGTGTCCGCTGTCGGCGTCACGGGCTTCAAACAATGGAGCGAAGACCCGCTCAATGCGCTCCCAGGTCTTGGTGCCCACCAGCAGGGGTGCATCGGGCATGTGCTTGATCCAGACACGCCGTCCCAGGGCCGTTACCTCGCTGACCTTGAATTCGCCGATGACCACCGCCAGAGGGCTTTGCCCTTCATGCGGATGCAAGACCGCCAGCTTGTTGCGACGGCGCTGAGCTACCTCGAATTTGCTGGCTTCGCTGAAGGGCTCGGGCACGTACAAACGCTCGCTCAGCCCAACACCCTTGACCATCACGTCCTCGGCCGCATTCATCAGGTATTTGTGCAGGACACCTTGATTGCGCTTGCCCTCCATGGCCGGGCTCCATCGGTTGAAGCCCGCCCGCTCGAAAAGGAAGTGCATCAGGGCATGCAGGCTCATGCGTCGCCTGGGTGCCTCCACCTCGGTCACCTCATGTGGTTCACCTCGCACCAAACTTCGCCCCACCGTGCGCACCCACGGAAAGTCCACACGCAGTTGAATCTGCCCAGGCACCATCTCCAGAACAGCCTCGCCCACCAACTCGCCCAGACCTGATTGTTGCCACTCCGGCTCGAAGGATGGGCACGATGGGTGATGTTGACACCCGGTTTCCGGCATGCGCTTGACAACGAACTGACGGTGCCGCGCCACGTACATCTCCACACCACCAGGAACACACAGACATCGGGGACGTTCGGGGGTCTCGTACACGTGAGCCAGCAGATCCTGCATGTCTGGCGCACTTGCATCCACCACCCGCCCTTTGATGGAAAAGCGCTGACTGTCGCCTTCAGCGCCTTGACGGGTGGGCATGGTGTTCACACCAGTTCATCGAGCAGTTGCTCGATGGTCGGCTTGTGGCGAGCCAGCAGTTCACGCACCGCACTGCGTTCGCTAATGCCCAGGATCAGGCCGACATCGTCCTCATCAGCGCCACGCTCATAGAGGCGTGCCACGACGGTGCGACGCACAGACAGCGCCGTCACGCCTTTCATCTCGGCATAGCGAAACAGCTTGCGGTAGGTCTCCAGGATCGGTCGACACAAGAACCGTCGCTGACCAGGCGCACCATAGGGTGTGATCTTGAACCCCTCTCCTGCTGTAGACAGGAACAAGCGGCTATCTGGATCAAGCCCTCTGTAAGCACCATCCCGTCCCAAGCCCAGCCCGAGCCTCAGGCGCTCTTCCAAGTAGTTTGAAAGCGATTCGTCCAGCCTCGTGCTGGCGAAGTGCAATGGGCGGGCCTTTCCAGTGATGGCCACCTCGGCACGCATCTGAGAGTGGCGCCGAACGCTGCCATCGGAGCTCAGGTAGTCCCTCACTTCGAGGCGGGCGATTTCCAGGGGACGTGCGCCCGTGGCAAACAAGAGATAGAACAGCGACAGGTCATGCCAGGCCCGATTGCTGCGCCCCTTGATGCGCTTGCCTGCCTGGATGATCTCATCCATGGAGACGATGCGGCTTGAACGATGTTCGACCGTCTTTCTCGGATCGAAATCCTCCAAGGCCGTCAGGATGGCATCGCGGTGCAGGCGCAAGCGTCTGACGAATGCGGCGCCATCTTCATTCAGGCCATCGATGTCGGCCCCTTGGCTCAACTGCACCGCAATGGCTTTGATGCGCCGCTCAACCGCCGTGCGTGACACGCCAAATCGCGCGGCCACGGCCTCATAGGTGTCGCCATCGATGACCTCCTTGAGCATCCGGATCGATTGGGCAACGGTGCCCCCGTCTGGTTCCAGTTCTGGTGCGCATGACATGACCCTCTCCCTGCTTTGTTTACTTGTCCTCACGCTGCCAAAGCGCCTTCATGCTCAACCCTGATCGAAATTTTCACCAGTCGAAATCGCCGGTGAAGGCGGGGGGTTTCGGCATCAGGCAGATCTGCTTTGGCGTGGACAAAAGCCACGTGAAAACACCCAGAAGCAAGCAAGTTCCGTGGCACCGCCCCGCATGGGCTGCGGCACACTTCACATGCATTGGCGTGTGCCCAGGCCCCTGCGCGCTCGATATCGGGGCAAGGCATGCCAAGCAAGGTGCATGGCATGAGAGCGGACTTTGCAAGCGTGAACATCGGCTTCAGCAAGGGGAGTCAGGCTCGGCTACTCTGTTCAGCGATCCATTGCCTGATGTCCTCCACCCTCCAGACGGTCACGCGCACCGACAGCTTGACGGGTTCAGGAAAGGTGCGCGTCTGCACGCGCCGCCACAGTGTGGACTTGGAGATGGGAACAAATTGCAGAACCTGTGCCTGTCGGAGAAAGCCAACTTGCGGCAATGATGGCGCCGCAACAGCATGGACAGGTGCCGCGGGCACGACAACGGCACCCCGGTTGGGTTTGGGCATGATCTGGCCTCATCACGGCGAATGCCGATGAAAGACATGACCTGCTTTATGGCGGCCGCGCTAGGTCAGGGTTTGCGCATACCGCTAGGGACGCACGACTCCGGCATCACATCGGCGGCGTCCCGGTCGCACGGTGTGGTTGTGAGCAACTCCAAGTACATCGTGCCTCGTCAACGGGCTGGCTCAGCGCAACGTGGACAGGCACAGGCAGGCAGGTATCGACTGCGACGGTGGCGCAAGATGCGTCCCGATGCCACCTTAGCGGAGGGCATGAGATGCCTCAAGCATGAATGGCTTGTGCTCGTCGAAATCGTCCGTGAAGCCGGCACCTTGTGCGTGGCGCTTGCCTGCTTCAACCAGATCGTCTTGACAATCTACTTGACGACAACAGCAACATCCACTTCCGCAATGGTGTCTGGGGCCGAGGCCACGCTTGCAACATCACCAGTGGCTTCCTGCACCGGAGCAACCACGTCGGGGTTTTGAACGCCTGCTGGCGCGGCAGGCGCACCCATGGAATTCATGCGGCGCCTCAGGCCTGTGGCCAGATTGCGGGCCCCGTTGGCCACGTCGCGTACCTGACGCTTGAGGCTGGCGCGCTGGATGTCCACCGCCTGCGCAGTGATCACTTCATGGATCTCCAGCGTCTGGAGCAGTGGCATCAACTGGTCCAGCTTACCCAGGACCTCCAGGAAGCGACGCCCAAACGACGACAGCACACTGACGTCCACCGCCAGGGCCACGGTGTCATACGTCGCCACACTGGTGATGCCATGGGCCTTGAACAAGGCTTCTGCGCCATCGATGGCACTGTTCAAGCTCTCGTTGACCGCGTCAAGCTTCGCCCGAACGCTGGCCTCCACCTTGACGATGTCATCGTGATCCAGACGGGTGCGTGCGATCACCGAGATGAAGTGCATGTTGAGTTGCAAGGTGTTGAACAGGCGAACAAAGAAGCGCTTGCCCTCCGCGCTGGTGAAGCGCGTGGGCATCTTCACACTGGCCGCTTCGATGCGCCTGAAATCTGCTTTGCTTTCTTTGGCCAGGATCCGGTCGTTGACCCCGCCCTGGTCCATCTTGACGATCTGGTGAATATCAGACATGTCGCGCTCCCGTGACTGGCGTGCTCGCCACCATCTTGCGAACCGCGTTCGTGCATCACCACCGGGAATCATCGGCAATTGAAGGCCCTTTCGGCATCAGCCCCCGTTTTGGCATGGAACCATCTTGACCATCCTCATGGCAAGGCACTACCTTGCTGATATGCGGCAGCTGGCCCTGCATTCAAACAAGGCAAGCCCTGGAGTTCACATCAAACCCTTGACGGTCACCACCGTCCCGATGCCATCGAAGCGACTTTCGTGGTGAGTGCACGACCGCACTGACGCGGCATGCGCGCCTTCACCCCGAAAGCCTTCTTCGATCGGTAGCTGGCACACCGATCCGAACGGGCTCACCACCCGATCAAGCCAGCCCTGGAGTCTCTTCATCGCCATCGGCAGTGCGTCAAAACACCTTGCCGACTGTTCATCACCCTGTGGGGCATTGCCCCCTCAGTGGTGCGCCGTGCCTCCCTATTTCACATGGAGGCCACGATGCTGCACACGAGCACATCCCTGGTTCACCCCCCAGCTGCCTTGAATGGCTTCATGGGGGCGACGCAGTCCGTTTTTCCGGATCAATCGCCAGACCCACTGTCGCTGGACGATCCGACCGAAAGCATCGACTGGAGCGAGGAAGACATCGTCTTCCTGCACTGGCGCTTGCTGCAGGAGATCAACCAGTTGTCTGACCCGGCCACGCCGCTGGAAGACAAGTTCGACACCCTGCGCTGGGTGTTCACCGAGCGGGACAAGGACCAACAGCCCTTCTCGTTCGTGAACTGCCTGCGTGTCGTGGGATGCAGCCCGCTGTCGCCCATCGCGTACTGCGGCCTCGTGGATGCGCAAGACATCCGCGACCACATCCGCAACAAGCTCAAAGCCTGGCTGTCGGAATCGCTTGAGCGCTATCCCCAATGGGTTCGCGATGCCATCGCCAGCAACCCCCAGTGGGTTGAGGCCCGCCTAGCCAGGAATCCGCAATGGATCAATGAACAGCTCAAGCAGATGTCCGAGCAGGGTGACCTGTTCACCTGATCCCAACAGCCCCAAACAACGCCAAGGCCAGATCGTTCCGATCGGCCCTGGCCCTCACCTCACACATGGAGAGCCCTATGCACAAACAAGCATACGCCCATGGCCACCGCATTCCGATGCTGATGGTCGATCAGCCCCAGGACATCGAGTTCCTGGTCAAGGAAAGTGAAGTCCTGACCGGCCAGGCTGGCCGCATCTTTGTCATCGCCGGTGCCGACTGGCTGACCTACCGCGTGCTGTGGAGCCAGGCAGGTTTCAAGGTCGAACACCTGGACGACAAAGGCCAGGTCTTGCACACCCAGCACCAACTGCCCTGGGAGTTCGTCGAGCACAGCGTGATCGAAGCACTTCAGGCAGGCCAGTTGTTCACCCCATCGGTTCGCCATCGCGGCTGACCGCTGATCTATCCCCTGGAGAGCATGTCATCAACACGGAGTTCATCATGAACAACCCCGAGTACGAAGCTCGCATTGAAGACGTCAAACGCCGGGCCCACGGTCGCTGGACCGAAATCCTTGGCTGCCTGGGCGTTGGCGAACAGATTCTCAAGAAGCGCAACCTGCCCTGCCCGCTTTGTGGTGGCACCGACCGGTTTCAGTACACCGACAAATTCGGTGAAGGCAACTACCACTGTCGCGCCTGTGGCGCGGGAGGTGGCTTCAAGCTGCTGCAGGCCGTCACGGGCCTGGATTTCAACACCGCGCTCAAGGAAGTCGAACGCGTGGTGGGCGCCTCGCCCCCTGCCCCGCATGTGGCATCACCGGAGCCGTCGGCCGTGCGCATGAAGGCCCTGGCCAAGCGGCTCTGGGAAGAAGCCAAGCCCGTGACGCCCGGTGATGAGGTGGACCGCTACCTGTCCGGTCGGCGGCTCGCCTTGGCCCACTACCCCAAGGTGCTGCGCCTGCATCCAGCGCTGGGCTATTACGAGAAGGACCCCACCTCGGGCAAGTCGCGCAAAGTGGCCGAATACGCCGCCATGCTGGCTTGCATCCAGGGCGCCGATGGTCACGCAGTCACGCTGCACCGCACGTATCTGAAGGATGGCCGCAAGGCCAATGTGAGCGAGGCCAAAAAGGTGCTCTCCTCGGGCATCAATGGTGCTTCCGTGCGCTTGTTCGAACCCGAGCACGAACTGGCCATTGCCGAGGGCATCGAGACCGCCATGGCGGTGCACCTGGCCACCGGCAAACCCGTGTGGGCAGGACTCAATGCCGGGAACCTGGAAAAGCTGTGGCTGCCCGACTCGGTGCAGAGCATCTGCATCTATGCCGATAACGATGCCCAAGCGGACTTTGACGGCCAGATGTTTGCCTTTGCCCTGGCTCGGCGGCTGAAGAAGCAGGAGCACCAGAGTGGCCCCCGGCAAGTGCGGGTGCTCTTGCCCAAGACCCCGGGCACCGACTGGGCCGATGTGTGGCTGGCCAAGGCGGAACACGCCTCCCGAACCACGTAAGTCATGTATCCCCACTGGTAGCTGTCAGACCAGGCCAAGCCACATGGCAAGGCAAAGACAGCCCTGGCGTTTTGTATGAGTGATTTGTAAGTTGGGCGCAGCCCTGGCCTGTGGTCAGTTTGCGCCCTGTGTGGATGGGTCGACACCCATCCGTCATCAACCCTGGCGGGGATGTGCATCCCCGCATGTGGGTCATGCCGTCTCCGCCATTTCTTTCCCGAACAGGAGCTTGATATGAGAAGCGGACGTTCCCTGGTGAGCCTGGCCCATGAACTTGAGCGCCAGTTGCAATCAAAGAAGGACCTGGTGGTCCCCTCGTCGCTGTTGAGGCACGACACCGATGACACAGGCGAGACCCGCCTCGTCATTGGCGAAGGCGGGGTCTCCACGCCCTATGGCGTTTTGCCGCTGGCGCGCCGCCAGTTGGCGGACAAACTGAAGATTCCCTATGCGTACTTCGAGCGCATGCGCTACGAGCAGCCGGTCCTGCTGGACCGCAACGTGAACACCTGGCTGCAAAGCGACGATGACCGCCGCATGATTCGCACGCTGGATGGCAACGTCCGGGCCGTGCTGTCAGACCGCTATCGTCGCCTTGACAACTACGATCTGGCCGAAAGTGTGCTGCCCATCCTGCAACAGTTGCCTGATGTGCGCTTCGAGTCGGTGGAACTCACCGACACGAGGATGTACATCAAGTGCATCACACCGCAATTGAAGGTCGAAATGGCGCCTGGCGACATCGTCCAGGCTGGCGTGGTCATCTCCAACTCGGAGGTGGGACAAGGCACGCTGTCGGTGCAGCCCTTGCTGTATCGACTGGTGTGCCGCAATGGCCTGATTGCTTCAGACCACTCCTTGCGCAAAACCCACGTCGGGCGGGCACTGGGATCTGACGAAAGCATCATGGTCTTCAAGGACGACACCTTGCAAGCCGATGACAAGGCCTTCTTCCTGAAGGTTCGCGACGTGGTGCAGGCAGCCGTGTCTGAAGCAACGTTCATGCAGGCCGCACAGAAGATGCAAAAGACCTTGCAGATTCACCTCGTCGGCAACCCCGTCAAGACGGTGGAAGTGCTGGCTCAGCGCTACACATTGAATGACGCCGAACGCGCCGGGGTGCTGCGACACCTGATCGCCGAAGGTGATCTGTCGGGGTATGGCCTGGTGAATGCCGTCACGCACTTCTCCCAGGAAGTTGAGGACTACGACCGTGCGACCGAGTTCGAAGCCCTGGGCGGGAAGTTGATCGAACTGCCAGTCAAGGATTGGAAGGAGTTGGCGCAAGCCACGTGATTCAAGCTGAGAGCGGGCCCTCCCCAAAAGTCCTGCTCGAACATTGCATCGACGTCACCACCAGGGCCCAGGCTCTGGTGGCCTTTTTAGTCCACGATCTAGCCTCGAACGGGCCGCCACGTTGGTTGCAACAAATGCGGCGGGGAACAAGGGCCTTTGTGGATGGCAATCTCGGCATCCCCCCGCCCTGGGGCATTGATTCCGATGGACGCTCATGAATATGCTGAGCCGACCCATCACTCCCGATGCACAAACCCACAGCAGTCGCACCTCGCCACCACACCTGGCCCATTGCAATTCACATCTGGGCGCACCGACAGGAGAAGACCATGAGCAGCATCCAGTTCACCGACGTGCAGCTGACCAATTTGTATCTGCTGCAGGCTATCAGGTTGGGCATCGCGCAAGATCGTGTCTCGACATGCCGCAAATTCGGGATGGATGCCGCCCAGGCAGAGTACCTTGGTGCCATGAACCAGGAAGAAGTTTGGTCATTCGTTGCCCACCTTGGCCAAAGCACATTGTTCCCGCCTCGCCAGGATCTGCTCGCCCTGCTCAAGGCACCCGCGCCACTTCAGGCTTCACTGGCAGCCGTGCATGCACCAAGGCCACTACATGCCGCCCCTTTGTTGCCTGCGAGCACGACGTGATGGGAGGGCGTCATGAAGCAAACACGGGCTGAACGCAAACTGTGCGCCATGCGCCTGGCTCAAGAATGCGCTGAGTTGGGCGCCCGAGTGCGCACCATCCATCACCTGACCGGGCTCAATCCCAGGGACGTGCAAAGGCTGTTCTTCAACGATCCACAAGCGATCCCACGCGGACGTCCCCCCAACTCCCTGGAGTGGTATCACGGCGCGAACCTCATCGCGAAGACCGAGTCGTCCATCTTCATGTCGATCTACCGCCGCTTGCGCAACACCGGCTTCGGTGCCGCAGAGGCGCTGGTCAGCGCCTACCGCGGATACCAGGCAGTCTGCCAATACCCGCACCGGATCAGCTTCGACCGTGCGTTTGATCTGGCATCGCACACCGATGGCATCTGGCTGGCCAGAACGCCGGTGTTCGAAGTCCTCGCCTGCCCGACATGCGACAGCGACGTGTTGATGGCCATCGGTAGCCTGGTTCACTCAGGCGAGCACTGTCCATTTTGCAAACTGGTACAACGCTATAGTTGCGACCCTCGCCTTCAGGCGTCATTTCCCAAACACGAGGTTCCAGCGGCGTCTGCGATGACCGCCTGACTGAGATCAAGCCACTTTCAGTTGCTCCAGCGTCTTGCCAGCGGCCAATGCCGCTTTAACCCACTTGGGTTGAAGCCCACGCCCACTCCAGGTCTCGCCGGTTTCAGCGTTGCTGTACTTGGGGGCCACCTTGCTGCCCGCTGCCGCGCTAGACCGAGTAGCCGCACCGGCCTTCAATCCCAAATCGGCCACCGTCAAACCATTGTCGGCAAGTAACTGTTTGATGTGGGCAATCACGCCCGCACGCTCAGCCTTGCGAGCTTCTTGTAATTGCCGCTCCAATTCCGATGTCTGTTTTTCCAGGGCGGCCTTCTGGGCCAAGAGTTCTTGGTAAGTGCTCATATTGCTTGTGTATGGCGATTGCCTGAAATTGGTGTTGACATCCTACATTGCCCCGCCCCGTTTGAAGACGGCGCCATCCATCGTCACGACAGATCGATTTCTTTGCCAAAACCAGGGCGCCACCAGTCCGCATAGATTTCATCGAGCGCCTGGCGCTCCCGTTCCTCGGCACAACATGTCTTGGCGTGTTCAAACAGGTTCGTCACGCGCGTCAAGCCTTCTTCCCCCGTGATGTCGCCCCGAACTTGGACCTGAGCCAAGATGCCAGCAATCTGCTCGGCCATGTGCGGCGGCAGGCCATCCGGAGCCAAGCCAAACGCAGCCTTGCGATCCAGCCGCAAAACAGGTGGAATCGCCCGCACGATCAGCCGATGCAAGGCCTTGTCACCTGTCACGATAGCGGGGCTGCCCACAAAGGAATAGCCTTGCTGCGAAAGTAAGGACAGGCAAAGCCAAAGGCTCAGATCCCCAGCGCGATTTCGCAGATAGGGCACGTTGATGAAGTCCTGCTCATCCTTCTTGCCGGGTTGAAACGCGAAAAAGGACTCCAAGTACGAGAAAGCCGTATTGGCATCACCTTCGAGCTTGGTGGCCTGCTTGCTCTTCAGCAAAGTCGTCATCGCGCTCAACATCATGGCCGAGGTGAATCGCGGTATGTCCAGCTTGGACAGTGCTTCCAGCCGTTGCAGGGCCTCTTCTGCTCGCACTCGCTCCGCCAGTGTCGACTTCATGATCGCGACGTACGGCATGATCAAACTGAACTGCGACTTCAAGGCCGCCTCGTTCTTGATCAGCACCTTCACCTGTTGCCGCGCGAAGTGCTCACGAAAGGCCGCACCCATGTCTGCAAAAGGCTCGATCATTGCGTTGATGCGCTGCTCTGGGTTCGCACGAAACACCGGGTTGGACAACCACTGTTCCAGCAGCGCTGGCCACGGATTAATGACGCATCGAGATCGCATGTCCCCTGGCAGTTCGCCGAACCACTTCGACTTGCTCAGCGAATTGGTGTCCAAGAACAATTCATATGGGCCTTCGCCCTTATCGCCATTCAAAAAAGGCCAAACCAAGACCGTGCCCGTGCTCGTTGCCAAGTACCGCTGGTTATAAGAAACCGGTAGTTCCATCATCTGCATGCTGCGCATCTCCCTTGATGTGTTGTCATGCCCTGTCCTCCTGCCACCCAACGGTAGCCCACCGGCAGGGTCAGCAAGATGGTAGCTGTTGGAAATGACGTCTCAGCCACCTGCGTGGTGGCCGAGCAACCTCACCCGGTCGCGATAACCTGTATGAATGAGCGGCATTTCAAGGTGCACGGCGCGACAGGTGGTGACTCAATGACAGGGTTTCTCTGTCGCCGCCACCATGCAAGCCTATCCGCCATCCAGTCGCGTCTTCGCGTCATCCGATCCCGGATTCGACGTGCTCGGCATGGATGAACTGCTGGCCGCGCATGACGACTTGATCGCCCGCATCAAGCTTTGCCACGGATCGAGCCGAACAGATTTTGAGCAAACCGTTCTTCCCCTGATCAGGCGCTATGCCAGCCTGGTGCACCTGCTGCCAGCCACGTCCGACAATTACTTCTGCGCTCCAGGTGGCATGCTGCGCCTGGGCTTGGAGGTCGGCCTCTTCAGTCTGCAAGGCACCGACGCCCACATCTTTTCTGGGCGCGCCACTATCTCGGTACGTCGGCAACTGGAACCACGCTGGCGACTGGCCACCTTTGTCGCAGGGCTGTGTTGCGAGGCACATCGGGTGCTCAGCCACTTCATCGTGACCGATGCCTCAGGAGAGGTTTGGCCCGCCTACCTGCAGCCCTTAAGCGATTGGCTGGCTGAACGCCAGGCTAGTCGCTACTTCCTGCGCTGGCGCCCGCAGGCCGTTGAAACTCGCAGTCTCGGCGTGTTCACGCTGGCGCATGTCGTGCCACCAGCGGTGATGCAGGACCTGGCTCAAGACAACACGGTCATCCTGCCCCAACTCATGGCCAGCGTCAGCGGCATGGCCCTCTATCGCGACCACAACGTGTTGGATGAACTGGTGCGCCGCTCCCTGGCCCTGGTGATCGACCGCAACCTCCAGGCCAATGCAGACCGATACGGCGCACCGCAATACGGCTCTCATCTGGAACGCTACTTGGTGGATGCCCTGCGCCACCTCGCCTGCACTCACCCCGGGTGGCTGGTCAATCGAGAGAAGTCGCGCGTCTGGTATGGGCCTGACGGCCTCTTCCTCGTCTGGCCCAGTGCTGCACAGGACATTCAAACCCTGCTGGACGCCGCTCAGTTGCCGGGCATACCGAAGGCGCCAACCACCATCATGGAGGTGCTTTTGCAAGCCGGGGCCTTTGAGTCCACGCCTGCGGGCCAAGCGACATGGCTCATTCAACCACCGGGCACCAAAGTCAAGATCGAGGCCATCAAGCTGTCGTCCGTCGCGATTTTGTTCGCCGGGCTGACACCAGCCCCCCTACCGTTGGCACAAGGCCTCACCGCCGCCCCAGAGAACAGCGAGCACATACCATCACCAGCACCGTGCCCTCAAGCAGCGCCAGCGCCCGGCACCCAACTGTCTCTCATCCCCAGCCGCGAGTGGGGCGAGCAACTGGCACCGCCAATCGCTCCCGAGCCATCACCGAACCCTGCGCGCTCACCTATTGCTTCACATGCAGAGTCGACGCCAGAACCATGCCCACGCACCATAGAGCGGACACCCATTGCCCTTCAGGCTCCGTTGCGCCTCAACCCAGTGGTGCGAGACGCATTGAACGAGGTGGTCAACACCTTGAACACAGGCACTGGCCCTGCCCAGTGTTGCACTGTCGCTTTGGGCGTGTTTGTACCTCTGCATGAGTTCGAGCGGCGTGGCATTCAACCCTCGATGGCTCTACGCGCCCTGTCTGATGTGCACATGCTGGTTCGCGACCAAGGAAGAGGTCCACCCACCACCGCAAGAGATTTCAACGGCACACCGACCGTGGGTTTGACCATCGCCCCACGCTTCATTGGCGGCGTGGACCTGGACGCCTTTGCTTCTCCTGAGACGGTGGGAGGGTGACATGTCTATCCGTCGCTACGAAATGCCCTGGCGCCGTGCCTATGAAGCCTACGCAGGTCTTGCCTGGGGTATCGCGCTGATCTTCTTCACTGCGGTTGGCGCCATGGCCCAGTTGCCCCGCGTTCTTGCCTTACCACTGACCATCGCTTGCCTGTGCATGAGTGCCCTCAGGCTCTCGCAGGCACTGCGTATCCTCGTTCTGAGGGCGTCACTGGCCGGACATGCCATTCAGGTGATCAGCACGCAAACCCAAGCAAGGTGGTGTCAGGAATCAACGGCCGTATTCCTTGGATTCGGCTTTGAATGGCAGCCTGTGCACTCCCAGCGCTTGTATGAACTCGCCAAGATTGACTACCGCGAGTTCGCAGTGTCACCTCGCCTCCTGAGCCTGCTGGGCTATGACCGCGCCCCGCAACCCGATGCCGAGATTGGCTTGCCCTACATTCACGGCGTCGAGCCCCATGAGGTGCCGCTGCACCGGCCCTTGCAGAACTTCGAAGGCGGCACGCTGTTGGTCGGCACCACGCAATCCGGCAAAGGGGTGGCTCTGGCGAACCTCATCACCCAGGCCGTCAGGCGCGGCGATGTGGTGATCGTCATCGACCCCAAGAACAGCCGCCGCCTCAAGCGCGTTGTGGAACGCGCCTGTAAGGACTGGCGCGAGCCTGACACATTCATGGAGTTTCATCCGGCCTTTCCGGAAGCCGGTGTGCGACTGGACTTCACCTTCAACTGGCAAAAGCCCACCGAGATTGCCTCCCGCATTCAGTCCATCATGCCGCCCGACACGGCTGGCGCGTTCTCCGCCTTTGGCTGGGACGCCGTCAACGTGGTGGTGCAGGGCCTGGTCGAACTGGAAGAGCGCCCCAATCTGGCCAAGCTGACCCGCTACATCGAGGGCGGCATCGAACCTGTGCTGGAAGGTTCCTTGCGCCGCTTCTACGAGGCAATCTTGGGGCCTGCATGGCGTGAGCTACCCGAGATGAAGAAGTTGATGCAAGAGGCGAACCGGGGACACATGAAACGACCCTCAGAAGCCGCCAGCGCCGAACTCATGGCCCTCGTCGCGTACTACGAGCATCACATTGCCCAATCTCAGCGCAGCAAGGTGATCGATGCCCAGGTGCGCACCTTCAGGCACAACCGGGAGCACTACCAAAAGATCACGGCCAACCTTCTGCCCATCTTGTCCATGCTGACCTCGGGCGACCTGGGCCGAACGCTTTCGCCCGACCCATTCGACGCCGACGACATGCGCCCGATCATGAACTTCGAGAAGATCGAACGAGGCGGGCATGTGCTGTACATGTGCCTGGACTCGTTGCCCGACCCCTCGGTCGCCTCTGCCATCGGTGCCTTGGCCTTGGCCGACCTGGCAGCAAGGGCTGGTATGCGTTACAACCTGGGCGGCTACAGGCGCATTGCCCTGTTTGTAGATGAGGTTGCCAACGTCATCAACCAACCCTTGATCGAAATCCTCAACAAGGGCGCCGAAGGCGGCATCTACACCACCTGCGCGATGCAAACGCTGGCCGACCTGGCCAAACGCCTTGGCAGCGAAGCGGCTGCCCGCATGGCATTGGGCAACCTGAACAACCTGATCGCGCTGCGATCAAAGGACCGACCCACGCAGGATTTCATCGTGGAGACCTTCGGCAAGACCGCAATCCATTCGATGCGCGTTGGCATGGGGCATGGCGCCGACACCCATCTGGGCGACTTCTCGACCAGCTATTCAAGCCAACTCTCCGAGAGCTTCGAGGAGATGGTGCCCGCCGATGTCCTGGGCAAACTGCCCAATCTTCAATACTTTGCCTCGGTGTCTGGCGGGCGCATCATCAAAGGTCGCTTTCCCATTTTGGATCCGGAAGCGCAAGGGGGCCATCAATCCACCAGGAGAACTGCATGATCAGGGTGATGGCCGTGGCATCACTGCTGGCACTGCTGGTTCTGGTTCTCTATGTGCCATCCGCCCACCCGCCAGAACGGTTCGTTGAGCAACTACGAACGGAATACACCAATGCGGCGGTGTTCTGGGGCAAGGGCGCAGGCATCCGGATGCTGTCGCGTGCGATGAGCATGCAGGAGTCGGCACGTCAGGCATCACCCGTCCCTTCCTCCAAAGACGCGGCCCCAGCGGGCGCCGTCAACGCAGCAGTGGGGCGAGAAATGGCCTCGGTCAACCAACGGCTGTTCAACAATCCCTACTTCCGCTCGATTGACGCACTGCTGCTGCTCGCCAGTTTCCGCCTTGCCATGTTGCTGGAGTGGCTCCCTTGGTTGTTGGCCTTCCCGTTTGCTTCCATGGTGGATGGCTACCTGGTGCGCCTGGTCAAAGCCAAGGAGTTCCTGCACCACAACCCGGAAGTGTTCGCCTTGTATACCTGCTTGGCCATCCTGACCAGTTGCGCAACCGTCCTGGCGTTTGTGCTGCCCATCACCTTGCATCCTCTTGTCGTGCCATGCGTGCCGGTGGTCATCGGCACGTTGATGGGTACAGCTATCAGGGACTTTCACCTAAGGTCTTGATGTTTTCTCCGGCCTTTGGCCTGTACAAGGTACGGTATCGGCCATTTGGCAAAGGCTCATCAAACACCTCGAAGAGATCCGAAGCCACGGCCAACTTCTTGAGCGTGGCATGGCCCTGTCGTTCCTTCATGTGCGTCACAGCCTCGGGCTCCTGCAGCCACGCAATGCGCCCCGCGTCAGCAAGGTAGGCCCAGCCATCAGCCCGATGCTTTTGTTCAGCCACCTCTTTCAGAACCGAAACCAACGGGCTGTGCTGCAACAGGATCAACTCGAAATGGCGCTGGCCTTCTTCGGACGCCATGAATGCGGCCATGGACTGCCCCACATCAATCAGCGCCTTGGAGACAGATCGTAGATGTTCAAACACGGGCATCACCCTGGCGCGCTGCTCATCGAGATAGTTGGCTGCCTCTGCCATCCTCTCTGGTGAGTCCGGTTGCCACCGGGGTAAGAAATGGTGAATCAAGTCGTTGCGCTCGTCCACCATGCGCTTCATGTCCGCACGTTGAGCCTCGTAGAACTCGCCATCTCCTGACGTCGTGAACGTGAATGACATCCACGCCTCGGTGAGGTCCTCCGGCTCGACAGTTGGCTCACCCGCGTCAGAGAGGATGCCATCGGTGAATTGCTCGACCAACTTCCCCATCATCTGCTTGTGCGCTTTCTCAGTGCGTTGCTGCTGCCGCTCTTGGAAATTCAACGTGCTGCCATCTCTCCTGTGGTTGGCCACCAGAAATTTCAGCAGCGCCTCGATCTGCTGAAACAACAGCACATTGCGGCCGACCTTGCGAAGCACCTCATCGCAGGTGCTTTGGTTAGGCAGGATCTGTTCTGCTTTGTCCATGTGGCTCTCAAAAAATCGCGTTGCTGGCGACGTCGGCGTACGCTAAGACGATGTCACGCACGCTACGGGCACTGCCAACGCGGGGGGCAAATGACTCTGAAATTCAGACAGATCGCCATGTCCGTTCTGTTCGGAAAACAGCCTGCAAGGCAGCTGATTCGACAACCAACAATGGACGTCTCTCAGTTACCCAGGAATTCGAATGAAGAGTTTAAAGCCCGTCACTCACAAGCTGGAGATCCGGATTCGATCCATGCGCAATGACCCCGTGGCTCAAATCGAAGCAGGCAGCACGTTTCAGGCATTTGCCGTAGGGGACAAGTTCCACCACAACATGTTCGATACACGCGCGTGGCACGACCTGCCACAAGAGGGCGAAGTGTTCTTCATCGTTGACAAAGCGCATGCCATTGCCGACATCGGCACCTACATCCATCACATGGTGATTCTTTGCTTGGCCGCCGCGGCCGCGGATCACCTCGCCTGAAGCAGGCGGACCATGCGCTCCCAAAACTGGCTCCAGGCCTGCTGCGTGAGCCATTGCAGCAACTTGCCGAACTTCACCCGGAAAGTGGGCCCTATGCAGGTGGCAACATCCGATCCGGGCACCGGACCTACAGCAGGTCAACGCCTGTTTGCATGAGGCCCAGTATCATTACCAGGCCGCTGGTTCGTACCTCGGCCCGGCTTTTCCTCCCTGAGCCGGTGGCGCGCCGTGATGACAGCGATGCGTCTTGTGCTCGCTGATCACCCGCTGATCAGCGAGCCTTTTTTCGGCCGCGACTTGGTCGCCAAGCCGTGGCCTGCGCCAGCATGTCATTTCATGACGCCAGCAACGCCGACAACGCCGTCAGACCGACAGGTGCTTGCGCGACCCATGGCACGGCAAAGGTCCGCTGAGCCAGTCCAGCCGCCAGCCTGGCCATCTGTCGCCGCTCACCATCCAGCCGGGCCTGCAGCAAGGGGTCATGGGTGCCAGCGGCGAGGATGGATTTGTTGACCACCCACGCGTAGGGCTCAATCTTGGCGCGACGCAAGTCATCCTGCAGGGCCGCGGCTTGGGACACCGGCGTCACTTCCGGCAGCGTGACCAGGATGATGCGGGTGTAGCTGGCATCTTGCAGGCGCATGAGCGGTGTGACCACATGCACGGAGGCCTTGCCCTCGAACTCACGCGTCATCTGGCGGTGATAGGCGCCGGTGGCATCCATCAGCAGCAAAGAGTGCCCGGTGGGCGCCGTGTCCAGCACCACGAAAGCACTGCGCGCTTCGGCCACCGTGCGCGAAAACGCATGGAACACAGCGACCTCTTCGGTGCAGGGTGACTGCAAATCTTCCAGCAGCAACGCACGCTCTTGCTCATCCAGGCCAGGCGAACGTGCCGCCATGATCTTGTCGATGTAGCGCTGGGTTTCCACCTTGGGATCGATGCGCCCGACTTGTAAGCCAGGCAATTCGCCATCGAGCGTCATGGCCAGGTGAGCCGCCGGGTCGGTGGTGCTGAGATGAACCGCATGCCCGCGCTTGACCAGGCCGATGGCCAGCGCCGCTGCAATCGTGGTCTTGCCCACGCCGCCTTTGCCCATCACCATGATCAGGCCTTTGCCAGCAGCCGCCAGCTCATCCACCAGCTTATCGATGTGTTCGGTTGTCAACGGCGGCTCATCGATCAATGAGCGAGCTTGCCCGTTGGCTGGTGGCGAGTCGGTCAACAAGGCACGCAAGGCAGGTAGGCCCACCGTGTCAAAGGCCCGCAAAGGCACGGTGCTTTGGGGTAAGGCCCGCAGGGGATCGGGCATGGCATCCAGCGCTTGTTGGCCCAGGGCCTCGATGGCACGAGCGACGCCATCATCCGGATCGGTGGCCTTGAACACACCGTTGATCACCAACTGCTGGTTGTTCAAGCCCAGCACGCGCAACTCGTCGGAGGTGCGCGCCGCTTCGGCCAGCGCGCTGCGGTCGGCACGCGCCACCAGCACGATGGTGGTGAGCGCCTGGTCACACAAGGCGGTGAGCGCCGCATTGAAACGCACTTCCTGCATCTTCAGGCCCGAGTGCGGCCCCAGGCAGGACGCCCCCCGGTCGTTGTCCTTGAGAAAGCCACTCCAGGCCTTGGGCAGGCTCAACAGGCGCAACGTGTGCCCTGTGGGCGCCGTGTCAAACACGATGTGGTCGTAGTCGGCGGCATCACCGGCCAGCAGGTTCGAGAACTCGTCGAAGGAGGCAATCTCGGTGGTGCAGGAGCCGGACAACTGTTCGCGCACCGTGGCCCGCTCGGCCTCGGTGGTGTGAGCCTCCATCTGCGCGATCACGCGCTGGCGGTAGGTTTCGGCCGCGACATCAGGGTCGATGTTGAGCACGGACAGTCCCGGTGCGCCGGGAACGGGCGTGGGAATGTTGCGAAGCTCAATGCCCAGCATTTCATCGAGGTTCGATGCCGCGTCGGTGCTGACCAGCAGGACCTTCTTGCCCGCGTCTGCCAGCGTCAGCGCGGTCGCGGTGGACAACGAGGTCTTGCCGACACCGCCTTTACCCGTGAAGAACAGATGCCTGGTTGGATGGCTCAGAAAGCCCAGCGGTTGATGGTGGGGCTGGGTTTGCGGCTTGAGCCAGGCCTGCACCTCATCATGCGAGGGCAAGCCGCCGCTGTGCACGATCTGGTCACCGATCATGACGGCAGGCGTGGCCTTGACGCCCAGGCGTTTGATCTCGTCGGGGCTCTCGATCTTGGTGATCTCTACAGGGACGCCAGCAGCTTTGGCCTCCCGCTCGATCATCTCGATGGTGATATGGCACTTGCTGCACCCCAAGCCTAGAACTTTGATTTCCATGACGATGATCCTTGGTTTGAATTCTTGACGGTCTTTTTAGCGAAGCAATGAGACCTACAGCGGAATCACTGTGCGCCTGTTTGGCCCGGCCGTCCAACTTTTGGGTCCGCGAAACGCAAGAGGCGCAAGGCATTGAGCACCACCAAGACCGTGGCACCCTCGTGAATCAACACGGCCACGCCCATGCTCGCCAGTCCAAACAGCGTGGCAGGGATGAGCAGCGCCACGACCCCAAATGCCGCCCAGAGATTTTGCTGGATGATGCTGTGCGAGGCACGGCTCAGGGCAATCGCAAACGGTAGCCTCGACAGGTCATCCCCCATCAGGGCCACATCGGCGGTTTCCAGGGCCACGTCGGTGCCCGCGCCGCCCATGGCAATGCCGATGGTGGCGCGTGCCATCGCGGGCGCGTCATTCACGCCGTCCCCGACCATGGCCACTTGCTGGTGGTCTCGCATCAGGTCGTCGATGACCTTGAGTTTGTCCTCGGGGAGCAGGCCAGCGCGCACATCGGTGATGCCGACGGATGCCGCAACGGCCTTGGCGACCGCCTCGTTATCCCCCGTCAGCATGACGGTCTGGCGGACGCCCAAGGACGCCAACTGGGCGAACACCTCGCGCATGCCGGGGCGCGGGGTGTCCGCCAAAGCGAGCAAACCCACAAAGGTGCCCTCACGTCGCACCAGCATGGTGGTCTTGCCCAGTGCTTCCAGGCCGAGCACTTGCTGGCGAACGGAATCAGGCACCCCCTCGGCGTCAAACAAGCGCAGGTTGCCGATGCTCACCCGCCCACCCGACACCACCGCGTGCATGCCTTTTCCGGTGACGGATTGCACCTCGCTGGCCTCCGGCCATGCCAACTGCCGTGAGCGCGCAGCCTGCACCACAGCCTGGGCCAAGGGATGCCCGCTGCGGCTTTCGATGCTCGCGGCCAAGGTCAACAAATCAGCTTGGCTGTCATCGAGCGCGATCACATCGGTGACGCTGGGTTTGCCCGTCGTGATCGTGCCCGTCTTGTCAAACGCCATGACCGACAAGGTGCGCAGGTTCTCCAGGTGCATGCCGCCCTTGATCAGCACACCGCCCCGTGCAGCACGGGCCACACCCGCCAGCACGGCCGAAGGCGTGGCAATGGCCAGGGCGCACGGCGAGGCGGCCACCAGCACGGCCATGGCCCTGTAGAACGAATCGGCAAAGGGCATGCCCAGCAAGGGCGGGATCACGATCAGGGCCGCCACGCCCAGCAGGACCAAAGGCACAAAGATCTTCTCGAACCGGGAGACGAAGCGCTGGGTCGGCGACTTCTCGGTTTGCGCCTCGGCCACCATGTGAACCATGCGCGCCAGTGAACTGTCCTTGGCCAGCTTGGTCACCTCGACGCGCAGCAAGCCCTCACCGTTCACCGTCCCGGCAAACACCAGGGAATCGACCGCCTTGTCCACCGGCATCGACTCGCCGGTGATGGCCGCCTGATTGACGGCTGAGATGCCTTCCAGCACTTTGCCGTCTGCCGCGATGCGCTGGCCGGGCTTGACCAGCACCTGGTCACCCCGCTGCAGGTCTTCGACGGGCAGCTCCCGCTCTGCGCCATCACGTAAAACCAAAGCCGTCTTGGGCGCCAGGTTGGCCAGTGCCTCCATGGCATGGCGGGCGCGGTCCATGGCCAGGTGTTCCAAGGCATGGCCCAGGCTGAACAGCACCAGCAGCAGCGCCCCTTCCGCCCATTGACCCAGCGCCGCCGCGCCCATGGCCGCCACGATCATCAGCACGTCGATGTCCAGCACCCGCTCTCGGATGCTTTGCCAGGCGTCGCGCATGGCGTAGTAACCGCCAATCACCATCGACGCGCCCATCAACCCGGCTGACGCGAGCTGGGTGCCTCCGCCCGGCCGCAGGCCCACCAGCCATCCGGCCAGCAGCAGTGCGCCCGCGATGGCGCTCACGATCAGCTCCCGGTATTGCTCAAACCAGGTTTCGTCGTGCTCAGGCTCCCGCACGCTGTACCCCAGTGCCTGGAGGCGCTGCACGATGGCTTGCCGAGACACGCGCTGGGTGTCGTACTCCAGACGCATGCGCTCGGCCGCGTAACTGACGGCAGCTTCCTCGACGCCTTCCAGACGCTGCAAGGCGTGCTCAATCACCGTTGCGCAGGTGGCGCAGTCCATGCCGTCAATGCGCATCAGCTCATGCTGATACCTCGCGCTGAGTTGGGCACCGGCTGCCTGCGCCATGTCCCGCACCCGAGGCGGGCTGACGGTCGTTGGGTCGTAGTGAAGGCACAGGAGGGGCTTGCCATCCTGCTGGGTCACATGCACCTTCTCCAGCCCTTGTGCCTGCAACACATCGGTCAATCGCTGGATACAGGCATCCCGTTCGTCGGGCACGCCGGGCAGGACGAGTGCCAACTGCAGCGAGAGTTTGTCGGTCATCCCATTTCCCGTGTGTTTGGGTCCTTAGTGCCCCCATCCGTTGCGACCGAGTATGACGCACGCGGGCAGTGATCAGTCGGTTTGACAGGCTCTGCATCTTGCTGCAGCAAGGCTTCCCCCCATGCGCTCAGAACGTCCAAGCGGCGATTCAGTTCTGTTTCGCAAGCCCAAGCGGCGATGTCTTTGGCGTATCCCATGCACATGACTGTTCTCCGGTGAAAGTGGATGTCAGTCAAGAAGACGCACGAAGGCGCGAAAGGATGCAGGCCAGAGCTCTTGCATCGCTACACGCAAGCTCCTTAGATCACTTCAAGTGCCAGGGCGATACCTTGACCACCGCCGATGCACAAGGTCACCACGCCACGCTTGAGGCCATCACGCTTCATCGAATGCAGCAGACGGGTAGTAAGCACCGCGCCGCTGGCACCAATCGGGTGGCCGTGAGCGATGGCGCCCCCCTCGACGTTGACGATGTCTTCAGACAGGCCCAGCTCGCGCAGGCAAGCCAGGGCAATGGCGGCAAAGGCCTCGTTGATCTCGACGCGCTGGACGTCCGCAACCGACCAATTGGCACGGCTCAGAGCTTGGCGTACGGCAGGCACGGGCCCCAGGCCAAACATGCCGGGCTCCACCGCGCCCACGCCGTAACTCACGAGGCGCGCCATGGGCTTCAAGCCATGGCGCTCGGCCCAGCTCCGCTCGGCCACGATCATGGCAGCAGCCCCGGTGTTGAGGCCCGGCGCATTGCCCGCCGTGATGGTGCCTTCCTTGCGAAAAGCAGGCTTGAGTTTCGCAAGGGACTCGGCGGTGGTCTCTGGGCGGTTGTGTTCGTCACGGGCAAACAGCGTGGGGCCCTTGCGGCCAGGCACCTCAATGGTCACGATCTCGGCGTCGAACAGGCCGTTGGCTTGCGCGGCTGAAAACCGCTGCTGAGAGCGCAAGGCCCAGCGGTCCTGGTCTTCCCGGCTGATGTTCTTGAGCGCAACCAGGTCTTCGGTGTGCCAGCCTGAATGCTTGCCGCTGAACGCATCGTTCAGGCCGTCGTACAACATGCTGTCCAGCAGTGTGGCGTCACCCATGCGTGCGCCCCAACGGCCTTGCGGCAGCAGGTAGGGTGCACGGTCCATGTTTTCCATACCCCCGGCCATGGCGACCTGGCTCATGCCGGACCAGATCTCCAGTGCCGCACTGGCAATGGCCTGGGCACCGGAACCACAGACCCGGTTCACGGTCATCGCAGGCACCTCGACGGGCAGACCGGCACCGATGCCTGCTTGCCGAGCCGGGTTCATTTTCACGCCCGCCTGGATGACGTTGCCCATGATGAGCGACTCGATCTTGTCGGCGGGCAGGCCCGAGCGTTTGAGGCTCTCCCGGATAACGACTGCGCCCAGATCAGGCGCCGCGACATCCTTGAGGGCACCACCATAGGTGCCGATGGCCGTGCGGACGGGATGGCAGATCACAACTTCAGCTTGGCTCATGTTCACTCCTTGAGTAGTCAAACACCAACAAAATCGTCGTTAATGTGGCAGTCGCCGCCACGCAGTTGATCACGCCCGAGGATGGACATCAAGGCTGACCGAATTGAGAACCTTGCCCATTGCCATGGCTACCAGCTCCCCTTCAGCCAAGGCTCTCCAAGGGCCATCGGTCAAGGCGACGCTCGCGATCAGCACGAGGTCCTGAAACCCTGGCTCGACCGAGATGCCTTCGGCATGCAGCGCCTTGTCGCTGTCCTCGCATCGGCGCGCCAGCATCCACAGTCCGGGCGATCGCGTGCGACCGTCCACCGCCTGCAGCCGACGATCACCATGGGCAAACAGCACCTCGCTGTCGGTGTAGAGAAAATTCGCCGGCCCCAGTTGACGTAGCTCGCTCGAAAACGCCGAGATCACACTCAGCCGTGCATCCAGCGTGGGCACCTCGGTGGTGGCCCACAGTTCATGGATGCGGTCAAGCAACACGCAAAACGCATGTTCAGAATCTGTGCCGCCAATGGGCCGATAACGCCCCAGGGCAAAGCCCGGGTGATGCGCCATGCCAGACAAGGTGCCGTTGTGCGCAAAGGTGTGCATTCGCCCTGCCATCTCCCGCACAAACGGCTGCGTGTTGGCCAGCGCCACCTCTCCCATCGTCGCGTGCCGGATGTGCGAGATGGCCAACGTCGTGCTGGGCCCCTGGTTTTGCAAGAAATCGACCAAGGCACTGCCACTGGCGGCAGCAGGCTCGCGAAACAGCGCCACATCGCGCCCCGCGTAGAACGCCGCGCCCCACCCATCTCGGCTGCCATGCAGCGAGTGCTCGGTCAAGGCCTGAAGTGAAAACGTCAGGTGGCTTGGTCGCGAACTGGACATGGCCAGGAGTTCACACATGGCTGCGTCCTAAGGCACGATGACGACAGGTGCAAACCCACCACCGGGCGTGCGGAAGTTGGTGGTCTGCCCCGTGTACATGCGTGCGGCCAGGAGTTGCACCTGCCCCGCGTAAGCGTAGGCGCGGATATCGAACTTGAGGTCTGTCTGCACGCCGTCCACCTCGATCAGGCGCTCGCTGGGCGGCACCATCGCCTGCGCCACGAAGCCACCTGCGGTGATGTCCTGCCAGACGCGCCGGGTCAGCTTGTCGCCTCGGTAGACGGCCTTGCCGCCATAGCCTGATTCGGGCTTGAAGAACCACTGGCGGCGTTGTGCCCAGAGTTCATCAGACCGCTCCGGCGTGACCTGCACGGTTTGGGGCACCACGGCCGCCAGCAGCGCACGATCAGCTTCACTCACACCCCAGGATGCAAGCAACGTGGCATCGCTGAGGGCAACCAGGTTGCGCTTCTCGGCGTGCAAGGCGTGCGCACGCGGGTGCGGGCTCATCACCACGACGCCGGCTTCATAGGCGCTTTTCAAAGCGCCGTGCGCAGGCTCGGCCAGGTAGAAATCGGTGAGCCGGTTGTAGACCATGCTGACCACGCCGTCACCAACCCGCAGCTGGCCGTCGCGCCATTCAAGAGCTTCGGGTGCCACGATGCGGGCGTCCAGGCCGCGCTGTTGCAGCATCTGGCGGCATAACTCGAACTCGGGCGCCAGGTACTGGGCAGCGGGATCGTCGTCCACGATGGCCACCAGGCCCATGGGGGTGTCGCCCCGCTGGCAGCGCCATTCGCGGGTGAACATCGCAAAGAGTGCGTCTTCCAGCCCGGCCAGGGTGGGGTCAGGCTTGAACGCCCAGTTCATGGCTTCGCAGCAAGATTGCTGGGCGCGGGCCAGCGCCGCATTGAGCAAGGCGCCACCGGCATTGGTGTTGACCTCGATGAGCCGGGGCCCTTGTGCGCCCAGGTGGAAGTCATAGCCCATGAACATGCCCAGGGGGCCGAACTCATGCCGGGCGATGGCCGGTGCGCGCGCCAGCGCCTGGGCCTGGTACGCGGGCTGCGCCATGACGCGCTCCAGCGCTTGCACGGCCAAGCGCATCTGCTCGACAACGGGCTGAGCCAGAAAGACCACGGTGGAGGAAAACAGGTGCGGGCGTGTGCTGGCGATGTCTTGCGCCATGCCGGACAGGCTGGCATCTGTCTCCAGCTGTCGCTGCAGCTTCTCTGCGCTCAGCGTGCGGCAATAGCAGCCCAGGTTGAGCGCTTCGGCGGTGGTCAGGGGCAGCGCAACAGTGTTCATCATTCGAAGCTCATGTCATGGCCGGGTCTTGGCGGCGCAACACACCCGACAGTTCGGTGCCCGGCGCCACGGTGTTGAACACCGTTCCGTATTTCTTGACGTTTTCGTGCAGCAAGGCCAGCCTGCGATCGGGCTCGTCTGTATCAACCACGATCTCGTAGGTGATCGATTCCATTCGGGGTGGCACGTCCTGACGCACGCCGTGCACACGCACCTCGGCGCCCCGCAGTTCAAACTTCAGGATGGGCATGACCCGCTCGATGCTCTTGAGCATGCAAGCGGACAAAGCCGCCAGCAACAACTCTGCCGGGTTGAAGGCCTGGGGGTTGCCAGCCAAGTCGGTGTCCAGTGAAATCGTGGCTTGCTTGCACTGCGCCTGACTGCCATGCGCGCTCAGCCGCACCGACACCACGTCAAACGTGAGCTTGTTGGTCGCCGGGGCACTCATGCGAACCACTGCGCAATCTTGTCGCGGCTGGGCACACCACCGGCATGCACCACCTTGCCATCGATGACCACGCCTGGGGTGGACATGACGCCGTAGCCAATGATGGCCTGCATGTCCTGCACCTTGTCCATCTTGATCTCCTCGCCCTTTTCTTGTGCGATTTGCTCGATCAGCGCGATGGTGGTCTTGCAGTTGGCACAGCCGGAGCCCAGAACCTTGATGTCTTTCATGGTGTTGTCCTTGAGGATGGCGGTTCACAGAACCAGGTTGAATACATAGCCCACCAGCAAGATGCCAAAGGCGACGATGCCCGCGAAGGTGGCAATCAGGCGGGGCTTGAGGGCCTTGCGCAAGATGATCATTTCAGGCGCAGACAAGGCGATCACGCTCATCATGAAGGCCAGCACGGTGCCCAGTGCAGCACCTTTGCCGATCAGCGCTTCGACGATGGGGATGACACCTGCTGCGTTCGTGTACATGGGCACGCCCAGCAAGACCGCGACCGGCACCGACCACCAGGCCTCGCGCCCCATGATGGAGGCCATGAAATCTTCAGGCACATAGCCGTGGATGCCAGCGCCCAGCGCGATGCCCACGATCACATAGGGCCAGACCTTGCCCACAATCTCGCGCACATGCCCCCAGCCCGCCTCGAAACGCTGCACCCAGTTCAGGCGCTCTTCCTGCACGTGAACGGCTTCGCCTCGTGCAATGGCCTGCACCCAGTCCTCCAGGTGGTTTTCCATGTGCAGGCGACCGATCACCAGGCCTGAGACGATGGCCACCAGCAAGCCCATCCCCAGGTAAAGCCCCGCCACCTTCCAGCCGAACATGCCGAACAAGAGCGTCAGGGCCACCTCGTTGACCATGGGCGCAGAGATCAGGAACGAGAAGGTGATGCCCAGCGGCACGCCCGCCGAGAGCAAACCAATGAACAAGGGCACGGCCGAGCATGAACAGAACGGGGTGACGATGCCCAACAGGGCCGCCAGCACATTGCCGACGCCCGTTCGCTTGCCCGCCAGCAAGGCGCGGGTGCGCTCCGGGGCAAAGAAGGTTTGCACGATGCCCATGACGAACACGATGCCCGTCAACAGGAGCAAGACCTTGGGCGTGTCAAAAAAGAAGAAATGCAGGGCCTCGCCCAAGGCGCTCTGGCGTGTCAGCCCGGTCAGGCTCAAGACCGTATCGGCAAAGTCCGTGAGGTGGTCGTAGGCCCAAAACCAGACGGGTGCCACCAGGGCCAGGCCCGCCAGCCAACGGATCAAGGGCGTAGCCTGGGGCGCGGGGGATGCAGTGGTGTTCATGGCAGCAGTGTGATCTTCTAGGTCATCAGGTCAAGCCTGTCAGTCAAGAAGACGCACATGCTGTCAAAAAGATGCAGGCGTCAAATGGAAAAGCATCAGGTACGAGGCACAAAACAGCAGACTTGCCCCAGCGGGTCCAGCGTCACCTGGCAGGATTGCGTCAGCTGCGCCCTCAGTCGTTTGCGGGCCCGCTGGAGTCGTGATTTGGCGCCGGGCAGACTCAAGCCCAGCTTGCGGGCGTAGTCTTCCTGGCTCATGCCGTTGAGGTCGCACTCGGTGATGGCGTCCCGGTCCTCGTCACTCAACTCGCCCAGGACGCGGGGCAGGCAAGATGCCAGGCTGTCCACCGCAGGCACGGCATCGTCTTGCACGGCAGGCAAGTCATCGGGTAACGCCACCCATTCGCGACGACGACGCATGTGGTCGGTCACGGTATTGCGCGCGACCTCGTACAACCAGGCTCGGGCATTGGCGATGTCACAAAAGCCCTTGCCCTGGCGCAGGGCTTTCATGAAAACGTCTTGCAGCAGGTCCTGCACCGTGGCCTGATCTTCAACGTGTTTGATCAACCAGCCCCGCAACTCCCGCTCGTGGGCATGCCATGCGGCCATCAAGCAAGGTAGATCCTGCAAGGTGCTCATGGTTCAGATCGCCGCCTGGTTGACGCGCTTCATCAAGGCTTCTGCGCTTTCCTTGCGCTCGCTGTAGCGGTCCACCAGATACGGCGCCACGTCACGCGTGAGCAAGGTGAACTTGACCAACTCTTCCAGCACATCCACCACACGGTCGTGGTAGCTGGAGGGCTTCATGCGGTCGTGCTCGTCAAACTCCAGGAAGGCCTTGGCCACCGACGACTGGTTGGGAATGGTGAGCATGCGCATCCAGCGGCCCAGCACCCGCATCTGGTTGACCGCATTGAACGACTGCGAGCCGCCACTGACCTGCATGACCGCCAGCGTCTTGCCTTGCGTGGGGCGAACGGCGCCACTGTTCAAGGGGATCCAGTCAATCTGTGCTTTCATGATGCCTGTCATCGCACCATGGCGCTCAGGCGAGCACCACACCATGCCTTCGGCCCAGTTCGTCAATTCACGCAACTCGACGACCTTGGGATGGGTGTCTGGCGCATCATCCGGCAAGGGCAAGCCACTGGGATTGAAGATCTTCACCTCTCCACCCATGGCCTGCAGCAAGCGGGCTGACTCTTCGACCACCAAGCGACTGAAGGAGCGCTGCCGCAAAGAACCGTACAGCAGCAAAAAGCGCGGCGCATGGGTCGAGGGCTGCGTCGGGAGCAGACGGGTCAGGTCCGGCACCTGAAAATGTTCAGCCGCCACCTGGGGCAGATCCGCCAACAGATCGGGCCGGTCAGACAAGGCGACGCCCCTGTTCGTCAATGACCACTTCACCGTCTTCCTTGGTGAAAGGGCCTTGCTGCGCTTGCACCAGGATGTCCAGCACCAGCTCGGAAGGGCGGCACAGCCGGGTGCCCATGGGCGTGACCACAATGGGCCGGTTGATCAGGATCGGGTGCGCGATCATGAAGTCCAGCAACTCGTCGTCGGTCCACTTGGTGTCTTCCAGCTTGAGCGCGTCATAGACATCGCCCTTGCTGCGCAGCACCTCGCGAACGGACAGGCCACAAGCGCCGATCAGCTGGACCAGTTGATCGCGCGTGGGTGGGGTCTCCAGGTAGAGAATGACCTGCGGCTCAATGCCTGCGTTGCGGATCAGGGCCAGGGTGTTGCGGGAGGTGCCACACTTTGGGTTGTGAAAGATGGTGACGGTGCTCATGCTTTGCATTGTCCCTGCTCGTACCAGCCCTTGCTCTGGTTGACCACGCGGACCACCAGCAGCATCACGGGCACCTCGATCAGCACGCCCACCACGGTGGCCAGCGCGGCGCCCGACTCAAAGCCAAACAAGCTGATGGCGGCGGCCACGGCCAGCTCGAAGAAGTTGCTCGCACCAATCAATGCCGATGGGCAGGCCACTTCATGCGACTCGCCCACGCGGCGGTTGAGCCAGTAAGCCAGCGCCGAGTTGAAGAAGACCTGGATCAGGATAGGCACCGCCAGCATGGCAATCACCAGGGGCTGCTTGATGATGGCTTCCCCCTGAAAGGCAAACAGCAGCACCAGTGTGGCGAGCAAGGCGGTGATGGACCAGGGGCCGATCTTGGCCAGGGCCGCATCAAAAGCAGCCTGGCCGCGCTGGAGCAGCGCCTTGCGCAGCATCTGGGCCAGGGCCACCGGGATCACGATGTACAGCACCACGGACGTCACCAGGGTGTCCCAGGGCACGACGATGGACGACAGGCCCAGCAGCAGCGCCACGATGGGGGCAAACGCAAACACCATGATGCTGTCGTTCAGGGCCACTTGCGACAGCGTGAACAGCGGGTTGCCACCGGTCAGGCGGCTCCACACGAACACCATGGCCGTGCAGGGCGCGGCGGCCAGCAGGATCAGGCCGGCGATGTAGCTGTCCAGCTGACCGGCAGGCAGGTAAGGCGCGAACAGGTGGCGCACGAAGATCCAGCCCAGCAACGCCATCGAGAAGGGCTTGACCGCCCAGTTGACAAACAGGGTGACGCCGATGCCCTTCCAGTGCTGCTTGACCTGCGACAGACTGCCGAAGTCCACCTTGACCAGCATGGGGATGATCATCACCCAGATCAGCAGGCCCACGGGCAGATTGACCTTGGCGACTTCCATGTGGCCAATGGTCTGAAAGACGCCGGGCAGCACCTGACCCAGCACAATGCCGATCACGATGCACAAAAAGACCCAGACGGTCAGGTAGCGTTCGAAGACGCTCATGGGCGCCGGTGCCGACTTGAGGGGTGCCATGGCGGCAGTCGTGGTGTTCATCGTCAATGTCCTCAGCTGCGGGCGATGTCATTGAGGGCCGCCAGCAAGGCGCCCTGATCCAGGGTTTCCAGCGGCAAAGCCAGCAACTGCAGCATCTTGTAGCCAATGGCCTGACGCGTCAGCTCGAACGCACGGCGCTTGCCTTCGTCCCCGCCCTCGGCGTTGGATGGGTCCGGGTAGCCCCAGTGCACCTTGACCGGCAGGCCCTTGCCCCCGAAAAATACCGGGCAAGTTTCGGCCGCCGCGCTGTCGCACACTGTGATGACGATGGACAGGGGTGGCGCGCCGTCGGTGCTGAACTCGTCCCAGCTTTTGCTGCGGTAGGCAGACGTGTCAATGCCTGCGTTGTTCAGGGCCTCGATGGCGAACGGGTTCAGGCGGCCGCTGGGCGCGCTGCCCGCGCTGTGCGCCTTGATGTCTTTGCCCAGCTTGGCGGCCAGGTGGTTGAGCATACCTTCAGACAGCACGCTGCGGGCGGAGTTGTGCGTGCAAAGGATCAGAACGTGGGTGGTCATGGTGAGCTTCAAATTTTGCCAATGGCGTTGAGTTGGGCCTGGATGGACAAGGCCTGCAGACTGTGCGGTGGCAAGGCCAGCATCAACTCGATACGGCGCTTGAGGATCTGAGCAACGTCATTGAAGGCCTGACGCTGCTTGTCATCACGGCCATCCACGGCTGCAGGGTCATAAACGCCCCAATGCGCCGTCAGCGGTTGCCCTGGCCACACCGGACAGATCTCGCCTGCGGCGTTGTCACACACGGTGAAGACAAAGTTCATCACGGGTGCATCGGGCGAAGCGAACTCATCCCAACTCTTGCTGCGAAAGCCGTCTTGAGCCATGCCCAGGCGTTGGAGCACTTCAAGCGCCATCGGATGCACCTCCCCTTTGGGATGGCTTCCCGCCGAATACGCCTTGAAGCGGTTGCCGCCCATGGCATTGAGGATGCCCTCTGCCAAGATGGAACGGGCCGAGTTGCCTGTACAAATGAACAGAACATTCAACAACTTGTCGCTCATGTTTGGCCTCAGCAGCACGAAGATTTGACAGGAATACCAATCGGCTTGCCGGTGACCTTGGGCGTGCAGCAAGCGCTGGCTGATTCAGCCTGCACCGACTCGCCTTCACGGAACACAGAGATGTTGCCCAGCGTCTGGAAATGCTCCCAGGGCAGGCCCTGGGGATCGACGATCCAATGCTTGTCGCTTTGGGCGTAACAGCAGGTGGTGGCCCCTTCATCGATCAGCGACAGGTCGGCGGCCTGAGCCTGGGCCTTCATGGCCTGCAGGTCGGCTTCGGTGTCAACCTGGATGCCCAGGTGATCAACGCCGGTATGGCCGTGTCCGCGCGTTGAAATCGCGAAGTTGACGGCAGGTTCATCGAGCATCCACTTGGCGTAGTCTGCTTCGAGCCGGGCAGGCTGGGCGCCGAACATCTTGGAATAGAAGTCAACGTTCCTGGCCAGATCGGTGACATGTACATGAACATGAAAACGTTTCATGGGGAGCTCTTTCAGCAGGTGGTGCAGGCCCGCTTGCGCGTGACCTTGCCAGATAGGGTGGCGGGTGTGGGTGCGCAGGGCTTGCCCTGGCAGCAATGCTCGGTCAGGTAGCCGAGCAGGTCATCCATGTGCTCGAACGCCGCGCGGTAAATGAGATGTCGCCCATCGCGCTCCTGACTGACCAGATCGGCGTACATCAACTCTTTAAGGTGGAAGGACAGTGTGGTGGCGGCCACCTCCAACTGCGCAGCCAAATCTCCCGGCGTGAGCCCTTTCGGACCTGCGACAACCAAGGCGCGAAAGACACGCAAACGCACGGGCTGGGCCAATGCGGCGAGAGATTTGACGACGTTTTGCTCTTCCATATTTCAATAGTGATTGAATAATAGAATGGTGTCAAGCCCCCATCAACGCATCAGCGCCCGCCCCTTGATGTCAAAACCCCCGGCACAAAGCGCTCATTCACACGCGACGACGGCATGTCCTGCACCTAACCTTCGGTCATGCGCTCACCAGAGCAAATGCCGATTCAGAAAACAGAGGTACGCACCATGCTCACCGCTGCACTACTGCCACCCCAGGCCGACCAGATGGCCAACCATCTGCCTCCTGACGTCATCGAAACACGTCTGTGGCTTGACGAACATGTCTGGCTCTATGGCGTACTCAAGTCCGATCAAAACGTTGGCCCGATCTTTCGATTCCCCGACCTGATCAGTGCCTGCGTTTCCCTGATCTTCTCCGGACCCGAAGCAGCAAAGCAGATCTTCGGTTTTCTCGGAACCGACCTTGTGGCTCGCCCACCCAGTACGCCGCGTCGTCGTGAAGCCATGTGGCGATCGCAGTACGACCTGCTCCTTGAGTTGCAACGCTCACCCGCCAACCGACACCCGAACCCGAAGTTCCAGCTCGACCACTTGACCACCGCCTGCGTGGCGCTGTGTCAGCAAGCGGATGAGACGGGCGCCAACGTCCTGCAACAAGCTCGCATCAACATGGCGCAGCGTTTTCGTCCAAAGCACGCCACGCAGACACGCTGACGCCATCGATGGCCCAGCGCTCTGACCGGTACACGGCATGAAGAACCTGCGACCGATTCACCTGCCCTGACCACGCCAAGGCCCTCCAGCCGCGGCTGACCTGAACAAGACCTTGATCGGCACCGTGCCGATCTCACCCAGTCCATCCTGCCATGCGACGTGCATTGGCGGGCCCATCGGTCTTGTTGGGAGTGCGCCATGCAATGGGGTCTCTTGTCTGGATGTCTTGCGCTGCTGAGCCTGTCGGCACACGCCCAGGCTTGCTGGGATGAGGCGGCACAACGATATGGCGTTTCATCGCAACTGCTGTATGCCGTTGCCAAGGTCGAGTCGCACCTCAAGCCAAATGCGCTCAACCTCAGCCACCAGCAACGCACCGGCAGCTATGACATCGGACTGATGCAGATCAACAGCTCGAACCTGCCTGCGTTGGCGCGGTTCGGCATCTCCGAGAGCGACCTGTACAGCCCCTGTACGAACATCCACGTGGGCGCCTGGCTGCTCGCCCAAACCCTGGCCAGGCAAGGCCAGAACTGGGATGGTGTGGGTGCCTACAACGCCGCCTGCACCCAACTCAAGGGCGCGGCCTGCCTGAACGCACGCAGGCGTTATGCCTGGAAGGTCTATCGACAGTTGCCCGCCTCGGCCATCCAGTCCGCACGGCCAGCCGCAGCACGGCCGCAAGGGCGAGCAGACGAAAAGCTGCCCCTCTTCATTCTTGCCGCTCGGGTGTCGCCATGACGCGCGTACACGACATCGCCATGACCAGCGCCTCGGCAGCGGTGATTCTGTTTGCCTTCTCGTCTTGCACCTTGCCCGTCAAGCAGGGCCCTGCAAGTACGACACCGCAAGGCAAGCCGAACGCCTCACACATCGCCCAGCTTGATCGAGGCCGTGACGCGTACTTTGCTCAATGCATCGAGCCCGCCTGTCCCACAACCACGCCCAAGACACTGGCCGTGGCCGTGGCCGTGGCAGATCCGCAGACACAGCCCCAGACCTCGATGCAAGGCAACGCGCGCGCCCTTGAATCCATCGCGCCAGCTGATGTGACCAAGCCTGCCCCGCTTCACAAGCCTCAGGTGCTGGTCCTGGAGTTTGCAACCGACAGTGCGGTGCTGACACCCGCACACCGGACCTTGCTGAACAACGCAGCCAAAGCCCTGGGACGTGCCGAGCGTGTGCTCGTCGTAGGACGCACCGACAACGTCGGCCCTGATGCGCCCAATCAGGCCATCGCGCTGGCGCGGGCTGGTGCCGTTCGAGATCACATCAAGCGCGTCAGTCCCGCACAACCCAATGACATCCGCATCGATGCCAGAGGCCTCTGCTGCTACATCGCCAGCAACGACACACCCGAGGGCCGAGCCCGCAATCGTCGCGTTGAGGTCGTGTTCACAGCCCCATCCGAGGGGGTGCCATGACACACCAAGGCCCTCGCCTGCGAGCCCGCTCGCCCACCGCATCCCCTTCCTGAAACGTGCCTGCACGTTCGCAGGATCGCCCCCGCCTGCGTCAGGCCTTGACGCGCAACCCAGCCAGGAGATTCCCATGCGCACAGCCATCATCCACCCCTTCACCCCTGCTCGCGCCTCTGTGCAGTTGGACGGCCAGCAAAGCCACCCATCCAGTACCCGAGTTGCCGACCAGCCCGCACACAAGCGCTGGCGTTTGGCCTCGGCGCTGGCCATGCTTGCCCTGGGCTTGGGCCTGTCCATGCCCGGCTTTGCCCTTGACCTGGTGGCGTTCACTGGCATCACCGGGCCGCTCACATCCGCCCTCGCCCAGATCTCCGCGCTGGGGCCTAGCGTCAAGGCCCTGGTCGGCTTCGTCGGTTTCGTGGTCGCCCTGATCTCGCTGTCGGCCCTGCGCAATTTCGGGCCCGTACTGTTCTATGTGGGCCTGGCCATCTTCGGTGCGGTGGGCCTGGTGATCGCGGGCGCCATCATGGGCGCGGTCGTCTGAAGTCAGCTCAAACCTGCAGGAGCCTGACATGCAAGCCGACACCTACATCCCCCGTCGCCTGGATGACCCCTGGAAGATCGGCTTCTGGGACATCGATGTGGCCGCGCCGGTGATCTTCTTTTTCTTCGTCGGCTACCTGTCGGGCACCAAGCTGGCCTTTGCAGCCTGCGCAGGTGCGGGGATCTTCCTGTCGCGCTGGATCGCCCGCATCAAGGCCGACAAGCACCAGGCCTTCGCGATGCACTGGCTGTACTGGCACCTGCCGCCCAGCCCCATGACCGCGATGCGCGCCACCCCGCCCTCCCACATCCGCCGCATGGTCGGCTGAACCTGGAGCACGCCATGGACTTCGAGCGACTCAACAGCGACATCAAGGAGATGCGTCGCCGCAACCGCAGCCTAGGGCTCGCGGTGGGCGTGCTGGCTTCGGGTCATGTTGTGGCACTGCTCGTCATCCTCAACCTGATTGGCACAGTTCGCACGGTGGTCGTGCCACCCACGATCGACAAGACCTTCTGGGTCAGCCGAGACAAGGCCAGTGGCGAATACCTGGAGCAGATGGGTGGCTTCATGGCCTGGCTGGTGCTGGACGTCACACCCTCATCGATCGACTGGAAGAAAAACATCCTGCTTGGCTATGTGGAGCCGGACCAGTACGGCGCACTCAAGACCCGGCAGGAGGTCGAGGCCGAAAGGCTCAAGCGCATCAACGCCAGCACGATGTTCATGCCGCAGCAGTTGGTGCCCAGCGAGGACAAGCAAAGCGTCGTGGTGCGTGGCCGCCTGCGCACCCTGGTCAATGGCTTTGAGACCGCCAACGACCTCAAGGCCTACCTGATCGAGTTCAGTTTCAACGGGGCACGCATGCACCTCAAAACCTTCAAGGAGGTTCCCAATGCGAGCTGATCTCAAGCCGCGCCAGCTGCCCTCCACGGCGCCGGCAAGCCTGCTGCTGGCCATGGCAACAGCCGTTGGTATGGCAACGGCACCAAACCCCGTCAACGCACTGCAATTGGTCGAAGGCCGCGACGGCGTCTCCGTTGAGGCCATGGTGTCGATCAAGGAACCCACACGCATCCGCATCGATGGCGCGCCCATCACCGATGTGTTCGGCAACATCTATTCGAGCAACTGCGCCAACGCGGCAACCGCTGTCCCCTTGACCAGTTCCCTGGCCAATGGCGCCCCTCTCTCCGGCACCAATATTCAGAACAGTCCAGCCATCAACCCCACGGGTGAATTGGTCCTCGAATGCGACAAGGACAAGGGCGAGGTCTACATCCGACCCGTGGGCAAGTCCAGCAAGCCGATCAACCTGTTCATCTCCAGCGCCCAGGCGACCTACACGCTGCTGCTGCATCGCTCGGACACCCCCGCCGACACCATCGTCATCCGGGATCCCAGTGCCCGACAACTGAAGCCGGACAACGCGAACCCAAGTCCCTCGGGCATGTCATTGGGCACTTCGGCCAACCACATCCGAGCCATGAAGGCCTTGCTGGTGGCGATGGCCTCTGACAGGGTGCCTCCCGACGTGCGGGTCGAGGAGGTCAACCGCCCCGTCCCCCTGTGGCTCGAAGCGAGGCTGTCCCTGATGCGCCGCTATGAAGGGCGAGGCCTGGTCGGCGAGAAATACCTGCTGCAAAACATCAGCCAGACCTTGATGGTGCTGGCCGAGCAGGAATTTGACCGCGAAGGTGCCCAGGTCATGGGCGTGTCGATCGAGAACCACAACCTGCAACCGGGAGAGACCACGAATGTGTTCGTGATCCGGCAGGAGGCCATGCGATGAACACGCCTTTCGACCAAGCGGCCAACGGCCGCGTCACCGGGTTGCCAGACCGCATCAAGGGAGCCATGGGTAGTGCCCTTCAAAGGCTGTCTCCACGGCAGCGCCAGTACGTCACCCTGGCAGCCATCCTGGTATGTGGTGTCGGCTTGCTGTGGCTGATCTTTGCCCTCACCGACACTCGCTCGCCCACCACAGACGCCAAGAACAACGGCAACGCGCAGCCTGCCACGGTTACCAACATCGGGGTGATGCCGCCGGGACAACAGGTCAACCCGGTAGACCAATGGGTGGGCAACGCAGGCCGCAAGCTGGCGCAGTACGAGAACGAGCGCGATGAGCAGACCCGGCTCAACAAGGACAGGCAGGCGTTCGAGGCCCGCACCATGCAGCGCTTTGCCGAACTGGAACAAAAGCTCACCTCGGCCAGCCAGGCCGCCAGCATGCCCTCGGCACCCAACTCCGCAGCGGTATCGAACACGCCCGCTACTCCAGCGATGCCACCGGCATCCAGCCTGCCCCTTCCACCACCTCCGGCGTCCACCGCGCCGCCCCCGGCAAAGCTTCCGGGGCAGAGCGTCAACATTCCTCCACCGCTGCCTTCCTTCGGAACATCGCCCGGCACATCGCCCGCAGGCGCCATGCCCCTCGGTGATCCAGGCGTGGCACCGCAGGACAGGCCGCTCGATGCCCCGGTGTTGACCCGCGTTTCTCTGGTGGACCGGGAAACGGCCAAGGCCACTGCAACAGGCGCCACGGCAAGCACCACAAACAATGCCACACCCGGATCACCGTCAACGGCTGACACCCGAACCGTCTCAACCTTCCTGCCCGTCAGCTTCACGCGCGGCACCCTGCTTGGTGGCCTGGATGCACCCACGGGCGGGCAGGCTCAGTCCAACCCGCATCCTGTCCTGATCCGGCTCTCGGACAACTCCGTCCTGCCCAACCGTTTTCGGGGGGAATACCGCGATTGCTTCGTGATCGCCGCAGGCTACGGCGACATCAGCTCGGAGCGAGCCTATCTGCGCACCGAGAACCTGTCCTGTGTCCGCCCGGACGGCGCCACGCTGGAAGTCAAGATCCAGGGCAGCGTCTATGGCGAAGACGGCAAGGTGGGCATGCGCGGGCGACTGGTCACCAAACAAGGCCAGATGCTGGCCAATGCACTGCTGGCAGGCGTGGTCAGTGGCATCGGCCAGGGCCTGGCGACTTCATCGACCACCTACAGCACCTCTGCCCTGGGCACGATCGCCAGCAACGGTGGCAGCGGCAGTGACGCCTACCGCGCAGGCATCGGCACCGGTGTCGGCAAGGCCCTGGACCGCCTGGCCCAGTACTACATCAAGCTCGCCGAGAACACGTTTCCGGTGATTGAAATCGATGCCAGCCGCGAAGTCGATGTGGTGATCACCAAGGGCGTGCGCATCGACGTGCCCATGTCGGCCAACGCCTACACCAGTACCGGCGGCACCCCCTCCAGCACGCTGGCGCGCTCGGCTGAGCCCGCACCCGAAGACCGCTACCTGAAAGCCGCCAATGATGACAACTACTGACATGCGCCCGCCTCTGCGAGGCAGGCTCCAGGCCGTGACGCAGATCTGGGCTCTGTTCACGATGCTGGTCAATGGCATCGCCTGGGCAGGCGCCCCGCCATCGCAAGAGGCCCGCCTCCTGGCCACACTCAGGAAGGCCAACCCCAGCACGCGCTTCACCCAGGTGCTGCCTTCACCCATTGGCGGGCTGTACGAAGTCTGGATGAACGGAAACGTGGCCTATGTGTCGGCCCGCCAGCCGCGCTACTTCGTGTTCGGCCATGTCTTTGACACACAGACCATGACCGACATCACCGGACCTCGAATGGCCCTGGCGGCCAGGCAGGGCGCGATGGCACCCGCTACGCCTGCCGCAACAACATCAGCACGGACATCCGCACCAACATCAGCCCCTATTGCCTTTGACCAACTGCCACTGGCAGACGCCATCAAGACCGTGCGGGGCAACGGTCAGCGGCAGATCGCCGTGTTCAGCGACCCCGGCTGCGGCTACTGCAAGCAACTGGAGCCGGAGCTAGCCCGGATCGACAACGTCACGGTCTACACCTTCATGCTGCCCTTTCAGGGTGAGGCCAAGCCCATCGCCCTCTGGTGCGCCCCGGACCGGGCTCAAGCCTGGCAGCGCTACATGGTGCAGGGCGATACCACGGTGATCAATGCCCCAGGGCGATGCGATCACCCCGTGGCTCGCAACCTGGCTTTGGCGCAGCGCCTTGGTGTTCAAGCCACGCCCACCCTGATCTGGGCAGATGGCAGCCGCACCGAAGGCTACGTCGATCACCAGGTGATCCAGGCTCGCCTGAAACCGGCCACCTCGGAGATTCAACCATGAACGCCCACGGTCACCTCGCTACCCGCGCCCACCCCGTGCGCCCGATCTGGCTTCTGGGATGCTTGCTGCTGAGCTTGTCGGGCTGCATGAACCTCTCCGGCCTGGGCGGCAGCTCCGATTACGCATGCAAAGCCCCGGACGGGGTGACTTGCACCTCGGTGTCGGGCACCTATGCCAACGCCGTTCAGGACAACCTGCCCGCCCAGGTGGCCAAGCGCCGCATGGCCGCCAAATCCAATGGCGAGCCAGGTACCAATCCTGCACCCGGGTCGCCACAGCCTCGCCTTGCACCAGCGCGGGCGTCCGCCAAAGCCACTGTCCCGCCCGTGGCGCAGTCTCCCAGCCTGGCGCTGCCCCTGCGCTCATCGGCCCGGATCCTGAGGCTGTGGTTCAAGCCCTGGGAAGACGCAGACCGAGACCTCTACGACCAGGGCTATGTCTACGTCCAGATCGATGCGGGTCAGTGGCTGATCGACCACGCACAGCGCCAGATCCGTGACGCCTATGCGCCCATACGACCTCCGATCGGAGCCCCCGTCAAACCCGCCACGCCAGAACAGAGCACCTCGCCCGTGCGGCCCGCAGACCAGCAGCGCCCGTCTCCATACACCCCGGACAACTCGGAAAGCCCTGACATCGGCCCCTTGCTGCCGCCCACCGACGGCCTTGCCCCCAGCAACTGAAACACCCTCAAAGGTTGCGCCATGCCTACCCCCTCAGCCACAGCCACAGCCACTTCAACTGTCACTTCAGCAGCCAGTGTCTCCATGGACGCGGCTCGCACCGTGCGCAGGCCCGCACGCCAAGGCCTGTTCGAAGCCATGGGCCTTGGCGCACCGCCTGACACACCGGCAGAGCAATTCGCAGCGTGGCTGCCCTACTCCGCCTACCTCGCCGATGAAAAAATCTTCGTCAACCGCGATGGCCTGGGCTTCATGCTGGAGGTCATGCCGCAGTCGGGCGCGGATGAACGCATGGCCGAGGTGCTGATCTCGCTGTACGCAAACTGCCCGACGGGTGCGGGCATCCAGTTCCACCTGTTCGCCTCACCTCACGTGCGCGGTCAGTTGCGCCGCTATGCCAACTTGCGAGTCGAAGACGAGGACCAGGCTGATAAGGCCAAGCATTGGGGGCGACCTGCCCGCAACGACAACCTCTTCCACACCCTGGCCCGCCAACGCGTAGGCCACCTGCTGCGCGGCGCGCAATCCTCGCTGACCTCTGGCTTTCACTACACGATCCGGGACTTCCGCCTGATGCTCAGCGTCACCCTGCCCGGTGACGCCCAGGACATGACCAGGCGCGAAGAGGTGATGGCCCAGCGCGAGTCCATGGCCTCCACGCTGCGTTCGGCCTCCCTGCCCAACCGCGTCTGCGATGCCGCTGACCTGATCAACTGGTGCGCACTGTTCACCAACCCTGACCGCATCTCGCAGACCGACGCGCCAGACCTGCACTACGACGACGGGCGCGAACTGCGCGACCAGATCATCGACTTCGACACCATCCAGGATCCCACCCCCAGCGGCCTGCGCCTGTGGAAGGAGACCGGATCGGACGAACTGGAGGCGCGCTTTTACTCCATCAAGTCCTTCCCTGAGCGCTTCGCCCTTTGGCAGATGGGCTCGCTGATCGGCGACCTGATGCAACCCGCCCTGCAGTACAGCGCGCCCTTCTTGCTGACCATGGGCGTGCATGTGCTCGACCCCAATGCCACCAAGGCCACGGTCACCGCCAACCATGTGCGCGCCACGCAGAACGCCAAAAGCAAGATGGCCGACGTGATGCCGGACGTGGGCAAGAAGCTGCAGGACTGGACGGCCGCCGCGCAGGCCATCGACACCGGCGGCAGCCTGGTCAGCCTGTACCACCAGTTGGCCATCTTCTCGCCACCGCGCAAGGCGGTGGCGGCCCACGAAGCGGCCAACGCCATCTGGCGTGGCCGTGGCTTTCAGCTCAATGCCGACGTGTACATGCACCGCCAGGCGCTGCTGGCCAGCCTGCCCATGACCCTGACGCCACGCTTCCATGGCGATCTGGCCAAGATGCGTCGCGTCTCGCGCAAGACCATGGCCAACGCCATCCATCTTGCGCCCCTGATCGCCGAGTGGCGCGGCACGCGCACACCCGCCCTGGTGTTCGGCGGGCGCCGTGGGCAGTTGATGACCCTGGACATCTTCGACAATGACCTGGGCAACTACAACTTCGCCATCATCGGCGCACCGGGTTCGGGCAAGTCGGTGCTGATGAACGAGATGGCCTGGTCCTACCGGGCCATCGACGCCAAGGTCTGGATGCTGGACCTGGGCCGCTCTTTCGAGAAGCTGTGCCGCAAGGCCAAGGGCACCTACATCGAGTTCCGCCCCGATGTGGACATCTGCCTGAACCCCTTCACCAACATCGTTGACATCCACGAGGACATCGACATGCTGGTGCCGGCCATCTCCAAGATGTGCTCCATGCAGCACACGCTGGAAGAGGTGCAGTACAAGGCCATCTCGGCCATGGTGCTCAAGCTCTTCGCCGAGCACGGAAACGACCTGACCATCACGGCGCTGCGCGAGGCCTTCAAGACCGGCAACATCGAAGCCCTGGGCCTGGTTAACGACCAGCGCATCAAGGACCTGGCCGTGATGCTCAACCCCTACACCCGAGGCGGCCAGTACGAGCGCTTCTTCGAGGGGCCCAGCAACGTCGATTTCAGCAACGATTTCATCGTCATCGAAAACGAGGAACTCAAGCGCCGCCCCGACCTGCACGCCGTCGTCAACATCCTGCTGCTGCACCAGATCACCGGCGAGATGTACCTCAGCCGCAACCGGCGCAAGGTGCTGTTCATTGACGAACTCAAGCAGCAACTCGGTGACATTGGGGCCGATGACCCCGTCAAGGCCGCCGTGATCGAGGAAGCGGCCCGGCGGGCCCGCAAATACGGCGGGGCCTTGGGCACGGCAACCCAGAGCGCTGACGACTTCTATGGCTCAGCCCAGATGGAGGCCGCATTCAACTGCTCGGACTGGGTGTTCCTGCTGCGCCAGAAACCCGAATCCATCGAGATGCTGGACCGCAAGGGCCGCCTGACCATGGACGAGCCCAAGAAGCGCTTGTTGAACTCACTGAGGACCGAGGCGGGCGTGTACTCCGAGCTGTACATCTCCTCCCCGGTGGGCGAAGGGGTGGCGCGCAACATCCTGGATCCGGCCACGCACCTGCTGTTTTCCAACAAGCTTGAGGACAACGCGCCCATCGACGAGCTGCGTGCGCAAGGTCTGAGCATCGATGCAGCCATCACCGAACTGCTGAGGCGCCGGGGGCACACCGTATGAAAGCGCCCGGCCTCACTCCCGCACTGGTGCAGTCGCTGCTCACCCTGATCGTGGTCTCTGCCGCCTTGCTGCTCTATGACCGCACGGTGGTGCGCCCAGCGCTGCGCATCGGCATGGTCGATGTGGCCGAGGTGTACCGGCAAAAGGAAGCCGAGTTCACACAACTGCTCACCAAGGCGGGCTCGGAAGACGATCGGCAAAACGCCATGCTGATGGCACGCACCTTCGCCCAACGCCTGCCCATTGCACTGGAGGAATTGCCCCGCGACTGCGCATGCTTGGTGGTGCTCAAAGGCGCTGTGGCCGGGCCCACACCGCACACCGTGGACTTGACCGCTCAGTTGCGCCAGAAAGTGGGGATGCCATGACCTTGCAGATCGTCCGCATCCCGCCGCCCGTGCCCTGGCATGTGCGCAGCTATCGCCAAGCCCGGCAATCCTTTTGCGACCAACTGGCCCAAATGCGTCGCCGCTGGTATCTCTACCTTCCGGTGTTCGCCATCTGGGCGCTGGCCTACGTCCGGTTGTTCCTGGATCCCACCCCACGCCTGCCCATTGTCTTCAACTGGACGCCCAGCCTGCCCTACCGTGTCGCCTATCGCGTGAGCTGGAAACAGACTGTTCCGCCCGCCTTGCACCGTGGTGACTACATCCTGTTCGCCTTCGCTGGCGATGCACAGCAGCACTACCCGGGCCTGCGCGGTCAGCCCTTCTTCAAGATGGTCAGGGGCCTGCCCGGTGACACCATCACCGTCCAAGACCGCATGGTGTTGATCAACGGCGAGTCGGTGGGGCATGCCAAGGCTCAGACCTTCGACCACCGTGGGCTCGATCCCATTCAGCCCACGGTGATCCCACCGGGCAGCTACTACGTCCAGGGCAGCAGCCCCGACAGCTTTGACTCGCGCTACCGCAGCAGCGGTCTGGTCCGCGCCGAGCAGGTCATCGGGCTCGTGCGGCCCCTGTTCTGAGGAACATGACATGCAAGCCTGTCCATGCCACCTCCAGCAACACCGCAAGTGCCGCAATGGCCGCAATGACGTGCGCCACTCGGCGCCTCGCTTGATCCTGTGCATCTGGATCGCTGGTTTGGCATCTGCAGCCCACGCTCAGGCCCAGACCACGCCCAAGCGGCCGGCCCAGCAACTGGCCGAAAGTCGCGCCTACAGCAGCCCAGTCACTCAAAGCGCCAGCACGCCTGCGTCCACGCCAGACGATGTGCCTCTGGAGGACTACCTGGCACTGCTGGCGCAAATCTCACCTGCAGCCCGCGACGGAGCCCAGGCCTACTTGCGGGCGTTCGCGCAACGCTGCGGGCGGCCCCTCACCGCACTGGAGCTGCGCAAGGCGATTGCCCAGGGCAGCGGTGACCCGGTCCTCATGGGCATGGTCAGCGCCAGCCACCCCAGCCAACTGGCGCAGCGTGACGCCCTGCTGAACCAACTCTCCCAACGCATCCGTTGCGAAGGTCAAGGTCAGCCATGAAACCCAGGAGCCCACATGTAATGTTGATGGCCTGCCTGCTGAGCATGGCATGTGCAGGTGTGGGCTCATGCGCTTGGGCGGTGGACCTGGGCAGCATCGGTCCGACCTACCCGATCAGCGAAGCCAACCTGCTGGACTTCATCACGCAACGCCTGCGAGAAAAGCAAGCCAGTGGTGAACTGGCTCGACTGCAGGACCAGGCCCGTGAACGAGGCATTCAGGCCGTGCGCCAGCCACAGCCTGTGGCCGGACTGCGCACCACGCAAAAGCCGCGCACCTTCTACTTCGACCCCAGCTTCACGCTGGATCGCAACATCCTTGATCCCCAGGGGCACCTGATGTTTGCCGCTGGCTCGCGCCACAACCCGCTGGACGTGGTGTCCTTGTCCAGACACCTGCTGTTCTTCGACGCCCGTGATGCACGGCAGGTGAGACGCGCACGGGAGTTGATCCAGCACTACCGGGGCCAGGTCAAGGCGATCCTGACAGCTGGCTCCTACCTGGACCTGATGAAAGCCTGGCGCACACCGGTCTATTACGACCAGCAAGGCGTGCTGACCCGGCGCCTGGGCATCGCACAGGTGCCCGCCCTGGTCTCGCAGGAAGGCAAACGCCTGCGCGTGGATGAGTTGGAGGTGACGCCATGACCCGCACCACTCCAAACGCCAGATTGCGTCCATCGTGGGATCACGTCGCGGCAACCCTCCTGATTTGGCTGATGGCCATGACCAGCCAGCACAGCCATGCAGCAGGCATCGCCACCTGCACCGGCAAGTTCCCCAACCCCATCACAGACATCTGCTGGAGTTGCATCCTGCCCATCAGCCTGGGCAGCATCCCCATCGCCAACTTTGGCGGCCAGGAAGACATTGCCAACCCGAGCAGCCCAGTGTGCAGTTGCGGCGTGAACCCGGTCATTGGTCTGTCAATCGGCTTTTGGGAACCGGCTCGCCATGTCGAAGTCGTGCGCAAACCTTTCTGCCTGACCTCACTGGGTGGCATCGACCTGAATCCGGGCTTGCCCGCACCAGAGGCCGCGCGATTCACACGCCCTGAAGGAGACGGAGATGGCGGCAGCTTCTATCAGGCCCATTTCTACGTGAACCCGATGCTGTACTGGCTGGAGGTGGTGACCGACTTTCCTTGCCTGGAAAAGGGCAGCTTCGATCTGGCTTACCTCACCGAGGTCGATCCGCTGTGGAACGACGACGAGTTGACCCTGATCCTCAATCCTGATGCCGTGTTATTCGCTAATCCCATCGCGATTGCCGCCTGCGCGGCCGACTGCGTCGCCGCCTCAGTGGGCTTTGGCATCAAGGAGTTGTTCTGGTGCGCAGGATGCCAGGGCGGTATTTACCCCCTGGATGGTCATGTGCCCTATCACCTCGGCGGTGTGCGCACAGCTTCACTGTTGGCTCAGCGCCTGACCGCCAAGATGCACCGCGAGTTGATCGCCTGGGGGTGGCATGGCACGCCCGGTCTGTGCGGTCCGTACTTCGCGCCCGTCATGGACAAAACGGCCTACAAGACACAACTCACCTACCCCATCCCCAACACGGAAAAGGACGGCGGCAGGTGCTGCCAGCCTTTCGGGCGCAGCACCGTGATCTGGGGGGCTGGCAAAGAATACCCGGTGCGAGGCGAAGACTTCGCCTTCATGTTGTTTCGCAAAAGGAACTGCTGTGTGGGCTACTGACACCCCTCATCCCGGACACTGGGGCTTCGGTCTTGGCCTGTCCATACTGCTTGCGCTGAGCGCACAGGCTCAAACCACACCGAACATCACCGAAGAAGACATGGCTCGGGCCAGGCGCGCCCAACCCACCATCACCGACAGGGACATCGAGCAGGCTCAGAAAGCGCACCGCACGCCTGGCGCCGCTGAGTTGGAACGTGTGCCCAACACAGTGGGACCACGAGTTGATGCGCTGCCACAGCCCCAAACCACAACGCCCGTGGACCTCGAAGCGCTGTCCAAAGCCTACGCCCTGCAAATGAGAACCGGCCAGCCGCCCGGCACCGGGGTGGGCAAGGCCATGAGTGGTGGCCCGATCCTGATGGTGTTCATCAGCCTGTCGATGCCCGAGGCCACCCTCAAGAGACTGGTCAGCCAAGCGGCACGCGCCAAAGCATACCTGCTGATCAGAGGCCTGCTCAATGGCTCCCTGCGCGACACCGTTGCGCGAACACAGGCATTGTTGGCAGGTCAGTCGGTGGCCTTCCAGATCGACCCGCAAGCTTTCGAGCGCTACGCCATCACACAGGTACCCAGTTTTGTGCTGGTGCGTGAGGGCGCTGACGGCACGCCCTGTGGTGATGGTGGTCGAGGCAGTTGTGCGCCGCCCAATAACTATGTCCGCCTAGCCGGAGACGTGAGCCTGGACTACGCCTTGGGCCACATTCAGCACCGCACACCCCGCTTCAGCAAGGATGTCGGCGCCTTCATCCAACGGCTCAAGGGTTAGGGATCGCCATGCTGCGCCGGCTCGTCACCTGCTTCACCCTCTGGTGCTTCGTCACGACGCAGACGATGGCACTGGCTGGGCCACATGAAGAGGGCACCGCCGCCGGTCAAGCGGCCAACCCGATGATTCGCGGCACGGTCAGCACCCCCAACGCAACTACTAATGTGCCGGGATACACCCGCACGCCCGCCGAGGCGGCTTACTACGGCCAACCCAGCCTGTCAGGCCCGGCCAACGCACGACTCACCGCCTGCACCAGCACGCCAGATGACCCGGTGTGCCAGGCCCAACGCGGCGCGCTCAACTCGGCCAACACGCCACGCCCGGCCATTTCACCTTACGACCCCGCAGTCATGGGCGCGCGCGACATCGCCGCCAACCCGTCTCTGGCCCTTGGCAGTCTCTCCTCGTACTACAGCGGGTGCGCCACCGCCGACGTCCCTTCTCCAACTGTCACGCCAGCAGGCAGGGTCACCAAACAGTGCCAGCGCTACAACGGCGTGGGCAACTACGCCACCCGGCGCGATCTGACGGTGCAAGTCGAACTCGCCCCTAGTTGCACTGCTGGCGACTGGTTTGCGCATGGTCAGGCCAATCGCAATGGTGTCGACTACATGGTGGCCGAGGCCCAGTGCCGCATCCGCACCGACCAGTTGCAGCAATTTCGCTTTTATGCGGCGGGTGGCAACGGGGCCTGCATCGGGTGGCAGAACCTGGAGTTACCCACCACGCCAGCAACTCAACCGACATTCGTCACCGACCTGTCACCACACTGGAGTGGCCACTGTTGGCGCCCCTTCAAGGTGGTCATGATGCCTGGATCAGGCTGTTCGGCTGGCCAGTGCAGCTACAACTTCCAGTTCGGCACGCCAGTCTATGCCTGCCCGACCGGCACCGTCCGCGGCGACCAGTTGCAAGCCTACTGGTCGAACCGCATCCAATCGGCAGGCCCCGCTGACCGCTGCTTCACGCTCGCTGCACCCCGCCCCCGCGTGGGCTGTGATAGCGGCCCCCCTGTCATCGTCAGCCGCACAGAGACCCGCTGCGCTCAGGATGCGGGGGCGGCCAGCTTGGTCGGCGCTTCTGGCTGGAGCATCCCCTTGTCCTTCCAGCAGCCCACCATGAACCACATCGAAACCGATGTCTGGGATGACAAGAGCGCCCCACTCGAAGCAGGCGGACGCTGCACCGTCACCACCGCCGACAGGTGTGTGGATGGCCCCGCCACCAAGGTGATCGATGGCCAAGCCGTCACCCGCGCCTGCTGGTCCTACGAGCGCACCCTGTCTTGCGCATCCGGCGCCAGCACGGACGAATGCGCCCCCTTGCTGAGCCAAGGCTGCACGCTGGGCAGCAGCACTTGCAAGCAAACCAACATTGCCACAGGTGTGTGCGAGGTCTACCAAGACAGCTACGCCTGCCCAGCCGCCGCCCAGACGATCACGACAGCCACCAACTGCCCATCCAATGTCTTTTGCCTGGGTGAAAGTTGCTTCAATACCAGCTACACGAACGACGCGGATTTTGCCCGGTCGATGTCGATGCTCGAAGCCGCCAGAGAAGCCGGTGTGTATCTGGACACCAAGCTGATGCAGGTCTTCAAAGGCGAAGGCAATCGTTGCCGAGATCGGCTTTTCAAAGACTGCTGCGAATCAGACAGTGCGGGGGCTGGCATGACCAACCAGAGCACCTTTGGAGTTGGCTCTCGCCTTGTCTACGACGTGCTGATGAACTCTGAAAACCGAGAGTTCGTCTACCAAGGCATGTCCGCGCTGCTCACGGGTGGGGGCTTCAGCGGGTCCTTCACCAGCTACGGGGTGACCGTCGCCGTCAATGGCACGGCCTTGCCCGCTGGCTCGTCTGTACTGTACGCAGGCGAAAGCATGGTCGTCGCCTTTGATCCTTGGTCCCTGGCCATCGCCGTGGTGATCTACATCGTCATGTCGATGATGTCCTGCAATGAAGAAGAAGGGAAACTGGCCATGAAGGAAGGTGCAGGCCTGTGTCACCGCACTGGCACTTGGTGCTCGTCATGTCTGCGAATTCTGGGCAAATGTGTTTCTTGCCTGGAGCGCACTACGGGCAAATGCTGCTTCAACAGCAAGCTTGCCCGCATCGTCAATGAGCAGGGGCGCATGCAGATTGGCAAGGGCTGGGGCAGCGGCCAGAACCCGGACTGCTCGGGCTTCACCATCCCTCAGCTGCAAAGCCTGGACTTCGCAGCGATGGACCTCACCGAGTTCTACGCCTCCATCGTGCCCAACATCCCGAACCTGGGTGCCATCCAAAGCGGCAACAGCGCCAAGGTGCCCAACTGTTACTACGGACAGGGGCGTTGCCAATGACACAGCATCTCAGGACACCGATCAAGTTCAATGCCATCACGGCGATGGCGATGGCATTTGCATTGACTTGCCAAGCACAAACACAAACGCAAACGCCTGAGCGATCGCCCGATCCGTTCGTCGGTCGCATGCCTGTCAAGGACGCCAGGGTGCTGATGGTGATGGCACTGCAAGCGCCAGACGGACAGGCGCACGGCACGCTGACAGGCGAATCTGCCGACGCCATCAGCCAGCGCTTCAAGGCCAACACCCCCATCTCCATCGACGTCACCACCGACAAGCGCTACCGCCAGCCTGGTTGCAGCCGCCTGAAGGTGACCTTCTGGCAAGACGGTGTCTGGTTGCCCGTTGCCCAGGCCCCTCGCAAACAATCCATCGAGTTCGGGATCAACTACTGCCTCGATGGCTTGCCGCCCAAGTCGCTGCAATGAGGAGATTGACATGCCTCGCCCATCTCGCCCGTCATGGGCGTCTCGCTCAGGTCTTTTCAGACTCCTTGCCAGCATAGCCCTCCTCGCCTTCGCTTGCCTCAACGCAGCGCCCGAGGCACAAGCGCAAGCCTCGTCCAAGCTGGACGAGCCCATTGCCGCGCCTTACTGGTCAGATGCATGGCGAGGATGGCACTTCTACGAAGACCCCGAACCCGAGGTACGCGACACACCTGAGGCTCAACCCAAGACTCCCGCCCTGCCACCGCCCACGTCACCAGCGGCCCCGACACCATCAACCCGCCCGGCCAGAGCGCCAGAGTTGGTCGAATTCGAGCGACTGCAAAAGGCTGTCGAGTCCTACCGCAACATTGCGATCATGCGGCCGACCGAGGCCAATGTGCGCCGCTACATGGAACTGGAGGCCAAGGTTGTGGCCAGAGCGTCCTACTTCGCCGACGTCGCCCAGCGCGTCGCCTGGGCCACACCGGAGCTGGACCCCACCGTGCATGGCCGCCCCGTCAACGCCAAGGCGCTGGAGGTGTTCGACCGGGACCAGTTGCTCAGCCGATCCCAATCGATCGCCTCGCTGGGCAAGGACCACGTCCTGTTCTTTTTCTTCCGCAGTGACTGCCCGTACTGCCACGCCTTCGCCCCCACGTTGACGGCTTTCGAGGCGCGCCACGGCATCAAGGTGGTGGCCATCAGCGTGGATGGCGGCCCCATGCCTGGCTTTGCAGACGCCCGAGCCGACAACGGCATCGCCAACACCCTGAAGGTCACCCAGGTGCCAGCGGTGTTTCTGGCCCAGCCGTTCACCGGGCAGATCACACCCATCGGCTTTGGTGTGCTGTCTGAATCCGAATTGCTGGAGCGCATCACCACGGTGAGCACACCGGCTGCCCAGGCCATGCTGCCCAGCGTGAACAGGCAAGTCGTTCTTCAATAGGAGAAGATCATGATTCAGACACCCACGCCGACGGCACCGCTCTGGAGACGACTAGTCGCCACCCTGATGGCCGTGCTGGTCATCGCATCGCCGCTGCCTCTGCACGCCGGGGACCTCAATGCCGAAGTGAACAGCATGTTCAACAACCTGGGGGCCATTGGCAACTACACCGCACCTGGCGCCTTCCGTGGTCAGACCATGAACACCTACACCGGCGGCAGTCTGTTCATGCGCTCCCCCAACAAGGTGTACCAACTCGCCGCCATTCAGTTCCCCAGCGCCAAGGCGGGCTGCGGTGGCATCGATGTGTTCGGCGGATCGTTCTCGCACATCTCGGCCACCGAGTTCAAGAACATGCTCAAGAACATCACCGCTGCCCTACCGGGCATCGCCTTTCAACTTGCACTGGAAGCCGTCTCACCACTCCTGGGTGGCTTGAGCAAATGGGCCAAGGGTCTGGAGACCTGGATCAACAACGCCCGCATCAACTCCTGCGAAACAGCCAAAGCCATCGTCAGCACGGCGGCCGAGGCCACGGGGTACAGCTCGCAGGAGACCTGCGCCGACCTCGCCATCGAGATGGGCATGGAAAGCGACCGTGACGCGGCACGCAGGCGTTGCGCTTCCGACCGGCCCAGCATCCTCGCTTCGGCCCGCACCTCAGGCGATGCCAACGTGCGCAACAAGGCGCCCTTCGTGGGCAACCTGACCTGGAAGGCCCTGAAGTACACCGGGGTCTCCCTGGACGATCAGGAGCGTGAACTGATCATCAGCATGGTGGGCACCGTCATCTACCACCCGGAAGAAGCCGCCCGCGACCCGGAACCCATCGCCGCCACACTCACCTCGATCAGCCAGTTGCTCTATGGGCAAAGTGCTGGCGCTGGCGTGAACGTCACCCAGCACCTGCTCAAGTGCAATGACTACGTGAACTGTGATGCCGTGACCCTCAACACCACCTACACACACACGCCATTCACCGCCAAAGTCGAGGCACTGATGCGCTCCATCGCGGAAAAAATCGCCACCCGGACCGCCATTCCCAACAACTCGGCAGAAGTCGGTTTCGTCAACCAGACCACCGAGCCGGTCTACAAAATGCTGTCGGTGGGCGCGACCATCCCAGGATCGGGCCTGGCAGACAGCCTCATCGCCCAATACCGCGACGTGATCGCAGCGGACTATGCCTACGTGTTCCTGGAGCGCAATCTGCGCGTCGGCTTGGCTGCGCTCGACAAGGACTATCAACTGCAAAAGACACAGCGCGAACAGGCGGTCCAGATTCGTCAACGCGCCCTGGTCATGCTGCAGCAACTCTCTCAGGAGAAGAACCTCCTGTATCAGAAGGTCGGTTCTTACCGGGCTGTCTCCAGCCACCTGGAACAGTTGGAGCGGCAATTGCGATCCAGCATGCCGCAGCACGTGATGGACATGCTCGGGCAGCAGGCTGCTTACATGGCTCGTTGACCTTCACCGACCACAGGGGGTGCCATGTGGGAGATCTACGCCTACCAGAACGCGGACAGTCTGTTCGGCGTCTTCAACGCTGCAGCGGCCATCCACGCCTCGGGCGACTACATGTCGGCCGTTGCCGCCGTGGCGTTCTGCGGCTTCGTGGCCGCCCTGATCGCCTACGCCTTTGCCCCTGAGAAGCTGCAAGGCTGGAAGTGGCTGGGCACAGTGCTGCTGGTGTTCTCCATCCTGATACTGCCCAGGGCCACCGTGGGCATCGTGGACAAGACAGGTGGAGCCCCGGTCAAGGTCGTGGCCAACGTGCCCTTCGGCATGGTCATGCTCGGCAGCATCACCAGCACCATTGGCCACACCCTGACAGGCCTGTTCGAAACCGCCTTCCAGACCATTTCCGGCCCAGGCGCCTTGCCCAGCGAACTCACCTACGAGAAGAACGGCCTGATGTTTGGAAACCGACTGATCAGGAGCACCAGCAAGGTGACGTTCCAGGATCCCAACTTCCGCACCGACCTGATCAACTTCATCCACAACTGCACGATGTATGACCTGATCGACGGCACGATTGGCCCTGTCGCTTTTTCGACATCCGCAGATGTCTGGCCCCTCATGGCCACGCCCAATCCTGCACGCTTCAGCACGGTCACCAGCGCTGCGGGCGTCGATGTGGACACCTGCCCGAACATCTACACAAACCTCAATGGCCGACTGCCAGCGCAGATCAACCAGATTCAGGGCCGTCTGGCCTTCCAGTTGAACCCCACCCTGCCTGGTGCTGCTGCCGCAGCCGTCATCGCCAACCAGATTCAGCAGGCGTACATCAAGAACAACATCGCCGATGCGGCCACCACCGCTGCCGACCTGATCCGCCAAAGTGCCATGCTCAATGCAATCAACGACACCAGCACCATCGTTGGGCAGAAGGTCAATGATCCAGCGGCCATGGTGCTGGCCGTTGGCCGGGCACAAGCCGTCGCTCAGCAGAACGCCGCGTGGATCAACAACGGCAAGGTGGCCGAGCAAGCCCTGCCCGTGTTCCGCAACGTCATTGAGGCGCTCACCTACGCAATGTTCCCCTTGATGGTGCTGCTCTTGCTGCTGACCAGCGGGCGCGACACGATGCTGGCCTTCAAAGGCTACGCCGCCATCCTGATCTGGATCCAACTGTGGCCCCCGCTCTACGCGGTGTTGAACTACATGGCGTCCATCTACGCGGCCTACGATCTGGCTGCGGCTTCAGACATCGGCTCGGGCACCAAGGCCCTGTCTTTGCGAACCGCCTCGACGATCTATTCGGGCGCCATCTCGGGTGAGGCTGTTGTTGGCTACCTTGCGATCAGCATTCCTGTCATTGCCTGGGCAGCTTTGAAGAAGATGGAGGGTGTCGGGACCGCCCTGGTGGGTGGTTTGGCCGGCCTACAAAGCATGCTGACTGTCAGCACAGCGTCTGCTGCCACCGGCAACATGAACATGGGCAACGTCACCATGGACCAGGCGCAACTGGCACCGAACCGAACCTCGGCGTTCATGAGCAGTTGGCAAAATGACCTCAGTGGCAACACCTTCTCGTCGAACAGCCTGACCGGGCGAACTGCCGTCAGCCTGCTGCGCAACCAGGGGTTTGCTTCGCGGGTGGTATCCATGCGGGTGTCTGAACAGGATGTGTCCGACGCGAGTCGGCAGGTCACTGCGGCACGCAGCGAAGCCTTGGCTGCCAGTTCGGATCGATCCGCAGCCCTCTCCGAAGCATTCACGCGAGGACTGAGCAGCCTGCGCTCTGGCCGCAGCAGCAGCGGATCCACGTCCAGCAGCTTCGAGCAATTTGGAGAAACACTCAATCGCCTGGACCAGATCTCCAAGGGCATCGCCGACAGCACAGGGCTTTCACAGTCTCAGGTAGCGCGCATCGCATTTGGTGCGTCTGGACATGTGGGCGTTGACGGGCGCTTCGCTGGCGCAAAAGCCAATGCCAGCGCTGACAAGAGCTACCTGTCGGGCCTATCCGCCGATGAACGCAAGGTGCTGAGCAGTTTGACCAGCGAGCAAATAGCCGACTTCAAGCAATTCGGTGACCGAGTCTCCCGAGATTCGAGCTTCATCAACACCATCAGCAGCGACTCCCGAGAGGCCCGTGACATGGCGTCCAGGCTGACGAACACGGCCACGCGATCTGAACGTGCGGAGGCAAGCCTTGCTGAACGCACCGCTCTGTCAGAGCGCCTAACTTCCGCGTATGAAAAGGGCGAAACCATCTCCATCGACATTGCGCAGGATCCGCACAACCTGGAGATGTTCACTCGCTATGCAGAGCAATACGGGAGCGACAGCAAAGCGGCTCAGGCCTTGATGGCCTCAGAACTGGCCAGGCAGTCACTCAAGCCCAATCGGGTGTTCTCCGATGGCACGGCATTGCCATCTTCGTTTGAAGACGTTCAAGTTCAACACCGACAAGAAAAGGCCGACACAGCCTTGAATCCGGCGCTCGATGATCGCCATCGAAGCAATGATCGACAGGTGTCTCGCTTCGGCAAGTCTGCGCGTGCAGGCCAACCAGCCCCCGCCCCTGAGCCATCACCGGCAAGACAAGAGGTTCAGACCCGAGGTGCCGAGATACGCGCAAGTTCAAAGGCAGATCAAACCGGTTTCGATGCAAAAGCGGAGATCGTCGAGACCAATGATGGGGCGCTGGCATCGAAGAAGTCATTGCTTAAGCAGTCTGGCAAGCAGGTTATTGAGGACGCCGGAGCGGCGGTGGACAACGCGACGGGCATCGTGAAAGACCTTCTGAAAAAATAATCAGACTGGGTCATCGTGCGTGCCGCTCATGTTCGGATTCAAGTCGCTTTCAGGTGGCTTCATGAAAGGCGGATGCCCTTTGTCACGCCAGTAGTTCGCGGCCAAATCCTCTGACGTTACCCCCATCCCGTGGATCGGATCGACATCCCGCTTCGAAGTTCGCGCTCTGCCGCCAATGCTAGTCAGCGCCCCGCCGATGGCCGTGCCAAAAAGCATCCCAATGCCGATCATCACCACTCGTGTGCCCCACCCGTCCAATGCGGCTGAGAACAAGCCCACCAGACCACCTAAGGAAGGTCTGCAAAACCCAGCCGCAGGGCGCGGGTCTTGCATGATGTTGGCGTCGAGATGATGCGTGGCAAACAGAAATGAAGCAAGTCAGCTTAGGATTGAACCTGTCGACCAAGAAGACGCGCAAGCGTGAGTTCTTGGAACAGATGAACAAGGTGGTGCCGTGGGATGTACTGGTCGGTGTGGTCGATCCACACTGGCCCAAGTCCAAGACGGGCCGCCCTCCCTTTGCCATCGAGACCATGCTGCGCATCCATTACCTGCAGCAATGGTTTGGCCTGAGCGATCCGGCGATGGAAGAAGCGCTGCATGACATGCCGGTGTACGAATTTGCCAAGCTCGATGGCGTGCTCGATCGTTTGCCCGACGAGAGCACGATCCTGCGATTCCGGCATCTGCTGGAGAAGCACGACCTGTCTACTGACATGCTGCGCGTCGTCAATGACTTGCTGGCCTACAAGGGGCTGCTGCTGAAGTCGGGCACGGCGGTGGATGCCACGCTGATCTCGGCGCCGAGCTCGACCAAGAATATCGAAGGCAAGCGTGATCCCGAGATGCATCAAACCAAGAAGGGCAACCAGTGGTACTTCGGCATGAAGGCGCACATTGGCGTGGATGCCGACTCTGGCCTGGTGCACAGCGTGCAAGGCACGGCGGCCAACGTCAACGATGTGACCCAGGCGCACAAGCTGCTGCACGGCGAAGAAGTCGATGCCTTTGCTGACGCGGGCTACCAGGGCGCACACAAACGCCCAGAGGCCAAGGGGGATGTGAGCTGGCATGTGGCCATGCGGCCGGGCAAGCGCAAGGCCCTGGATTTGAGTGACCCGGCGCAAGCCATCACCGACAAGATTGAGCGCGTCAAGGCGAGCATCCGCGCCAAGGTCGAGCACCCGTTTCGGGTCATCAAGAAGCAGTTCGGCCATGTGAAGGTTCGCTACCGTGGGCTGGAGAAGAACACCGCACAACTCAAGACCCTGTTCATGCTCGGCAACCTATGGATGGTGAGGGGCAAACTGATGGCTGGCGCAGCATGAGTGCGTCCAAAAAACAGGGCACAGAGGTTCTTGCAAGGTCTGCAGGCTGTTTGAGGCAGGTTTGGCGTCCGGTTCGACTCGACATCGATGCCGCCAGAGAACATGCTGATGTCTTCACGTCGTCAAGCGCTTCCCAAACGAGTTGTTCAGACCATCCCTAAAGCAATGAGGCTGAAGAAGATTGGTTTTCGCATTTGAGCACCTCGTACTTACCAACCTATAGCCGCTTAGGCATTGCTGCAACCCTTTCGACTCCTGCGTATATCCGTCAACAACACCAACTATTCCATTTCAAATCGGCTACTCAGTCCAGTCCTATTTTGGGAAGTAATTGCGGTCGTTCGCGACCGACTGCTTTGCGACGGCCCATCACCCAAAAACGTGGCAGGCGCTGGTGAAGCCCTTGGACAAAGAAGTACCGCCCTTGAGTTCGAAGCTAAACCCCTAGGTTCGCAGCCCCAAAAGGCAATGCATGATCCAGTAGTCCTTCTCGACCAACGTCGGATCAAGGCTGCGCTCGTCAGCGACCACTGTAGGCAGGTCACCGAAGTCCTTGTGGTCATGCAGAGACTCAGGCACTCAACCAACCTCTGGTGCGCTCGCGGGTGGCCACAGAGCCGAACGTCGAGAGCTCGCGTTTGAGCTTGTCGGGGTCAAACGATGGCAGCTTGCTCTGTGCTTGCCGCAAAACTGCATCACGATCCTCAGCCAACTGCTCCAGGTTGTTGAGCAGATCGACAAACAAGAACTCACTCCGGCGTGAGCCTGGCCCGGCTCTGCTCGGCATACTCAGACCAGCAGGTGATTCAACGAAATAGAGTCAGTGATCATGGAATAGGGCTCTCAAGTAGTCAGCGAGCCTAGCGTGATGTTCGCAGAGACTCTAGTGATCCGGAACGTTGGAGTCGAAACACGGCCCCCTGTGGAGACGTGGCAAGAAACTCAATTTTTACAGGGCCGGATCAATAGGGTCGACGGCGCTCGGCCCGTCCAGCGTTTGAAGGCCCGCCGGAAATTGGCCGGATCGTTGTAGCCCAGCGTGTAAGCGATCTCCTGCACGCTCAGCTTGCCTGCTTGCAGGTATTGCATAGCCAGATGCTCGCGCACCTCATCCAAGATCTGCTGAAAGGATGTGCCTTCAGCCACCAGGCGGCGGTGTAGGGTGCGCGGGGTGAGATGGAACTGGCGGGCCACCACCTGAAGGGAAGGAAAGCCATGTTGGCGCGTCAGCAGGTTACGGCGCACCTGGATGCTCAAGGCCGCGTTCACATCGCGCTTGTCCAACTCTTCACGGCACAGGCGTGCAGCATCATCGAAGCTGGCCGGGTCAGCCGAGCTCAGCGGCAAGTCCATGGCTGCATCCGGCAACACCAGACCGCACCAGTCTTGGCTGTAACGCACCTCGCAACCAAACATGTCCCGGGCCAGATCTGCATACGCAGGCTCGACCTGTTTGAAGCACACACGTCGCACCTGACAAGTGCCCAAGGTGATCTGGTCAATCAGGTTCTTGATGGTCAACAAGATGGCTTCGCTGACCACGAGATCCAGCCCGTCGAGTGGGCGGGCCACAGGAAAGCCCACCCATACCTCGTCACCCTGAACCCGCTGCGTGACCGTCACCAGTGTGGTACGCAGCGGCAAGAAGCTCTCCAGCAGCGACACAACCTGACGCAAGGTGCTGCTGCTCAAGGCCGCGTAACCCAGCCTGCCGTGAGTGTTGATGCGCAGGCGCTCCCCCACGAGCAGGCCAAGAGCGGGCTCCTTTGCGGCGCCCAAGGCCGCATGCATCAACTTCAGAAAGGGCACGAAGCCCAAGCCCCGGTGGCCGTCGGCCAAGTCCGCCATTTGCAGATCGGCTGCCGCAAGCACCTCGGGCACATTCACCCCCATGCCAGACAGCATGTCGGCGATAAGGCGCACGTAGTGGAGGGGCAGTGCTGCGTTGTGCACGGTTTGATTTTTTGAAAAGCGCCAATTGTCAATAAATGACCTTTTTGTGTCAAGACAACCTACCCTTGATCTACCCCAGGATTCATAGGATACAAATACTTAGCGCCATCAAACTAACAGTACGCCAATGTTTTCGTTTTTCAAGAAGTCCGGCCCCAACCAGGCCAGCATCAATGGGGTGCCCATCATGGTCAATCCCAAGGAGACCTTGCTCCAGGCAGCGTTGCGCGAAGGCATTGATTTCCCGAACAGCTGCCGCGTGGGTGGCTGCGCAGCCTGTAAATGCAAGCTGGTCGACGGCAAGGTCAAGGAGCTGACTCAGACCGCCTACATCTTGTCGGACGAAGATTTGGACGCCGGCATGATCCTGGCCTGCCAGTCGGTGCCACAAACCAATGTCACCATCGAAGTACACATGGCCGCCCAGCAAGCCCGCCGCACCGTAAGTGGCCGGGTGGTGGCCTGCACCGCACTCACCCACGACATCGTCAGCCTGCGCATCCAACTGGACGACTCACTGCCTTACAAAGCTGGCCAGTACGCACAATTGTCGGTTGACAGCCTGCCCGGGGTTGATCGCAGCTACTCGTTTGCCACCGCCTCGCAGCCCAATTCCCAGGTCAGTTTCCTGGTACGCAAGGTGCCCAATGGCGTGTTCTCCAGCCATGTGCATAAACATGATCTGGTTGGACAGCGCGCCAGTGTGAAGGGCCCCATGGGCGATTTCTGGCTGCGCCCCTCTGACGCCCCCTTACTGATGGTGGCCGGCGGCAGCGGCCTGGCCCCCGTTCTGGCCATCTTGGAAGACGCTCTGGCCCAAGGCGTCAAACGCCCCGTCACCATCTTGTTTGGTGCCCGCCAGCAAGCTGACTTGTACGCTCAAGACACGCTGGAAGCCCTTCGCACCCAATGGCCTGCGGCCTTCCGCTTTGTGCCCGTGCTGTCGGCCGAACCCGATGGCAGCAGTTGGGCAGGTGCGCTCGGCAACGTTGACAGCGCCCTGGCCGAGCACCTGCCCAACGGTGCCCATGCCTACCTGTGCGGCCCACCCGTCATGGTCGATGCCGTCAGCGCAGTATTGCGCGACCGCGGCATCGCCAAAGAACAAATCCGCGCCGACCGTTTCACGACCTTGCACGACTCTACAGGAGCACAGTGATGATGAACATTCTGCACTACCTCAAGTATTTCCTATTCCATATCATCGGCCTGCTGGCTCTGACGATGGTCACCCTAGGTGGCGCTTACACCACCTACGGTCTGATCACCATCTTGGTTTTCTACATGGTGGGCGACGCTGTCTGTGGCGACGACACCACCACACCCACCTTCAAGTATCCCGGCATCTTGACTGCGCAGCTGTGGATGGCTTTGCCCTTGCTGTTAATGATCATCTTCGCATCGCTTTGGAGTGTGAGCTCCGGCGACGTGCTGGGCTATGGCGCCTGGGTGCAGCAGCTCACGGGCTTCGATGCCCTGGCAGCCCGCGAAAGCACCTTCTGGGGCCACCACATCTCGACCATCCTGCTCTCCGGCCTGATGATCGGCATGGTTGGCACCATCACCGCCCACGAACTGACTCACCGCACCTGGGATCCGATCTCGATGTTTGTCGGTCGCTGGTTGTTGGCTTTCAGCTTTGACACCATTTTCTCGATCGAGCACGTCTACGGCCATCACCGTTATGTGTCCACCACTGAAGACCCAGCCACCGCACCTCGCGGCCGCAATGTGTACTTCCACGTCCTTGCCTCGACCATCAAGGGCAACATCAGCGCGTGGAACATCGAGAAAAAGCGCCTCAAGCGCGATGGCCACGGCGCCATCTCCTTGCGTAACGGCGTGATCCGTGGTCACCTGATGAGTTTGCTGTTGGTAGCGGTGGCATATGCCATGGGCGGCTGGCCTGTGGCTGGCTTCTTCATTGCCAGTGCGCTGTGGGGCAAATCGCTGCTGGAGATCGTTAACTACATGGAACACTACGGCATGGTTCGCGACCCCAAGCTCCCGGTTCAGCCTCGTCACTCTTGGAACACCAACAAGCGCATCAGTTCATGGTCGATGTTCAACCTGACCCGCCACTCGCATCACCATGCCCAAGGCGAAGTGCCTTATCAAGACCTCAAGCCCTTCCCTGAAGCGCCCATGATGATCGGTGGCTACCTGACCACCATCCTGGTGGCCATGGTTCCGCCTCTGTGGTTCAAACTGATGGACCCCAAGGTCAAGGAGTGGGATCTGAAGTACGCCAGCCCCGAAGAGTTGAAGCTGTCTGAGGCCGCCAACAAGCGGGCTGGCTGGGGGCTCAAGGCTTCTGCTTGAGCCATGCGTTGTAAACATAGGGCTACGCTGGCAGACCTATGATTGATGCTAGACCTGCATTCATGGCTTCTTCAAGTCGCTGTTTTCCATCCCCTGCTTGAATTGCTGCGTGTCGTGCGCCGCCCGGTGCCAGCATAGTAACCGCCCTGCCGCTCAAGGCGTACGCTCATGGCTTTCCATTGCGCCTGACAGACGCACCCGTGCATCGGGTACCAGCTTGAAAGAGGTACCTTCGAGGTTTTGCACATCGGTGGCCGACCTCGTGTGCGATCGTGTAGGGCTTGGGCAAAATCCTCCAGGCGCATGCTCAGCGTCGCCCTGTGTCGGTCTTGCAAATTCACCGCCACGCCCGTGAATATGGGCAGAGCCTGGCAACAGGGATGGCCAAAACTCTGGGTTTTTCCCCGGTGGATGCCATGATCGGCTTGCGCGACCCGCTGGCAATGCTGGTACTACGTGTGCCGTGGGCAGAGGTAGAGAGGTCGCTGGCTCCGCTATTCGCCCGCAAGGCGAGCATGGCAGCATGCCGACATGTTCGGCCCGACGCCGCGGACGTTGCCGACGGGCTCAGCGCGGCTCGTCGCGCGCGCCTGCCCCTTCGCCTGATGGTGGAGCCGCTATTCCAGGCGGCGCCATGCCTTCTGATGGATGACACGGGCGTGCCAACCGAGGAGAAGGTGGTGCGCACGTTCTCGATCCTGAAGGCGACAGACCTTCTCAGCCACTCGCGATCAGTGTTGGGAGCTTATATTTCAGGCCGCTGAGGCCGTGTCCTGCATCTCATAGGTCTGGACCAAGCGCTTGCGTTGCGCCGGCAAAAAGTTGATGCGCGAGGCATCGCCACCGGTGGCTTTAACCACTCGCTTGTCCATCACGGCAAACCACAGCGGCGGCACGTAAGCGACCAGGAACATGCCCGTGTAGCCCAGCGGCAGGAAGGTCGGAATGTCGTGGAAGCTGCGCAGCGACTGGTAGCTGCGCGTCGGGTTGGCGTGGTGGTCGGAGTGGCGCTGCAGCTGGAAGGTCAGGATGTTGGACAGCACGTGGTTGCTGTTCCACGAGTGGTGCGGCTGGCAGTGTTCGTAGCGGCCATCGGGCTTCTTCTGGCGCAGCAGGCCGTAGTGCTCGATGTAGTTGGCCGAGGTCAGCATGAAGGCGCCCAGGAAGGCCAGCACCATCAGCAGCACCAGGGCCTGCGTGCCCAGCCAGGCGGTCATGCCGCCCCAGACGATGGCGGTGCCGATCCAGCCCTGCACGATCTCGTTGTCCAGGCTCCAGGCCGACTTGCCCTGGCGCTCCAGGCGCTCGACCTCCAGGTCCCAGCCGCGGAAGTAGGCGCCGGGCATCTCGCGGAACATGAAGCGGTAGATCGTCTCGCCCATCTTGGACGAAGCCGGGTCTTCCGGCGTGGCCACGTGGCGGTGGTGGCCGCGGTTGTGCTCGATGCAAAAGTGCGTGTAGGCGCCCAGCGAGAGGTTGAACAGCGCGGCCTTGCGGGGCAGCCATTCCTTCTTGTGGCCCAGCTCGTGGCTCATGTTCATCACCAGGCCCAGCATGAAGCCGTTGATGATGACGGTGGTGACCACGCCATACCAGGGCACCGCGTGCGTGCTCAGGAACCACACGTTGAACAGCGTGGTGGCCCAGCCCACGGGGATGGCCAGGTAGATCATCCAGCGGTAGAAGGCGCGGCGCTCGAGGTCGGGCACGGCGGCTTCAGGCGGGTTGCTGGTGTCGTCGCCGATCAGCCAGTCCAGGATGGGCACCAGCACGAACAGCACCAAAAAGGGCAGGACGTACCAGGCGGCGTGGTCCTGGCCCATCAGCTGGGCCACCGGGCCCGTGGCCACGATGGCGGGGATCAGGGCTGGCAGCAGCCACAGGGGCTTCTTCGGGTCCCGGTAGGACGTGGCCATCGGGTCGGGCAGCACAGCGCTCTACACATCCACCGCCGCGAACTGGGTCTCTACATCGCCACCATCGCACCCAATCTCGCCCAGGCTGCGCTGCTCGCCATCCTCGTGCTGGTGCCGATGACCTTCCCTTCCGGTACCTGATCCCCACCCGAAGCCATGCCATCGGGCTGCGCGAAGCCATGTCTATCTCTCCACTTTATTACTTCGTCGAGATGGGCTACGGCATCCTGCTTCAGGGCGCGGGATGGGACATCCTGTGGGTTTGGCGCTGCTGCTTGGCATGGCGATCTTCGGGTTGGGCGTGTGGCGATTCAAGCGTCAGTTTTGATTCGTAAACCAGTCATGTCTCGACCGTGGGTCACGCGCTGCCTCCCAAGTCTGCAGTCCCCACGGGAAACAGGAAGCGCCCAATGCACGCCAGCTTATTGTCCAGGCGCAACTGCACCGAGACCGTTGTGATACGTCGTCCCGCCCGCACAATGTGGGGCACCGCGCAAATCGTGCCGGCGAAAGCCGGTCGCAAGTAATCGAAGGTAAGCGTCGAGCAAGCAGGTAACTCGACCCGCGCCAGGGATCGTGCAAGATGGGTAGCCGCGACCACTTCTCCAAAGCTGGCAAGTACACCACCATGGAAGGTCCGGATCAGGGGATTGCCGACATGATTTTCGCAAAAGTCCATGAGGTAGCGTGTCTCGCCCTCAACGACCTCCTCCCGCATACCCAGAAACCGATGGAAGGGCACCGCCGGCACGAGGACCATTGCTGCCTCTGCACAATCTGTCATTGATTTAACCACCCTCGTCATGCCGCACTCCTGTCCGTCGTATCGAAAGCCGGTCCTAACGTATCGATGGCAAAGGATCCCGTCACCGTGGCAAGCGGCATCTCGTCACCCGCCGCATAAGCCCGGCCGGAGACAAAGGCCACGCTGTCTGTCCAGCCGATGCATTCGACCACCGCGCGCAGGCCGCTGCCCGCCGGAATGGCACGAAGGTAATCGACGCGCAGGTCAATGGTGGCGATAGGCCTGAGCGAGCGTAGCGCGGAGAAAATCGCCAGTCCACACGTCGTGTCAAGCAGGGTCACGAGTGTGCCCCGATGCAACGCTCCAAGGCCGTCGGCCAGAGCCTCAGAAAACGGCATCACCATCTCCGCCTTGGCGTTGGCCACCGCCACCACGTCGACGCCGAGGGCGTTGAACAGTGGATGCTGACTGCCGAAAAAAGCTTTTGCCATGGCAGCTTGGTCCAGTTGCGGCTTCATATGCGACATGCCTGCTCCTCAATTTGCACTGTAAATGTGTTCACTCAATAGATCAGAGCAGCGTCGATATAGCGACGCTCCGCCGCCCGTACGGCTTGCAGGGCATCTGCGAGCAATTTCGTAGGGAAGCATTCACTCTCGGAGCCTGCTTTCAGCGCCAGCGCCAGCGATGTCCAGCATGCGGCACAGTCTGTCATAAGCTGCGGCAGTTGCAGATCGCTGATGCGTGGATCAGCCGATGCGGCTTCGTTCAGAAATTCTGCGTACATCTTGCGAAAACCGCCGCCGCCCGTGCCGCGCCGTTCGATGATTTGATAAGCAAAACGCGTCGTCCAGCGCCAGTCGCCCTCGCGTTCCCAGCAACCAAGATCGGCCAGCCATGTATCTAGCGCGGCTACGCCGGCACAAGGTCCGCCCTCCAGCAGTAAACGTGCGTTGTGGCGTATGGCTTCAGCCACCCGCTCGACCGAAAGCCGCGCATGAATGGCGGGAGGCGCGAACAAGTTGCCAGCATGAAAAAAAGGAGGCAGTTCCGCGAAGCGGGCACGGGCCAGATCGGAACGTGCCACCGGGATGGGCGCGGGGCGCTCGGTATCGGTCACCAGAATGCAGCCGTCCGCCGGTTGGCGCTGCCAGGCAACGATGGCGTGGCCGGGAAAATGCGTCCGACTGGCAAAGTACGGCAAGTGAAAAATATCGGTCAGGAGCAGGGCTGGGCGCCCCTGGTCGAGCAAGCCATCCAGCGCCTGCGCGCCCTCCTCGACGGAGCTGTAACTTGTCCAGGCGAACGGTACGTCCAGCGCCTGGAATACCCGCTCCTCATATCCCAGCGAGCGCACATGGACCAGAAAAGGTACCGGGGCATCAGGCAGCGTCAGGTATGTGATGCCCAGCCCCGAGCCCAGCCCAAAACACATGGCCTCGGTCAGCGTCGTGCCATGGAACTCAAGCAAGTCCCGGATGGCCGAACTCCCGCAATGGCGGCCGGACCGATGGGGAATGTCGGGGGCCTGTGCCATATCTGCTGTGTGTAATGTCACTATCGACTTACCCTTCTTAAAGAATGATGAATGAACTTGGGCTCATATCGCTCCGTCGCAATTTGCGTTGCCGTAACCATTGGCCCATCCCATTACCCAAAAACGTTTCAGGTCAGGCTGGTGACCTCAGAACTTGCTTGAGTCAAGCCTGCACCAGAACCCGTTCACCTAACTGTACCCGAGGCCTTCACCAAACCGATCATACGAGCCTTTCTGGACAGGCCCCAGATCCATTTCACTGGATCGCCCCTGCCCAGCTAACACCTATGACTCTCACATTGAAGGCCAATAGGAGGTGTCATGAGCAAACTACGTTACACCCCAAAATTCAATCTTGAAGCGGTCAAGCAGGTCACAGAGTCTGCTGCGGCAGGTTACTGGTGGGCACTTCGCGTAACCCAATTTCCCAAAGCGCAGGAGGCCCATTTGCCCCAGGCCTTGAGATTGTTCGGCCCGGCGGCCTCATTGCGGTACCCGCTGGCCGCCCGCCGCAGCGCAGGCTGACCCTGGCACGCTGCAAAACGCCCGCCTGGGCACCATGCGCGCGCACCTTGCCCCTCATGTCGGCGCGCCTTGCGCCACCAACCACACCAATGTTTTGGCGTTGTAGGCCACGCACTTGAGCGTGATCGCCAGCTCGTTTCTGGCCAGCGTCATGGCCCGAACCACTTTGCCACCCAGCTGCTCCAGCCCGGCAAACACATGTTCGACGCGGGACCTTGTCTTGTTGATGCTGCGGTTGCGCGCGCCCAGCCGCTGTCGGGCTTTCTGGCCTGGCTTGGCTCGCCGGGCGATACCGTCGCCCAACTGGTGTCGGGCCAGCAATTCACGGTTGGCCTGCGCGTCATAACCCCGGTCTGCCAACACGCGTCCTCGGGTGTTGCCCGCGTCTAGCACCTCCCCCAGCGATTGACCATCGTCCACATTGGCTGGCGTCACCACGATGCGGCGAATCAGCTTCCAGCGTGCGTCCACGTTGCTGTGCACCTTGTAGCCATAAAAGCTCTTGCCATGCTTCTTGGTCCAGCGCGCATCTCGGTCGGTGTGCTGCAACCGCTTCGTGCTCCAACCCTCAGGTGCCTGGCCTTCGTTGAGCGCCTGGCGCTCTTCGCTGAGGGCCTGCGTGATGGGCGCTTGCACGATACCGGCATCCACAATCTGCCCGCCACGCGGGAGGTAGTCCTGCTGCTGCAACTGCTGGCTCACCGCAGCGAAGATGACCCGTCCACCCAGACCGCCCTTGGCCAGGCGTTGCTTGAAGCTCCACAGCGTGCGCGCATCGGGAATGTGGAGCTGGCCGTCGACGCGGCAAAACCGCTGAAAGCTCATGCGGTCGAGCACCTGGTGCTCGCACTCCTCATCGCTGAGGTTGTACAGCGCCTGCAGGAACTCCATTCGCACCATGACCTCGCTGGCGTAGGGCGGTCGACCGCCCTTGCTGCGCTCTGCACGTGGGCACGCCGTCTCAACCGATTGGGCCACTGCACTGAAGTCGATCAGTCCATCCATCGCCGCCAGGTTGGCAACGTAGCTGCCCAACTTGGCTTGCCGATGTGCCTGCACAAACAAGTCGGTGTCGGGCGGGTCTTGAAAGAAGACCGATGGCTTGATGCGCGGTGTGACCATGATCAGCATCTTGCCGCGTCAGCTAGCGCGGCGCCAGGGGGTTTCAAGAAGTGCCCTGGTAAGTCACCAAGACTAATTCCCCTAGAAGAATAAGGAGATTGCCTACCTTCTGATAGATAGATAAACTTAGCAGCCTGTCCACAACACAAAACACACTCCATTCGACTTTTCCAACCTGAAGAAATACCTCGCCTTGCTGCTGGCGCTCCAGCAGCCATGAAAGGCTTCCAAGAAATGGACAAGGCAGCACTGGCAGAGGGCGCCATCTCAAAGAAACACAAAGAGTTGATCGCAATCGCTGTGGCACTTACCACGCAGTGCGGCTACTGTCTGGAGGTTCATCGCAAGGCAGCAGTTGCTGCTGGTGCCAACGAGCAAGAACTGGCTCAGGCAACCTTCGTGGCCGTAGCACTACGTGCTGGCGCTGCTCTCACCCATGGCACGCATCTGATAACCGACCCTGCGTGAATTCACAAACCCATGAACCCATGAACCCATAAATCATGAAAATCTACGACTTTGAAGGCTTTCCCAACCCCGCCCGTGTGCGCATTGCCCTTGCCGAAAAAGGCGCCACTGACAAGGTGCAATTTGTGCATGTCGACGTTTTGAAGGGCGAGCACCGCCTGCCCGGCTTTATGGCGATGAATCCCAACGCTACCGTGCCTGTGCTGGAATTGGACGACGGCACCACCATCAGCGAATGCACGGCCATTACTGAGTACATCGACCATGCATTCGACGGCATTTCGCTGACTGGCACGACCGCCAAGGACCGCGCGGTGATCCACATGATGCAGTGCCGCGCCGAACAGGGCGTGATGGACGCCGTGGGTACCTACTTCCACCATGCCACACCCGGCCTTGGTGCGCTGGAGCTGTACCAGAACAAAGAATGGGGTTTGAAGCAGCGTGAGCGTGCCATCGCCGGCATGCGCTATTTCGACAGCGTGCTGGCAACGCAGCCCTTTGCAGCCGGCCAGCACTTCTCAGTCGCCGATATCACTTTGTTCGTGGGCCTGAATTTTGCTAACTTCGCCAAGATCGAGTTGCCTGCGGACTTGCCTCATCTGAAGGCGTGGCGCGCTCGTATGGCCCAGCGCCCCAGCATGGGTGGCTGATTCGAACAGTCTCAACTGCCTTCACCTGACCACCCAAACGGAGTACCGATGGACCTCATCAACGCCCAGTTCGACCAACGGGTGCTACTGCATGGCGCCGACCTGCCCTGGGTGGACTCCCCTGTGGCAGGTGTACAGCGCAGAATGCTCGACCGCATAGGCGGTGAGGTTGCCCGAGCAACCTCCATCGTGCGCTACGCACCCGGCAGCCATTTCAGCCCGCACACCCACCACGGTGGTGAAGAGTTCCTGGTGCTTGACGGGGTCTTCCAGGACGAGCGCGGCGACTACCCTGCCGGCAGCTATATCCGCAACCCGCCCACCACACGACACACGCCAGGCTCCGAGACCGGTTGCGTGATCTTCGTGAAGCTGTGGCAGTTCGACCCGGCGGACCGCACCCCGGAGGTGATCGACACCAACAAGATCGGCCGTGTGGACGACGCCACCCGCCCCGGCGTGGCGGTGACGCCCTTGTTCGAGGACGAGCGCGAAACTGTGAGCCTGGAGACCTGGCTACCCGGCACACGGCTTGACGCCGTGATGCCTGACGGCGCGGAACTGCTGGTGCTGTCCGGCGGCTTCACAGAGGGCGCAGACGAACTGCGAGCCTGGTCTTGGTTGCGCGTCCCTCGAGGGGGGCGACTCACCGCCATCGCTGGGGCGCAAGGCACCACCGTCTGGGTCAAAACGCGCCACCTGAGCTTGGTGCAAGTCCCACCTTCGGCTTGACTAGCACTTGGCTAAGCGATATCGCAAAAATATGTACGGTTGAGACAACGGTACCATGGCTAACAAACGTACCGAACTGCAAACCCTGGCGCAGGCCATCGTCCAGCGATCGGGCTTGCGCGAACTGAGTTTTCGCCAACTCGCCGAACAGACGGGCGTCAAGTCGTCTAGCGTGCACTACTACTTTCCGGAAAAGCACGACCTCACCGCCGTGCTGATCACCAGCTACAGCGAGGCCTTCGCGCAGCGCTTGACAGCCATTGCCAACAAGCCTACAGCCTTAAAACGCAAGCTGTCAGCCTTTATTGACCTATTTGAAGAAGCTGCTCAGGACGACAAGCTGTGCCTGTGCGGCATGTTGGCCGCCGAGTTGTCCTCACTCGACGAGCACTGCCGCAGCCTCTTGAGCGGCTTCTTCAAACAGGCAGAAGCTTGGTTGGCCCAGATCCTGAAGCAACATAAGGGCGAACTGCTTAACCCCCTGCCCCCAAGCCGGTTGGCCGCCGTGATGATGTCCGGGCTGGAAGGCGCCTTGTTGCTGGACCGCGTGAACAGCGCTGGAGACCACTTGCATGCACAACGCCAACTGATCAACTCGTTTGCGGCCGGCACGGCAGTCTGAGACGGCACCACTTTCCGCGACAGGCTCACGCAGCAGCCCGGCTCGCCCACAAACGCCCGCCGGGACTGTCGACCATCCCGCAGCCACCCATATCCCTTCGGCAAACGGACTGCGCGCCAAGACCGGGAGTGGCTTATTGCGCTTGAAGATGGCCAAGTTTTTCCCCTGACGCCAGAGATCCTTCGTAAGCAATGGGATGGACGCCCCCACCCGATGACGGCAGAGTGGCGCGTGTCGGCCACTTGAAACGGAAGGAGCGTCCACCATGCAGACACGACAATTGGCATCGACCTGGCCAAGAACGTATTCCAGGTCCACGGAGCGAACGAGCGCGGCAAGGCGGTGTTGCGCAAGCAGTTAAGGCGAGACCAGGTTGCCGCCTTCTTCGCGAACATGACGCCGTGCCTGATCGGCATGGAGGCTTGCGGCAGCGCTCACCACTGGGCTCGCAAGCTGCAGGAGCTTCGTAAGCTCCCCTGTCAAGTAGACAGTCCAGAAGTAGAGACTTCCTGGTTGAACACCCTGGGTTTGAACACAGCCGGCGGCACGTTGCCCAGGGAGTCGTGCGGCCGGTATTCGTTGTAGTCGGTCAGCCAGTCGTCGGCAGCGGTCTGAACCTCGCTGACTGCGTTGAACAGCCAAGCGTCGAGCACCTCCTGGCGGAAGCTGCGGTTGAAGCGCTCGATGAACGCGTTCTGGTTGGGCTTGCCAGGCTGGATGAACAGCAGCTTCACACCATTCTTCTCGGCCCAGTCGACGAAGTGTCAACGGTATTCCAGTTTTCCCCACCTATGGTTGTTTAAATTTCCCCACCCGGTTGAGGATCGGACTCGTCGGAACGAACGAGTCCGGCCTTGAGTTTTTCCTTGAGGCGGTATGAGTTGCCGCGAATGTTGAGGGTGACGGCGTGGTGCAGCAGCCGGTCGAGGATGGCGGTCGCGATGACCCGGTCTCCGAAGACCTCGCCCCAGGCGCCGAAGCTCTGGTTGCTGGTGAGGACCATCGGTCCGCGCTCGTAGCGCCGGCTGATGAGCTGGAAGAACAGATTGGCGCCTTGCCGGTCGATGGGCAGGTAGCCGATCTCGTCGATGACCAGCAGCCTAGGCGTGGTGAACACCTTGAGCTTGTCGTCGAGCTTGCCCTCGGCATGAGCCTTGGTCAGTTGCGCAATCAGGTTGGCCGCCGAGGTGAACAACACCCGGTAGCCCGCCTCGATGGCCTTGAGCCCGAGCGAGACAGCCAAGTGCGTCTTGCCCACGCCTGGTGGCCCCAGGATGATCACGTTGTCGCCATGCTCGATGAAGTGGCAGGTGGCCAGCGCGCCCACCTGCTTCTTGTCGATGGAGGGCTGGTAGCCGAAGTCGAAGGTCTCCAGCGGCTTGACGAAGGGGAAGCGGGCCATCGCGGTGCGCATGGCGATGTTCTGGCTGCGCTTGGCGGCCACCTCTTCACCCAGCACCTGCTCCAGGAAGTCGGCATAGGGCATCTCCTGGGCGGCCGCGTGTTGCAGCATGGCTTCGAGGCGCTCGCTGCTCTTGCGCAGCCGCAGCTTGCGCAGGTGCTCGCCCAGGCGTTCGAGCTGCGCCGGTGTGGTCATGGCGGTGGCGTTCATGCGGCCTCCAGTGCAGCTGCCAGCTGCTCATAGATCAACAAGTCACGCACCTCGACTTCTTGCGCCAGGGCAGGATGTGGCGGGTTGTCTGGCTTTGGTGCAGGCGGTGCCAGGGTAGGCACCTGCTCACTGCGCTGGGCGCGCGGGCCGTGCTCGGGCTGCACGCACAGTTGCGCCTTGCCAGCCAGCACCTCGTGGCGCGCTACCTCCTGCCCGCCGTGGCGGATGACCCAGTGGGCGCCTTCGCGTACCACTTGGACGGTCTTGCCGATCAGCTTGAAGGGCACCGAGTAACGGTTGCCCTCGACGCTAACCAGCCAGTCTTCGGCCACCACGCGCTCGCGCACCATGGCGTCACGGAAGCTGGGCTGGCTGGCCGTGGGCGCCAGGTGAGCCGACTCCATCTGGAATCGGTCGATGGGCCGCTGGTGCGTAGTGCCATGGATGCGCACGTCGGCCACCTCGGCCTGCCAGGTGCGCAGCTGCTCATTGAAGTCGTCCAGATCACGGAAGCTACGGCCCGGCACGAAGTTGCGCTTGACGTACTTCACACCGGACTCGACCTTGCCCTTGGTCTTGGCGCGATAGGGCTGACACAGCCGTATCCGGAAGCCCCAGTGCTGGGCAAAGGCCTCGAAGGTGGTGTTGAGCCGGCTGCCCTGGCGGTCGTGGTGCACCACGGTGCGCATGCGGTCGAACAGCAGGTTCTCGCAGCGACCGCCGAAGTGGGCAAATGCATGTTCGTGTGCCGCCAGCAAGTTGTCCAGGCGCTCGTGCAAGAAGCCTTCGGCATAGCCGCGTCGGCTGTAGCCCAGCGTCATGACGAAGATGTGCACCCGCACCACCTGCTCCCCGAAGTGCACCTTGACCTGCCCCCAATCAACCTGGGCCTGCTCGCCTGGCTCGGTCTCGAAGCGGCGTTGGGTGAGCGCAGCCGCAGCCGCGTGGGCTCGCAGCGGCCGAACGGCGACCTTGACCACCTCGTAGCTGCCCTCGAAGCCCCGATGCAGGCGCAATTCCTGGTGAAGGATGCGCGCCGAGAAGTTGACCTGCGGGGCGCGCTCGCTGAGCCAGGCCATGTGCTCATCGAGCTTGGACGAACGCGGCGAGCGGCTGTACGGTCGCCAGTGCTCGCTGTGCAGGGCCGAGCGCACCGTTTTGCGGTCTAGCCCCATCTCCCTTGCGATGGCCGAGACGGTCTTGCCCTCGGCCTTGGCCTCGCGTATCGCCTGCCATTGCATTTGCCCAATCACGTCGCCCTCCGTGTCCCGGGTACCCCCTGACACGGTAGCGGCGCAGCCCAGCAGGGCCCTCGGGCCCTGCTGGGCAACTCCGTCATCTCTGACGTTCAAGCATTGCTGTTCCTGCTCCATCTGATGCTCCTTGCATGAGATGGGTGGGGAAAATTCAAATGCCACAGGTGGGGATTATTGGGCGACCACTGACACGAAGACCTCGGCGGTCAGTTCGGGACCGTTATCGAGGCGGATCGCCTCAGGCCGACCGAACATCTCCACCAGTTGCTCCAGCACGCGAACCACGCGCGACGACGGGATCGACGTGCCGCATTCGATGCGCAGCGCCTCCCGGTTGCCCTCGTCGATCACGTTCAGCGTCCTGAACGGCCTGCCGTCGTAGAGCGTGTCGCGCATGAAGTCCAGTGCCCAGACGCGGTTGAGCTCCGAGCTGGCCAGCAGCGGCTGGCGCTCGCGCGTCAGCACGCGGCGCCGCACCTTGCGCTTGAGGTTCAGCCGCATCGCGCAGTACACGCGGTACACCCGCTTGTGGTTCCAGCCGTGCCCGTCTTGCCGCAGCCGATCAAAGCACTTCCAAAAGCCCCAGCGCGGGCGCTTCTCCAACATGACGTTGATCGCTTCAATGACCGGCGCATCCTTGGCCGATCGATCCGTCGTGGGCTTGTACAGCGCCGACCGCGGGAGCCCCACGGCCTGGCAGGCGCGCACACAGGACAGATGATGTTCGTCGACCATGATCTGCACCGCAGCTCGCCTGGCGATCGGCGTCACAATTTTCGCGAAAGCACATCCTTGATCGCAGCGTTCTCCAGCGCCAGATCGGCGTACATGCGCTTGAGCCTCGCGTTCTCCGCTTCGAGCTCCTTGACGCGCTTGAGCTCGTTGGCCGACATGCCCGCGTACTTGCTCTTCCATTGGTAGTACGTCGCCGCGCTGATGCCGTGCTTGCGGCAAACCTCCGCCACGGCCAAGCCCGTCTCGCCCTCGCTCAGGATCGCCAGGATCTGGCTCTCTGTGAATCTCGACTTCCTCATCGCTCTTCCTTGAAGATGCGGAAGTCTCTATTTTCAGCTTGTCTACTTAGTGGGGGAGCTTACGGCTTGAGCACACCGTGCGGCTCATGGCGCCTCAGTTTGTGAAGCCCTGTGCCTCTCCCAGCTTTCGGTACTTGGTCGAAATCGTCTGAAGCTTCTCGACAAAGGTGTGGGTAGGCGCGTAGCACGGCACGTCAACAGCTCGGTTGTCTGCCACTAATACGCCGCGTGCGCTTGCTGTATCCCACGCCCAGGACGAGATTGTCACCGGTCTGTTGGGTGCGGTGTCATCAAAGCCGAGCTCCAGCAAGATCCCGTCTTTGACACCTGCCAATGGGGCCGTGCGCGCTGCATAGGACAGGCGAATGCCACCGCTGCGCATCTTCTCGTCGTCGAAATCTTCATCACGCGCGACTTGAACAATGCCCGGGATTCTGATTTTAGTGGCCAGCCAGTCATAGAAAGCCCGACGGGACGCGACATGAGCGACCTTGTTGTGATGGCGGCCGGTCTTGACCTCCAGCTCTTTGGGAGGCTCGATCCGGATGTCGATGTCCTCCGAGAATCGGTGGATGACACCGAAGCCCTTGGACAAGGATGTGCCGCCCTTGAGTTCGAAGTTGAACCCCTGAGTTCGCAGCCCCAAAAGGCAATGCATGATCCAGTAGTCCTTCCCGACCAATGTCGGATCAAGGCTTCGTTCGTCAGCGACCACGGCAAGCAGGTCGCCGAAGTCCTTGCGGTCATGCAGAAATTCAGGCACTCAGCCAACCTTTGGTGCGTTTGCGGGTGGCCACAGAGCCAAATGTGGAAAGCGCGCGTTTGAGCTTGTCGAGATTAAACAATGGCAACTTGCTCTGCGCTTGCCGCAGAACCGCATCACGATCTTCAGCCAACAGCTCAAGGTTGTTGAGCAGATCGACAAACAAGAACTCCGGAGTGAGCTTTTTCGGGAAGCGTGGCTTCACCCGAAAATCGAACTGCCGATTGCCGAACTTGAACACGCCATGCCGTTTATGGTTATAGACCAAGGTTCGGTTGTATAGCTGCGTTGTACCCAGGCCCACAGCGTTGTATGCAGAAGTCGAGAAAACAAGAAAGTCGCTGTCACGAAGAAAGCTGCCAATCACCTCGGCATCCTCAGGCGGTACAGGTCCGAAGCTGGACACCCTCGGCACGTAGTACATGCCCTGAGCCAACTTCTTCAGAAGCCCCTCGGCGACCAACTCACGCACGTGACGGTCTACCGCATTGCTCATCTCTGCCAGATCCTCTCGCCGGTACACGCGCCCGGGGCGCAATAAGGCAGCCAGCCGTTCGGCGGCACCACTTACCAGCATCTTCGATGGAGCAGAAACGCTTTCCACGATTGATTTCTCATTGAAATTTCATGCAATCTTAGGGGAAAATGGCGATCTTTGCAAGGTACCCAGCATCGCCGCCCAATGCATAAGCTGTTTGCGCCGAGGCGATTACCGCGAGGGGAAATCGCTGCCGACATCTAGATGACCAGCACTTCCCGACGAGATAATGCAGCCACCCGTTGAGACCAGATGAGCACCTCGTGAAGCACGGATTATTTGGGTAGCTAAGTGGGTAGCTAGATGCAAAAATCAGCAAAATTAAGATAAAAACATCAATAAATTCAACGTTCTATAGAAATCATGCAACTCGCCACCTGGAACGTCAACTCCCTGACCGTGCGCCTGCCGCAATTGCTGGACTGGCTGGCCGCCAACCCGGTGGACGCCATCGTGCTGCAGGAAACCAAGCAGACCGATGACAAGTTCCCCTTGGCGGAACTGGCGGCGGCTGGCTACCAGGCCCACTGCTTCGGCCAGAAGACCTACAACGGCGTGGCTCTGCTGACCCGAGACACGGTGGAAAGCAGCACCGTGCTCAAGAACATCCCCGGCTTCGACGACGACCAGGCCCGCGTCATCGTGGGCACCGTGGCGCACGCCACCTTGGGGTCGATCCGCGTGGTGGGTGGCTACTTCCCCAACGGCCAGGCGCCCGACAGCGACAAGTTCGTCTACAAGATGGGCTGGCTGGAAGCGCTGAACCAGTTCCTCAAGCAAGAGCTGCTCACGCACCCGAACCTGGTCCTGATGGGCGACTTCAACATCGCCCCCACCGACGCCGACGTGCACGACCCGGTCCTGTGGGCTGGCCAGATCCACTGCACACCACAAGAGCGCGAGCATTTTCAAAGGCTGGTGGGGTTGGGGCTGCACGACGCATTCAGGTTGTTCGACCAGCCGCCCAAGCCCTGGAGCTGGTGGGATTACCGCAACCTTGCCTTCCGCAAGAATCAAGGCCTGCGCATTGACCACATCCTGGTCAGCGACTCGCTGAAGCCGCACGTCACCGCCTGCGTGATCGACAAGCTGCCACGCAAGAACGAACGCCCCAGCGACCACGCGCCTGTGATCGTCACGCTGGGCTGATCAGCCTTCCAGAAAGCGCCGAAAAGGTGCCGGCAAGCCAATCGAAGCCAGCTCGGCCAAAGGCACCCAGCGGCCCGCGATGTCGGTGTCGGCGCCGCTGCCGTGGGGAAACAAGGCCTCTTTCAAACCAGTGGGGCTGACCGAACGCATCGGGTGCAAACGCCAATCCAGGTGGGTGAGCACGTGGTTGACCACCGGTTGCGCTTCGGGCGCGGGCAAACCCAGCGCCGCTGCCGCGGCCAGCAGATCGGCCTCGTTGTCGAACAAAGGCAAGGTCCACAAACTGGCCCACACGCCGGTGCCGGGGCGCTGCACCAGCCACACCGCACCGCCCTGCTCCACCCACAGGCACCAGCTCTCCCGCTTGCTGCGCTTGAGCTTGCGCGTCTTGACCGGGTAGGTCTCGGGGGCGCCCAACACACGCGCCTGGCACAGGTCAACCCAGGGGCACATCAGGCAAGTGGGCTTGCGCTGAGTGCAGACGGTAGCACCCAGGTCCATCAGCCCTTGCGTGTACGAAGGCATGTCGCGGCCCTGGCGCGGCAAGACCAAAACCGCCGCCTGCCACAGCGCCTTTTCGTTCGCCGACATGGCCAGGTCTTGCCCCCAGGCCATGACCCGCGTCAGCACACGCTTCACATTGCCATCCAGGATGGTGGCGCGCTCGTCAAAGCAGAAAGACGCGATGGCCGCCGCCGTGGACCGGCCAATGCCGGGCAACGTCTCCAACAATTCAGCCGTGGCGGGGAACTGGCCACCATGCTCGCTCATCACGGTCTGTGCGCACTTGTGCAGGTTGCGGGCACGTGTGTAGTAACCCAGCCCGGCCCACAAGGTCAGCACGTCGTCCAGCGGGGCTGCGGCCAGCGAAGCCACATCAGGAAAGCTCGCCAGGAACCGGTCAAAGTACACCAGCACGGTGCTGACCTGGGTCTGCTGCAACATGATCTCGGACAGCCAGACGCGGTAAGGATCGCGCACACCTTGCCAGGGCAAATGATGCCGCCCTTCCTGGCGCTGCCAGGCCACCAGGCGGTCCGCCAAGTCAGGATTGAGCGCCTGGGCCCGTTGCTGCAACTCGTGTGAAGAATCGGCCATCAACAAGGCGGCGGCTTGGGTCGCCTGCCGCGTCATGCCCCTTGCGATACCTCGTCAGCGCCCGACAGGTTCAGGGAAATGGGATCGATGTGCGCCGCTTTCAAATACTCGGACACGGACGCATGGCCCTCTGGGCCACCCAGCACCACCTCGGCTTGCGCCTGGGCCACCAGCTCCTCAATCAGCGTGTTCAAGCGCGTCTGAAGTTGCAGCACGCGCTCGTCTTGCGCCTGGACTTCCTGCAGGCGGGTGTCCAGCTCATTGGACGCCGACTGGATGCGGTCCAGCGATTCATAACGGCGCTTGAAGTTGCGGCGGCGCTCACGCAGCTGGCTGTCCACTTGGGCGGAAGCTGTCTTGTTCCAAAGCTCGATGTCGTTGCTGACGGTTTCGAACACCACCCGCAAACGCGAGATCAGCATGCGGCGGAACTGCTCCTGGAAGCCCGGTTGCGCCAGGCGGAAAGCCTGACTCAAGCCCAGGTACTGCACGTAATTGCGCTCGATCAGCGTCAGGTCGTCCGTGTACTTGCGCACATCCAGCTGCTGTTCGGCCAGCAAGCTGAAGCCAAACTCGGCATTGAGCTTGGCGAACGAGGCCACCAGCATCGAATGGGTTTCGTCGTTACGCTGCTGGGCTTGCTCGATCAGCAAGCGCAAACGCCCGCACAAATCCACAAAGGCTTTCTTGGCGCCCAGCGGCAACCACGAACCACCCAGCACCTGCCCCAGCACATCCACTTCCTGGCGCAGGCGGTCGGACGACAAATCATGCAAAGCCGCCTTCAGCATGCGCGAATGCACGCTGCGCATGGCCGACAAGCGGGCCGTGCACTGCTCAAACTCGGTGGCTTCGGCCTGCACGCGCTGCAACATCAACTGGACCTTGCCGGTGCTCTTGCCACGCAAGCCGCGCAACTCAAGCAGTTGCTCGGCATGCTGGCGGCGCAACTCGCCAAACCGGCGGCCCAATTGCGATTGAAACTGGCGCGCACCCTCGATGGCCGAATCGGCCAGCATCTGGCGCCGCTTGGGCAGCAGGCCTTCCGACAAGGCGGTTTCGAACGACTCCAAACGACTGGCGCTCAGGCCGGCGGCATCGCCACCCAGTCGAGCGGCCAGCGCTTGCCGGGCCGAAATGGGGAACACGTGCTCGGGCGGGATCTCCAGCGTCTGCGCCACGCTCTCGCATTGGCGATGAATCACGTCTTCCACCTGCTGAGGCGTGCTCAGCGGGTCTGACAAGGAATCGATCTTGTTCAACGCGACAAAGCGGGCCAACGCCGGGCCACACAGGTGGTCGCGCCAGATGCTCAGGTCGGACTTGGTGACACCGGTGTCGGCGCCCAGGATGAACACGGTGGCGTGCGCCTGTGGCAGCAAACCCAGCGTCAGTTCAGGTTCGGTGCCGATGGCGTTCAGGCCAGGAGTGTCCAGCACCACCAGCCCGCGTTTGAGCAAGGGGTGCGGCAAATTGATGCGGGCGTGGCGCCACACCGGCACCTCGACCTTGTCACCCTCTTGCAAAGGGGGGTTGTCTTCAACACGCTCATCGTCCCAGAAGCCCAGCAAGGTGGCTTCTTCCTTGGTGACCAGGCGGGTTCGCACAACCTCGCCCAAAGCCTGGGCCATGCCATCGGGGTTGCTCAGGTCAAGCGCGATGTGGGTCCAGGCCTGGGGTTGCAGCCGGAACTCCGCCAGGGAGGCCGCCTGCAGCCGGGTGTCAATCGGCAGCAGGGACAGGCCCACCGGATCTTCCGCGTCGTAGCCCAGCTCCACCGGGCACATGGTGGTGCGGCCGGCCGAAGCGGGCATCATGCGCCGCCCCTTGTCCGAGAAGAAGATGGCGTTGATCAGCTCGGATTTGCCGCGTGAAAACTCGGCCACGAAGGCCACCATGAGCTTTTCGCCAGACAAGCGATGGCGCATGGCCTCAAACCATTCCGCCGATGCCTCGTTGAGCAGGTCCTGCTCGCGCGCAAAGCGCGCCAGGTCAGCAAGCTTGGCATCAGTGGCAACGCGCCACTGTCCCAGGGCGTCCAGGTTACTGGCGAAGGTAGGCATCATGGGGGCTCATCCTAGCGTAAGCCGCCAATGTAAAGACGTGAAAAGGGCGCCTGTAACCACGCCTTACTATTTTTTCTGGCAAACCGGGCAAAAGAACGTTGAGCGCTGACCTTGCTGCATTCGACGCACCGCAGTCGCGCAGCTCCGGCAAGGCTCGCCTTCACGGCCATAAACGCGCGTGCTGAGCTGAAAATGCCCCTGGCTGCCATAAGCATCCTTAAAATCGCGCAGGCTGGAGCCGCCCATGGCCAGTGCCTGGCGCAGCACCTCCTGAACTGCCAGCACCAGCCGATCACAGCGGGCACGGCTGAGACGGCCAGCAGCCAACTGCGGGTCAATGCCAGCCATGAACAAGGCCTCGCAAGCGTAGATGTTGCCCGCGCCCACCACGATATCGCCCGCCAGCAAAGCCTGTTTGATGGACACCTTGCGGCCCTTCAGACGCTGGTGCAAGTAGGCCCCCGTCATGGATTCGTCAAATGGCTCCAGCCCCAAGCCAGCCAGCAAACGCGCCGGCAGGCCCGATGCCATGGAGGCACCCCACACCACCGCACCAAACCGCCTCGGATCGGTCAACCTCAGCAAACCTGCCGTGGTGTCCAACTCAAAATGGTCATGCGGACCAGCGGGCCCCAATGAGCTCGCAAAGCTCAAGGCGCCCGACATGCCCAAGTGCACCAGCAAACCCTCGGGTGGGCTTTCAGCTGAAATGCCAGCCGGGCTCAAGGGCACCCACAAATATTTACCCCGGCGCAACACGGCGCCGACCGTGGCGCCCTCCAACCGGCCAGGATCACAACCTAAGGGCCAGCGCAGGGGCTTGCCCATGCGCAGCGACAAAACCTGGGCCCCCAGAATCCGGGACGCGAAACTCTGGCGGGTGACTTCAACCTCGGGCAATTCAGGCATGGACCGCATTATCGATGCCGTATCAATAGAATGGCCACAACCACGGAGAGTCCATGCCTGCACTGACCGCCACCCCGCTTCCACATTCTTTGAAAACCCTCAGCCGGGCTTTGGCCCTGACGGGGCTGTTGCTGGGTGGCCCTGCCCTGACCTGGGCGGCCGACGCTGCAGTGCCCGCAGAGGCGGAATCAAAGCCGGCATTTCAGAACTCACGCATGGACGGCGCCTTGTTCTACCAAACGCTGGTGAGCGAGGTGCAGGCCCGCAGCGGCAACGTCGGAACCGCTTACCAGATCTACCTTGAGCTGGCCCGCAAGCACCGCAACCCCGAGTTGTTTAAACGCGCGGTCGAAATTGCGCTGCAGGCCCGCGCTGGCGAAGAAGCACTGACGGCGGCCAAGGCTTGGCGTCAAGCTTCGCCGCAAACCAAAGAAGCCGCCGAGTTCAACGTGCAGATTTTGTTGGCGCTGGGCCGCAGCAAGGACTTGGTCGATCCGCTCAAATCCCTCATCCAGCTCAGTCCGACACCGCAGCAACCCGCGATGATCGCCTCGCTGCCCCGCTCGCTGGCCCGATTGCCTGACCGGCAAGCCGCCGCCCAAGTCATTGACGAAGTCACTCAGCCATGGCGCACACGCCAGCCCGCCCTGGCCGAAGCCTGGGTGGCCAGCGGCGAAGGCTGGCTGGCCGCCAAGGACACCAACAAAGCCATGGACGCGGCCAAGAAGGCGCGGGCACTGCAGCCTCAAAGCCTGGGCGCCGGCTTGCTGTCCATCAACCTAATGGAAGAAGCCCCGGGGGCCGAAGACCTGATCCGCCAACAACTTGAACGCAGCGACGCAACCCCACTGCTGCGCTTGGCCTATGCCCGCAAGCTCGCCAGCTTGCAGCGCATGAGCGAGGCAGCCGAGCAGCTGGACGCCGTGGTCAAGGCACAGCCTGACCAGATCAGCGCGTGGCTGACCCTGGCCGCAGTGCGCCTGGAACTGCATCAGCCCGACCAGGCCGAAGTGGCCCTGCAGCATTTCCTGGCGCTGAAAAAGCCCGCACCCGGCAAACCAGCCGCTGGCGACACCAAAACCGGCGCGCTTGACCCGGTGCAATTGGCCGTGGACGCCGACACCAGCGAAGAGCAGGCCTACACCCTGTTGGCCCAGGTCGAAGAGCAACGCGGCAATTGGCAAGCCGCCCTCGAGTGGCTTCAACGCGTAGAAAAATCCGACACCAGCCTGCTCATCCAGAGCCAGCGCGCCAAGCTCATGGCCAAACAAGGCAAATTGGCAGAGGGCCGCGCCTTGATCCGCGCCATCCGAGAGAGTGAGCCACGTGACGCCTTGGCCAAGTTGCAAGCTGAAACGCAACTGCTGCGCGACCTCAATGAATGGGATGCCGCCTACGCCGTGATGGCCGAGGCCAATCAGCGCTTCCCCGACGACGCCGACTTGATCTATGAACAGGCCATGCTGGCCGAGCACCAGCACAAGTACGACGAGATGGAAAAACTGTTGCGGCGGGCCATTGAGCTCAAGCCCGACAACGCCAACGCCTACAACGCCCTGGGCTACAGCCTGGCCGACCGCAACCTGCGTCTGGACGAAGCCCGCGCCTTGATCCGCAAAGCCTTGGAACTGCGCCCCGGCGACCCCTTCATCACCGACAGCCTGGGCTGGCTCGAGTTCCGCAGCGGCCGGATCAATGAAGCGCTGGCCTTGCTGCGCCAGGCCTACAAGGCCCGCCCCGACCCCGAGATCGCCGCCCACCTGGGCGAGGTGATGTGGGCGCAAGGCGAGCGCGATGAAGCCATCAAGGTTTGGCGCAAGGCCAAGGCACGCGATGCCAAGAACGAGTCCTTGCTCGACACCATCAAGCGCCTGCAAGTCCAGCTGTGAGCTTCAAGCATGCCTGGATTGGCGCTGCGCTGGCAGCCTGCCTGAGCGCTTGCTCGCAGTTCCCTGAGCGGCCGTCCGGCGCGGCGGCACAGGCTACCGCGCCGGGCCAATTGGCTCTGCAAGGACAACTCAGCGTCAAGCTGCAAGCCTTTCAGGGGCTCGAGGCCAAGGGCGTGAGCATGGGGTTTTTCTTCAACGGCGGACCGCAAGGTGGGCAGCTGGACCTTATGACCCCCATGGGCAGCCAGGTGGCGCGCGTGCGCTGGACCGACGCCGAGGCCTGGTTGCAAACCGACCAGGGCAACCGCCACTTCAAAACCCTGGGCGAGCTCAGCCAGGAAGTGCTGGGTGAGTCCCTGCCTTTGGCCGCCTTGATGCACTGGGTGCAAGGCCAGCCCGCACCCGACCTGCCAGCCCCCACCAACCCCCAACCTAATTCATTCGAGCAAAGCGGCTGGCAAATCGACACCACCGACATCGGCATCGGACGCCTCATCGCGCAGCGCCCCGCCAGTGCATCGCTGCGCGGCGTCACTGTCCGCATCAGATTGGACCGCTGACAGCCATGGCCAGCCTTCGCAACCTGCCCGCTCCCGCCAAGCTCAACCTGTTCCTGCACGTCACGGGCCGGCGTGATGATGGCTACCACCTGCTGCAGTCGGTGTTCGTCCTGATCGATTGGGCCGACACCCTGCACATCGACACCCGCGACGACGGCCAATTGCACCGCCACGACCTTGGCCCCGCCCTGCCAGCCGATGACCTTTGCCTGCGCGCGGCAAAGCTGCTGCAACAGGAAAGCGCCACCCCGCAAGGGGCCGACATTCAGATCGACAAGCAACTGCCCTGGGGTGCCGGCATGGGCGGGGGCAGCTCCGACGCGGCCACGGTTCTGCTGGCGCTGAACCGGCTTTGGGGCTTGCACTGGAGCCGTGATCGCCTGGCCCAGCTGGCCCTTCAACTTGGCGCCGACGTGCCGTTTTTCATCCACGGTCAAAACGCCTGGGTTGAAGGCATCGGCGAGCAAATCATGCCGATCGCCCTGCCCCCCGAGTTGATGGCCACGCCTTTGGCGGTCTTGAAACCACCTGTCGCCGTGCCGACACAGGCCATTTTTACCAGCCCCCATCTTTCTCGCAACACGGAAGCTGCTACAATTTCGCTCTTTCTTGCAGCGCCCAAGTGCTTTGGCCGCAACGACTTGCAAGCTCCCGCAGAGCACCACAGCAGTCAGATCAGCCAGGCACTTGAGATCATGCAGAAACGCTTCGGCAACAGTCGCATGACCGGTTCCGGCAGCGCGGTGTTCTCCTGGTTGGAGGCGCCTGCGGCCAACCAGTCATTCACACCGGCCGATGTGTCTCTCAATGATCCCACTTGGGCCGGACGCCTCTGCCGCGTTCTGGGTCGTCACCCGCTGTTTGATGTTTTGGCCTGATTTTTCAGCACCATGCACAAACAGCGAAAAAGAACCCAAGAACTTGCGGCAGTCGCAAAAAACCGGCTATAATGTGAGGCTTCTCGCATGAGAGAACAAGCTACCGGTTTCGGTGATCAGCGCTGAAAAGCAAAGGCACCGGATCCTGTGTAGGGGAGTCGCCAAGTTGGTTAAGGCATCGGATTTTGATTCCGACATGCGAAGGTTCGAATCCTTCTTCCCCTGCCAAAGTTCTTCAAGTACGTTCCAAAGAACGCACGCACATTGCCCATCACCTCCGCCTGCGGTTGAAGTTCGGCCGCACCGAACCAGGGCAAGGCGCATGGGCAAGATGCAATTCACCGCCATCTGCCGCCGCCCATGCTATCCGACACCGTACTGTTCACTGGCAACTCCAATCCGGCGCTTGCCCAAGAAATCGCATCGCACCTGGGTGCTGAGCTGGGCAAGGCCGCTGTCGGCAGCTTCTCGGATGGCGAAACCACGGTCGAGATCCAGCAGAACGTTCGCGGTCGCGAAGTGTTCGTGGTGCAGTCCACCTGCGCGCCCACCAATGACCACCTGATGGAGTTGTGCATCATGGTCGACGCGCTCAAGCGCGCCTCGGCCCAGCGCATCACCGCCGTCATCCCCTATTACGGCTATGCCCGCCAGGATCGCCGCCCGCGCTCCACCCGCGTGGCCATCTCGGCCCGTGTCGTCGCCAACATGCTCGAAGCCGTGGGCGTCAACCGCCTGCTGACCATGGACCTGCACGCCGACCAGATCCAGGGGTTCTTCAACATCCCGGTCGACAACATCTACGCATCGCCCGTTCTGCTGTCCGATCTGCAGTCCAAGGGTTACGACGACCTGGTCGTGGTCTCGCCCGACGTCGGCGGCGTGGTGCGTGCCCGCGCCTTGGCCAAGCAACTCGGTTGCGACCTGGCCATCATCGACAAGCGCCGCCCCAAGGCCAATGTCTCGGAAGTGATGCACGTCATCGGCGAAATCGATGGCCGCAACTGCGTGATCATGGACGACATGATCGACACCGCCGGCACCCTGGTCAAAGCCGCTGAAGTGCTGAAAGAGCGCGGCGCCAAAAACGTTTATGCGTATTGCACGCACCCTGTGTTCTCTGGCCAGGCCATTGAGCGCATCAAGAATTCGCAGCTCGACGAAGTCGTCATTGCCAACACCATTCCCTTGAATGATGCCGGCAAGGAGTGCAAGAAGATCCGCCAACTGTCGGCCGCCTTCCTGTTCGCCGAAACGATTCGCCGCATCTCTGATGGTGACTCGGTCACCTCGCTTTTCTCGGAGCAGAACAACAACTTCTGATCCGATTGTCCTGACCGCTGATGGCGCGAGCCTGAATGCGGTCTTTTCCCAAGCGCCTGGTCGCGGGCGCTTTATCCATATTGGAGTTATCCATGAAATTCACCGCTTTTGAGCGTAGTCTGCAGGGGACCGGAGCGAGCCGCCGCCTGCGTCTCGTCGGCAAAGTTCCTGGCATCGTTTACGGTGCTGGCGAAGCCACCACGATCGAAGTCGATCACAACGCGCTGTACCACGCCATGCGCAAGGAAGCCTTCCACTCGTCCATCCTCGAGATGGAACTGGCTGGCAACGTGCAAAAGGTCCTGCTGCGTGATTACCAGCTGCACCCTTACAAGCAACAAGTGCTGCACGTGGACTTCCAACGCGTTGATGCCACCACCCGCATCCACAAAAAGATCCCCCTGCACTTCATCAACGAAGCTGATGCACCTGCGGTCAAGATCGACAAGTGCACCATCACCCACGTGGTGAGCGAGCTGGAAGTGGAATGCCTGGCCGAGCAGTTGCCTGAGCACCTGACCATCGACCTGGGCGCCATGACCAAGGGCCAAACGCTGCACCTGAACGACGTCGATTTCGGCGCCGGCATCAAGGTGCTGACGCACGGCCGCAAGAACCCCGCCATTGCGACGGTGGTCGAGCCCGTGGCTGAAGAAATCATCGCCGCCCCCGTGGCCGCCGCTGAACCCGCCAAGGGCAAGAAGGGCAAGAAGTAATCTTCTTGTTCTCTTGAGCAAACAGGCCCCGTCAAGCCCCGCTTTGGCGGGGCTTTTCTTTTATACAAGCCCCATTCATCATCGCAGCCCATCATGATTCGACTGTTTGTTGGCCTGGGCAACCCCGGCCCTGAATACGAAGACACCCGCCACAACGCCGGCTTCTGGTGGATCGACTCCTTGGCGCGCCGTTTGAACGTCAATCTGGTGGCCGACCGCAGTTACCACGGCTTTGTGGCACGGGCTAACCTGCCCAGCGGGCCTGTGTGGCTGCTGCAGCCGCAAACCTACATGAACGTCTCGGGCAAGTCCGTGGCCGCCCTGGCCAAGTTCTTCAAGATCCTGCCCAGCGAGATCCTGGTGGCGCATGACGAACTCGATCTGCTGCCAGGCCAGGTCAAGCTCAAGCACAGCGGCGGGCATGCCGGCCACAATGGCTTGCGAGACATCCATGCGCAACTCGGCTCGCCGGACTACTGGCGGCTTCGCCTGGGCATCGGCCACCCGGGCATCAAGACCGAAGTGGCGGCCTACGTGCTGCGCAAACCACCCCAGGCCGAACGCCAAGCCATCGACAAATGCATCGACCAGGCACTTGGCGCCACCGAGGCCTTCATCGCCGGTGACATGCCCAAAGCCACCTTGCTGGTTCACGCCCAGCCGCCACGCCCCAAGCCACCGCGGCCACCACTCGCCCCGCCACCCGGCGATCCCAAGCCTGAGTGAGCCATTCAAATATCAATATAAAAAAGGGAGAAAAAACATGCACAAGGACCAGGGTTCATCACCTTGCAGACGCCATGCGCTGCGGCTGCTGACCAGCACGCTGTGGCTGGCGGCCACCTGCGCCCAGGCCGCGCCCGCTTACCGTTGCGACGTGGCCGGCCAAGTGCGCTACCAGCAGCAAGCCTGCGACGGCGGGCGCGCCATGGAATCCCTCGATCAGCGCACCGCGGCACAGCAGCAACACACCACGCAAGCCGCTCAAACCGCCGCCAAACTGGGCAAGCAGCTGGAGCGAGAGCGGCGCCAGCAAGAAAAGGCATCGGCGGGCCAACGGCCCATCGCCATGGACCGCCCTGATCGGCAACCCAAGTGGAGCAGCTCGTCAACGCAAGGTCAGACCTTGAAGCGACCACGTCCATTCACGGCCAAAGTGCCCAAGGACAAGGGCAGTTCGGCCAAATCAAGCTGATGATCAGTTGGACAAGACCTTGGCCTGCGCGGCCATCCCTTGAAGGCGTTTGTACTTGGCCATCAGCTCATCGGCTGACTCGGTGTGGACCGGGTCAACCGGGATGCACTCCACCGGGCAGACCTGCACGCACTGTGGCTCGCCAAAGTGGCCAACGCATTCCGTGCAGCGCGCCGGGTCGATGACATAGATGGACTCGCCCATCGAGATGGCTTGATTCGGGCACTCCGGCTCACAGACATCGCAATTGATGCATTCGTCGGTGATTTTCAGCGCCATGGCTCAGCCGCCAGTCTGCGAGGCCACGACGCGGGCCTTGAGTCGGTCCAGCACACTGGGCGCAACGAACTTAGAGACGTCTCCACCCAGCATCGCGATCTCGCGCACAAACGTGCCCGAAACGAACTGGTATTGGTCTGAAGGCGTCAGGAACACGGTTTCAACGTCGGGCATCAGTTGACGGTTCATGCCCGCCATCTGGAATTCATACTCGAAGTCGCTGACCGCGCGCAGACCACGCACCACCACCTTGCCGCCGTGGCCGACCACGAAATCGCGCAGCAGGCCAGCAAAGGCGATGACCTCGACATTGGGGTGGCTGGAGGCCAGCTCCTGCGCCATGGACAAGCGCTCTTCCACGCTGAACATGGTGCGCTTGTGGTGCCCCGCCGCCACGGCCACGATGAGCCGGTCGAACAGGCGGGCCGCGCGGCGCATCAAATCGGCATGACCCAGGGTCATGGGGTCGAAAGTGCCGGGGTAGACAGCGGTCAAGGGCGAAGATGAAGGCATCGGCGCAGGAATGTCAGAACCAAAGGTTGCCAGTTTAGTCGCCAGCCGCCGCACGCGAGACGCCCGAGGCGCCTTCCACACGCTGAAAGAGGTGATAGTGCACCGCCCCGGCACGCCCTTGGCGGTGCACGCGCAGGCCAGGCACCGCGCCGGCCAGGTCCGCAGCATCTGAAAAAGCCTGGGGCGATTCGAGGTAAATCCACCCCCCCTCAGGCACACATCGGCAGGCGGCCAGCAAGGCCTGCTCGAACAAATCCGCGTCAAAAGGTGGGTCCAGCAACACGAGGTCAAAGCCAGGCGCCGCGCCCGAAAGCCGGGCCATCCACGTCAGGGCGTCGGCCTGCACGATCTGAACCTGGGCCGCTGCCAGCTTGGCCTGGGTGGCCCGCAGCGATTTGATGAGCAGGGGCTCGCGCTCCAGCAGGCACACCGATTCAGCCCCCCGCGAGGCTGCCTCGAAGCCCAAGGCGCCAGTCCCGGCAAAGGCGTCCAACACCCGCCAGCCGCTCAGATCCTGGCCGAGCCAGTTGAACAAGGTTTCACGCACCCGGCTTGGCGTGGGGCGCAGCCCGGCGATCACCGGCACCGTCAAAGGTGTGCGCTTCCAACGGCCGCCGATCAAGCGCACCTCCTGCGCGGCATGGGCCGCCACCTTTTCAGCAGCCTTCTGTGCCCCACCAGACGGGCCGATTGAGGTCTTGCCAGAGGTAGGAACGCGGTTGGAGCGAGGTGGCTTCATCAAAAAGAGGTCCGTGGGAAAACTCCGATTGTAGAAACCCCCACCCTACAATCTGCGCATGTTCAGTTTCATCAAGAAAAAGCTGGGCCTGGGCGGCAGCCCCGCGCCAGCAGACCCATCCGCCGCCTTGCCCCCTGAGGCCAGCCCTGCGCCCATCGCTGTGCCAGTCAGTGCGCCCGCAAGTGTGGCGGCCACAACGCCTGTGGTGGCACCCAAGGCTCCGTTGGCTGTGCAGCCAGCACCCGCGCCGATCCCGCCCGCCCCCGAGCCCGTGGTCGAGCGGCGCTCGTGGATGGACAAGCTCAAGTCGGGCTTGCGCAAAACCAGTTCCAGCATTTCACAAGTATTCACTGGCACGCAGATCGACGACGCCTTGTACGAAGAGCTGGAAGCCGCCTTGCTGATGGCCGATGCCGGCGTGGCCGCGACCGAACATTTGCTGGCCGACCTCAAGCGCCGCGTCAAGGACGCCAAGGCCAGCAATCCTGCGGCCGTGAAGGTGTTGTTGATCGAAGCGATCACCGACCTGCTCAGGCCGCTGGAAAAATCATTGGCGGTGGGCCAGCACACGCCCACCGTGATGATGGTGGCGGGCGTGAATGGTGCGGGCAAGACCACCACCATCGGCAAGCTCACCCGTCACCTCAGCGATTCCAACCAGCGCGTGCTGCTGGCCGCCGCCGACACCTTCCGTGCGGCCGCGCGCGAACAGTTGCTGGTGTGGGCCGACCGCAATCGCGTGGACATCGTCAGCCAGGAAAATGGCGATCCTGCGGCTGTGACCTTTGACGCCGTGCAGGCAGGCCGCGCACGTGGATGCGATGTGGTCATTGCCGACACCGCCGGCCGGCTGGCCACGCAGCTCCACTTGATGGACGAATTGCGCAAGGTCAAGCGCGTGATCGGCAAGGCCATGGAGGGCGCCCCCCACGAGGTCTTGCTCGTGGTCGACGGCAACACCGGGCAAAACGCGCTCTCCCAAGTCAAGGCCTTTGACGAGGCGCTGGGCCTGACCGGGCTGGTGGTGACCAAGCTCGACGGCACGGCCAAAGGTGGCGTGCTGGCCGCCATCGCACTGTGGTCACGTGGCCGCCCGGGCGGCGCCGTGCCGGTGTACTTCGTGGGTGTGGGCGAGAAGCTGGAAGACCTGCAAACCTTCAATGCACGCGAATTTGCGCAGGCCCTTCTGACCTGACCCGAACCCGCCGCTCGGGCCGTTCAGTGGCGAGAGGTGGACGCCTCTTCCAGCGGCATGGGGCTTGATTCCAGGTCATCAAACCACGTGGACGGCGGCGGCTCTTTGCGCTCGGCTTCGTCGTCGGCGAAGTCATCCGGGTTGAACTCGTTGTCGTCTTCATTGACCGACATGCCGTGCATGGCACCGGCCGACTGCATGGAGGCCACCACGGCCGCAGCTTCTGCACTGCGGCGCGTTTGGCTGTTGGTGCCCACGGGCCGCTTGGGCATCGTCAAGGCTGCGCCCAACAAGGCTTCGCGGGCCACCGCCGGGCCTGGCAAGGCACCTTCCAGCCAGACATACACCGGGATGCCGGCAGCGGCCAGCACGCGGTCCATGCGTGCATGGCGGCGCACAGTGCGGGGCTTCTCTTGCTTGACGGGTTGACGCAACTCGACCACGGCGATCACTTGGGATGAGTCGTCGCACACCACCAGGTCGGCACAAATGGAGCCCACACGGCGCAACCATTCGCTGTAAGAGTTGCGGGTGGGCACGCGCAGAAATCGGGCCAGGGGCACTTGCGCCAACACCATGTGCTCGGGCAAGGCTTTGCGCAAAACGTGATAAGCCTCACGCTCTGAGCGGGTCAAGACGCGGGTCGATGTGGGGCTCCAGGCCGCCAGGGTGTCGCCGGCCTCGACTGATGAGGTGCCGCCTACCCGGCGCTGCGACTTGGGGGCGCCGCCGCGTGATTTCAACGCCAACGCCACGCCACACAGGCCCATCAAGACCAGAATTGCCAGTACCGCTGGCCACCACGCATTCAAAACTGCCATTGAAACCATCCGCGCCCGAAAAACCAATCGACACCGGCCCGTGGGGGCCTCATCGACAACATCGGCACATGGCCGTCAATACTCAAGCGGAAAGTACCAGCCCCGGCCGCAAGGGTCAATGCGGGCTTGCAGTCGATGCGGTGACAAAGCGTTTCAAACGTAGGCGGGGGTTTGCGTTGCTCAGCGTCCGCCCATGCCGGGCAGGCCCTTCATGCCACCCATGCGCTTCATCATTTTCATCAGGCCGCCGCCTTTCATTTTCTTCATCATCTGGCGCATCTGGTCAAACTGGTTGAGCATGCGGTTGACGTCCTGGATCTGCACGCCAGCACCGGTGGCAATGCGGCGCTTGCGACTGGCCTTGCTCTTGCCATCCATCAGCAGCGCGGGTTGGCGACGCTCTTTGGCGGTCATGGCATTGATGATGCCTTCCATGCGACGCATGTCGCGCTCGGCCTTGTCCATGTCGGCGCCACCGGCCTTGCTGGCCAGTTCAGACGGCAGCTTGTCCATCAGGCCCGACAGGCCGCCCATCTTCTTCATCTGGCTGAGTTGCGCCAGGAAATCGTCCAAATCGAAATCGACGCCAGACTTGACCTTGTCGGCCAGTTTTTGCGCCGCCGCCACGTCCACACCTTTGGTGACTTCCTCCACCAAGGCCACGATGTCGCCCATGCCCAGCACGCGGCCCGCATGGCGATCGGCGTCAAACACTTCCAGGCCATCGATCTTTTCAGACACGCCCGCGAACTTGATGGGCACGCCAGTGATCTGGCGCACCGACAGGGCCGCGCCACCGCGTGAATCGCCGTCCAGTTTGGTCAGCACCACGCCGGTCAAGGGCAAGGCATCCTTGAATGCCTTGGCCGTGTTGATGGCATCTTGGCCCTGCATGGCATCGACCACGAACAGGGTCTCGACCGGGTTGAGCAGTGCGTGCAGTTCCTTGATTTCGGCCATCAAGGCTTCGTCAATGGCCAGCCGGCCGGCCGTGTCCACCAACAGCACGTCAAAGAAGTGCTTGCGCGCATGGTCAATGGCCGCCGTGACGATGTCGCGTGGCTTTTGATCAGGCGCGGATGGGAACCACTCGGCGCCGGCTTGCCCGGTCACCATCTTGAGCTGCTCGATGGCGGCTGGCCGGTACACGTCGGCGGACACCGTCAA
>PNKV01000019.1 GCA_013822685.1 Leptothrix sp. (in: b-proteobacteria)
CTGCACGCCCTGATCGCCGACATGTTCGACACCATGGCGGCTGCGCAGGGCGCAGGCCTGGCTGCTCCGCAAATCGGTGTCGATCTGGCCGTGGTGATCTTCGGGGTGACACGCTCTGAGCGCTACCCGGATGCACCGCCCGTGCCTCAGACCGTGCTCATCAACCCCCAGATCATGCCCTTGTCCACCGACGAGGAAGAAGGCTGGGAAGGTTGCCTGTCGGTGCCTGGCCTCCGCGGTGTCGTGCCCCGCCTGGCCCACATCCGCTACACCGGCTTCGATCAGTTCGGCCAGCCCATCGACCGAGAGGCCGAAGGCTTCCACGCGCGGGTGGTTCAGCATGAGTGCGATCACCTGATCGGCAAGCTCTATCCCATGCGCATCCGCGACTTTTCCCGTTTTGGCTACACCTCGGTGCTCTTCCCGGGCCTGGACCCGAACACAGACGACTGAGCCGGCGCACAATCGTTGGCATGAGCCACACGATCACGTCGGCGTTCATCTTGCTGGTGCTGGTGCTTGATCCCTTTGGCACCTTGCCGATCTTCATCTCGGTGATGCGTGGTGTGGCCCCGCAAAGGCGTGTCTGGGTGGCCCTGCGCGAGGCCTGCATGGCCTTTGGCGTGCTGTTGGCCTTCATGCTGGGTGGCCGCACCTTCCTGGAGTTGATGCGCCTGTCCGAGCGCTCTTTGGAGGTGGCCGGGGGCGTGATCTTGCTGCTGTTGTCCATCCGCATCATCTTTGCCTCGGGCCGCCGGCTGTTCGATGAAGAAGCCATGCCGTCATCCACCGATTCAAGCCGCGAGCCATTTCTGTTCCCGATCGCCGTGCCTTTGTTGGCCGGTCCGTCCGCCATGGCCACGGTGTTGCTGCTTGCCTCGCGCCAACCCGCGCAGCTAGCCGAGTGGATTGCAGCGCTGGCGGCGGCCGTTGGCGTGTGCGCGGCCGTGCTGTTGGCCAGCCAACCTTTGCACCGCTGGCTGGGCGAGTCGGTCGTCACCGCCATTGAAAAGCTCATGGGCCTGGTGCTGTGCGCCATCGCGGTCGAGATGATCCTGGCCGGCATCAAGCACTATTTCTCTGCGGCGTGAGAAATTCCACGGTTTGCGATAAGGGTTTGCGCTAGCAAACGACCGAAGACGTTGATACTGGCCGGGCACTGGGAGAGTGGGCTTGTTGGGATCTGAATCGTTCATCTGGGCATTGACGGCTTTGCTTCTGCTGGTTTTGGGGGGTGCGCTCGGTCACGGGCTGGCCTGGCTTGGCATTCGCCGCCATCGCCTGCGCGCGGATGAGCAATCCGCGGGCGTTCAAACCTTGCTGGCACAAAGCGAGGCCAAGCGGCAGTTCATCTTCGAGACCGCCGATGTGAGCTTCTTCGAGGTGGATGTGCCTTCCGGGCGGGTGAGGGTGGATGGCCGCCTGCCGCAGACCTCGCCGGACGCCAGCGTCGAGTCGCGTTTGTTCAGCCAACAACAGTGGCGCGAGCTGATCCACCCCGACGAGGTCGAGCAAGCTTGTTCGCAGTTGAAGGACTACCTGGGTGGCATTTCGCCGCGCTACGAGTTGCGCTTTCGCTTCAAGGTGTCGGGTGATGACTGGCGCTGGGTGTTGTGCAAGGCGCGCATCGTTGCGCGTGATGCCCAGGGCCAACCCACCAAGGTGCATGGCAGCCTGATCGACGTTCACCAGAGCTGGTTGATGCGCCTGGCCCTGCACGAGGAGCGTGAGATGTTCGCCACGGGGCCCGTGGTCATGATCCGCGCGCAATATGCCCATGGCACCTCCAAGTTCGTCTACGTGTCCACCAATGTGCGCAAGTTGTGGGGCTACGAGCCAGCGGCCCTGACCAGTCTGTCCAACACCATGTCCATCGTTCACCCGGACGACTCGCGGTTGCTGAAAGACCGCTTCGTCGAAGCCATGAACAGCGCGGATGAAATGCAGGTCGAGTTCGAAGCCCGGCTGCGCATGGCGGATGGCACTTACCGCTGGCACCTGTACAACAGCACCATCGACCGTTCGCATTCCGAGCGGCGTGGTTATTTCATCGACATCGACGCGCGCAAGCAAGCCGAGCTCGAAGCCGCCGTGCAGCGCCAGCGCCTCCATGAAATGGTGCAAGAGCTGCGTGCGGCGCAGGATGAAGGTGTGGTGGTGCAAGAGGCCAGCGACATGCTGCACGCCGCCGACAACCTCGATGAGGCCTTCAGCATCATCCGGCAGGCTTGCGAGCGCCTGTTTCCTGGCTGGTCAGGCTGGCTGGCGGCCACCCAGCCTGGGGGCCACCAATTGCAGATCGGTGCCTCGTGGGGGCGCACACCCTCACAGGCAGAGCAACATTTCCTGGCCCGCGACTGCTGGGGCATGCGACGTGGCAAGCCCCACGCCTTCAATGGGCATGACCATGGCGTTTGCTGCGTCCACCTGAAGAGCATCCCGCGCGAAGACCTCCGCCCCTACCTGTGCGTGCCCATGGTCGCCCATGGCGAAACGGTGGGCACGCTGCACCTGTTCAGCCAACAGGTCAGGGTGGCCGATGAGCGCATGGCCGATGTCCAGGCCCGCGCCGTGCGGTTTGCTGAAACCCTGAAGCTGGCGCTGAGCAACCTGATGTTGCGCAACTCCTTGCACGACCAGGCCATGACTGATGCCCTGACCGGCTTGCACAACCGCCGTTTCATGGACGAATGCCTGGGCAACGAGCTGCAACGCGTGCGCCGTGACCATGGCGTGGTGTCCTTGGCCATGATCGACATTGACCACTTCAAGCAGTTCAACGACAGCCGGGGCCATGACGCAGGCGATGTGGTCTTGAAGGCCGTGGCCGGTGTCCTGCTGGAATGCATCCGGGGCTATGACATCGCCTGCCGTTATGGTGGCGAGGAAATGGCCTTGGTGCTGCCAGGTTGCGAACAGGGCGATGCGGTCTTGCGCATGGAGCAGATCCGCCAGGCCATTGAGAACCTGGAAGTCCACCACGATGGTGTGCTGATGCCCAAGGTGACCATCTCGGCTGGCGTGGCGCAGGCCGTTGGTGGCAACTCCGAAACATTGATCCGTTGGGCTGACGAGGCCCTGTACCAGGCCAAGCGCATGGGGCGCAATCAGGTGCGGGTGTCCACCAAGACCGGGCTGGCGGTGGTGACCGATCTGGGCGAGCTCGATCCGCTGGAACAAGCCAACCGCGGCTGACGCCAAAACCCTTGGCTATTCGTCCAGAGGCCGGGCGGAAGCCAGGGCATGGGCGGTGAGGGCGTCCATGGGGATCACTTCCAGGGCCTGCTCATGGGTTGCCTCCAGCACCACAGGCGGCGCCATGCCGGCTTGCCAGGCTTCCAGCCAGCGGCTGGCGCACAGGCACCAACGGTCGCCCGGCTTTAAGCCGGGGAAACGCGCCTCGGGGATGGCGCTGCTCAGGTCATTGCCCTGGGCGGCCGAGAAGGCCAGAAACTCCGCTGTCACCTTGACGCAAACCACGTGCAGGCCGACATCATCGCGTCGCGTGCGGCAGCACCCGTCCCGGAAAAAACCGGTCACGGGCGCGTACGAGCAGCTCCTCAGTGGGCCACCCAGAACATTGCGAGCGCTGGCGAGGTCAATGCCCATGGTCGGTCAGGAAGGGGTGCGTTTCATCAAGGTCATCGCGGTGCCGATCAGCGCCGAGACCTCGCTCATGTTGCCCGGCACGATCATCGTGTTGTTCTTCTGGGCCAGCTGGGCATAGGCCTCAACCGCTTTCTCGGCCACCTTCAGGTTCACGGCATCTTGCCCACCAGGTTGCTGGATGGCGGCGGCGATCTTCCGGATGGCGTCGGCAGTGGCATCGGCCACGGCGGTGATGGCGGCCGCTTCACCCTGCGCCTTGTTGATCTCGGCTTGCTTTTCGCCTTCTGATCGGGCGATGAAAGCTTCGCGCTCGCCCGTGGCGATGTTGATCTGCTCTTGACGGCGCCCCTCAGAGGCGGCGATCAAGGCGCGCTTTTCACGCTCGGCCGTGATCTGGGCCTGCATGCTGCGCAGGATCTCGACCGGCGGTGTCAGATCCTTGATTTCGTAGCGCAGAACCTTCACGCCCCAGTTCAAGGCGGCTTCGTCCAGCGCATTGACCACGGCGGTGTTGATCACAGCACGCTCTTCAAAGGTCTTGTCCAGCTCCATGCGGCCCACGACCGAGCGCAAGGTGGTTTGCGCCAGTTGGGTGATGGCCACCACGTAGTTCGAGGCGCCATAGCTGGCCCGCATCGGGTCGGTCACCTGGAAGTACAGGATGCCGTCCACCTGCAGCTGGGTGTTGTCCTTGGTGATGCAAACCTGGCTGGGCACATCCAACGCGATTTCCTTGAGCGAGTGCTTGTAGCCCACCACGTCGACGAAGGGCAGCACCACGTTCAGCCCGGGGGTGAGGGTGGCGTGGTACTTGCCCAGGCGCTCCAGCACCCAGGCATTTTGCTGGGGCACCACCTTGACCGACTTGGCCACGAAGATCACGGCCAGAACCAGGATGACGAGGGCGAATTCCATGTGCGCGGGCTTTCAGTTTGTCAGAGGGGAGCGAGGACCAGGGTGTTGCCTTCGATGGCCTGGATGCGGTGAGCGCCGGGCTGGGCAGGCGAGGTGCCCACGTAGCGGGCGTCCCATTCGGCGCCACGGTAGTGAACGCGGGCTCGGCCGTCAGGCGACCACTGCGCCACTTCGACCGTCTGCCCCAGATCGAGGTGCAAATCGGGGTTGGCGCGGCCTTCGCTTTGGGCCTGATCTTTGCTGCGCTGTCGTTTGAGGTGCCAGCCCAACGCGGCCACCCCGCCCACCACGCCGGCAATCAGCATCTGGGTGGACAAGGGATGGCCCATCTGGGCGCTGATTGCTGCTGCCGCTGCGCCCAGGGCGAGCATCAGCAGGTAAAACGTGCCAGTCAACAATTCCAGCCCGACGATCACGCCGGCCGCAATCCACCACAGTGTTGTGTCACTCATGGGCGCAGTGTACGGCGCCCAAGGCGGTTTTCATGCGACTGTCATCCACAGTGCCCGCATAAGTCCTACACTTCGCGCTTTCGCGTTTTTCCGGGCGCCCGCCCGACTTTGCCCACAGGGGTTTTGGCCATGCTGCGTTTCCGTTTTCCCATCGTCATCATCGACGAAGACTTCCGCTCCGAGAACACCTCGGGACTGGGCATCCGCGCCCTGGCCGACGCCATCGTGAAAGAGGGCTTCGAGGTGTTGGGCGTGACCAACTACGGTGATCTGTCGCAGTTCGCGCAGCAGCAAAGCCGGGCCAGCGCCTTCATCCTGTCGATCGACGACGAAGAGTTTGGCGCAGGCTCCAAGGGCGAGGTCGATTCGGCCCTGAAGGTGTTGCGCGCGTTCGTCAGCGAGATCCGCTTCAAGAACGCCGATATCCCCATCTACCTGTATGGCGAAACGCGCACCTCGCAGCACATCCCCAACGACATCCTGCGCGAGCTGCACGGCTTCATCCACATGTTCGAGGAGACGCCCGAGTTCCTGGCGCGGCACGTGATCCGCGAGGCCAAGAGCTACCTGGATTCCCTGGCGCCGCCTTTCTTCAAGGCGCTGATGGACTATGCGCAAGACGGCTCTTACTCGTGGCACTGCCCCGGGCACTCTGGCGGTGTGGCCTTTTTGAAGAGCCCCGTGGGCCAGATGTTCCACCAGTTCTATGGCGAGAACATGCTGCGCGCCGACGTGTGCAATGCCGTTGAGGAGCTGGGCCAGCTGCTGGACCACACCGGCCCCGTGGCCGCGTCCGAGCGCAACGCCGCGCGCATCTTCAACGCCGACCACTGCTATTTCGTCACCAACGGCACGTCCACCTCCAACAAGATGGTGTGGCACCACACCGTGGCGCCGGGCGATGTGGTGCTGGTGGACCGCAACTGCCACAAGTCCATCCTGCATGCGATCATCATGACGGGCGCCATCCCGGTGTTTCTGACGCCCACGCGCAACCACTTCGGCCTGATCGGGCCGATCCCGCAAAGCGAGTTCACCAAAGCTTCGATCGAGAAAAAGATCAAGGCCCACCCGCTGCTCAAGGGCGTGGACCCGAAGAAGGTCAAGCCGCGCATCCTGACGATCACGCAGAGCACGTATGACGGCGTGCTCTACAACACCGAGACCATCAAGGGCATGCTCGATGGCTGGATCGACAACATCCACTTCGACGAAGCCTGGTTGCCACACGCTGCCTTCCACAGCTTCTATGGCGAGTTCCACGCCATGGGCAAGGACCGGGTGCGCCCCAAGCAGGCCGTGGTCTACGCGACGCAATCCACCCACAAGCTGCTGGCCGGCATCAGCCAGGCCTCGCAAGTGCTGGTGCAAGACGCGCAAAACACCAAGTTGGACACGCACCTGTTCAACGAGGCCTACCTGATGCACACCTCCACCAGCCCGCAGTACGCCATCATCGCCTCGTGCGATGTGGCGGCGGCCATGATGGAGCCTCCTGGCGGCACGGCTTTGGTCGAAGAAAGCCTGAAGGAAGCGCTGGATTTCCGCCGCGCCATGCGCAAGGTGGACAAAGAGTTCGGCAAGGACTGGTGGTTCAAGGTCTGGGGCCCGGACAAGCTCACCAAGGACGACGTGGGCTCACCCGAGGACTGGATGCTCAAGGGCAACGCCAAGTGGCACGGCTTTGGCGACCTGGCCGAGGGCTTCAACATGCTCGACCCCATCAAGTCGACCATCGTGAACCCGGGACTGGACTTGTCGGGGAAATTCGCCGACACCGGCATCCCCGCCAGCATCGTCACCAAGTACCTGGCTGAGCACGGCGTGGTGGTCGAGAAGACCGGCCTGTATTCGTTCTTCATCATGTTCACCATCGGCATCACCAAGGGCCGCTGGAACACGCTGTTGACCGCCTTGCAGCAGTTCAAGGACGACTACGACAAGAACCAGCCGATGTGGCGTGTGCTGCCCGAGTTCTGCGCCAAGTTCCCCATCTATGAACGGATGGGCTTGCGTGATCTTTGTCAGCGTATCCACGAGATGTACGCCAAGAGCGACATCGCGCGCCTGACGACCGAGATGTACCTGTCGGACCTGCAGCCTGCGATGAAGCCCAGCGAGGCCTTTGCCTACATCGCGCACCGCAAGACCGAGCGCGTTGAGATCGAGCAACTGGAAGGCCGTGTCACGACCGCCTTGCTGACGCCTTACCCGCCCGGCATCCCCTTGCTGATCCCGGGTGAGCGCTTCAACAAGAAGATCGTGGACTACCTGCGCTTTGCCCGTGACTTCAACAGCATGTTCCCCGGCTTCACCACCGACGTGCATGGCCTGGTGGCGCAGGTGAACGAGTTTGGCGAGCTGTGCTACTACGTGGACTGCGTCAAGGACGAGGCCTGAGTTTTCAAGGCAGCCACAGCTCGAAGCTGGCGCCGCCTTGTGGGCGGTTGACCAGCGCAACCCGGCCCTCGCGGCCGTTGCAGCGGTGGGCTTTGGCCACGGCCTCGCACAGCGCGGTGCCCAAGCCGGTTGATTGATCAGAAGGGTCGATGGCGCCCAGGCCGGGCCCGTCGTCCTCGATGCTCAGCACCAGGTAATCGTCTTGCTGGCGCGCGCTCAGCACCACATGCTGTTTGCTGAAGCGCATGGCGTTGTGCAGGGCCGCCTCCAGGGCCATGTAGACCAGGCGCCGGTCAAGGTACCAGAATGAAGGCATGGCCTGCACATCGCCCAAGCTCACCTTGGGGGTGCCCGGCGTGATGAGGCGCTTGAGCGCGGCGATGTGTTGCAGCGATTTGAGCATGTCCACCGGTGACTCGTCTTCGCTGTGCACCTTCAAGCCGTCGCCAGCGCCATACACGGTCAGGAACTGCACGAACTGCCGGCGCAGCTCGGTGCAATGCACGTAAGCACTTTGGGCCAGGCCGGGGTCGGGCTGGTCGATCAAGGCTTCCAGCTCGCTCTCAAGGGTGCCCAGCGCATTCTTCAAGTCATGCGCAATGAGGGCAAAAGAAGCGGTTTCCATCGTGGTCTTGTTCAGGCTCAGTGGGCGGCCGAGGCGGGTTCCATGCTGGCCAAGGTCTCCCGGAAATAGCGTTTCATCATGGTCACGCGGTCATTGGCGGGCAGCAACTGCTCCAGGCGGTTGAGGTACAGGCGGACGCGCTCGACCATGGCCTGGTTGTATTCCTTCTTCAGCCGCAATGCCATGCAATTGATCTGGGCCGCTTGCAGCAGCACGCCGGTGTTTTCGGGGTAGTCGCGCACGGCGGTTTCAATCGCCGTCACAGCCTCGTCGATCTGGCTGTCGCGTAGCAATTTGCGAGCGTCTTGCACGCGGGTTTGCATGGCGGCCGATGCGGTGTTGATGATGCGGTCGATCTTGTCTTCGTGCCCTGTCTCGCGCAGCGCATTGCCGATCATCTGTTTGGTTTTTGGGTTCTCGTGGTCCGAACTGACGGCGGTGGCCAGCAAGGCCAGGCCTTCTTCCTCGTGCCCAGCCATCAGCTCGGCCTTGGCCAGGGCGATGGTGGCGAAGTCGGCCTTGCCCTTGCGCAGGGTCTCACGGGCGCGTTTGAGCGTTTTTTCGGCCTCTTCTGGTGTGCCGGCCTTGACCTGGGCCTGAACCTGGATGGCCAGGGCCACGCTGCCAAAGGCTGGCAGGTTGCGGTACAGGGTGTTGCCTTCGGCCAGCAGCTTCAAGGCGTCGGCCGATTCGCCCATATCGACCATGGCCTGGGCCAGCAGCAAGGTGTCCTGGGGTTGGGCGATCACTGATCCGCGGGTGGCTTTGGCCACTTTTTGCATGCATTCCTTGGCAGTGTCCAAGTCGCCATTGCGGTAGGCACTTTCGCCCAGCAGGCGCTGGCGCCGGGCCGAGGGCACCACGGTGGCGGCATCGCGCAACACCCACATGGCGCCCTGCGCATCGCCCTGGGCGTCCATCGATTCGGCCACCACGTCGTAGGCGGCCACGTTCTTTTCACCTTCAGGGGTCTGGATGATGTCTTGCGCCAATTGCTGGGCCTGGTCGAATTGCCCAGCCGCCTTGTGCGCCCGCGCCAGGCCGAGTTGTGCCCAGGCCAGGTTGGCGCGCTTGTCCAGCGCCTGGCGGTAGGTTTGCTTGGCTTCCTCGTGCTTGCCCAGCTGCAGCAGGGTTTTGCCCTTGATCTGCAGTGCGGCCATGGTCCAGCGGTTTTCGGCTTTCAGGATCTGATCGCAGGCCTGCACCGCGCCCAGCAGGTCTTCCTTGGCCAGTTTCTGGGTGATGGGCAGCAGGGCATCGCGCTTTTCAAGCAATGCTTTCAGGCGGTCTTCGATGTGGCTGGCGGTGATCGGCTTGAGCAGGTAGGCGTCCGGGTGGTGCTCGGTGGCGGCCGCCACCGAGGCATAGGTGCTTTCCGCGGTCACCATGAAGAACAGGCAGTCCACGGGCAGCAGGTTGCTGTCGCGGAGGTGCTCGAACAGCTGCTGGCCGTCGGTTTTCTGGTTCAGGTTGTAGTCGCACAGGATGAGGTTGTAGCGGCGGCCCTTGATCAGGCGCGCGGCGTCTTCCGCGTTGGCGGCCACGTCGACCCGGGTGATGCCCAACTGCCCCAACTGGCCACGCAAGGTGGTTTGTTGCACCGACATGTCATCGATGACCAGGGCCTGGAGGTTTGAAAACTGAGTTTGAGTTGCCATGAAATATCACCCGCATCCTGTGGCTGAGCCACGCTGTATTTCGCATTTCGGCATTTGAGCGGCATTACTTGAGTCTTTGCGCACGCGCTGTGCACAGATCTTGCGTAGGCAGGGCATTGCCCTTTGCAACGTGGAGTTCTGTCAAATGACCTTGTCCAAGCTGTTCCGCCGTGTCCTCCTGATCCAGCTCGCTGGCGTGAGCCTGTGCCATGCTGCTACCCCCATCAAGTTCCAGCTCGATTGGCGCTTCGAGGGGCCCGCGGCCTTGTTTTTGCAGCCCGTGGCCAAGGGATACTTCAAACAGGCAGGCCTGGACGTGAGCGTGGATGCCGGCAACGGGTCGGGCGGAACGGTCACCCGGGTGGCATCAGGCTCTTACGACCTGGGCCTGGCCGACATGGCCGCGCTGATGGAGTTCCACGCGAACAACCCGGATGCGCCCAACAAACCGGTGGCCATCATGATGGTCTACAACAACACGCCAGCCGCCGCGTTTGCGCTCAAGGCCTCGGGCATCAAGATGCCGGCCGATCTGGCTGGTAAAAAGCTGGGCGCCCCGGTGTTCGATGCGGGCCGCAAAGCCTGGCCCATCTTTGCCAAAGCCAACAAGGTGGGGGCCGTGACCTGGACCAGCATGGACCCGGCCCTGCGAGAAACCATGTTGGTGCGTGGCGACGTCGATGCCATCACCGGTTTTTCATTCACGTCCATGCTGAACCTGGAAGCTCGGGGCGTCAAGCCTCAAGACATCGTGGTGCTGCCGTATTCGCAATATGGGGTGAAGTTATACGGCAACGCGATCATCGCCTCGCCGCGCATCCTGAAAGAGAACCCCGAGGCGGTGAAGGCGTTTTTGCTGGCGCTCACCAAAGGCATCAAGGAAGTGCTGGCCAACCCCGATGCCAGCATCGAGGCGGTCAAGGCCCGCGACGGCATCATCAATGTCGAGGTTGAAAAGCGCCGGCTCAAGATGGCCATCGACCAGGTGGTGAACAGCCCCGATGCCCGTGCCGAGGGCTTTGGCCAGGTGAAGTTGCCGCGCCTGTCTTTGATGGCCTCTCAGGTGGCCGACGCCTACGGCACCAAATCGCGCGTGAACCCGGACGCCGTCTGGTCATCTGCCTACCTGCCATCCAGCGCCGAGCTGAATGTGCTGCCGGCCAAGAAGTGAGCGGGCCATCCACGATGAGCGCCTTTGTTGATTTCAAAAACGTTTGGCTGGCTTACAACGAGGCGCTTCTGGCGCAGCAGCAATTCGCGGTGGAAGACGTCAGCCTGCGCATCCGTGAAGGCGAGTTCGTGGCCATCGTGGGCCCCTCGGGCTGCGGCAAATCCACTTTCATGAAGTTGACCACCGGCCTGAAGATGCCCTCGCGCGGCAGCATCACCATCGGTGGCCAGCCCGTGACCGGCCCTTTGAAGATCACCGGCATGGCGTTTCAAGCACCATCGCTGCTGCCTTGGCGGACCACAGTGGACAACGTGCTGTTGCCACTGGAGATCGTCGAACCCTACCGTTCTAGCTTCCGCGCCAAACGTGCCGAGTACGACGCCAAGGCCCGGGCCTTGCTGCAAAGCGTGGGTTTGGGCGGCTACGAAGACAAGTTTCCCTGGCAATTGTCGGGCGGCATGCAGCAGCGCGCCAGCATCTGCCGGGCGCTCATTCACGAGCCCAAGATGCTGCTGCTGGACGAGCCCTTTGGCGCCCTGGATGCGTTCACGCGTGAAGAGCTGTGGTGCGCCTTGCGAGATCTGCAGGCCCAGCGCGGCTTCAACGTCATCCTGGTGACCCACGACCTGCGTGAAGCCGTGTTCCTGGCCGACACGGTGTATGTGATGAGCCGCAGCCCTGGCCGCATTCTGGCCAAGCGCGAGATCGAGTTGCCACGCCCGCGCGATCTGGAGGTGACCTACACGCCTGAGTTCACCAACATAGTGCACGAGTTGCGCGCGCACATTGGTGCCATGCGCAAGCCCACCTCCATGGCGGCGGCGCCGGAGGTTGCCCAATGACGGCCCTGGCTTTGACCTCATCGCAGCGTGAGCGCTGGGCGCCCTGGGGCCTGCTGCTGATCATCCTGCTGCTGTGGCAGCTGGTCTGCTCGGCCTTCTCGGTGTCCGAATACATCTTCCCCAGCCCGGTGCGCATTGCCCAGCAACTGGTCGAGTTCCACGCCGAGATCCTGAAACACGCCTGGCGCACCTTCTGGGTGACGATGGTGGGGTTTGGCCTTGCCATCGTGGTCGGCGTGCTGCTGGGCTTTCTGGTGGGCAGTTCGCGCCTGGCCTATTCGGCGATCTACCCACTGATGACGGCTTTCAACGCGCTGCCCAAAGCGGCTTTCATCCCGATCCTGGTGGTGTGGTTCGGCATTGGCGTGGGGCCCGCGGTGTTGACCGCTTTCCTGATCAGTTTCTTCCCCATCATGGTCAACATAGCCACCGGCCTGGCCACGCTGGAGCCTGAGCTGGAAGACGTGTTGCGGGTGCTGGGCGCGCGCCGCTGGGATGTCCTGGTCAAGGTGGGCTTGCCACGCTCCATGCCGTATTTCTATGGCTCGCTGAAGGTGGCCATCACCTTGGCTTTCGTGGGCACCACGGTGTCCGAGATGACGGCGTCCAATGAAGGCATTGGCTACCTGTTGATCTCGGCCGGCTCGTCCATGCAGATGGGCCTGGCGTTTGGCGGGCTGATGGTGGTGGGGGCGATGGCCATGCTCATGTACGAGCTGTTTTCGGTGATCGAGAAACGCACCACGGCGTGGGCGCACCGCAGTAACCAGAACCACTGAACCATTGAAAAAGGCACCCGAGGGTGCCTTTGCCTACTTGCTTGCTTCACCTCACTTGAAGATGTTCTTCACGCGGTCGGTCCAACTTTTGCTGTTGGGCGAGTGCTTCTCGCCGCCTTTTTTGAAGGACTCGTCGAGTTCCTTCAGCAGTTTGCGCTGGTGCTCGGTCAGCTTGACGGGCGTCTCAACCGCGATGTGGCAGTACAGGTCGCCCGGGTAGCTGGCCCGGATGCCCTTGATGCCCTTGCCGCGCAGGCGGAAGGTCTTGCCGTGCTGCGTGCCCTCGGGGATGTCAATCTCGGCCTTGCCGCCCAGTGTGGGCACCTCGATCGAACCGCCCAGCGCCGCCGACGTCAACGGGATCGGCACATTGCAGTGCAGGTCGTCGCCATCGCGCTCGAAGATCTCGTGCTGCTTGATCCGGATCTCGATGTACAGATCGCCCGCAGGGCCGCCATTGGTGCCAGGCTCGCCATTGCCGGCCGAGCGGATGCGCATGCCTTCGTTGATGCCAGCCGGGATTTTGACTTCCAGCGTCTTGGTCTTCTTGACGCGGCCTTGGCCGTTGCAAGTGACGCAAGGATCGGGGATGACCTTGCCCGTGCCCTGGCAGTGCGGGCAGGTTTGCTGCACGCTGAAAAAGCCTTGGCGCATGTGCACATTGCCCGCGCCATTGCAGGTGGGGCAGGTCTTGGCGCTGGTGCCGGGTTTGGCGCCGGTGCCGCTGCAGGTGACGCAGTCTTCCCAGCTGGGGATGCGGATCTGCGTGTCCTTGCCGCTGGCCGCTTCTTCCAGCGTGATCTCCATCGCGTAAGACAGGTCGCTGCCGCGGTAGACCTGAGGTCCGCCGCCGCGCCGTCCACCTCCTTGGCCACCCTGGCCGAAGATGTCGCCAAAGATGTCGCCAAAGGCATCGGCGAAACCGCCAAAGCCTTCCGCGCCTGGTCCGCCACGTCCGCCACCCATATTTGGGTCCACGCCCGCGTGGCCGAACTGGTCATAGGCCGCGCGCTTCTTGGCGTCCGAGAGCATCTCGTAGGCCTCCTTGGCCTCCTTGAATTTGTTCTCGGCGTCCTTGGTCTTGTCCCCCTGATTGCGGTCAGGGTGATATTTCATGGCCAGCTTGCGGTAGGCCTTCTTGATGTCTTCCTCGGAGGCGCCTTTGGCGAGTCCCAGAACTTCGTAGTAATCGCGTTTCGCCATGATGCTTTCAGGCTGCTGCTGCTGTGAGTGACAAGGGGCACAGGGGTGCGAGATTGTCTCTCACACGGCTGTGCCCCGGTATCGCGACGAGCGGCGTCAGTCTTTCTTGACTTCCTTGAACTCGGCGTCCACGACATTGTCGTCGGCAGGTTGGGCTTCCGAGGCACCTTCAGCCTCGCCACCAGGCGCGCCACCTGCGGCGCCCTGGGCGGCCTGCATGTCGGCGTACATCTTCTCGCCCAGCTTCTGGCTGGCCGTCATCAGGGCGTTGGTCTTGGCCTCGATGTCGTCCTTGTCGTCGCCCTTGATGGCTTCGTCAACGTCCTTGATCGCGGCTTCGATCTTTTCCTTCTCGCCAGCGTCCAGCTTGTCGCCGTACTCGGTCAGCGACTTGCGCACGCTGTGAACCATGGCATCGCCCTGGTTCTTGGCCTGCACCAGCTCGACCTTTTTCTTGTCGTCGACGGCGTTCAGCTCGGCATCCTTCACCATCTTCTGGATCTCGTCCTCGGTCAAGCCCGAGTTCGCCTTGATGGTGATCTTGTTTTCCTTGCCGGTGCCCTTGTCCTTGGCGCCCACGTGCAGGATGCCGTTGGCGTCGATGTCGAAGGACACTTCAATCTGCGGCGTGCCGCGCGGTGCGGGCGGGATGCCTTCGAGGTTGAACTCGCCCAGCATCTTGTTGCCCGAGGCCAGCTCGCGCTCGCCCTGGAACACCTTGATGGTCACGGCAGGCTGGCTGTCTTCGGCCGTCGAGAACGTTTGTGCGAACTTGGTGGGGATGGTCGTGTTTTTGGCGATCATCTTGGTCATCACGCCGCCCATGGTCTCGATGCCCAGCGACAGCGGGGTCACGTCCAGCAGCAGCACGTCGGTGCGGTCACCGGCCAGCACCTGGCCTTGAATGGCGGCGCCCACGGCAACGGCTTCGTCAGGGTTCACGTCCTTGCGCGGGTCCTTGCCGAAGAATTCCTTGACCTTCTCTTGAACCTTGGGCATGCGGGTCATGCCGCCGACCAGGATCACGTCCTGGATGTCGGCCACGCTCACGCCAGCATCCTTGATGGCGGTGCGGCAAGGCGCGATCGTGCGTTCGATCAACTCTTCCACCAGCGACTCCAGCTTGGCGCGGGTCAGCTTGACGTTCAAGTGCTTGGGACCACTGGCATCGGCCGTGATGTAGGGCAGGTTGACGTCGGTCTGCGAGCTGTTCGACAACTCGATCTTGGCCTTTTCAGCGGCTTCCTTCAGGCGTTGCAGGGCCAGCACGTCCTTGGTCAGGTCAACGCCCTGGTCCTTCTTGAACTCGGCCACGATGAAGTCGATGATGCGCTGGTCGAAGTCTTCGCCGCCCAGGAAGGTGTCGCCGTTGGTCGACAGCACTTCAAACTGCTTCTCGCCATCCACGTCGGCGATTTCGATGATGGACACGTCAAACGTGCCACCGCCCAAGTCGTACACGGCGATTTTGCGGTCACCGGTGCTGGTCTTGTCCAGGCCGAAAGCCAGGGCAGCCGCGGTGGGTTCGTTGATGATGCGCTTGACGTCCAGACCAGCGATGCGGCCGGCGTCCTTGGTGGCCTGGCGCTGTGCGTCGTTGAAGTAGGCGGGCACCGTGATCACGGCCTCGGTCACTTCTTCGCCCAGGTAGTCCTCGGCCGTCTTCTTCATCTTGCGCAGGATGTCGGCGCTGATCTGCTGCGGGGCCATTTTCTTGCCGCGCACTTCCACCCAGGCGTCGCCGTTATCGGCCGCTGCGATGGTGTAAGGCATCAGCTCGATGTCCTTCTGGACTTCTTTTTCAGTGAACTTGCGGCCAATCAGGCGCTTCACGGCGTACAGCGTGTTGCGGGGATTGGTGACGGCCTGGCGCTTGGCGGAAGCGCCAACCAGCACTTCGCCGTCTTCCTGGTAGGCAATGATCGATGGCGTGGTGCGGGCACCTTCGCTGTTCTCGATCACTTTGGGGGTGTTGCCTTCCATGATGGACACGCACGAGTTCGTGGTGCCCAAGTCAATGCCGATGATCTTGCCCATGTTCTAGCTCCTTGGAAACTTCAAAATTCAGTTGTTCTTCATTTGCGTCTGTTTGGCGGGGTTTCAAGGGCTTTGAGCGGGGTTTTCAGCGTTTTTTCGCTTTTTCCCGCCGCTGCCTTCCGCCGAACGCAGGCTTATTTGGGTGCGGCCACCGTGACCAAGGCCGGGCGCAGTACGCGGTCGTTGATCAGATAGCCCTTTTGCAGCACGCCCACCACGGTGTTGGCTTCCTGGTCGGCGGGCACCATGCTGATGGCTTGGTGGTGGTGCGGATCGAACTTGGCGCCAGTGGCGGGGTTGATCTCGAATACCTTGTTGCGCTCCAGGGCCGCACCCAACTGGCGCAAGGTCGCCTGAACGCCTTCCATCACGGTCTCGATGGGGGTGTCGGGCTTGGACAGCTGGGTGGCGATGGCCGCCTCCAGGCTGTCGCGCACGGGCAGCAGGCTGTCGGCGAAGGATTCCACGGCGAACTTGCGGGCCTTGGAGATCTCTTCATCAGCGCGGCGGCGGGTGTTTTCGGCCTCGGCCTTGGCGCGCAGGTAAGCGTCCGACACTTCGGTGTGCTTGGCGTGCAACTCGGCCAGTTGCTGCTCGATGCTGGCCTCAAGCGGCTCGGTCGAGGCGGAGGGCTCGGCCGGATCAAGGTTTTCGGCGTTCGCAGGCGTGTCGCTCATGGTGTCTGGATTAATTAGAGTAAGTCAATCAAAGCCCAGCAGATCTCGGGGCGGTGCACAGGGTTTCAAGACCCTGATGAAGAAATATTTAATCGTCGACGCCAGCGCTCCAGCGGTTCCAGTCGGCCAATTGCCGCCGGTCGCGCTTGGTGGGGCGGCCTTGGTCGATGGCCAAGGCTGGATCGGGCTGGTTGCGGCGTTCTTCGGCGTGGCGTTCTCGCCGGGCGATGCTGTCGGGCGTTTCTTCGTACATCGTCTGGGCCACAGGGGCACCGCCGCGCACGCTGCTGAGGGTTTTGACGATGACGGTGCGCACCAAAGTGCCATGGCGCAGGTCGATCCGGTCGCCAATCTTCAGATCGCGTGAAGGCTTGGCCACGATCTCGTTGACCTGCACCCGGCCTTTGTCGATGTCGTCAGCGGCCAGGCTGCGCGTCTTGTAAAAGCGCGCGGCCCACAGCCATTTGTCCAGACGTAATTTGTCGCTCATGTCTCAAGTATTTTTCCAGCCTGCCAGTGTACCCACCTCGGCGCGCCAGGTTTTGCGACGACAATGTTGCCCAGCGGTGCCCACAGCGGGGGCCAGAGGACCAAAATTGGCAAAACCCAACTATCAGTTTGAAAAGCGTCAGCGCGAGCTGGCCAAGAAGAAGAAAAAAGAAGAAAAAATCCAGCAACGCCGCAGTGGCACGGGTGAGGCTGGTGCCCCCGACGCCGATCAAGACGCGGCCGAAGGCGAAGCCACGCCCGACAACACCGAATCCGGTGACGACAACGGCGCGGCGCCTCAAGCCGAAGCCTCAGCCTGAGGTTTGCGCCTTGGCCTTGGCCCGCGTCACGATGCGGGCGGGGTCAAGTGCATCGCGCAAAGCCGCCTCGACCGGGCACGGACTGCCCGTGACCCACGAAGCCAGCAATTCACCGGCCAGCGCTGTCCAGGTGATACCTCTTGAGCCAAATCCTGTGATGACGTAAACCCCGCCGTGCTCATCGCGCAGCCGGGGTATCAGCCGTGGTTGATCCAATCGGGGCGCTTTTTGCCCGGCGGTTGCCTGGGGGCGGTCCGCCGGATTCAAGGGCAGTGCACCCACGTACGGCAGGCGATCAGGCGTGACGGCCCGCCAGGCCACCCGACCTTGCAGGTACTTGGGCAGGGCATTTTTGTCCAGCATTGGCAAGCAGCCCAGCTGCGCAGCTTGTTCCAGGTTGTGGGCATGGTCGGCGGCGCGCAAGCCGGGATCGAGGTCATCGAGATCGCTGGTGGCGCCAAACAGCAAACGGCCACCATGCAAAGGCAGGACATAGCCAGCGCCCGCCACCGGGATGGCCGGTGCCAAGATGCCTTCCTGCAAAGGAAGACTGCTGATCTGGCCCCGCACAAGTGACAGGGGCAGGGGAGCCGCCTGCGGCAAGGCCTTCAGCAAGTTGAGTGTGTCGACGGCACTGGCCAGCACAATCACTCGGGCCTCGGCGATGAGTTTCCCTTGCGTATCCAGCGCCTGCCAAGGCTTTTGGCCATGTGGGGCCGCTTGCAGTTGGTGCACGGTTTGGCCAGCCAGAAAAACCACGTTGGCGTGGGCTCTGGCATCGGCCAACAGGGCTTGTGCGTAGCCAGCCGGGTCCAGCCAACCGCCTTGGTGAAACAGCCAGCCACCGCTGGGCACCGGAATGTGGGCTGAGGCACGGGCTGGCGCCTGGTCAAGCCATTGCACGTGCTCAAGGGGCAGGCCGAGGCGATGGGCCAGCGACTCTGCTTGCGCAGCATCGGTCTGGGTGTCCAGTCTGAGCAGGCCTTGGCATGCGCCTTCGAATCGGCCCTGCGCCAACATGGGCGAGGTGACTGCGGCTGTGCGCATGGCCGCAGCACGGTGGGCTCGGGCGTGGAGGCCGTCTTCACCATGGACGATGCTGTGGAACAAGCCGCCCGGGTTGCCCGAGGCCCCTTGCGCTGGCGCCGCATGCTCGTCGATCAAGGTGACCCGCCAGCCTTGCCGTGCCAAGGCCCAAGCGGCGGCGCAACCCGCCAGGCCCGCGCCGATGACCATGGCATGCCTCTGTGTGGGGCCGATTACCGCGGGCCAGAGGCCGCCGGGCAGAGGCGGGGGGGTGTGATGAGGCGCGAAGCGAAAGGTCAAGCTCCCAGTGGCAGACCGCGCATGGGTGTCCTCGGCCCTGAAGCCGGATTGGCGCAAGCCTGCGATCACCTGCGCAGCTTCACTGCGAGCGACCGCGGTGCATCCCGGGGCGGCCAGGCGCGCCAGGCGTGACAGCCAGCCCTCATCGCCGTTGGGCACGAGTGGGGCAGGGGGCACGTTCTCCAACAAGAAGGCATCCACCCGCGCCACCAGTTGAGGCACCAGATCGGCGGCTTCGCCCACGCCCAGCAGCAAAGTGACCTGGCTGGCGGGGCCTTCGTCGAACACCAGGGTGTGCATGCCTGGGGTCAACACGGGCCAGTTCTGGGCCAATCTGTCGGCCAAGGACGGCTTTTCAGAGTCCTTGATCAAGGGCAACTGCCGGGGTAGTTGGGCGGCCACAGCGATGTAGAACAGGCGCTGGCACCGGTTCGGATCGGCTTGCCAGGCGGCCCAGGTGTCCAAGAAACACTGGCCCTGGCCAAAGCCGGCCTCCAGGATGACAAAGCTGTCGCGGTGTGCCCATCGGGCGGGCAGGGCAGCGCCTGCCAGAGCGGCCATCGCGCTTATTGCGCCAACCAGCCGCCGTCCATGTTCCAGGCCACGCCGCGAACATTGTCGCCAGCCGATGAGCACAGGAACACCGCCAAATCACCCAGCTGGGCAGGCGTCACGAACTGCAAAGAGGGCTGCTTTTCACCCAGCAAGCCGCGTTGCGCTTCTTCAACACTGACACCTTCACGCTCGGCTTTGGCCTCAATCTGCTTCTGCACCAGGGGGGTCAACACCCAGCCGGGGCAAATGGCGTTGACGGTGACGCCGGTGGTGGCGGTTTCAAGTGCGACCGACTTGGTCAGGCCGACCAGGCCATGCTTGGCCGCCACGTAGGCCGACTTGCCCGCCGAGGCCACCAGCCCGTGGGCCGAAGCCACGTTGATGATGCGGCCCCAGTTCTTGGCCCGCATGGCCGGCACTGCCAGGCGCATGGCGTGAAAGGCCGAGCTGAGGTTGATGGCGAGGATGGCGTCCCATTTCTCAACGGGGAAGTTCTCGACATTGGCCACGTGCTGAATGCCGGCGTTGTTGACCAGGATGTCCACGCCGCCAAACTCCGCGGTGGCGTGGGCCATCATGGCTTCGATCTCAGCTGGCTTGCTCATGTCGGCCCCGTGGTAGCCCACACGGATGCCGTGCGCTTTGCCGGCGGCCAACACTTCGGCCTTGGGCGCATCAACATCGCCAAAGCCGTTCAGAATGACGTTGGCGCCTTGGGCGGCCAGTTGATTCGCGATGCCCAAACCTATGCCGCTGGTCGATCCAGTGACGAGGGCGGTTTTTCCATTCAACATTCAGGCCTCCTGTGGCAAGAACAAACACAATGTCGTACCGACTCCAATTATCTGCCGAGGCACTGCCATGACCACCCTGGATCACAACAATCTCACCAGCCCCACGTTGAACCACGTGGTGTGCCCAGGCGCAAGCAAGACCGATGCTCAAAACCACCGCATGGCTTATTGGTCGTGGGGCGACGAAGCCAATCCCCGGATCCTCATCTGTGTGCACGGCTTGAGCCGCCAGGGGCGTGACTTCGACGCCTTGGCCCAGTCGCTGAGCAGCCACTACCGCGTGATTTGTCCCGATGTGGTCGGGCGTGGGCATTCCGACTGGTTGGCTGCACCTTCGGGGTACCAGGTCTTTTCCTACGTGTCCGACATGGTGGCGCTGGTGCAGCAGTTGCGCACTTCACTCAAGGCGCCCAGCCCCATGGACATCGATTGGGTGGGAACCTCCATGGGCGGCTTGATCGGCCTGGGCTTTTCCAGCCTGCCTCCCGAGGTGACAGGCGTGCGCGTTTGCAAGATGGTGCTCAATGATGTGGGGCCACGGTTGCGCCACGACGCCCTGGTGCGCATTGGCGAGTACCTGGGGCAGCCCAAGCGCTTTGCCACCGAGCAAGAAGCGGCCGACTATTTGTGGACCATTTCCACCGGCTTTGGCGCGCACACACCCGAGCAGTGGCTGGCTTTGTCACTGCCTTTGCTTCGCCCGGCCTCCGATGGCCAGGGCTGGCAGCTGCATTACGACCCGGCCATTGCCGAGCCCTTCAAGAGCATGTCGGCCGATGCGGCCGCCAGTGGTGAAGCCGCCTTGTGGGGCGTCTACGATGGCCTGAAATGCGAAGTGCTGTTGGTGCGCGGCAAAAATTCTGACTTGCTGGACCATGAGACCGCGCTGAGCATGACCCAACGCGGCCCCAAAGCGCGCCTGTTTGAGTTTGAAGGCGTGGGCCACGCGCCCACGCTGATCGCCGCTGACCAGATCGCCACCATCAAGGACTTCTTGTTGGCATGAAGACAGGGATTCTTGACGCACCTCACGCGGCCATTGTTGATCTGGTCGACCTGAGCCTGCCCGAGCAGGATGGCAGCGCCGCGCATGCGTTGGCGCGCGCCAGGGCGTTTGCCGAGCCCCTGCTGGCCGGGCAGGTGTTCGACACGGGTGAGAACGCCCTGGCCCATGCCGATGGCGTGTCGCAAATCCTGCTGGGCATCGGGGCGCCACCCTCACTGCGCGCGGCGGCTTACCTGGTCTATGCCAGTGAGTACCTGACCCCGCCTGATGAGGTCATTGGCCGCGCCTTTGGCCCCGATGCTGCTGCCTTGGTGGCCCACACGCGCAAGCTGGTGCAGATCCAGCGCAATGCGCGCGACTCCTTGGGTGACGACACCGATGGCCCCTTGCGCGCCGAGCAGGTCGAACGCATCCGCAAGATGCTGCTGGCCTTCTCGCGCGATTTGCGTGTGGTGCTGATGCGCCTGGCCTCGCGCCTGCAGACGCTGCGCCACTACGCCGAGACCAAGTTGCCGTGCCCGAAGGCATTGGCACGCGAGTCCATGCAGGTGTTCGCCCCGCTGGCCAGCCGCCTGGGCATCGGCCAGATCAAATGGGAAATGGAGGACCTGTCCTTCCGTTTCCTGATGCCCGACACCTACCGCTCGATCGCCCGCTCGTTGGACGAAAAGCGGCTGGAGCGTGAGCGCGACGTGGAGCAGGTGCGCCGCACGCTGGCCGAAGCCCTGGCGCAAGCCGGGCTGCAAGCTCAGGTGCAGGGACGCCCCAAACACCTGTACAGCATCTGGAAGAAGATGCAGGGCAAAGGCTTGTCCATCGACCGTGTGTTCGATGTGCGGGCTTTGCGGGTCATCGTGGCCGACATTCCGGCCTGCTACGCGGCGCTGAGCCGGGCCCATGAGATCTGGCGCCCCATGCAGGATCACTTTTCTGACTACATCGCGCGGCCCAAGCCCAACGGCTACCAATCACTGCACACGGTGGTGCTGGGCGATGACGACAAGCCCATCGAGATCCAGATCCGCAGCCTGGCCATGCATGAGCACGCCGACAGCGGCGTGGCGGCCCATTGGGCCTACAAAGAGGCTGGCGCCAAAGGCTACGCCGGTGTGCAGGTGGTGGGTGAATTCGAAAGCCGCGTGGCAGCAGCCCGCAAGACCGTGCTGCGCCAGTTGCTGGCCTGGGAGCGCGACCTGGCCGCAGCCGACGAGACAGAAGGCGGCGGCCCCGCTGGCCACGGCTATTTTGACGACCGCATCTACGTTTTTACGCCCGACGGCAAGATCATTGACCTGGTGCATGGCGCCACGCCCGTGGACTTTGCCTACACGCTGCACACCGACTTGGGGCACCGTTGCCGAGGTGCGAAGGTTGACGGGGTCATGGTGCCCTTGAACACGGCCCTGCAAAGCGGCCAGACGATTGAAATCGTCTCTGTCCGGGAGGGCGGCCCATCGCTGGATTGGCTGAACCAGGACCTGGGCTATGTACGGAGTCCGCGGGCCCGCGCCAAGGTGCGCGCCTGGTTCAACGCGCTGGCCCAGCAAAGCACCATTGCCAAAGGCCGCGAGCTGGTTGAGAAGTTATTGCAGCGCGAAGGCAAGACCGCCGTCAAGCTGGAAGACCTGGCCGCCGATCTGGGTTTCCGCAGTGCCGATGCCTTGTTCGATGTCGTGGGCAAAGATGAATTCTCGCTGCGCAACATCGAGCAATTGCTGCGCCCCGCCGCGCCCGAGCAAGACCCGGATCAGGTGGTGGCCCAACGCATTGCGCGCAGCGAAGCCGAGCTGGACCGCAGTGGCACCGGACGGGGCGTGCTGGTGGTGGGCATGGATTCATTGCTGACGCAGTTGGCCCGCTGCTGCAAGCCCGCGCCCCCTGACGCCATTGGCGGCTACGTGACGAGAGGCAAGGGCGTGGCCGTGCACCGCTCTGACTGCAGCAATTTCCGCCAGATGGCTGGGCGCCATGGTGAGCGTGTCATACCTGTTGCCTGGGGCCAGCATGCGGCCGCGCAGAGCGCGCACTACGCGGTGGATGTGTTGGTGGAGGCGCACGACCGGCCGGGCCTGCTGCGGGATGTGTGTGATGCCCTGGCGCAGGGCAAGACCCATGTGGTGGCCATGAACAGCCAGACTCAGCGGGACCACGCCACCATCACACTCACGGTGCAGACCTCTGACACGGCCAAGCTGGGCCCGGTGCTCGCGCGTGTTGCACAAGTGAACGGTGTTTTGAAGGCGCGCAGAAAATAGAAAAAAAGTCATGCTATAGTAGCGGTCTTGAAGGCGCGTAGCTCAGCTGGTTAGAGCACCACCTTGACATGGTGGGGGTCGTTGGTTCGAGTCCAATCGCGCCTACCAAATTTGGTAGCCCCGGAAAGCCGGTAAGTTGTTTTAGCGACTTACCGGCTTTTCTGTTTCTGGCCCGCATTCCTTGGGGCATGCGAAGCTTGGCTTTAACTTCGAAGTGGCTCGGCGGGCTCTCCCTCTTCGATCACCGGAGTTGGTTGCGCCCGAGAAGCCTGCTTTTGCCAACGTTTTGACCAGGCTTTTCTCACGGGCTCGTCAAACTGCTTGAGCATCAGCCACGACAACACCACGGTGGCAGACAGCGAAAGCGCAACCAAAACAGTGCTGTGTCCACTTTGGTTCATGGTTTGCCTTATACCCGAGGTGATCAGCAGAATTGGAAAGTGCAGCACATACAAAGGGTATGACAAATCACCCAATAATGTGCCCAAACCGGTTTTGACTTGGCTCGGGCCGCTTCCCAAATATGCCAAGAGCGGGAGCAGTATGAAAATACTGACCAAGTCCCACACCAAACTGTATGGCATGAGAAGAATAAGCGCCAATAGCGCGCACAGTATCCCGCCAGTCAAGCCTGCTTTGTTTTCATGGGATGTACGAAACCGGTGTATCAGCACACCAGTTAAAAAGCCAAATGTGACCCTGGGGAAGCCTGCCAAGTAAGTTTGAGCATCCCAACCCAGATTGGCGTTGCCAAAGTTCATCACCGCGGCGGCGTACAGGGCGCCGCTGACCACCGTGATGGCACACAAGGTCGACGTTCTGGCCCTGACCAAGCAGGATGCCCAAACCAGATTGATGATGACTTCAAATGAAAGGCTCCAAAGCGGCCCGTTGCCGGGAAACGCCACGAACTTGGTAATGTCCGTAGTGAAGAACGATGGCAGCAATAAGGCATTGAGGCCACTTGACACTAGGATCGTTGGCAGTGTTTCAACTTTCCCTGGCGAAACCACGTATTTCAACAGTAGGACAGCCAGCCCAAGCGCTGCCCCCACCACGGCAAGTGGATAAAGCCGGATGATGCGTGCGCGTGTGAAATCAAAGAACCCCATGCTTGAAACCAACCGCTGGCTGTAAGCGTGGGCGATCACAATTCCGCTGAGAATGAAAAACAGATCAACTGCCAAATAACCGTGTGGCACAAAAGTGATCGACAGCCTGGCCGTGGCTAAGTGGTAAATAACGACGAATACCGCAGCAGCACCTCTTAACGCATCAAGATTGTGCAAACGAGTAGGAAGCCCTGATTCATTGCTCATTTTTTGCCGCGCCAATATCAGCGCCCTCCAAGTTTTATTAGAAAAGCGATTTGCACGGACGCAGTCAGCCAGCAGATTGAATATCTGCCGCACCGTCATGAGTCATGCAAACTGCGCTTTTCCCTTGGCCGAACAATAAGCATGTTGCGGGCCAACCAACGCTGCTTTGAGCGGGTCGATAACGCAGAGACTTGCGGCGGGCCCTTCAGGCGCCCGCCCCATGGTTTGCTCAGTGGGTTTTGGAGCGATTTTTAGGTACCTTGCCGCCGGCTTTTTTAGCCTCAGACAAGCCAATCGCAATCGCCTGCTTCCGGCTGGTCACCTTTTTGCCCGACGTGCCGCTTTTCAGCTTGCCAGCTTTGAGTTCGTGCATGGCCTTGCCGACCTTTTCAGATGCTTTTTCACCGTACCTTGCCATGATCTTCTCCTTGGATGGAAGTGGACACACGCAAAGTTCGGCAATCAGCATGCCGGCCCAGGGTTTGCTGAATCAGTACAAAACGCGGCTGCGGATGGTGCCTGGGATGCTCTGGATTTTCTGCAGCGCCACTTCTGAATAAGCGGCGTCCACGTCCATCACCAGGTAGCCGATGGCGTCGTTCGTCATCAGGCTTTGCGCTGAGATGTTGATGTTGTTTTCGGCGAAAACCTTGTTCACATTCGACAGCACACCCGGAACGTTTTCGTGGATGTGCAGCAAGCGGTGCTTGCCCGCGCCCAGCGGCATGGTCACCTCCGGGAAGTTAACGGCAGACAGCGTGGTGCCGCAATCTGAATAGCGCACGAATTTCTCGGCCACTTCAAGCCCGATGTTGGCTTGGGCCTCCAGCGTGGATCCACCGATGTGCGGTGTCAGGATCACGTTGTCAAACGCGCGCAAAGGCGATTGAAACTCTTCGTCGTTCGCCTTGGGCTCGACCGGGAAAACGTCAATGGCCGCGCCACCAAGATGCTCGCTTTTCAGGCTGTCGGCCAGTGCGTCAATGTCAACACAGGTGCCGCGCGCGGCATTCATGAAGATGGCGCCGCGCTTCATCTTGGCGAAGTGTTCGGCGCGCATCATGTTTTGGGTGGAGGGCAGTTCAGGCACGTGCAGGGTGACCACGTCTGCCATGCCAAGCAACTCGCTCAGGCTGCCCAGTTGGCGGGCGTTACCCAACGGTAGTTTGGTGACTGTGTCGTAATACACCACCTGCATGCCCAACGATTCAGCCAGCACCGACAGTTGCGAGCCAATGTTGCCGTAGCCGACGATGCCCAGGGTCTTGCCGCGTGCCTCCCAAGAGCCTTCGGCCGATTTGCTCCAGCCACCACGGTGCACCAGCGCGTTCTTCTGCGGGATGCCGCGCAGCAGCAGGATCAGCTGGCCCAGCACCAGTTCAGCCACCGAGCGGGTGTTGGAATACGGCGCGTTGAAAACCGGCACGCCCTTGCGCATGGCGTGCTGCAGCGCGACTTGGTTGGTGCCGATGCAAAAACAGCCAATGGACACCAGCTTGTTGGCGGCTTCCAGCACCGCGGGCGTCACTTGGGTGCGTGAGCGGATGCCCAGGAAATGCACGTCACGGACCTTCTCAAGCAAGACAGATTCATCCAGCGCCGTCTTGAGGTACTCGATGTTGGTGTAGCCGTTTTTATGCAGCACATCCACAGCGTTCTGGTGCACGCCTTCGAGCAGCAGAAAGCGAATCTTGTCCTTGTCGAGCGAAAGCTGCTGCATGCCTGAATCCTTCATGTGGTGAGTGTTGATCGGCCAGACGCTACCATGATGAGGATTTTCCACTGAAAGAATGGTCATGCCGACAGCACCCGACGACATCCTTGCCCGGCTCCATGGCATCGTGGGCGAAAGCCATGTGAAGACCGACCCGGACAGCCTCAAACACTGGGGCTGTGACTGGACGAAGGTGAGCACCCCGGCCCCTTCGGCCATCGTGTTTCCGTCGAGCATTGAAGAGGTTCAGGCCATCGTTCGCCTGGCCAACGAGTTGCAGGTGGCCCTGGTGCCATCGGGCGGGCGCACGGGTTTGTCGGCGGCGGCCGTTGCCGCGCAGGGCGAAGTGGTGGTCAGCTTTGACCGCATGAACCGCGTCATCGAATTCATGCCGGAAGACCGCCTGGTGCGGCTTCAGGCCGGTGTGGTCACCGCGCAGTTGCAGGCCTTTGCCGAAGAGCGAGGGCTGTACTACCCCGTGGACTTTGCCAGCGCCGGTTCGTCACAGCTGGGCGGCAACATCGGCACCAACGCCGGGGGCATCAAGGTCATCAAATACGGCATGACGCGCAACTGGGTGCTGGGCCTGAAAGTGGTCACGGGCAAGGGCGATGTGCTTGATCTGAACAAGGGGATGGTGAAGAACGCCACCGGCTACGACTTGCGCCAGTTGTTCATCGGTGCGGAAGGCACGCTGGGCTTCGTGGTCGAGGCCATGATGAAGCTGGACCGCGCGCCGCGCGATTTGCGCGTGATGGTGCTGGGCACGCCTGACTTTGCCTCGGTGATGAAAGTGCTGGCGGCGTTTCAAAAGCAGTTGGACCTGACGGCTTTCGAGTTTTTCTCAGAGCTGTCGACGCAGCTCGTGACCCAGCACCAGGGCGTGCCCCGGCCATTCGAGGCCGCCACACCGTTCTACGCCTTGCTGGAGTTCGAAGCATCCAGCGAGAAGGTGGTGGACGAGGCCATGGCCTTGTTTGAATCGTGCGTCGAGCAGGGCTGGGTGGTCGATGGCGTGATGAGCCAGAACCAGTCGCAGGCCAAATCATTGTGGCGTTTGCGTGAAGGCATCTCCGAGACCATCTCGCACTACACGCCTTATAAAAACGACTTGTCGGTGTTGATCCAGCACGTGCCGGCCTTCATCGCCGAAATCGATGGCATCGTGGCCGAGCGTTACCCGGATTTCCGCGTCGTCTGGTTCGGCCACATTGGCGATGGCAATGTGCACCTGAATATCCTGAAGCCGGACGACATGGCCAAAGATGATTTCTTTGCCAAGTGCGCCACCGTGAATACGCAGATCTTCGAAGCGGTGGCTCGGTATGACGGATCGGTGTCGGCCGAGCATGGCGTGGGCTTGACCAAGAAGCCCTACCTGGGCTACAGCCGATCGCCGGAAGAGCTGGCCTACATGAAGGCCGTCAAGCTGGTGTTCGACCCCAACAACGTGATGAACCCCGGCAAGGTGTTTGACCTGTGACGGGGTGGTTGCCTCAGCGGTTGGGTTGCGGTGTGAGCCGCAGGTAAGGCGTCACGGCTTTGTAGCCCTTGGGGAACTTCTGCTTGATGAGTTCAGGGTCTTGCAGCGAAGGCACGATCACCACGTCATCACCATCCTTCCAGTTGCCTGGCGTGGCCACGCTGTGGTACTCGGTGAGCTGCAGCGAGTCGATGACCCGCAGGATTTCGTCAAAGTTGCGGCCGGTGCTGGCGGGGTAGGTGATGATCAACCGGACCTTCTTGGCCGGGTCGATCACGAACAGCGAGCGCACGGTCAAGGTGCTGTTGGCATTGGGGTGGATCAGGTCGTACAGCTCAGAGACCTTGCGGTCGGCGTCGGCGATGATGGGGAAATCCACCACCGTGTTCTGCGTGCTGTTGATGTCACCAATCCAGCGTTGGTGCGACTCAACCGGGTCCACCGACAAGGCGATGACCTTGACGTTGCGCTTGGCGAATTCGTCCTTGAGCTTGGCGGTCAGGCCCAACTCCGTGGTGCACACGGGCGTGAAGTCGGCCGGGTGTGAAAACAGAACGCCCCAGCTGTCGCCCAGCCATTGGTGAAACCGGATGGGTCCTTCGGACGAGTCTTGTTCAAAATCAGGGGCGGTGTCGCCCAGGCGCAAGCTTGGCATGGTGAGGTCCTTTCAGTGGGTGAGGTCAGATCGCGTAAGTCAGTTCCATGGGATGCACGCGCTCGATGCGCCGCTGGCGCTGCTGGTCGCGGATCATCTGGTCGACATGGAAGCGGGCCAATGGCCAGGGCCCAAAGCCCGATTCGGTGTTGATGTGGCCCACGGGGCCCAGGTTCAAAAAGCGTGCGCTCCAGTGCTCGGCCCATTGCCGGGCGCTGTCCAAGGGCATCCAAGGATCATTTTCACTGCCGATCACGGTGGCCGGCAAGCCCAACCCCGGCGTTGACAGGGCATCGACCACGCCAAACTTGACCGGGTCAGCCGGCGCCACCAGCAAGGCCGATCGGATGCCGCCCCCGGAGGGGGACAAGGTGGGGTTCAGGTCGCGCAGATAGCGCGCCAGTGCCAGGCAACCAAAGCTGTGGGCCACGGCCACCCAGGTGGTGGAAGCCGGCGCGCTTTCTATCGTGCGGCCAATCTGCGCGGCCCAGGCATCCAGGTCGGGGTGATCCCAATCCTGCTGCTTGACGCGGACTGCGCCCCGGTACTGGCTTTGCAGCCAGGTTTGCCAATGGGTGCGCCCGCTGTCGCGCAAACCGGGGATGACCAGCACGCGCACTTGCGAGCCGGCGTAGCGGCGTGAGGCATGTTGAACCGCACTGTTTTTCAATTCCTGGAGGCCATTCAAGCTCATGGGCAAATCCTGCGCAATGACGCGATGGGTGAAACATTAAGGAACGAACACCCGGCTGTGAAGCGACCTTTGCGCATGCCCCTGATGGCAATGCGCATAACGAGGATGCACATGTCAAAAGCGTCGTTCCCTTGCGGGCGCCTGCGGCCTATCTTCCCTGCATGAATTTCGCAGTTGGATTGGAATTACAGCGTCCCGCCGTGAGCGATGGCGCCGTGTCGACCCTGGTTGGCCACAATCTGCGGCGCTTGCGCAAGCAACACCGCTGGTCGCTGGAAGAGTTGGCCTTGTACAGCGGCGTGTCCCGCGCCATGCTGGGTCAGATCGAGCAGGGTAAGAGCGTGCCCAGCATCCGAACCCTGTGGCAGGCGGCCCAGGCGCTGGGTGTGTCGGTGTCGTGGTTTCTGGAGTCTCAGCACGACGCCAGCGTCCTGCTGATCAAGCCCGCCAAAGACCAGGCCACGGCCTTGGGCCCGGGCGACGGCGAGCTGCGCGCTTTGCACATGCCCACGGAAGGGCACCGTGACGAGTTCTATGAACTGCGTTTGGCGCCCGGGGCCCGCCTTAGCCTGACCACGCCGGCCAAGTCCCGCCGGATCAACGTGGCTTTGTCCGAAGGTACCTTGGAGGTGCTGGTTGACGAGGTCTCATACCAATTGGGCCTGCGCGACGCCCTTCAGTTTGAAGGCACCGACGGGCTGACCTGGCGCAACAACGGGCTGATCGAGGCCAAGGCCTTCGTGGTGATCAAGCCCGTGTTGCACCTAACTCAGAGCGCCGTGCTGGCCAGCGCCTGATCCAGGTCGGCCAGCAGGTCATCGATGTGCTCGATGCCCACCGACAGGCGCACCGTGTCTTCTGTGACGCCAGCCTTGGTCAGCTCTTCAGGCGACAACTGGCGGTGGGTGGTCGAGGCAGGGTGGGTGGCCAGCGAGCGCACATCCCCGATGTTGACCAGGCGCGTGAACAACTTCAGCCCATCGAGGAAACGCGCACCGCCTTCGCGGCCACCTTCAATGCCAAACGTCAGCAGGCCCGATGCCTGGCCTGAGAGGTATTTCTTGACCAGCGCGTGGTCGGGGTGGTTTTCCAGCCCGGCATAGTTGACCCATTTGACGCGAGGGTGGCTGCTCAAGTATTGCGCAACCTTCAGCGCATTGCTGCTGATGCGGTCCATGCGCAAGGCCAGTGTCTCGATGCCCTGCAGGATCAGGAAACTGTTGAACGGCGAGATGGCCGCGCCCGTGTTGCGCAGCGGGACCACGCGCGCCCGGCCAATGTAGGCGGCAGGGCCCAGGGCCTCGGTGTAGACCACGCCGTGGTAGCTCACGTCCGGTTCGTTCAGGCGCTTGAAGCGCTCCTTGTGCTTGGCCCAAGGAAACTTGCCCGAATCGACAATTGCGCCGCCAAGGCTGTTGCCATGGCCGCCCAGGTACTTGGTCAGCGATTGCACGACGATGTCGGCGCCATGCTCTATCGGGCGGCAAAGGTAAGGCGAGGGCACCGTGTTGTCCACGATCAGCGGGATGCCGTGGCGGTGCGCGATCTCGGCCACCTTGGCGATGTCCGTGATGGTGCCCGAGGGGTTGCCCAGTGATTCGACAAAGATGGCCTTGGTGCGGTCGTCGATCAGGGGCTCGAAACTGTCGGGATTTCGGTGGTCGGCAAACCGGGTGGTGATGCCAAACTGGGGCAAGGTGTGCGCCAGCAGGTTGTAGGTGCCGCCATACAGCGCCGTGCTGGACACGATGTTGTCGCCCGCCTCGGCAATGGTCTGGATGGCGTAGGTCACGGCGGCCTGGCCCGAAGCCACCGCCAGCGCGCCAATCCCGCCCTCCAGTGCGGCGATGCGCTGCTCCAGCACATCCTGCGTGGGGTTCATGATCCGCGTGTAGATGTTGCCCGGCACCTTCAGGTCAAACAGGTCCGCGCCATGCTGGGCGCTGTCAAACGCATAAGCTACCGTTTGGTAAATCGGCACGGCCACCGCCTTCGTGGTCGGGTCTGGAGAATAGCCCGCGTGCACGGACCTCGTTTCGAACTTCCAGTCGGGATTGGTGGCCATGTCGCTCCTTGGTGATTGAGGATTCAGAGTGCTGCGATGGAAACTTCGGTCGATTTGACCAAAGCAATGACTTCCTTGCCAACGACCAGGCCCAACTCCTTGACCGAGCGGGTGGTGATGACCGAGGTGACGATCAAACCCGAGGGGGTTTCGACGTCGATTTCAGAGACAACGGGTCCGTCAACGATTTCTTTGACTTTGCCGCGGAACTGGTTGCGAACATTGATGGCGGTGATGGTCATGGGAGTCGATTCAAAAGTCAATGATGAAGCTTGCACCTTAGGGGAGTGCCCTGGCCTTGAGAAGCGATGAGTTGGCATGCCGGTGTGCAAAAAAATCATATGGACTGCTTAATAATCGGGTGAGCCTTACCCTTTACCAGAGCCTGACCATGAGCCACTTTTCTGACGACATCTACACCGAGCCCTCCACCGTCGATGTCGACACGCTGGCCAACCTGGGGCCGTTGCGTGGCATGGCGGGCATCTGGCAGGGCACGCGCGGCCTGGACATCAAGCCCAAGGCCGACGGCCCCCGCAAGCAGGCCTACGTGGAGCGCATGGAGCTGCAGCCCATCGATCCGGTCACCAATGGCCCGCAGCTGCTATACGGGCTGCGCTATCTGGTGCTGATCACCAAGCCTGACCAGGTCAAGACCTACCACGAGCAAGTGGGCTATTGGCTGTGGGAGCCGGCCACCGAAACCGTGACGCACACGCTGACCATTCCCCGTGCGCAAACGGTGATGGTGTCTGGCCAGGTCAAGGCCGATGCCACCAGCTTCGAGCTGGTGACGACCGACGGCGTGGGCATCTGCTCCAGCGCCTTCATTGATTACGCCTTCAAGACGGTGGAGTTCCGCATCAAGGTGCAGTTCAACGCGGACGGCACCTGGACGTATGACGAAGACACCGTGATGATGATCAAGGGCCGAACCGAGCCCTTCCACCACGTGGACACCAACCACTTGAGCCAGATTGGCGAGCCAACGCCCAATCCTTTGGCCCGAGGCCGCTGAGGCAGCGTGGTTTCTTCATCCGCGCCCGCTCTTCGTTTTGACCGCCTGGATGCCTTGCGCGGCTTTGCGCTGGTGTGGATGGCGGTGTTCCATTTCTGCTTTGACCTGAGCCACCAGGGGCTGCTGGCCGCCAACTTCTACGAAGACCCGTTCTGGACCATGCAGCGCACCTGCATCCTCTCCTTGTTTCTGCTGTGCGCGGGCGCAGGGCAAGCCGTGGCCACCAACCAGGGCCAGTCCTGGCCACGCTTTTGGCGCCGCTGGGCGCAGGTGGCGGGTTGCGCGGCGCTGGTGTCCTTGGGCAGCTGGTTCATGTTCCCCAACAGCTTCATCTACTTTGGCGTGCTGCATGGCATGGCCGTGATGCTGATCGTGGCCCGTGTGAGCGCGCCTTTGAAGTCGTGGCTTTGGCCGCTGGGGGCCATCGCCGTGGCCTTGCCCTGGTTCATCCAGCATCCGTTTTTTGACTCACGTGCCACCAATTGGGTGGGCTTGGTCACCTACAAGCCCATCACCGAAGACTATGTGCCGGTGCTGCCCTGGCTGGGCGTGATGTGGTGGGGCATGGCGGCCACGCAATGGCTGTTGGCCCGGCATCCGCATGGCATGGCTTCTGGCGCCAACGGGCCCGGCACGGGTGACAATTCAGGTTTGGCCGCGAAGGTTCGTGCCGCTTTGGCGGCCTTGGGCCGTTGGAGCCTGACTTTTTACATGCTGCACCAGCCCGTGCTGATCGGTGCTTTGAACGCCTGGATTTTTTTGAAGTGACGACACCATGACCCAAGACGAAATGAAAACCCTGGTGGGCCAAGCGGCCCTGGACTACGTGACCGCGGGCAGCGTGGTGGGCGTGGGCACGGGATCGACCGTGGACAAGTTCATCGACGCCCTGGGCGCCGCGCTCAAGACGGATCCCCAAAGGGTCGCGGGCGCCGTCTCCAGTTCCGTGCGCAGCACCGAACGGTTGCTGGCCTTGGGCGTCAAGGTGTTGCCGGCCGAGGCGGTGAGCGGCTTGGCCGTGTACATCGACGGCGCGGACGAAATCAACCACCAGGGGGACATGATCAAGGGCGGTGGCGCCGCCTTGACCCGCGAAAAGATTGTGGCCGACCTGGCCGAGCGTTTCGTGTGCATCGCCGACGAAACCAAGCTGGTGGACACCTTGGGGCGCTTCCCGCTGCCGGTGGAGGTGATCCCCATGGCGTCGGCCCAGGTCATCCGCCGCTTCGCGGCCATGGGCGCGCAGGCCAAGGTGCGTGAAGGCGTGACCACCGACAACGGCAACGTGATCGTCGACGTGACCGGCCTGAGCATCGTCAACCCCGCCCAGATGGAATCAGAGGTGAACCAGTGGCCAGGGGTGGTGACTGTGGGCATCTTTGCCCGCAACCACGCGTCGGTGTGCCTGTTGGGCACGCCAAACGGCGTCAGAACCCTGACTTTTTAAGCCCCGGGCCGTGCTGGTTTCTCAGAACTTGAAGCCAGGTGGCGGAGGCGGCGTGGGGTTGGGCGCGGGGCTGACGTTGGTAGGCGTGTCCGTCTGCAGACGCAGTGGCTCGGGCACGGGCGCGCGCACTTCGGGCGGCACCAGCGGTGTGGCCGCGGGCTGTTTGTAACTGGTGGGCAGCGCCGATTTGGCCGGGTAGCCCGCCGCGTCCAGGTAGCCGCTCCAGTCGGCCTGGGTGAAGCCCACCAACTGCTTGCTGCCCACTTTCAACACGGGCAGCTGCTGAACGCCTTCCTGTTTTTGCAGAGACAGGATGTCTTCAGAGGTTTCCACCGTTTTCTCGGTGTAGGGGATGCCCCGTCCCTGCAGCATCTGACGCGCGCTGTCGCAGGGCGGGCACTTGGACGACGAATAGAACGTGACCGGGTATTGGCTGGCCACGCGCTGCAATTCAAACGGCAGCCCGGTGGCCTGGACGACCGTGCCATTGGTTTTGATCGTGGCGGCGGGCCGATCGACCGGTGGACGGTCGGTGTAGGTGACGCGGCCATCCGGGGCCACGACCTTGTAAAGCGCCCAGGCCGGGCCAGCGCTGAGCAAAGTCAGGCCCACCAGCGAGGCCAGCAAGGACGGGGACTGCACGTAACGACTCATGTGGTTCTACCTTTGAATTCAGCTCATGCCTTGGTGGCGCAACAGGGCGTCGATGCTGGGCTCGCGGCCCCGGAACGCCTTGAAATTATCCATGGCGGTGCGGCTGCCGCCGGCTTCCAGGATCGACTCACGGTAACGCCGGCCAACTTCGGGATTCAGAACGCCAGCAGGGCCCGTGGCGGCTTCTTCAAAAGCCGCATAGGCATCCGCTGATAGCACTTCGGCCCACTTGTAACTGTAATAGCCCGCTGCGTAGCCGCCTGCAAAGATGTGTGAAAAGCTGTGTTGAAAGCGGTTGAACGCTGGCGGGATGTTGACCGCGACTTCCTTGCGCACCTCGTCGACCACGGCTTGAACCCGCTGGTCGTTGCCTGCTTCGGCATGCAGGCGCATGTCGAACAAGGAAAACTCAACCTGGCGCAGGGTGGCCATGCCGCTCTGGAAGTTCTTGGCGGCGTTCATCTTGTCGAACAGCTCGCGCGGCAGGGATTTGCCGGTGTCCACGTGGCTGGTGAGTTGCTGCACCACGTCCCATTCCCAGCAGAAGTTTTCCATGAACTGGCTGGGCAGCTCGACCGCGTCCCACTCGACACCACTGATGCCTGACACGCCGATGTCGTCCACCTTGGTCAGCATGTGGTGCAGGCCGTGGCCGAACTCGTGGAAGAGAGTGGTCACGTCATCGTGCGTGAGCAGCGCAGGCTTGCCACCCACGCCCGAGGCGAAATTGCACACCAGGTGCGCCACGGGGGTTTGGGTCTGCTGGTTGTCAGGCCGCGTCCAGCGGCCGCGCACGTCGTCCATCCAGGCGCCGGGGCGTTTGCCTGAGCGGGCGTATAGGTCCAGGTAGAACTGGCCGACCAGGCTGCCGGCGCGCTCGATGCGGAAGAAGCGCACCGACTCGTGCCAAACGGGGGCGCTGTCGGGCTTGATGTTCACATCGAACAAGGTTTCGATCAGCTTGAAAAGGCCGGCCAGCACCGTCGGCTCGGTGAAATATTGCTTCACCTCTTGGTCACTGAAGGCGTAGCGGGCTTCCTTGAGCTTCTCGCTGGCAAAGGCGGTGTCCCAGGCTTGCAGGTCGTTCAAGCCCAATTCGGTGCCGGCGAAATCGCGCAACTCGGCCATGTCTTTCTCGGCAAAGGGGCGGGCGCGGCGAGCCAGGTCGCGCAAAAACTCCATGACTTGTTGAGGGCTGGTGGCCATCTTGGGTACCAGGGACACGTCGGCGAAGCTGGCGTAGCCCAGCAGGGCGGCTTCTTCCTGGCGCAGGGCAATGATCTGCTGCATCAGCGGGGTGTTGTCGCGCTCGGTCGGGCCGGCTTCGCTGGCGCGGGTGGCGTAGGCGCGGTACAGCGTTTCACGCAAGGGGCGGTGCGTGGCGTACTGCATCACCGGCAGGTAGCAGGGCATGTGCAGGGTCAGCTTGTGGCCTTCCTTGCCTTCAGCTTGCGCGGCGGCACGGGTGGCTTCGACCACATCCGCGGGCACGCCAGCCAGTTCATCGGCCGTGGCGTAGTAGCTGTACGCATCAGTGGCGTCCATCACGTGCTCAGAGAAGGCCTGCGACAGGGCGGCCTGCTGCTCCTGGATTTCGGCAAAACGCTTTTTGGCATCGCCTTGCAATTCGGCGCCACCGAGCACGAAACCACGCAGGGCGTTTTCCAGCGCGCGGTGGCGGGCAGGGCTCAGCCGCTGGCCTTCGGGCGATTGCGACAGGGCCTTGTACTTGGCGTACAGGCGTTCGTCGGCGCCCAGGCGGGTGTAAAACTCGGTCAGACGAGGCAGGTTTTCGTTGTATGCAGCCCGGATCTCCGGGGTGTCGGCTACGGAATTGAGGTGGCCCACGGCCCCCCAAGCCCGGCCCAGGCGCTCGGTGGCCACGTCCAGCAGCAGCGACAAGGTGTCGTAATCGGCCGGCACGTCGGGCCCGGTGACCTTGTCCAGCGCGGCTTCGGCCTCCTTGAGCAACACATCCATCGCCGGCGTGACATGGGCCGGTTGGATGCTTGAGAAAGCGGGCAAGCCGGAGGTGTCGAGCAGGGGATTGGGTGTGGTCATGGGCGTTGGGTATAGGTTACAGGCGAGTTAAAGGCGCTCGGCAGCTTCGATGGTGTTGACCAGCAGCATGGTGATGGTCATGGGGCCGACACCGCCCGGCACGGGGGTGATCCAGCTGGCCACTTCCTTGACGCCGGCAAAATCGACGTCGCCACACAGCTTGCCTTCATCATCGCGGTTCATGCCGACATCGATCACGACGGCCCCGGGCTTGACCATGTCGGCCGTGAGTACATTGCGCTTGCCCACGGCGGCCACCACCACGTCGGCTTGGCGGGTGTGGTAGGCCAGATCCGGGGTTGCACTGTGGCAGATGGTGACGGTGGCGCTGGATTGCAAGAGCATCATGGCCATGGGTTTGCCGACGATGTTGCTGCGGCCGATGACCACGGCGTGCTTGCCGCGCAGGTCATAGCCAATGGATTCGAGCATCTTCATGCAGCCATAGGGGGTGCAGGCTTTGAAGCCAGGCTCGCCCACCATCAGGGCGCCAGCGCTGGCCACGTGGAAGCCATCCACATCCTTCAATGGGGAAATGGATTCGATGACCTTGTGGTCGTCGATGTGCTTGGGCAGGGGCAACTGCACCAGGATGCCGTGGATGGACGGGTCGTTGTTCAGTGCCTCGACGCGGGCCAGCAATTCGGCCTCGGTCATGGTGGCGGGGTATTTTTCGAGCACCGAATGGAGGCCTGCGTCTTCACAGGCCTTGACCTTGTTGCGCACATAGACCTGGCTGGCCGGGTTCTCGCCGACGAGGATCACGGCCAGGCCAGGCGTGATGCCTTTTTCGGTGAGCGCGGCGGCGCGAACGGCCACCTGGGCGCGGAGTTGCTTGGACAGGGCGTTGCCGTCGATCAGTTGTGCGGTCATGGGGCGGTCTGCAATTCAGTCAAAAAGGGGCGAAAGAACGAAAAAGGCCGCACTGAGGCGGCCTTGCTTGCGCGCGAGAGGGGAAGACCTCTCACAGGCCTTGTTGCCTCACATCAGGGCTTGGCGGGCGCGTTGGCCGGCTGGCCGCTGGCGCCCAGGGCGATCTTGAGCAGATCGGCCACGGTGTTGGCGTTGAGCTTTTCCATCACATTGGCGCGGTGGGCTTCCACCGTCTTGATGCTGATGCCCAGGTCGTCGGCGATCTGCTTGTTCAGGCGGCCGGCCACGATGCGCTCCAGCACTTGCGCTTCACGCGTGGTCAGGCGGGACAGCAGGGCTTCTCGGCTGGCGGCTTCTTGCGAGCTGGAGAAGGCGGTGCGGGCTTCGTCGAGCATGCGCTCGACCAGGGCCACCAGGGCGTCTTCTTTGAACGGCTTTTCGATGAAGTCCATCGCACCTTTTTTCATGGTGTTCACGGCCATCGGCACGTCGCCGTGGCCGGTGATGAACACGATGGGGAGGGGCGATTTGCGCTCGAGGAGCTTGTCTTGAAGTTCCAGGCCGCTCATGCCGTCCATGCGGATGTCGGCGATCAGGCAGGCCACTTCACGAGGGTCGAACCGGGCCAGGAAGGATTCGGCCGAGTCAAAGCACCGCACCCGGTAGTCTTTGCCTTCGAGCAGCCATTGCAGCGAATCGCGCACGGCCTCGTCGTCATCGACCACATACACAGTGCCTTTTTTGGGGATCAGACTCATGGGTTATCGGCTAGCAAGTCGTTGGAGGGAGGGGTGATCGAATCGGAGAAATCCGAGGCACCACTGCTGTCGACCGGGAGGGTGAAAGTGAACTTGCACCCCATCACCGTGGGACCATTGTAGATGTTCTCGGCGCCAATGCGACCGTGGTGTGACTCGATGATGGACCGGCACAGGCTCAGGCCAATCCCCAGGCCTTCGGCCTTGGATGAGTGGAAGGCCTCGAACAGGCGGCTGCTCATCTCTTCTTTCATGCCCGGGCCGGCGTCGGTGACGGTGAATTCGACCACCTGGCCCTGGTCTTCCGTCTTGCGCAATTGCACGCGCAGATCAACGTGGCGGCGCGACTGTGGCATTTGCGCCGAATCGATGGCCTCGGCGGCGTTTTTGAGCAAGTTCAGCAACACCTGTTCGATCAGGATGGGGTCGACCATCAGGGTGGGCAGGCGCTGCGCGATGGTGCTGTTGAGCGTGACGCGGCGGCGGCGCATCTCGAACCCGGCCAATTCCAGCACGGCTTCGATGATGTCGCGGGCGCGTGCGGGCTGGCGTTGTGGCTCGCTGCGCTTCACGAACTGGCGGATGCGGTGGATGATCTGGCCGGCACGCTGGGCTTGGCGCGAAGTCTTCTCCAGCGCCTCGATCAGGCCTTCGTTGGCGATGCTGCCCGACTTGATCCGGCTGACCATGCCGCTGCAGTAGTTGGAGATGGCGGCCAGCGGCTGGTTCAGCTCGTGCGCCACGGTGGAGGCCATTTCGCCCATGGTGATCAAACGGCTGGTGAACTGGGCTTTTTCGGCCTGGCGCGCGGCGGCTTCCTCGCCCTGGCGGCGTGCCGTGATGTCAGTGGCGATCAGCATTTGCGCCAGGTGGCCGTCGGTCCACTGGATATAACGGGCCCGCACATCGAACCACTTCTGGGCCGATTCCATGTAGATGTCGCGGGCATCCACGCCGGCGGCGGTCAGCTCTTGCGTGGGCAGGTTGCCGAAGTTGTCCACGGATTCGTCACCGTCGGCCAGATCTGCGGGGTCGAATTCACCACCCGTCAGCTCGGAGTGGGCGCCCGGATTGGCGCCGAACCACAGGCGGTAAGAGCGGTTCGCAAACAGCAGCTCGCCGCGTTGCACCGAGACCACGGACACGGCGGCGTCCAAGCCTTCCAGCACGGTGGTGAAGCGCTCGTGCGCGGCCGTGAGCTGGTCACGCACCCGCTTGGCTTCGGTGATGTTGGTGACGGAGGTCATCCAGCCGGTCTGGTTGCCTTGCGAGTCGATCAGCGGCGACACGTACATGCGGGCGTCGAACTGGCTCAGGTCACGGCGTTGCATGACCACTTCAACGCCGCCAGTCGGGCTGCGGCCCAGCAGCTCTTGCTGGAACATGCGGTTGAACTCGTCCAGCCGGTCTTTGGGCCAATAAGGGTAGGGCGGCACGCAGCCGATCAGTTCTTCTTCCGCGAAGCCGGTCATGGCGCAAAAGGCGGGGTTCACATAGGTGATGCGGCCTTCCAGGTCGATGGTGCGCATGCCGGTGAGCATGGAGTTTTCCATCGCCCTGCGGAAATTGGTCTCCTGCACCAGCGTTTTCTGGATCTGGGCGCGACGGCGCATGTGGCGCAGCGTGCCCACCAGCGTCCACACCGTCAGGGCCGACAGGGCCACCACCATCCAGAACAGGGTGTTGCCGACCAGGTTGGTCGAGGTGCGGAAGCCCATGCCGCGCAGGATCAGGCCGTTGCCCACGGGCGTGACGATCACTTCATGCACGAAGGTGGGCTTGGCCGAGCCTTCGGCCGAGGTGCTGACCGTGTTGGTGAGCACTTCGCCGCCAAACTGGACCAGGCTCATCGCGTGTCGGCTGACGATTTCCCGGGGCACCATGTAGCGCATCAGCGCCTCAAGCGAATACTCGGCCGACAGGGTGCCGATGAAGCCGGTACTGTCAATCAGGGGGACCTGGATCTGGATGACCCGCACCGCCAGGCCGTTGATGTAAGGCTGCGAATAGACCGGCTGACTGCGCTCCTTGGCCAGCTTGAATGCGCTTTTGGGGGCTTGAACGCCGCGCAAGGGGTCGTAGGACGACAGGTTGGCGTAAGGGTCCAGGTTCAAGCCCTGCGGCGCGGGCAGGTACAGGTTCATGGCGGCGTGCGCGGCCTTGACGGTTTCATCGGCCTGCGTCCAGGCCACGCTGATGACCTCTGGGCGGGCCCGCACAAAATCGCTGGCCTGCGACATGAATTGCTCGGAGTTCACCGCCTTGATGCTGATTTCGCGGGCCAGGCGCAGCAGTTGCTCCTGGCTTTCAATCATGCGCATGCGGATTTGTTGCTGCACGACCTCGGTGTCGCGTTTCACCGACTCTTGTTCACGCTCAAGCTCTTCGTTGCGCAGGTACCAGAAGGCCACGATGATGGCGGCCAAAAACAACAGCACCGAGACCAGCGGCCCCAGGGTGGCGTACCGGTCTTGCTGGTTGGGCGACTGCTTGCGCCACCACTGCCAGAAGAAGCGGTTGGAGTTTCCGGCCCCGGGGGTGCGTGAGGCGGCGGTGGACAAGGATGAGCGAGACGGCATCTAGTGATTATCCGTGTGGTCTCCCACAATCGACGTGCTGCTTGAGAACAGGTGCAATCCCGATTCAATTCCAGCGTTAAGGATTCACTCTAATCACCCCACTCACTCAGGGGATGGCTGATACTCATGACACTGGTACATACCAACGGAGACCCTGCTTATGTCCGCTGCCGATGCGCTGCCGTCTGCTTCCATGGATCTTGACCCGGAAGAGACACGCGAATGGCTTGACGCCTTGTCGGGTGTCATCGAAACCGAGGGTCGCGGCCGTGCCCACGACCTGCTTGAACAGCTGTTGGACCATGCCCGCCAGGCCGGTATCGACCTGCCGTTTTCGGCCAACACCGCCTATGTGAACACCATTGGGGTTCAAGACGAAGCCCAGTTTCCCGGCAACATGGAGATCGAAGAGCGCCTGCGCGCCTTCATGCGCTGGAACGCGCTGGCCATGGTGGTGCGGGCCAACCGGCACGAGCCACCCGATGGCGGTGACCTGGGCGGGCACATCTCGTCCTTCGCGTCGCTGGCGACCATGCTTGGCTGTGGCTTCAACCACTTCTGGCATGCCGAGCACGAAGGCCATGGCGGCGATCTGCTCTACATACAAGGTCACTCGGCGCCCGGCATTTACGCCCGCGCCTTCATGGAGGGCCGCATCACCGAAGACCAGTTGCTCAACTTCCGCCAGGAAGTGGGCGGCAAGGGCCTGTCGAGCTACCCGCATCCCAAGCTGATGCCCGAGTTCTGGCAGTTCCCGACCGTGTCGATGGGCCTGGGCCCGATCATGGCGATCTACCAGGCGCGCTTTTTGAAGTACCTGCACGCCCGTGGCATCGCCGACACCTCCAACCGCAAGGTCTGGGTGTTCTGCGGCGACGGTGAGATGGACGAACCAGAATCGCTGGGCGCCATCGGCCTCGCCTCACGGGAAAAGCTCGACAACCTCATCTTCGTCGTCAACTGCAATCTGCAGCGCCTGGACGGCCCGGTGCGCGGCAACGGCAAGATCGTGCAAGAGCTGGAAGGCGAGTTCCGCGGTGCGGGCTGGAACGTGATCAAGCTGCTGTGGGGCGGCTATTGGGATCCGCTCTTGGCGCGCGACAGGGAAGGCTTGCTGCGCAAGGTCATGATGGACATGGTCGATGGCGACTACCAGGCCTGCAAGGCCAATGACGGCGCGTTCGTGCGGCAACACTTTTTCGGGCGCAACCCCAAGGTGGCCGAGATGGTGGCCAAGATGTCTGACGACGACATCTGGCGCCTTAACCGCGGCGGGCATGACCCGCAGAAGGTGTACGCGGCCTACCATGCGGCCGCGAACCACACCGGCCAGCCCACCGTGCTGCTGATCAAGACCGTCAAGGGTTTTGGCATGGGCAAGAGCGGTGAGGGCAAGAACACCGCGCACCAGACCAAGAAGCTGACCGAGGAGGACATCAAAACCTTCCGCGACCGCTTCAACATCCCCATCACCGACGAAGACCTGCCCAAGATCCCCTTCTACAAGCCGGCCGAACACACGCCGGAAATGGAATACCTGCACGCCCGCCGCAAGGCCCTGGGCGGCTACCTGCCCCAGCGCCGCGTCAAGGCTGATGAGCAGTTGGTGGTGCCTGAGTTGGCGGCCTTCAAGACCGTGTTGGATGCCACCGCCGAAGGGCGTGAGATCTCGACCACACAAGCGTTTGTGCGCTGCCTGACGCCTTTGCTGCGCGATGCCCAACTGGGCCCGCGAGTCGTGCCCATCCTGGTGGACGAAGCCCGCACCTTTGGCATGGAAGGCCTGTTCCGCCAGATCGGTATCTATGCGCCGGAAGGCCAGAAGTACACCCCGGTCGACCGCGACCAGGTGAGCTACTACCGCGAAGACAAGGCCGGCCAGATCCTGCAAGAAGGCATCAACGAAGCCGGTGGCATGAGTTCGTGGATCGCGGCGGCCACGTCGTACTCCACCAACAACCGGATCATGATCCCGTTCTACGTGTACTACTCGATGTTCGGGCTGCAGCGCGTGGGCGACCTGGCCTGGGCGGCGGGTGACATGCAGGCGCGTGGCTTCCTGCTGGGTGGCACGTCGGGCCGCACCACGCTGAATGGCGAAGGCCTGCAGCACGAAGACGGCCACAGCCAACTGGTGGCCTCAACGATCCCGAACTGCCTGAGTTACGACCCGACCTTCGCGCACGAGGTGGCGGTGATCGTGCAGCATGGCTTGAAGCGCATGGTCGAGCAGCAGGAAAACGTTTTCTATTACCTGACCTTGTTGAACGAGAACTACAGCCAGCCCGGCCTGCGTGAAGGCACCGAGGCAGAGATCATCAAGGGCATGTATTTGCTGCAGGAAGGCGCCAAGAAGACGCCGCGCGTGAACCTGCTGGGTTCGGGCTCGATCCTGCGCGAATCGGTGGCGGCGCGTGAGCTGCTGGAGGCGGACTGGGGCGTGGCCGCCAATGTGTGGAGCTGCCCCAGTTTCAACGAACTGGCACGTGATGGCCAGGACACCGAGCGCTGGAATTTGCTGCACCCCACCGAAGCACCGCGCGTGTCTTTCGTGGCGCAACAACTGGCGCCGCACAACGGCCCAGTCATCGCCTCGACCGATTACGTCAAGACCTTCGCCGAGCAGATCCGCGCCTACATCCCCAAGGGCCGCACCTACAAAGTGCTGGGCACCGATGGCTTTGGCCGCAGTGATTTCCGCTACCGCTTGCGCGAGCACTTCGAGGTCAACCGCCACTACATCGTGGTGGCCGCGCTCAAGGCCTTGTCGGAAGATGGCAGCGTGCCTGTGGCCAAGGTGGCCGAGGCCATCGCGCGCTACAAGATCGACGCCGACAAGATCAACCCGCTCTACGCTTGATGCACTTGAGGCAGCACTGAATGGCACTCACAGAACTGAAAGTTCCCGACATCGGCGACACGACCGATGCCGCCGTCATTGAAATCCTGTTCAAGGTGGGCGACACCGTCAAGGCCGAGCAAAGCCTGATCACCCTGGAGTCGGACAAGGCCTCGATGGAGGTCCCGGCGGCGCAAGGTGGTGTGGTCAAGGAGATCAAGGTCAAGCTGGGCGACAAGGTCAGCGAAGGCGCTTTGATCGCGCTGGTGGAATCGGCAGAGGCCGCCCCAGCGCCTGCGCTATCGACAGCGAACGACGCGCCGTCTGCGGCATCCGGCTCGGCGGAGCCCGAATCGGCCGCGGTGGTGCAGGCCAAGACCCAACCAGCGGAATTGGTCGAGCCTGTGGCGGCGCCCAGCTCACGGACGCCGCCCACGGCCGCTTTGCCCCCTGCCGAACCACCAGCGAAAGATGGGCATGTGCCCCATGCGTCGCCCTCGGTACGCCGTTTTGCGCGCGAACTGGGTGTGGCCTTGGGCAGCGTGCAGGGCTCCGCACCCAAGGGGCGCATCACGCACGCCGATGTGCAGGCGTTTGTCAAAGCCGCTTTGGCCAAAGGCCCGGGTGCGGCAACGGCATCAAGCGGCACGGTTGCCGAAGGTGAGGGCCTCAACCTGTTGCCCTGGCCCAAGGTCGATTTCGCCAAATACGGGCCGATCGAACGCCAGCCCTTGTCACGCATCAAGAAGCTGTCGGGGGCCAACCTGCACCGCAACTGGGTGCGCATCCCGCACGTCACGAACAACGAAGAGGCCGATATCACCGAGCTGGAAGCCTTGCGCGTCAAGCTCAATGAAGAACATGCCAAGACAGGCCCCAAGTTCACGATGCTGGCCTTTTTGATCAAGGCCTGCGCGGTGGCGCTGAAGAAGTTCCCACAGTTCAACGCCTCGCTGGATGGCGATGACCTGGTGCTCAAGCAGTATGTGCACATCGGTTTTGCGGCCGACACGCCCAATGGCCTGGTCGTGCCCGTGATCCGCGATGCCGACACCAAGGGCTTGTCGCAACTGGCCGCCGAGACGGCTGCGCTCGCGGCCAAAGCGCGCGAAGGCAAGCTCTCGCCGGCCGACATGCAGGGCGGAACCTTCTCGATTTCGTCATTGGGCGGTTTTGGTGGTACCACCTTCACACCCATCATCAATGCGCCCGAGGTGGCCATTCTGGGCGTGTGCCGCGCGGCCATGAAACCGGTGTGGAACGGTTCAGGGTTTGATCCGCGTTTGATCATCCCGCTGAGCCTGAGCTATGACCACCGCGTGATCGACGGGGCCTCCGCGGCCCGCTTCAACGCCTTCCTGGCCACCTTGCTGGCCGATTTCCGCCGCGCAATTCTTTGAACTGACACCATGCCTTTGATCGACATCCCTGTGCCCGACATTGGCGACATCGCCGATGCGGCGGTCATTGAAATCCTGGTCAAGGCGGGTGACACCGTCAAGGCCGAGCAGAGCTTGATCACGCTGGAGTCCGACAAGGCCTCCATGGAGGTGCCTGCGCCGCAGGCTGGCGTGGTCGGCGAAGTCAAGGTGAAGCTGGGCGACAAGGTGAACCAGGGCACGGTGATCTTGACACTGGAGACGGGGCAAGCCTCGGTTGCGGCGCCTGCAGCAGCGGCCCCGCCGCCAGCTGCCGCGCCATCCGCACCTGCGCCAGCCCCATCCGCCCCAGCCATTGCTGCGCCAGCAGCGTCCAGCAAAGAGCCCGACAACGCTGACTGCGATGTGCTGGTTCTGGGAGGTGGCCCCGGTGGCTACAGCGCCGCTTTTCGTGCCGCCGATCTGGGCCTCAAGGTCATCCTGGTGGAGCGCTATGCCGAGCTGGGCGGCGTTTGCCTGAACGTGGGCTGCATCCCTTCAAAGGCCTTGCTCCACGTTGCTGGCGTGATGGAAGAGGTCAAGCACTTCGATGCGCTGGGCGTCAGCTTTGGCGAACCCAAGCTTGACCTGGACAAGCTGCGGGCCCACAAATCCAAGGTGACGGGCAAGCTCACCACTGGCCTGGTCGGCATGGCCAAGGCCCGCAAGGTCACGGTGGTGCGGGGCTATGGCAGCTTTGTGGATGACCGCCGCATCAAGGTCGAAGTGACCACCGGCCCCGGCCAGGATAAATCGGGCGAGACCCGAACGCTCAGCTTCAAGCGCTGCATCATTGCCGCGGGCTCGCAATCGGTTCGCCTGCCCTTCATGCCCAACGACGATCGCGTGGTCGACTCCACCGGCGCTTTGGGCCTGCCATCGGTGCCGGGCAAGATGTTGGTGATCGGCGGCGGCATCATCGGTCTGGAAATGGGCACGGTGTACTCCACCTTGGGCACCCGCATCGACGTGGTCGAGATGAGCGACACCCTGATGCCCGGCGCTGACCGAGACCTGGTCAAGGTCTGGGAAAAACACAACGCCAAGCGTTTTGACCGCATCATGCTGGGCACCAAGACGGTGGCGGCCGAAGTCACGGCCGAGGGCATCCGCGTGAGTTTCGAGTCGGCCAAGCCTGGTGCCGAAACGCCCGCGGCACAAACGTATGACCTGGTTTTGCAGGCCGTGGGCCGCAGCCCCAACGGCCGCAAGATCGGCGCGGAGCTGGCGGGCGTGGCCGTCAATGAGCGCGGCTTCATCCCGGTTGATATGCAGCAGCGCACAAACGTGCCGCACATTTTTGCCATTGGCGACATCGTCGGGCAGCCCATGCTGGCGCACAAAGCCACGCACGAAGGGCACGTTGCCGCCGAGGTGGCGGCAGGTGAATTGACGAGCGACACCGCCTTGTCTCGCGCCGCTTTTGATGCCCGTGTCATCCCCAGCGTGGCCTACACCGACCCTGAGATTGCCTGGGTGGGCCTGACCGAAGACCAAGCCAAGGCACAAGGCAAGGCCATCAAACAGGGCTTGTTCCCATGGGCGGCCTCGGGCAGGGCGCTGGCCAACGGCCGCTCGGAAGGCTTCACCAAACTATTGTTTGATGCCGAGACCAGGCAGATCCTGGGCGGCGGCATCGTGGGCACCAACGCCGGTGACTTGATCAGCGAGGTGGCTTTGGCCATCGAGATGGGCGCCGACGAGGTCGACATTGGCAAGACCATCCACCCGCACCCCACCTTGGGCGAAAGCGTCGGCCTGGCCGCTGAGGCCGCCCACGGGACTTGCACGGATTTGATGCCGCCTCGGCAACGGCCTTAGCCTTTGAGCGACACCAGCCGGTTACCATGATGGCTTGCCCCTCAGGGGTTCATCCATCGAGGAGTCAAACATGGCCAAAGGTCAGCAACGCAGCGGCAAGGAAGTGAAGAAACCCAAGCAGGACAAGACGCCTGCCAAGCCGATTTCTCCGGGCGCTGTCATGCCCAGCATCACCACGGTGGTGCCCGTTCGTGGCAAATTGAAGAAGGCAGGCTGAAAAACCTGACGCAAGCACCTTGGTTCGAATCTGGACTTTTATTTTATAAATGTCTAGAATTGAATCATGAGTGCTGCATTGCATCTTTCTCGGGCGGCCAATGCGCCGCCAACGCCGTCGGCCCAGCAAATGGGCGCGGCGGGTTTGCGCGCCTTTGCCCGCATCGCCGAAGCCTGGGGCTTGAACACCGAAGAGCAGCTGCGCCTGTTGGGCGAGCCCGCCCGCTCCACCTTCTTTGCCTGGCGCAAATCGCCCGACACTGCCCGCGTGCCCCGCGACACGCTGGAGCGCCTGTCCAACCTCTTGGGCATCTACAAGTCTTTGCAGATTTTGCTGCCTGATCCGCAGGCGGCAGATGCCTGGGTGCGCCAGCCCAACAGCGCTGAATTGTTTGGTGGCCGCTCGGCCCTGGACCGCATGCTGGCAGGCAACGTCAGCGATTTGAACCTGGTTCGCCGTTACCTGGACTCGGTGCGCAGTGGCGGCTGGGCATGACCCAGCTTGTGCCTGAAATCCGGCGTGTGCGCTGGCAGCCCGCCTATCGCATCGTGCCCACGCGTTACCCGTCGGTTTATTTGTTCGACCGCGTGGCCGAGTTGGAAGATTTTGATGCTTTGTACGCGCTCGAATCATTGACCAACGAACGCGTGCGCGATGAAGTCGGCCAGGTGGATTTGGTGGCGCCACAAGACCGCATGGTCGGCCCCGGTTCCGGCCCGGTCATGGCGGCCTTCACCCACCTGAATCCTGAGGGCAGCCGGTTTTCAGACGGCAGTTATGGCGTGTTCTATGCGGCGCACGACAAGGACACCGCCGTGGCCGAGACCCAATACCACCATGCCCGGTTTCTGGCCGCCACCCGGCAGCCGGCCTTGCAGTTGCCCATGCGCCTGTATGCCGTGAAGATCAGCGCCCAACTTCACGACCTGCGCCCATTGGACCCTGACGGCGTTGGCGTGCATGCCCAGGACAGCTATGCAGCTTCACAAGCCTTGGGCAAACAACTGCGCCAACAAGGATCGGCCGGGGTGGTTTACCGCAGCGTGCGCCACCAGGGTGGGGAATGCGTGGGCCTGTTCAAGCCCAAAGGGGCCAGCCAGTGCCTGCACGCCGCGCATTTGCTCTACGTGTGGAATGGCCAGGCCTTTGCCGATGTCTATGAAAAGCTGGGGCCTTCCTGATTCAATGGAAGTTGCGGCTTTCAGTGACCAGCCGGCCCAACAATGGCGTCAAGTCACGCAAGTGGTGGGCGATCAGGTGGCTGACATTGCCTTCACGTTGCCAGATGCCGTAGACGGCCAGCAACCGTGAGTGCAGCAGCTCCTGGCGTTGGCGATCACGCAGGTGCTTCCAGATGACGACGTTCACGGTGCCGGTTTCATCCTCCAGCGTCACGAAGACCACGCCGCCCGCCGTGGGTGGTTGCTGCCTGACCGTGACGATGCCGCAAGCGCGGGCCAGCTTGCCGTGGCTGAGTTCGCGCAGGGTTTGCGCCGACATCAGGCGCTGTTGATCCAGCTTGCTGCGCAGCAAGGCCAAGGGGTGTCGCCGCAAGGTCAGGCCCAGCGAGGCATAGTCAAAAACGATCTCTTCGCCTTCCGGAGCGCAGGGCAGGGTGAGCAGGTCTTCATGGACAGGCGCCTCGCGCAGCAAGGCCGGCGCACGGTGCAAGGCCGAGGCCTCCCAGACCTGCTGGCGACGGTGGCCGGCCAGGCTGATCAAGGCATCGGCCGCGGCCAGGTGGCGCATGTCGGCCTGGTCAAGCTGGGCCCGGCGCGACAACTCCTCGACGTTCTTGAAGGGGCCTGCCCGCCGCGCTTCTTCGGTGATGCGCTTGGCGGCATCCGATGACAGCCCGCTGACCATGGACAAGCTCAATCGCACCGAAGGCTGCCGGCTTTGATCAGTGGGATCGACCAGGGTGCATTCCAGCTCGCTGTGCACGACATCGGGCTGGAGCACCGTCACGCCATGGCGGACGGCGTCTTGCACCAGTTGGCTGGGCGAGTAAAAGCCCAGGGGCTGTGCGTTGAGCAAGGCGGCCAGGAAGATGGCGGGCTCGTGGCACTTGATCCAGGCGCTGACATAGACCAGCAGGGCAAAGCTGGCCGAGTGCGACTCAGGGAAGCCGTAGGCGCCAAAGCCTTGGATCTGCTGGTAGATGCTTTCAGCGAATTGGGGGGAGTAACCATTGCGGGCCATGCCCTCCATGATAGGTTGGTGGAACTTGTCGACGCTGCCATGGCGCTTCCATGAGGCCATGGAGCGGCGCAGTTCATCGGCTTTGCCTGCACTGAAGCCGGCCGCGATCATGACGACCTGCATCACCTGCTCCTGAAAAATAGGGATGCCCAAGGTGCGACCCAGTGCTTCCTCCAGCTGTGGGGGGCATTCGTATTTTTTGGGGCGCTCCTTGCGGCGCTCCAGGTAGGGCTGGACCATGCCGCCCTGGATGGGGCCGGGCCTGACCAGCGCCACTTCCACCACCAGGTCATAGAACGTGCGCGGCTGCAGTTGCGGCAGCATGTTCATCTGGGCGCGGCTTTCGATCTGGAACACGCCGATGGTGTCCGCCTGGCAAATCATGTCGAAAGTGGCCGTGTCTTTGGGCGGGATGTCTTGCAAGGCAAAGGTGTGGCCCCGCCGCAGGCTGATGAAATCCAGCGCACGCCGCAAAGCCGACAACATGCCCAGGGCCAGCACATCCACCTTGAGCATCTTCAAGGCGTCCAGGTCATCCTTGTCCCACTGGATCACTGAGCGGTCAGGCATGGTGGCGTTCTCGATGGGCACCAGTTGGCTCAGCGCTTTGCGGGCGATCACGAAGCCGCCCGTGTGTTGGCTGAGGTGGCGGGGAAAGCCCACCAGGATGCAGGTCAGCTCTTGCCATTGCTGAACGCGTCGCTCGGTGGGATCCATGCCCAGCTCCAGCAAACGCTGGGGGTCGATGCCCCGGCCATCCCACCACTGGTGGTTCTCGGCCACGCGTTCGATCGACTCGGCGCTGATCCCCAAGGCCTTGCCCACGTCGCGCAAGGCGCTGCGGGTGCGGTAGGTGATCACCGTGGCGGTGAGGGCGGTGCGGTCGCGGCCGTATTTGCCGTAGAGGTACTGGATGACCTCTTCACGGCGCTGGTGCTCGAAATCGACGTCGATGTCGGGCGGTTCGTTGCGCTCACGCGAGATGAAACGCTCGAACAGCAGCGTGGTGCGCGCGGGATCGATTTCGGTGATGCCCAGGCAATAGCAAACGGCGGAGTTGGCGGCACTACCGCGCCCTTGACACAGGATGTTTTGAGATTTGGCGAAGCGAACGATGTCGTGGACGGTGAGGAAGTATTTTTCAAAACCGAGCTCGCTGATCAGGGCCAGCTCTTTCTCGATCTGGTCTTTCACGTCAGCAGGGGTGCCTTTGGGGAAGCGTTCCAGGCACCCTTGCAGCGTCAGTTGGCGCAGGTGCGATGCGGCGGTTTGGCCGGGCGGCACGATCTCTTCTGGGTAGTCGTAGCTCAGCTCGTCCAGGCTGAAGTGGCATTCTTTGACAACATCTTGCGTGGCGGCCAGCAGATCGGCCGGGTAACGCCGGGCCAGCCTCAAGCGGCTGCGCAAGTGCTGTTCGGCATGTACTTGCAACGCCAGGCCGCAGTCTGGCAAGGGCTTGCCCAGGCGCGTGGCGGTCAGCACGTCTTGCAGCGGTTTGCGTGAGCGCACATGCATGTGGACATCGCCGCTGGCCACCAGGGGCACGCCGCTGCTTTGGCTGAGCTGGCGCAGGCGTTGCAGCCACCAGGCGTCGTCCAGGGCATTGAGCAGCTCGACCGCGATCCAGCATCGGCCCTGGAAATGGGCCTGCAGCCATTGGGCCTGTTCCTGCAATTGAGGCCATGGCGTGCGGCGGTGGGGCACCATCAGCACCAGGCAATCGTCCAGGCTTGAGGGCTGGATGTCTTGCAGCCTGAGCGGATCGGTGCCCTTGCCGGGCGTGGCACGCCTAAGCCGGGTGATGAACTCGCAGAGCCGGCCATAGCCATCGATGTTGCAAGCCAGCACCACGAGCTTGAAGTCGGGCTCCGCTTGCACGGTGAACTCACTGCCGATGATCAACTTGAAATCGGGCGGCGGCTCGCCTTGCTCCTTGGCTTGTTCACATGCTGTGCGCAAAGCCAGGTGGGCGCGAACCACGCCGGCCACCGAGCAGTCATCGGTCAAGGCCAAGGCCGTGTAGCCCAACTCCAAGGCACGGTCCACCAACTCGCTCGGGTGAGAGGCGCCCCGCAGGAAGCTGAAGTTGGAAACGCAATGCAGCTCGGCATAAGGGGGCAGGGCTGCACGGCTGGGCCGGCCCGTCGTCATGAAAAGATGCCGTGCAGGAACAGAGGATTGGACTGGTTTTCCTGCACATGCCGCTCGCGGAAAACCCACAACAGCCCGGCTTGATCGTTGTGCGCCAGGTAGTAGTCGCGGGCGACGTTTTGCCCATCCCACCAGCCAGCTTCCACGCGGTGGGGCCCGGCCAGCAACTGAAGAGGATTGAGGTTCAGGGCTTGGGGCTCGGGCAGCAGCCAGCCGGGTTGGGGGTGGTCGGCAATGGCCTGGACCGAGGCGCTGCCAGTGGGTGCCTTGCTGGACGACGTGAAAGCGTCCACGGCCGGAACCCAGTGCTGGGTGCGCTCGATCCGGTGGTCTGCCTGCACCACGGCTTGCTGGACATGCTCTTTGCCGAGCCGGGCCGAGAGCCGGTCCAGCAAAGTGGACAAGGCCTCGCGCTGTTGACGCTGTGCGGCGGGCGAGGCGAGGGCATCTGGCCCGGCGCCCAGGCCCAGTGTGCTGTGCTCCTGGAAAAGGCAATCGCTGTCGATGGCCAAGGGTTCGATCTCGTCCACATGAAGGCTCAAGTCGCCCACCGGGCCGCCCAGCGTGGTGCGGCTCAGGTGCTCTGCCAACAGGCGGTGCAGGCGGCCCAGATCGCGTGAGGCCTCTGACAGGCGCATGACCAACTCACCTTGCGGCGCCACATCGCGGCGGTGGAAATCAAGCTGCCAGCGCAAGGTCAGCACCCTGACGCCGCTCTGGCGGCCCGCCAGCCAGGCACACAAGGGCTGCAGCAGGCGCCTGGCCGCGAACACCAGCGAGGCGGCGTTGTCCACCCGGCCTGGCAACTCAAGCCGCAAATCAAAACGTTCCGGCACCTGCACCCATTCAAAGGCCTCGGGCTTGATGCCATGAGCCTGGTCCAGGGCCAAGAGCAAGGCGGCGCCAAAGCGGCGGCTCATGCCATGCCGGGGCAGGCGGCGTACATCGCCCAGGGTTTTGCAACCCAGCCGGGACAAGGTGGCCTCGTGAGCCTGCACGGCGCTGATGGTGGACAAAGGCAGCTCGTCAAGGCGGTTGCTTTTGCCCTTGGTGGGGCGCCCATGCCGTGCCCTCGCCAGCGTGGCCAAGGCAGTCGGCCCGCATGCCCAGCGTCCCCAGCCTAGGTGTGCCGCGCCTTGCACGATCAAACGCATCAGGTTTTGCGAGCCCCCAAAAAGACGCCGGCTGGCATGCACTTCCATGACCACGCCCTCGTCCAGCAAGGCCACCCGCGGGGTGAACTGCGAAGCCCACCACGCGAGCGACACGGCATCAAGGACTTCCTGGTCGGTGGACGAGGAGGCCTCTGCGGGCAACAGAGCAATCCAGAGCAGCATGGGGCATCACCACGGGCCGCAGCCCTGAAGTGGCACGGACCGCTGGATCAAGGGCTCCAGCCCGGCAGGCCAATGGGGCAACTCAATGAGGCGGTCAAGCAAGGGGCCGCGGCGTTTCAGGATGTTGACCCGCAGCGGCGGTGGCAGTTTGGGCGGGTGCCCGCTCACGCTCACTTCCAGCCTGAGGGGTGCGGCCGAGGCCTCAGTGCGCGACACCTGGTGACGGAAGATGAAGGCCAGCGCGGGATGGTGCATGGCGCAAGCCTGCAATCGCCGCAGTTGATCGGACCGGGCCTGGGGCAACCAGGCCAGCACGGCGCTGACGCTGCGTGACTTGAGGGCTTGCTCGGTGGCCCACAGGGATTCGGTGGGGGTGCGGGTCTGGATCCACACCAGGCGGTCTTCACGCAGGCCTTCGCGGCGCAGAGCTGGCAAGTGGGGGCTGTGTGGTGGGTTGACCAGCAGAACGGTGCCGCCTTGCGCCACAAGCTGCGCCAGCCCGGGAGACAACAGGCGCCATTCGGCGTGCACCCCGGGGGCCTGCAGCACCTCGGTCAGGGCCTGGCAGGGCCACCCGCCTCCGGGCAGTTCAGCGTCCAGGGCGGGGTGGCCGGTGGACAAGACCGGGGTGGCCTGCCCGCCCAAGGCATTGCCGCGCCACACCGTCTGGGCGATGTGATCGGGCAAAACCGGAGACCGATGGGCAAGCAGCATGGAAGGCACAGATACTGTTTATTTGTACAGTATCGTACCGCAGCCTGGCTGCGCCGTGTTGAGAAAAATGAAGTCAGCGGGGTTTTCTGAAATCGTCCTCGATCCACGCTGTGGCCGAGGCCATGTTCAGCTTGAAGTTGGCCGACACGCGCACCTGGGCCGCTTCGCCACCCTCTGCATCGTGGGCCGCCAGCAGCGCATGCGGTTCGTACTCGTCGGCCACGATGTCCAGCGTTACCCGCCATGGCTGCGTGGCCACGGTCACCACCACCTCTTTGTGCAAGGTGGCGTGCAGCTGTTGCTCATGCCGGCGGATCACTTCCGAGGCCGTTTTGACCAAGGTGTTGAAGGCCGACACATCCAGCGGCTTGGGGTTCTTCTTGTCGCGGCCCATGGTCCAGGGGCCGACGAGGGCGGGCTCGGGTTGGCCGTCCTTCAGCATCTCCACGGCCCAGCCATCGTCATCGTTGTTCTTGATGACGCGGGCCGTCCAGCCGTTGTCGGACCACAGGCGGGCTTCTTTCACAGGTGTCGTTTCAGTCATCCGCCGATCGTCTCATGCCTTGTTCAGCCGGTTGACCGCCTGCACCAAGGCTTGCAATGACGCGGTGACCAGGTTGGGATGCCAGCCCGCGCCATGCACACCGCCCGCCACGCCGGCCCCGCCCAATTCAACCCAAGCCAAGGCCGACGCATCCGAGCCCTGCCCAGTGGCGTGCTCCTCGTAGCCGTGCAATTGCATGCCGGGCGGCAAATCCAAAGCTTGCAAGGCATGCCAGGCCGCGTCCAGCGGGCCATTGCCTTGCCCCACCAAGTGCCGTGCCTCGCCATGGATTTTCACGGCCAGGCTCACATGCGTCACCGTGCCGTGCTCTTCGAGCTGGTGGCTCACCAACTCCAGCGGCGCCGTGCGTTCAAGGTACTCAGCGCGGAACAAGTCCCACAACACGCCAGAGGTCAGCTCGCGCCCCGTGTCATCGGCCACACGCTGCACGATGCCGCTGAACTCGATCTGCGCGCGGCGCGGCAAGACCAGCCCATAGGCCGACTCCAGCAAATACGTGATGCCGCCTTTGCCAGACTGGCTGTTGACCCGCACCACCGCCTCGTAATTGCCGCCCACATCGGCCGGATCAATCGGCAAGTAAGGAACCGCCCACAAGGTTTGCCCCGCCTGGGCCGTCATGCCTTTGCGGATGGCATCCTGGTGCGACCCCGAGAACGCCGTGAACACCAGATCGCCCGCATAGGGATGGCGTGGGTGCACTGGCAACGAAATGCATTGCTCCACCTCGCGGGCCAAGGCGTGCAGGTTCGAGAAATTAAGCCCGGGGCTGACACCCTGGCTGTACAAGTTGAGCGCCAAGGTCACCAGATCGACATTGCCCGTGCGCTCGCCATTACCAAACAAGCAGCCTTCCACGCGCTGCGCGCCGGCCATCAAGGCCAATTCGGCGGCGGCCACGGCGGTGCCCCGGTCATTGTGCGGGTGCACGCTTAACACGATGGCATCGCGCCGGGCCAGGTGCCGGTGCATCCACTCGATCTGGTCGGCATAGACATTGGGGGTGGCCGCCTCGACCGTGGCCGGCAAGTTGATGATGGCCGGCCGCTCGGGCGTGGGCTGCCAGACCTCGGTCACGGCATTGCAAACCTCCAGCGCAAAATCCAGTTCGGTCGTGCTGAAGGTTTCCGGGCTGTACTGAAGCGTCCAATGGGTTTCGGGATGATCGTCAGCCAGTTGCTTGATCAGGCGCGCGCTGTTGACGGCCAATTGCCGGACCTCGGCCTGGCTCATGTTGAACACCCATTGGCGCCATGCGGGGGCCGTGGCGTTGTACAGGTGGACGATGGCACGGGGCGCGCCCCTCAGTGCCTCAAAAGTGCGCCGGATCAGGTCTTCGCGCGCCTGGGTGATCACCTCGATGGTGACGTCGTCGGGGATGTTCCCCTCTTCGATGAGCGTGCGCACCAGGTCAAAATCAGTCTGCGAAGCTGCGGGAAACGCTACCTCGATTTCCTTGAACCCAAGCTTGACCAGCGTCTTGAACAGGCGCAGTTTGGTGGTGCCATCCATGGGCTCGAACAAGGCCTGGTTGCCATCGCGCAGGTCGGTGCTCATCCACACGGGGGCTTGGGTCAGGCGCTGTTGGGGCCAGGTGCGGTCGGGCAAATCCACCGTGGGGGCGGGGCGGTATTTTTGAGAGGGGTCTTTCAACATGACAATCGGCTCCAGAAATGAAAAAGCCAGCTCGAAAGCTGGCTGGAGGGGTGTCGGAGGTTGGTGTGGCCGAAAGGTTAGCCAGACTCAACACACGCGCTCGCACCCACGCCAGCCAGGAAGGCTAGCGATAGCAGGGCGAGGGTGGTCATCGACAAGTTCATGATTGCAAGTGTGGCCCTCAAGTCAGGCTGAAGTCAAGCGTTGGCTTAACAACCGGATGTAGTGGCCGCACTCAATTCAGGAATGGTGCGAGCGGCTGTCGCGTCGGTGTACGTGAATTGACAGGATTCTGGAGAAGGGCTGCCCGCTACACGAATAGTGACCGAGTTGCCTGATACCAGCACTTCATGCTCATTGGTGTCGATCTCGGCGGCTGCCACGATGCCGTCAGCCGACGCTGAAGGATAGCCGTGGCTGAAAGCCACCAAGGTATGTGTTTCAGTGCACAAAGTGCCATGGCCTTCTTTGGACAAGGCGGCCAACTCACCATTGGCCGTGCAGGCCTGCTTGGTGCCGAGTTTGTTTTGTGTCAATGCTGCGCTGTGCAGCATCGCCGCGGCTGCAGCAACGGACCCACGGACGTCCATGAGCTTGGATATCCGGTGACCGGACTGGTAATCATTGATCTTTGGCAGGGCCATGCCCGAGACAAGGCCTAGAACAGCAACCACCACAGCCACTTCCAGAATGGTGAGTCCAGTTTGTTTTTTGTTCTGATGAGTAGTTTGCGCCACGGTCATTCCTTCAGCGGATAGAACTCGACATTGGGAGTTCTCATGGTTCCGTTTTCGGCTGATTTGGCGGCCGCTTGAGGCACATTCAGGACATTTCACACGAATCAGGTCGTGTTGTTAAAGCGCGCAAACCCTGTTGCGGCCTTGGTGTTTTGCGTCATACAGGGCGCGGTCGGCCCTGGAGATCAAGCTGTCGGGCGTGGCGCCTGGCATGGCCGCGTTGCAGCAGGCCACCCCCAGGCTAACGGTGACCACAGGCAAATTGGGCGACGCCTCATGCGCCATCGCCATGCCTTCGACGGCGTTGCGAAGCCGCTCCGCTGCCTGCAAGGCGAGGGCCAAAGACGTGTCGGGCAGCACAGCAATGAACTCTTCGCCGCCATAGCGGGCCACCATGTCGCCGGGCTTGCGCAAGCTGTTCTGCATCACGATGGCCACCTGGCGCAAGCACTCGTCGCCCGCTGGGTGGCCATAGTGGTCGTTGTAAGGCTTGAAATGATCCACATCCATCATGATGATGGCCACTTCGGTTCCGCCATGTTTGGCGCGCTGCCAAAGGTCTTGAAGGTACTCCTGGAAATGGCGGCGATTGAACAGCCCCGTCAGCACGTCAACCCGAGACAACTGCTGCAATTTCAGGTTCACCTCGCTGAGGGCCTTGACCAGCTCACGCTCGCGTTCGCTGAGCAAGTAGCGGCGGCGCTTGTCGCGCTCCATCACGTAGTTGGCGCACAGCGAGAAAGCCACCGTGGCCGCTGTCAGTGAGCAGATGGGCCACACCAGTCGCGGGTTGAAGTTGGGCAGCACCCATATGCCCACCACCTGGATGGCCAAGACGGCCAGCGAAAAACCAAGCGCCGACCAGAAACGCAGACGCTGGACGAGGTTGCCGTACATCACCACCACCGCAAAGCCGGCGTGATAGAAATCGCTCAAAGGGCTGCGGGTGATGGACAGGGCGTAAGCCAGCGTAGCCGCCGCGAACAAACCACTGATCACCACGGCCGAATCAAGCAACACCGGATGGTGAATCAAAGGTTTGTCGCGGTTCAGCCAGAGGATCAGCAAGGCCAACAGGGCCAGGGGCGTGAAAATCAACAGCCGCAACTGGACGGCGATGCTGAACACATCTGGGATCAGCAAATAGTCTGCCACCAGAAAACCGTCGTACACCACCAGCGAAATCAAGCCGCTGATGATGAAATGTCGCAAACGCTGCTGAGGATCCTGGCTGAGGAATTCATGCTCCAGCGCCGCGGGAAACTTCATCCACTTGAAACCAAGGTTTAGCAAGTCTTGCACCTGGTTCATGCGCAAGCGGTCGAGCTCGATGGTGGCGGGGGCCGTGCTCATGCGGTGCGCCCAGAGTCAGGGTCTGGCCAGACACGATTGCGTCCGCTGTTCTTGGCCCGGTACAGGGCTTCGTCGACCTGGATCAGCAGGGCTTTCTGGCTGGCCCCACGGTCAATGGGTCGCATGGATGCCACGCCCACGCTGACGGTCACAAACGAGCTGGTGGGCGAGCCCACATGAGGCACGCGCAGGCGTTCGATGGCGACCTTGATGCGGTCGGCCGCCTGCAAGGCAATGGGCAAGGTCGTGCCCGTCAGGACGGCAATGAACTCTTCGCCGCCAAAGCGCGCCACCAGATCACCGGGGCGCCGCAGCCGGCGTTTGAGCGTGCTGGCCACCTGGCGCAGGCATTCGTCGCCAGTGGGGTGACCATAGTGGTCGTTGTAGGCCTTGAAGTGGTCCACGTCGATCATGATCAGCGACACCTCGCTGCCGTCCACCTCTGCGCGCTCCCAGACTTGCGTCAGGAACTCGTCGAAATGACGGCGGTTGGCCACCTGCGTGAGCAGGTCAGACCGGGAGATCTTGTCCAGCCGCTCATTCGCGGTCTTCAGGGCGGCCAGCAGATTGGTCTCGCGGATCCGCAGCAGCCAGTTCTGGCGCTCGTCGCGCTCCAGGCTGTAGCAGCCGAACAGGGTGAAGGTCATGGTCGATATCAGCACGATGGCGGAGGGGATCATGACCTCGATCGGCGCAGGCGGTATGAAGTGCAAGGCCACCACCGTGCCCATGGCGATGAAGATGTCCAGGACCAGGGCCATCCAGAAGCGCATTTGCGCCACCGAGTGGCTGAACATCACCACCACGGCCAACCCGACCAAGTAAGGGCCGGCCAAGGGGTCCTTGCTGATGCTGGACAAATACAGAACGATGCAGGTGGCCAGCACGGCGGCCAGCAGCACCAAGGTTTCCCGAAAAAAGGGGTGGGGTGTTTTGATCAGCACGTACAGGCCGATCAGGCACACCGGTGTGAACAAGCCCGTGCGCAGTGCCACGGCCTCGGCAAACACATCCGGGATCATCAACAGGTCGGTCAGCAAGTAGCCGTTGAACAAGATCATGACCAAGGCGGCCGTGATGATGATGACCCTCAAGCGGTCTGCGGCGGTATCGTGCTGAAAACGTTTTTCAAGCTCGGTGGGAAAACGCAGCGTCGGAAAGCCGTTTGTCAGCAGCTGGTCAATTTGCTCGGCGGAATCCCCGGAGACGGGACCGTAATCAACGGGCGCAAGGTCGATTGCCCCAAAGCCGGTCGTGGGGATGAAGTCGCGCGCGGTAGGGTGGATGGACACCGAAGCAGATCCAGGCGTTTGCTGTTTCAAACCTTCAAACATAAAACATGGTCACGATGGCGCAGGAGGTGCCTGGGCACGCCATCATCAATCAATTCACCATGGTTTGAAGCCGGATTTTCCCCCTTGATGTCCGGGATGCAGGGATGAATTCACGTGCGAATGTGCCGCAAATTGCATCAATCAGCGCTGAGTTTTATTCGGCGTCTGGTTTGCCGAACAAGTGCACAAACAAATCGTCGTCGGTGATCTCCCGAACCGACAAGCCATCCACAGGTTCGCGAAATGGCGTGGCTGGTTGCGCCGGCAGCAGGGCCGCCGGCATGGTTTCTGCGAAATTGACCACAGGGCCACCTTCGCCAGATCTTTGCAAGCGCCAGGACATGGAGTCGGCCAAAGAGGGGGTGTCATCCCACGGTATAAACCCAGTGGCTGGCTGAGCGGAGCGTTCGGCTGGATTCGGTGGGGGCGTTTTCATGTGGCCAGCGTACCCAGCTGGTTCACTTGTAAACAGACGATAAAAGCACTTTTGGACGACCAGTTAACGATGAGCACACCCGCGGGACTTTTCTCCGACACGCCCGGCTTCATGCGCTGCACGTGGTGTCAGGCCACGCCGGCTTACCAGCGCTACCACGACCAAGAGTGGGGCTTCCCGGAAACCGATGACCGGCAGTTGTTTGAAAAGCTTTGCCTGGAGGGCTTTCAGGCCGGGCTGAGCTGGCTCACCATCCTCAACAAGCGGGAGGGCTTCCGGCAGGCTTTCGCCAACTTTGACGTGGACCAGGTGGCCCGCTTTGAAGACAGTGACGTCGAGCGGCTGGTCATGGACGCAGGCATCGTGCGGCACCGGGGCAAGATCGTCTCGACCATCAACAATGCACGGCGGGCGATCGAGTTGCGTGAAGAGTTTGGCTCACTGTCGGCCTACATCTGGCGCTTTGAGCCGGCCGCCCACGCCCGCCCCAAGCGCGTGACCTTGGAAGCGCTCAAGGCTTTGCCCATCGCGCCAGAGGCCGTGGCCCTGTCCAAGGATCTGAAAAAACGCGGCTGGACCTTTGTGGGCCCCACCACCTTGTACGCATTCATGCAGGCCATGGGCATGGTCAATGACCACATCGAAGGCTGCGGCGTGCGTCAAGCGGCGTTGGCCGCCCGCGCCAGCCTGAAGCCGCTCAAGCAGCCAGCTTCCTGACCCAGGCCACGTAGCGGTCGACCCAGGCCTGCAGGAATTTGCGGCTGTCCTCGTTGGCGATGCTGCCATCGGGGCCAAACAGGCCTTCCTTGGCCTGCACAAAAGCTTCGGGCTGGCCCAGCGTAGGCACATCCAGGTAAGCCAGCACATTGCGCAAGTGCTGCTGGGCCAGGGCGGTGCCAATGGCGCCCACCGAGACACCAATCACCCCAGCCGGCTTGCCGCCCCACACGCTTTGTCCATACGGACGCGAGGCATGGTCAATGGCGTTTTTCAGCACGCCGGGAAAGGATCGGTTGTACTCGGGGGTCACGAACAGCAGGCCGTGGGCGGATTTGACGGCCGCCTTCAACCGCTTGACGGATTCTGCCGGGTTGGCATCATCATCCTGGTTGTACAAAGGCAGATCGTCAATCTGAACATGCTCAAACGCAAAGTCAGACGGTGCCAACTTGGCCAGCGCAACGGCCAGCTGGTGGTTGAAAGACGCTTTGCGCAAGCTGCCCACCACCACAGCGATTTTGATTTCACTCATGAAGAAACTCCTTGGGCTCTGGATTGCGTGACTCGGCCTTGATTAAAGCCTCATTGCGTGCAATTTGCTCAGCTTGGCAGTGAACCCTGCGCGGCGTCAGGTTTTACGATCTGCGAAAGACTGCGCTTTCAGGAATTTTTAAGTGAAGGCTCAGAAGCGCAGCCTCTGCGGGGCTGAAGATACATGTCAGCAGTTGTATCGGGGTTCCCATGGGACAGACGGTTTTGGTAGTGGACGACAATGCCTTGAATCGCGAGTTGTTGCGATTGGTGTTGGAGCAGCAGGGGTATGCGGTTGTCGAGGCCACAACGGCCGAAGAAGCGTTGGCCATGCTCCGCGAAAATCAGCCGTCGCTGGTGCTGATGGACTGCCATCTGCCAGGCATGGACGGCCTGGCGGCCACGCGTGAAATCAAAGGTGCCGATGCCACTTGCGGCATCCCCGTGGTGGCCGTGACGGCCCATGCCATGCCTGGTGATCGTGAACGCGCCCTGGCAGCGGGTTGCAACGAGTACATCTCCAAACCAGTGGATTTTTCCCGCCTGATGACCATCGTGAGCACCTTGGCGCCCTCGGCCTGACAGGCTGGAATAACGCTAAAGGCGCGTCAGCGCTTCGCGTATGCGCTCAATGGTGTGTGCCATGGGTGCCTTGCTTGACACCTCCAGCCCCAATTGGCGCGCAATGTGGTTGACCTTGGCCGGGTTGAGCGGCAGGCCGCCGTTGTCCACTGCTTTGACCAAGTCCCGAGCCTGCTGGATCTCCGCTGAGCAAGCCGGACGAGGCGAGAAAAAACGGGTCAACTGTTTGACGAACTGCATGTTGACCCGTTGAGTTTCAGCGAAACACACCCACCGCATCGGCCAGGCTGGCCATTTGCTGCTTGACGCTTTCAGATGCCGCTGTGCCTTGCTCAACCAGGGCAGCATTCTGCTGGGTGATCTGGTCAAGGTGGCCAATGGCTTGGCCGACTTGGGCAATGCCCGCATTTTGCTCTTGCGTGGCCGAGCTGATCTCTGCGATCAAGTCCGACACCCGCTGAACCTGCGTGACGATGTCGCCCATGGTTTGCCCGGCGTCGTTGACCTGCCTGGAGCCGGCCTCCACCTTGTCCACGCTCTCATTGATGAGGGCTTTGATCTCTTTGGCGGCGCCCGCGCTGCGGTGCGCCAGGCTTCTCACTTCACTGGCCACCACCGCGAAACCACGGCCTTGCTCGCCAGCGCGCGCGGCTTCCACGGCGGCATTCAACGCCAGGATGTTGGTTTGGAAGGCGATGCTGTCAATCACGCCAATGATGTCGGCGATCTTCTTGGAGCTGTGCGTGATGTCGTTCATGGTGGCGACCACCTCTGACACGGCACGGCCACCCTTGGCAGCCGCCTCACTGGCCGAGCCCGAGAGTTGGTTGGCCTGGCTGGCGGTGTCCGCGTTGTTCTTCACGGTCACGGTCATCTGCTCCATCGACGAGGCGGTTTCCTCAACACTGGCCGCGGCCTGTTCGGTGCGAGAGCTCAGGTCATTGTTGCCTTGCGCGATTTCATTGGTGGCCGTCTGCACGTTCAAGACCTGCCCGCGGACATCGTCGATGACCCAGCGGAACATCAGGCCAAGCTGGCCGATGGTTCGCATGGTCATGCCGATTTCATCGACGCGGTCCATGTGCAAGGCTTTGTGCTTGTCGCCCGAAGCCACGCGCAGGGCTTGGTCGCGCATTTGTTCCAGCGGCCGGGCAATCTGGCTTTCAAGAGACCAGTTGGCCAGCAAAGACAGCACGGCAACGGCCCCGGAAAAACCAAGAAGCGCCATGCCGTTCGCCATCCCCAAGGCCCACGCCGCGCCAATCAGTGCAGGCACCAGTAACAGCAGGGTCGATCGAATGCGCCAGCGCACGGGCATGGTCTGGAACACCGACATCCAGGCGGCAGCGCCCGTGCGGATGATCAAACCCTTGTGGAAACGGCGGTTATCGGCCTTGCCTTCGCGGAATTCGCGGTAAAGGTTCTCTGCGGCGGCGATTTCTTCATTGGAGGCCTTGGTGCGAACCGACATGTAGCCGGTTTGCTTGCCCTGGCGCACCACGGGCGTCGCATCGGCGCGAACCCAGTAGTGGTCGCCATTTTTACGGCGGTTTTTGACCAGGGCCGTCCAGGGTTGGCCCGCCTTGAGGGTGGCCCACATGTCGGCAAAGGCCTCGGTGGGCATGTCCGGGTGGCGCACCAGGTTGTGCGGTTGCCCTTGTATTTCTTCGCGGGTGTAGCCACTGACGGAGACAAAAGCGTCGTTGGCGTAGGTGATGTGGCTCTGGGTGTCCGTGGTGGACATCAGGGTGGCATCGTCGGGAAACTCAAAGGCTTTTTGAGTGACAGGTTGGTTGTTGCGCATGGAGCCGCCCTGACTGGTTGGGTGAGACCGGTCACTGCAATTGAATCAGCCGGTCAGATCATTTCTGATCTTTCCATATCGGAACGGGCGTCGTTATTCTTTAGAACATTCGGTTTTGCGGCCAATTCCGGGCTTTCAGGGCGACTGTTCTTCATCCGGATTCAACAGGCCATCGCGGCGCTCGGCCATTTCGCGGCGCATGGCGTTGATGTCTTGCGAGCTCAGCTGGGCTTTGGCGCGGGGATAGACCAGGCGTTCTTCCTCCTCGATGTGCTGACGGCACAGGGCCGTGAATCTCAGGGCCAGCTCCCGGATCTCGCCGAGGTGGGGGTGGCTGTAACCCCGCGCGATCATGTCCAGATAGGGCACCAGGCGCAGCCATTGGGCTTCGATCTCGACATGGTCCTGCCTAAGGTGCTCGATCATGCGGACCATCTCCGGATCACCGCTTTGCACCAGGCTGGGAAACACGTGTTGCTCCTCATCCAAGTGGTGAGGCAGCCCGGTGGTGGTAAAGAACAGATGAATGCTCCGCGACAGCGTCCTGGCCGTGGCATCGACCCCTTGCGCGTTCACATGCTCGATCAGCGTGTGCAGATCGTCCAGCATCGATAGGATCTCTTGATGGCAGCTGTCCAGGACATCAAAGGGCAGGGGGGCGTAGAAGGCGGCTTGTGCGTGTGACAAGGGCCGGTCGGATGAGTGCGTCATAGGGCCCCTCCAGGGTCATCGACATGCATAAGCACCTGGCGCAATGGGTTCATAATCGTCTCCATCCAAGCTGCCGTCCAGACTTCCGAAAATAGTCCATGGCCCTGGAATTCCTTTGCGCAAGATCAAGAAATCAACGTGTCAAGCCCAGTTCACATTGCCGTTGTCGATGACGAGCCCGAGATCACCTTGTTGCTCAGCAACTACCTCTCTGGTCATGGGTTCCGGGTGAGTGCGCTTCATTCTGGCGCGGCCTTGATGGCGATGATGGCGCTGGACGCGCCTCAAGTGGTGTTGCTCGACCTGGGGCTGCCCGGCGAAGACGGCTTGAGCATCGCCCGCCAGCTTCGCGAAAAATGGCGCTGCGGCCTGTTGATCGTGACTGGCCGTGGCGATCCTGTGGACAAGGTGGTCGGACTTGAACTGGGCGCAGATGATTACGTGACCAAGCCCTTTGACCTGCGCGAGTTGCTGGCCCGCACCAAGGCTGTTTTGCGCCGGATCATGCCGCCTGCCGACGAGCCCGGTGCGCGGGCCACTCAGCAGGCCAAAGACACGTGGCGCTTTCTGAATTGGACCTTTGACCTTGGCGCTCGCCGCCTGCTGACCACCCAAGGCGAAGAGGTGCCCCTCACCAGCGGCGAGTTTGATTTACTCGCGGTGTTCTTGCAGCACCCGGGCCGGGTGCTGTCCCGCGATTTTCTGTTGGAGCACACGCGTGGGCGCGAGGCCGGTCCCTTTGACCGAACCATCGACGTCCAGATCGGCCGCCTTCGCAAAAAGCTGGAAGAAGATTCTCAGGATCCGAAGATCATCAAGTCGGTGCGCGGAGCGGGGTACGTCTTCGTGCCACCTGTGCAGGCAGCACCATGAACCACGAGATCTTCCAGTCCATCTTCAAAGCGTACCCGGATGCGCTGTTGCTGGTGGATGGCAACGGCATGATCGTGATGGCCAATCCTGCTGCGGCCGAATTGCTGGGCTACGAGCTGGATGAGTTGGTGGGCCTGCCGGTCGATGCCTTGGTGCCCGATGCCATCCGGCCTCAACACGCGCAATACCGCAACGCCTACGGCCGCAACCCCCATGCCCGCCCCATGGGCACCAACATGGATTTAGTGGCCAAGCGCCGGGACGGCTCGCAGGTGATGGTCGAGATCGCGCTCAGCCCGCTCAAGGACCTGGGCTTTCCGTACGTGGTGACGGCCATTCGGGGCATTGGCGCCTATCCCCGTGTCAAGCAGGCCTTGCAACGCGCTCGGTACAGCGACTATGTCGCCCGTTTGGGCAGGCTCGCGGTGGACATGCGCGACCCGCAAGAGCTCATGCAAGAGGTGCCCTTGGTGGCCACCGATGCCTTGCAGGTGGAGTACAGCGCGGTGTATTTGCTGGATTCCAGCCGCCTGGAGTTCACCTTGGCCAGCGGTGTGGGGCTGGTGGCCGATGAGCCGCTGCATGCCCGCATCCCGAGCACGCCCGACCGCATGCCGGGCTACGTTCTGGCGAACAACGCACCGCTGTTGGTGCAAGATGGTCGCACGGAAACGCGTTTCGTCGTGTTGCCCGCCTACCTGGCGGCCGGGCTGGTCAGTGGCTTGGCGGTGCCGCTGTCTGATCGGGGCAGAACCGTGGGCGTGCTGGTGGTCAGGTCCAAGCAGGTCGCCCGCTTTGGTGAAGACGAGACGCGCTTCCTCGAATCGATTGGCAACCTGCTGGCCAGCACCTTGCAGCGCTCACAAACCGAAGAGGCCCTGCGGCACGCTCAGCGGCTGGAAAGCGTGGGCCAGCTCACCGGCGGCATTGCGCACGATTTCAACAACCTGCTGACCGTCATCCAGGGCAACCTCCAGGTCTTGCAAGAGCTGCCGGCCATCACCGCCGATCCCCATGCGCAGCAATTGCTGGGATCCGCGTTGCGTGCGGGCAAGCGAAGTGCCGAGTTGACCAGCAAGCTCCTGGCTTTCTCGCGCCGGCAGGTGTTGCAGCCTGGGCACGTTGATGTCGTTGCGCAGCTGTATTCGATGGCCGACATGTTGCGCCGCACGCTCGACCAGCGGATTCAGATCAAGCTGGACGTGGACGAAGCCTGCCCGCCATGCCTGGCCGATCCGGGCCAACTGGAGGCGGCGCTGCTCAACCTGGCCATCAATGCGCGTGACGCGATGCCCGATGGCGGCACGCTTACCATTGCCTGCAAGGCCTGCAGTGCTTTGCCCAGTGATGTTCAGGTCGAACTGGCAGGCGCAGAAGGGCAAGCGTCCTCACAGCCCTTTGTTCAGATCTCACTGACAGACACGGGCACGGGCATGTCTGACGAGGTCAAGGAGCGGGCGTTCGAGCCCTTCTTCACGACCAAGGAGGCGGGCCGGGGCACGGGCTTGGGCTTGAGCACGGTGTATGGCTTTGCCAGGCAATCCCGTGGCGCGGTGGCCCTGGACAGCACCATTGGCGTGGGCACCACACTCACCTTGTACATCCCGGTGCCGCCCCCGGACGATGAGCCCGAGTTGGCGCAAGCGGCCTTCACCCACATCGTGCCCACCGGCCTTCGGGTGATGCTGGTTGAAGACGATCCTGAGGTCAGGGCGATTGTTCAGCGCTTTCTTGAAACCCTGGGCTGCCAAGTCAACCCTTTCGCCAGCGCCGAAGAGGCCGTGAGTGCTTTCCCTGCGAATGACGAAGTTCAACTCTTGTTGACCGACATCGCCCTGGGGCCTGGCATGCGCGGCATGGAGCTGGCCAAGATCGCGCAGGCCCGGTGGCCCGCCTTGGCCATCATCCTGATGTCGGGGTTTTCTTCCGAGTTGCTGGACGCCAACCGCGATGCACCTGAGCATTGGGAGTTGCTTCAAAAGCCCTACGGCCGCGATGAACTGGCCAACGCGATCGCCAAAGTCACCTCGGCGTCACATCATTGAAGCGTGGCGGTGCGGGCAGCCGGCAAGCTGCTTTCAATGAAAGCCACCAGTTGGCTCACGTCAGGAATGAGGATGTCGCGCCGGCCTTTGGCGGTGAAACCGATCAGGTTCTTGCCAGCCAACCGGGTCAAGGCGCGGCTCACGGTTTCCAGCGTCATGCCCAGGTAGTTGCCGATCTCGGCGCGGGTCATGCGCAGGGTGATCTGGTCGGTGCGCAGGCCACGTTGGGCCAGTGACTCGGCCCAATACCGCAGAAAATCAGCCACGCGTGCGTCGGCCGACAAGGTGCACAGCGACAGCAGCGAATCACGGTCACGCGTGATTTCACGGCTCATGGATTCATGGAGCAGGGCCAGCAAGGCCGGTTGCGTTGCTGCGGCCTGGCACAGCGATTCGTAGCTCAGGCACCAGACTTCTGCCGTGTCCATCGCGACGGCGTCGCAGCCATAGCGGCCTCGGGCAATGCCGTCGAACCCCAGCCAGTCGCCCTTGAAGTGCAGGCCCACAACCTGTTCGCGGCCATCTTGCGAAGCATTGATGGTTTTGAAAATGCCGGAGTTGAGCACGTACAGGTACTTGAAAGGCTGCCCCGCCTCATAGATCTTGTCACCCGCGTGCACCAGGCGCCGCTGGATGGTCACGGCTTGCTGCAGCAAACGCAGGCTGCCCGCGATTCGCTCGCTGACGGCGTTGGCTTCCGTGGTTCTCCAGGCCAGATCGGCCAAGGCCGGGACAACGAATGGCGCGCGGGCAGTCAGGGCAGAGGCGGAGGCGAGGGTGGAGGTGGTCATCTGAGGCTTTCGCTGGACAGTGGTTGGTAGGTGTCTTTCACTGCTGCTCAGTCTAGAAATGGCAGATCAATGAGGCACCAACGCTCTGTCGCACTGCGCAACGTTGTGTAAACGGCTTGTATCAAGGCGGCGCCGCTTGACCTGCGTCAAATGCGTTCGGTCGCTTGACGTTTAGCCTGCGACCACAGCGGATCACCATCCCGATGCGCGTTTCATGGCCGTTCAATGTGAGCATCTACCTCGACTACAAAGCGCTGAATGCACCCGAAGGCCTGAACGAAGATCAGGTCGGGGCTTTGCGCTGCGTTGCGGATAGCCTGTCCATGCCGGGTGCTGGTGGCTCGCCGCAAATGCTGCTGCGCAGCAAGAACATCGCGCTGGTCTGCGGGCAGTCAGATCCGCAGGATGCCAGCACCTTCGAGCGCGCCGCCACCGCCCTGGGTGCACGCGTGGCCAGGATCAGATCCAGCGACGCCGGCCTGGCCCCTGGGGCTGACCTCATCGCCACGGCCAAGATGCTGGGGCGGTTGTATGAGGCGATCGAGTGCCAGGGCGTGGCCCTAGAAGTGATGGCGCAATTGGAGCAGCACGCCGGCATCGTGGTCTTCAACGCCCTGGGTTCACCCAGGCATCAGGCATTCGTCCAGTTCGACCGCATGAGGCACGAGGCCTTGGCCCACGCCACGGGCTCCGACCATGCAGCGCACCCTGATGATGAAACTGGTCGCCAAGCCTTCATCCAGGCTGTGCTGCTGAGCACACTGCGTTGATCTCATGAACACCTTGGCCAAGCTCCCCCCCACGCCCGACGCTCAGATGGCGGTGCTGGACGACGAGGTGGAGTCCGCCCGGTTCACCCGTTGGAAATCCGGGGCCGATGGTCGGCGGCTGGGCGAGTCGTCCTTGCGCATTGGCGGCATGCACTGCACGGCTTGCGCATCAACCATTGAGCACGCGCTTCACAGCGTGGAGGGTGTGACCTCGGTTCGCGTCAGTGCCACAGGGCAGTGCGCCACCATATCCTGGGATGTCGAGCTGACCCGTCCCTCGGCGTTGGTGCAGGCCATCGCGCAAGCGGGCTACAGCGCTACGCCCGATACGGTGGCCGGCGCGCGGGCCTTGCGCTTGAAGGAATCACGCGACGCGCTTTGGCGCTTGTTCGTGGCGTCTTTTTGCGCCATGCAGGTGATGATGTTGGCCACCCCCTCCTACGTGAGCGCGTCGGGCCAGCTGGCGCCAGACCTGAAACAGTTGCTGGATTGGGGCGCTTGGCTGCTCACGCTGCCCGTGATGATTTTTTCCGCAGCGCCCTTTCTGACGGGCGCCTGGCGTTCACTGAAGCACCGCCAGATTGGCATGGATGTGCCCGCCGCGCTGGGCATGCTGGTGGCCTTCATCGCCAGCAGTGGGGCCACTTTTGACCCCAGCGGCCTGTTTGGCCACGAGGTCTACTTTGACTCGCTGACCATGTTCATCAGCTTTCTGCTGGGCGGCCGGTACCTGGAAATGCGGGCCAGACACCATGCCGAGCGCTCTCTGGAAGACACCGTTGGGCGTCTGCCCGAAGTGGCGTTGCGCGAGAACCCGGATGGCAGCGTGGCCTCGGTCAGCGTGCTGCGGCTGCAACGTGGCGACATCGTCCGGGTGCCCGTGGGTGGGGCCTTCTGCGCAGATGGCGTGTTGACCCAAGGCCAGACACGCGCGGATGAATCCTTGCTGACCGGTGAGTCTGCCCCGGTGGAAAAAACGTTGGGTGACGAGGTGGTGGCCGGCAGCCTGAATTTGGCCGCCCCGGTGGCCATGCGGGTCGAGCATGTGGGCGCCGACACCCGTTATGAGGCGATCGTGGCCATGATGCGCGACGCCCGCACGCAGCGCCCTATGTCGGTCAATGAAGGCGACCGCTGGGCGGCACCATTCTTGTGGGCCATCCTGGTGTTGGCCGCGGGGGCCGCGGCGGTGTGGAGCGTGATTGATCCCTCACGGGCCGTGTGGGTGGCGGTCTCCGTGCTGATCGTGACGTGTCCATGCGCCTTGTCCTTGGCCGCGCCGTCGGCCATGTTGTCGGCGGCCATGGCCATGGCCAAGCATGGCGTGCTGCTCCGCCGAATCGAGGCCATCGAAGGCCTGGCTGGCATGCAAACCTTGTTCATCGACAAAACCGGCACCTTGACCGAGGCCCGCACCCAGCGCGCCACCATGATCCGCACCGGCCATGACGAGCGCTGGACCGATGAAGCGGTGCGCAGGCAGGCTGCATCACTGGCCGCGTGGTCCACGCACCCCCTGGCAAAAGCCCTGGCGCAAGAGCCCGCCCGGGCCGGCATGGCCTGGCACCGGCTGATCGAGACGCCGGGCCAGGGCATCGAGGGCCATGCCAGCGATGGGTCAATCTGGCGGCTGGGCCGGGCATCGCCGGGCGTGCCGGTGGCTGCCAATGATGGTGATGCCGCCGAGACCTGGCTGAGCCACAACGGCCGGCCATTGGCGTGCTTCCGTTTTGCCGAAACCCTGCGCGCCGGGGCGGTCGAGGCCGTCCGGGCCCTTGAGCAAGATGGCGTGAAGGTCGTGCTGCTTTCGGGTGACAGCGCCGAGCGGGTCAACCGTGTGAGCCGTTTGCTGGGCCTGGCGAGTGGGCAAGGTGGCATGGCGCCCCACGACAAGCTGGCCGCGGTCAAGGCGGCCCAGTCACGTGGCGAACAGGTGGCCATGCTGGGCGATGGCATCAATGACGCCCCCGTTCTGGCGCAGGCCGACACGTCCATCGCCATGGGGGAGGGCGCGCAGATCGCCCGGTCACAAGCCGATGGCGTGCTGGTCACCAACGATTTGCAGGATGTGGTCCGTGCACGCCACTTGGCGCGGAAAACCTTGCGCGTGGTGCGCCAGAACTTCATCTGGGCCGCCTCTTACAACGCGGCTTGCGTGCCTCTGGCCCTGATGGGTTGGTTGCCTCCGTGGGCCGCCGGCCTGGGCATGGCCACCAGTTCACTGCTGGTTGTTCTTAACTCACTGCGCCTTGCGCGCTGACCAGCATGGACATCCTGTACCTCTTGATCCCCCTGTCGTCTGTGCTGGTGCTGTGCATCCTGGCCGTGTTTGCGTGGGCGCTGAATTCCGGGCAATTTGACGATGTCGAGCAGCATGGTGAGCAGATTCTGGATGCCGCACAAGAGTCGCTTGATCTGAGTCAAGGTGCTTAGAGCAGCTTCACCCAACAATCACCCCTGAGCAAGAAAGCAGAGGCGATTGATGGCTGACAACACACGAAAAATCATGGGGCCGCCCACGGTGCCATGGTGGCGCATCAAGATGGTGTGGCTGGTGATTGGCGGGCCCGCCGCGGTCGTGGTTGCTGGCTTCATCACGCTGGCACTGGCGATTGATGGGGGTGACCAACCGGTGCCCAACCCAGGATCCGCAGCCGTGGTGTTCCGCCGCTGACGCTTGATTCCATGCAGTGGCCTTTGATCCTTGCTGGTTTGGCCATGGGCGTGGCCGCCACGCCCCATTGCGCCGTCATGTGCGCGGCCCCTTGCGCAGCGCTGACGCGCGGTGACAAACACAGCACGACCAGTTTTCAAGTGGGCCGTCTGTGCAGCTACATGCTCGTGGGGGCGCTTGCCGCCTACAGCGTATCGATGCTGGGTGTGTGGGGCGAGGCGGTGCCCGCGTTGCGGCCGCTGTGGACGCTGCTGCACCTGGCCTTTCTGGGCTTGGGCCTGTGGTGGTTGCTCAAGGGCGAGCAGCCCACCTGGATGCGGCGCGACGACACGGTGTCCATCGTGCGCATGCCGGGCCGCCGCCAATCACCGGTTTTGCGTGCTGGCCTGGCAGGTCTGGCATGGGCCGCCTGGCCCTGCGCGGCGCTGCAAGGCGCTTTGGTGCTGGCCGCGCTGGCCAACACCCCTTTGGCTGGCGCGCTGGTGATGGGCGCTTTCTCCTTGGCTTCCATGCCCGGCTTGCTGCTGGCGCCCTGGGCTTGGAAGCGTTGGCAGGCCCACCACGGCACGGCCATTTCCCCCGGGCAGCTCACGCTCCACGGGTTCCGCATCGCCGGGGTCGGACTGGTGCTTGCCTCTGGGTGGGCCCTGACGCACGACCTCTGGGAGCGTTTTGCAATCTGGTGCACAACATGATGATTCGAATCATTGCCTTCGTCCTGGCGACATTGGGCGCCACCGGCGTGCTGGTGGCCGCTGGGCTGAATGAACACAAAGAGCGTGCTGCCGCGCTGAGCCTTGATCAGCGTCAAGGGCCAAACGGTGCCCCTGACCAACAATCTCGGTAGACCTTCAATCTCAAGCACGAAACAACGAAAGGACGCGCCGAATGGCCGCTCTAAAATCTGCCGTGGTCAGCTATGACGACTGGCCTGTTCGACAGTTTGCACTGGCGGCGGTGTTGTGGGGCGTGGTCGGCATGTCCGTCGGCGTCCTGATCGCGGCGCAACTGGCTTGGCCTGACCTCACGGCGAACATCCCCTGGCTCAGCTATGGGCGCCTCAGGCCCCTGCACACCAACGCGGTGATTTTCGCCTTTGGCGGATGCGCTTTGTTCGCCACTTCTTATCATGTGGCCCAGCGCACAGGGCAAACGCGCTTGTTTGCACCGGCCTTGGCCAGGTTCACCTTCTGGGGATGGCAGGCTGTCATCGTCGCAGCCGCGATCACGCTGCCGATGGGTTACACCCAAGGCAAGGAATACGCTGAGTTGGAATGGCCCATCGATCTCCTGATCACGGTGGTGTGGGTGTCGTACGCGATCGTGTTCTTTGGCACCATCGCCAAGCGCCAGGTTCGGCACATCTACGTGGCCAACTGGTTCTTTGGTGCGTTCATTTTGGCCGTGGCTTTGCTGCACGTGGTCAACAGCGCCGTCATGCCCGTGAGCCTGTGGAAAAGCTACTCGGCCTATGCTGGCGTGCAGGACGCGATGGTGCAATGGTGGTACGGCCACAATGCCGTCGGCTTCTTCCTGACCGCAGGCTTCCTGGGCATGATGTACTACTACATCCCCAAGCAGGCCGAGCGCCCGGTTTATTCCTACCGCTTGTCGATCGTGCACTTCTGGGCGCTGATCTTCACCTACATGTGGGCGGGCCCGCACCACTTGCACTACACCGCCTTGCCTGACTGGGCGCAATCGGTGGGCATGGTGTTCTCGCTGGTGCTGCTGGCGCCCAGCTGGGGCGGCATGATCAACGGCGTGATGACCTTGTCGGGCGCCTGGTACAAGCTGCGCGACGATGCCATCCTCAAGTTCCTGATCGTGGCCTTGTCCTTCTACGGCATGGCGACATTCGAGGGCCCAATGATGTCCATCAAGACCGTCAATGCGCTGTCGCACTACACCGACTGGACAGTCGGCCACGTGCACGCCGGGGCATTGGGGTGGGTCGGCTTCATCACCATGGGCTCGCTGTATTACCTGATCCCGCGCATGTTCGGCCGGACCACGATGTTCAGCGTCAAGGCGATCGAGGTCCACTTCTGGATTGCGACGCTGGGCGTGGTGCTGTACATCGCCGCCATGTGGATCGCCGGCGTGATGCAGGGCCTGATGTGGCGTGCGGTCAATCCTGATGGCACCTTGGTTTACAGCTTCATCGAAAGCGTGAAGGCCACGTTCCCGTTCTACGTGGTTCGCCTGGCTGGTGGCTTGCTGTACCTCAGCGGCATGCTGTTGATGGCCTGGAACGTGGTCATGACGGTGCGTGCTGGCAAGCCTGCGGTTGCGCAAGTGCCGGCCACCAAGCATGAAGGCCACGTGAATCCGGCCAAGGGCCACGAACGGATCGAGACCAACAATGGCCTGATGATCGTCCTCATCTTGCTGGTGGTTGCCGTGGGTGGCCTGGTTGAGATCGTGCCATTGTTCTTCCAGCGCTCTACCACTGAAGCCGTGGCGGGTGTCAAACCCTACACCGCCTTGCAGTTGGCGGGCCGCGATGTCTACCTGCGCGAGGGTTGCTACAACTGCCATTCGCAGATGATCCGCGCGCTGCAGTCCGAGACACTTCGGTATGGCCATTACTCCATGGCAGGCGAGTTTGTGTATGACCGGCCTTTCCAATGGGGCAGCAAGCGCACGGGGCCAGACCTGGCGCGTGTTGGCGGCAAGTACAGCGATGAATGGCACCGCATACACCTGATGAGCCCACGCGATCTGGTGCCCGAATCCAACATGGCGGCTTATCCCTGGTTGGCCACCCGGCCGGTCGATCCCGCCAGCTTGCCGCCGCGTTTGACGGCCATGAAGCGGCTGGGCGTGCCTTACAGCCAGAGCGAGGTCGATGGTTCGTCCGAGGCCGTGCAGGGCAAGAGTGAGCTGGATGCCCTCATCGCGTACCTGCAGGTGTTGGGTACCCAACTGAAGTAACAAGGAGACCCCATGGACATCAACGAGTTACGCGTCCTGGTCACCATGGCCAGCTTCGTCTGCTTTGGCGGCATCGCCATCTGGGCATGCTGGCCCAGCCACCGCGCCGATTTCGACGCCGCCGCACATCTTCCCTTCAGTGACGAGGAGCCCGTCCGTGAGTGATTTCATCAGCAATGGATGGTCCGTCTACATCGCGGCGGCCACCATCATCGGGCTTGTGGCCTGCCTGGCCCTGCTGGTCATCGCAGCCCGGCGCAAGGTCATTCCAGGCGACGACACCACCGGCCACGTCTGGGACGAAGACCTGCGCGAATTGAACAACCCGCTGCCACGCTGGTGGATGGGCCTGTTCGTGGGCACAGTGGTCTTTGCCTTTGCCTACCTGGCCCTTTACCCAGGCCTGGGCAGCACGCGTGGCTACTTTGACTGGAGCACCAACAGCCAGCACGCCGCCGAGCAAGAAGCCGCGCGCGCTTTGAGCGCACCCTTGTATGCCAAGTTCGCCGGCCTGCCGGTGGCCAGCCTGGCGAAGGACTCTCAGGCCATGGGCATTGGCGAACGCCTGTTCGTCAACAACTGCGCCACCTGCCATGGCTCTGATGCGCGCGGCAGCAAGGGCTTCCCGGATCTGACAGACAGCGACTGGATCCACGGTGGCTCTGTCGAAAAGATCGAGGAGACCATCACGAAGGGCCGCACCGGCATGATGCCGCCCATGGCGGCTGCCGTGGGCACCGAGGCCGAAGTGCGCAACCTGGCCCACTATGTGTTGAGCCTGTCGGGTGGCGCCCACAACAACATTGCAGCTCAGCTGGGGCGGTCGTCGTTCTCGGCCTGCGCGGCCTGTCATGGCGTTGACGGCAAGGGCAACCAGGCCATCGGCGCACCCAATTTGGCCGACAAAGTCTGGCTGCATGGTTGGGGTGAAGACGCGGTCGTGAGCATGATCAAGAACGGCAAGACCAACCAGATGCCCGCCCATGGCAGCCGGCTGAGTGCCGAGCAGATCCACGTGCTGGCCGCGTATGTGTGGCAACTGTCGCAACCCAAGGTGGAGAGCGTTGCCCTGCAACGGTAAAAGTGCACCATGGCTGGTACGGAAAAGAAAGCGTCGGCGCGGGTCATCCCCATCATGCCCGTGGCCAGTCGCGCGGCGGGTGGCGATGCAGCGCAACTCGTGTCGCTGTATGAGAAGCAGCCCAAGATCTACCCACGCGCCGTGCATGGCTGGTTCGCCGCCTGGCGCTGGGCGCTGGTGTGGCTGACCCAGGCCTTGTTCTATGGTCTGGCCTGGTTGCCATGGAACGGCCGTCAGGCCTTGCTGTTTGACCTGACCGCGAAACGCTTTTTCATCTTTGACCTGGTGCTGTACCCGCAGGATTTCATCTACCTGACGGGCCTGCTGATCATCTGCGCGTTTGCGCTTTTCCTGTTCACCGCCGTGGCAGGGCGCTTGTGGTGCGGCTATGCCTGCCCGCAAACGGTTTACACCGAGATCTTCTTGTGGGCTGAGCGCCTGTTCGAAGGCGATCGCAACCAGCGCCTCAAGCTGGACGCCGGCCCTTGGGGCTGGCAAAAGATCTGGCGCAAGTTTGGCAAGCACTTCACGTGGGGTGCCATCGCGCTGTGGACAGGCTTCACCTTTGTAGGCTATTTCACACCCATCCGAACCCTGGCCGCCGAGGTCACGCAGTTCAACCTGGGGCCCTGGGAAACCTTCTGGGTGCTGTTCTACGGCTTGGCCACCTACGGCAATGCTGGCTACCTGCGCGAGCAGGTCTGCAAGTACATGTGCCCCTACGCTCGTTTCCAGAGCGCAATGTTTGACCACGACACCCTGGTCATCAGCTACGACCAGGCACGCGGCGATCCCCGCGGAACCCGCGCCCGCAGCGCTGATCTGAAGCAACTGGGCCTGGGCGATTGCATTGATTGCGGGCTGTGCGTGCAGGTGTGCCCCACCGGCATCGACATCAGAAATGGCCTGCAATACGAGTGCATTGGTTGTGCCGCCTGCATCGATGTTTGCGACAGCGTGATGGACAAGATGCGCTACCCGCGTGGCTTGATCAAGTACGCCACCCAGAATGGCATGGACAACAAGCTCACGTCCCGCCAGATGATGGGGCGCATGCTGAGGCCCCGCGTCCTCATCTACAGCGGCATCCTGGCCGTGATCTCTCTGGGGCTGGTGGCCAGCCTGGCCATGAAGAGCCCCTTCAAGGTCGATGTGGTCCGTGACCGCGGCTCACTGGCCCGCATCGCTGGCGAAGGCAATGTGGAGAACGTCTACCGCCTGCAGCTGATGAACGCCACCGAGCAATCCCAACGCTTGAGGGTGCAGGTGATTGGCCTGCCGGGTGCCAAGGTCACAGGCATGGCCGAGGTCCAGGTCGAGGCCACCGAGGCACGCTGGTTCCCCGTCGTCGTCCAGGTTCCGCACGAATCAGCGCGGCAATTGAGCAGCGGTGTGCACCCCATCCAGTTCCAGATCGAGCGCTTGGCTGACGATGGTCAAGGTGGCAATGCCCGCGTCGTGGAAAAGTCCACCTTCGTCATTCCTCGTTGAAAGCTTGAAAGTTGTTCATGAACACGTCGTCGTCTGTGGAGCTGGATTCACGCCTGCTCCAGCGTTTGGACAAAAGTGGGCCGCGCTACACCTCTTACCCCACGGCAGACCGCTTCAATGAACGCTTCAATCCTGAGGACTACGAACTGGCGCTGAAGAGCCGCGCTGAAGGCGTGGCGGCCGGCTTGGTCGTCGCGCCCTTGTCGGTGTATGTGCATGTACCGTTTTGCGAATCGGTGTGCTACTACTGCGCTTGCAACAAGATCGTCACCCGGGATCACACACGGGCCGCCAAGTATCTCGATGCGATCGAGTTGGAGGTCGATCTGCATCTGCGAGCGTGGGGCCAGCCGCAACAGGCCTCGCAACTGCACTTGGGCGGTGGAACGCCGACGTTTCTGAGCGACCCGGAGATCACACGCCTGATGGCCATTCTGCGCCGCGCGGTCGACTTCTCGCCCAACGCCGAGATGTCTGTGGAGGTGGATCCGCGAACCGTGACGCCACAACGCTTGGCCAACCTGGCCGAGATGGGCTTTAACCGCATCAGCTTTGGTGTGCAGGACTTTGACGAGCAGGTGCAGGCCGCTGTTCACCGCCTGCAGCCTTTCGAGTCTGTTCAAGGGCTGATGGGGAGCGCCCGTTCATTGGGCTATGGCTCGGTCAACATGGATCTGATCTATGGCTTGCCCAAGCAAACGCCCGAGTCGTTTGCCAAAACGCTGGGGCAAGTGGCGCAACTTCGCCCTGACCGCATCGCCCTGTACGGCTACGCCCACATGCCCGAGCGCTTCAAGCCGCAGCGCCGGATCCTGACGCCTGACTTACCCACGTCCGTGCAACGCATCAGCATGCTGGAGCAAGCCATCAATCGCTTCAGGGCCGAGGGCTACGACTACATCGGCATGGACCACTTTGCCTTGCCCGGCGACTCCTTGGCGGTGGCCAAACGCCAAGGCAAGCTGCAGCGCAACTTTCAAGGCTACAGCACCCAACCCGACTGCGACATCGTGGCGCTGGGCGTGTCTGCCATTGGGCGCGTGGGCAACAGCTATTCACAGAACGCCAAAACCCTGGACCAGTACTTGGCCGCGCTTCAGCAAGGGCGTTTTCCCACCGAGAAAGGCCTTTGGTTGTCCGGAGATGACCTCATTCGCCGCACGGTGGTGATGGCCTTGATGTGCCAAGGCCGGCTGGATTTTGAGCTGATTGAGAAAACCTGCGGCATCACGGTGGCCGACTACTTCAAGCCAGAACTGGCCCGATTGCAGGCCATGCAAGAAGAGGGCATGCTGACCATTGGGCCGCGCGCGGTGCAGTTGACACCCCTGGGCTGGCATTTTGTGCGAAGTATTGCCATGGTGTTTGACCGCTATCTTCATTGAAAACAGTGGCGTCCAAGCCACCCATTGACAGCGGCTTGTGAAACGACTGATCATGGCCTTCTCACGGAGGGTTGATCAGTGGATGAAGTCGTTTCGTTTCTGGGGCGAAATGGTTACCTGCCCCACGGCTACTGCTTCACGTGGCGGCCCGAGCTGTTGTGGTCCATGGTGGGCGCCGATCTGGTCATCGCGGGTGCTTATTTCTCGATTCCCCTGGCGATGCTGAGTTTTGTCCGCCAGCGTGGCGAATCAGCCATGAACTGGCTGATCTGGCTGTTTTGCGCTTTCATCTTTGCCTGCGGCATCACGCACGTGATCGATGTGGTCACCATCTGGCAACCTTTTTATGGCTTGCAGGCCATCGGCAAGGTGGTCACCGCCATCGTTTCACTGATCACCGCCATTGCACTGTGGCCGCTGATCCCCAAAGCACTCAAGATTCCCTCGGTTGGTCAGCTGCAGACCAGCATCCAATCGCTGCAGGCTGAAGTCAAGCAACGCCGGGCCGCCGAAGCCAACTTGGCAGACACGCAAGAGGCGCTGGTCATCGCCTTGGCCAGCATTGGCGCGGGCTTCCTGGCCACTGACCGCGAAGGGCGCGTCACCCGCATGAATGGCGTGGCCGAACAGGTCACGGGTTGGAGCCAGGCCCAGGCCTTGGGCCAGCCGCTGTGGGAGGTGTTCCAGCGTGAAGACCGGCCTGAGTCCTACCGGGGCCGCAACCCGGTGGACGTCATGATCGACAACGGCGTCACCATCGACACGGTGCACCAGGTGGTGGCCATTCACCGTGACCAATCGCGCACCGCGCTGGAGGTGAAGGCCTCGCTCACCCATTCACAGGATGGCGAGGTCAGGGGCTTGGCCATGGTCTTCAGGGACATGACCGAACTGAACCAGGCCGAGATCAAGGCCAGCCAACTGGCTGCCATTGTCGAATCTTCGTACGATGCCATCATAGGCAAGACCCTGGAAGGGCGCATCACCCACTGGAACAACGGCGCACAAAGGCTGTTCGGCTACACCGCCCAAGAAGCCATCGGGCAGCAGATCCAGATGTTGCTGCCCCCTGAGCGCGCTGCAGAAGAGATGGCCATTCTGGCCGAGCTGTCGGCTGGGTCAATGGTCACGGCTTTCGACACGGTTCGCCGGTCCAAGGATGGCACCCTGGTCGATGTCTCGATCACGATTTCGCCCATTCGGAACGCTCAGGGCCAGATTGTGGGTGCCTCCAAGATTGCGCGAGACATCACGCAGCAAAAGCGCGTTGAGCAAATGCGCGTGGACGCTGAAAGGCTGGAGGCCGAGAACCGCCAGGTTCACGCTGCCAATCGGCTCAAGAGCGAGTTCCTGGCCAACATGTCGCATGAGCTCAGGACGCCGCTCAACGCCATCATCGGCTTTGCGGGCCTGCTGCACGGTGGGGCCGTTCCGCCCGAATCGCCCAAACACCGCGATTTTCTGGGGCACATCGAAACCAGCGGGCAACACCTGCTGCAGTTGATCAACGATGTGCTGGACCTGTCCAAGGTCGAGGCCGGCAAGCTTGAGTTTTTCCCGGAAGCTGTGGACCTGGGATTGCTGGTCAACGAGGTTTCAACGATTCTTCAGACGTCGGCAAGCCGCCAAGGGGTGACTGTGCGTGTCGAGATCGACGAGCGCGTTGCCCAGCTTCACATTGACCCGGCGCGGCTCAAGCAGGTGCTTTACAACTACCTGTCCAATGCCATCAAGTTCACAAGGGCGGGCGGGCAAGTCACCGTGCGGGCCATGCCAGAAGGCGCTGATCATTTCCGCATTGAGGTCGAGGACACTGGCGTCGGCATAGCCGCCGCAGACCTGTCGAAGCTCTTCATCGAGTTCCAACAGCTTGACAGCGGTTACACCAAGCGCCACCAGGGCACGGGGCTGGGCCTGGCGCTGACACGCAGGCTTGTTCAGGCCCAAGGCGGGCACATCGGAGTGCGCAGCACGTTGGCCGTCGGCAGTGTTTTTCACCTGGTCCTGCCACGCATCAATGCCTCCACCGAGGCCGTGCCCAGCCCGGCCTTGGCAAGCAACGGCCCCCGATTCCTGGTGATCAAGGATGACCACCACGAGCAAAGCCGCATGGCCGATGCGCTGTTGGCCGTGGGCGTTCAGGTCGACCATGCCCAGACGGGCGATCAGGCGGTGGCGCATGCCCACAGCCATCCCTACGATGCCATCACGCTCGATTTGATCTTGTCAGATTGCAGGGGGCTGGAAGCCCTGTCGGCCATTCGCAGCAAGGGCCCCAGCCGCGAAGCGCCGGTGGTGGCGGTGTCCATGAGAACAGCGTCGTCATCGGCCGCCAGCTTCCCCGTGGCCGATGTGCTGAGCAAGCCCCTGGAAACCCGGCAACTCAGCATGGCGCTGGGCAGCCTGGGTCTTACCCAGCGCCTTGGCGCTCGCGTGATGGTGATTGACGATGATCAGCTTGCGCGGGATTTGATGGAAGCCACTTTGGGCAAGTTGGGCATCGAATTCATCGGCTTGTCTGACGGACGCCAGGCGCTTGAGGAGATGGCGCTGCACCGGCCCGACGCGATCATCCTCGACCTGATGATGCCCGGCATGGACGGGTTTGAAGTGCTGGACGCGCTGCGCCGGCAATCCGAATGGCGGGACGTGCCTGTCTTCATCTGGACCAGCATGCTGTTGACCGCCGATGAGTACGCGCACCTGTCGAGATCGGCCTTGGCCATCTTGACCAAAGGCGGTGCAAGCATTGAGGATTTGCTGGACAAGCTGCGGCTTTGGACAGGGCCCCTGGCCGCGGAGGCAACGCAGGCCACCGAAGACAAGGAGTCGTGATGCCGGGCCACCGAATCATGATCATCGATGACAACCACATGAACCTGGAGTTGGTGTCCTACATGCTGGAGGCTGCGGCATTCACTGTGAAGGTGGAAGTCGATGCCGCCACGGCATTGAATAGCATCCCGGATTTCAAGCCCCACCTGATCCTGATGGATATCCAGTTGCCCGGGATGGACGGCTTGGAGCTCACCGGCCTGCTGAAAGGCAATCCGCTCACCAGCCACATCGTGATCGTGGCATTCACGGCGTATGCCATGAAGGGTGACCATGCCAAGATGCTGGGCGCGGGGTGCGATGGTTACATCTCCAAGCCGATCAATGTGTCGACCTTCATCGCTCAGGTCAGGGCTTACCTGGTCAACTGAGCAAGTGGGCGCGGGAATTGCTGCTTGGGCGATCCTTTGCGGCGCAAAGTGCGTTGCCTGTGAATGCAAGAAAAAATTACAGACGCTTTTGCTCTCAGGTATCCACATCGTTCTTTTTAGCCCCGCGCAAATTCATGACTGCCAAGCCCACTTGCAATGCGATCAAGGCGTAAGCGTGGGCCTGCCAGCCCCACACCAGCCACAGCACATTGCTCAAGAGAAAAAACCAGAATCCCCAGGCGCGTTTGCGCGCTGATCGGGAGGCCACCAGCCAGGAGGCCAGCAGGGTCACGGCCATGGCCGGCCATTGAAGGAGGTCGAGGTCGGGCATGGATGCGGGCGGATAGTGAAAGACTACGCTGGTGCAATTGATGTGCCCCACCGGTATGCCGTGGCCAGCGCGTCAGGCCAATGTGCGGCCGCACTCCATCATTGGTGGTGATTGAACCGGCGCATGACCAAGGCGAACAAAAGCCCACCGCTGTACATCACCACGCCATAGACGGCACCAGGTACCGCCATCGCATCGTTGTGAAGGACGGTGCTGGCAATCACCAAGGCCAAGGTGGCGTTCTGCACGGCTGTCTCGATGCCCAAGGTCACGGCCTGCCGCCGAGGCAGGCGGGCCAGCCATGCCACCGCGAAACCGCAGGCGAGCATGGTCAGGTTCAGGCCAAGGGCCAGCGGTGCCAGCGTGGCAACGTGCGCTTGCATCAGCGGCCAGTTCTTCATCACGGCCACCGCCACAATCATGACGAACAGGCCGGTGGCCACCTTGGTCAAGGTCGGCTCCAGTTTCAGTGCCAGGGCTGGACGCCGTGCACGCAAGGCCATGCCCAGGCCAACAGGCAGGCCCATCATCACGAAAACGCTGGCCATCATGTGCCCGGCTGGGACCTGAACGACCTGCTCCGTGCCCGCAAAGTGCACCAACGCCCAGGACACGATGAAGGGCAGGGTGAAGATCGTCACCACGCTGGCCACGGCAGTGAAACTGAGGGCCAGGGCCACATCGCCGCGCGCCAGGTACGTCAGCAGATTTGAGGTCGAGCCCGTGGGGCACGCGGCCAAGATCATGAAACCGACGGCAAACGCGCCAGTGATGCCTGCAAGCTGGATGAGGGCATAGCACGCCAGCGGCAGCAAGACGAAATGGCACACGACGCCCACCAGCAAGGCCCGGGGCTGGCGGAGGATGCGGGCGAAATCGGAGACCGTGAGCCCCAGGCCCAGGGAAAACATGATGAATGCCAAGGTGGCGGGCAGTAAGAGGGTGGCGGCTAGGTCACCTTGCATCGGTTGTCCTTGAAACGGGTGGGAGGGCTGAACACAGGATGTTAAGCAGGGCCGTTCCGATGGTATGTCGGCTTGCGAACAATCTTGGGGAAAACCAACGCCGAAATAGCGGCTGCAATGGGTTTCTCCAAAGCCTCGCCTCTCGCGATTTGAGCTTTTGTGGCCCAATATAAAAATGCAGCAGATTGGATCCACAAATGTCGACAGCCCCAACCTCGCCTAATAGTGCCACCGTGGTCTCTACAGGCATCGCTGGTCTGAATGAAGTTTTACGGGGTGGCTTCCCGACCGGGCGCCTCTACCTGCTGGAAGGCAAGCCTGGTTCGGGAAAAACCACTGCGGCGCTTCAATTTTTGATGGACGGCGTGAAAAACGGCGAGCCGACGCTTTACATCACCCTGTCTGAAACAACCGAAGAGTTGATGGCCGTGGCCGACTCACATGGATGGTCGTTGGACGGCATCGAATTGTTTGAGTTGGCCCAAGTCAGCGACGCCTTGGGCGCAGGCTCAGAACAGACGCTGTTACACGCGTGGGAGGTTGAACTGACCGCCACAGTGCAGCTGATCACCGACCGTGTCGAGAAGATTGGTGCCAAACGTGTTGTGTTTGACAGCCTCTCGGAGCTGCGCTTGCTGGCCCAGGATTCACTGCGCTACCGTCGGCAAGTGCTGGCGCTCAAGCAGTATTTCGCCGCGCGCCACATCACCATTTTGTTGATCGACGACATGACCGGCAATGATGGTGAGCGGGATGCGCACCTGCACAGCTTGAGCCATGGCGTGATCACGCTAGAGCGCTTGACCCTTGACTTTGGCGGGTCGCGCAGACGCGCCCAGGTTCAGAAGCTGCGCGGGGTCAACTTCATTGAGGGTTACCACGACCTGGTTCTGAGGCGTGGCGGCATGGTGGTCTTCCCACGGCTGATCGCGTCTGGGCGCCACGCTGCTTTCATTGGCGAGCCCGTTTCCAGCGGCACTGCCGAGTTGGATGACCTGCTGCATGGTGGCCCACGCCGAGGAACCGCGACCTTGATCATGGGCCCCGCTGGCAGCGGTAAAACCAATATATCGCTGCAGTTTGCGGCGGCAGCCTGCTCCCGGGGCGAGCGAGTGGCGATCTTCCAGTTTGACGAGCGCATCGGCACTTTGCTTCAACGGGCCAAGCTGATGGGGCTTGACCTGCAGCCCTGCATTGATGCTGGGTTTCTGAGTATTCGGCAGATCGGCCCTGCGGAAATATCTCCTGGCGAGTTTGCCTTCCTCGTTCAAGAGGAAGTCGAGCAGAAGCAGGCCAAGATGGTGGTGCTCGACAGCCTGAACGGCTACCTTACTTCGATGCCACAAGAAAATCAGCTGGTGCTTCAAATGCATGAATTGCTGGCCTACCTCAACCAGCAAGGCGTGCTTTCCTTGTTGGTCAATGCCCAGCACGGCTTGGTGGGAACGATGGCAACATCGGGCATCAACGTCAGCTATTTGAGCGACGTGGTGCTGCTTCTGCGCTTCTTCGAGGCGGAAGGGCGCATCCGCAAAGCCTTGTCCGTGATCAAAAACCGTGGAGGCTCTCATGAGGAGACCATACGCGAGCTTCGAATAGATGCATTGGGTTTACGGATTGGGGTGCCCCTGGCCGATTTTCGCGGTGTTTTGACAGGCGTTCCAACGTACCTTGGCGCTGGGGACGCATTGCTGGAGGAACGCGCCAATGCCTCATAGCCGGGAGGTTGTGATCAAGCGGGTGCTCATTCTTGCCCCCTTTGGGCGGGATGCCGATAGCGCGCAATCGGTCTTGGCCAAGCACGGCCTCTCGCCGGTCGTCGCCACCTCGTTGGACACTTTGGCTAGCATGTTGGATGAGCAGGCCGGCGCGGTGGTGATCACCAGTGAAGCCTTGCAAGGCCCCGGATTGCAAAGACTTGAGAGAGCCCTTCAGGCCCAACCCAATTGGTCTGACCCTCCCTTTGTTTACCTCGCGCCCAAACAGACCGGCCAGCCTAAGGAGTCGGAGCGTCTGCGCCGGACATGGCCGGCAGGCATGACCAATGTGATCGTTCTTGAACGACCCTTGAGCAGTGAATCATTGGTCAGTGCTGTTCATTGGGCACTGGCCATGCGCCAACGCCAACTGCAGGTGCGGGACCAGTTCGAAAAATTGGCTCAGCGGGAAGCCCAATTGGTGGCCAGCCAGACCGCCGAGCGCACGGCCGCACGCCGGCGTGAGTTCATTTTCAGCATGGCTGAAAGCCAGCGGGCCGCGAAATCGCCCGAGGCGATCATGGGCGCCACCGCAGCCGCACTGGCCCAATACATGGGTGTGGACCGTGTGGGCTTCTACAAGTTGAGCGATGACGGTCTTACGTTGACCTTCGGGCCGTCGCATGTGGCTTCACCGTGGGAGCCCTTGACCGGCGCCATGGCCGTGGATGACATTGGCATGGCCATGACTGACCGTTTGGCCACAGGCTCCAAGGTGCTGGTCCATGGCAGGGCAGACTCGAAGTTGCTGGAGGGCACCATCCTGCAGAAGATGGGGGTCGTGTCGGCCATCGGGGTGCCACGCATGGCTGGGGATCGTTGGATCGCCGGTCTCTATGCTCATCAGATGAGTGAGCGGCCCTGGTCGGACGAAGACGTCTCTTTGATCGAAGAAGTGGCGAAACTGGCTTGGGATGCCATTGAGCGCGCCGAGGTTGGCCATGCATTGGCGGCCAGTGTGGCGCGGTTCAGAGGGATGATCGACTCCATTGAGCAGATGGTTTGGTCCACCTTGCCAAATGGCCATCACGATTACTACAACGAGCGTTGGTATAGCTACACGGGCGTGCCCAAGGGCAGCACAGACGGGGACGCCTGGAGCGGCTTGTTTCATCCAGATGACCAGCCACGCGCCTGGTCGGTTTGGCAACACAGCTTGGACACCGGCTCGCCTTACCGGATCGAATACCGTTTGCGCCACCACAGCGGGCAATACCGCTGGGTTTTGGGGCGTGCCCAACCCATTCTTGATGAACATGGCCAAGTTCTCCGGTGGTTTGGCACTTGCACAGACATCCAAGACATCGTGGACGCCCGCGAAGTTCTTTCTCGCTCGCGAGAGGACATGGCGCGCGAGGTGGCCGTTCAAACACAGGAGCGGGATCGCATCTGGCAGGTCAGCCGTGATCTGCTGGGTGTGGCGAACAACGAGGGGGTGTGGCTCAGCATCAACCCCGCCTGGCAACGTGTGCTGGGCTGGGCTCCTGACGAGATCATTGGCCGCACCTCGGAATGGCTCGAGCACCCTGACGACCGCATGAGAACACGGGCGGAGGTGTCGAGCCTGGCGGCAGGCAGCGCGAGTCATGCCTTTGAAAATCGGTTCAGGGCGTCCGATGGCCAGTACAAGCTGTTGGAATGGCGGGCGGTGGCCCGAGATGACAAGATCTACGTGGTGGCGCGCGACATCACAGAACAGAGAGAGCAGCACCGGGCTTTGCAGCAGACCGAAGAGCGGCTGAGGCAGGCCCAGAAAATGGAAGCCGTCGGGCAGCTGACGGGCGGGATCGCCCATGATTTCAACAACATGCTCCAGGGCATCACCAGCGCTTTGGCCGCCGCCAAGAAGTCGATGGAAGTGGGCCAACATGACAGGCTGCCGCGATTGCTGGACATCGCCCAGCGCTCCGCTTTCAAAGCGGGAACCCTGACGCACCGGCTGCTTGCTTTTTCACGCCGCCAACCCTTGGACTCGAGGCCCTTGGATTGCAACGCCCTGATCTTGTCCATGGAAGAGCTGCTGCACCGCACGCTGGGTGAGAACGTCAAGCTTGAACTGGACCTGGCCGCAGACGCATGGTGTGCCCACTGTGATGAAAACCAGCTTGAAAGCGCCGTGTTGAATCTGGTGCTCAATGCCCGTTCGGCCATGCCCGATGGTGGCACCGTGCGCATTGCCACCCACAACATCAAAGACAAGATCCTGCCTGCCCAGTCGAACCAGAAAATGGTGGACTGTGTGCGCATTGACGTGATTGATACGGGATATGGCATGCCCCCCGATGTTATGCAGCGCGCATTCGAGCCTTTCTTCACCACCAAGCCGCTAGGGCAGGGAACAGGCCTTGGCCTGTCAATGATTTATGGTTTTGCTCAGCAGTCTGGCGGGATGTGCGAGATCAAGAGCCAAGTTGGACAAGGCACCGAGGTGCACGTGTACCTGCCTCGTCATTTGCAGATGACCGGTGACTCTGAGGCCGAGTTGGCCGAGGAGATGAATCTGCCTGACGCCATCAAGCCCTTAGAACGCGCGGCGGTGCTCGTGGTTGAAGACGAGGAACACGTTCGTGAACTGGTCGTGGAAGCGCTGCGCGAGTCTGGCCTGGAAGTCATGCAAGCCGGTGACAGCGTGCAAGCCATGGCGCTCCTGGACACGGGGCTTCGTTTCGATTTGCTGCTGACGGACGTTGGCCTGCCCGGGCTCAATGGGCGTCAGTTGGCTGAAATCGCACGGCAGCGCCTGCCGCAAATCAAAGTGATTTTCATGACGGGCTATGCCGATGGTGCGGCCATGTCGCCGGGCTCCATCAAGCCAGGAATGGGCTTGATCACCAAGCCGTTTGACATGGGTGACTTGATGTCGCGGGTGGTGAGCTTGCTGGCAGAGACGCGGCAGCTGGAGGGCAGGGACGCCGTGTTCGACACGACGCCCGCTGAGCTTGATGGCAATGATTGAGCAAAGCCGCCGGCATGCTTGCAGAGCAGGGCGCTAGCGCGCGTTCACGCTCCGCGCTGCCCTTTCCCCCGCCCTGGTCAAGCGCTCCTTCAACGCGACCGGCTCCAGCACCTCGAAGTCCACATCGAACGCCAGCAGCCAGTAGGCCAGGTGATCGAGCGCATGGGCGCCGCATTGCAGCAGGCAACGCTCATCATCGATCGCCTCAAGCAAGCCGTAGGCGGCCGGGATGCGTTGGGCCGTCACCTCGCGGGGCGCGTGCAGCAGGATGCGCGCTTGCGTGGGATAGGGCGACACGGCCAGTGAGCGAGACACAAAAGCCTTGAGGTCGCCGCCTTCCGGACCAGGGCGCGGCGCGAAATGGGCACCGATGGTGGCTGGCGGCTGAATGCGGTCGAGGCGGAAGGTGCGCCAGTCTTCGCGCCCGCGGTCCCACGCCACAAGGTACCAGCGGCTGCCTGTGTAGACCACACCGTGCGGGTCCACGCAGCGCTCACTCGTGGCCCCGCGGATGTCGGTGTAGGTGAAGCCCACGCTGAGCTGGTCACGGCATGCGCTGGCCAGGGCAGCGAGCAGGGTCGCGTCGATGACCGGGCCAATGCTGTCGAGTGGCGTGATGGTGGTGCGCAGGGCGTCAGCGCGTTTGCGCAGCCGAGAGGGCATCACTTGCTCAAGCTTCACAACCGCGCGCAGTGCCGTCTCCTCGATGCCGCTCACCATGCCCACGGCGGCGGTGCGCAGCGCGATGGCCACGGCCAGCGCCTCTTCGTCGTCCAGCAGCAGTGGGGGCAGCACCTGGCCGGGGCGAAAGGCGTAGCCGCCAGCCACACCGCTGCTGGCCTCAATGGGGTAGCCCAGCTCACGCAGGCGGTCGATGTCTCGCCGCACGGTGCGGGGGTGAATCTCGAGCCGTTCAGCGAGCTCCGCGCCAGCCCAGTGGCGGCGGGCTTGAAGCAGCGAGAGCAAGCGCAGCAGGCGGGAAGACGAGGTGAGCATGCGCCGCACTCTAGCTCACATTGAGGGCCGAAACTGTCCGCAGTGGTGCCTACAGTGGATCCCATCAACCCTGAAGGAGAACCCCATGTCCCAGCAACATTCCATCGTCCTGTACTGGCACCCCATGTCGAGCGCCACGCCGGTCGCTTGCGCCTTGGCCGAACTTGGTGTGCCCCACCAGCGCGTGAAGGTCGACATCAAGGCGGGCGAGCAGCACAAGCCGGCGTACCTGGCCCTCAATCCGAACGGCAAAGTACCCACACTGACGGTGGATGGCGCGCCGATGTTTGAGGCGCTGGCGATCCAGCTCTGGCTGGCCGAGGAATACGGCGTGGCGAAGGGGCTGTGGCCCGCCGGCGGCACGCCCAAGCGGCTGCAGGCGGTGTCGTGGTGCACGTGGGCTTACGTGACCTATGGTGCGGTGCTGGTGCGCCTGCAGGTGGCCACCATGGGCGACGAGGCGCTGCGCAGTGCGGCGCACGCCGACGCCGCGCGCGAGGAGCTCGACGAACTGTTGCGGCTGCTGGACGAAAGGCTCACAGTGCAGCCGTGGATGCTGGGCGCGGGCTACTCGATGGCCGATCTGCTCGTGGCGTCGGTCATCGGGTACAGCGTGTTCATCGGCGCGCCGGTTGCCAAGCATGCACATGTGCAGGCCTGGCTTGGCAAGGTGCAGGCACGGCCGGCCATGAGCAGTGAGTGATGGGCGCCAGGAAAACGCCATGTCGATTTGGCGCCCTGTCGTTCGTCGATGGGATGCGAGGGGCTCTCAGGTGGGCGCCACCGTTCAACTTAACAGGAGTGAAGACATGTCATACATCGATGGTTTCGTGATCGCGGTTCCTACCGCCAACAAGCAGAAGTTCATTGACCACGCGCGCCATTTCGACTCGATG
>PNKV01000020.1 GCA_013822685.1 Leptothrix sp. (in: b-proteobacteria)
ATGAAGCCCAACCGCAAGGTTGGGCTTTTTGCTTTGTGGGACGCTCTGTTTCACCTTTGCCATGCTCGGATTGGCGCCTTGCGCTATAGTGATTCCATGTTCGATGTCTTGGTCTACCTTTACGAACACTACTGGCGGCCCGATGCCTGTCCTGAGTCGGACCTCTTGGCGCGCAAGCTCACTGCGGTGGGCTTTGAAGCCGATGAGATCCGAGAGGCTTTGGTTTGGCTGGATGGTCTGAACACCTTGTCTGCTCATGAGGGGGTGGACCAATCCGAAAGCAGCACGCGTGTGTATTCCAGCCTTGAGTTGGAGCACTTGGGCGCCGATGCGCTGGGCTTCCTCCAGTTTTTGGAGTCGGCGGGCGTGCTGTCAACCCGCTTGCGCGAAGTGGTGCTGGACCGCGCTTTGGTGATACCTGGCGGTCCGATCAGTTTAGAAGATCTCAAGATCGTCGTGCTGATGCTGTTTTGGAGTCGCGGGGAAGAGCCGGATGCGTTGATCCTGGACGAACTGTTCGTCGAAGCCGAAGATCGGTTGATTCATTGACGGCTGATGGGTGGCCTGATAACCCACGCAAACCAAGCGAAGAACCAAGGGTCCTGAGGGGCCCTTTCTTTTTCTCGGATGATGAGAATTGACTCAAGTGGCCTTCAGTCCGGTCGTAAACGAAGGCAGACCCCTGGTTGCGCTATCCACCTGCTGCGAATGCATGGGCGCATCCTGCGACGGGTGGAACACCGTAGTGATTTGGAGCACAGGATGAGGATGGCTTGGAGTTCAGTGGCAGCTAGGCGTTGGACCAGGGCTGGGTTCGTGGCAATGGGCGTGTTCGCGGGTGTGACCGGGCTGACCGGCTGCGACCAGCTCGGCATTGAAACTCCAGAGAAGGCGGCCGAGCGCCAGATTGCCGACGCAAAAGCCGTGGGCAGTGCTTGCCGACATGCCATGCGAGCGATTGAAGACTGTTACTTGCTGAATCCCAAAACCGAGAAGTCGTCGGTGTTCACGGGGTGGCGTGAGATGGACGAGTACATGCGCGAGAACAAGCTGGAAGGGATTGCGCCGGTGGTGCCTCGACCAGCGCCGCCCGCAGCGGCCTCCAAGCCGTCGTCGCCTGTCGACAATGAAGATGAAGAAGCGGAAGAGCCCGAGGCCAAACCTGGCAAAGGCAAATCGGCCAAATCAAGCGGGCATTGACGAGCCGGACCAGGCCTTGCCATGACAATGGCGGGATGAGTCGAGATACGGGACCACCGTGGGGTTTGCTCCACACATCGTTGTGGCGGCATGCTGAGTTTCGCCGGGGCGCCCGTGACATGGGGGCCGTGATGCCGGGCGTGCTGGCTTGGGGATTGGTGACGGGCGTGGCCATGGTCAAAGCAGGGCTGCCCTTGCCGATTGCTTTGCTGATGAGCCTGAGCGTTTTCGCGGCGAGCGCCCAATTGGCGGCGTTGCCTTTGATGCTGGCGGGCGCGCCGCTGTGGGTGGTCTGGGTGACGGCCCTGTGCGTGAACCTGAGGTTTGTGATCTTCAGTGCGCAAATGCGCGTGCACATGATGAGCTTGCCCTTGCGTTGGCGTTTGGTGGCGGGCTACCTCACAGCCGACATCACCTACGTGATGATGATGCAACGGCATGCGGCTTCGCCGCCGGCCAGCCTTGAGAACCCGGCACCTTTGGCCTACTTCGCGGGCTTGTTCTCGGTCAACTGGGTTGCCTGGAATGTTGCATCGCTGGCGGGCGTGCTGTTCGCGAGTGCGATTCCCACTCAGTGGGGATTGGGGTTCGCGGGGACCTTGGCCTTGGTGGGCCTGCTGGTATCGCTGACCAACGACCGGGCCACGGCGTTCAGCGCGGGGCTGGCGGGGACCGCGGCGGTGGCGGCTTTCGGTTTGCCGTTCAAGCTCAACATGGTGGTGGCCGTGGCTTCGGCGGTGGCCTGTGGGCTGTTGCTGGACAAAGTGACCGAGATGCATCGCAAGCGCGGGACCACTGCGGGCCCTTCAAACGGGGCATGACTTGGGCGCCTTGATGAATGCACCGATGAGCACCACGGAGATGGTGATCGCGGCCTTGGGGTTGGTGGCCATCTCTGCGTTCACCCGGTCGTTTTTCTTTTTGAGCAAAGAGCCATGGCGCTTGCCGGCTTGGCTGGAGCGCGGCCTGCGCTACGCGCCTTTGGCGGCCTTGAGCGCCGTGGTGTTCCCGGAGGTGCTGCTTGTGCAGGGGCATTGGCCGCATGACTGGCGTGATGCCCGTTTCTTTGCGACGGCGGCGGCCGTGGCATGGGCCTGGTGGCGAAAAGGCATGCTTGGCACCATCGTGAGCGGGATGGTGGTGCTGCTGGCCCTGAGACTGGGGTTGGGGTGGTGACTTTGCTTGAGGTTTGTAACGAAGGGGCGGCTTCCCGGATTGACCCCTGGTGTCGGGCGCAGCGAGGCTATCTACAATCAGGCCCAAATTCCGTTTCGTCTTTCACCTCTATTTCATCATCATGAACATCCTCCGATTTGAAGACCTCGTGGCCCAAGGCAAGGTGGCTGGCCAGCGCGTGTTCATCCGCGCCGATCTGAACGTGCCGCAAGACGATGCCGGCAACATCACCGAAGACACGCGTGTGCGGGCTTCAGTGCCCGCGATTGAGCTCGCGCTCAAGGCGGGTGCGGCGGTGATGGTGACGTCGCACCTGGGCCGGCCGACGGAGGGTGAGTTCAAGATGGCCGATTCGCTGGCGCCCGTGGCCAAGCGCCTGGGCGAGTTGCTGGGGCGCGAGGTCAGGCTGGTGTCAGACTGGGTGGATGGCGTGACGGTGGCGCAAGGCGATGTGGTGCTGCTGGAAAACTGCCGCCTGAACAAGGGCGAGAAGAAGAACAGTGAAGAGCTGGCCCGCAAGCTGGCGGCCTTGTGCGACATCTTTGTGAACGACGCCTTTGGCACGGCGCACCGTGCCGAAGGCACGACCTATGGCATCGCGCAATACGCCAAGGTGGCATGTGCCGGGCCCTTGTTGTCTGCCGAGATCGATGCGCTGAACAAGGCCCTGGCGGCGCCAAAGCGGCCTTTGGTGGCCATCGTGGCGGGCTCCAAGGTGTCCAGCAAGCTGACCATTTTGGAGGCGCTGTCCAAGAATGTGGACGGGCTGATCGTGGGGGGCGGCATTGCCAACACGTTCATGCTGGCCGCGGGTTTGAACGTGGGCAAGTCCTTGGTCGAGAAGGACCTGGTGGGGGCGGCCACGGCGGTGATCGAGGCCATGAAGGCGCGTGGCGCGGAAGTGCCTATTCCAGAAGACGTGGTGGTGGCCAAGACCTTTGCTGCCGACGCGCCGGCCACCGTGAAGGCGGCGACCGAGGTGGCCGACGACGACATGATCCTGGACATCGGACCGAAGACGGCCGAGACCCTGGCGGCCAAGCTGAAGGCCGCTGGCACGATCGTGTGGAATGGCCCGGTGGGCGTGTTCGAGTTCGCCGCTTTTGAAAATGGCACCAGGACGATCGCCAAGGCCATTGCCGAATCCAGCGCCTTCAGCATCGCAGGGGGGGGCGACACGCTGGCGGCGATTGCCAAGTACGGCATCGAGAAGGACGTGGGCTACATCTCGACGGGTGGCGGGGCGTTCCTGGAAGTGCTGGAAGGCAAGACCTTGCCGGCGTTCGAGATTCTGCAAAAGCGCGCGGCGGGCTGACCTGCCATGGTCAAGCGCGCGCTGCTGGTCCTGGCCATCGCCGGCTTGCTGGTCTGGTGGTACGAGCGGGGGCAAGGGCCCGAGGTGGAGGCCGGCAAGGCGGCTTTGCCTGTGGCGGCCTCAGGCCTGGCGCCCGCACCGCCAGTGGCCAAAGGGGCTGCAGTGCGGCCTCCCGGCGGCTGGGCGCCCAAAGCGTGGTCGGTGCTGGGCGGCAAGCTGGTGCCGAGTCGTGCCTTGCGCGAACGGTTTGACAGCTACCTGCCCTTGGGCAAAGGCGTGACCATGGTGGAGGTGCGCGCGACCCTGGAGCAGGATGCCCTGGCGGACCTGGGGCAGGCCAACAGCGCGCAGGTGTTGGCCATCTGGGACCGCTATGCGCGTTTGCAAAACCACGATTGGCAGCGTCCCTTCAACGCGACCGATCCCAAGGGCTGGCAGGCCACGTTGAATGAGCAGCACCAGGTGCGCCGGCAATTCCTGGGCGCCGATTGGGCCGAGGCGTTTTTTGGAGAAGACGAGGCGGCCCTGCAGCGGCGCATTGCCAGCCTGATGGCGAGCCCCCGGATCCCGGCGGCGTCGAGCCTGGACGATGTGCTGGCCAAGTCGCCAGCGTCGGCGGGCCCGCTGGCGTCAGCGGCCTCCACCAGGGGTGACGATTGGCGGGTGCGGGCCGACAAGGCTCGGCTGGAATGGACCCATTTGACGCAGGATGCGTCCTTGGATGAAGGGCAGCGCCTGATCCGCATCCGGCAGTACCTGCAGCAAAATTTCAATGGGCAAGATGCGGCGCGCCTGGCGCGCGAGCTTCAGTTGCCCTGACCGGCGTTGGATTGCAGGGCGTCGCTGGCGGCGATCACATTGCCCGTGCGTTGCAAGGCTTCAGCCCACACGCTGTAGCTGGGCGGCAAGCCTGAATCCCAAGGGTGGAAGCCCGGTTTGTACCAGGCCAGGTAGGGCCGCATGATGTCGGACACCATGCCGCCAGGGCCGTACAGCCACCACAGGCCTTTCGCCCACAGTTTGAGGCGTTGGGGGCGGCTGAAGCCGTCGACCTTGAGCATGTGCCCCATGATCTGGAACACGAACAGCGGGAAATTGATGCTGACCTGCAGGAGTGCGAGCACGCGCCGCAGGTAGCCCACCTGGGCCACTTGCTGCATGACGTCGTAAGCAACGCCTTTGTGTTCAATTTCTTCAACGGCGTGCCAGACGTACATGGCGCGAACGCGTGGGTCGGCGTCGGGGAAAAGGTCGCGGCGCTCGAACCAGCCTTGGGCCATGATGGCCGTGATGTGTTCCGAGGCGGCGGTGATGGCCAGGGTGTGCTGGCGCGACAGGCGCTGGCGGGTCACATCGAACAGGAAGCGGCGCTGGTTGGCCAGGATGCGGTCCACCTTGACGCCTTGATCCGCCAGGCGGCGGTTGAAGGCCGAGTGCACCATGCCGTGCTGGGCTTCCTGCCGGGTGAAGTCCTTGATGGCCTGCAGGTGTTCGGGGTCGGTGACCTGGTCGCGGAAATCGCGCACGCAGGTGATGAAGAAGCGCTCGCCCTCGGGGAAGAGGGTGGACATGGCGTCGAAAAAGCGCGTTTTGAACGGGTCGCCGCCAAACCAGTGGCGGGGGATGTCGCCGTCCAGTCCGAAGTCCAGGTGCTCGCGCGGCACGATGGGCGCCGCCGCCGCGGGGGTGGCTGGGCAGTCAGGGGCATCAGAGGTGCGCAGGACGGTCATGCGGCCATATCGGCCGTCGGCTGAGCAACTTGAGGCCGCCCCCGTGCTCAGGCGGCCGCGGCGTGCAGCACTTCACCGGCCAGGATTGGATCGCCGGTCTGGTTGAAGGTGTCCAGCCAGAGCTTGTAGCTGTCCATCTGGCCTTGCTGCCAGGGGTGGAAGCCAGGCTTGTAGTAATGCATGTACTGGAAGAACATGGACATGAACAGGCCGGTGCCCGGCTTGTACAGCCACCACAGGCCCTGCGCCCACAGCTTGGTGCGCTCCCAACGGCTGAAGCCATCGACCTTGAGCATGTAGCGTGTGCTGAGCATGGCGTTGATGGTGAAGCCCAGGGTGACTTCGACCATGGTCACCGCGCGGCGCAGGTACCCGACCTTGGCCACCTTTTGCATCACGTCGAAAGCGACGGCCTTGTGCTCGATCTCTTCCATGGCGTGCCAGGCGTACATGGCGCGCATGCGCGGGTCGGCGGCAGCCATGATGTCTTTGCGGGCAAAAAAGCTGTGCGCCATGATCGAGGTCATGTGCTCGGCCGCGGCGGTGTTGGCCAGGGTGTGCTTTTTGGGCAGGTACTTGCGCATCCACTCGATCAGGCCGCGCTGCATGCCTTCGAGCATGTCCACGTCGATGCCTTGCGCTTTGAGGCGCTCGTTGTACTGGCTGTGGACGATGCCGTGCTGGCCTTCCTGGCGGATGAAGTGCTTGATTTCTTCGCGCAGCACCGGGTCGCTGACCTGGTCGCGGAAATCGCGCACACACGAGATGAAGAAGCGCTCACCCTCGGGGAAGATGGTCGACATGGCGTCGAAGAAGCGCGTCTTGAAAGGATCACCGCCGAACCAATACTTGGGGATGTCGCCTTCCAGGCCGAAGTCGAGTTTTTCGCGCGGGACGATGGGGTTGTGTTGGTGCATGGAGGTCTCCTCAGGCGTGGGCGCCGTGCAGGCGGTTGCCGGCCAGGATGGGGTCACCGGTTTCCTTCAGGATGCGCAGCCAGTTGTCGTAGCTGGGCACCACGGGGTCTTGCCAGGGGTGGAAACTGGGCTTGAGGTAGCTGAAGTATTTGCCGACCATGGGCGAGAACAGGCCGCCCGGCTTGTAGAGCCACCACAGGCCCTTGGCCCAGATCTTGGTGCGCTGCCAGCGGCTGAAGCCATCGACTTCGAACATGTGCTTCATGATCCGGAACACGTGGAAGGGGAAGAGCACGGTGACCAGCAGCATCGAGCCGATGCGGTTGCGGTAGCTGCTTTTGGCGATGTTCTGCAGCACGTCGAAGGCCACGGCCTTGTGCTCCATCTCTTCCATGGCGTGCCACACGTAGAGGGCGCGGATGCGGTCGTCGGCGCCTTCAAAGATCTCGGGGCGCTCGACAAAGCAATCGGCCATGATGGCGGTGATGTGCTCGGCCGCGGCCGTGATGCCCAGCGTGAACTCGCGCGAGGTGTGCTTGCGGATGATGCCGAAAAGGCGCTTTTCCTGGCCGGCCAGGATCTCTTTCACCGCGATGCCCTGGGCCTGCAGGCGGTCGTTGTAGCGCGTGTGGACGATGCCGTGCTGGCCTTCCTGGCGCGTGAAGTCCTTGATGTCCTGCAGCACCTTGGGGTCGGTGGTGCGGTCCTTGAAGTCGCGCACGCAGGTGATGAAGAAGCGCTCGCCCACAGGAAAGAGGGTCGACAGGGCATCGAAGAAACGGGTCTTGAACGGGTCGCCGTTCAACCAGTATTGGGGGATGTCGCCGTCCAGCCCGAAATCCAGCTTTTCACGCGGGATGATGGGAGGCGGGGTCATTTTTGTGGTGTTCATGGGGATCTCCTCGGCAGGGGGTTGCGCACTGGGCACAGGCTTTCCGATGAATGAACTTTAGGCAGTTGGCGCCCGCCGGGCTATGGTGTGCAACGACAGCAGGGTAATTTTCACGACACGCCAGGGCTAGGGAAAACACCAGGCTTTTCGTCAGGGACCGGGGCTGCGGCGGTACTGGCTGGGCGTGACGCCCGACCAGCGGGTGAAGGCCTGGGTGAAGCTGCGCCGGTCAGAGAACCCCAGGCGGTCGCTGATGTCTTCGATGGGCAAGGCCGGGTCTTGCAGCCATTGGCGGGCCAGGCTGTAGCGCACACGGGCGAGGATGCCGGAGTGGCTTTCGCCCACCTCGCGCAGGCGGCGTTGCAGGGTGCGGGCGTGGATGTGCAGCTCTTCGGCCAGGGCTTCCAGGCCCAGTCCCAGCAGGCGCGGCTTGTGCGCCAGGGCGCGCTCGATCTGTTGGACCAAAGGGCCTGCGTGGTCCAGGGCGCTGGCATCCTGCTGCTGTTGTTCGGCGCGCTGGGCAACTTGCTGAACCACGCGTTGGGCGGCCTGTTCGTGCAAACGCGGGAAGCCGCCGCGCAGCGGCAGGTCCAGCAGGGCCCGGTCGAACCACATGGCGCTGACCGGCGCCGAGTACGAGATCGGCACGTTGAAAAAGGCTTCGCACGCCCCGCCATCCTGGTGGGGCGCGTGCTGCAAGGTGATGCGGCCAAACAGCTGCTGTCCGCCCAGCAACATGCGGGTGAACTTGAGCAGGCTGGCGAACACGCCTTCGGTGAAATGCCAGGTGGTGTCGGGCGAGGCCTCCGGGTGGTTGAAGGCCACCGACATGCGGGCCTCGTTGCCGTGCTCGGCCAGCGAGATCTGCATGTAAGGGTTGAGCAGCGGGGGGATCCACTCCAGCGAGCGGGCGGCTTCGCGCAGCGTCGGGCTGGTGGTGATGAAGGTCTCGATGTCCGACATGTACTCGAAGGCGAAGGTCTCGCCGAGCACCAGGGGGAAGTGCTGGCCGCGGCCCAGGGCGCGGGTTTCGTCAACGCAGCGCTGCATGACGCGCTGCATGGTCTCGCGGTGGATGACGGCGGTCTCGGGGTGCAGGTTGCTGGTGTCGACGCCTTCTTCTTCGAAGATGAGGCCGATGTCGATGCCGCACAGGTTGGCCGCGCGCACCCAGTTGGTCACGGTGACGAAGGGCAGGGGCGGCTCAACGGTGGCGGGTGCGGTCATCGCGTCGGATGTCGGGGGCGGACGGGGTCTGGAAGTGGGTCAGCCAGCGCAGCACTTCGGCCACGGTGGCTTGCGGTTGTTCGAAAGGATACAGGTGGGTGCCGGCGATCCACGACATGTTGGCCGAACCGACCACGCGGCGCACCCCGCTGAGCTGGACGGCCCGGAGCTCTTTGGAGCGCGTGCCGCCGATGAACGCCATGGGGCAGGCCGGCGGATGGCGGCGGAACTCCTGCACCAGGTTCACGGGCATGCTCTTGTAGATGCGGGACTCGATCTCGCGCTTGAAGCTGAGGCGGCGGCTGACGCTGGGGTGGTGCTCGGTGCCGTGCTGCACATAGGCGTCGAACACGCCGGGGTGAAAGGCGGCGAACTTGGGTTTGGCAATGAAGTGCTCGCGCACGGCCTCCAGGGTGGGCCACTCGTGGCAGCGCTGGGCGGCCACGCCCGAGGGCATGACGCGGTCAACCACGCCGAGGGCCTTGACCAGCTTCAGGCCCCAGGCGCGCCAGCCGTGCAGCAGGGGTGAGTCCAGCACCACCACGCCGCGGGCCAGCTCAGGATGGCGGCTGGCCAGCATCATGCTCAGGTAGCCGCCCAGTGAGTGGCCGACCAGGTAGACCGGGTGGCCCACCTCGTGGTCGATGAAATCCTTGAGCTGGCGGACCAGGTGCGGCCAGTCGGCGGTGACGGGGTAGCGTGGGTCGTGCCCGATTTTTTCGATGGCGTGGACCGTGTAGCCGGCTGCGCGCCAGGCATCGAACAGCTCGCGGTAGGTGCTGGCCGGGAAACTGTTGGCGTGCGAGAAAACGATGGTGGGCTGGCTCATGGGATGGACTGCTGGGGGCTCCCTTGAATGTCGGCTGATCGGACACTTTGCTGAAGCATTACCTGAGGGCGCAAGGCGCGCGGGTCAGTGTAATGTCTTGAGGGAAGGCGCGACAAGCGAGGGTCTTGCCGCACCAATTCCGGCTTTTCACCAGGCGGTTTGGTGGGACACTGTTTGCGAGACAACTGCCACTCTGAACGAGTCGAAATACCATGCCACGTGCCACCAAGATCGTCGCCACCCTGGGTCCTGCTTCCTCGTCGCCCGAGGTGTTGGAGCGCATGCTGCGTGCGGGGGTCGACGTGGTGCGCCTGAACTTCTCGCACGGCAAGGCGCAGGACCACATCGACCGCGCCACCCTGGTGCGCGAGGTGGCCAAGAAGGTGGGCAAGGTCGTGGCCATCATGGCCGACCTGCAGGGCCCCAAGATCCGCGTGGGCAAATTCGCCGAAGGCAGCGTGATGCTGGAGAACGGCCAGCCTTTCGTGCTGGACGCCAGCCGTGCTGAGCCAGGTGACATCCACGGCGTGGGCCTGGACTACAAGGAGCTGCCCCGCGATGTGCGCGCTGGCGACATCCTGCTGTTGAATGATGGCTTGCTGGTGCTTACCGTGGAGTCGGTGAAGGGCGAGGCCGTCAACACCATCGTGAAGGTGGGTGGTGAGCTGTCCAACAACAAGGGCATCAACAAGCAGGGCGGCGGCTTGACCGCGCCGGCCTTGACGGCCAAGGACATGGAAGACATCCGGACGGCGGCGAGCTTCCAATGCGATTACATCGCGGTGTCCTTCCCTAAAAATTCGACCGACATGGAGATGGCGCGCCAGTTGTGCAACGTGGCGGGCGAGCCCTGGAAGCACCGCCCGGCGCTGATCGCCAAGATCGAGCGCACCGAGGCCATCCCCAACCTGGAAAGCATCCTGAAGGCGTCGGACGGGATCATGGTGGCGCGGGGCGACCTGGCCGTCGAAGTGGGCAATGCCGCCGTGCCGGCGCTGCAAAAGCGCATGATCAAGCTGGCCCGCGAGATGGACAAGGTGGTGATCACCGCCACGCAAATGATGGAGTCGATGATCGTGAACCCGGTGCCCACGCGCGCCGAGGTGTCCGACGTGGCCAACGCGGTGCTGGATGGCACCGATGCCGTGATGCTGAGCGCCGAAACCGCCGCTGGCAAATACCCGGTCGAGACCGTGGAGCAGATGGCCGCGATCGCCATGGCCGCCGAGGGCGCCGAGGACGTGACGCTGGACGCCGATTTCACCAACAAGAAGTTTGGCCGCATCGACCAGTCGATCGCCATGGGCGCGCTGTTCACGGCGCACCACCTGGGTTGCAAGGCCATCATCGCCTTGACCGAATCGGGCTCGACCGCGTTGTGGATGAGCCGGCACAAGATCCACGTGCCGATTTTTGGCATGACGGCGCAGCCCATCTCGCAACGCAAGATGGCGCTGTACCGCAATGTGCAGCCCTTGCTGATCCGCAGCCACACCGACCGCGACGAGGCACTCAAGCAGGCCGAATCGCTGCTGGTGGAAAGCGGCCTGCTCAAGCCGGGCGACACCTACGCCATCACCTGCGGCGAGCCCATGGGCTACCCGGGCGGCACCAACATGCTCAAGGTGTGCGAGGTGGGCTGAGCGGGTTTCACAGCGCGCGCAAGCCGGCCAGTTCGCCCCGGCGGGCGGTCAGGCGCACGTCGAAGCCACCGTCCGTGCCGGGAGTGGGTGTCAACAGCAGGTGGCGGTAGGGCGGTCGCTCGGTTTCGTGCCAGCTGGGCGGTCCTTGGCCAAAGTCCATCTTGTAGACCGGGAAGTGCGCGCAGTTGTTGACGATGATGCCCGCCTCGACCAATTGCTGGCCCCCTTCTGACAAGAGCTGACCCACGGTGTGCCCTTGGCGATGGCCTTCGATGTAGCCCAGGTAGCCCAGCAGCTCGTCCTGGCTGATCCGATCCAGCGGGATGTGGCAGCGTTGGGCGAGCGTGGGCAGGCTGCCATCGGCCAGGTCTTGGGGGCTCAGGGTGACGAGGTCGCGCCCCAGCGCGTTGCCGATGAACTTGCGCGCCAGGCCCAGCTGGCGCCGAAAGCGCAGATCGGTGATCACGGTGATGGCGCGGGGCGTGCGGGCCCTCAGATGAGCTGACCAAGCCCGCAGACAGTGGGCGATGGCCAGGTCATGGGCGGCCACGCTGCTGCCCTCGGGCAGTTGGGCCTTGGCCTCGTCCTTCCACTGCTGCACTTGCTGCGGGGTGATGCGGAAGATCACCCTGTCGAGCTGGGTGACGTGCTGCCAGGCAAAGCGCGTGTACAACACCACCCGTTGCAGCAGCGGCGTGGGGCGCACGGTGGGATGCTCGCAAGGCCGGTGCATGTTCTCCTGGCCAAAGCGGATCACGGCATTGCGGTCCAGCACGGGTGGTGTGAGGGTGCCGCCGTGGTGGGCCCGAACCCAATCCATCAGGAAGACCCACAGCGCGCCGCCATCGCAGGCCGAGTGCACGGGGTTGATCGACAGCACCGCGCCACCGTCGCTGAACTGGTGAAGCTCGATCACCATGAGCGCGCGGGGCCGGTCCACCACCTGCCACGGGTAGATGCGCGTGAAGAACCGGCGGATGCCTTGGTTCATGGGCTGCGACACGCCATAGGGGGGCAAGGGCCCGGCGTGTTGCTTGACGATGAAGGGCACGCCCTGGTCAGCAGCGTCAATGAAGATGTGGCCTTTCACGTCGCGCTTGAGCCGCCCGGACAGCACCGGGTAGGCGTTCAAGGTGGTGGCCAGCGATTGCTTCAGTGCCTTGGCGTCCAGGCCTTGGGGGTAGACCAGGATGCACGCGGTGGCGGCATGCGAGGCCAGCACGTCCAGGCCGGTGAGGTACTGGCGCTCCATCGTGGCCCCTGCCCTGACCAGGGTGCGCTCGGTGAGAAGGGGCATGGTGATCCTGTGGTTTGTGTTGGCGTGGCGATGGCGGCGCCATGATACAAACGGCACGCATTTCATTGGGAGTTTGCACCATGGATCGTTTAATCACCGACATCGAGGACGCGACGCAAAGCCTGCCCGGCCTGTTCGGGCCCGATGCGATGTTGGAAACCGTGGAGGGCTGGGACTCTCTGGGCATGGCCTTGTTCATCGGCATCGTGGCCGAGCGCACTGGCGTGGAACTGGCGATCGAAGATTTGACGGAGTGCACGACGGTGCGTGATCTGCAGGCCATGCTGGAGCGCAAGGGCGCTGTGACCTGAGCAGGCTGGGCTGTGAACTTGCGGGAATGTCCTCCCCCCGGTTGACGGGGATGTCAGCGCCATCATTGATTATTCGGTAAACGGCCGATGATAGAGTTCTCCGTGGCATCACATATTCATGGGAGCTTGTGGTCGTGAAAGCAGTTTATTTCGAAGCACATGGTGGCCTGGATGTGTTGCGCTACGGCGATGTGCCAGACCCCTCTCCCGCCGCTGGCGAGGTGGTGATCCGGGTGGAGGCCGCGGGGCTCAACCACAACGACATCTGGGCCCGCCAGGGGCTGCCGAAAATCAACGTCCCCCTGCCGCACATCTCGGGCTCGGACGCCGCGGGCGTGGTGACCGAAGTGGGGCCGGGCGTCGTCTATCCGCGCGTGGGCGACGAGGTGGTGGTCTACCCCATCCAGTCCTGCCGGGTGTGCCAGCACTGTCTGGCGGGCGAAGAACTGTTCTGCCGCACGATGGAAGTCTGGGGCTTTCAGACGGGGCCGCTGATCGGCGCGTTTTCCCAATACGCCCGTGTGCAGGCCGCGCAATGCCTGCCCAAGCCCGCCCACTTGACCTGGAGCGAGGCGGCCGTGACCAGCAGCGCCATGCTCACGGTGTGGCGCATGCTGGTCACGCGCACCCAGACCAAGCCGGGCGAGCATGTGCTGATTTTTGGCGCCAGTGGCGGCACGGGCACGGCCGCCATCCAGCTCACCAAGGCGCTAGGGGCAGTGTCCATCGCCGTGGCCTCCAGTCAGCGCAAGGCCGAGTTCTGCGAGTCGCTCGGGGCCGATCACATCATCCGCAGTGACCTGCACGACGTGGCGCGGGAGGCGCGCCGCATCACGCACCGCAAGGGGGTCGACGTGGTGTTTGACCATGTGGGCGCCACGACCTGGCAGATCGGCATCGAGGCACTGCGCTGGGGTGGGCGGCTGGTCATCTGCGGTGCCACCGAGGGCTTTGATGCCAAGGTGGACTTGCGCTTTCTTTGGAACAAGCAGCTCTCCTTGCTGGGCTCGCACGCGGGCACCCATAAGGAGTGGGTCCAGGCCATGCGCCTGGTCGAGGAGCGCGCCCTGCGCCCGGCCCTGACCGAGGTCATCGGCTTGCAAGACCTGCCCGATGCGCAAGCCCGCATGGCGGCTCGCGGCACCATCGGAAAAATCGCCGTTGACATGGTGGGCCGCTGAGGCGGCACGGAGTATTCATTTGATGCAGCAAGCAGTTTCGATCACGGCCACAGGCAGCTACACGCCGACCCAGGTCATGGACAACCACCAACTGGTCGCCCGCTTCGGCTTGACCGTGGACGACGCGTGGATCGTCAGCCGCACGGGCATCCGCAGCCGCCACTGGCTGCAGCCTGGCGAGACGACTTCGGACATGGCGGTGATCGCCGCACAGCGTTGCCTGGACCAGGCCGGGATCTCGGCCTCGCAGGTGGACCGCATCATCATGGCGACCATCTCGCCCGACCTGCCCAGCCCTTCCACGGCCACCATCGTGGCCCGCAAGCTGGGCGCGCGCTGCATGGCGTTTGACATCTCGGCGGCGTGTTCAGGTTTCATGTATGGCCTGGATCTGGCCGCCGCGTCGATCCAGACGGGCGCGCGCCGGGTGCTGGTGATCGGGGCCGATGCGCGCAGCCGCTATGTCAACCCGAAGGACCATCGATCGACGGTGTTGTTCGCCGATGGCGCGGGCTGTGCCCTGGTCGAGCCCAGCACGACCAAGCCCGGCTTTCTGAGCATGGTGTGCGGGGCCGAGGGCATCGAGCGCATGGGCGCCTACATCCCGGCCGGCGGGGCGCAGCTTCCAGCCAGCTTTGAAACGGTGGCCGCGGGCCAGCACTACCTGCACATCGAACCCAAGACCGACATCTTCGAGCTCTTCTTGCGCTTCACGCTGGAGTCGTGTCACCAGGCGCTGGACCGCGCTGGCTTGACGGTGCCCGACATCGACATCTTCATCACGCACCAGGGCAATGCCAACCTTGTTCAGATGGCGGCCAAGGAGCTGGGCTTTGCGCCCGAGGCCGTGGTCGATGAAGTGGCCCACCATGGCAACACGGCCGGGGCCTCGGTGGCCATCGCGCTGGACGAGACGCTTCGCTCTGGCCGCATCAAGCCGGGCAGCAAGGTGCTGTTGGCGGCGGTGGGGGCGGGCTGCACCTTCGCGGCCGCCGTTCACCAGTTCTGACGCGTGCCTGCGCACATGGACCAGTCCGGGCTTGCCCATCCGCCCGGCCGCACGGCGCTGGTGACCGGGGCAGGCCGCGGCATCGGCAAGGCCACGGCCTTGGCCCTGGCGGCCCAGGGTCTGCACGTGGTGCTGACCGGTCGGCATGAAGAACGATTGCGTGAAGCCGTGGACGAGATCCTTGCCTTGGGTGGATCGGCTCAGGCCTTGGTGGGCGACCTGGCCGACGAGGCCTTCTGGCAAGCACTGGCTGCGCTGCCTAACCCGGTGGATGTGATGGTGCACAACGCCAGCCAGCCTGCGGCCTTCGGTGTGATCGAGAACGTGCCCATCGCCGACCTGCATGGCGTGATGGACAGCGTGCTGTTCGCGGGCCTGCGCGTGGCCCGGCTGTGCGTGCCGCACATGAAGCAGGCGGGCTTTGGCCGATTGGTCTTTGTGGGCTCGACCGCCAGCGAGTTGGGCGCGCATGGCCAGGTGGGCTATGCCGCCGCCAAGTCCGGCCTGCAAGGCCTGGTGCGCAGCCTGGCCCTGGAAGTGTCGCGCTTCGGGGTGACGTGCAACCTGGTGGAGCCCGGCTTCATTGACACCGAACGCACGCGCGGCGCTGTGTCTGATGCGGTGCGCGGCAAGCTGGCCGCACGTGCGGCGGTGGGCCGCGCGGGCACGCCCGAAGAAGTGGCCGCCGTGATCGCCTTTTTGTCTTCGCCGCTGGCCAGCTATGTCACCGGCGTGTGCCTGCCCGTCAGTGGCGGGATCGAACTGGGTTTGAGATGACCATTGACACCTACCTGTGGCGCAGTGCGCGCCTGTTCCCCCACTTCCCGGCCGTGGTCGATGCCCGCCGCAGCCTGAGCTACAGCGAGTTCGAAGGCGAAGTGCGGCGCCTGGCCGCCGTGCTGCGAAGCAGCGGCCTGCAAGCAGGCGACCGCGTGGCGGTGCTGTCCAAGAACCGCTGGGAATACGCGGCGCTTTATTACGCGGCCGCAAGGGTGGATGCCGTGGTGGTGCCACTCAACTGGCGCCTGAGCGTGCCCGAGCTGCGCTGGATCCTGACGGATGCCGCGCCCACCATGGTGGTGGCCGAAGGCGGCTATGCGCGCAACCTGGATCCGGTGCGCCAAGACATCACTGGTGTGCGCGATTGGGTGGCCCTGGACCAGGCGCCATCAGGCTGGGCTCAGCTTGATCAACTCATGGCGGCCAGCACGCCGCTGGGCGATGCGCCGCAAGCCCGCGCCCCCGAGGCCGTGCACGCGCCCTTGGTGCAGATCTACACCAGCGGCACCACGGGCCGCCCCAAAGGCGCAGTGTTGACGCACGCCAACCTGGCCGCCGCCATCGCTGCCTTGCTGAGCGATTTCGATTTGCGCCCTGGCGAGGATCGCTTTCTGCAGGTCACGCCGCTGTTCCATGTGGGCGGCGCCCTGATGGTGATGACCTGCGCGGCCACCTGCACCACCTTGCGCCTGCTGACCGAGTTCGAGCCCATGCCTGCCGCGCGCTGCCTGGCGAATGAACCCGTGACCCACACCCTGATGGTGCCCGCCATGCTGCGTTGGCTCTTTGCCGAACCAGGCGTGGAGCAACTGAAATTTGCCCACCTGCGCTTTGTGGCCTATGGCGCGGCGCCCATGCCCGTGGCGCTGCTGGAGCAGGCCATGGCCCGGCTGCAATGCCGCTTTTTCCAGGGCTATGGCCTGAGCGAAACCGCCGGCGTGCTGACCATCTTGCGGCCCGAAGACCATGTGCTGGATGGCTCGCCTCGCGCCCTGGCAAGGTTGGCCTCGGCGGGCCGTGAGATGTTGGGCACGCACATCCGCGTGGTCGACCCCGACGGCCAGGACGTGCCCGTGGGCGCTGTGGGCGAGGTGGTGGCACGCGGGCCTTGCGTCTCTCCGGGTTACTGGAACCTGCCCGAGGCCAGTGTGGAAGCCAACCGCGATGGCTGGTTCTGGACGGGCGACCTGGGCACGCTGGACGACGAGCGCTACCTGACCATCGTCGACCGGGTCAAGGACATGATCGTGCTGGGCGGCGAGAACATCTACCCGCGCGAGATCGAGCTGGCCCTGGCCTCGCACCCGGCGGTGACCGACTGTGCCGTGATCGGCATCCCGCATGAGCTTTGGGGCGAAGAGGTGCTGGCGTACGTCACGCTGGCCGAAGGGGCGGCGTTCGAGCCCCGCGTGCTGATCGCGCATTGCCGCCAGAGCCTGGCGCGCTACAAGTGCCCCACCAAGGTGGAGCTGCTCACCGCCATCCCGCGCAACGCCGCGGGCAAGATCGAAAAAGCCAAGCTGCGCGAGCCCTACTGGACGGGCCAGAAGAAGCGCGTATGAACCTCTTGATGCAAGCTTGCCCGGGCCTGCGCCTGGTGTCGACCTCGGTGGCGCGGCCGGTGGACCTGGCGCCCCAAGGGCAACGCGGGATCGAGCTGGACAACGAGGCGCTGCACGAGCGCGTGCTGGGCCTTGATTGGCGAGCGCAGCTGCAGGCCAAGGCCGAGCGCGCGGCCCAGCGTGGCGCGCCCCCGGCGCCCGAGCCCACGGTGCGCACGCGCCAGTGGGTGGTCGGCGCCGATGCCATCGACCTGGCTGTGCTGGCGGGCCAGCGGGCCTTGAGTGCTGCTGGCATGAAGGCGTCGGATTTGTCGGCTGTAATCTGCGCCACCTCGACACCGCCAGTGATCAGCGCCTCGATGACGGCCCGCATTGGCAAGGCCTTGGGCTGCGATGAGGGGCTGTCCAACCCCGTGTGCTTTGACGTGCGCGCGGGCGGCGTGGGGGCCTTGCTGGCCTGGTTCACGGCACAGGGCCTGATCAGCCAGGGCGCGGGGCCGGTGCTGATCATTGGGGTGGAGGCGGCCTCGCCTTTCTTGCTGCCAGGCGACATCGGGTCGGCCCTGTTGTATGGCGATGGGGCGGGCGCCTGCATCCTGGCCAGCGATGGCAGCCAGACCGAGAGTTTTCTGGGTGGCATGAGCGGCCAAAGTGCTTTGCAGGGCGTGTCCACCACCATCCCCGGCCAGCTGCCACCGACCGAGGCCGTCATGGACTACCGCTTTCACAAGCCAGATCAGGCGCACCTGGCCGACCTGTCGCGCCTGTGGGGGCGTTTTCCGCGAGAGCTGGCCGAGCGCTTTGCGCCAGCGTGTGCGCGCGTGAAGCACTTCTTGCCTTATGCCGTGTCACCGCGCCAGATGGGCATCGCGCATGAGGCCCTGGGCCAGCCTGAGGCGCGGATCTTCCATGAGCTGGACACACAAGGTTGCCTGGGCGCGGCCAGTTCGCTGGCGGCGCTGCATGGCTTTCTGAACTCAGGCCGCGGCCAACCAGGCGAGGTGATCGCACTGGCCAGCGCGGCGGGCAATGGCCTGTGGGCAGGATTCTTCTGGCGCTTGCCGGATTAAAGAACTCAGGCGCCCAGCGGCACAGGTGGCCTGATCAGATCCAGGGCCGATGAGCCCAACAGCAGGGCCTCGAAGGCTTGCGGCGGCACGGCCTTGCTGAACAGGAAGCCCTGCAGCACGTCGCAGCCCATGCGCTGAAGGATGCGCAACTGGTCTTCTTCTTCCACGCCTTCGGCCACGACCAGCATGCCCAGGCTGTGGCCCAGCGACACCACCGTTTGCACGATGGCCTGGTCTTTGGTCTGCCCGGGCAGGTCGATGATGAAGGAGCGGTCGATCTTCAGCTCATCGGCCGGGAAGCGCTTGAGGTAGCTCAGGGATGAGTAGCCGGTGCCGAAGTCATCGATCGACAGGCGCACACCCAGCCCTTGCAGATCGTTCATCTGCTTGAGGGCCCAGGCCACATCGCTGACCAGCATGCTTTCGGTCACCTCGACCACCAGCCATTCGGGCGGCAGTTGCGTGCGTGCCAGCACCTTTTGCAGGTATTGCAGGAAGTGGCCGTTGTCGAACTGCGGCTTGGCCACGTTGATCGACACCTTCAAGTCGCGCAGGCCTTGCTGATGCCATTGCGCCATCTGGCGGCAGGCCTCTTGCGTGACCCAATCGCCGATCTCGACGATCAGCCCGGTCTCTTCGGCCAGGGGCACGAAGCGGCCCGGCAACAGCAGGCCGTGGTCCGGGTGTTGCCAGCGGATCAGGGCCTCGGCGCCGAGGATGCGGCCCGTGCGCATGCAAACCTTGGGCTGGTAGTGCAGGCGCAGTTCATCGCGGTGGATGGCCGCGCGCAACTGGTTGGTCAAGGTCAGGCGCTCGATGGAGCGGGCCGTGAGCTCGGCCGAGAAAAACTCGTAGCCCGACTTGCCGTGCCCTTTGACCTTGGAGCAGGCCAGGTCGGCGCTTTTGAGCAGGGCATTGGCGCTTTGCCCATCGCTGGGCGCCAGGGCGATGCCGATGTGTGGCACCAGGAAGATGTCGTGGCCATCGATTTGGAAAGGCGCGGCCAACTCCTGGATCACGTGCTTGGCCAAGGTGGCGGCGTCTTCGGCCTGGGCCATCTCGGGCAGGATCAGCGCGAAGTCCTGGCTGTCGACGCGGGCCAGGCCCAGGGATTCGGGATGCAGCGCGGCCGAGTCGCGGTCTTGCGGTGCGACGACGACGTTGAGCAGGCGCGTGGCCACTTGCTGCAGCAGCGCGTCGGCGGCGCGTGGGCCCAGCGTCTCGCGGGTCTGGCGGAATTGTTCGCAACCCAAGTGCAGCAGGCCCAGCATGTGCTGTTGGTGCAGGGCGTGTTGCAGGGCTTCGTCCAGGCGGCGCGTGAAGCGCTCGCGGTTGGACAGGCCGGTGACCATGTCCACGTAGGCCAGGCGATCCTGGTAACGCTTGAAGGCCAGGGTGTTGCGAACCCGCAGGACCAGCTCGCTGGAGTCGACAGGTTTAGAGAGAAACTCGGTGGCGCCCAACTCGAGTGCTCGCAACTTGGTGGCTGGGTCGCTGGCGGCGGTCAGCACGATGACGGGGGTGTACTGCAGGGCCTGGTCGGCACGCACGGCCTGCAGCACGTCGAAGCCGGACACGCCGGGCATCATCAGGTCCAGCAGCAGCACATCGGGCTGGTGTTGGCGGATCAATTGAACGGCCCCGCTCGGGTCGTTGCAAGCCACAAAACGCGTGTAGCCGGCATCTTCGAGGTGGGTCTGGATGACGTCGGTCATCATGGACTCGTCGTCCACCATCATCACCAGGGCGCCATCCCACGGCGTGGTCATGGCCACGAGGTCTCGGCTCATGCAGGCACTCCAGGCGGCGCGTCCAGCACCATGCGCTGGCCGAGCTCTTCAATGTGTTGCAGCCAGTGGCCCGCTTGCACGGCGTCGTCCACCGTGCAGGCCGCCTCCAGGTGGCGGGCGGGCTCGAAGTACGCGTCAAAACCCACACTGCCGCCGGCACCCTTGAGCCAGTGCGCGTGCAGAGCGAGTTCTTTCAAGTCGTTCTGATCCAAGGATTGCTTCATCAATGCCAATTTGCCCGGGAACTCGTCCATGAACCGGGTCACCACTTTTCGCAATTTGGGATGTTGTGACAAGCGGGAGACCAAAGGGCTGGTGTCGGAAGGACCGGTGGCCGGCCCGCTACTCCCTGTGTTGTCGGCAGGTGTGCCGCGGAGCTTGAGGACTTCCTCGGGCGCCAGGCATTCACCGCCCAGCCGCTGGGCCAGGTCGGCCAGCAAGGTGCCGATGTTCAAAGGCTTGGTGTGGAAGCCGGAGAATCCGGCCTGGTTGATCTCTTGCTCGAAGCCCTTCATGGCGTTGGCGGTCAGGGCCAGGATCGGGGTCTTGACGCCGCGCTCGCGCAGCAGGCGGGTGGCCACCACGCCGTCCATCACGGGCATCTGCATGTCCATCAGCACCAGGTCGAAACTGCTCTGGGCGACCATGTCCAGGGCCTCCTGGCCGTTGATGGCCTCGGCCACGACCAGGCCGGTTTCTTCCAGCACCAGGCGCACCAGTTCGCGGTTCTCGGCGCCGTCGTCCACCACCAGCACGCGGCGCGGTGGAAAGCGCCAGTGGATGGTGGCTTGCACCGCCAACTCCGAGGCCTGGCGGAGCATCTCGTCCGGGTTGAGGAAGGGGATGCCCTTGATCATGCCGGGATCAAAGGTGACGTGGAAGACGCTGCCCTGGCCCAGCTTGCTGGTGACGGTGATGTCGCCCCCCATGGCCTTGGCGAAGCGGCGGCTGATGGTCAAGCCCAGGCCGGTGCCGCCAAAGTGACGCGTGGTCGAGGTCTCGGCCTGCACGAAGGGCTCGAACACGGAGTCCAGCTTGTCGGCCGCGATGCCCACGCCCGTGTCGGCAATGTCGATGCGGTAAGTGGCCGGGTAGGCGTGGGTGTCCAGGTGCAGGCTGACGGTGACCTGGCCCTGCTGTGTGAACTTGAGCGCGTTGCCGATCAGGTTGGTGATGATCTGGCGCAGGCGCGAGGGGTCGCCCTCGATGGTGGCGGGCAGGGGCTGGGGCAGGTCCATGCGCAGCAGCAGTTTCTTCTCCAGCGCTTTGACCTCGAGCACGCGGATGACGTCGCTGACCACGGTGTGCGGCGCGAAGCGCACGCGCTCCAGCTCCAGGCGGCCGGATTCGACCTTGGACAAATCCAGGATGTCGTTGATGAGCTCGAGCAACTGCTGGCCGCTGGAATGGATGGTCTCCAGGTGGCGGCGTTGTTCGTCGGCGTTTTGCGCCGTGGGCGCGCGGCGGCGCAGCAACTCGGTGAAGCCCAGGATGGCGTTCATCGGGGTGCGGATCTCGTGGCTCATGTTGGCCAGGAAATCGCTCTTGGCGCGGTTGGCGGTGTCGGCTTCTTCCTTGGCGGCTTGCAGGGCCACTTCCTTTTCTTCGAGCTCGGTGATGTCCTGGAAGCTGATGAGCACGCCTTGCGGCTTCTCGGCGGCCAGGATGGGTGAGCAGTTGACGCGGAAGGTGTAGCGCTGGCCGCGCGCGGTACTCAGGTACATGAGCACATCGCGGCGGGTTTGCTTTTCATCGATGGCCTGTTGCCAGGGCAGCAGCGGGGTGACCAGGGGCTGGCCTTCGCGGTCGGTCCAGGGCAGGCTGGCCGCCGACCGGCCCAGCAGGGCATCGGGCTCGACGCCCATGATGGTGGCCAGCGACTGGTTGGCCAGCACAGTGTGGCCTTGCGCGTCCAGCACCATCAGGCCTTCGGTCAGGGTGTCGAGGGCCGAGCGCACGCGCGAAGGGATCGCTTGGGAGGGGTCCAGGTGGCGCAGCATGCGGCCCAGGTAAAGCGAAAAGGCGATGAAGCTGGACACGAACAAGAAGGCGCTCAGACGCAGCGAGGGGTCGTCCAGGTAGCCCAGCCAGCCTTCGTGCCGCAAGGGCGAATAGCGCAGCTCAAGCTGTCCCCAGGCGGCCCCGTCATGCCACAGCGGCACCTGCACCTGCGCATCGGTGGATTGCTCGCTGGAGGTGGGTTGCCATTCGTCATGCGGGCCCAGGGCCAGCAGGGTGCTGCGGTCAGTGCGGCGGATGCCGATGGACAGCAGCGAAGGCTCACGCTCGATGGCCATCTTCAAGGCCTGCTCCAGCGTGCTGGTGTCGTCCTCGTTCAGCAGCACCGACACGCTGGTGGCCACGGTCTCGGACAGCACGGCACGGTGCTGACGCACCAGCGCTTCGCGGTCGGGGATCAGGCCCAGGTAGGTGGCGGCCAAAGCGATCGTCACGAGGAGCGACGACAGGCCCATGGCCAGGTAGAAGCGGGTGGCCAGGCGCTTCATGGCGCGGCCTCATCGATCGTGGGTGCGGTGGGGGGTGGCGGCGCAGGCCGTGGTGGCGGTGCGGGGCCATCCTCGTCGTCAAAGATGTGCTCGATGGAGGCGTCGTCGCCGTCGCCGTCATCGGCCTGGCGCCCGCCGCGGCCCCGGGCCAGCACGGGCAGCGGGTCGATCATCTGCCAGGCTGGCATGGCCGACAACATGGAGCCGATGAGGGCCCCGCCGCGCACCAGCCAGATCACGTAGCCGACGGACAAGCCAGTGGACACGGCGATGGACGAGGCCACCAGGTTGCGCCGCTCCAGGCCGTCGTTCTGCAATTGCTCGCGCAAGGCATCCAGGCTGTTGCGCAGGTTTTCCGTGTCGCTGAGCGTGGTGTTGAGGGCGCGCAGCCACGAGTAGCGGAAGGTGTCTTCACCGGCAGCGGCCACGGTGCTGGCGGTGATGACGCGGTTGTTGAGGTCCACGCCGTACTGGTTGGCCGGCGGCACGACCACGATGCCCGCGTTGGTGGGCGCGAGGTTGTTCGCATCCAGGAAGAAGGACAAGCGGTTGATGGGCGCGCCGGCCTGGGCTGGGCCCGTGCCCGCGGCCGCGATGACACCGGTGCTCACCGATTCTTCAGCCTGGTCACTGTCGCTCTCGCTTTCGCTGGTGTCGGGCGGTGCGGGCGGGGCCGGGGGCGTTGGCGGCGGGGCCGATATCACCGGGGCTGGCGCGGGCGGCGGCGGTGGTGTGAGCGTGAAGCTGGCTTGCACGGCTGAGGCGCTGGCGGTGGCCGCGCCGTCGCTGGCAGTCAAGACATAGCTGGGTGCCTGCTGGCTGTCGTCATGGACGAACACCACCAAGTGAGCGGCCACGTCGGCCATGGTGAACTGGGTGAGGATGCCGCCGGTGGTGGCATGGGCGAAGTGCCCGCCCGAGATGCTGTTGGCGTTGATCAACAGATTGGCATCGGCGTTGTCCACATCGGTGACCAGCAACTGGGGTTCGGCGGTGCCGCCCTGGTTGATGGTCAGGGCATTGGTGGCGATGACGGGGGCGTCGTTGACCGGCGTGATGGTGATGGTGACGGTGGCCACGTTGGAGCTGGCCGTGCCATCACTGGCCTGGTAGGTGAAGCTGTCGGTGCCATTGAAATTGGCGAACGGCGTGTAGGTGTAGCTGCCATTGGCGTTGAGCACCAGGGTGCCATGGCTGGGGCCCGTGACCACCGCGGCGCTCAGGGTGCTGGTGTCGGCATCGGTGTCATTGGCCAACACCGTGCTGCCGTTGAGCACGCCGTCTTCATTGACCGAGGCGCTGTCGTTCGCCGCCAGAGGCACATCGTTCACCGCGTTGACGGTGATGGTGACGGTGGCCACATTGGAGTTGGCGGTGCCATCGGTGGCTTTGTAGGTGAAGCTGTCGGTGCCATTGAACTGGCCGGTGGGCGTGTAGGTATAGCTGCCATCGGTGTTGAGCACGAGGGTGCCATGGCTGGGGCCGCTGACCACTGTGGCGCTCAATGTGTCGTTGTCGGCATCGGTGTCATTGGCCAGCACGGTGCTGCCAGTGAGCACGCCGTCTTCGTTGACCGAGGCGCTGTCGTTTGTGGCCACGGGCGCGTCGTTCACCGCGTTGACGGTGATGGTGACGGTGGCCGCGGCGGAATCGGCCGTGCCGTCGTTGGCCGTGTAGGTGAAGGTGTCGGTGCCGGTGAACTGGCCGGTGGGCGTGTAGGTGTAGCTGCCATTGGCGTTGAGCACCAGGGTGCCATGGCTGGGGCCGGTGACCAACGTGGCGGTCAAGGTGTCGTTGTCGGCATCGGTGTCATTGGCCAGCACGGTGCTGCCGCTGAGCACGCCGTCTTCGTTGACCGAGGCGCTGTCGTCCGCGGCCACGGGCGCGTCGCTGAGCGGGTTGACGGTGAGGGTGACGGTGACAGCGGCGGAGTCAGCCGTGCCATCGTTGGCCACGTAGGTGAACGAGTCGCTGCCGCTGAAATTGGCGTTGGGCGTGTAGGTGTAGCTGCCATCACTGTTGAAGGTGAGCGTGCCGTGGGCCACGTCTTGCACCAGCGTGGCCGTCAAGGCATCGTTGTCGGCATCGCTGTCATTGGCCAGCACGCTGCTGCCCGTGAGCACAGCGTCTTCGTTGACCGAGCCGCTGTCGCTCAAGGCCACGGGCGCGTCGTTGACCGCCACCAGGCTGATCGTGACCGAGGACTGTGCGTTCAGGTTGCCGCCCGTGCCACTGTGGCCCATGTCATTGATGACCAGCGTAAGGGTGTCGGTGGCCGGCGGCGTGTCGCCGTCCACGCGGTAGAAGATGGTGCTGTCGTTCAGGCCATCCAGCAAGGCATTGATCTGGTCAACGGTGCCGGACAGGATGGCGCTGTGTGTGCCCGAGTTGGTCACGGTCACGCTGGTCGCGCCCGGGTCCACCGTGATCAGGCCTTCCACCGCCGTCAACCTGACCTGGACGCTGCCCGTGGCGGCATCCACGTCGCCCACCCGCAGGCCGGTGTTGTGCAAGGCCAGGTCGGTTTGCTCGGTGGCCACGTAGGTGCTTTGCCCGACGACGGCCGTGGGCGCGTCATTGAGCGCGGCCACGTTGATGGTGCTGCTGCTGTTGACAGTCAGGGGCGGGGCGGTGCCAGTGTTCACGCCGTCAATGGTGGTCATGTCCAGGGTGTCGGTGCCCGCGTAGTTCGGGTCGGACAGATAGACCAAGCCCGACGCACCCGCCAGGGTGGCGTTGATGGCGCTGACGCTGCCGGTCAGGGTGACCAGGCGGCGGTCGGCATCGTATTGAATGCCGCTGGCGGTCAAGCCGGCGCTCACGTCATCGCGCACGCTCAAGCTGCCATGCTGAACCTGGAGCGTGACGGTGATGGGCGAGCCGCCCGCGGCGGCGTCGGTGATGCTCAGGCCGGCCAGAGCGCTGGCGGTGTCTTCGGTGGCGTCCAGGCTGGCGGGCAGGGTGTTGACGGGGCGCGTGTAAGGCTGGACTTCGATTGTCAGCGTCTGGGTGCTGGTCAACTGCCCGTCGGTGGCGCTGACCTGCACCTCATAGCGGTTGTTGGCGTCCACGTCGCCAGGGGCCAGCGTGTCGGGCGGGGTGATGAAGCTGAGCTGACCCGTCTGGGCGTCGATGCTGAACAGGTTGCGGTCGGGCCCGCCGGCAATGCCGTAGGTGAGCTGGGAGCTGTCCGTCTGGTCATCCGTGGCCTGCACGGTGGTGACCTCGGTGTGGAACTCGTTGACCAACACCGTGGCATTGGCCGGGCCCCCATTGCTGCTGATGATCGGGGCGAAGTTGGACGCCTGCACGGCGATGTTCAAGGTCTGCTCATCCAAGGCGCCATTGCCATCCACCACGCGCACGGCCACTTGGTAGATGTTGTCCAGGTCGGCGTCCTGCGGAGTCTGGTGGGTCACGGGGGCCGTGAACTTGAGCTCGCCCGTGCTGCCATCGATGGTGAACAGCGCGCTGTCCGCCCCGCCGATGATCGAGTAGACCAGCGTCGCGGAGGCATCTGGATCGGTGGCCTTGACGGTGGCGGCCACGGGGTTGTTGTCCAGCACGAACAGGTTGGCCGTGCTGCCCCCGCCACCACTCACAATCACTGGGCTCTCGTTGACGTTGAGCACCGTCACCGTCAGGGTCTGGTTGTCCCGCAAGGTGCCATCGCTGGCCGACACGGTGACGACGTAGCTGCCGTTCTTGTCGCTGTCTTGCAGGTTCTCGTGGTCGGGCGCGCTGACAAAGCGCAAGGCGCCGGTTTTGCTGTCGATGGTGAAGCGCGCGGCATCGGCGCCGCCAGTGATGCTGTAGGTGAGGTCGGCGTAGGGATCGATGTCGTGGGCCGCCACGGTGGTCACGGCCGTGGTGTTTTCATTGACCCCGATGCTGGCCGTGGCGCCGCCGCCATTGCTGTCGATGATGGGGGCGGCGTCCAGGGTCAGGGCCAGGCTGTCGATGTGGCCGGACGAGATGCCAAGGCTGCTGCCTTGCACCAAAGTGGTCGCGGTGGCGATGGCGGTGTTGCTGCCGGTGGGCCGCACGATGTTCAGGCGGATGACATCACTGGCCGCAACACTGGCGTAGTTGTTGGCCACCTGGGTGTCGGTTTGCGCCAGGCTGACCAACAGGGTGCCGGTGGTCAGGATCGTCTCGCCCAAGGGGGTGGTGGCGGTGATCACTTCCAGGCCGGTGATGGAACTCTCGAGGCTGATGTCGGTGCCCTCGATCAGCTTGGTCGCCACCAGGTCGCCGACCTTGTAGTAAAGGATGTCGTTGGCGCTGGTGCTGCCGTTGCCATAAGAGAACAAGAAGGTGCCGGCCGTCAAGGTGACGCCATTGAGGGTGCCGATGGTGACGGGGCTTTCCACCAGGGCCAAGCCCCGCACACTGGCGCCGCTGCTCAGGCCCAGCCCGCTCAGCAGGCTGTTGCTGACCGTGAACACCTTGGTGAACGTGCCTGATGAATAGTCACCAGCCACCGTGGGTGTGAACAGCACCACGTCGCTGCTCGTCACCGACAAGTTGTTGACGCTGCTCAGCGTGGTGGTGCTGGGCACCGAGAACAACACATCGCCCCGGTGCGCCGTCAAGCTGCCCGACAGCACCACGTCGCGCGACACCCAGGCGATGTCGTCCAGGCCCGTGGCGCCAAACGCCGACAAGTCGAAGACGTGTGAGAACGTGCCATCGGTGCTGCTCGAGCCGTAGTGCAGATCGGGGTTCTCCAGGGCCAGCACTTCGGTGCTGGTGGTCGAGTTGACGCCATCCCAGCCGTCCGAGTTGGCCTGGTTGGAGCCCAGCCACAAGGTGTTGGTGGTGTTGCCGGCAATGCGGTCCTGAAAGCTCCATGAGAACGCTGGTGTGAGCGAGCTGCCGGTGTTGGTGGAAGCCAGCACCGGCGAGCTTTGCCAGGCGCTGCCGCTCCAGTCCGAGAACGACAGACGGCCCGATGTGGTCTGCATGCCCAACATGATGTTGTTGGTGGTGGGGTCGCTGTTCAAGCGCAGCGCGCCCACCACACCGCCGGCGTTGGGCCCCGTCTGCGTGGCCGACCAGACCCCGGTGCTGCCCAAGGTGCGGTAGTTGACGGTGTTGGCGGTGGTGCTGCCGTACACGGCGAGCAGGTCACCGCTTTTGCTTTCGTAGGCCACGGCCGCCGTGGGGGCGTTGGTCGTGGTGTTCTGGATGGCCACGGCCGTGCGGTTGCCCCAGCTGGACGAGCCGCCTTCGTTCCACACTGAAAATGACGTGAAGCTTTGCGTGGCTGAGCTGCTGATCAGCCCCATGGCGATGCGGTTGCTGGTGGGGTCGGAGGCCAAGGTCAGCCAACGCGGCGAGGCCGCTTCCAGGTAGTTGCCGGCGGCGGCTTCAGGGCCCCACACGCTGCCATCGAAGACGCGGAAGTAGACATTGGCGTCGGCGGCCTTGGCGTAAGCGACCATGGCGCGCCCGCTTTGGGCCTCGAAGGCCACGGCGATGGAGGTTTGATCCTCGGCGGCGGTGCCCGTGGTGTCCAGCGTGATGGCATGGCCCCAGCTGCTGCCATTCCAGACCATGGCGTGGTCGTCGGCGTTGGCATCGCTGATGATCAGGGCCATGCCGTCGCCGCCGGGTTGCGACACCAGCTGCATGTGCTGCGGCGCCGCGCCCGTGTAGCCGGCGATGGTGCCGGGCGTGGTCCAGGTGCTGCCGTTGTAGACGCTGTAGTTCAGGTTGCTGCCATCGTTCCAGACCAGCATGGCGTCGCCACTGGTCTGCTCGTAGGCCACGCCAAAGCCCTGGCGATCGGTCGGGGTGCCGCTGCCCAGCGTCAAGGGGATCAGGGTGGCGTTGCCGGCCTTGATCACTTCGCCGGTGATGGTGCCGTTGGTGTCCACCCCCACGGCGATGACTTCATTGCGGGTGGAGGACGAGGCCGAGGTCACCACCGTCCATTGGCCGGCGTTGACGGTGGCTTCGCCATCGCTGTAAGTGGCACCGTCGTATTGGCTGAGGCGGGGTGAGTTGGCCCCCGAATCGGCCCAGACCACGGTGGCCTTGCCGATGGGCACGGCGGCCAGCACGCCACTGAACGCCGTCTGCGCCTGGGCACTGGGCGCCAGCAAGGCCTCGATGTGGCCGCTTTGCACTTCAAGCTGCCAGTCCCCGCCTTGCAGGGCGGCGCCGGTGAGGTCATCGCTGGCGGCCACATCGGCCCCCGTGAGGGCGGCCAGACCTTGCACCAGGGCTTGGCCACCGGCTTGCGCCCCCACGTCGCACCCGTAGATCAACAGGTCGGCGTCTTGGGTGAAGGCCTGCCCCCATGAGGCGACGTCGTGTGCGCGCGTGGCCAGGGTCGCGTCGTCCAGCACGGTGTTGCCCAGCTGCGCCGAGCCGCTGTCGCCGTGCGAGATCAGGTGCACGGCCGACACGCCCTGCCGGTCGGCCAGGGTCTGCGTGATGCGGGCGATGCCGTCTTCATCGGCCGCGATCATCACGACCTCGATGGCGCGGCCGGCCTGGGCCTGCGCGTTCAGATCGGCCAAGAGCGCGGCCTGGTCGGGCACGCGGGCGTCGATGAAAACCAGTTCGGTCCCCGGCGTGGCCTGCTGTGCATCGCTGGCCGAGGTGTCGATCAGGCGTTGCTGGCTGGTGTCCGGGGCCGCGCTGGCCATGAAGGCGGCGGGCGCGAAGTCGGCGGCGTACAGCAGGCGCGGCTCCATCGCTTCGGCGATGGGCCTTTGAACGGGGGAGGGTGGCAGTGAACGCATGCCGGGCCTGTTCGGTGCGCGGCCGCTTCAGCGAGCGTCGGCCAGCGCGATGCTGAATCTCAGGCTGATCGGCTGACTGGCCTTGTTCACGGCGAACGACAGGCCGCGGGACGGCGCGGACTGCACCGGCACGCGGGCCAAGGCCAGGGACATCTTCAGCCAGGTTGACGCGGGCGCGGTGGCCATGGGCAGGTGCACGGGCAAGGTGGGCTGGGCCACGGCCTTGGGCCGCATGGGCGCGGGCAGGGCCGGGGCAACGCTGGGCGCAGGCCGCGCGGGCGGGGAGCCGTTGGCGGCCACGGGCCAGTCGGCTTTGCAGCGCAGGCCGGCGGGCAGCCGGTGGTCGGGATTGGGCAGGCTCAGGCGCACCCGGAAGGTGTTGCTGGCGGCATCCACCACCTTGTCGACGTATTCCACCTTGGCGCTGACCACGCCGATGCCCGGCAAGTCCGGGCGGATCGACAGGCGGTCCCCCAGGTTGACCTGGCCGTATTGGGTGATGGGCACCATCAGGGACACGCGCAACGGATCGATGTTGGCCACGCGCAGCACGGGCCGGTCTTCCACGCGCTCACCGAGGTTGCTGTAGCGCTCGACGACGATGCCGTTGATGGGGCTGCGCAAGGTGCGCAAACCGAGTTGTGCTTGCGCCATGGCCTGCTCCTGGCCATAGATGCGTTGCTGGCTGCGCGCCAGGGTGTGCTTTTGCACGGCCACTTCCTGCTCGGCCTGGGCCTGGTCCAGCGCTTGTTGCGAGACGAAATCCTTGGCCACCAGTTGCTGGGTGCGCACCACTTTCTGCCGCGCCAGCTCCAGGTTGGCGGCGGCGGCCTTGACCTCGGCGTCCATCTGCGTGCGCAGGGTGGCGGCATTGGCGTTGGCGCGTTCCACGTCCGCGCGCAGCACGACCAAGGATTGGCCGGCTTCCACGCGATCGCCCAGGGCGACGTTCAGTTTTTCAATGATGCCGGTGACGGCCGAGCCCACATCGGCCACCTGGTCCGGCTCGATCAGGCAACCGGCGGGCTTGGGCGGTGCGGCGTGCGCGGTCGCGCCCACGGAGCCCAGCAGCGCGCCTAGGCAGAAGGCCCACGGCTTTGCCGGGCGAGTTGATGTTGTTGGGCCCATTGCCGGTCTTGTTCGAGCAGTTGCCGCCGCAAAGCCGCTTGCCGCCGCTCCTCCAGCCACTGGGGCAGGCGCAGGTGCCACCAGCACCATGGCGACAGGGTTGAACGGTGCACGACGGCGTATTGAATACATCGTGTTAGCTTAGTTTCAGTCGGGGTGGGAGGGTCATTCGAAATGGCGGCACAAATCCACGCTTCTGTGCTGCCTGCTTGCCCTTGTCGCGCAGAGCGCCCCGCCAGCTGCCGGTCCATGCGCCGCGACTCGTTGCGCTGGCAGTGGATGACGTGCAATCCACCCGCGGCCAGGGCCCGTTCATCCAGGCTGATGTCGGTACCGCGGCCCGCCATGCGCGTGGCCACGGTCACCCGCCCCGCTTGCCCCGCCTGGGCCACGATGTCGGCCTCGTGCTGGTCTTGCCGGGCGTTGAGCACCGTGTGCGCGATGCCAGCCTGCTGCAGATGCCGAGACAGCTGCTCGGAGTCGTGCACCGAGTCGGTGCCAATCAGCAAGGGGCGGCCTTGGGCCTGCATCTGCTGGGCACGCTCGGCAACGGCGTGCCAGCGCTGATCGGGCGTGGCAAAGACGAGCGTGGGCCCGGTCTGCCGCTGGCTGGGCAGGCGCTCGGGCACGCGCACCACGTCGACGTCGTACAGGCTGCGCAGTTCAGTGCGGGCTTCCACCAGCGTGCCGCTCAAGCCACCCAGGCGCCAGTAGCGTTTGAAGAAGCGCTGGAAGGTGATCTGCGCCAGGGTTTCGGTGGGAGCGCTGGGCGTGCACCCTTCCTTCAGTTCGATCAGCGTGTGCAGGCCTTGCGACCAGACGCGGCCCACGGCCACGCGGCCAGTGAGGGTGTCTAGCAATTCGACTTTGCCTTCGCGGACCAGGTAGTGCTGGTCACGCCGGAGTGCGTGCAAGGCGGTGACGGCCAGGCCCAGCAGTTCGTGGCGCAAGCGGGGGCGGCGCCAGACTCCGCCCAGGGCTTCGGCGGGGCCGGCCATGTGTTGTTCGCCCGCCGGTGTCAGGGCGGCGCTGTGGCGGCCGGTGTCGACCGTGTAGTCGACGTCGTCGCGCAGGCGCCGTGCCAGGTGCAGGGCCTGCCACCACACGGCGCGCCGGTGCGCTTGCTGGGCCGCCTGGCCTTGTTGCACCTGCGAGATGATCAGTGGCACGCTGGCCTCGTCCAGCAGGATGCTGTCGGCCTCGTCGATCAGGGCCAGGCTCAGGCCGCGCAGCAGCGGTGGGGCGCCCTGCGGGGCAGAGAGGCCATCGCGCAGGTAGTCGAAGGCGACCTCTTTGGCGGTGGCATAGACCACGTCTTGTGCATAAACGGGGCGGCGCTGTTCAGGGGTCATGGCGGGCGCGATGTGGGCCACGGTCAAGCCCAGGGCTTCAAACAGCGGGGCCAGTGTCTGGGCATCGCGTTCGGCCAGGTAATCGTTCGCGGTGACCACGTGAACGGGGATGCCGGCCAAGGCGGCCACGGCAGCGGCGGCGGCCATGGCCAAGGTCTTGCCTTCGCCGGTGGCCATCTCCACCAATTGCTGGTCCAGCATCAAGGTGGAGGCCAGCAATTGCGTGTCGTGCAGGCGCAGGCCCAGCGTGTGTTGTGTGGCTTGCAGCACATGGGCCAGGGCCAGGGCCAGGGTGTCGGCCGTGAAGCCTTCACGGCGCAAACGCTGACGGCAGGTGGGCAAGGCCAATGTGGTGTCGGCCGACAGTTGCCGCACGCGGTGCAGCCAGGGCTGGCACAAGGCCAAACGCCACGGGCCGGGCAGCCAGGTGGGCAGCCACGGCAGCGGCAGGGTGCCACGCTGGCGCGGCTCGGCGTGGTCCGGCCGTTCAGGGTAGGCGCCCCAGCGCGGCCCGGGGCGCGCCAGCAGCCCACCCCGCGCCGGGGTGCTCATGAGGAACCAGGCGGGCAAGGTGGTCACCTCAGTGGCCCGGGTTGAAGGTGGCGTCCACGCGCTGACGAAGCCAACGCCACCCCTGGGCCACCGGGGGCGACCAGCCTTGGTCGAAACGCACCCAGGCGCGCTCGCCCAGGCGTTCGGCGCGGGCGGCGTGGTCCACGCGCACATCCATCAACACGATGGGGCGCACCGTGTTCAGGTGTTTTTCGTCCTGGGGGTCGGTCTGGATCTCGCCGCCCTGCTGCTCGCTCAGCGCGGCGCTGGGCAGTTGGCGGGTGGCGCCCACGGCATCGCGCACCAAGGTGCCCGGCTCGGCGCGTGGCCCCTGGCTGCTCAGGCGCACTGACACATCACCCAGGTGTTGGCGCAGCTGCACGGCATCCGCCTCTCGCACGGCCACGCGCACGGTGGTGGGCTGGGCGGTGAGCAGGTGGCCCAGCAGGTCGCCGCGGTGCAGGTAGCGGCCAGGCAGGTCTCGTTCATTCGGCAGCACCAGGCGGCCCGCGCTCAAGGCACGCACCTGAAGGTGGTCGATCTGTTCGTCCAGCCGGGCCACTTCGGCCTGCAGGCGTTGCAGTTCATCCTGGGCCTTGCCGGATTGGGCCACGTCCTGGTTCGCGCCCATGCCGGTGAACTGGTCCTGCTCGGCCTGGGTGATCTGCGCGGCCAGGCGCTCGCGCTGGGCCAGCAGTTTCGGGTTGCCCAAGGTGACCAGCACATCGCCCGCGCTCACGCTGTCGCCGTCGGCATGGTGCACGGCCTGGATCAGGCCATCGACCTCGGTGCGCACCAGGGCCTGGTCGGGCGCCCAGACCACGCCGCGCACCACCAGGCGATCGGGCCACGGCAGCAACATGGCCAGCAAGGGCGGCAACAGCCAGGCCGCGCGCCGCAGGGCCGAGGTCCTTTGATCACGCGGGCGCCACAGCACGGCCTGCCAAGCCATGCGGGCCCAGGACCACGCCGGTTTGAGCAAGCCGAACAGCAGCGCCAAGGCCCCACCCAGCCAGCCCAGCAGGCTGGACACGCTGCCGGCCCAAACCACCAAGGCACCCCACAGCAGCAACTGGTAGCCCCAGGCCAGCGGGGCGTAGGCGATCAGCCAGGGCCGCTCGCCGGGCGCGGCTTGGGGGCGTTGGCCTTGCTTCAGATCATCGTGTTGTTGTGTCAGCCAGCGCTGCCCCTGGGCCTGCCACCATTGCTTGCTGCGTGGTCCCAGGTTGGGCAGGTGCAGCGCATCCGTCATCACGTGGTAGCCATCCAGCCTTTGCAAGGGGTTGGCGTTGAACAGCAGCGTGGACACGCAGGCGATGAACCACACCACGAAACCCGCGTCGTGCCACAGGCCTTCGGTGGTGCTTTGCCACAGCCACAGGCCCAGCGCAGCCATGGCCAGCTCGGCCATGATGCCGGCGGCGCTGACCAGCATGCGCTGCCAGGCATGGCGGAACGCGTTGGCCGCCGAGGCGTCCACATAAGGCACGGGCATGAGCATCAACAGTGTGATGCCGGCCTCGCGCACTTGGCCGCCCCAGCGCCGCACGGCCAGCGCGTGGGCGGCCTCGTGGATGGCTTTGATGACGGGGTACAGCACCAGCGACAAGGCCAGGTATTGCGGCGTGTGCATCCATGTGGTGGCATGGGCGTGCAGTGCGGCGCCGTGCATGAACAAGCCCGTCAGCAAGGCCAGAATCAGCGCACACCAAGCCAACAGCCCGGGCACTGAAAACACGGCGCGGGCCAAGGGCTCGGCCCGGTCCAGCCAGCGGCTGGGGTTGCCCAGCGGAATGCGCCAGGCCATCAACGTTGAAGGGCGGCTGAGGGCTTGGTCGTTGACCTCGGGCATTTGATCCGAATGGTGTGACAGCGAGGCCCGCGCGCCAAAATCCGGCGTGCCGTCGAACTCGACCAGGTGCTGCTTTTGCAATTGCCGCAGCACGGCCAAGATGTCGTCTTGCGTGGGCGCCTCGGCGTGGCTGTCCAGCAAGGGCCACAGGTCTTGCAAAGCACGCTGACCGTCAAACCGCGCGGCGATGCGGTAGGCCGAAGGGTTGAGTCTGCAGGCCTGACCCGTGTCGTCGTCGCGCAGCACCTGCCAACGCTGGCCGCGCACCCATTGGCCTTCCACGCTCACACGTGGGCGCAGCTTGGGGCGCAGGGCGGCCACCCGGTGCCAGTCCGGGCTGGACAAGGGGCTGTGCGCCAACATCGGCATCACCCCCACCAGGACCACAGGCCCAGCCGCGCCCGCTCCAGCAAGGGCCGCACCAGCGTCCACAACCACGGGCGCTGGCCCACCACCACCTTGGCCTGGCCCATCAGGCCGGGGCGCACCTCAGGTGGCACCGCGCCGGTGAACTCGGCCTGCACCTCGAACACATTGCGGCCTTCGCGCGCCTGCGCCAGGGGCGTGATGCGCACCACGCGCAGCGCCAGCGTGTCCCAGGGCAGGGCCGACAAGGCCAGCACCCCGGTTTGACCGGGCTGCAGCTTGCCCACCTCGGTTTCATCCACCTCAATGATCACCCGGTATTGCCGCGTGCTGGCCACCGTCAGCAGGGCATCGCCTTGCCGCACGGGCGCCCCGATCGATTGGCTCAGGTCACCCTGGATCACCACACCATCGAAGGGTGCGTTCAACTGTGAGCGCTGCAGTTGCTGGTCCACCAAGGCGAGTTGCGCCTGCGCCTCTTGCACCTTGGCCAGGCTCATGGCGGCCTCGGCGCGGTCGGCGCGGGTCATGGCGCCGGCATAGCTGTTCTCGTGCTGGGCCATCTGGCTGGCCCATTTGTCGTGCTCAAGCTTGAGGTCTTGCTCGGCCAGGTCGGCCAGCACCTGGCCTGCCTTGACCTGGTCGCCGGGGTGAACATGCGTGGCCTTGATGAAGCCATCGCTGGGGGCCACCAGAACGCGCTGCTCCGCGCCTTCGATGCGGCCGCGTCCGCCAATGCGGTCGGGCAAGGGCAGCAGCGTGGCCACCGCCAGCGCGAAGGCTGCCAGTGCCATTGCGCGCCGCCGCCAAGGGTGTTCCGGGTTGCCCAGGTCACGCCAGCGGCGCCGCAAGGCTTGGCGCAAATGCCAATGCCACGGGCGGTGAGCCTGGCGTTGCAAAGCCAGCAAAGGCGCGCACTGCGCCACCGTGGCTTCGATGAACTGCTGCACGGCGGGCGTGAGCGGCGGCTGCCCTCGCGCCCACTCCAGGCTCAGTGCGCCCGTGGGGATGGGGCCTGCCGGCAAGGGCACGCTCAACACCGCACAGTCCAGGCGCTGGGCCAAGGTGCGGTGCGCCAGCGTCACCCATTGGTCGTGGTCGGCCAGCACGGGCGGCCAGCTCAAGGTCACGCCTTGGTCGATGGCCTCGTCCAGCGCCGCGCCCAGTTGCGTGGGCAGCAAGCTGGCGGTGTCCGGCGCGTCAGGGGCGGACCAGTGGGCGTCGGCCACCGCATGCCCTTGGTGCCACCAGGCCAGGCAGGCGCGCCTGGCGCCCACTTGCGTGGCCAGGGTGGACAGCAGCAGCAAAGCGCCTTCTCGGGCGCTGCCGCAGGCGGCCAACTCGGCCAGCAAAACCGGGTTGACGGGCGCCAAAGGCGGGCGGGAGGACACCGTCGGCTTCCTTGTGGTGACAACAAGGCCGGATCATTCAACGTTTGGTGATCAGGCAATCACCGAAAAAGCCGTGGGCAGTGTGGCTTTACCCCCCGTTTGAATCCCCTCAATCAAGTGGTTTGGTATTTCAAGTTGAGACAAGATGTGACAAAATTTTTCAAACGGTTCAGGGTTTGTGCCAAATCCTTGGATGACCGGCCAAGTGTTTTAAATCGCCAGAGGCACACATGCAGTACTCCATCGCGTCACCGTCTCGGATTCCCAAGGATGATGAATTAGACGAACAGGGCGGCCTGAACAACAGCTTGCCATTCGTGATGAAACTCGTTCGCACTGAAGAGCAATTGCTCAAAGTATGTGAATTGAGGTCGGTGGCTTATGGGCATCATTTACCCCACATGGCCGAAAACATGTTGATTCCGGACGCCCTGGACAAATCACCCGGCACGGTGATTTTCCTGGCGGAAGACAAAATCACCGGTGAGGCGATTGGCACGGCGCGGCTGCAGAGCAATTCGCACCAACCCCTGCTGCTGGAAGGCAGTGTGGATATTCCCGACGATTTGAAGAACCAGGCCTTGACGGAAATAACCAGGTTTTCGGTCAGGCCCGGGTATAACCAGTTCACCACTCGGCAGGCGTTAATCAAGGCCTGTTATCTATACTGCTGCGCGATGCAGTTGCCCTACATTTTGATCGGGGCCCGCCGCCCACTGGATCGGATTTACGAATCACTGGGGTATGTGGATATCTTTGGCGATGGCCGCAAGGTCCCGTTGAAGCACGCTGGCGGTATTGAGCACCGTGTGCTGAAATTCGACGTCTATGGGGCCGAGCGAAAATGGCACGCCAACCAGCACCCGCTGTATGGCTTCATGTTTAAAACACACCACCCTGATATTCAGGTGTTTTCGGCGGTGAGTTCCGGGTGGGCCCGGCCACGCATGGCCGATCAGGCCGCCGGCATCAGGGACATTGACGGCGCGGCCAGGGGCAGGTGAGCCAGCAGCACCGACAGCAACTGGTCTTCGCGGAAGGGCTTGGGCAAATGGGCGTCCATGCCCGCGCCCAGGCAGCGCTCGCTGTCTTCGGCCAGTGCGCTGGCGGTCAGCGCCACCACCGGGGTGCGGGCCAGCCCGCGTGATTGTTCGTCGGCCCGGATCTGGCGGGTGGCCTCGAAGCCATCCATGGCCGGCATCTGGCAATCCATCAGCACCAGGTCAGGGCGCGGCTCGTTGCCGCACATGCGGTTCACCACCTCCAGGCCATCGGGCACGTGCTCCACGGTCAGGCCGTGGCGGCGCAGCAGGGCCTCCACCACCATCGCATTGACCTCGTTGTCTTCAGCCAACAGCACATGGCCTTGCAGGGCCACTGGCGTGCGGCCCACGTCGGCAGGCACGGGCGCACCGGTGTCGTAGCGTTTGGGGGCCGCCGGCGCCTGCGAGGCGGTGTAGGCCGGCAACGGCAAGGTGACTTCGAAACTCGACCCCTGGCCCTGCACGCTGGAGCAGGTGATCTCGCCCTGCATGGCCCGGCAAATCTCGCGCGAGATGGTCAAACCCAGGCCCGTGCCGCCAAAGCGCCGGCCCAGCGAGTTGTCCACCTGATGAAAGGGGTCGAAAATGGTGGACAGGTCTTGCGGCGCGATGCCGATGCCCGAGTCGGACACCCGCATCACCATGGCCCCGGGCTGACCGTCCTGGTCCGCCATGCGGTGGGCGCTCAGGCGGATCTGGCCCCGCTCGGTGAACTTCACCGCGTTGCCGATCAGGTTCAGCAGGATCTGGCGCACCCGCGCGGCATCGCCCACCACGTGGCAGGGGCGCGGCAACTGCACCTGGGTGATCAGCGTCAGGCCCTTGCCCGAAGCGGTGACCGAGGTCAGCGCCACCAGGTCGTCCAGCACATCGCTCAGGTCAAAAGGCTGGTTTTCAACCGACAGGTGCCCGGCCTCAATGCGCGAAAAATCCAGTATGTCGTTGATGATGGACAACAGGTGCTCGCCCGAGCGCTCGACCAGGCCCAGGCGCTTGCGGTTTTCAAGGTCCAGATCGGCCGACTGGATCATGCGCGTCAGGCCCAAGATGCCATGCAGCGGGGTGCGCAATTCATGGCTCATGGTGGCCACGAACTGGCTTTTCATCGCATTTTGGCGTTCGGCCAATTGCAGCGCCGTTTCACGTTCGTGGGCAATTCGGTCGGTCACGAAACGCAGGCGAATCAATTCAACAATGTGTTTTTGGCCCCGCCACGCCACGCACAGCAGGCAACTCAAAAACACCAGCAAGCCCGCGCCTGTGTACAAACTCAGCGGATCGTGCCGGTTCAAAAACACAAAAGCGGCCGGCAAGACCATGGGCGCGCAATATGCGACGTTATTGATCCAGTTGGAATGCAGCGTGAAGGTGGCCAGGGTGGCCACGCCCGCCAAACCCACGCCAATCAGGGTAGAGGTGAGCAAATCATTGGCCGGTGTCAGCCAGATTCCGGCCAAGCCCCACACGCAACCATCCAGGAGCATCAGCCCCAGCGTGGCCCTTTGCCAGGAACGGTTCACCGGGGCGCCGCGGTATTTGTGCCACTCTTGCTGGATGATGCGGGGAACCGCGATGCCTATTTTTAGACCCAGCCACCAGTGCACCAATGAATTGGCCACCTGGTGGTGGAAGAACAGCGTGGTCAGCACGGCAAACAGCGTCGCCGCCACCGTGGCTGGCGTCGCCATTGCCATCATCATTCGGAACTGTTCCGCCTTGATTTTCTGGCGGAGTTCCGGATCCAATTCCAGGAAAGAGTTGGGCATGGACTTGCGGTTCATAGCGTTACAGCTCACCACGAACAATGGAATATATGAAAAGCGGCCCACAGCCGCCCATTCAAAGATCCATTCTGACAAGTATTCGTGACAATTGTCGCGCAGAGTAAAAAAACCCGCCTTATTTTGAGCCGCCTTTCGCCCCGCGTCAAACATATCGCGTGTTGGGTGTTCAGCACCTTCACCTGGGGGGCGCGTTTGCACCGGCAGATCAGTAGAATCCCCCCAGTCGTGCGGCGGCCTGTGGTTTGCCGCGCTTTGCATTTCCATCATCCATTCGACTCATTGGGGGTTCACATGCCACTCGTTTCCATGCGCCAACTGCTGGACCATGCCGCCGAAAATGGCTATGGCATTCCGGCGTTCAACGTCAACAACCTGGAACAAGTGCAGGCCGTGATGTCTGCCGCCGATGAAGTCGGCGCGCCCGTCATCCTGCAGGCCAGCGCAGGGGCCCGCAAGTACGCCGGTGAATCCTTCATCAAGCACCTGATCCAGGCCGCCGTTGAAACCTACCCCCACGTGCCCCTGGTGATGCACCAGGACCACGGCCAGTCGCCCGCGATCTGCCAAGGCGCGATCGACCTGGGCTTTGGCTCGGTGATGATGGACGGCTCGCTCAAGGAAGACGGCAAGACGCCGGCCGATTTCGCCTACAACGTTGACGTGACCCGCCGTGTCGTGCAACTGGCCCACAAAGTTGGCGTGACGGTCGAGGGTGAGCTGGGCTGCCTGGGCAACCTGGAAACCGGTGAAGCCGGCGAAGAAGACGGCATCGGCGCCGAAGGCAAGCTGGACCACAGCCAGATGCTGACCGACCCGGAGGAAGCCGCCATCTTCGTGCGCGAAACGCAACTTGACGCCCTGGCCATCGCCATCGGCACCAGCCACGGCGCCTACAAGTTCTCGCGCAAGCCCACGGGCGACATCCTGGCCATCTCTCGCGTCAAAGAGATCCACAAGCGCATCCCCAACACCCACCTGGTGATGCACGGCTCCTCGTCCGTGCCCTCCGAACTGCTGGCCATCATCAACCAGTACGGCGGCAAGATGAAGGAAACCTACGGCGTGCCCGTTGAGGAAATCCAGGAAGCCATCAAGTTCGGCGTGCGCAAGATCAACATCGACACCGACATCCGCCTGGCCATGACCGCCGCCGTGCGCAAGTTCCTGTTCGAGAACCCGGATAAGTTCGACGCCCGCGAATGGCTCAAGCCCGCCCGCGAAGCCGCCAAGCAGATCTGCAAGCAGCGCTACATGGAGTTCGGCTGCGAAGGCCAGGGCAGCAAGATCAAGCCCGTGTCCCTGGTGGACATCGCCGCCCAATACGCCAACGGCAAGCTGGCCCAAGTGGTGGCCTGATACCCCGCACCCACGCTGCGCTTTACAGTGCGGCGGGCACCAGAAGCCGACACCAGCGTTAAGCTTGGGGTCGGCTTTTTTTTCTTTGGAGAACCAATCCATGCTCAAGCTCCACGGCTTTTCCTTGTCCAACTACTACAACAAGGTCAAGCTGGCCCTGCTTGAAAAGGGCGTGCCCTTTGAAGAGGTGCTGGTGCCGGTGGTGGGCTGCCCGGTGGACAGGGCGATGTCGCCCTTGGGCAAGGTGCCTTACCTGGAGACCGAGCATGGCAGCCTGTGCGAAAGCCAGGTGATCCTGGATTACATCGAGGCGCGCTTCCCCACGCCTGCCTTGCTGCCCACCGACCCTTGGCTGGCCGCCAAGCACCGCGAGATCATCACCTTCCTGGAGCTGCACGTGGAGTTGTGCGCGCGCCAGCTGTACGCGCAAGCGTTCTTTGGCGGCACCTTGCCCGACAAGTTCTTGGCGCGCGTCAAGGGCGACTTGGTCAAGAACCTGGCGGCGTTCAAGCCCCTGGCGGTGTTTGGCCCCTACGTCGCTGGCGACACCTTCTCGGCCGCGGATTGCGCTGCTTATGTCCACCTGCCGCTGGCGGGTTTGGCCACCAAGATCGTTTATGGCGAAGACCTGGTGGCCGCGGCCGGCATCGACTGGAAGACCTACGTCAAGCTGATCGAGCAACGCCCCACGGCCCAGAAGGTGGCCGCCGACCGCAAGGCGGATCAGGCGCGCGCCACCGCGGTCACCAAGGCGGCGGCAGGGGGTTGATCACATGAAGTTGCGGTACCTGTTTGCAGTCATGAGCCTGGCTTTGAGCGGCCAGGCGGCCCTGGCCCAATCCGCCTTGCCACCTGTGGCGCCCGGCGTGCCCCCGCCACCCAATGTGAAGCTGGACCATTGGCGCTGGGAGTTGGGGCTGGGGGCCAGCGTGTCCTCGGGCAACACAGAGGCCTCCAGCGCCACCTTCAATGCCGACGGCGCGCGCCTCAGCGCCCATGGCAAGTGGACGGTGAACGGGCGGCTGCTTTACGCCAAGGATGCCAAAGGCACCACCGCCGAACAGGTGGCCGCCGACAGCCGCTATGACCACAACGTCACCCCCTTGGTCTTCTTGTTTGGCCAGGTGGGCGGCTTGCGTGATCGGCCGGCCAACCTGGACCTGCGCGTCACGGCCGGGGGCGGCGCGGGCTACCACCTCATCGAAACACCGCAAACCATTTTTGACGTGACCGCCGGCCTGGGCTACGCCCGCGACCGCTACACCCAGCCCAAGGTGGTGAATGACCAGAACCGCGAAACCCTGGACCGGGTCGAGATGCTGCTGGGCGAGAACTCCAGCCACCGCCTGACCGACAACACCACCTTCAAGCAGCAACTGGCCTTGTCCCCGGCGCTGGATGGCAGCGGTTTGCGCGCCGAGTGGAAAGCCGGCCTGGCGGTGGCCATGACCGCCAAGCTCAAGCTGTCCGTCAACGCCAGCATGCGCTACAACGCCGATCCTGGTGTTGGCATCAAGAAGACCGACACCCTGGTGGTGACCGGCGTGCAGTTGACCCTGGACTGACCGACCCCGGCCTGACGAGGCGAGGCACAATGGCGGGCTGGGGCCGCGAGCGGCGCCAGCCGTTGTTGATGAAGATGAAAGCCGACCTTTGATGACTTCCGCCCTGCACACCTCCGCCCTGCAATCCCTGCCCCTGCTTGCCCGTGGCAAGGTGCGTGACAACTACTCGGTGGGCGAAGACCGCATCCTCATGGTCGCGTCTGACCGGATCAGCGCGTTCGACGTCATCATGGGCGAGCCCATCCCCGGCAAGGGCGCCCTGCTCACGCAGATGGCCCTGTTCTGGTTCGATCTGCTCAAGGGCATCGTGCCCAACCACCTGACGGGCGACGACCCGGTCAGCGCCGTGTCAGCCGCCGAGCGCGCCCAGGTGGCAGGCCGCTCCATGCTGGTCAAGAAGCTCAAGCCCCTGCCCGTGGAGGCGGTGGTGCGCGGCTACCTGGCCGGCAGCGGCTGGAAGGAATACCAGCACAACGGCGAAGTCTGCGGTGTGAAGCTGCCCGCCGGCTTGAAGAACGCCAGCAAGCTGCCCGAGCCCATTTTCACGCCCGCCACCAAGGCCGAGATGGGCGACCACGACGAGAACATCAGCTTCGACAAGATGGTGGACATCATTGGCCGTGATCTGGCCGAGCGCGTGCGCGATGTGTCGATCCAGCTGTACAAGGCAGCAAGCGACTACGCCCTGACCAAGGGCATCATCATCGCCGACACCAAGTTCGAATTCGGCCTGGACGAGCAGGGCACCTTGACCTTGATGGACGAGGTGCTCACGCCCGATTCATCGCGCTTCTGGCCTTCGGAAGGTTATGACGCGGCGTTCAAGGCCGGGGCCAATCCGCCCAGCTACGACAAGCAGTTCTTGCGCGATTGGCTGGAGCAAGCCCAGGTCAATGGCCAGCCCTGGGACAAAACCGCGCCCTCGCCCGCGCTGCCAACCGATGTGATCGAGCACACGGCCGCCAAATACCGCGAAGCGCTGACGCGCCTGACCGGGGCCTGATCAGCGACGCCGGGGCTTGGCGTCCAGGCCCAGCAGCGCATCTTGCTCGGCCTTCTCAGCGGCGCGGGCGGCGGCCAGTTCGGCTTCGCGCACCGCCACCTCTTCCGTGGTGGCCCAGCCGCGCAGCATCACCGCCGCTTCGCCCACACCGGTTTTCTTGACCGACGAGAACAGCATGATGTGCATGTTGGAGGCTTCGGTCTCCAGGGCGCTCAGCACGTCTTTGGCTTCGCGCAGGGCGGCGTCGGCCTCCTTGCGGTTGAGCTTGTCGGCCTTGGTCAGCAGCACCAGCAGCTTGACCTCGCCCCCGCGCACGCGAGGCGCCACGAATTCCAGCAGGTTGCGGTCCAGCTCGGTGAAGCCATGGCGCGAATCCACCATGTGCACCACGCCGGTCAGGTTGCGGCGCACGGCCAGGTACTGGGCCATCACCTCTTGCCAGCGCAACTTGGCGGTGCGGTCCACGGCGGCATAACCGTAGCCGGGCAAGTCGGCCCAGTGCAGGTTGGGCGCGGCCTTGGGGCCCACCTGGAACAGGTTGATGTGCTGGGTGCGTCCGGGCGTCTTGGAGGCAAACGCCAGTTGGCGTTGCTGGGCCAGGGTGTTGATCGCGGTGGACTTGCCGGCGTTGGACCGGCCCACAAAAGCCACCTCGGGTAACTCCGAGGGTGGGAGTTGTTCGAGTTTGGCCGCTGTGGTTAAAAACCGAGCCGTGTGGGTCCAGGCGAGGGCGTCTTTCGGGGAAATCGTAGGTTCGGTCATCAGGCATTGTAAAATCAACAAGATTCACAGTCCAAACCCACACACCGTCATGAAGCGTCTTTCCAGTCTGATTGCCCTTGCCTCGATGGTCTTGACCCTGTCGGGTGTGGCCCATGGTGCTGAAGCCAAAGCCAAAGCGGCCAAGCCTGATCTGGCCGCGGGCGAAGCCAAGGCCACCGCGGTGTGCGTGGCCTGCCACACGGCCGATGGCTCGCGTGGCGCGGCCACCTACCCGATCCTGCAAGGACAGCACCCGGAGTACCTGGCCAAGCAATTGACCGAGTTCAAGCAAGGCGTGCGCAAAAATCCGGTCATGAACGGCATGGCCGCACCGCTGACGCCAGAGGACATCCGCAACCTGTCGGCGTTCTACGCCAGCAAAAAGGCCAAGGATGGCTTTGCCAAGAACAAGGACACCGTCGCCCTGGGCGAGAAGATCTACCGTGGCGGCATTGCCAAGAAAGCCGTGCCGGCCTGCGCGGCCTGCCATGGCCCCAACGGCTCGGGCATCCCATCGCAATACCCTCGCCTGGGCGGCCAGCAAGCCGATTACACCAAGGCGCAGTTGACCGCCTTCCGCCAAGGCGATCGCGCGAACAATGCGCCCATGGTCGCCATCGCGGCCAACCTGAGCGACAAGGAAATCGACGCCTTGTCCGACTACATCGCTGGCCTGCGCTGAAGCCAGCGCGGGTGGGGTCGATGCCGATATCGGTGCGGCCCCGACTAGGCAATCATCCAGGCGGGGCCATCAGGCTGCCGCCTTTTTTGTGCGCGTGAAGTTGGCAGACACATGAGCTCTCTTGCAGATTCCCCGATGACACCTCCACCAGCGCGCTCCTTGCGGGGCGATTTGCTGGAGCTGCTGTCGTCCATGCGCTTTGCGATCTCCCTGCTCACCGTGATCTGCGTGGCCTCGGCCATTGGCACGGTGGTGCGCCAGGGTGAGCCGGCCACCAATTACGTTGAGCAGTTCGGGCCTTTCTGGGCCGAGGTGTACGGCGCCCTGGGCCTGTACCGCATCTACAGTTCGCCCTGGTTCTTGCTGATCCTGGCGTTCCTGGTCACGTCGACCAGCCTGTGCATCGCCCGCAATGCACCGCGCATCCTGGTGGATTTTCGCAACCACAAGGAGGGCATCCGCGAGCAGGCCTTGAACGCCTTCCACCACCGGGCTGAAGGCACCTTGCCCACGCCCTTGGCCGAATCGCAAGCCCGCGTGCAGCAGTTGTTGTCCAGCACGGGCTGGTCCATCAAGAGCCAGGTGCGCACGGGCGGCGCAGGCAAGGCGGCGGGCGTGATGATCGCGGCGCGTCTGGGGGCGGTGAACAAGCTGGGTTACATCGCCGCGCACTCGGCCATCGTGCTGGTGTGCGTGGGCGGCCTGTTCGATGGCGACCTGATCGTCAAGGTGCAGGCCTGGGCGCAGAACCTGCAGCCCTTCAGGGGCGGGGCCGTGACCGAGCAAAGCCGCTTGAGCGTGAGCAACCCGGCGTACCGGGCTCAGCTGTTCGTGGCCGAAGGCCAGCGCTCCAACTCGGCGGTGCTGAACCTGGACAAGGGCATGCTGCTGCAGCCCTTGCCCTTCGAGGTCGAGCTGAAAAAATTCAACGTGGATTACTACGCCACGGGCATGCCCAAGCGCTTTGCCAGCGACATCGTGATCCACGATCCGCGCACCAACACCACCAAGGCCGCCACGGTCGAGGTCAACCACCCGGTGGTCTACGACGGCGTCACCATCTTCCAGTCCAGCTTTGAGGATGGCGGCTCGCAGGTCAGCCTCAAGCCGGTGTTTTTGCGCGGCGAGGGCCTGGGCACGCAGCCTGAGGTGATCCATGGCGTGGTCAATGGCGATGCCCTGCCGCTGGCCTCGGATGCCCAGGGCCAAGTCAAGATCGAGATCACCGGCCTGCGCGTCATCAACGTCGAGAACCTGTCCGACTCGGCCAGCGGGGGCGATGACAAGACCGATGTGCGCGGCGTGAACCTGGCCGACCTGAGCAAGCACCTGGGCTCGGGCGCCAAGCCGACCGGTGACAAGAAGCTGGTCAACGTGGGCCCCTCGGTGACCTACAAGCTGCGCGATGCCGCCGGCCAAGCCCGCGAATACCAGAACTACATGGTGCCGGTGAACCTGAATGGCCAAGCCATGTTCTTGCTGGGTGTGCGTGACACGCCGTCCGACAACTTCCGGTTCTTGCGCGTGCCGGCCGACGAGAACAACAGCCTGGACGGCTGGTTGCGCCTGCGCCAGGCCCTGGGCGACGAAGCCATGCGCCGCGAGGCCGTGCGCCGCTTTGCCGTGCAGGGCGCGCCGCCAGAGCGGCCCGAACTGGCGGCCCAACTGGCGGTGTCGGCCCAACGCGCCCTGGACTTGTTTGCGGGGGCCATCGTCGCGCCGCGCACGCAGGGTGAGCCTGCGCCCGCGCAACCGTCAGGCGGCCTTCAGGCCCTGTCGGACTTCATCGAGCAAGTGGTGCCCGAGCCTGAGCGCGAACGCACCTCGGAGACCCTGGTGCGCATCCTCAACGGCGCCCTGGCCGAGCTGATGAACCTGAGCCGTGAAAAGGCCGGGCTGCCGCCCTTGTCGATGGAGGCCGAATCGGCCCGCGCCTTCATGACGCAGGCGGTGCTGTCCATCTCTGATGCATTTTTGTACCCGGTGCCCGTGGTGTTGATGCTGGATGGCTTCGAGCAACGCCAGGCCAGCGTCTTTCAGGTCACGCGCACCCCGGGCCGCAATGTGGTCTACCTGGGTTGCATCTTGCTGATTGTCGGCGTTTTCGCCATGCTCTACATTCGCGAGCGGCGCCTGTGGATCTGGCTGCACAGCGGCGAGGCCGATGGCGGCACGCAGGTCAGGATGGCTTTGTCGGCCACCCGACACACCCTGGACACCGACGCCGAATTCGAGCGGCTCAAAACCGCCGTGCTGATGCCCAGGCAAGCTTGAAAGTAGTGAGTGAACCCACCATGACGACTTCCGCACACCCCTTGCCCGCGCCTGGCGGCTGGCGCCGTTCGCTGTTTGACTGGGCTTTCGCGGCCCTTCTGGTGGCCTTGGGGGGCTGGGCTTTCCACGCCCATGGCGCGTCGATGGACATCTACGAGCGCGGCATCCTGGTCGCGGCGGTGCCCAGCGTCATCGCCCTGGCCTGGTTCTGGGGCCCCATCCGTGGGCTGCTGTTGTCATCGGGCCTGGCCACCTGGGGTGCGATGACCCTGTACCTGCGCGCCACCGATGATTACGGCGCCGACCTGGCGCAGGCCGACTCGGTGTTCTGGCTCAAGTACTTCCTGTCCAGCCAGAGCGCCATTTTGTGGATGAGCGTGCTGTTCTTCATGAGCACCATCTTCTACTGGATCGGCGTGTTCAGCAAAGGCGTCACGGGCGCACGACTGGGTTCGCGCATCGCCTGGGCAGGCGTCTTCATGGCCCTGGTCGGCACCTTCGTGCGCTGGTTCGAGAGCCACCAGATCGCGCCTGACATCGGCCACATCCCCGTCAGCAACCTGTACGAAGTGTTCGTGCTGTTCTCGTGGATGACCACGCTGTTCTGGCTGTACTACGAAGACCGTTTCGCCAAGGCAGGCCAGTCGCTGATGGCCCTGGGCGCTTTCGTGATGCTGGTGGTCAGCGCGGCCGTGGGCTTCTTGCTGTGGTACGCCCTGGAGCGTGGTGCCAGCGAGATCCAACCCCTGGTACCTGCCCTGCAAAGCTGGTGGATGAAGCTTCACGTGCCGGCCAACTTCATTGGCTATGGCACCTTCGCGATGTCGGCCATGGTGGCCTTCGCCTACCTGGTCAAGACCCACGCCACCGAAACCCGCTGGTGGAAGCTGGCGCCTTTGTGGTTGATCGGTGTGGCCCTGTGCTTCGAGCCCTTGGTGTTCCGCAGCAAGCCCGGCGCCGAGCAGGCCGTGAGCAGCTACTGGGCCGTGTACTTCGGCATTGCGGCCGTGATCGTGGCCGCCATCCTGGGCGCCCGCCGCAAGCTGGCCGCGCAACTGCCTGACTTCGCCGTGCTCGATGACGTCATGTACAAGGCCATCGCCGTCGGCTTTGCCTTCTTCACCATCGCCACCATCCTGGGCGCGTTCTGGGCCGCCGAGGCCTGGGGCGGTTACTGGAGTTGGGACCCCAAGGAAACCTGGGCCCTGATCGTGTGGCTGAACTACGCGGCCTGGTTGCACATGCGCCTGATGAAGGGCCTGCGTGGCGCCTTTGCGGCATGGTGGGCCTTGGGTGGTCTGCTGGTCACCTCGTTTGCTTTCCTGGGCGTGAACATGTTCTTGTCCGGCCTGCACTCCTACGGCCAGCTGTGAGCGGCGCTTCCTGGGTCACGCCCGAGTTGCGGGCGCAGCTGCGCACCGACGCCTGGTTCGGCAGCCTGTCGTCCGGCCTGGAGAACGATCTGCTGGCCTTGGCCACGCCCCGCCGCCTGAAGGCGGGCGAGCACCTGTTCTTTCGTGGTGACGCGGCCGATGGCATCTACGCCGTGCTCGAAGGCAGCTTGCGCATCTCAGGCGTGACCGAGGCAGGCAAGGAAGCCATCTTGTCCCTCGTGGAGCCGCCCATGTGGCTGGGCGAGATCGCCTTGTTCGACCACCTGCCGCGCACCCACAACGCGGTGGCCGACGTGGCCACCCGCTTGCTGTTCGTGCCCATGGCGCCGCTGAACGAACTGCTGTCCCGCTGTCCCGTGTATTGGCGCGACTTTGGCGTGCTCATGTCCCTGAAGGTGCGCTTTGCTTTCATTGGCATGGAAGACCTGGCCTTGCTGCCGGCCGACCTGCGCCTCACGCGTCGCCTGGTGATGCTGGCCCACGCGTCGGGCAAAGCAGACGCCTGCGTGCTGCCCATCAGCCAATCGCAGCTGGGCATGATGCTGGGCCTGTCGCGCCAGACCACCAACCAGATCCTGCAAAACCTGCAGGACCAAGGCGTGGTGCAAATCGCTTATGGGCGCATTGAGGTGCTGGACCTGGCGCAGCTGGTGGCGGTGGCGGGTTTGTCCTCGGCGGACAAGGCTTTGCTCGGGCAGATCGGGCCCACGATACGCTCATCTGCGGGGTGATCAAAGAGGGTGCTACGCCACCCGCTCCACTACACTTTTGTGAGTCCCCAAGGGGCTTCAAATCAACATGTCAGTGGAGGAAACATCCCATGAAGTTTACGTTCAAGAGTTTGGTGGCAGTTGCCGCTTTTGTGGCCGTCGGTGCGTCCAATGCGCAGGGCAATGTGGGCTTCCCGCAGATTTTGCTCTCCGGTTCGGGTAACTTGATTTTTTCGAACGATGCGCTGTCGGCGCTGGCCGCTTCGGGGTCCGTATTGCGCACGCCGTTCACCACGCCCAATGTGCCCGGCGTGCTTCCCGGAGCCGGCCTCGTCAACGCTGCCACTTACAGCCGGCCAACTGGCGTGCTGGCCATGGGCTTCTCGTCCTTGACCAACAGCGGTGACTCGGTGGCTTCCCTGCAGTCTGCCCGATCTTTCGTTGACATCCGTCGCACCATCGTCAACGACGATGACACCCTCACCTCGCGTTCGATCTACCTGACGAACTTGGATTGGAACCTGAGCAACTCCACAATCTACGCCAACTTGTATTCGCACAACCGCACCACCGGTGACCTCGTCACCTTTGGCAAGTTGGCCATCTTCACGGCCACCATTCCTGGCATCGTGGGCGGCACGCAAGGCAACTTTGTGGTGGATGGTGTTAATGACCATGGCCAGCCCGTGTTGCGCGCCAGTGGCAGCCTGGCAGGTGAATTGCGCATCAACGCCGACACGGTGAACATCATGCTGGCCGGCCTAGGCTTGTCCACGGGCACGGATCCCTTGCCGATGCTGTGGCGCGAAGCCAATTGGGGCTCGGCCTCGTTCAGTGTGACGTCCGTGCCTGAGCCATCAAGCTATGCCATGCTTGGCGCTGGCCTGCTGGTGGCCGGCTTGATGACCCGCCGCCGCCCTCAAGCAGCCTGATCAGGGCAGACCCTCCTTAGGTCTATCCCTCGTTTGTCGTTCAGGCGACAACACCGAATGGCACCACCCCCGACCATGCGCTCATCTTCAATGTTGAACGCTGGATCGGGGGTATTTCATGGCCAACCAATTTCACAGGGTGATGCCCAGGCTGGGGCTGCTGTCCCTGGCAGCGTGTGCCCCTCTCAGCCAGGCCGCCCCCAACTTCCCGGACCAGGAGCTGGTGTGCAGCTTCAACGCCCCGCGCGAGCAGCAACGCGCCGCCTCGGCCCAGAACTTCGCGCAGCCGGTGGTCCAGCAGATGCTGGTCAATGGCGCGCTGGTGTGGACGGCCGGCAGCAGTGCCGCCCCGGCGCTCAAGCCGGGTGACACCGTCACGTTGATCGGCAGTGGCTTTGGTGCCGGCACCGACATCGACTTCAGCAAGATCATGATCGGCAACAGCCGTGTGCTGGAGACCGACCTGGTGATGTACGAGCAGAAGCTCGACATCCTGGCCAGCGCCAACTACGAGACCGGCAAGGTGCGCAGCAACTGGCCCAAGGATGTGCAGAGCTGGACCGATACGCGGGTCGAGTTCCGCGTGCCATCCCACGCCAGCAAGGGCCCTTTGAAGCTCCAGGTGCAAAAGCGCACGGGCTACAACCTGTCGATCAAGAAGCCCGGCCAGCCCCACAACGTGATCGACGCGCAGCTGACGCGCTTGGAGGCGCCGGCCAATCCCAACTGCGACATCGTCTCGACCCTGACGGACGAGACCAAGGCCATCGCGCCAATCGAGGTCAATGTCAGTAACACCAGCTTTGCGGAGATGGCCAAGCTGGGCCGTCAGGTCTTCTGGTCATACGACTATGGCTTGGGCGTGGCGCACAAGTTCAAGAGCCTGGAGTGGGACAAGATCTTTGGTGGCAAAGCCATCGATCCCTACACGCGCAAAGTGGCCGACCCGGCCTTGCTGTTTGGCGCCCACAAGACGGTGGCCGGGCAGGTGCCTGACGAAGCCATCGCCGATGTCTACTTCAATCCCTATCCGCAAGAAAGCCCCATCCCGGGCTTCCTGCTGGTGGAGCCGCAGCTCACCGCGGGCAACACCAGCAACAGTGGCTGGGTGGGCTACCGCTACGCCGAGTCCTCGCACCCCTTGCTGGGCAAAGGCAAGTGGATCGGCTTCAACTGCGCTTCGTGCCACGGCTACAAGATCAGCTACAGCAAGGGCAGTGGCAACCTGACCAAGGTCTTCCCCGGCCTGCCCAACCCCTTGTGGACGCAGCGCTGGACCGTTCTCGGCGACAAGACCACGGACACCACCGCCACCTTCGCCTACATCGTGGACAACGAGCCCGGTCCTTCGTGGTCCAGCGGCACCAAGAAGGTGGACAAGACGCCGATGCTGTACTTGATGCCCGGCGGCGCCACCGAATCCACGATGACCCGCAAGGCTGGTGAGGGCACGGAGTACGACAACGACTACCTGTTCTCGCCCATGGTCATCCCTAACGTGACCAACCACCTGCCGATCCGCCGCTCGCTGTCGCACACCGAGTCCTACGTGGGCTTCGAGGGCTCGTACATCCATGCCCAGGAGCCTGAGGGTGCGATGGGCTCGATGGACCAGAAGTCGCTCAAGGCCCTGACCGCCTACATGTCAGTGCTGGACGAGAACGACGATGACCTGCGCAACATTGGCATGTTCCGCTGGCTCAAATCCAACGGCAAGCTGGCGCAGACAGGCAGCACCGCCACCACCGAAGGCGCTTTCGTGCAGAACACTTGGCAGAAGTACCCGGGTGTGGCGGCCAATGTGGCGCAAGGCAAGGCCGCTTTCGACCAGGCCTGTGCTTCGTGCCACTCTGACAAGCTGGGCGCCAACACCAACGAGAAGATGATCCCTTTGAAAGAAGTGGGCCGCTTCTTCGCGCCGTCGGACTTCCAGTACAAGCAGCAATCCATCCGCGTGACCTTCCTGCGCAACCTGTACTGGGTGCAATCGCGCGGCCTGCTCACCGATGGCCACGTGCGCAACCTGGAAGACCTGGTCAGCCCCGACCGTTGCTCGGAAAACTCGGCGCTCTACAAGCAGTACTACACGCTGCATGCCCCGGCGCGGCCTGCCCTGGGCTCGGCCGACCAGCCTGCGGTCTTCCCTGACCTGAACCGCAAGGGCGACGTGTTCCGTGTCTACAAGGCCAAGAAGAAGAACATCTTCGACACCACGGCCGATGCGCGCAACACCTTCGTCGAGCGCCACAAGTACTTCGTGACCATGCCGGGCGATGAAGGCCACTACTACTGGGATTACCAGAAGCTGCGCCGCGAGTTCGGCCCTGAAATCGGCGCCCCGGGCCCCATCGGCCTGCCTGCTTCGCCACACCCCTGGTGCGCCAAATCGGGCGGCGAGGTGAGCAACCTGGTCCAGTACCTGCTGACGCTGTGAGCGGCATGACCCCCTGAGTTCCTCCTGGGATGTCTATGGGACATCTTTGGCCGCCGGCGTCACCGCCGGCGGCCTTTTTTCATGAAGGCTCGCCGCTGGTCAAGGCAGGACGCGGCAGTCGCTCAGCACGGGCTCGGCCATGAGCAGGCCCTGGTTGAGGCAGTCCAGGCTCAAAGGCTGGCCGACCACGGCCTGCCTGGCGAGGGGTTGGGCACCACCGTCAATCACGGCGCGCAAGCCGGCGTGTGATTCATCGGCCCCCAGCGTGAGCAGTAGCACCTGCCCTTGGCCGGCCTCGACCTGGTTGACCACGCCATGGACCTGCATGCGCTGGCCCTTGAATCGGGCGTTGGCGGCCTCGCGGTCGCTGGCATAAGTCTGGGCCACGTCCTTGGCGTTCAGGCGCCCAGGTGGGGTTGTGCTGGTGGGCGTGGGCGCGGTCGGGCCAACCGCCGCGCTGCCGTCGGGCGCCGACGCGGCCTCTGGCGTGGCCGCATCCACCCCTGAGTTCAACCAGGCATGGGCGCCATACAGCGCCCCACCCAGGACCACGGCCAGGCCCAGGGCCTTGATGAGGGGCGATGCAGTAGGGCGGGACATGGGTTTGGAACCTCGCAGGCTTTCAGTTGCCCGACATTGTGCCGATAATGGTTTCACCATGCCCTACGTCTTGCTCACCCCCGACGGCCAGATCAGCAGCTTGCACCGCGAACCGCAACCGGGCGCTGATTTCATGACGCCTGACGATCCCCGGGTGCGCGCTTTCCTGGGCGACCACCGGGACGAGCCGGCCCGGCAATTTGCCAGCCTGGATGCCGACCTGGTGCGGGTGCTGGAAGACCTGATTGATGCGCTGATCCAGCGCAATGTGCTCATGGTCACGGACCTGCCCATCGAGGCGCAGCAAAAGCTGTTCAACCGCAAGAACGTGCGCGACCAGATGAAGAACTATTCCCTGCAACTGTTTGGCAGCGAGCCCCTGGGCCCGAAGGTGGACGAGGTCGTGCACACGGATTTTGGCGACAGCCTGTAAGCGCCCTGGCCTGATCGGCAGGGGCCTGTGTAAGATCGGTGGCGATGGCCGCCCTGAATATACCGAGCTTCAAACCCCGCTTCTCTGTGATGACGCTGGCCTTGGGCGCAGCGCTGATCAGCCAGGCACACCACGCGCACGCGCAAGCCTTGCCCGACGTGGTGGTCACGGCCACGCGCACACCCCAGGCCACGTTTGACGTCGGCGCCTCGGTAGACGCCATCAGTGGCCAGGCGCTGCGCAGCGCCGGCCCGCTGGTCAACCTGTCCGAGGCCTTGACGCGCGTGCCCGGCTTGTCGGTGCTGAACCGCCAGAACTACGCGCAAGACCTGCAGATTTCCAGCCGGGGCTTTGGCGCACGCTCCACCTTTGGCGTGCGGGGCGTGCGCCTGTACGCCGATGGCATCCCCCTGACCATGCCCGATGGCCAGGGCCAGGCGTCGTCGATCGACCTGGGTTCGGCCCAGCGCATCGAGGTGCTGCGCGGCCCCATGTCGGCCTTGTATGGCAATGCCGCGGGCGGCGTGATCCAGGTGTTCACCGAAGATGGCCCGCCCACACCTGAAGTCAGCATGGGCTATGCGGTGAGCCGGGATGGCTTCCACCGGGAGTCGCTCAAGCTGGGCGGAGAGACCGGCCAGCTCAACTACCTGATCAACGCCAGCCACTTTGAAACCAATGGCTTTCGCGATCACAGCGCGGCGCAGCGCGACCAGGTCAATGCCAAGCTGAAGTGGTCGCTGCAAGACCGGTCGACGCTGACGGTGGTGGGCAGCTACCTGAACATGCCCGAGGTGCAAGACCCCTTGGGTTTGACCAAGGAAGAGTTGGCGGCCAATCGCCAGCAGGCCACCGGCAATGCCCACGTGTACAACACCCGCAAGGACATCGCCAACAACCAGGTGGGCGTGGTTTATGAGAAGCCATTGGGCTTTGGGGACTTGCGTTTACTGGGATACACCGGCACGCGACAGGCGCTGCAGTTCCAGTCCATCCCGGCCAACAACACGCAGAACGCGGCGGCCCATCCCGGCGGCATCATTGACCTGGACCGCACCTTCGCCGGCCTTGATGCCCGCCTTACCTGGCGCACGCAGTTGGCATCGCGGCCTTTCTCGCTGACCGGAGGGGTGAACTTTGACCAGATGGACGAGCACCGCCAGGGCTTTGAGAATTTCATCGGGCCCGTCACGGGCAGTGGCCCGTCGCCAGGCACCGTGCTGGGCGTGCGCGGCGAGCTCAAGCGCGATGAAGACAACCGCGCCCGCAACCACGACCAGTACCTGCAAGCCCACTGGGATCTGAGTGAGCAATGGGTGGCCACCGCAGGCGTGCGCCACAGCCGTGTGAGCTTCAACTCGGCGGATCGCTATGTGGTGGCCGGCAATGGCGATGACAGCGGGGGCATGGCGTTTTCTGCCACCACGCCGGTGGCGTCGCTGATGTGGAAACCCGTGAAGGGCACCCACCTGTACATCACCGGTGGCCGCAGCTTTGAAACACCCACCCTCAACGAGGTGGCCTACCAGGGCACGTCTGGCACGGCCACGGGCTGGAACACTGGCTTGAAGGCCAGCCGCGGCGAGCACCTGGAACTGGGCCTCAAGCAAGCACTGGCGGACAAAGGGCTGTTGAACGTGTCGGTGTTCAACACGCGCACCGATGATGAGATCGCCGTGGACGTGAACGCCGGAGGGCGCGCCACCTACAAGAACGTGGGCCGAACGCGCCGCCTGGGCGCCGAGGCGGCCCTGCAGTGGCAACTGGCGCCAGGCTGGTCCTTGTATTCATCGGCGGCGTGGACGCAGGCCCGCTACCGGGATCCATTCCAGAGCACGGCGATGGGCACGACCACCACCGTCCCTGGGGGCAATGACCTGCCAGGTGTGCCCGACCGGACCACTTATGCCGAATTGCTCTGGCGCCCAAGCGCCGCATGGCACGCGGCCGTCGAGGCCCGCCACACTGGCCGCATCTGGGCCAATGACGTCAACACCGAAGCGGCGGCCAGTTACACCTTGTGGGCCTTGCGCGCCGGCTGGGTCCACGCCTTCGGCGATTGGCGCGTGAACACCTTGCTGCGCATCGACAACGTGACCGACCAGCATGTGGTGGGCTCGGTCATCGTCAACGAAGGCAATCGGCGCTATTACGAGCCATCGCCGGGCCGCAGCGCTTTGTTCAGCGTGCAGGTCAGCAAGGCGTTCTAACCAGCCTGAGCGATCAGCCCAGCACCCGGTGCGTGAGCGCTGGCAACTGTTGGCGCACCGTGGCTTGGCGCTCGCGGTCCAGCGTGCCCAGCACCACGCCCGGGCCTTCGGCCCGCACGGCCGTCACCTCGCCCCAGGGTCCGATCAGCATCGAGTGGCCGAAGGTGCGGCGGCCGTTTTCGTGCTCACCGCCTTGCGCGGGGGCCAGCACGTGGCACAGGTTTTCAACCGCGCGGGCGCGCAGCAGCAGCTCCCAATGGGCCTGGCCCGTGGTGTGCGTGAAGGCGGCGGGCAACACCAGCAGGTCGCAGGGCTGGTCTTGGCTCAGGGCGCGGAACAGCTCGGGAAAGCGCAGGTCGTAGCAGACCGACAAGCCCACACGCCAGGTGCCACCGGCCCGGTCGGTCACGTTGAAGGCCACGGGTTGTGAGCCCGGCAACAAGGTGGCCGATTCGTCATAACGGCGCTGGCCATCGTCAAAGCAGAACAGGTGAATCTTGTCGTAACGCGCCACGCGCTCGCCTTGTGGGTTGAACACCAGCACGCTGTTGAACACATGCTGCGCATCGTGGCTTTGCAAAGGCAGGGTGCCGCCGATCACCCACACGCCATTCGCCTTGGCCGCTGCCGCCAGCGTGGCCTGCATGGGGCTGAGCGCGCGGTCGGGTGCCAGGGCATCGGCCAGGGGCTCGGCGATGGCCAGTTTGTCGGCGTCGTGCAGGCCCATCAGGCAGAAGTATTCGGGCAGGGCCACCAGTTCGGCGCCAGCGTGCGCGGCTTGCGCGATCAGGGTTTGCGCCTGGGCCAGGTTCTCGTCCACACGGGGGGTGGACACCATTTGAAGGGCTGCAACTTTCATGATCACGATGGTAGTGGCGGGGCAGGGCCATTGTCACGGTTATCCTTGTGCCCATCATGCTCGATGCCGTCCATGCCCCGATTGAATTGACGACCCTGGTGGACCAGGTGAACGACGCTGCCCAACGCCGGGCCGTGTTGCGCGTGCGCGGGCATGGCAGCAAGGATTTCCTGGGGGATGCCTCGCGGGGCGAGGTGCTGGACACCCGGGGGTGGCAAGGCATCGAACAATACGAGCCCAGCGAGCTGGTGATCCGGGCCCGTGCCGGCACGCCCTTGTCGGAGATTGAAGCGGTGTTGACGGAGCGGGGCCAGTACCTGGCCTTTGAGCCACCACGCTGGTCTTTCCAGCCCGATGCGCTGGGCTTGGGGCCGACCATTGGCGGCGTGGTGGCCAGTGGTTTCAGCGGCCCCGGCCGCGTCAGCCGCGGTGCGGTGCGCGACCACGTTCTGGGCGCTGGCGTGCTCAATGGCCGCGGCGAGGTGCTGCGCTTTGGCGGATCGGTGATGAAGAACGTGGCCGGCTTTGACCTGTCGCGCCTGATGGCTGGCTCCATGGGCACGCTGGGCGTGATCCTGGACGTGACCTTGAAGGTGATGCCCCAACCTGTGGCCACAGCCACGATCCGAATCGACATGGCCGAGAAAGACGCCTTGGCCCAGGTCAACCAATGGGCGGCCCAGCCCTTGCCTTTGGATGCCTCGGCCTGGTGGGATGGCTTGCTGGTGCTGCGCCTGCGCGGTGCGCGCGCCGCGGTGGAGTCCGCCGCGCAACGCCTCTGCCTGGAGCGCGAAGGCGAGTTGATCGCAGCGCCCTCGGCCGAGCCTTTCTGGCAAGGCCTGCGCGATCACAGCGACGAGTTTTTTCAACGGGCCCGCGAGGCCGTGGCCCAATCCGGCCACCAGGGCGTGAGCTTGTGGCGCTTGTCGGTGCCGCCCACGGCCGCGCCGCTGGGCTTGCCTGGCGAACAGCTCACCGAGTGGTTTGGCGCCCAACGCTGGGTGTGCACACCGGCCCCGGCGGCGGTGGTGTTCGAGGCCGCTGCGCGCGCGGGTGGCCATGCCCAGCCCTTTGTCTGCCACCAAGTTCAGCCCCTGGTTCACCAGGCTGCTTTGTCGCCCGTGCTGCGCCAGTTGCACCAGCGCGTGCAGCAGTCTTTCGACCCCCACGGGGTGTTCAACACCGGTCGCCTTCATGCAAACCCAGCTGTCTCCTGAATTCGAATCCACGGCCGAAGGCCAGCAGGCCCAGGCGGTGCTGCGCCAGTGCGTGCACTGCGGTTTTTGCAACGCCACCTGCCCCACCTACAAGCTGACCGGCAACGAGCTGGATGGCCCGCGTGGCCGCATCTACCTGATGAAGCAGGTGTTCGAAGGCCAGGCGCCCACGCGCACCACGCAAACGCACCTGGACCGCTGCATTGGCTGCAACCATTGCGAGAGCACCTGCCCATCGGGCGTGCCCTACCACGAGCTGCTGGCGGTGGGCCAGGCGGCGGTGGACGCGCGCGTGGAGCGCCCCCGCCAGGAACGCCTGATGCGCTGGGCCTTGCGCACGGTGATGCCTTCGCGCTGGTTCGCCCCGGCTTTGCGGCTGGGTCAGGCTGTGCGGCCTTTGCTGCCGGCCAAGTTGCAAGCCAAGGTGCCCCAGCGCGCGGTGTTGCCGCCAGCGGCCTGGCCCGACCCCAAGAAAAGCCTGCACACCCGCCAGATGCTGATGCTCAAGGGTTGCGTGCAACCGGCCTTGCGGCCCCACATCGATGCCTCGACCGCCCGGGTGATGGACGCCGTGGGCGTGCGCGCCGTGGTGGCGCCGGCCTCGGGTTGCTGTGGCGCCATCCAGGGGCACCTGGGTGATGTGGAAGGCGCGAAGAACCGCGCCCGCACCAACATCGACGCCTGGTGGCTGCTGATCGAAGGGCAAACGCCCATCGAGGCCATCGTGGTCAACGCCTCAGGCTGCGGCGCCTGGACGCGCGACTACGGCAAGCTGCTGGCCGATGACCCGGTGTACGCCGACCGCGCCCGCCGCGTCAGCGACCTGGTGCGAGACCCCGGCCAACTGCTGCCCGAGTGGGTGCCGATGCTGTCGAGGCGCATGGCGCGCCGGCCGATCGGCTCGCTGGGCTCGGTCACCTTTCACCCGCCGTGCAGCCTCAGCCACAGCTTGAAGCTGAGCAGCGCGGCCAAGCCCGGCCCGATCGAAACCGGGCTGCGCCAGTTGGGCTTTGACGTGCGCCTGGCCACGCGCGACAGCCACCAGTGCTGCGGTGCGGGCGGCGCCTACAGCGTCTTGCAGCCTGAGATGTCAATGCAATTGCGCGACCAGAAGGTGCAGACCCTGGAAGCCGCAGGCTCGCAAGTGATTGCCAGCGCCAACATCGGGTGCATTTCGCACCTGCAGGGCGGCACCGCCACGCCGGTCAAGCACTGGGTGGAGTTGCTGGACGAAGCCTTGACGGGCTGAGCCACCAATCTGGGCATTCGCCCCGCCTTTTTCAAACCTTGAAATAGACCGCCGCCGGGGGCTTTGTTCGCCCCAGCGCGGTGCGCCCGCCTGCGCGACGATGGGCGCAGGACGGTGATGGTCGGCATTCGCCGTGCGGTGAGCCGCCAACCGTGAATTAAGTCCGGTTTGGTGGTCTGGGGCGTGGCGTTTGGCGCTTTGGCAGCATCCGCACATTTAGTAACGCCTGCCGATGCCGATAGAAGTCGGAAGCCGTGGGTGGCGTCTGCAATCTGAGTTGAGGGGTTTGTGATGAAAAACTGGTCTGTTTCTCGCCGTCTGGTGCGGGGTTTTACCCTGATCGAATTGATGATCGTGGTGGCGATTGTGGGGATTCTTTCGGCCGTGGCATATCCGGCCTACACGGATTACATCCGGCGTGGGAATTTGACAGAGGCATTCACAACGCTGTCCTCAATGCAAGTCAAGATGGAGCAGTTCTATCAAGACAACCGGTCCTACGTGGGAACGAACACGCCATGCGTGTCATCGTCGATCAAGTACTTTAACTACACGTGCGAAGGTACCGCCTCGACGTTCACATTCACAGCGACGGGCGTGGCAGGTACAACTACAAGTGGCGATGCCTATACCATCAATCAATCTGGACTGAAGGTCACGAAAAAGTTCAAAGGCAGTGACGTTACCTTGAACGACTGCTGGGCCAAAAAGTCCACCACGGACTGCTAATCATGAAAACGCAACGCGGCATTTCCATGATCGAGGTGGTGGTCACCATCGCCATCATGGGCATCCTGATGGCAGCGGCCATGCCCAGCGTGGGTGACTGGATCCGCAACTCACGAGTGCGCAACACGGCCGAGTCCATCCAGAACGGCCTGCAGTTGGCGCGCATGGAGGCAGTGCGCCTTAACCGGCCCGTCACCTTCTCCCTGGTGTCAAACCTGACCAGCAGCTGCGCGCTGTCTTCCACCAGCGGCTCGTGGGTGGTGAGCCAGGAGGCTCCCACCAACCATTGCCATGACAATCCAACGAGCACCACCTCTCCGATGGTGGTGGCCAAAGGAGCTGTGGCCGATGGCGGTGGGGGCGCGACCGTGTCGGCCATTAATGCCTCTAACACGCCTGCCACGTCCATCACCTTCAATGGCTTCGGGCAGATCGCCAACGCCTCCGTCGCCACGGCCATCCGCGTCATTTCGGTGACGAGCGCCGATGGAACTTACCCTCGGCAGGTCGAAGTGTCTCTGGGCGGCATTGGCCGTCTTTGCGACCCGACTCTGAATCGCAACACTGGCGACACCCGCGCTTGCAACAACGCCCTCATCAACTAAAGCCATGCGCAGACCTCGGCAAACCGGTTTCATGCTGATCGAGGTGTTGATCAGCGTGCTGATTTTTTCGGTGGGCGTGGTGGCCCTGGTCGCCCTGCAGGCGGCCATGACGCGCGCCCAGACCACGGCCAAGGCCAGGACAGACGCCAGCTACCTGGCGACCGAGTTGGTGGGCTTGATGTGGAGCGATGTGAACAGCCTGACCAGCTACCAAACCGCCAGCTGTGCCAGCAACACGCAGTGCAATATGTGGCTGGCCAAGGTGCAGCAGACCTTGCCCATCGACACTGCGCCGTTGGTGACCCTGAACACACCTGAGCTGGGCGATGTGTCCATCACCATCACCTGGCAACCTCCGGGCGGGGACACGCACCGTTACGTGATGTCCACGAGCATCAAGCCATGAAGCGCGCCCGTGGTTTCACCCTGATTGAGCTGATGGTGGCCGTGGCCCTTGGCCTGTTGACCACCTTGGTGATCGCCCAGGTGTTTCTGCAATCCGAAGGCAACAAGCGCACCACCACCAGCGGCAGCGACGCCCAGGTGAATGGTGCATTGGCCTTGTACGCACTGCAGCGAGACATCCAGATGGCTGGGTATGGTTTGTCCGCCATGCCGGCCGCCGTGGGGTGCCCCACCAACGCCCAGAACAACGGCAATACCGTGCTCAGCAGTGCGCCGCTGGTGCCGGTGAGCATCACGTTTGGGGCCAGTGGCGCCTCGGACACCTTGACCGTGTCGTACAGCCAGGGCAGCGACTACTCGGTGCCCATCAAGGTCTCAGTTGACCATGCCAAGACGGACGTCTCGTTCACCGTGCCCTCGACTTGGGGCGTGGCCAACGGTGACATGCTGGTGGCCGTGCCTGCCGCTTGGGAGGGGAGTAGCACGCAGTGGTGCACGCTGTTCCAGGCCACAAGCTCAGGGTCGGACAGCACCACGCAAATTCAGAATGCCAACACCAGCGTCTGGAACCAGGCGCTGTCCTTCATCATGCCCGCGACAGGTTACCCAGCGGGCAGCGCCTTGCTCAACCTGGGCAGTGCACCCGTGCGGCGGGTGTACTCGGTCAACCCAGGGACCTGGACCCTGCAGGGCCGGGAGCTGGGGGCTGCCAATGGCCGTGACCTTTTTTCGCAAATCGTGTTGCTCAAGGCGCTGTATGGCAAGGCGGCGGTGGCCAATGGCCCGGTGGTGAGGTATGACACCGTGGCGCCGCTCAACAACGCAGATTGGCGCTTGGTGCAGAGCATCCGCTTGCTGATTGTGGCCCGCAGCGCGCAAAGAGAAGACCTTAACAAGACAGCGGTCACGCCCAACGCACTGGTCTGGGATGTGGGGCCCTTGGCGGCTGTCACCGGCAGCGTGGCCTGCAATGGTTCCAGCAAATGCGTGGCGCTGGATATCAGCCCTTCAGATCCGACGAACTGGCGCCACTACCGCTACAAAGTCTTCGAGACCGTGGTGCCCCTGCGCAACACGGTTTGGAATCAATGATGAAGACCACGTCGCGCGCTAGCCGGGGCCACCAGAAAGGTGCCTCCCTGATTTTTGCCATGATCACCCTGGTCTCCATGATGCTGGCGGCCATTGCCCTGGTGCGATCCGTGGATTCGGGCTCGCGCATCCTGGGCAACATTGGCTTTCAGCAAGATGCCACGGCGGCGGCGGAACGGGCCACGCGAGCGGCCACCACCTGGTTGACCACGGACGGCCGCAATCTGACCGCGAATTCGGCGCCAGGCGAAGGTTTCTACGCCAATGCCCCGGCCAACCTGGATGTCACCGGGCAATTGGGCACACCGGCCACCCGCACGCTGGTGAACTGGGGCGGCAACGACTGCGGTGGCTCGTATGTCGCTTGCCTGGAGCCCACAAGCGCCGCCGCCATCAGCGACGGCAACACGGCCAAGTATGTGATCTTCCGTCTGTGCCAAAGCCCCGGGGCCATCGGCACCAGCAATTGCGCCCAACCGCTGACCTCGTCAGGCGGCGATCCGTCTCACAACGGGGGCTGCTCGGGCGGGGGCGGTAAATGCGCAGCCACAGGCAGCATCTCGGGCCAGTATTTTCGAATCGTGGTGCGGGTTACCGGCGCGCGCGATACCACCAGCTTCACCGAAACGATCGTGCAGTACTAAGTCTGAAAGGACAGGTCGACCAACATGAACAAGCCCACATCAAAACGAGCCCAAGCCTGGCTGATGGCGGCCTGGTTGACCGTGTCCGCCCTGCTGCTGGGTGCCCCCGACGCGATGGCGGCCACCACAAGCATCGCCAATGAGCCGCTGGCCACCTTGTCGTCGTCCAACACCAAGCCCAACATCCTGTTTGTGCTGGACAACTCCGGCAGCATGGGTTGGGACTACATGCCCGATGACGTCAACACCGCCGCCTCCAGCTACACCACCACCTACGGCTACAAGTCTGCCCAGTGCAATGGCGTGGCGTATGACCCGACGTTCACCTACTCGCCCCCTGTGAAAGCCGATGGCACAAGCTTTCCCAATGCCAATTTCTCCGCGGCCAACCCCAACGGCTTTGGCCCCACGCTGAGCGGTGGCACGGCCTACTACAGCAACAGCAATGTCACCACAGGCACGGGCACCAAGTCTTTCGAGTTCAGCAGTGGCTTCCTGGCCGGGCTTTTCAATGGGTTCAACTTCCTGGGGGGGTTGCCGCCCTGGTCCGTGGGCGATGTGATCACCGCCGTGGACGCCAATGACGAGAACCATTGGGTCATCGGCACCATCACCAACATCACGAATGCCGGCATTTGCCTGTTCTCGTGCACCCGGACCATCACCATCAATGTGACCAGCTACAACGGCACCGACTCGGCCGCCGACTGGAAGGTCAACGAATTGCAGGTCGACAACCTGGCCAACAGCACCTACTACAAGTACACGGGGGCCCAGACCAAGATGGGCTGGACTTACACCACGTCGGGCGTGAGCAACACCACGTTCAAGAACGAGTGCATCAGCCATCCAGGGCTTCCCACGGGTGAAGCTGGCGACGGCAAGTTCACCGGGGTGGTGGTGACTGCAGGATCCAGCGAGGCGCAGAACTACGCCAACTGGTACCAGTACTACCGCACCCGCATGCTGATGACGCGCACCGCCGCAGGCCGCGCCTTCCAGCCTTTGACCAATCGCTACCGCGTGGGATTTTCGACCATCAACAACACGGGCGTCACCGAAAGCAACACTCTGTCCACCATCTCGGCGGGCAATGCCTTCTTGAACGTTCGAGACTACGACGGCACGCAGCGCGGCCTGTTCATGGAGCGGCTCTACAACGCCACGCCCAATGGTGGCACGCCGCTGCGCACGGCCCTGTCCAAGGCCGGCCGTTACTTTGCCAAGAAGGTGTCGGGGCAGACCTATGACCCGATGCAGTACGCCTGCCAGCGCAGTTACGCCTTCCTGTCCACCGATGGTTACTGGAACGATGGCAGCGACCCCAAGCAGTTGAATGGCACCACCGACATCGGGCAGCAGGACGGTGCTGACGTGCGGCCCTTCAGCGATGGCGCCACGTCCACATCGGAGACCGTGTCCACGTCCACCGAGCAACGTCAGACCAACACCGCCGTGACGGTGGGGCAAAAGTACACCTACGAGAGCTACACATACACGGTCGGCGGTTGCTTCTCGCCAGCCAGTGGGTGCTCGTGCCTCTCGCCGGTCAAGAAAAATGCCACTGCCATGGCGGTCACGCCTACGGCCAGCGGCACGCGCGTGCAGCTTCAAAACTGGGTCACGACGACGACGACCACCACCACCACCACGGCGGGGGTGCAAAGCTCGAGCACGACGGTGACCGGGCCTGCTGGCTCAACCACCAGCACCACCGATCCGGCACCAGCGGCACCTGCTTTGGCCGTCTGGCCCACCACGTCGGGTTATGTGAGCGCGACGTCTTCGTCTTGCATCAGCACGGGCGCGTCCCGGCCTGCCAACGATGGCGGTCCCTATCCCTCAGGCGCGGCCATTGTCACGCTCACCGGTTCGCCCACCACCGTGGTGCTGGGTACCACGACCGGTGGACCGACCACCACGGTGACCGGAGGCTCCGGCGGCAGCTCCAACACCTTGGCCGACGTGGCCCAGTACTACTACAAGACCGACCTGCGCACCAGCGCCTTGGCCAATTGCACCGGGGCCTTGGGCACCGATGTGTGTGACAACAGCCTGCTCACCGCGTCTGGCCGTGACACGGCCACCTGGCAGCACATGACCACGTTCACGCTGGGGCTGGGGGTCAACGGTGCCTTGCCGTACGACCGGTACTACCTGGACCACGCGACGGTGCCCACCTCGACCTACTTCAAGTTGCTCGCGGGGGATTTGCTGTGGCCTGCGCCGGTGTCTGGTTCGGTCACCACCGTGGACGATCTGTGGCACGCGGCGGTTAATGGGCGAGGTCAGTACTTTGGCGCCAACAACGCCACCGACCTGACCGTGGCCTTGAGCGGTGCCTTAGCGGGCATGGGCAAGACGGTGGGCTCTGGTGCGGCCTTGGCCTTGAGCAGTGCCAAGCCGTCGCTCATCGACAACCTCGCGTTCTCGACCTCTTACACGACAGTGGACTGGACCGGCGACATGCTGGCCTACGAGATCGATGCCAGCGCCAACATTTCCACCACGGCGTTGCCTGGATCCGCTCAGGCGGGCGTGGACAACCTGGCACTGCGAGGCGCCAATGCCACGGACCGGCGCAACATCTACTACCGCAAGCCGGGCACGACATCGTTGGTGGCCTTCAACTACACCAACCTGACCACCGATGCCCTGACCGGCCACTTCACCGGCTTTTGCAGCAAGTCGGTGTCGGACACCGCCACGGTCTACCCGCAGCAATGCGCGGGCTTGACGGCCACGCAACTGGGTTATGCCAACAACGGCAGCTACCTGGTGAACTGGTTGCGGGGCGAAGACACCTACGAAGAAAGCAAGAGCACGCCCTTATTCCGCGGCCGGGTTAGCGCCTTGGGCGACATCATCAACAGCGAGCCTGTGTATGTGTCCAAGCCGCCTTTCAACTACACCGACGCGGGCTACTCATCCTTCAAGACCACCAACGCGGCACGCCGTGCCGTGGTCTATGTGGGGGGCAATGATGGCATGCTGCATGCGTTTTCAGGTGCGCGGGCCGACATGGGCACAGAGCTGTGGGCCTTCATCCCCACGGTGGTCATGCCCAAGTTGGGCCGGCAGGCCAACAGTTATTACGGCAACTACCACCAGTACTACGTCGATGGCTCGCCCATCTATGGCGACATCAAGACGGGCGGCAACTGGAAATCCATCGTGGTCGGCGGGTTCAATGCGGGGGGCAAGGGCTACTACGCCCTGGACGTGACCAACCCTGCCTCGCCTACCCTGCTGTGGGAGTTCACGATGGGCACGCTCAGCAACGCTGCCACCGACTCCAAGGACCCGGATCTGGGCCTGACCTATGGGGACCCCATCATCACCAAACGTGCTGACGGCACCTGGGTGGTGGTGTTCGCCTCGGGCTACAACAATACCGGCAATGGTTACCTGTACGTGCTCAATGCCAACACGGGCGTGCAACTGGCCAAGATCCCCACCTACACCTCGGGTACTACCCCGGCCGGTACGGCGGGCACGCCCAGTGGTCTGGCAAAGATCAACGTCTGGCTCGACTCCCCGGACAACAACTCGGCCTTGCGTTTTTACGGCGGCGATTTGCTGGGCAATTTGTGGCGCTTCGACATCGACAACCTGGTGGCGCCCAATGGCAAGGCGCAGCGGCTGGCCTCCTTCCTGATCGGGTCGAGCGCTGCCACGCCCCAGCCCATCATGACCAAGCCCATGCTGTCCAATGCGAAATATGGCACCACCAAATACCCGATGGTGTTCGTGGGCACGGGCCGCTACCTGGGCACACCCGACCAGACCGACGCTACGCAGCAGTCCATCTACGGCATCAAGGACCCGCTGACCGCCTCGGACTGGGGCGATGTGCGGGCCAATGGCTCCCTGGTCCAGCAGACCGTGACCATCGACGCCTTGAACAAGCGCAAGGCCTCCAAAAACGCGGTCAACCTCTCGGCCGCGGGGGTGGCGGGGTGGCGGGTCGATTTGCCGGACAGCAAGGAGCGGATCGCGGTCGACATGAAGGTTGAGTACGGCATCTTGTTGGCCGGCTCAACCATCCCCGGGACGGCCACGTGCGCCGCTGCTGGTGAAACCGGGGCCCCCTACGAGGTCAACATTCTGACCGGGTCCGCCATTTCAGCAGACGGGGTGATCAGCCCAGGCCCTGGCAGAGGTGTGGTGGGTGTCTCCATCATCGTCGTCAATGGCCGACTCATCCGCGTGACCAAATACCGGGATGGCAGCGTCACTTTTGAAGACATCGGAGCGGCCCCGGCTGATGCGGGCAGCGGCGGTTTCAAGCGCGCCTCATGGCGAGAGCTGATCACCAATTGACGCGATGACGGGGCGAGATTGGCCATGAACCAGCGTTTGAGCACGTGCGTGGCCATGGTGGTGGCATTGCATGGCGCCGTGCTGGCCTGGGCCAACCAGCCTGCGGATGGCAAGGCCCAAACGTTGGCCCGATCGGGGCCTGCCGTGCAGGTCCGGATGCTGTCGGTGGCGCTGGCGCCGCTACCCTCAAACCAGGGTGTGGCACCCAGCGCGGAGGCCAGCCCTGAGCCTTCGGTAGCAGGCGCGATCGAGACCGCCAACCAGGACGGCGACAGCGCCATCGACCTGGACGGCTACGTGCCGCGCCGCTGGCTGACGGTCGCCCCTCAACCTACCGCCCCGGTGGTGCTGCCATTCCCCGCAGCCTTCAATGACAACGCCCATTACACCGTGGTGCTGAACCTGTACATCGAAGCAGACGGCCGGGTGGGCCGCATCGAGTTCGAAGGCGTGCCGCTGCCCGACTTGCTGGCGCGCGCCGCGCGGAGTACGTTTGAAAACGCCCGATTCACGCCCGGCCAGGTGAAGGGCCGCATCGTCAAATCATTGATCCGGGTCGAGGTGGACTTTGACAACCTGGCGCAAGGCTAGTCAAAGCCTGCCTTGATCTGCGCACCACTCACTCCACGACCCCGCATACAGCCTGGACCCTTCCAGCCCCGCGTGCGTCATCGCCAGCAGGTTGTGGCAGGCTGTGACGCCCGAGCCGCACTGGTGCACCACGGTGTCAACAGGCTGTGATCCCAACAACGCCGTGAACTCATCGCGCAACACCTGCGCCGGTTTAAACCGCCCATCGGCCCCCAGGTTCAACTGAAAAAAGCGGTTGATGGCCCCGGGAATGTGCCCACCCACCGGGTCCAGCGTTTCGTTCTCACCGCGAAACCGGTCTGGCGCGCGGGCATCGACCAGCTGCATCGCGCCGCGGTTGCCCAGGTGGGTCTGCACAAAGTCGATGCGGGCCAGGTGCTCATCGCGCGGCGTCAACTGGACTTGGGATGGTGAGCGTGAAGGCACCGCGTCGCTGACAGCGCCGCCTTGGGCCTGCCAGGCCGCCCAACCCCCATCCAGCACGCGCACCAAGGGGTGCCCCATCCAGCGCAACATCCACCAGGCCCGCGCAGCAAACATGCCCCCCGCGTCGTCATAGGCAATGACCTCGGTGCCGGCCTGCAAGCCCCAACCGCGCAAGGTGGCCACCCAGGCTTCGGGCGTGGGCAGCGGGTGGCGGCCATTCAGCCCGGTCTTGCGGCCCGACAGATCGGTGTCCAGGTTCGCATACACCGCGCCCGGCACATGGCCCTGCGCGTAAGCCTGCTGGCCCGCTTGCGGTGCAGCGAGGCTGAATCGGCAATCTAATAGCAGCACATCGCTGTTGGCTTGCTTCAGCAAGGCCGCCAGCTCAGCGGCCGAGATCAAGGTGTGTTGATGAAGAAGGTTCATGCGGATCGGTTCAAGGCGGCTTGAAGGGCGTGGATCACCGCGGCGGGTTCCTCGTGCACGATCCAGTGCGTGGCCTGCGGCACGCGCGTGATGTGCAGGTCGGGCACGTAGGCTTCCAGGCCATCCAGCAGGCTGGGCGGCAGGGCCATGTCGGCCTCGCCCCAGATCACGGTGGTGGGGATGTTCACATGCAGCATGGCCTCGGGCAGCGTCAAGTGCATGACCGCATCGGTGGGCGCCGTGGGCGGGTGCAGGGGCGAAGCGCGGTAGTAGTTCAGGGGCCCGCTCAAGCCGGCCGACCAGGCCTGGCGGTACTGGTCACGCAGCTGGTCCGTCAGCCAGGTGGTGCCGCCGGTGCGTTCAAAAAAGGACCACATCTTGGCGAAATCATTGGCCTGCAGTTGCGACTCGATGCCCGGGCGGCGCAGCAGGTTCATGTACTCGCTGGCGGCTTGTTGTGCGGGGTCATGGCGCAGCGCTTTCATGAACAAGGCCGGGTGCGGCGCGTTCAGGATCACCAGGCGCTCCATCATTTGCGGTGCCATGGCGGCCAGGCCCCAGGCGATGGCGCCACCCCAGTCGTGCGCAATCAAGGCGGCCGCCGGGGCGCCCAGGGTCTGGATCAAGCCCAGCACATCGGCCCCGACCAACTGCGCCCGGTAATCCTTCACCTCGGGGGGCGTGTAAGAGCCCGGGTAGCCGCGCAAATTGGGCGCCACGCAGCGGTAGTGTTCGCCAAAGTGCGCCAGCAGTTCATCCCAGGCGAAGGCCGCTTCCGGAAAGCCATGCAGGAACACCAGCAGCGGCGCGTCTTCCGGGCCGGCCATGCGGCAATCCAGCCAGGCCTGCGGCTGGGTCGCGTCAAGCGAGGGCAGGGTGATGCGGCGGCTGGTGATGTCCATGCGGGGCTTTCGTGAAGGCGTCAGAACAGCGCCATGCTCAGTTTGCGGCGGTACTGGTCAATGACGGGATCGGCGCTGGCGACCTCGTGCTTGCCGGCGATCTCCAGCTTGCCTTTGGTGTCGGCAGGGGCGGCCGTGGCCGGCTTGGCGGGGGCCTTGGGCACGGGCTTGGTCATCACTTCCAGGATGGCCACGTAGGTCTTGCGGGCCAGCTCGTCGGACCAGGTCTTGTCACGCATGATGATTTCCAGCAGCTCGTCCATGGCCTGGGTGAACAGGCCGACGGCGAAGTGCTGTTGCGCCAGCTCGAAGCGGGCAGCGAAATCACGTTTGTTGGCGGCAATGGCGTCGGCCAGCACCGCGGCGGGCCGCAGGTCGGGCGCGGTTTGCGCCGCCTTGATGTAGCGGCCAAAGGCGGCCACGCGGGGCTCGGCCAGCAGGCCGGTGGCGCGTGCGGCGATCGGCTCGAACACGCTGGCCGCTGCCGCAGGGTTGCCTTGGGCCAGCAACAGTTTGATCAGGTCGTAGCGGGCTTCGTCGTTGCCGGGGTCGCGGGCCAGGGCGTCTTCCAGCAGATCAAGCGCGGAGGCGGTGTCACCTACGGCGGCCAGTTGCTCGGCCTCCAGGGTCTCGGCCTCGGAGGTGAGGGCGCCCTCGCTGGGCACGTGCTTGTCCAGGAACTCGCGGATCTGCGCTTCGGGCAAGGCGCCCACAAAGCCGTCCACCGGTTGGCCGCCCACGAACATCACGCAAAAGGGGATGGATCGCACGCCGAACATCTCGGACAACTGGCCGGCGATCTCTTGTTGCTCGTCGGCGTTCAGCTTGGCCAGCTGAAAGCGCCCCGCGTAGTCGACTTCGAGCTTCTCCAGCACCGGGCCCAGCGCCTTGCAGGGGCCACACCAAGGGGCCCAGATGTCCAGCAAGATGGGCTGTTGGGCAGAGCCGGCCAGCAGGTCGGTTTCAAAGTTCTCGAGGGTGATATCGATCATGGTGGCAGCAAGCGCCTAAAATTGCAGGTTTTACAGCGAGGAGCGAGCCGTGAACAACGCGACTCCCTTGATTGGCGTGGTGATGGGTTCCAGCAGTGACTGGGACGTGATGCGCCATGCAGCCGACATTCTCACCGAGTTCGGTGTCCCCTTCGAGGCGAAGGTGGTTTCAGCCCACCGCATGCCCGATGACATGTTCGCCTATGCCGAGGCGGCGCGCCAGCGTGGTTTGGTGGCCATCATCGCGGGGGCGGGCGGCGCGGCCCACCTGCCCGGCATGCTGGCGGCCAAGACCACCGTGCCCGTGCTGGGCGTGCCCGTGCCTTCGCGCCACCTGCAGGGCGTCGATTCCCTGCATTCCATCGTGCAGATGCCCAAGGGCATCCCTGTGGCCACCTTTGCCATCGGCACCGCCGGGGCTGGCAACGCGGCCCTGTTCGCGGTGGCCATGCTGGCCCAGAACGATGCCGGTTTGCGCGATGCCCTGGAGGCGTTCCGCGCCCGCCAGACCGAGGTCGCCCGCAACATGACCCAAGACCTGAGCCTGGACCCCAAATGACGATGCGTGACGTGATCCTGCCCGGCGCCACCCTGGGCGTGCTGGGCGGCGGCCAATTGGGCCGCATGTTCGTGCACGCCGCCCAGTCCATGGGTTACGCCACGGCGGTGCTCGACCCCGATCCCGCCAGCCCGGCCGGCCTGGTGTCGCACCACCATCTGAAAGCCGACTACCTGGATGCCGCTGCGCTGGCTGAATTGGCCAAGCTGTGCGCGGCCGTCACCACCGAGTTCGAGAACGTGCCTGCCCAGGCCCTGAATGCCCTGGCGAAAACGCGCCCGGTGGCCCCCGCCGGCGCAGCCGTGCTGGTCTGCCAGGACCGCGCCCTTGAGAAAGCCCACTTCGTGGCCAGCGGCGTGCCCTGCGCGCCCCACGCCCTGATCGAAACGCCCGAGCAACTGGCCGCCATCAGCGATGACCTGCTGCCCGGCATCCTCAAAACGGCCCGCCTGGGTTACGACGGCAAGGGCCAAGTCCGCATCAAGACCCGGGCCGAGCTGGCCCAGGCATGGGACGAACTCAAGCGCGTGCCCTGCCTGCTGGAAAAGATGCTGCCTCTGGACTTCGAAGTCAGCGTCATCGTGGCGCGTGGCCGTGATGGCCAGATCGTGCACTTCCCCGTCCAGCACAACCTGCACCGCGACGGCATCCTGGCCGTGACCACGGTGCCCGCCCCGGGCGTCAGCGAGGCCCTGTCCGCGCAGGTCATCAACGCCGCGCAAACCCTGGCCGCGTCACTGAACTACGTCGGCGTGCTCTGCGTGGAGTTTTTCATCTTGCAGGACGGCAGCCTGGTTGCCAACGAGATGGCGCCGCGCCCGCACAACTCAGGCCACCACACCATCGATGCCTGCGACGTCTCGCAGTTTGAGATGCAGGTGCGCGCCATGACCGGCCTGCCCCTGGTGGCGCCGCAACTGCACAGCCCTTGCTTCATGCTCAACCTGTTGGGCGACCTGTGGTTTGACGATGCGGCACCCACCGTGCAATGCGAGCCCGACTGGGCCGCGGTGCTGGCCTTGCCCGGCACCCACCTGCACCTGTATGGCAAAACGGACGCCCGCCGCGCCCGCAAGATGGGCCATTTGACGGTGACTGGCACCACCGCCGACCTTGCGCTTGACGTGGCCTTGAAATCGGCGGCCATCCTCGGCATCGAGTCTTTCTAAACTGCCCTCCATGCGATTGCTCGATCCCGCCACCCAGCCCGACGCCATTGAACAAGCTGCTCAACGCCTCGCCGATGGCGGCCTGCTGGCCCTGCCCACCGAAACCGTCTATGGCCTGGGTGCCCGCGCTGACGATGACGCCGCCGTGGCCCGCATCTTCCAGGCCAAGGGCCGGCCGGCCAACCATCCGCTGATCGTGCACGTGGCCAATGCCGAAGCCGCCTGGCAGTTCGCCTCGGCTGTGCCTTTGGTGGCGCAGCAACTGATGGACCGCTTCTGGCCCGGCCCCCTGACCGTGATCGTGCCCCGCGCGCACGGCATGGCCGCCGCCTCGGCGGGCGGGCAGGACACTATTGGCCTGCGCTGTCCGGATCACCCCGTGGCCCTGAGGCTGTTGCAAGCTGCGGCGCGTTTGGGCGTGATGGGCGTGGCCGCGCCCAGCGCCAACCGTTTCGGCCGCATCAGCCCCACGCGCGCCGAGCATGTGGTGGACGAGTTCAAGGACCAGGGCGAAGGCCTGGACGAAGTCTGGGTGCTGCAAGGCGGTCTGTGCGACGTGGGCATCGAATCCACCATCGTCGATTGCACGCGCGCCCACCCCGTCATCCTGCGCCCCGGCCGCCTGACCCGCGACGAGATCGAAGCCGCCGCTGGCGAGCCCGTGGGCCTGTCCACCCCCGAAGCCCCGGACGCCGATGCGCCACGGGCCTCCGGCACCTTGGTCGCCCACTACGCGCCGCGCGCCAAGCTGCGCCTGATGAGCGACACCCAACTGTCGTCTGCCCTGGACCTGATCGAACCCGAGTTGACCGCCAAGGCGCTGGCCAACAAAGCAGCTACCCCGCCCGGCATCGCCGTGTACTCGCGCAGCCTGTGGGCGCACCGCCCGGCCAGCCCCGGCGTGGTGCAGCGCGCCATGCCCGCCGACGCCATCAGCGCCGCGCACCACCTGTTTTCTGACCTGCGCGAGCTCGATGCCCTGGGCGTGGACCTGATCTGGGTTGAAAAACCCCCGGTTGACCCCGTGTGGGACGGCGTGCGCGACCGGCTGGCCCGCGCGGCGGCTGCTTAACACCCCCTTAACACCCCCTTAACACCCGCACAGCGCGACTCTAGTAAGCTTCGGCCCTGCTCGATCGCCCCTCATCTCTTTTGGAGTGTCCATGTTCCGCATCCCTGATACCGCTCAACTCCTGAAGCCTTCAAGCCGCACCACGGTGGCCGTGGCCGCCTGTTTGGGCGCGGCTGCGTTGGTGGCGGGGTGTGGGGGGGGGGACCGGGTCAAGTCTTTCCAGCCCCAGCAGATCATCGCGTTCGGGGATGAGAACAGTGCGTTTGATGACACCGCGACCGAGTCTGCGGCGACGGCCCGTTTGGTTGATTTCGGCCAGGCCAATGTTCCTTATGCAGCCCGGTACACCGTCAACGTGGTAGCCAATGCGCAGTTCCTGTGCAAGGTCGGCAAGCCTGACAAGGCCGCGCGCGCCGGTTGTGTGAAACCGTCTCCCAGTAGTGACCCAGATGTCTTGTTGAATACCGATTACCCAGGGTATCCCAACTCAACCTCGGTATTCCTGCCCCAGATCAGCGAAACTCAGTTCCGTCTGGACAGTTCTATCCCGATCATCGGTGAGGTGGAAACCGGCGAACTCACCGGCGCGATTCCAGGTACCACCCCCAGTCCGGTTTACCGCAGCACCGACCACCTTTATTACTGCTCAGTTGATTTCGCAGCCAACGTTGGCAATTGGGTGCAACTGCTGGCCCACGACTTTGGCGCAGGCCTGAGCTTGGGCGGCAGCGCCGGTTGTCCTCAGGATTCGGGCAATGGCCGTTCCTATGCCGCCTGGGGTGCCAAGGTCGATGACGTGGAAGCCCAGGTGAATGCCAACCTTGGTGCGTTGCGCGATGGCGTGTTGGTCACCATGCTGGCCGGTCAGCACGATATCCTGGCCAGTTGGGACGCCGTTCAGCTCGGCGGTGATCAGGTGACGGCCTTGAGGCTCATGCGCGATAAGGGTGCGCAACTGGGCAGGGTCATCAACACCATCGTGGGGACCGGTGCGCGGGTGGTTTACCTAACCGTGCCCGACATGGGCAAAGCACCGAAGATCGCGGCCAATCCAGCCTTGGCCACGGCTTTGACGCAAGCCTTTAATGAAGGCTATGAAAACGCTGGCGGCTTGGTCTTGAGCGTGCTCACCAATGGCCACAAGATCGTCAAGGTCGATGGTTTCACCCAGATCAACAATGTAGCGGCCAGCGGCAGTTATGTAACCGCCACGTCGGCTTGTCAAACGAGCCCATCCCTGGTCAAGTTGCCCAATGGCACGACGGTTGAAGATGCGGCCAATGCTGGCGGCTGGTCGGATACTATGAAGGCCAAGGCCTTGCTGCTCAATTGCACCTCCAACAATCTGAAAGTGGAAACTGCGGGCACATCTACCGCCGAAGAGGTTCGAGCCTACTTTGGCAGGTACCTCTGGGCTGACGACTCGCACCTGTCTCCAATCGGTCATTCCGCCCTGGCCGCCCTGGCCATCGCCCGCGTCCGCGATCAGCTCTGATCATCCCTGCGCATGTAGCGCACCTTCATCCCCAGGATGGCCACGGCCAGACTGAGGGTGATGACATTGGCCACCGTCATGGGCCACGAGCCCAGGGCCAGGCCGTAAATCAGCCACAGCAGCACGCCCACCGTGAAGGCGCTGTACATCCCCAATGAGATCCCGCTGACATCGCGCGTGCGAAAGGTCAGCAGGGCCTGAGGGATGAAGGAGCCGGTGGTCAGCATGGCGGCCGCCGAGCCAATGGTCTCCACGCACATGGGGTCCAGATAGGTCACCAGGTTCTGAAGCGCGTTCATTGGTCGTGCGCCGTCCACTCGACCAGCGCTTTCAGCAAAGGCCGGGCGGTGTCGGCCTTGGCGTCGTTGACCACGCCCACCACCACGTAACGTCGTCCCGAGTTGCCCAGTGCCACGCCGGCCACCGAGGCCACGCCGTCCAGCGAGCCGGTTTTCAGGTGGGCCCGGCCTGCGGCCGAGGTCATCCTGCGCGCCGTGCCATCCACGCCCGCCATGGGCAAAGAGGCCAGCAGGTCAGGCATGGCCGGGCTGGCCCACAGCGCCTGCAGCCAGCGCCCCACGCACGCGGCCGAGGCCTGCTCAGTGCGGGACAAGCCCGAGCCGTTGTCCATCAACAGCGCTCCGTTGCCACAGGGCGATGTGCCCGTGGCCGGGTCCCAGGTGGCCTGCACCACGTGTGTCGTCACCCGGGCGCGGGCGGCATCCAGGGTCGCGGGCCCCATCGGGCCGGTTCCAGTCGGAGCGGCGTCGCGGCCCAGGGTCACGAACAACTGCCGGGCCATCACGTTGTTGCTGAACTTGTTGATGTCGCGCACCACCGTGGCCAGCGGGGGCGACTCCCAGGTGAACCAGACGGGCATCTCCGCAGGCCAGGGGCCCCCTGGTTGGACCTGGCCTTTCAGCAGGCCGCCAGCGCGGCGCCACGCCGTGTCCAGCACGCGCTCGGTGTGGTCTTGCTCTTCGCCGCCGGGCCAGTGCAAGGGCCAATCGCGTTCGCCGCAGGCGGTGGGGTAGCGGCCCTTCAGGGTGAAGGTCCAGCCCGATCCGGGCGGCGGGTCTGGGCGCAATTGCAAGCTCATGGACTCGCGCCAGTCACTGCAGATCGCCTTGTCGTCCAGCGGCACTTTGGCGTCCAGGCGAACACCGCGCAACTCCGGCTCCATGCTGATCCTGGCCCAGCCTGGGTTGGCCACGTCGGGGCGCAGTCTCAAGGTCAGGGCCTGGTGGCCGATCAGGAGCGCGTCAGGACCGGCGTTGTGGGGCTTCAAGGGCAGGTTGTCAAACGCGCTGGCATCGTGCACGGGCACGGCCGCAAAAGCGGATCGGTCCAGCAGCCAGTCGCCGTGGATGTCGCGAAGGCCGGCGGCGCGCAGGCGCGTCATCATCAGCGCCACCCGCTCGATCACCAGGCTGGGGTCGCCATCGCCGCGCATCAGCAGCGGCCCTTCCAGCACGCCATCGGGCCGCAAGCGGCCACCCAGCGCCAATTGGGTGCGCCAGGTGAAGGCAGGCCCCAGGGTTTGCAATGCCACACCAGTGGTGAAGAGTTTCATCACCGAGGCCATGTGGCGGGCCGAGTCGGCATCCACGCTGAGCCGGGCAGGCCCGCCCTCGACCGGCAGCACCAGCATCGACACGGCGCCTGCGGGCAATTGGGCGGTTTGCAAAGCCTGTTGCAGGGCCGGCGGCCAGGGCGGGGCCTCGTTCGCCAGCACGGCAGGCTCGGTCATGGGCTGGGCGGCCGCGCCCAAGGGCGCCAAAAGCAGCGCCAGGACAAGGGCGCCCAACCTGGGCGGGGAGGGGCGATGGGGGCAAGTGACCTTCATGGTTGCATCATAGAAGGGCGGCGTTGGCTACACTCCCGGCCATGTCGCCTGTTGATCCGATTTCTCCTTTGCCCGCCGCTGCCTCTGCCCTGGCCACACCGCGCCTGCTGGTGCTGGACACGGCGACCGAGGTGGTGCACCTGGCCCTGGTGCAGGGCGACCAGGTGCAGACCCTGTCAGTGGAGGGTGGTGCCCAGGCCTCCAGCACCACCTTGCCGGCGCTGCAAAAGCTGGTGGCCGACGCGGGCCTGGCCTGGGCGCAACTGGATGCCATTGCTTTTGGCCGCGGCCCGGGTGCTTTCACGGGGCTGCGCACGGCCTGCTCCCTGGCGCAAGGCCTGGCGTTGGCTGCCGCCTGCCCTGTCATCTCGCTGGATACCTTGATGGCCGTGGCGGAAGACGCCCGCCAATCCGACCCCGCCGCCTGGTCCGAGGGCGACACCTTGTGGGTGGCCCAGGATGCCCGCATGGGCGAGTTGTACGTGGCCGCCTACCGCTGGCAAGGCACGCATTGGCACGCCGAGACCGAGCCCAGCCTGTGGGCCCTGGGCGTGCCCCGTGACCGTTGGGCTGACGCTCCCGGCCTGCAGCGCGTGGCCGGCAATGCCCTGTTGGCGCACCCGGCGGCTTTCGATGGGCTGACCCAGGCCACTTGGCCGCAGGCCGCGCCCCAAGGCGCTGCCCTGGCCGCCCTGGCCCGGCAAGCCTGGGGACGTGGTGAGGTGCTGGACGCCGCCCTGGCCCTGCCTTTGTACGTGCGAGACAAAGTGGCGCAAACCACCGCCGAGCGCCTCGCGGCCAAGCGCGCTTGAGCGCGACAATCCCACCATGTCTGCGCATTCAAGCTCATTCTCTTCACTCGCTCCGTCCGCCGAGGCAACCGCCTTCGCCGACCGGGCCATGACCGAGGACGACATCCCCGCCGTGCTCGAGATGGAGCGCCTGGCCTGCCCGCATCCGGCGCACGCCTGGTCTGAAGACAACTACCGATCCTCCTTGCGCAGTGGTTACTGGACGCGGGTGCGCACCCACATCGGCACAGGCCAGATCGTGGGCGTGTGCGTTGCCATGGACGGCGTCGACGAGATGCACTTGCTCAACATCGCGGTCGACAAAGGCTGGCACGGGACCGGCCTGGCGCGTGGCCTGCTGGGCGCCCTTTACGCGTCGTGCCGACAGGCGGGCGTGCCCTTGTTGTGGTTGGAAGTGCGCCCTTCCAACGAACGCGCGCTGGCGGTGTACCGGCGCCAAGGCTTTGTCGAAGTCGGCGTGCGCAAGGGCTACTACCCCGCACCCGGCGGCCGCGAAGACGCCTTGGTGATGCGCCTGGACTTGAAGGCGGCCCACGCATGAGCTGGTCCGAGCGCCAGCGCGCCATGCTGCGCGAAATGGGCATCCCCGCATTCTGGCCGGTCCCGCCTGAGGCGCCAGTGGAAGAAGCGCCGATGGTGGTGTCCACCCATGAGCAGGCACCCGCCGTGCGAGCCGCCATGCCGGCAGAGCTCGCCCCGGTCCTGGCACGGCCACCCGCTGCTCTGCCCCCCGCCGCCGCACCCTCGGCCAAGCCGGCTCGCCCCGAAGCCAAGCCCCCGGTGTCCATCGCCGCAGCGGCCAGCGCTGGCATGGAGGCCATCCTGCGCGAGCGCCCCGAGGGCATCGACCAAATGGACTGGGCCACCCTGCGCCAGACCGTCGCTGGCTGCACCGCCTGCGGCCTCTGCGAAGGCCGCCAACAGACCGTGTTTGGCTTGGGCCATGAGCAGGCCAGCGTGATGATCATCGGCGAAGCGCCCGGTGAGCAGGAAGACCGCCAGGGCGAGCCTTTCGTGGGCCGCGCCGGCCAGTTGCTCGACCGCATGCTCAGCCCCATCCGCCTGACCCGCACCGAGGCCGAAGCGAGCAGCCAGGTCTTCATCGCCAACGTGCTCAAGTGCCGCCCGCCGGGCAACCGCAACCCGCTGCCGGCTGAAGTCGCGCAGTGCGAGCCTTACCTGATGCGCCAGATCGCGATGGTCCAACCGCGCGTCATCATCGCCATGGGGCGTTTCGCGGCGCAGTCACTGCTCAAGACCAGCGAGCCCATCGGCCGCCTGCGCGGGCGCCTGCATGAGGTGCAGGGCACGCCGGTGGTGGTCACGTACCACCCGGCGTATCTGCTGCGCAACCCGGTCGACAAGGGCCTGGTGTGGGATGACCTGTGCCGGGTGCGCGAGCTGTTGACGCAGCAACCGGCCTGAGCTGCCGCAGCTCAGCGCGTCACTGCTCCAGGTAGCGCTTGCGCCTGAACAACACCACCAGCGATACCACCACAGCGGCCATCAGCCCACACGCCACCCAGAAGCCCAGCTTGGTGTGGATCAGCGGCAGGAAGTCGAAGTTCATGCCAAAAATCCCCGTGATCAGGTTCAGCGGCAGGAACACCGCCGTCATCACCGTCAGGGTGCGCATGATGTCGTTGGTGCGGTTGCCTTGCAGCGAGAAATGCATCTGCACCGCGCCTTCCGATGAGGACTCCAATCGCCGCACGTGGCCCAGCACCCGCTCGATGTGTTCCAGCACATCACGCGAACGCACGCGCAGCACTTCGCGCTCGCGGGCGGCGGCCGGCTCGCTTGGCATCGGCCAGTCGTCCAGCGCGTCGATCCATTCCTGAACGGCGCTGCGCTGGTCCTCGCAGGTGTCTTCCAGCTGGTGCAAGGTGTTGCGCGCCTCCAGCAGCGATTGCCAGTGGTTGAACTGTTTGCGGTCGCTCAGCAGCTCTTGCTGCAGATAGGCCGATTGCTTGGTCAGCAGACGGCGCAGGTCCAGGTAGCTGTCGACCATGTGGTTGACGATGCGCACCATCAGGTCGGCCGAGCTGGGGGGCAGGCGGCTGACCGACCCGCGTCCTTCCGTGCGGTTTTCGTTGCGCTGATCGGCGTTGACCATGTGGTTGAGCCGCGCCTCGAAGAAGTCGCGCACCGAGCAATCGGCCGGGTGCACGGTCAATAGCACGCGGTCGAACACCACGAAGCCCACGGGGCTGGTGTCGATGCTGGCCAGGGCCTGGCGCGCGCTGCTGGCCGTGCCGTGCGACTCGTCCAGGAACATGTTTTCGGTGCCCTGGGCGGCGGCCAGGCGGCGGAACACCAGCAGGTCATACCAGGAGGTGTAGTCGTATTGCGAGGGCAACTGGGCGTTCAGCAGGTCCAGGACGTGCAAATCCACCAGGTTGCCGCCGGCCAGGTGCTGCAACTGCGCCTGCACCTTGCCCAGGCCCACCTCAAACTCGCGTCGGGCGGTGGTCACCCACAGGAAGCCTTGGGTGGGTGCCGTGTCCGGCCAGTCCGGCAGTTCCTGGAAGCTCTCGTTGATCAGGAAAAAACGCACTCAGACTCCAGCGTTCAGTCGCGCAACAGTTCTGCGGCTTGCAGTGCGAAATAGGTCAGCACGCCATCGGCGCCCGCGCGCTTGAAGGCGAGCAGGGCTTCCATCATGGCGGCATCGTGGTCCAGCCAGCCATTCTGGGCGGCGGCCTTGATCATGGCGTACTCGCCGCTGACCTGGTAGGCGAAGGTGGGCACGCGGAATTCATCTTTCACCCGGCGCACGATGTCCAGGTAAGGCATGCCGGGCTTGACCATGACCATGTCGGCGCCCTCGGCGATGTCCATGCCCACCTCGCGCAGGGCCTCGTCGCTGTTGCCCGGGTCCATCTGGTAGACCTTCTTGTTGCTCTTGCCCAGGTTGGCTTTGGAGCCCACGGCATCGCGGAAGGGGCCGTAGAAGGCGCTGGCGTACTTGGCGCTGTAGGCCATGATCCGCGTGTGGATCAGGCCTTGCGCTTCCAGGGCCTGGCGGATGGCGCCGATGCGCCCGTCCATCATGTCGCTGGGGGCCACGATGTCCACGCCGGCTTCGGCCTGGACCAGCGCCTGCCGGGTCAGCACGGCCACGGTTTCGTCGTTCAGGATGTAGCCGGTGTCATCCAGCAGGCCATCCTGGCCATGGGTGGTGAAGGGGTCCAGGGCCACGTCCGTCATCACGCCCAGCTCGGGAAAGCGCCGCTTCAACTCGCGCACCGTGCGCGGCACCAGGCCTTCGGGGTTCAGGGCCTCCTGGCCGTCGGGCGTTTTCAGCGCCAGGTCGATCACCGGGAACAAGGCCATCACCGGGATGCCCAGTTTCACGCACTGCTCGGCCTGGGCCCACAAGGCGCCTCGGCTCAGGCGTTGCACGCCCGGCATGGAGGCAATCTCCTGCACGCCGTCGTCTTGATCCAACACGAAGACGGGGTAGATCAGGTCGGCGGAAGTGAGTGCATGCTCTCTGACCATGCGGCGCGTGAAGTCATCACGGCGCAAGCGGCGAGGGCGGTGCTGCGGAAAGTGGTGCAAAAAACTCATGCCGGATGAAGTGTGAAAACCGTGTGAAGGAATGCAAAGAAAACAAAAAAACCGGTCGCAATACCGGGTTTACGGACATGGGCTAGAGACATGGCCCGGCAAGCCCTCTATAATCGATCCTGAATGATACGCCGCAAGGCCTTCATTCCCTGCTTTTCCTCCCTGAGCAGGTGCCTTACCGTGATGACAGCGTTAAGGCTTCCACAGCCCCGGCCATGCCGGGGCTCTTTTTTTTTGTGCCGGCCATGTTGCGCCGCCGCAATCGATCCCCGCGCTGGCCATAATCAACCATGCTCTGGATCAAAGCCTTCCACATAGTTTTCGTCGTCAGCTGGTTTGCCGGCCTGTTCTACCTGCCACGTTTGTTCGTCAACCTGGCCATGGTGCCCGGCGACAGCCACGCCGAGCGCGAGCGCCTGCTGCTCATGGCGCGCAAGCTCTACCGCTTCATGTCCTTGCTCATGATCCCGGCGGTGGTCTTGGGCCTGGTGCTTTGGCTGTTTTACGGCATTGGCAGAGGCCCCGGCAATGGCTGGATGCACGCCAAGCTGCTGCTCGTGATCGGCGCCATTGGCTACCACCACGTCTGCCGCAAGATCCTGCGCGAGTTCGAGCAGCTCAGCAATCGGCGCACGCACAAGTGGCTGCGGGTGTTCAACGAGGTGTCGGTGCTGGTCTTCGCGCTCATCGTCATCCTCGTGGTGGTCAAGCCCTTCTGAGCCCGTGCCTCCGCAAGGCCTGCTGATGTCTTTGCACCGCAGCACCGCCTGGCCCCTCACCTGGGTGGCGGTGGCCCTGATCGCCTACGCTACTTTGTTCCCCTTGACGGGGTGGCATTGGCCCGACCGGCATGTCTTCACCTGGGAGCTGCCCAAGCAGTCCCACGAGGTGCCCTCCGACCTGGTGGCCAACCTGCTGGGCTACCTGCCCCTGGGCCTGATCCTGACGGTGGCGCACCTGCGCAGCGGGCGGGGCGCTTTCCTGTCGGCGGTGCTGGCCTTGCTGTCGGGCTCGGCCTTGTCCTACCTGCTGGAGCTGGCCCAGTTCACCGTGCCCAACCGCGTGCCGTCCATCTCTGACTGGGCGCTCAACACATTGGGCATGGCGTGGGGCGCCCTGGCCGCCGTCACCCTCAATGCGCTGGGCCTGGTGGATGTGTGGCACCGCTTGCGCGAGCGCTGGTTCATCCCCCAGGCCGGTTTTGGCCTGGCCCTGATCTGGATGTGGCCGCTGGGCCTGCTGTTCCCGCCGCCGCTGCCCCTGGGCGAGGGGCAGTTCCTCCCGCACTTGCTGATCGGCCTGATGGAGCTGACCCGCGACACGCCCTGGCAGGAGTGGGTGCTGCCCGCCGACCCGTTGAGCTTGTGGACCGACAACATTTCTGCCGACCCTGACTCCTTGTGGGTGCCCGCCCGCGAGGCCATCACTGTTGCCCTGGGGCTGCTGGCGCCCATGTGCGTGGCTTGCGCCTTGGCCCGCCCGCGCAGCACCCGCGTCTTCTTGCTGGTGGGCGCCGTGGTGATGGGGGTGGGGGCCACGGCGCTGTCCACCGCCATGAACTTTGGGCCTGACCATGCCCTGACCTGGATGAGCGTGCCCACCGTCACCGGCCTGCTGGTGGGGGCGCTGGGTGGCACCTTGTTGCTGGAGCGCAGCCGCACCATCAGTGCCGGCCTGGGCGTGGCGACGCTGGCCGGGCTCATCGTCCTGGTGCACCAGGTGCCGCCCGACCCTTATTACGCCCTGGCCCTGGAATCGTGGGAGCATGGGCGCTTCATCCGCTTCCACGGCCTGTCGCGCTGGTTTGGCATCCTGTGGCCTTATGTGGCCATGGCCTGGCTGATCAGCCGCATTGTGGGGCGCGAGGGCCGGCATGAAGTGGCCGCCACCGAGTCGCAATGAACCGCGTGCAAAATCGTTAACCCACCCCTCACCCCTTCGGAGCATGGCATGGTCAAGGTCGTCAAGATTTTTGGGCAGCAGATTGAACGGATCACCCTGAAAGCGTTCAATCCTGAGACCTGCCTGGCCGACCACGCCAAGACGGGCGATGTCTTGCAGGTGTCGCGCTTGGCGGACCTGGCCATCGTCATGATCGCCTACGCCGATGACACCACGGCCACCACTTACGTTGGCAAGTTCTCGGACTGGGCCGGCCCCAAGCTGGACGAAGGCATGAGCCAGATGTCCTCGCCCTGGGACGAGCCCAGTGAAGAGCCTCTGGATTGACACCCTTGGATTGAATGCCATGTACTACGAACGCCATATCTTTTTCTGCCTCAACCAGCGCATCAACGGTGAAAGCTCTTGCGGCGACCACGGTGCCCAGGACGGCTTCGACCACTGCAAAAAGCTGGTGAAAAACGCCGGCTTGAACGGCCCCGGCCAGGTGCGCGTCAACAAGGCGGGCTGCCTGGACCGCTGTGCGGGCGGCCCGGTCGCCGTGGTCTACCCCGAAGGCACCTGGTACACCTTTGTCGACAAATCCGACATCGAAGAGATCGTCGAGTCGCACTTGGTCAAAGGCCAGGTCGTTGAGCGTCTGGTGCTGCCACCAGACGTGGGCCGTTGAACCCGCAGCGCGCCAAAGCAAAGCCATGATCGGACGCCCTGACTCCACCACCATTGACGGCCCGGCCGGCTTGATCGAGGTCGTGCTCGAAGACCCGGCCACCGCGCCCATCGGCCTGGCCGTGATCGCGCACCCGCATCCGCAGATGGGCGGCACCATGGACAACAAGGTGGTCCACACCCTGTCGAAAGCGTTTGTGCTGGCGGGCTGGCGGGCCGTGCGCTTCAACTTCCGGGGCATCGGCCAGTCCGAAGGCGCCTGGAACGAGGGCGTGGGCGAGGTCGATGACCTGCTGGCCGTGCTGGCCCACCACCGCACCGACCCGGCCGTGCAAAGCCTGCCTGTCGCGCTGGCGGGTTTTTCCTTCGGCGGCTTCATCGCCGCCAGCGCCAGTGCACGGCTGCCCGAGGCCCCAAGCGAGCTGGTGCTGGTCAGCCCGGCCACCCGCTATGGCGTGCCCAATGTGCCGGCCCACACCTTGGTGGTTCAGGGGGAGCAGGACGACGTCGTGTCCATGGCCAGCGTGCTGGAGTGGGCGCGTCCCCAAGCCTTGCCGGTCACCGTGGTGCCCGGCGTGGGGCATTTTTTCCATGGTCAACTCGGCGTCTTGCGCGATCGGGTGCTGCGCCACTTGCGTGGCACCTCGCGCTGATTGGCCTCACCTGTCTGATCCCATGTCGTTCTCATTGTCCCGCCGCAGTCTGCTGGCCGCGCTGATCGGCGCTTGCAGCCTCCTCGCGCTTCCCGCCTGGTCTCAATCGAATGCCGCGGCGCCGGTTTTCCCGTTTGTTGCGCCATCCGCCGCCATGCCGCTGCCGCCCGAGCTGGCCGCGCGCGCCTTCGTGTTGCAAGACTTGAGCAGCCAGCAGACTTTGGCCGCCCGCAATGCCGACCAGCCCATCGAGCCCGCGTCCCTGACCAAGCTGATGACCGCCTACCTGGTGTTCCAGGCGGTGCAGTCGGGCAAGCTGGCCCTGGCGCAAGAAGTGCGCGTGTCCGAGCGCGCCTGGCGCACAGGCATCACCGGCACCTCGCGCAGCTTCCTGACGGCCAACAGCCGCGTCAAGGTCGATGACCTGCTGCGCGGCATGATCGTGCAAAGCGGCAACGACGCCAGCGTGGCCCTGGCCGAGGCCGTGGGCGGCACGGTCGAGAATTTCGTGGTGCTGATGAACCGCCAGGCCCAGGCTTTTGGCCTGAAGGCCACCACCTTCAAGAACCCGGAGGGGCAGACCGCGCCAGGGCACCGCAGCACGGCCCGCGAACTGTCTGCCATTGCGCTGCGCCTGGTCGCCGATTACCCGCAGGCCCTGCCGTACTACGCCAGCAAGGAGTTCACCCTGGGCGGCATCCGCCAGCCCAACCGCAACCTGCTGCTGTGGCGCGACCCCACGGTCGATGGCCTGAAGACCAGCTTCACCGACGCCTCTGGCTATTGCCTGATCGCCACGGCCCAGCGCCTCACGCCCGCCGGGCCCCGCCGCTTGGTGAGTGTGGTGATCGGCGCCACCTCGCCCGAAATTCGCGCCAATGAAAGCCAGAAGCTGCTGAACTGGGGCTACGGCGCTTTCGACATGGTCAAGCTGTTCGACGCCAAGCAGGCGGTGACCACGGCGCCGGTCTGGAAGGGCCAATCGTCCAGCGTGAGGTTGGGGCGCGTCAGCCCCGTGACGGTGGTGGTGCCCCGGGGTCAGGCGGCTGGCCTGAAAGCCACCGTCGCCCGCAATGATCCGCTGCTGGCCCCCTTGACGCAGGGCCAGACGGTGGGCACGCTCAAGATCACTTTGGCCGGCCAACCCTGGCAGGATGTGCCCTTGACCACCTTGGACGCCGTGCCCGGCGCTGGCTGGTTCGGCCGCCTTTGGGACGCCATCCGCCTGGGCGTCAAGTGAATGAAGCTGTGAGCAAGGAGTATCCGCATGAATGAAGAAATCCCACACGACCAGTCCCTGATCCAATACCCCTGCGCCTTCCCGATCAAGGTGATGGGCCTGCACGAACCACCTTTCGTGGAAACCATGGTGGCGCTGGCGGTGCACCACGATCCCAGCTTTGACGCCAAGACCCTGGAGTTGCGCCCCAGCAGTGGCGGCAAGTACATGGGCCTGACCATCACCATCAACGCCACCAGCCGCGAACACCTGGACGGCGTTTACCGTGCTTTCACAGGGCATCCGCTGGTCAAGTACGTGCTCTGAAAGGGGCCCACCCCCACGGCATACAATCGAACGGATTTGGCCCCGCCTTGGTGGCCGTATGTTTGAAGGATTTTCACCGTGTTCATTTCCGACGCTTTCGCCCAAGCCGCGGCCCCGGCCGCCAGCGGTCCCGCAGGACTGCTCAACAGCATGCTGCTGCCGATCGTGATGATCGTGGTCTTGTACTTCGTCATGATCCGCCCCCAGATGAAGCGCCAGAAAGAGACCAAGGCCATGCTGGACAGCCTGGCCAAGGGCGACGAAGTCGTCACGCAAGGCGGCGTGATCGGCAAGATCAGCAAGCTGGGCGAGACCTTCGCCACGGTTGAAGTGGCCAATGGCGTGGAGCTGCAAGTGCAGCGCTCGGCCATCGTCCAGGTCTTGCCCAAGGGCAGCTACAAGTAAATAAATCGCAGGATTTCAACCATGAACCGCTACCCCTGGTGGAAGCACCTGATCATCGCCATCGCCTTGCTGGTGGGTCTGATCTACACCTTGCCAAACTTCTTTGGCGAGGCGCCGGCCGTGCAACTGTCCAGTGGCAAGTCCACGGTCAAGCTCGACGCCGACTCGCTCGCGAAGGTGGAGGCCGCGCTCAAGCAGGCCAACATCGCCGCTGACTTTGTCGAGTTCGACGGCAATTCCATCAAGGCGCGGTTCGCCGACACCGACACCCAGCTGAAGGCGCGCGATGTGCTCGGCCGCACCTTCAACCCCGATCCCGAGGATGAGCGCTACATCGTGGCGCTGAACCTGGTGTCGCGTTCACCCCACTGGCTGCGCACCCTGCACGCCAACCCCATGTTCCTGGGCCTGGACTTGCGCGGCGGCGTGCACTTCCTCATGCAGGTCGACATGAAGGGCGCGCTCACGCAGAAGATCGAAAGCCTGACGGGCGACATCCGCAGCCTGCTGCGCGACAAGGACATCCGCCACAGCGGTATCCGCCGTGATGACCAGGTCGTCACCGTGCGCTTCAACGACGATGCCGGCCGCAAGGCCGCGCGCAATGTGCTGAACGACAGCCTGGCCGACCTGCAATGGACCGACGGCACGGACAGCGATGGCACGGGCACCCTGACGCTGGTCGGCCAGCTCAAGCCCCAGTCCGAGCGCACCATCCAGGAAAACGCGCTCAAGCAGAACATCACCACCCTGCACAACCGGATCAATGAACTCGGCGTGTCCGAGCCCATCATCCAGCAGCAAGGCCTGGACCGCGTGGTGGTGCAGTTGCCCGGCGTGCAGGACACGGCCAAGGCCAAGGACATCATCGGCCGCACGGCGACACTGGAAGTGCGCATGGTGGACGACAGCACCGAGGCCCACGCGGCCTTGGCTGGCGGCACCGTGCCCTTTGGCACTGAAAAGTTCTCCGACCGCCAAGGCGTGCCCGTCATTGTCAAGCGCCAGGTGGTGCTGACCGGTGACAATCTGACCGACGCGCAGCCCGGCTTTGACGAAAATCAGGAAGCCGCCGTGCACCTGACGCTGGACGCCCGGGGTGCCCGCATCTTCAAGGACGTGACCCGCGAGAGCATCGGCAAGCGCATGGCCATCATCCTGTTCGAAAAGGGCAAGGGCGAGGTCGTGACGGCCCCGGTCATCCGCTCTGAAATCTCGGGTGGCCGCGTGCAGATCTCGGGCAGCATGCAGGGCGACGAAGCCGCCGACACGGCGCTGTTGCTGCGCGCCGGTTCGCTGGCCGCGCCCATGGAAATCATCGAAGAGCGCACCGTGGGCCCCAGCCTGGGCGCCGCCAACATCGACCAGGGCTTCAAGAGCCTGATGTATGGCTTTGCCGCCATCGCGGTCTTCATGGTCGCCTACTACCTCTTGTTTGGCGTGTTCTCGACCCTGGCGCTGGCGGTGAACCTGTTGCTGCTGGTGGCGGTGCTGTCCATGCTGCAGGCCACCTTGACCTTGCCAGGCATCGCGGCCATCGCCTTGACGCTGGGCATGGCCATTGACGCCAACGTGCTGATCAACGAGCGGGTGCGCGAAGAGTTGCGCAATGGCGCGGCGCCGCAGTCGGCCATCCAGGCCGGCTACGAGCATGCCTGGGCCACCATTCTTGACTCCAACGTCACCACCATGATTGTGGGCGTGGCGCTGCTGATGTTCGGCTCGGGCCCCGTCAAGGGCTTTGCCGTGGTGCACTGCCTGGGCATCCTCACTTCGATGTTCTCGGCCGTGTTCTTCTCGCGCGGGCTGGTCAACCTCTGGTATGGCCGCAAGAAAAAGCTCAAGAGCGTGTCCATCGGTCAGGTCTGGAAGGCCGCTGCCAAGCCAGGCGCCCTGTCGACCGACGTCGACACCGTGGACCAATGACCCCCCGCACCCCCTGAAGGACACTCGCCATGGAATTTTTCCGCATCAAGCGCGACATCCCGTTCATGCGGCATGCGCTGATTTTCAACATTGTTTCGTTCCTGACTTTCGCCGCCGCGGTGTTCTTCCTGGTCACCCGCGGCCTGCACCTGTCGATCGAGTTCACCGGCGGTTCGGTCATCGAAGTGCAATACGCCCAGAGCGCCGACCTTGAAAAAGTGCGCCGCACCGTGGATGCGCTGGGTTATGGCGAAGTGCAGGTGCAGAACTTCGGCACCTCGCGCGATGTGCTGATCCGCCTGCCTTTGCGGGGCAGCCTGAAGCAGGCCGAGGTGGTGGACAAGGTGTTCGGCACCTTGTGCGCCGCCGAAAAGGGCGCAGTCACCATGCTGGCGCCCACGCCAAGCCACTCATCGTCCACCAAGGCCTGCCAGGCCGGTGGCCAGACCAGCCTGACCCTGCAGCGCAGCGAGTTCGTCGGACCGCAAGTGGGCAGTGAACTGGCCCGTGACGGCGCCCTGGCGCTGGGTGTGTCGGTGCTGGGCATCATGATCTACCTGGCCATCCGCTTCGAGTGGAAGTTCTCGGTCGCGGCCATCATCGCCAACCTGCACGACGTGATCATCATCCTGGGCTTCTTCGCCTACTTCCAGTGGGAGTTCTCGCTGTCGGTGCTGGCCGCGGTACTCGCGGTGCTGGGCTACTCGGTCAACGAATCGGTCGTGATCTTCGACCGGATCCGAGAAACCTTCCGCCGCTACCGCAAGCTGAGCACGGCCCAGGTCATCGACCACGCCATCACCAGCACCATGAGCCGCACCATCATCACGCACGGTTCGACCCAGATGATGGTGGTGTCCATGCTGTTGTTCGGCGGCCCCACTTTGCATTACTTTGCAGTGGCCCTGACCATCGGCATCCTGTTTGGCATCTATTCGTCCGTCTTCGTGGCGGCGGCGATTGCGATGTGGTTGGGCGTGACCCGTGAAGACCTCATGAAAAGCACCAAGAAAGAGGTCGATCCCAACGATCCCAACTCCGGGGCCGTGGTGTAGAGTTGATCAACCATGAAATGCTCGGCCTGTGAGGTAAGGCCGAGCCCTGCGGATCAACCGACCACATGTCATCCATAGGCTC
>PNKV01000021.1 GCA_013822685.1 Leptothrix sp. (in: b-proteobacteria)
GATCGACCTGTTGCACCTGCTGGGCATCGAGCAACCCCGTGTGGCGGTGCTGGCGGCCGTGGAAACGGTCAACGCCAAGATGCCCACCACGCTGGATGCCGCGGCCCTGACCGTGATGGCCGCACGCGGCCAGATCACAGGCGCCTTGGTCGATGGCCCGCTGGCTTTCGACAACGCCATCAGCCTAGCGGCGGCCCACACCAAGGGCATCAGCTCGCCGGTGGCGGGCCAGGCCGACATCCTGCTGGTGCCCGATCTGGAGGCGGGCAACATATTGGCCAAGCAGCTGATGTACTTTGCCGGGGCGGATGCGGCGGGCCTGGTGCTGGGCGCCCGGCTGCCCATCATCCTGACCAGCCGTTCAGACAGCCTGCGCGTGCGCCTGGCCTCGGCCGCGCTGGCCAAGCTGGTGTCCGAGCGCAAGCAAGCCAAAGTGGTTTGAACATGGGCCGACAACCCTTGGTGCTCACCGTCAACGCCGGCTCGTCGTCCATCAAGATGGGCCTGTTCAGCGTGCTCGATGGGCAAGCCACCCCGATTGGCAAGGGCGTGATCGATTTGCGCGCGCGGCCTTTGCGGCTGAAGGTGTCTGGCACCGGCCCATCACAAGACATCGTGCTCAAGGCCCAGCCCACGGAAGACCTGCACGAGGTGCTTGATGAGACCTTGGGTTGGTTCTCCTCGCATTTCAAGCTGGATGACCTGGTGTCGGTGGGCCACCGCATCGTGCATGGTGGGGACCGCTTTGACGGGCCCGTGGCCGTCGACGATGCCACGCTGGCGGCCATGGCCGAGTTGGTGCCCTTGGCGCCATTGCACCAACCCCAGGGCGTGCGCTTGATCCAGGCCATCCGCCACCTGCGGCCCGGCTTGCTGCAGACGGCCTCGTTTGACACCGCGTTCCACCGCTCGCAAACCGATCTGGTGCGGCGCTTCGCCATCCCGCGCGCGTTCTTTGACCAAGGGGTCAAGCGCTATGGCTTCCATGGCTTGTCGTACCACTACGTTTCCGGTGAATTGGCCCGCCGCTTTCCAGCCTTGAAGCGGGGCAAGGTCGTGGTGGCCCATCTGGGCAGTGGGGCCAGTTTGTGCGCCCTGGACGATGGGATCAGCCAGGACACCAGCATGGGGTTCTCCACGCTGGACGGCGTGCCCATGGCCACCCGTTGCGGGGCGCTCGACCCCGGCGTGCTGCTGCACCTCATGGGCCCGGGCGGCCTGAGCCTGGCCGAGGTGGAAGACCTGCTCTACCACCGGTCCGGCCTGCTCGGCGTGTCGGGCATCAGTGCCGATGCCCGCCAGTTGCAGGCCAGCGAGCAACCCGCAGCGCGCGAGGCACTGGCCTTGTTCGCCTTGCGCATCGCTGGCGAAGTGGCCCGCCTGGCCACCTCCTTGAAGGGACTGGACGCGCTGGTCTTCACGGCCGGCATTGGCGAGCACCAGCCCCAGGTGAGGGCGGCGGTGGCCGAGCACCTGGCTTGGCTGGGCGTGCGCCTTGATCCACAGGCCAACGAGCAACATGATGTGGTGATCAGCGCACCAGGCAGCAGCGTGACTGTGCTGGTGGTGCCCACCGATGAAGAGCAGGTCATTGCCAATGACACGGTGGGCATCTGGCACCGCCAGCACGTCACACCCTAGGCTCGCGGCGCGGCCAGCAGTTGCTGGATGCGTTGTTCAATCGCGGCCTCATCGCCTTCGCCAAAATGGGTGAACACGATGCGGCCTTGCCGGTCGACCAGGTAGATGGCGGGCCAGTACTGGTTGGCATAGGCGTTCCAGGTCTGGTAGCGGTTGTCCTGGGCCACGGGGTAGGTCAGCCCATGGCGCCGGATGGCCCGCTGCACGCTGTCGGTCGAGCGCTCGAACGCGAACTCGGGCGTGTGAACCCCCACCACCACCAGGCCTTGTCCGGCATAGCGTTCATGCCAGCGCTGCACATGGGGCAGGGTGCGCACGCAGTTGACGCAGGCGTGCGTCCAGAAATCAACCAGCACCACCTTGCCTCGCAGCGCCTTCATGCTGAGCGGTGGGCTGTTGAGCCACTGGTGGATGCCGGTGAGTTCGGGCGCGGTGCTGGCGGTGGGCGGTGTGGCCGGTGTGGGCTCAGCCTGGCTTGTCCAGGCTTGGCTCAACCAGGCGCTGGCCTGCGCGTCCAGTTGCCCGGCCATGGCCAGGGCCGAGACCACCACGAGCACACCGCAGACTTGCCTGAAGCGGGCGGCGTGGCGGCTGAAGAAGCGCACTTTGCCCGTCATCGCCTGCCCACCGTAGGCGATGGCCAGCATTGGCAGGCCGGCCCCGGCCGCGTACGACAACAGCAAGGGCGCCGTTTGCTCGGTGGAGGCCTGGCTGGCCACCAGGGCCAACACCGACGCCAGCACCGGGCCTGCGCAAGGCGTCCACAAGGCCCCCAGTGTGGCGCCCAGCAGCAATCCTCCCAGTGGGGTAGGCGTGGCTTGCCCACCCCAGCCTTGCGCCATATTGGCCACGCGGCCCAGCGGCGCCATGACACGCTCGCCCAGTTCGGGCCAAATCATCAGCAGGCCGGCCAGCAGCATGCCGCACGCCGCGGCCACCCGCACCGATTCGGGCGTGAGGCCCAGCACCCGGGTAGAGGCACCAAAGAGCAAGGCCACCGCGACAAAGCTCAGTACAAAGCCAACGATGATGAAGACCGGGCGAGCGCGGTCTGTGCCGCTGGCCGACACCCCCAGCAACAAGGGCAGCACCGGCAGCACACACGGGCTGGCGACGGTGGCCACGCCGGCCAGCCCCGCGAAGGCCAGTGGCCATGACGAGGCGGTCATCATGGTTGCACCCGGTGCCAGACCTGCGTCTTGCCGAACAGCGGCAGGCCGATGTACGGCCGCAGCACCAACTCGCCTTGTGGTCCCATGGACATCTGGCACCGGTAGGTCTTGCCGTTTTCTCGGTTGTAGATCTGCCCATGCCATTGCGAGGGCTCACCGTCATCGGGCCGGAAGTCGCTCAGAATCGTCATGCCCAGTGCGGGTCGCCGGTCGACCGGGTCCATCGCGTCACCTCCGGGGCTCATCGACCGGTTGGCCAGCACGCGGGTGGCGGTGCCGCACAAGGCCTGGCCGCAGGGCGCCACCTCCACCTCCAGGTTGCCGCTGGCCGTGATCCAGCGGCCCTGCGGGTCGGCCGTGGCGGCGTGGACGGACCAGCTGCTCAGGCACAGCAGGGTGGCGGCGATCAAGGTGGATGTGCGCATGGGATAGCTCCTGTGATGGTGTGAACGATCTGGCCATTACAGGTGGACCGGCGCACCAGGGCGTGTATGGGCCCGCCTGATTTGCAAGCCGAGTTGTCCCCGGCCCTTGCAGACAAACTGCGATACAAAACTCTGGGTGGTGCGGCCCTCAAAGCGGCCTGAATTGACCTTATGGTGTCGCCATGGAAGAACAAGATCACTTGCTGTTGGTGGATGACGACCGCCAGTTGCTGATGCTGCTGAGCGAGTACCTGCAAGGCAGTGGTTACCGCGTGAGCACCGCTTGCGATGCGCGAGAGATGCGCCAGGTGCTGGCCACCGCCCGGGTCGATTTGATCGTGCTGGACGTGATGCTGCCCGGCGAAGATGGCCTGGCCTTGTGCCGCGACCTGCGGGCCCGCGACGCGGTGCAGATCCCCGTGTTGATGCTGACCGCGCGCAGTGAGGAGGCCGATCGCGTGCTGGGCCTGGAGATGGGCGCGGACGACTACCTGACCAAGCCCTTTGCCACGCGTGAGTTGCTGGCCCGCATCCGCTCGGTGCTGCGCCGCACCCGCATGTTGCCCCCCAACTTGCGGCCCGTGCAGCAGGCCCGGTGGCTGGCGTTCGGCGATTGGCTGCTGGACACCACCGCCCGCCACCTGGTGGATGGACAAGGCACATTGGTCTTGCTCACCGGCGGCGAGTACCGCCTGTTGCGTGTGCTGATGGAGCATGCCCAGCGCGTGCTCAGCCGCGACCAACTGTTGAACCTGACGCAGGGCCGCGATGCCGACCCGTTCGACCGCTCCATCGACCTGCTCATCAGCCGCTTGCGCCAACGGCTGCGCGATGGCTCGCGCGAGCCCCGCTACATCAAGACCGTGCGCAGTGAAGGCTATGTGTTCTGCGCAGAAGTGCGCGAGCACGTGAAAGGCAGTCCATGAGCCTGTGGCCGCGCTCCTTGTTCGGCCGGGTGGCTGCCATTCTGCTGGCCGGTTTGACGGCGGCTTATGCCCTGTCGTTCTGGTCGGTGATGCGCGAGCGCGCCAACCTGGCCGAGTCGATGATGCTGGCCTATGTGGGCCGCGATGTTGTCTCGTCAGTGGCCATGCTTGACCGGCTGCCCGCGGCCGAGCGGGCGGCGTGGTTGCGCAAGCTGCAGCGGCCCAATTACCGCTTCACGCTGGATGAGCCCGCCTTGCGCCAGCGGGCCGATGCCGCTGGCATCGCGCAAACACTGGCCGCCAGTTTGAACGCTGAACTGGGCCCCGGCCGCGTGCTGGGCGTGGGCGTGGAAGACCCTGCCCGCACGGTGTTCAGCCTGCGCCTGGCCGATGGCGTGCCCTTGACCCTGCACCTGATGACGCCCCGCAAGATGGTCAGCACCACCACGGCCTTGTTGCTGGCGCTCCAACTGGCCGTGGTGGGCGGCTGTGTGTGGTGGGGCGTGCGCGTGGCCACGCGGCCCCTGAGCGATCTGGCCAGCGCCGCCAGCCGCCTGGGCGACGACCCGCAGGCGGCCGAGCTGCCCGAGCGGGGGCCCGCGGAAGTGCGCCGTGCCATCGCCGCGTTCAACACCATGCAGCGGCGCATCGCCGCGCACCTGGCCGAGCGCCTGCAGATCCTCGCTGCCGTGTCGCATGATCTGCAGACCCCCATCACCCGCATGCGCGTGCGCACCGACCTGATGCCCGATGAAGCCCTGCGCGACAAGCTGCAGGCCGATCTGATGGACATGCAGCACCTGGTGGAAGAGGGCCTGGCCTACGCCCGCACCGCGCACGCTGCCCTGGAGCCAATGCAATCCGTCGATCTGCACGCTTTGCTGGATGGCCTGGTGTGCGACTACCGTGACGCGGCCCGCCAGGTTGAACTGCTGGGCCCCGACAACCTCACCCTGAACACACGCCCCCAAGCCCTCAAGCGCATCGTCATGAACCTGGTGGACAACGCCTTGAAGTTCGCGGGCGAGGCGCAGGTGGTGGCGAGCCAGTCCAACGCAGTGCTGTTCATCGACATCCTGGACGCAGGCCCCGGCATGCCCGACGACCAACTTCTGGCCGTCCTGCAGCCTTTTTACCGCGTCGAGGCCTCGCGCAACCGCGACACCGGGGGCAGCGGCCTGGGCTTGGCCATCGCACACCGGCTGAGCGGCGCCCTGGGCGCCACCCTGAGTTTGCACAACCGCCCGGAAGGCGGCTTGCAGGCCCGCCTGGCCTTGCCCCGGCAAGGTTGAACCGCTCGGGGCATGATGCCCACCGTGCCGATCCATTCTGAACCCACCCTTGCGCTTGACCTGGACACGCGCGCCCAGCGCGGCTCGCCGGCCTACCGCAAGATCAGCTGGGCGCTTTTCCTGGCCGGGTTTGCCAGCTTCTCACTGCTTTACTGCGTGCAGCCTTTGCTGCCGGCCTTTGCCCACGACTTCCAGGTGAGCCCGGCCGAAAGCTCGCTGGCCCTGTCGCTGTCCACGGGCTTCCTGGCGGTGGCCATCTTGTTCGCGGGTGCGGTGTCGGAAGTGCTGGGTCGACGCGGGCTCATGTTCGCCTCCATCTGCGCGGCCGCCTGCCTGAACATCGTGGCCGCGCTGGTGCCCGATTGGCACGCCCTGTTGGTGGCCCGTGCCCTGGAAGGCTTGCTGCTGGGGGGCGTGCCCGCCGTGGCCATGGCCTACCTGGCCGAAGAGATGCACCCCAAGGGCCTGGGCCTGGCGATGGGTTTGTACGTTAGTGGCACCGCCTTTGGCGGCATGGTCGGCCGCGTGGGCATCGGTGTGCTCACCGAATGGACCTCGTGGCGCATGGCCATGGGCACCGTGGGCGTGGCCGGCCTGGTGGCCGCGGTGGGTTTCATCGCGCTGCTGCCGCCCTCCAGCCACTTCGTGCGCCGCCCTGGCTTTGACCCGGGCTACCACGCCAGGGCCTGGGCCAAGCACTTGCGCCACCCCGGCCTGCCGCTGTTGTTCGGTGTGGCTTTCCTGATGATGGGCGCCTTCGTCACGGTCTACAACTACGTGGGTTTCAGGCTGATGGCGGCACCGTTTGGCCTGAGCCAGACGGCCATCAGCTTGGTCTTCATGGCCTACCTGTTTGGCATCGCGGCCTCGTCTGCGGGCGGCGCTTTGGCCGACCGCTTGGGCCGCAGCCCGGTCATGAGCGCGGGCATCGGGATCACGGCCTTGGGCCTGGCGCTCACCCTTTCGCGTACGCTGTGGTGCGTGATCGCGGGCGTCGTGGCCCTCACGATGGGCTTCTTCATCGCCCACGCCGTGGCCAGCGGCTGGGTGGGGCGCCTGGCACAGGGCCACAAAGGCCACGCGGCATCGCTGTACCTGTGGGCCTACTACCTGGGCTCCAGCGTGATGGGTTCGGTGGGCGGGTGGTTCTGGGCCGAAGGCGGCTGGCCCGCGGTCGTCGCGTTCGCGGGCGCCTTGGTCGCCCTGGCCTTCGTGGCCGCGCGGCGCTTGCGGTCCATGTGATGCGGGAACGGTGTTTGCCGGGGATGGGTCATCCAAAGGAGAACCACCATGAGCGACAACACCCACAGCCGCGGCGGCAGTGACCGCCTGCGCATCAACTTCCACGAGGACTACGAGGTCAGCCACTGGACGCGCAAGTTCGGCATCTCGCGCGAGGTGCTGAAAAACGCCATCGACGAAGTGGGAGACCACGCCCACGACGTCGCCGAATACCTGCAAGAGCAGGAAGGCTCAGGCCACGCGCACTCCAGCTGACCGGGGTGCTCAAGCCCGGCCGGCCTGGACCCCCAGCAGGGCCTTGCCCAGGTCTTCCGCCTGATACGGTTTTTCCAGGATCACGGCGTGGGGCCAATCGGCCGAGGCCGGGCCGGCGCGGTCGCCCGTGATGAAGATCAGGCGCAGCGCTGGCCAGCGTGCCAGGGCCTGCTGGGCCAGTGCGGCACCGGACAAGCCCGGCAAGCCATGGTCGGTCAACAGCACGTCGATGGGGGCGGCGGCCAGGGTGCGCAGCGCTGAAGCGGCGTCCGAAGCCTCGACCACCAGGTGGCCTTGTTCCACCAGCATCTCGGCCGTGCTGCCGCGGATGGCCTCGTCGTCCTCCACCACCAGGATCCGCAAAGAGCGCCCGTCGGGGGCACCCATGCCGGTGGGCAACCTTGGCTCCAATGCCAGCTTCCGCTGCGCCTGGTTGCCGATCACATGGCGGATCTTTCGCGCCAGCGCTTCGCGTGCATAGGGCTTGGACAGGAGCTCTACCCCCGGGTCCAGCCTGCCGCCGTGCACGATCGCGTTCTCGGTGTAGCCCGAGGTGAACAGCACCGCCACATGGGGCAGGCGTTCGCGCGCCTTGCGCGCCAGCTCGGGGCTGCGCAAGGGGCCGGGCATGACCACGTCGGTGAACAGCACATCGATGGGCATGCCGCTGTCGATGACGCTGAGCGCGCTCGTCGCGTCCCGGGCCTTGAGCACGCGGTAGCCCAGGTCGGCCAGGATGGCCACCACTGTTTCGCGCACGTCCTCGTCATCCTCGACCACCAGGATCGTTTCGTGGCCGCCAGTGGCTGGCACGCTGGCGGTGTCGGCCAGGATGTCCTCGGCCTGCATCACCCGCGGCAGGTAGAGCTTGATGGTGGTGCCTTCACCCACCTCGCTGTAGACCTTGATGTGCCCGCCCGATTGCTTGACGAAGCCATACACCATCGACAGGCCCAGGCCGGTGCCTTTGCCTTCCGGCTTGGTGCTGAAGAAGGGCTCGAAAACCCGCTCGATGATCTCGGGTGGGATGCCGGTGCCTGTGTCCGTCACGGCCACCATCACGTACTGGCCTGGCTGCAGGTCATCGTGCACCCGGGCGTATTCGTCATCGAGCATCGCGTTGCCGGCCTCGATGGTCAGGCGGCCTTGGCCGTTCATCGCATCGCGGGCATTGATGGCCAGGTTGAGCAGCGCATTTTCGATTTGGCCTGGATCAATCAGCGTGTTCCACAACCCGCCAGAGATGACCGTCTCCACCTCGACCTCTTCGCCCAGCGCACGGTGAAGCATGTCGTCCATGGACTTGATGAAGCGGCCGATGTTAACCACCTTGGGCTCAAGCGGCTGGCGGCGGCCAAAGGCCAGCAGTTGCGAGGCCAACTTGGAGCCACGCGCCACGCCGGCCAGCGCGTTCTGCACACGCTTTTCGGCCGGCACATTGCCCACCACGTACTTGGAGATGAGTTGCAGGTTGCCGCTGATGACCTGCAGCAGGTTGTTGAAATCGTGCGCCACGCCACCCGTCAAGGCCCCCAGCGATTCCATGCGCTGGGCCTGGCGCAGTGCGGCCTGCGCGGCCTCTCGCTCGGCGGATTCGCGCTGCAGCCTGTCAAGCGCCTCGGCCAGCTCTGCCGTGCGCTGAGCCACCCGTTGCTCCAGCGTGCCATTGAGCTGCTGCAAGGCGTCTTCGGCACGCTTTTGATGGGTGACGTCGTGGCCGTCCACGAAGATGCCCGCCACCTGGCCATCGGCTGACAACACTGGCTGGTAAGTGACGTGCACGTAGCGTTCTTCCAGCGGTGCGCCGGGCGTGCGTTGCCGTTGCAATTGCACGGCCAGGTTGCGGCCCACGAACGGCTCGCCGGTCTGGTACACCTTGTCCAGCAACTCGAAAAAACCTTGCCCCTCGACCTCGGGGAGGGCTTCACGCAATGGCCGGCCCAGCAAATCACGTTGCCCTGACAAATGCAGGTAAGCCTCGTTGGCCAGGCTGAAGACATGGTCGGGGCCTTGCAACAGGCACATGAAGCTGGGCGCCTGCTCGAACAGGCCACGCAGCCGATCACGTTCTTCGGTGCGCAGTTTGACCTCGGACGTGAGTTGGGCATTGGCGCGCCCAAGCGCCTCGGTCGCCTCCTGCCGCAGCTGCACGGCCTCGGCCAGCACCAGGGCGCGCTGCCGTTCGGCCTCGTTGGCCGCGGCATTGGCCAAGCTGGAGGCCAGCTGCCCGGCCAGCAACTGAACGAAGCCCAGGTAGTCCTGGTCGAACGGCCGGTAGGGGTTCAGGCCCACCACCATCGCGCCCAGCGGTTTTTCGGTGCCTTGGCCGATCAACGGCACCACCACGGCGGCCTTGGGCGGGCGGTCCCAGGCGCCCAGGGGCAGGTCGTCGGCGGCGCAATGGTCCAGCACCTCGCTGACCTCGCCCCGCCAGATGCCGCTCAGGTCCCACACGCCGTTTTGCACCGCCAGCACCTCGGGCGCGCAAGGGTGGGTGCGCTCGATGCCCGTGCTGCAGGCCAGGTGCGCCTCGCCATCCTCGGCAAACAGGTAGGTCAGGCTGAAGGGCAGGTCGCGCTGATTCATTGACAGCTTCTGTTCCGCCGCCTGCAGCACCGATTCGCGGGTGCCGGCGAACGCCAGCCCCGAGGCCAGTTCGCGCAAGGAATCCAAGCGCCGTTCGTTGATGACGCGGTCCGTCTCTTCGGTCACCGCGCAGAACACGCCCTCGACGCGGCCGGTGTCGCCCAGCAGTGGGCTGTACGAGAAGGTGTGGTACGTCTCCTCGGGGTAGCCGTGGCGCTCCAGCACCAGCAACAAGGCGCGGTCCCAGGTGGCCTCGCCCCGCTCGTACACCAGCTTGAGCCGCGGTGCCACGTCTTGCCAGATCTCTGGCCACAGGGCTTGGGCGGGCATCGCCAGTGATTTGGGATGCTTGATCCCCAGGGTGGGGCGGTAAGCGTCGTTGTAAAGAAATGCAATGTCGGGGCCCCAACCGAGCCACATTTCAAACCGGGAGGTGAGCAGCAGGCGAACCGCCACTTTCAAGGCGTTGGGCCACTCTGCGGGCGGCCCCAGGGCGGTGCGGGACCAGTCGTGGGAGCGCATCAATCGGGCCATTTCGCCCTCGCCCAGGAAGATATCGCGGTGCTCGTCGGCGAGGGATGGCGGATTGAGGCTCAAAATCGCGACTCCCTGGGGTTTGGGTCGGCCAACATCGGCCAAATCAGAAAATGTCGGCAATCACCGTGCCCATCCTTGGAATTGACCCATTTTTGTGGGGAAAGTGCTCATCGATCGATGAACGCAAGTCGATACCATCCCGCAAGCTCAGCATTACCTGTCATTCATGAATTCCCTTAGCGCCGAACGCACCGCGTTGTACGACCAGATCGAAGCCGAATTTGAAGCCATCAAGCAGCGTTACCGCGCCAAGTTGGGCCCTGCCGATGTGAAGTACATCAAAGGCCTGCGGCTGAAATCCCGCCTGGCGGAATTGGTAGGCCGTGGCCTCATCTGGATCAGCCCTGAGCCGATCACCTTCAGCCTGGGGGTGGCCTTCACCCTGCTGCACCGCAACCTCGAATCGATCGAGATCGGGCACAACGTGCTGCACGGGCAATACGACAGCTTCCCCGAGATCCCGCAGTTCCACTCGCACAACTTCAAGTGGAAGGCCCCGGTTGACGAAGAAGGCTGGCGCCGCGAACACAACGGCCTGCACCACGTGCACACCAATGTGTACGAGATGGACCCGGACCTGAACCACGGCATCCTGCGCATGAACGACAAGCAGCCGTGGAACAGCATGCACCGCTGGCAGGTGCCGATGTACCTGTTCATCGCCTATCCCATCGTGCTGTACGGCTTCAACGCGCAGAACCTGGGCTTTCGCCAAACCTACCGCGAAGAAAAATTCCCGCTGGGCAACGAAGGCTACGCGCCGGTGCACCACCCAGGCGTGACGGAGGCGCAGCTCAAGCGCCGCCACTGGTTGTCGATCGGCCGCGTGATGTTCAAGGAATATGCGCTCTTCCCGCTGTTGGCGCTGGCCACCGGCTATTCCTTCTGGAAGGTGATGCTGGCCAACATGTTGGTCGATGGCATCAACAACTATTGGATCAGCCTGACCATCCAGGCCACGCACCTGACCGAGCCCCTGCAGCCCGAGGATGCCCTCAAGCACAAAGGGCACTGGTACCTGACGCAGCTGGATTCGAGCGTGAACTTCAAGGGCGGCCGCACCATGAGCATCCTGTGGGGCCACCTGAACTACCAGATCGAGCACCACCTCTTCCCTGACATCCCTTCGCGCCATTACCCGGACATCGCCCTGGAAGTGCAGGAGGTGTGCAAGCGCCACGGCCTGCCTTACAAGTGCAACCCGACGTGGTTCCACGCCATCCGCAACTACATGGCGGTGATGTGGAAGTTCTCGTTCCCGCCCAAGGCCGATGTGAACGGTGATCCGGTGGAAGGCGCACGCCATGCTTGACCGCGCTTTGGCCCGGGTCAATGGCTGGGCGCTGGACACCGTGGCGCCCGAGTGGGTGGACTACGTCGTCAGCAACACGATGACCGACTTCAACCGTTGGTTCAACGGTTTCCTGTGGACCTACGACCTGAAGGCGCTGGTGGAGCAGGTCATGGACGAAGCCCCTGGCGTGAAGACCTTTGTGCTGCGCGCCAACCAGCACTGGCGCGGCTTCCAACCCGGCCAGCACGTCGAGGTCTTCCTGCCCATCGGCGGTGACACGGTTCGCCGCTACTACAGCCTGTCGGGCTTGCCTGGTGACCAGAAGGGCCGCTTCAGCATCACCGTCAAGCAAACGGAAGGTGGCCAGGCGTCGCAGTGGATGCACCAGCACCTGCGCGCCGGCATGTCCCTGAAAATCGGCCACCCCCAAGGGCGCTTCTGCCACCAGGGCCAGGCCAAGGTGCTGTTCTTGTGCGCGGGCTCGGGCATCACGCCCTGCCACTCGATGGTGAGCGCGCTGTTGGCACAACCTGAATCCGAGCGCCCCGACATCCAGGTAATGGCGCAGTTCCGCCAGGCTTCCGATGTGATCTTCTGGGAGACCTTGCAGCAGTGGGCGCAAGACGGCCTGAAGGTGACCACCGCGCTGAGCGGCTTGAGCGCCGATGAAGTCTGCCTGCCCGGCCTGGCGCCCAGGCTGGATGCGGCGCAACTGCAAAAGCACTGCCCCGACCTGCTTGACCGCGACATCTACCTGTGCGGCCCCACCGGCTTCATGACGCAGATGATCGAGCACCTGCGTGGCCTGAATGTGGACCTGGCCCGTGTGCACACCGAGCGCTTCGTGGTGGCCGAGCCGCCATCGGCATCGCCCGGGGCCGCGTTTGAAACCGCCGGTGCCGAAGTTTTCTTCCAGCACCTGAACACCCGCATCACCCTGACCGAAGCGGACCAGGGCAAGACGCTGCTGCAGCTGGGGCTGGACCACGGCGTGCTGCTGGAGTCAGGCTGCTGCCAGGGCATGTGCGGTACCTGCAAGCTGACCGTGCACGAAGGCCAAGTCAGCGGCAATTCGCTGGGCAACGCGGTGTACCTGTGCACCGCTTACCCCGCCTCGCGCCAGTTGGTGCTTGACGCCTGAGTAACGAGATGCTGCGAGCCTTGACATGGGCATGGTGATTGCCGACTCAAGGGACTTACCCTTGTTCAGCAGGAGACACCATGCACATTGAAGTCAACACCACGCGCCAGATCACCAGCCAGGAATCCCTGAAGGCCGAAGTGGCCGACATGGTCGAGCACACCTTGAACCGCTTCTCCGACCATGTGACCACCATCGAAGTGCACCTGGACGACGAGAACGGCAGCAAGGGCGGCAACGACGACATCCGCTGCACGATCGAAGCTCGCCTGGTTGGCCAGCAGCCCATTGCGGTGACGGGCCATGCCGCCAGCGTGGCCCAGGCCACCCATGGCGCTTCTGGCAAGATGGCGCGCGCCCTGGAGGCCGCCATCGGGCGGCATTTTGCCAAGCAGCGCGCCAGCATCGGCCTGGGACACCTGCCCACGCCCGAGGCCTGATCGGCCGGCCTATCGGCTACTGGCCCACCACCAGGTCATCAGGGTTCAACAGGGCCAACAGCTCGGGGATGTTGATGGGCTTGGTGAGGTGGGCGGCGAAGCCCGCCTTCTTGCTGCGCAGGATGTCGGCATGCGCCCCGCTGCCGGTGGCCGCGATGAACACGCAGCTGGGTTCAACCTTGAAGCGCAGGTGGGCGGCCAGTTCATAGCCATCCATGTTGGGCAGGCCGATGTCGAGCACCACCACGTGGGGCTCGAACTGCTCGGCCAAGGCCAGGGCATGTTCTGCCGTCACGGCAGAGCGCACCTCGTGGCCTTCCAGCTCCAGCAAGTCGACGAGCGCATCGACGGTGTCCGAATGATCATCAACAACCAGCACGCGCCTACCCATCTTCACCACCTCGACCCACCAAAAACATGGGGCCGATCTTAACCTCAGTGGTGAGACGCCAGCCGCGTGGGCGCCGCGTCGTAGTGGTCGAAGTGCATCGAGTACTGCGCCCGGCCCGATGACAGCGCGCGCAGTTGCCCGATGTAGCCGAACATCTCGCTCAGCGGCACATCCGCTTCGATCACCGCGGCGTTGCCGCGCGCGTCTTGCGAACGGACGTGGCCTCGCCGGCGTGACAGGTCGCCAATCACATCGCCCAGGTGGTCGGCCGGGGTGAGCACCTCGACCGCCATCAGGGGCTCCAGCACGATGGCGCCAGCCTTGGCCGCCGCTTCACGGAAGGCCGCCGCCGCCGCCAGCTCGAAGGCCAGCGATGACGAGTCCTTCTCGTGGAAGCCGCCGTCCAGCAGCGTGGCCTTGAAGTCCACGCACGCATGGCCCGCCACCACGCCCGAGAGCGCGGCACGCCGCACCCCGGCTTCCACCGCCGGGATGAACTCGCGCGGAATGGCACCGCCCGTCACCAGGTTCGCGAACTGGATGCCTTCGCCGCGAGGCAAGGGCGCCAGCTTCAGCTTGACCTCGGCGAACTGGCCGGGGCCGCCGCTTTGCTTCTTGTGCACATGGCTCACTTCAAACTCCTTCGTGATGGTCTCTCGGTAGGCCACTTGGGGACGCCCCGTGATGACGTTCACGCCGTGGCGGCTGCGCAGGTTCTCCAGCGTGACTTCCAACTGCAACTCACCCATGCCGGACAGGATGACCTGGCCCGACTCGGCGTCTTGCCGCACTCGCAGGCTCGGGTCTTCGCGCGTCAGCGACTGCAGCGCCTTGCTCAGGCTTTGCTGGTCAGCCTGTGAGCGGGGTTCGACCGCGATGTCGATGACGGGCTCCGGCACGACGATGTTCTCCAGCACCACGGGGTGGGCCGGGTCACACAGCGTGTGGCCGGTGAGCGTGTCCTTCAGGCCCACGATCGCGGCGATGTCGCCCGCGCCAATCTCCGGTCGCTCGATGCGTTTGTCGGCATGCACTTCGTACAACCGGGCCACCCTTTCTTTCTTGCCCGTGTTGGCGTTGAACACCGTGTCGCCCGCGCGCAGACGGCCTGCGTACACGCGCACGAACACCATCGCGCCGTGCTCGCCTTCCACCAGCTTGAAGGCCAGGGCCGACAGGTGCTCGCCCGCGGGGTGATCGGCGTCCCGGCCCTGCCGCTCCGAAGGCGAGGGCAGGCAGTCCACGACCGCGTCCAGCAAAGGCTCAATGCCCTTGTTCTTGAAGGCCGAGCCAGCAAGCACGGGCACGAAGGCACTGCTCAACGTGCCCCGGCGCAGACAAGCCTGCAGCACTTCCACAGCGATGTCTTCGCCTCGCACATACGCGGCCAGGGCCTGGTCGTCTTGCTCCACCACGGTTTCGACCAGGCGAGCGCGGGCCGCCAGCGCAGGCACCAGCAAGTCCTCGGGGACCTCGGTGATCTGCACCGGATCACCCGCGTGCTCGCCCAGCCACAATAGAGCGCGCATGTGGAGCACGTCGACCACGCCCTTGAACCCGTGGTCGGTGCCGATGGGCAGGTGCAGCACGGCGGTCTTGACGCCCAGGCGTTCTTCGATCATGCCCACGACGCGGTCGAAGTCGGCCCCGATGCGGTCGAGCTTGTTGATGAAGGCCAGCCGAGGCACCTGGTAACGGTCGGCCAGGCGCCAGTTGGTCTCGGTCTGCGGTTCCACGCCCGCCACGCCGTCGAACACGACCACGGCACCATCGAGCACGCGCAGGGAACGGTTGACCTCGATGTTGAAGTCGATGTGCCCAGGCGTGTCGATGAGGTTGATCTGCGCACCCTTCCAGAACACGGTGGTGGCCGCGCTGTTGATGGTGATGCCGCGTTGGCGCTCTTGCGGATCGAAGTCCATGGTGGTGGTGCCGTTGTGCACTTCACCCACGCGGTGGTTTTCGCCCGTGTAGAACAGGATGCGTTCGGTGGTGGTGGTCTTGCCTGCGTCGACGTGCGCGATGATGCCGATGTTGCGCAGGGTGCTGTTGAGCTTGTTCATGTGGATCTTTCATTCATTCGGTGCTTGAAGACTGGTGCCAGCCTTCAAGCGGAAACGAAAGATCCGCGCGACAGGCTAGCCCTGGACTTGCAGGTAAACAGCGACACCAAGGCACGAGCGCAAGCAGCCGCATGCCTTGGCGGTGTGAATCGTGGCGATCAGCTTGTCGTAGGTGCGCATGAAAAAACCCCGGAGGCGTTGGCCGACCGGGGTTTGAGGCCGGAAGGCAGGCGCCTTCCGAATGAATGAGATTCGAAAGGCTAGGCAGGTGCAGCGATGATCGTGAGATCACGCAGGCAGTTGAAGTGGTTGAGTGCTTTGCAAGTCATGGCGCGATTGTGATCCTTGTGGAATGCCCTTGCTTGCAGCAGTGCCGCCTGCCGGTTCAAAAACCGCGCGCCTTGAGGTCGCGTGCCACTTGCTGGTAGAAGTCGGCGGCCGTGCCCTTGTAGGGGGCGGCTTCCTGGTCCCAGGGCTGGGGCGCGTAGAGCTTGTCGTTGCGGCCACTGAAGAACATGTGGTGGTAGCCGCGGCCCCACAAAGTGCCATCCAGTGTTTTGACATGGTGGAAGTTGGCCGCCGTGTTGGCGTACCGCTGGCGACCCACGCTGACGTAGCCGTCGTTGGCACCGCTGCTCAAGGTGATGCCTGCAAAGAAGATGAAGTCCTGCGAGAAGGTGCCACCCCAGGCCGGCAACCAGTTGTTGATCTTGGCGCCATAGCTGAAGTACTCGACGCCGTTGTCGGCCTCCAGTGATGGCGGGACCACCTCGGCCCAGCGTGCCTTCTCGATGCCGAGGTAGTCCATCAACCGCTGCCACTTGGCCGTGGCCGCCGGGCCTTGCTGCACCAGCGTCGGACGCATGTACTGGGGGCTCAGGTCAAACAGCGAATGCAGGGATGATCGATAGCGGCCCTCGGTGTCCACATGGCACTCGTTGCCGCGGCACAGCTCGCCGAGCACATAGGTTTCGCCCTCGGCGGTGGTGCGCTTCCAGCTCGTGTCGTTGACCGCTTGGTCGCCGATCACGGCGATGGCCTTCTGGTAATCGGCCCAGTTGCCGCCCAGGCTCAGCGACAGCAGATCAAGCGCCAGCGAGGCCGCCTCCGCCCCGCCATCTTCACCGGCCAGGCTCACCAGGGCGGCCACCTTGTCCTTCATCGTGCCAGCGGCCGGATTGTTGTCGTCCAACAGCAGCTTGGCGGCCATGTAACGGGCGTCCTGCACGCCTTGCGACAGACCGATCAGGATGACCTTGTCGGCCTTCTCGCGGCCCAGGGCTTCGTTGACGGTGTTGCGCAATGAGCGGGCACGCACCTCATAGGAGGCGAAGGCAGGCTTGTCCGCGATGTAGACGGCATTGCCGCAGGTGTCACGCAGGCGGTCAACGATGGCCTTGCTGAAGTAGCGGTGGTAGTGGCTCACATCGCGGTGCAAGGCACCATCCATCCGGTTGGTGTTGCGGGGTGGCAGGTCCTCTTCGTTGGCCGGCACGCGCCATGCCGTGCAGGCTGGCTGGCCTTGGGCGTCTTGTGTTTTCTGGGCGCAGTACTTGTCGTAGTCTTCAGCTTGCACGCAGGATGCAGGGCCGGTGGCCGCCGCGCGATCCGAGCAGATCGTGCGCGCTGACCAATGGTGCGACAGCACAATGGGGTACTGCAGCTTGCAACTGCTGTCCACCGCTGGGGTGGCGCGTGCCCCCATGGCGGCGCAACCCAGGGCCAGGGCGAGCATGGTTTGGCGGATCAATGACATGGAGGTGATCTTGTTCATGAGGTGGAGCCGTGGAAGATGTCGCGGTAACCCACATAGCCGGTGATGACGAGGACGGGCAACAGCACCAGCCAGCCCAGCCCCAGGGGAATGGTGGCCACGACGGCCCAGAGCAGGTAGCTCAGGATCCACACCAAGGAGGCCGGCACGTTCTTGAAGCTGGCCTTGAGGCTCATCATCATGGCTTGCGGCACGGGCACGTTGTGTTCATGGATCAGGTAAGGCGAGAAGATGATGGTGCTCATGGCCAAGGTCATGGCCGCGAAATAACCCAGCACCATCAGGCCGCCTGCAGAGAAGACCTGCTCCATGGCCATTTGCCGCTCGGTCATGCTGCCCAGGAACATCGCCGTCACGCTGGCGGAGCTGAGCAGGAAGACGACGCCCATGCTCAACATCATGATGAGCAGGTACAGCAGGCCGGCCATCAGCAGCGCACCGGGGCGGCGCTTCAAGCCGTCGAACACCTGGCTGACCTCGAAGCGGCCGTTGCGCATCAGGCTGAGGGCGCAGGAGCCCAGGCCGGCCATGGCGATGGGGAACACCACCGAGGTCAGCAGGTTCAACAAGGGAACCAGGGACACAACCACCAGCAGCACGAAGGTCAGCAGCAGGGCGCCCCACCATGCCAGGGGCTGGGCCTTGAAAAGGCGCCAGGCCACGCCATACCAGTTCCAACCAGCAGAGGCCGGGCAGGTGCGGCCTTCTGGGTTGAACGGCTCACCGTCCGGCGGCGTGGCCACGGGGATGTCGCGCACTTCGGTGCGGGGCGGCGCGTAGTGGTTGTGTTCGGTCATTTTGGGTCCCTGTGTTGTGATGATCCGAGATCATCCACCGACTTCGTGTCCAATGCGGGCATGGAACACCCGAACAACACCGAGCAGCGCCTGACCGACCTGGAAATCAAGGCCAGTTTCACCGAAGACCTGCTGGACAGCCTGAACCAGATCGTGGTTCGGCAGCAGCAGCAAATCGATTTGTTGATGGCGGAAGTCAGCCACCTGCGGCGCCAGGAGCCCGACAGCGGGGCAGGGGGCTTTCGAAGCCTGCGCGATGAGCTGCCCCCGCACTACTGAGGGCTCAAGGCTTTTTAGGCTCGTCCTTGTGCACCAGGGCGTACAGGTCGCGTGACATGTCCAGGTGGTGCTGCAAGGCCGGCAAGGTCTTGGTGGCGAAGGCCTTCACTTGCGGGTCCTTGGCTTCATCGGCGGCCTTCTGGAACAGCTTGACGGTGTCCTGGTGGGCCTTCAGGCCGATCGAATCGGCGTAGTGCTTGTCGAAGCTGGCGCCCTCACGCGCTGACAGCAGTTTCAACTTGGCCTTTTGCACGATCGAAGGGCCGTCCGGCACCTGGACACCTTTGCTGGCGGCCAGGGCGCTGAGCTCTTCGCCGGTTTTGGTGTGCTCGTCCACCATTTTCTGGGCAAAGGCCTTGACTTCGGGGCTGACGGCCTTGCTGAGCGCCAGTTTGCTTCCTTCGACTTCAGCATGGCCGTCCTGCGCGGCCTGCTTGAGGAAAGCGCTGTCGGCACGGGCCAGCTGCGTGCTGGGGCGGTTGGTCAGCACCGCGGACGCCGACGAGGCGGGTGAGGTCTGCTGGGCTTGGGCGCCACCGGTCGACACGACGGCCGTGAGCGCGAAGGCGGTGGTTAGGCAAGCAAGGGTTCTGAGCATGATTTTCTCCTCCTGGGTCAAGGTCAAAAGGTGAAAACCGCCGGCAATTGGTGTTCCTGAGCCCTCCGTCAACGCTTTCTGCCAGCTTCGGCGATGCGCTTGACCCGGCGTTCGGCCGCACCAGTCACCAGGAAACGCTCCAGGGAGTTGGCATCGGCCAGCACTTGAGCGCCCTCGGTCTGGCAGCGGGCCTGCAACTGTTGCAACTGCGTGGCGGGCATGGACTTCTGGGCCTTCTTGGCCGCTTCCAGCAACTGATCGGCTTCGGGCTTGCGCAGGCCATCCTGGTAGGCCGTGCCAATGATGGCGAAGCCGCTTTGGGTGAGCTTCAGCAACTCGGGTTCCACGCTGTGGTCGCCCGCTTTGAGCCGGGCCGCCAGGGGCTCGGCCTGCGTGGTCAGCGCTGCCACACAGGCGGCGCGTTGTTCATGGGATGGGTTGGGATCGGCGGGCCAGGCGGCTGTGGCCACCCCGGCCCACAGGCAAGCGAGCAGTTGGCTTGCTCGGCAATGGCGCATGGCGTCTCCAGTGCGGCTTGATGTGCCGCTTGTGCGGTTGATTTTGCCATCCCCGCGTTCGGCTCAATGCAACTTGCGAGCGGCCAGCAACTCTTCCAGCATGTCCAGGTCCACCGGCTTGACCATGTGGTGGTTGAAGCCGGCGTCACGGGATTTGCGGCGGTCTTCCTCTTGGCCCCAGCCGGTCAGCGCGATCAGGGTCATCATCTGGCCCCAGGGTTGGGCGCGGATGCGGCGGGCCACCTCATGGCCCGTCAGCAAGGGCAGGCCAATGTCCAGCAACACGATGTCGGGCTGGAAGGCCTGCGCCGCCTTCACGGCCTCGATGCCGTCATGCACGGTGTGGGTTTCACAACCCATCAGGCCCAGCATGGTGGCCAGGCTTTCGGCGCTGTCCAGGTTGTCATCGACCACCAGCACGTGGGGGCCGGTTCGGGGTGGCGGCGCCGGGCTCAATTCGGTGGCCAGCCGCGCATCGGGCAGCGGCGACGAGGCGAGGGCGGGCAGGCGCACTTCAAAGCTCGACCCGCCGCCCAACCCCGGACTGCGTGCCAGCACCGAGCCACCATGCATCTCGACCAATTTCTTGACCAATGCCAGACCAATGCCCAGGCCACCTTGCGAGCGCTCCAACGCCCGGTCCACCTGGGTGAACATGTCGAACACGCGCGGCAGCATCTCACCAGGGATGCCGGTGCCGGTGTCCTGGATGGTGATCACCGCCTGGCGGTCCTGCTCAATGGCGGTCAAAGTGATGCGGCCCCCTTCCGGGGTGTACTTGGCCGCGTTGTTGAGCAGGTTGGCCACGATCTGGATCAAGCGCGTCACGTCGGCATAGACAAAGACGGTTTGCGAAGGGGGCAGCCGCACGTCCAGGGCATGGCGCCGGGCCTCGATGAGCGGTCGGCTGGTGTCGATGGCATTTTGAACCGCCACGGCGATGTCCAGCCGTTCGCGGCGCAACTCCAGCTTGCCTTGCGTGATGCGGCTGACGTCCATCAGGTCGTCCACCAGGTGCACCATCTGCCAGAGCTGCCGCTCGATCATGTTGCGCGCCTTCTCTTGGGCCTGCGCCTCCTTGGACAAGCGCATGATCTCGAGCGCATTGCGGATCGGGGCCAGCGGGTTGCGCAGTTCATGGGCCAGTGTGGCCAGGAATTCATCCTTGCGCTGATCGGCGTCGAGCAGGGCGCGCTCGGCCAGCTTGCGGTCGGTGGCGTCGGCCACGATGCCCAGCATGCGGGTGGCCACGCCGCCTTCCTTGTAGATGCTGCCATGCGCTTCGATCCAGTGCAGGCTGCCATCGGGCCAGATCACGCGGCATTCGAAATGCCATTCGCCGTTGTTGGCCACGGCGTCGTTGAACAGGCGTTCCACGAACTCACGGTCATCCGGGTGCACGTGGGACATGAAGACGTCGTAGCTCCAGTCCGCGAGCGGCTGGTGGTAGCCAAAGCACTGGTCGTGGCGGGCCGAATGGCGGGCCTCGCCGGTCTTGAGGTCCAGGTCCCAGTCGCCAATCTTGGCCGCCTCGATGGTCAACTGCAGGCGGGCCTGGCTTTCGCGCAAGGCCGAGTCCATGCGCTCGCGCTCGGTTCGGTCGGTGACGATGGACAGCACCGATTCAACACTGCCATCTTCGGCAAACTCGGGGATCAACCGTGATTCGAGAAAGCGAACATCGTTGGCGGGGGTGGTGAACCTGAAACTGAAGCTGCTGCCCTGCCCGGTGGTGAAGACCGCTTCCAGCGCGGCGTTCAAGCGGGCGCTCACCTCGGGCGGCAGGCCCAGTTCAAGGTGGGTCTTGCCCAGGTAATGCGAGGCCGGCACGCCCGCATACCGCTCGATCACCGGGCTGACATACAGGTGGCGGAACTGGCGGTCCAGGCGTGCGAAGATGTCGGGCGAGTTTTCGACCAGGGTGGAGAACTGCCGCTCACGCTGGGCCAGCTTGAGTTGGGCACTGCGGATCTCGGCTTCAGCGCGGTGCCGGTCGCTCACGTCGCGGATGACTTCCAGGCGGCCGGTGATCTGCCCTTCGTTGTCGCGCAGCACGCTCACTGCCGATTCCACGTGCACCTCCTCGCCGTTGTGCTTGAGCTGGACAGTGCGCGCCCGATAGGCGCCCGCTTGCTGCAGGTTGTCCATCGCCTGCACCTGCTCGGCCTGGCTCAGCCAGATCTCCTGGTACAGCAGGCCGCGCTCGTTGCCCAGCGCCTGCGAAGCCGTCAGGCCGTACTGGCGCTCGGCGGCGGGGTTCAGGTAGATGATGCGATCGTCGCGGTCCAGGCCCACCACCGCGTCCTCCATCTGGGCCAGCACATCGCTGCGCAGTTTGTTGGAGGTGGCGTGTGCGCGGTCCAGGGTGTAGATGTCTTCGCCCACCACCAGCGCGTCCACGCTGCCGCTGCGGATGGCGTCCAGCGTTTCCTCGGCTTCTTCCAGGCGCAGCCGGAGTTCGGCGTTCTCAGCGAGCAGTTGTTCTGTCGGGCTGGTCACAACAGGTCCTCTTCACGGCTCGCGTCGGTGATCGCGGCGGACAGGCCCAATCCCCTCAGGATGCGTTCCTTCTGAGACATGTCGCCGATGAAACGCCTGACGGGCAAGGGTGAGCGCCTGATCAAGGTGGGCGTGGCGATGATCTGGTCCTGGGCCACCTTGGTGGGGTGCAAAAGGATGTCGATGATCTCCAACTGGTAACGCCCTGGCAAATGGGTTTCGCAAATGTCGCGGATGCTCACCAGGGCTCTCGCTGAATGGGGTGTGGTTCCCGAGATGTACAGGCTGAGCACATAGGGGGGCGGGGTGGCAGGTGGCTCATCGTGTTGCATCGTCAGCCTTGGCGCAGGGGCTGCACGTCCAGGCCCACCAGCACACGTTCTTCATTGGACAGATCGCCAATGATCTTGCGGATGGGCTCAGGGAACTTGCGCACCAGCGTGGGTACGGCCAGGATCTGATCGCCCGCTGCCAGCTTGGGGTTGACCAGCAAGTCAATCACCTCGATCTGATAGCGGCCGGCCAGATGGGTCTCGCAGAGGCGCTTGAGGTTTTCAAGCGCGGTGGTGGATTTGGCGGTCTTGCCGGCCACATACAGGCGCAACTGCCACTCGGCTTTGGGGTTGGCGGCGGCGGTCATGCTGAGCCCTTCGGTTTCCTGGTGGCGGCCTTCTTGGCCGGGAGGATACCCTCGCGCCGCTGGGCAATGGCCCGCGAACGCTGCAGCTTGCTTTCGGCCTCCAGGGTTTCAGCGTCAATGGCGTACTGGAGCTCGCCCGCGCGCTCTTGCGACTCGGTCTGCAATGCGGCGATTTGCGCATCAATGGCCTTGCGCCGGCTGGCCAGCTCGCGCAGCCGCCTTTCGTGGTCGCGTTTGCGCAGGTCTGAGCTGGCTTCCTCTTGCTGCTCGTGAACCAGCCGGGCCGACCCCGTCAGCACGCGATCGGCTTGCAGGTGGATGTCCAGCAGGTCAACGCCGTGCTCGTTGAGAACGAACTCACGGACCTGGTTGGAGTGCGCCATGCCCCGGGATTTGAGGACCTGGAGGGTGCGCGTGCGCTCGCCATTCAGCTCCAGGTTGGCCAGCATCAACCAGGTGTCCATCAAGGACGACACGCCGATCTGGGTTTCGGCCAACGCCGCCGTGCCGTCGCCGGTCAGCGTGGTGAAGACGGCCGTGATGCCTTGCTGCTTGAGGAAGTCGATCAGGCGCATCAAGGTGGGCTTGAGCGACACATCCTCGGTGTTCATGGTGAGGTTGCTGATGGGGTCGACCACGACCACATCGGGCTTGGAGCGCTGCACGGCTTGGTGCATCAAGGCCAGGTGCTGTTCCAGGCCTTGCAGCGTGGGCCGCGACGCGTGGATTTCCAGCAGGCCTTTTTTGACCCAGGGGCCCAGGTCAATGCCGATGGACCGCATGTTGCGCATCAATTGGCTGGGCGATTCTTCGTAGGCAAAGAGCAAGGCGCGCTCGCCCCGGGCGCAGGCCGCGTTCACCAGGCTGGCGCCAATGCTGCTCTTGCCTGTGCCCGGTGAGCCCGACACCAGCACGCTGCTGCCCCGGTAGACGCCTTGGCCACCGAGCATGGCATCGAGCTTGCGGATGCCTGTGGGCACGCGCTCGGCGCTGGCGCGGTGGTCCAGCCGCATGGAGGTGATGGGCAGCACCGTCAAACCGGTTTCGCCGATCAGGAAGGGGTACTCGTTGGTGCCGTGTGCCGAGCCGCGGTACTTCACCACGCGCAGGCGGCGGGTCGATACCTGGTCGATGATGCGGTGGTCAAGCAGGATCACGCAGTCGGCCACGTACTCTTCCAGGCCATACCGCGTCAGCGAGTTTTCGCCCCGCTCGCCCGTGATGATGGCCGTCATGCCCCGGTCCTTCAGCCAGCGGAACAGGCGGCGCAGCTCGGCGCGCAGGATGGCATGGTTGGGCAGGCCGGCGAACAAGGCCTCCAGGGTGTCGAGCACGACCCGCTTGGCGCCCACGGTCTCGATGGCGTGGGCCAGGCGGATGAACAGGCCTTCCAGGTCGTACTCGCCGGTCTCTTCAATCTCGCTGCGCTCGATGTGCACGAAATCGAGCACGATCTTGTTCTGGCGCCGCAGCTTTTCCAGATCGAACCCCAGCGACCGCATGTTGGTGGTGAGTTCCTCGGCGTTCTCTTCGAACATCATGAACACACCGGGTTCGTTGTACTGCGTCGCACCGCGCACCAGGAACTCGGCCGCCAGCATCGTCTTGCCGCAGCCCGCGCCACCGCAGACCAGGGTGGGCCGTCCGCGGGGCAAGCCGCCCAAGGTGATTTCGTCAAGGCCTTGGATGCCTGAGGGCGCCTTCTGAAGGCCGGTCTCTTGTGCTTCTTTCTTACTCACGTACTGCTCTTTCAAGCCATGCTGGGCATCATCGCCGCTGGCAAGTTGACCATGCCCTTGCGCATGTCGCGTGTCAACTGGTGGCAAGAGGCCAGGGCCAGGTAGGCGCGTTCGTCGGTGTCAATGGCGCGTTCGATCGCGGGCAATAAAAACAGCCGTTCGCGCTCGTTTTGCAGGAGCAAGGCGGCGCACAGCACCGACAGTGCGGCGTTCAGGCCGGCCACGTCCATCCGGTGCGCCATCAGGTCGGACAGCAAGGCCCGGATCTGCTCATAGTGGGCGGAGAACGTGTCTGGCAGTGTCCCGCCCGTGAAGGTGCGCAGCATGGGCAGCACGGTCTTCTCAACGATGGCCATGTGTCCGTTCACGGACAGGTAAAGGTCGTTGGTCAACTGTTGCTTCTTGCGGAAATCCGAGGTACTTTGTACCTTGGTCACCAGGTCTTTCAAGACGGCGATGTCCTCGGTCAGGACGGGTATCAGGTCGTGGTGCATGCTGGCCTCCCAGGGCATGAAATTGTTCACATGGTCTGTGTTCAGCAATCGACGTGCCTGCCCCGTTTTTTGGCCGGAATCTTTGTTTGCCGCCGCAAGGAATGCGGATTGCCCGCTCATGGAGACCGCGTCCGACTGGGGCGCCCCATTGGCACAAGGAGTAAACCATGCCCACCGATACCTCCGAGGCTCTGAAGGACGACGACGCTGTTCAGGCAGGCGATCGCTTGCAACCCGAAACCATGCCCGCCCAACACCTGGCAGACCAGCCCGGCCTGGAAGCCCAGTTGCAATTGAAGCCGCAATTCCTGGCCCCAGGCTACGAGGGCAGCAACAAACTGGCCGGCAAGACGGCCCTGATCACCGGGGGGGACTCGGGCATCGGGCGCGCGGTGGCGGTGCTGTTCGCGCGCGAAGGCGCCAGCGTGGCCATCATCTACCTGAACGAACATGAGGACGCCAAGGAGACCGCCCGCCTGATCGAGCGCGAAGGTCAGCCCAGTCTGTTGATCTGTGGCGATGTGAAAGATCCCGACTTTTGCGTGCGGGCCGTGGAAGACACCGTGGACACCTTCGGCAAGCTGGACGTGCTGGTCAACAACGCCGCCTTCCAGCAGCACACGCATTCGATCGAGCTGCTGAGCGAGGAGCGCTTTGACGAGACCTTGCGCACCAATGTGTATGGCTACTTCCACATGGCCAAGGCCGCGGTGCCCTACCTGCAAGAGGGCTCTTCGATCATCAACACGGGGTCGGTGACGGGCCTCAATGGCAGTGCCGATCTGCTGGACTATTCCACCACCAAGGGGGCCATCCACGCCTTCACCAAGTCACTGGCGCAGAACCTGCTGGACAAGGGCATCCGCGTGAACGCGGTGGCGCCTGGCCCGGTGTGGACGCCGCTGAACCCCGCCGATCTACCGGCGGACCAGGTCGAGGACTTTGGCAAGAAAACGCAGATGAAGCGGGCGGCGCAGCCCGAGGAAATCTCGCCCGCCTATGTGTTCCTGGCCTCGCCCGTGTGCTCGGGTTACATCACCGGCATCGTCTTGCCCATCACGGGCAGCGTGGGCGCGATCTAGATACGAGGACTTGAAATGAGACGGCCCCGCCTTGTTGAAGGGCGGGGCCGTTTTTCATCAGGAGCCATCGGCATCAAGCCAGGGCGCCGGCTTCTTCCTCGTGCAGCTTCAGCGTGATCACCAGCAGGCCGTGTTCATCGATGCGGGCTTCGACGCTGCGCGAATCCACCGCGTTGAGCAAATCGATCGACTCGTGGAAGTGGCTGGAGGACTGGCCGTCTTCCGAGAAGTTGCATTCACCCGAGATGAGCAATTGGCCGTCGCGGATCTCGACCTCGATGTCGTTCTCGCTGGCGCCGGGCAGCATGGCCGTGACCTGCACGGACTGGCCCTCGCGCGAGACGTCGATGTCCGGCGTCCAGTCACCGTGCGGCTGGGGGACCAGCATGCGCCGCCTTTCCAGCCCGCCCCACATGAAACTGCCGAAGCCGGCATCGAACTGCTCGGTCAGGCGGCGCATCTCCTTCAAGGGCGTCACGAAGGCCTGCAGCATGGAGTTGATCCAGACGCTGGCCGCGCGGTCCAGGTTCTTTTCCAGGGCCTGGGCGAACTCGCGGTTGATGGCCAAGGGCGACTCCGCATCCGGTTTGCTCATGGCGTAGGCGGGGCCCAGCACGTCGGCGCCGACATTGGCCTTGGAATCCTTGCGCTGGTCACCACCGCTGTCCAAGCCGGCTTCGGGCTGGCCTTGCAGCAGCTTGACAAAGCGGTTCAGGTCGGCTTCGATTTCCTGCGTCACTTCTTGCACGGTGGTCTCGGTGCCCACGCCGTTGGGATAGTGCACGCTCACGGTGACCGTGGTGTGGCCATCGTCAACCGGCGTGAAGCGCACCGTGGCGTTGCTGCGCACGCCTTTCACCGTTTGCCAGGAGATGAACTTGTTTTCTTCCTGATCGGTGATCTCGGTGTCATGGCTGTTGCCCATGAAATCAGGAAAGTTGGAGAACTGCGACCAAACGTTGTAGACATCTTCTACGGGGGCCGCCACTTCAGTGGATTGTTCCAGGTTGATGGTCATGTTGATTTCCTCAGGTTGACGGGGGACTGCTGCCTTGGTGTGGGGGCAACTGCCATTCCCGCGCTCGCCTGGGACGCGTCTGATTCAGGGCCTGAAGCCGCGTAAGTTTTTCCGAAAAACCTGCCGGGCAGGCTTTCGGCGGCTTCAGGCCATGCTCGATTGGCGCAGGGCCAGGGCTTTCTGCCGCTTTGTAATCATCTCGATCAGCGCGTCAGGGTCGGCAGGTTTGACCAGGTGCTCGTCAAAGCCCGCCTCCCTGGCCAGGGCCTGGTCGCTTCGCTGGCCGTAACCAGTCAGGGCGACGATCAGCGCCTCCTGAGCCTGCGGCATCTGCCTCATGCGGCGGGCCACTTCGTAGCCGTCCAAGCCAGGCAGGCCAATGTCCAGCACCACCACGTCGGGCTGAAACGCGGACGCGCAGTTGAGCGCTTGGGGCCCATCGCCCGCTGTTTTCACATCATGGCCGGCCAGCGAAAGGATCATGGCGATCGACTCGGCGGCATCCACGTTGTCGTCCACCACCAGCACGCGGCAACCGGACACCGCCTTGCTGGCTTCAGTGGGCTGCGGGCTCACTGAAGCCTGGGCGGTGATGTCCACCAGGCAGGCCATGGTGACGCGGAACTCGGCGCCCAACCCTGGCCCGCGGCTCAGAGCTTCGATCTGCCCGTGGTGCAATTGCACCAGCCTTTGCACCAGGGTCAAACCCACGCCCAGGCCACCCTGGCTGCGCGCCAGCGAGCGCTTGCCTTGCTTGAACAGGTCGAACACATTGGGCAACAGGTCGGCTTCAATGCCAATGCCGTTGTCCTTCACTGAAATGACCGCCTGGCCTTGTTGCGCGGTCAGCGACAGGTGGATGGTGCCGCCGTCCTCGGTGTACTTCGCGGCGTTGTTCAGCAGGTTGGACACGATCTGTAGCAGTCGGGCGAAGTCGCCACGCATCCACACCGGCGTGGCGGAGATGTCCAGGCTCAAGGCATGGCCTTTGGCGCTGATGAGCGGGCGGATGGTCTCCACGCTTTGCGCGATGACGACGCGCAGATCGACCGGTTCGGACTGCAGCACGATGCTGCCCTGGTTGATGCGCGCCACGTCCAGCAGCTCTTCCACCAAGCGGGTCAGGTGGTTGATCTGCCGGTCCATCACGTCGTTGGCCCATTGCAAGGTGGCATCGGGGGGCGCCACGCGGCGGATCACTTCGATGGCGTTGCGGATCGGGGCCAAGGGGTTGCGCAACTCGTGCGACAGCATGGCCAGGAACTCGTCCTTGCGTTGGCTGGATTGCTGCAGCAGGGTTTCGGCCTGGCGGCGCTCGACGATCTCGGCCTCCAGCGTCTTGTACAAGCGCGCGTTTTCAAAAGCCATGGCCGCGCGGCTGGACAACTCCTGCAGCATGGCCCACTCCTGATCGTGGTCAGTGGCCACCATAAGCACGCCCAGCACGCGCGTGCCAATGATCAGCGGCACGGCCATGCCCGGCCAGGGGGCGGTGATGGGCACGCGGCTGCGCATTGACGTGGCCTGGTCCACCGCTTGTTGCATGGCCTCGGGCAGTTCGCCCTGGACATGGTTCTGGAAGGTGCGGCCTTGCGCCACCAGGTCAAAGGTGCAGCTCATGGCCTGGTCCAGCACCGTGAGCGAGGCGGCGGTGGTCACGTTGGGCACCAGCAGCTCGAGCAACTGGTGCATGCCCACGCCCACGTCCAACGATTCGCTCAGCACGCGGCTGGCCTGCGACAGGAAATTGGAGCGCTGCGTGTTGTCTTCGGCCACCTTGCGGGCCGCCTCGGCAGCGGCCAGGGCCACGCGCTCTTCGGCCTGGCGGCGGGCGCGGCGCTGCATGTTGTGCAGCTCGACGAAGACCTTGACCTTGCTGCGCAGCACCTCGGGGATCACCGGCGAGAGGATGTAGTCAACCGCGCCCAGCGAGTAGCCGCGCGAGGTCTGCATCTCATCGGCATAGGCCGTGATGAAGATGATGGGTGTGTGGGCCGAGCGCTTGTATTTGCGGATCAGCTGCGCGGTTTCCAGCCCGTCGATGTCGGGCATGTTGACGTCCAGCAGGATGACGGCGAACTCGGTCTTCAAGACCTCTTTCAGCGCCTCGCTGCCTGACCGCACGAAGACCAGGTTCTGCCCCAGGTCCTCCAGCACGGTCCGGAAGACCAGCAGCTTCTCGGGCAGGTCGTCAACGATGAGGATGTTGGCCGGGTCGTTCACAAGCATAGCCAGCCCCTCAGGACGGCCAGCAGGTGCATCGGGTCCACCGGCTTGGACAGGTAATCCCAGGCCCCGGCTTCAATGCACTTCTGGCGATCGCCCTTCATGGCCTTGGCCGTGACCGCGACCATGGGCAGGTCTTTGCCATGCGGCAGTTTGCGGATCTCTTGCATGGTGGCGATGCCGTCCATCTCCGGCATCATGATGTCCATCAGCACGATGTCGATGCTGGGGTCGCTTTGCACCAGCCGGATCGCTTCGCGGCCGTTGTCGGCCGAGACGATGTTCATGCCTTCGTTGTCCAGCACCGTGGCCAGCGCGAAGATGTTGCGCATGTCGTCGTCCACGATCAGGGCTTTCTTGCCCGCCAGCACGCCCTTGCCGCCATTCATCGTGCTGATGGCCTGGCGCTCGGCATCCGACAGGGAGGCGGGGCTGCGGTGCAGGAAGAAGGCCGCGTGGGCCAGCAAGGCATCGAGTGTGCGGGCTTCGCGCAGGCCGAAGCCGCCATGCTGGCGGCGCCACACCGAATCGCCGGCGTCACTGGCATACAGAACCACGGGCAGTTGCGTGGCGCCGGGGCGTTGCTCCATGGTGTCCAACACCTCGTCGGGGTGCAAGGCGCCCAGGCTGGGGTCGATGACCACGCAGTCGGCGTGCTTCAAGGTTTGGCGTGCCAAGTCGGCCTGGTCGGCCACGATCACCTCCACCTCCTGGTCCAAAGCATTGACGAAATCCGTGCGCAGGGGCGACGGGGGCATCACCACCAGCAAGGTCTTCACGCGGCGTTCGCCAAATTGGTAGAGGTGCGCCAAGGCCTCATCGACCACGTCTTTGGACTGAAGCGGCTTGGTCAGGAAACCCACGGCGCCGGCCTGCAAGGCGCGTTCGCGCGAGTCGTCGGTGGAGACCACGCAGATGGGGATGTGCGAGGTCTCCTGGTCGGTCTTGAGCCGGTCCAGGATGCGCCAGCCCTGCATGTCGGGCAGGTGGATGTCCAGGGTGATCAGCGAGGGGTGGAAGTCGCGGGTCATCGACAGGGCGCCCGCGCCCGTCGTGCTGACCAGGCCCTTGTAGCCATTCTGGCGCGCGGCTTCCAGCAGCACCTTGGCAAAGGCCACGTCGTTCTCGACGATCAGCAGCACGCGGTCGCCCGGTGAGATGGCCTCGCGGTCGTCGTCGGCCACGTTGGCGAAGGCCACGCTCTCGGACACGGCCTCGTCAACTTTGGCCACGGAAGGCACGAAGCGTGGGGCGGGGTGGCGTGCTTCCAGGGCCAGCACCGGCTTGCCACCGTGGCCTTCGTCTTGCGCGGCCAGGGTGTCGGCACCCTGCGGGCGCGCATGCCGGGCCACGCGGGCCGGGCTGTAGTTCTGGGGCAGGTACAAGGTGAAGGTGCTGCCCTTGCCCGGCGCGCTCACCAGGCGGATCTCACCGCCCAGCAGCCGCGACAGCTCGCGGCTGATGGCCAGGCCCAGGCCGGTGCCACCGTACTTGCGTGACGTCGAACCATCGGCCTGCTGGAAGGCCTCGAAGATGATCTGCTGCTTGTCGGCCGAGATGCCGATGCCCGTGTCCGACACCGAGAAGGCGATGACCTGGCTGGCGCGCTTGAGCTCTTCATTCTCGGTCGACCAGCCGCTGTCGGCCGTGGCGATGGAGAACACCACCTGGCCCTGGTGCGTGAACTTGAAGGCGTTGGACAGCAGGTTCTTGATGATCTGCTGCAGGCGCTTGACGTCGGTGACCAGGCTCTTGGGCAGGGGTGGGCTGAGGTTGACCACGAAGTCCACGTGCTTGGATTCGGCGAAGTGGCGGAAGCTGCGTTCCACCGAGCGTTGCAGGTCGTCCAGGCGCAGCTCGCTGACATCGACCACCACCGTGCCCGACTCGATCTTGGACAAGTCCAGGATGTCGTTGATGAGCATGAGCAGGTCGTTGCCCGAGGAGTGGATGGTCTTGGAGAACTCGACCTGCTTGCCGGTCAGGTTGCCTTCGGGGTTCTTGCACAACTGGTCCGACAGGATCAGCAGGCTGTTGAGCGGCGTGCGCAACTCGTGCGACATGTTGGCCAGGAACTCGGACTTGTACTTGGAGGTGAGGGCCAGCTGTTCGGCCTTTTCTTCCAAGGCCTGGCGGGCCTGTTCCACTTCCTGGTTCTTGCGCTCGACCTCCTGGTTCTGGTGGGCCAGCAGGCGGGCTTTCTCTTGCAGCTCCTGGTTGGTTTGCTGAAGCTCCTGCTGGCGGCTTTGCAGCTCTTGCGCCAGCGATTGCGATTGGGTCAGCAGGGTCTCGGTGCGGGTGTTGGCCTCCAGCGTGTTGATCACGATGCCGATGGATTCGGTGAGCTGATCAAGGAATGCCTGGTGGGCCGGATTGAAGCGGTCCAGCGAGGCGAGTTCCAGCACGCCGCGCACCTCGCCTTCGAACACCACGGGCAGCACCAGCACGTCCATCGCGGCGTTTTCGCTCAGGCCGGAGGCGATGCGGAAGGCGGCGGTGGGCACGTTGGTCAGCAGGATCTTCTGCTTGTCGATCGCGCATTGGCCGACCAGGCCTTCGCCCAGCCCGACCTCCTTGCCATGCGTGTATTGGCCGCCCGACGCATAGCTGGCAAAGAGCTTGAGCGAGGCGCCTTCTGGCGAGCCGCTGAGCACATAGAACTCGGCCTGCTGCGCGCCCACCACAGGCGCCAACTCGGACAGGATCAACTGGCCCACGGTGACCAGGTCTTTCTGGCCTTGCAGCATGCGGCTGAACTTCGCCAGGTTGGTCTTCAGCCAATCCTGCTCGGTGTTCTTTTGCGTCGTGTCCTTGAGGTTGCGGATCATCTCGTTGATGGTGTCCTTGAGCGCGGCCACTTCACCTTGCGTTTCCACGGTGATGGAGCGGGTCAAGTCGCCCTGCGTCACGGCGGTGGCCACCTCGGCAATCGCGCGCACCTGCGTGGTCAGGTTGGCCGCCAGCTCGTTCACGTTCTCGGTCAGGCCCTTCCAGGTGCCCGAGGCGCCCGGCACCTTGGCCTGGCCGCCCAGCTTGCCTTCCACGCCCACCTCGCGCGCCACGGTGGTCACCTGGTCGGCGAAGATGGCCAGGGTGTCGGTCATGGAGTTGATGGTGTCGGCCAGCGCGGCGATTTCGCCCTTGGCTTCCACCGTGAGCTTCTGCTTCAAGTCGCCGTTGGCCACGGCGGTCACCACCTTGGCGATACCGCGCACCTGGCTGGTCAAGTTGCCGGCCATGAAGTTCACGTTGTCGGTCAGATCCTTCCAGGTGCCCGAGACGCCTTGCACTTGCGCCTGGCCGCCCAGGCGGCCTTCGGTGCCCACCTCGCGCGCCACGCGGGTCACTTCGGCGGCGAACGAGGAGAGCTGGTCCACCATGGTGTTGATGGTGGCCTTCAGCTCCAGGATCTCGCCCTTCACGTCCACGGTGATCTTCTTGGACAAGTCACCAGCGGCCACGGCTTTGGTCACGTCGGCGATGTTGCGCACTTGGCTCGTCAGGTTCGAGCCCATGGAGTTCACCGAGTCGGTCAAGTCCTTCCAGGTGCCGGCCACGCCCTGCACATCGGCCTGGCCGCCCAGCTTGCCTTCGGTGCCCACTTCCCGCGCCACGCGGGTCACTTCGGCGGCAAAACTTCGCAGTTGATCCACCATGGTGTTCACGGTGTTTTTCAGTTCCAGGATTTCGCCCTTCACGTCCACGGTGATCTTCTTGGACAAGTCACCGGCGGCCACGGCCTTGGTCACGTCGGCGATGTTGCGCACCTGTGATGTGAGGTTACCGGCCATGAAGTTGACCGACTCGGTCAAGTCCTTCCAGGTGCCGGCCACGCCTTGCACGTCGGCCTGGCCGCCCAGCTTGCCTTCGGTGCCCACTTCACGGGCCACGCGGGTCACTTCGGCGGCAAAGCTTCGCAACTGGTCCACCATGGTGTTGATGGTGGCTTTCAGTTCCAGGATTTCGCCCTTCACGTCCACGGTGATCTTTTTGGACAAGTCGCCCGCCGCCACGGCCTTGGTCACGTCGGCGATGTTGCGCACCTGTGATGTGAGGTTACCGGCCATGAAGTTGACCGACTCGGTCAAGTCCTTCCAGGTGCCCGACACGTCGCGCACTTCGGCCTGGCCGCCCAGGCGCCCTTCGGTGCCCACTTCACGGGCCACGCGGGTCACTTCGGCGGCGAACGATGAGAGCTGGTCCACCATGGTGTTCACGGTGTTCTTCAATTCCAGGATTTCGCCCTTCACGTCCACGGTGATTTTCTTGGACAAGTCACCGGCGGCCACGGCCTTGGTCACGTCGGCGATGTTGCGCACCTGCGAGGTCAGGTTCGAGGCCATGGAGTTCACCGAGTCGGTCAAGTCCTTCCAGGTGCCGGCCACGCCTTGCACATCGGCCTGGCCACCCAGCTTGCCTTCGGTGCCCACCTCGCGGGCCACGCGGGTCACTTCCGCGGCAAAGCTTCGCAGCTGGTCCACCATGGTGTTGATGGTGTCCTTCAGCTCCAGGATTTCGCCCTTCACGTCCACGGTGATCTTCTTGGACAAGTCACCGGCGGCCACGGCGGTGGTCACTTCCGCGATGTTGCGCACTTGCGAGGTCAAGTTACCGGCCATGAAGTTGACCGACTCGGTCAGGTCCTTCCACGTGCCGGCCACACCCTGCACATCGGCCTGGCCGCCCAGGATCCCTTCGGTGCCCACCTCGCGGGCCACGCGGGTCACTTCGGCCGCAAAACTGCGCAGCTGGTCCACCAGGGTGTTGACGGTGCTTTTCAACTCCAGGATCTCGCCCTTGCCGTCCACGGTGATCTTCTTGGACAAGTCACCCGCCGCCACGGCCTTGGTCACGTCGGCAATGTTGCGCACCTGACTGGTCAAGTTGCCCGCCATGGAGTTCACCGAGTCGGTCAAGTCCTTCCAGGTGCCGGACACACCTTCCACGCGGGCCTGGCCGCCCAGGATCCCTTCGGTGCCCACTTCGCGCGCCACGCGGGTCACTTCAGACGCGAAGCTTCGCAGTTGGTCCACCATGGTGTTGATGGTGTTCTTGAGCGTGAGGAACTCGCCCTTCACGTCCACTTCGATTTTCTTGGACAAGTCGCCCTTGGCCACCGCCGTGGTCACGTCGGCGATGTTGCGCACCTGGTCGGTCAGGTTGCCGGCCATGGAGTTCACCGAGTCGGTCAAATCCTTCCAGGTGCCGGCCACGCCCTTCACGCGGGCCTGGCCGCCCAGCTTGCCTTCGGTGCCCACTTCACGGGCCACGCGGGTCACTTCGGCCGAGAAGTTGCCCAACTGGTCCACCATCTTGTTGATGGTTTTGGCGGTGCGCAAAAACTCGCCCTCCAAGGGCCGGCTGTCCACCTCCAGCGCCATGCTCTTGGACAGGTCGCCCTGGGCCACAGCGCCAATCACGCGGGCCACTTCCGAGGTGGGGTGCACCAGGTCGTCGATCAGCGAGTTGATGCAATCCACCGACTCGGCCCAGAAGCCCTTGGCATCGCGCATGGAGGCGCGCTGCTTGAGCTTGCCTTCCTTGCCCACCACCTGCCGCAAGCGGGCCAGCTCCAGGGCCATGGTCTCGTTCTGCTCGACCACGTCGTTGAAGACATCGGCCACTTTGCCAGCCAGGCCCTCCCAATGCCTGGGCAGCCTGACGGTGGCATCGCCCCGCCTCAAAGCCGTCAGCGCTGTCAACAGCGTGGCGAGTTCCTGTTCCGCGGAAAATTCAGGCAAGGTGGGGTTAGCCAGGACTTTCATACAACCTCGTGGATTTGGAAATGGCGGGAAACATTGTGCCCAGAATGGTCATGCGCGGCATGGCCGCAGACATGATTTTTGACGCACAAAATCCAGCCTGTTTTTGTGATTGGCTGTATGCGTATACAGTTGCGGTATGTTGCCGGATTCCACCCCTGCGCCCCTGGGCCGCGCCCACCGCAACCGACTGATGCAGATCTGGCGATCAGCCGGTTGGCCCTGCCGCGACGCCATCGAGATCGACCTGCTGGCCGCGGGTATGGCCTCCTTGCGGGCCACGCCCGAAGGCCGCGAAACCCTGCACCTGACTGAGGCCGGCATCCAATGGTTGGCGCTGGCCCGCCAGCAAAACCGCCGCGCCTTGAGTGCCCACGATCGCCTGGCCGAGAAAGTGGCCTGGCAGTTGATGGACGCCGGGCGGGTGGTGTGGCGCGAGCTGTCTCTGCGCGCCCGCGTGGATGTCGATGCCGAGCTGACCCAGGCACCTTGTGCCCAGGAACTGGCGCCAGTGGCGCTGTGGCCCGAAGACGAAGCCGCCATCGAACGCAAGGCCTCGTGGCGCATGGCGCGCCCGGACGTCTTCTCGGTGCGCAACACCTCGGTGCAGGCTTACCTGCAACCGGTGGTTCACGAGGTCAAGGCCAGCCGCGCCGACCTGCTGTCCGACCTGCGCCACGAGGCCAAGCGCCAGTCTTACCAGTGGCTCTGCTGCGAGTGCTATTACGTGTTCCCGGCGGGCATCGCCGAGCCCGCAGAAATCCCGCCCGAGTTCGGCGTGTGGCTGTGGCACGGCGACCCCGAGGGCGGGCGGTTCGAGCTGGCCCGGCCGGCACGGCATGTGGCGTGCGAGTTGCCCTTCGCGGTGTGGCTGGCGCTGGCCAAGGCCACGCCGATGCGGCTGGAGGGCGATGAGCCGGTGCAAGCCAGCCTGGGCGAGGTTGGCGATTGAAGTACACGGTCGCTGTCCGGGCCTTGTGCGAGTTCACCGCCAAGCAGGGCGACCTGGACCTGCGTTTCACCCCTTCTCCCACCGCGCAAGAGGGCATCGCCGGCCACCAGTTGGTGGCCTCACGGCGGGGCGAGGGCTACGAATCCGAGATCAGCTTGAGTGGCGAGCACCAGCACCTGCTGGTCCGGGGGCGGGCCGATGGTTACGACCCCAGGCTGAACCGCCTGGAAGAAGTCAAGACCTTCCGCGGCCGCCTGGAGCGCCAGCCCGACAACCACCGTCACCTGCATTGGGCACAACTCATGGTCTATGGCTGGCTGCTGTGCCAGGCGCGTGGCCTGAGCGAGGTGGAGCTGGCCTTGGTGTACTTCGACATCGGCTCGCAGGACGAGACCGTGCTGCGCCAGCATTGCAGCGCCACGGCATTGCAGCAGCACTTTGAGACGCAATGCGAGCGCTTCCTGGATTGGGCCGACCAGGAGTTGGCGCACCGGGCGGCCCGCGATTGGGCGCTCACCGCCTTGCCCTTCCCACATGCCGCGTTCCGCACCGGCCAGCGCGCTTTGGCCGAGGCTGTCTACAAGGCCAACAGCGCGGGCCGGTGCCTGATGGTGCAGGCGCCCACCGGCATCGGCAAAACCATCGGCACGGTCTTTCCGCTGCTCAAGGCCTGCCCGGCGCAAAAGCTCGACAAAGTGTTCTTTCTGACGGCCAAGACTTCAGGCCGCGGTGTGGCCATGAAGGCGCTGGACCTGGTCAAGCGCAGCGCGCCCGCCTTGCCCCTGCGCGTGATCGAACTGGCGGCCAAGGAGAAGGCCTGCGAACACCCCGACAAAGCCTGCCATGGCGCCTCTTGCACCTTGGCGCAGGGCTTTTACGACCGGCTGCCGCAGGCCCGCACTGCTGCTGCGGCGGCCGGCACTTTGGACAAGGCCACGCTGCGCACCGTGGCCCTGGCCCACCAGGTCTGCCCTTACTACCTGGGCCAGGAGATGGTGAAGTGGAGCGACGCGGTGGTGGGCGACTACAACCACTACTTCGACCTGAACGCGATGCTGCATGGCCTGGCGGTGGGCCAGCCCTGGCGCGTGAGCGTGCTGGTGGACGAGGCGCACAACCTGGTCGAGCGCGCCCGCAAGATGTACACCGCCGAACTGGATCAGACCAGCCTGGGCGCGGCCCGCCGGTCGGCACCGCCGCCGCTCAAGAAGGCGCTCGACCGCCTGCACAAAAGCTGGAACGCCACCCACAAGGCGCAGGCTGAGGATTACCAGGTGCATGCGCAGGTGCCTGAGGCCTTCATGTTCAGCCTGCAGCAGGCCACGCACGCCATCACCGAGCACCTCACAGAGCACCCCACGCTGGTCGACGAAGCCTTGCAGGGCTTTTACTTTGAGGCCCTGCACTTCACCCGCCTGAGTGAATCCTTCGGCGAGCATTCGCTGTTCGACATCACCAAGGCCGGCAAGCAATCCACCTTGTGCCTGCGCAATGTGGTGCCGGCGAGCTTCCTGAAGCCACGCTTGGCCAATGCGCACTCGGTCACCTTGTTCTCGGCCACCTTGCGCCCGCAGCAGTTCTACGGCGATTTGCTGGGCTTGCCTGACAACACCGCCTGGATCGATGTGGATTCGCCCTTCAGCCATGAGCAACTGAGCGTGCAGGTGTCCAGGCACATCTCCACCCGCTACCAGCATCGGCAAGCGTCCCTGCCCCGGGTGGTGGAGGTGATGGCCTGCCAATACGAGCAACAGCCCGGCAACTACCTGGCCTTCTTCAGCAGCTTTGATTACCTGGACGAGGTGGCCAGGCTGTGGGCCGCGCGCATGCCGCAGGTCACCACCTGGAAGCAGTCACGCCGCATGAGCGAAGGTGATCAGGCGCAGTTCCTGGCCCGATTCACCGAAGAAGGGCAGGGCATGGGCTTCGCGGTGCTGGGGGGCTCGTTTGCCGAGGGCATCGACCTGGCGGGGCAGCGCCTCATCGGCGCTTTCATTGCCACGCTGGGCTTGCCCCAGGTCAACGTGGTGAACGAGCAGATCCGCCTGCGCATGGCCGATCTGTTTGGCGATGGCTACGCCTACACCTACCTGTACCCTGGCCTGCAAAAGGTGGTGCAGGCGGCGGGCCGCGTGATCCGCACCCAGACCGACCGGGGCGTGGTGCACCTCATGGACGACCGCTTTGGCCGGCCCGAGGTGCGTGGCTTGCTGCCCGCCTGGTGGCGGGTGGTCTGAGCTCTTGCGGGCCCAAAACCATCAGTTGGCCAGCAACCTGCGCGACAGGAAAACCGTCAAGGGCTGGTACCACGAGCCTGCGATGCGCACCAGCAAATCCATGAACTTCGCATCGGCGCCGATCAATGCCCGACGCTCGCCGCGCTCGACCGCGCGCAAGATTTGCAAAGCGGCACTTTCGGCCGAGGTGCCTGTCAAGGCCTTGTTGAAGCGCGCGCGCGCGTCCTCGACATCACCGCCGCAGCGAGAGGTCACGCTCGCGTCAATGCGGGCCGTGTGCGCGATGTTCGTGCGAATACCACCGGGGTGCACGCAGGTGGCGCTCACGCCACAAGCTTCCAGGTCCAGCTCTTGCCGCAAGGACTCGGTGAAACCTCGCACCGCGAACTTGCTGGCGTTGTAGGGCGCCTGGCTTGGCGCCGCCATCAGCCCTGCCAGGCTGGACAGGTTGACCACATGCCCTTCGCCGGCCCGTTTGAGGTGTGGCAGGAAAGCCTGCGTGCCCCACACAACGCCCCAGAAGTTGATGTCCATGATCCAGTGGAAGTCTTCAGGCGAAATCGTTTCAACAAATGCGCCAATGGCCACCCCCGCGTTGTTGAAGATGAAGTTGACCTTGCCATGGTCTGCCACGACCTGATCAGCCCAGCTGAACACCGCTTCTCGGCTGGTCACGTCCAAGCGGGTGGTCGTGACGTTCACGCCAAGAGGGCGCGCCATGTTGGCGGTCTCCAGCAAGCCAGTTTCGTTGACATCGCTCAGCGCCAGGTGGCAGCCGCGCCGGGCCAGCTCCAATGCCAAGGTACGCCCCATGCCGGACGCCGCACCTGTGATGGCGGCGACCTTGCCCTTGAAGCTCTTCATCTAATTGACCGTTCTCGTATTGCTTCCCCGCATCATGCGCTAAATGAGCGTTAGGCCAAGCACGCGGCTTGTGCATTTCTTGTGAATTTCAGCTGCTGAACGCGATGCGTTTGCCGGACCCAGGTGGCGTGCAGGTGTAAGTCACTTCCTGGCCGGGGACCGAGGCCAGCGAACGCAAGGCCGCATCACTGCGGCGCGCGCCATCGGCCGCCACGAAGGCCGAGCCCGCCACGTCGTACAGGTAGCCGCGCTTGGCGCCTGACTCGATCACCTGGGCCACCAGGTCGCACTCGGTCACGTTGCCGCCCAGCTCCTTGGACACGAAGGGTGCCCGGGCGCGCTGGATGAGCAGGTCGATGCGCGGGTTCACGGCCACATTGTTGTAAGACGCCAGCGTGACTTGCTGGCCCACGATGGGCGCCAGGTCACTGTCAAACGCGTGCATGTAGTCCGACACATCGCGGCGCGTGGCATCGGGGTTGATCAGCGGGAAGCCCGAGTTCAAGGTGGGCTGGAACACCCGGACCGTGAAGAAGTGCGCCAGCAAGTCCACCGAGCCATCGTTGATGAAGCCATAGCCGCGGACCTGGGGCCCCATGAAGCCCGAACCGGGCGCGCTGGAGAAGGGCACCGCGGGCGTGCCGAAGCGGCCCACCTTGGTGTACATGTTGCGCAGGTGCGGGATCTTGAAGATTTGCGAGTTGCCCTCGAAGCTCTGGTCGCCACCCGTGCCATACATGCCCTTGGCCGGATCCACGGTGTGGCAGCCATTGCAGTTGTTGCTGGGGGTGATCGAGGTGCCATCGGCCCGCAGGATCTTGAAGCCGTCCGAAGGGCGGTCGCCGAAGTAGAAGTCAAAGCCGCGCTTCTGGGCCGGGGTCAGCGAGTTGTCCAGGTTGCGGATCGGGTTGGGCGGCAATTGCACCGCGAGCTGGAAGTCGGCAAAGGTCTGCATCTCGGCTTCGCTCATCGGGGCGGGGTTGCCCAGCAGGCCTTCAAACGCCACTGAGAAGTTCTTGAACGACAGCTTGGTGTCCGTGGCCGAAGTGCCAAAGGCCCCCACGGCGCGGTCGCCACGCCAGTGCATGGCGCCTGCGTTGACCATGCCGCGCAGGGTTTGCGTGGTCATGGGGCCCTTCATGGGATGGAAGTCCTTGGGGTCGTCGCTGCCGTTGATCTTGTTCTTCACGCCGAAGATGATCTTGGCGATCGGGAAGGCGAGGTCCGAGGTGAACCTGCCGGGAATGGGGCTCTTCGTGACCAGGCCATCCGGGTCGCCCAGGTCCCAGGCCAGATCGTCGGCGTCGCCGAAGGTGTGGCAACTGGCGCACGATGCTTCGCCATTGGCCGATGAGCGCTGGGCGTCATACAAGAAGGGGCGGCCAGCGATGATGTTCGCCGGTTCGGGGTTGACCAGGGGGGCCTGGGCCACCTCGGTGCGCGTGGCCAGGTTCACCACCTTCACGGCGTTGTCGAAACGGGTCATCACATACATGCGGCCGCGTGCTTCATCCAGCACGACGCCGCTGGGGCCGCCACCACTCACGTTGATGTAGTTGGCGCTGGCGGTGCGCGGGTTGAAGGTGTTGGACTCCAGCTCGGCCGTGTCAAAGACACCGATGCGGCTGGAGCCATAGGCGGCCACGTACAGGGTGCGGCCATCCTTGGTCACGGCCATCTCCAGCGGGCTGGCCAGGCTGTAGTTCTTGGTGGTGGGGTCAAAGCCCGGGCTGGTGACCAGCTTGCTGTAGTCGATGTGCTTGTTCAAGTGGCGGGGCGACACGGTCGATCCGGAGATCACCGTCACGCGGGCCAAGGCCAGCTTGCCTTGCACGGTGCTGCCGCCATACTGGCCGGATCCCTCGAACCGGGTCATGTTGTTGGAGTCGGTGTTGCTCACGTACAGCGCGCCGGTCACGGGGTTGGTCACCATGTTGAACAGCACGGTGCCCACGTGGGGAAAGGCCACCTTCTCGGTCAGCGCATTGGCGTCGACGGCGAACACGTCCTTGTCGGGCAGGGTGAACTCGACGGCGTTGTTCCAGTTGCGGCCCACCTCGTCTTCCCAGCGCTTGGTGGCACGGTTGTACTTCACCAGCATGCCGGTCTTGGGGGCGGGCTTGCCTTCGGCATTGGTCTGCGGGCCCAGGCGGCCACCGGGCATGAGCTTGCCTTTGACAAAGCAGGGCATCTTCAAATCGAAGCTGTCGCAGATCACCTCTTCATTGAGCGACGAGGTCTCGTTGCCCGACTTGAAGGCGGCCACGTAGACCGTGTTGCGGTCCGGGCTGACGGCCAGGGCGCGCGGCGTGTCGGCGAAGAAACTCATGATGCGCAGGGGCACGCCCCCGACCGCGTAGCTGCCCACGCTGGCCGGGTTGAACACCCACACATCAGCGCGGCCGATGCTGGCGGTGGTCAGCTTGGGATCGCCCGCGCCAGGAATGCTGCGCAGTGACGGGTCCATGCGATGTTGGCCCCGGTGCGCGGTGGTGATGAAGGCTTTGGCCGGCGAGCCGGCGAAGACGATGTCACGCGGTTCGTCGCCCACCAGCAGGGTCTGCGTGACGCGCGGCGCGCCGTCCAGCTTGACGATGCTGACGCTGTCCGACAGGTGGTTGACCACCCACACTTCGTTGTTGCTGCGCGCGGCCACGGCCACCGGCTCCAGCCCCACAGGGATGCGCGCGAACAACTGCAGGCCGCTGCTGGTGATGTTGAAGACATCGAGCGTGTTGTTGGGCGTGTTCACGGCGAACAGCCGTGTGCCATCCGGCGACTGGGCCAGTGGGCGCACGTGGCCGCTCTCAAAGGCCAGGAAGGAGGGCGATGCGGCCTGGGCGCCAGACCCCAGCAGCGCGGTCGACAGGGCCGCGAACAGAAAGGTCTTGCGCAGCGTGCGGCGAATGGGGGTAGGCATGGAAAATCCTTGAGCTTGTACGGCAAAGCAGCCATGAGGTGCTTTGACTTTAGGCAGCGGCCAAGGCGCACGTAAGGGCGGGAAGCGCGGGGTTGTGGGCCCAAAATCACCCCGACCCCCTCAAGTGAGGAGGGGGAATCTCCTCGAAGTCATATAACGCGAATCGGGCAATCCCTAGTGTTCAGGATTGGGGTGCCAGGGGCAGCACTTGCTCGCCCACCACGAAAACCTGGCTGCCGGGATGGGCCGCAGGGTTGAGCGCGAAGCCCCCTGTGAATTCACCGAAGGCGGGCAAGGTCAGCACACCGTGGTTCAACCAGAAGGCGGGCAGGCGCAGGCTGTCGAAGCGGCTTCGCAATTGCAGCACCGGGTGCACGTGGCCGGCCAGGGTCAGCATGCCCGCAGGGCCCTGATCAGGCGGGTGGTGCACACCCTGCAGGCAGCCGTGAACATAGGGCTCGGTGCTTGACTGGATGTCGAACGAGGATTGGACCCGCCCGGCGTGCCAATCGTGGTTGCCTTCGATCACCAGGCACCGCACGTGCGGATGGCGCTGCCGCCATGCGCTCAAGGCCGCCAGGGTGCCACTGGCCTGGCTTTCACGCGCGTGCAGGAAATCGCCCAGCACGACCAGGTGCGTGGCCTGGCTGCGGTCCAGCGCCTGGGAAAGGCGGGCCAGGGTGCCGGTGGTGGTGCCCTGTGGCACCGGCAGGCCGCGCGCGCGGAACACGGCGGCCTTGCCCAAGTGCACGTCGGCGATGAACAGGGTGCGGGTGGCGGGGTCAAAGGCCGCGCGTTCGGGCATCAACTGCAGGCTGAGCCGCGTGGGCAAGCCTGGTGGCCAGTTCAGCGTGTGTTCAAGGTGTGGGGGCATGGGCTCAAGTCTGGCTGGCCTGCTTGTTCAACTCGGCCAGCAGTTGCTGGATGCGGTCTTGCAGCTTGTGCGTGCTCAGGCGTTCGCGCAGGCGCTCTACCAGCAGAGGAAAGGAAAACGGTGTCCACCGCTTCAAGGTCTTCACCTTCCAGCGCTTGGTTTGCAAGGATCGCAGCACGTCTTCCAGCCGGTCCAGCTCATATTCTTGCTTGAGCACCTCGCGCTCGGCCTGGGTCAGCAACAGGTTGCCGGGGTCGTACTTGCGGAACACCTCGAAGAACAGGCTGCTGGAGGCCTGGATCTGCTTGTTGCTTTTGGGCGCGCCCGGAAAGCCGGGGAAGACCAGCCCCGACACCCGGGCGATCTCGCGAAAGCGCCGCTGCGACAACTCGGCCGCGTTCAGGCTGCCCAGCACATCGTGCAGCAGGTTCTCCGTGCTGAGCAGTGACGGCAGCAGGTGCGGGTCCACGGGCTCGGTGCTCAGGAGCTCGATGCCATAGTCGTTGAAGGAGATCGAGAAAGTGCGCGGTGCGATCTGGCCAAAGCGGTAGGCCCACAGCGTGGCCAGGGCCAGGTTCACCTGCCTGCCAGCGAAGGGGTAGACGTAGAGGTGGTGGCCTTCGCGCGACTTCAGGCTTTCAACCAGCACGGTGCCGGGCGTGGGCAGGGACGACCAGCGTTGCTGCACGGCCAGCAAGGGCAGCAGCGCGTGGATCTCTGGCGGGTGCGGGCCGTCTTCGGCTTGCGAGGCGAAGTCGGCCAGCTCTTCCAGCATCGCGTGCGCCAGCTCGGACGACATCGGCATCTTGCCCCCGTTCCAGCGTGGCACGGCGGGCCGTTGGCCCTTGGCCAGGCGAACGAAAGCGGTCATGTCGTGCACCTTGACCAGCTCCAGCAAACGGCCGGCGAACAGAAAGCAATCGCGTGGGCGCAGGCGGGCGATGAAGCTCTCTTCCACGGTGCCCAGCACGGGGCCGCGCAGATAAGAGACCTTGAGGTTGGCATCGCTCACGATGGTGCCCACCGACATGCGGTGGCGTCGTGCCAGTTGCGCGTTGACAAGGTGGTAGAGGCCGTGCTCGTCGGCCTCGATGCGGCGGTAATCGGGGTAGGCCTGCAGCGAATCGCCACCGCGCCCGGCAAAGTCCAGCACCCAGGTCCATTCCTCGGGCGTGAGGTGTTGGTAGGCGTGCGTGGTGCGCACTTCATCAAACAGCGACTGGCTGTCGAAGCCACCGCCCAGGGCCACGGTGACCACGTGCTGAACCAGCACGTCAAAGGGTTTGTCGGGGCTGGTGCGTGCCTCGATGTGCCCTTGCTGAACAGCGCGGCGCGCGGCGGCGGCTTCCAGCAGCTCGATGCTGTGCGTGGGGACCAGCGTAATGCGCGAGGGTTGCCCCGGCGCGTGGCCTGAGCGGCCGGCGCGTTGCAGCAAGCGGGCCACGCCCTTGGCCGAACCGATTTGCAGCACGCGCTCCACCGGCGAGAAGTCCACACCCAGGTCCAAACTGGAAGTGGCCACCACGGCCTTCAAGGTGCCAGCCTTGAGCCCGGCCTCGACCCACTCGCGCACACCGCGGTCCAATGAGCCGTGGTGCAGGGCGATCAGGCCGGACCAATCGGGCCGCGCCTCCAGCAGGGCCTGGTACCAAAGCTCCGCCTGTGATCGCGTGTTGGTGAAGACCAGGCTGTTGCGGCTGGCCTCGATCTCACGGGCCACGACGGGCACCATGCGCAGGCCCAGGTGGCCGGCCCAGGGAAAGCGCTGCACTTCGTCGGGCAACAGCGTGTCGATCGTGAGGGCCTTGGGCAGTTGGCCTTGCACGATGCGGCCTGTGGGGCCTGTCAAGGTGTCGCGTGCCTCGGGCAGGTTGCCCAAGGTGGCCGACAAGCCCCACACCATCAGTTGGGGATTCCATTGCCGCAAGCGGGCCAGGGCCAGCTGCACCTGCACGCCGCGCTTGTTGGCGATGAGTTCGTGCCATTCGTCGACCACGACCAGTTGCACGCTGCCCAGTTGCTGGGCGGCCTCGGTCTGGGTGAGCAACAGGCTCAGGCTTTCAGGCGTGGTGACCAGGGCAGTGGGCAGGCGCTTGGCTTGCCGCGCCCGGGCCGCGCTGCTGGTGTCGCCGGTGCGCATCTCCAGTGTCCATCGGGGCGCCAGCTCAGGCAGCGGTGCGAGCAAGGCCGTCAAGGTGTCCGAGGCCAGGGCGCGCATCGGGGTGATCCACAGGGCGGTGAGCGGTGGCGCACCCCGGGTATTGGCGGTGGCCGATGCCAGGGCTTGCAGGGCGCCCAGCCACACCGCGTAGGTCTTGCCCGCGCCCGTGGTGGCGTGCAGCAAGCCGTTGTCACCTTGGGCCATGGCCTGCCACACCTCGGTCTGGAACGCGAACGGCGCCCAGCCTTTGCCTGCGAGCCATGACGCGGCCAGGCCCTGGCTCATGCGGCCTTGGCGTCCGGGGTGGGGATCAGGGCGCGCAAGTTGGCCAAGGTGTCGGCCTCTTTCACGGGCTTGTCCCAGCGCAGCCGCAGCATGCGCGGAAAGCGCACGGCCAGGCCGCATTTGTGGCGGCTGGAGGCCTGGATGCCTTCAAAGCCCAGCTCGACCACCAGCGTGGGCGTGACGCTGCGCACCGGGCCGAACTTCTCGATGGTGGTCTGGCGGATGCGCTGGTCCACCTGCCGCATCTCTTCGTCGGTGAGGCCGGAGTAGGCCTTGGCGAAAGGCACCAGGCGGTCCTCGTCCCACACCGCGAAGGTGTAGTCGGTGTAGAGGTTGGCGCGCCGGCCGTGGCCGCTTTGCGCGTAGATCAGCACGGCATCGATGGTGAAAGGGTCGACCTTCCATTTCCACCACAGGCCAACGTCCTTGGTGCGGCCGGTGCCATACAGGCTGTCGCGGCGCTTGAGCATGAAGCCTTCCACACCGCGGCTTCGCGATTCTTCGCGCCACTCGGCCAGGGTGGCCCAATCAGGGGCCGTGACCAGGGGCGAGAGCTGAAGCGGTGCCAGCGGCGCGGGCAGGATGTGCGGCTCGGTGGGGGCTTCCAGCGGCAGGTCGGTTTGCGGCAAAGTGGGGGCGGTGATCAGTGCATCCAGCTGCTCGCGCCGCCGCCATTGCGGCCAGGCCCGGCAGTCTTCGCCTTGGTACTCCAGCAGGTCGTAGGCCAGGAAGGCCACCGGGCATTCGGCCAGGATGGCTTTGCTCAAGGTCTTGCGGCCAATGCGTTTTTGCAGGGCCGCGAAAGGTTGCACATGGCCCTCTTTCCAGACCACGATCTCGCCGTCGACCACGGTGTCGTCGGGCAGGACCAGGGCCATCGAATCCAGTTCAGGGAAGCGGCCATTGAGCAGGTCTTCGCCACGCGACCACAGCCATGATTCGGCGCCCCGCTTGATGAACTGCGCGCGGATGCCGTCCCACTTCCATTCGACCAGCCAATCCTCGATCGGGCCCAGGCTCTCGACTGGGGCTTGCAGCGGGTGGGCCAGGAAGAAGGGGTAAGGCTGGCCCGAGGCCTGCGAGGGCGATTCGGGGTCGGACAAGGCTTCATAGCGCGCGGCCGTGGGCAGGTGCTGCTTGTCGGTGTAGCCCATCAGGCGCTGCGCCAGGTGCTTGGCGTCCAGGCCCGTCACCTGGGCCAGCGCGCGCAGCACCAGGTTGCGCGCCACGCCCACGCGGAAGCCGCCGCCAATGAGTTTGGTGAGCAGGAATCGGCCCGGCGTGTCCAGCTCGTCCCAATAGCCTTGCAGGGCGGCCATGGTCGATGCGGGCTCGCGGCCGCGCAAGGACAGCAGGCGCTCTTCCATCCAGCGGTGCAGGGCCACATCGGTCACTTGCTCGGCGGGCGGCAGGATGTGGGCGATGGTCTCGGCCAGGTCGCCGACCACGTCGTAGCTTTCGTCGAACAGCCATTCGGGGATGCGGGCGTGCTCGCGCGCCGCGGCGCGGATCACGCCCGTGGGCACGGTTTGCCGGGGCTTGCCGCCCGCCAGGAAGTACAAGGCCCAGGCCGCATCGGCCGCGGGGGCGCTTTGGAAGTAGGCGACCAAAGCCTGGGTCTTGGCCGTGGTGGAGGTGCTGCTGTCCAGGGCTTCGAACAACTGGGCGAAGCGCTTCATGGCGGCGTCTCCGCCACGGGCGTGGGTGCTTCGTTTTCCTCAGCCTCGTCGCCGTACTCGGTCTTGAAGGCCCCGGCCTGCAAGCCCTGCTCGCCAAAGTAGCGCACCAAGGGTTCCACATAGCCATGCGTCACGATCACGCGGGGCGCTCTTGTGGCCTGCACAGCCTCCAGCAGGCCCGGCCAATCGGCGTGGTCGGACAGCACGAAGCCCCGGTCCAGGCCCCGGCGCCGGCGCGTGCCGCGCAGCTGCATCCAGCCCGAAGCGAAGGCGTCGCTGTGGTCGCCGAAGCGTTTGGTCCAGCCGCTGCCTTGGGCCGAGGGCGGCGCCAGCACCAGGGATGTTTTCAGATCCGCGGGCGAGGTGTCCAGCACCGACTGCGTGGCAGGCAAGGGCACGCCGCTGGCCCGGTAGGCGTCGTTCATCAGCGTCATCGCGCCATGGGCCACGATGGGCCCGATCGACGGGTCGATGCCTGCCAGCACGCGCTGCGCCTTGCCAAATGAATACGCGTACAGCACCGAAGGCCGGCCCGCCTGGGCATTGGCCCGCCACCAGGCATTGATGTCGTCGAACACCTGCTGCTGCGCTTGCCAGCGGAACACGGGCAGGCCAAAGGTGGATTCGGTGATGAAGACATCGCAGCGAACCGGCTCGAACGGCGCGCAGGTGGCGTCCGGCCCGGTTTTGTAATCGCCCGAGGCCACCCACACGCGGCCTTCGTGCTCCAGGCGCACCTGGGCCGAGCCCAGCACATGGCCGGCAGGGTGAAACGACACGCGCACACCGCGGTGCGTGATGGCCTGGCCATAAGGCAGGCTTTGCAAGGGGATGTCCGCGCCCAAGCGCGCTTGCAGCACCAAGCGCCCTTGCTCGGGCGCCAGGTAGTGCGCGTGCCCCATGCGCGCGTGGTCGCCGTGGGCATGGGTGATCAAGGCGTGGGACACCGGCTTCCACGGGTCGATGTAGAAATCCCCGGGTGGGCAATACAGGCCTTGGGGTCGGGCCACCACCAGATCATTGTCGGAATCGGCCATCGGGTTTGGGGTTGGGTGCTGCGGGCGGTAATAGTGCTCAGCTCAAGGGTAGCAAACGGTGTGCGCATGATTTTCAGGCGCATCTACGGGGATTTGTTGGCGCAACTCGGGCCTTCGCTTTTCGGCACTTGGCCGACACTGAGCGTTGCCCCCTTTTTTGTCCGTCTTTGCAAGCCTGCCATGCCCAAGTTCAAGATCGTCTTATCGTCGTCCCAGCGCCGCAAACTCGCCGGTGTGGGGTTGGTGTTGCTGTTGGCCCTGGCCTGCACGGGCGTCTCCGTGCTGCAAGAAACGGCCGTGCGCGAGGCCCAGGCCCGCAAGGACGTGACCGCCCTGGCGTTCGAAAAGAACCCGGATGCCTGGCTGAACAGTCCGACAGAGGCCTCGGCCTTTGAAAAAGCGGTGTCCAGCGGGCAGGTGGTGTCGGTGGCCACGAGTGGTTCGCTGGTGCTGTACACCGACAAGGCTGGCAAGCACCACAGCACCCGCCTGGTCGACTGCGGCCCGGGTTGCAGTGCCAACCTGTTGGCTCGCCTGGGCGAGTTGAGCCTGCAAAAAGGCTTTGTGCTGACCCGCACCGACATCGATCCACGCACGCCCAGCCAGAAGTTCAATGAAACCCTGGAAGGCGTGGGGCGCCTCAGCCTGGCCTTGCTGCCGGTCTTCCTGATCGCCGGCTTGATGTTCTATCAGATGCGTGGCGGCTCCTTGCCCTTTGGCGGCACCAAGCTGGCCGAGCGGCCCGACACTGAATTCAAAGACGTGATTGGCGCCGACGAGGCCAAGAAGGCCCTGCGCCGCGTGGTCGCCTTCATGACCGACCCGGCTGAATATGTTCGCGTGGGCGCCCACGCGCCGCGTGGCGTGCTGATTGATGGCCCGCCCGGCACGGGCAAAACCTTGCTGGCCCGTGCCCTGGCCAAGGAATGCGGCGCGAACTTCATCAGCGTGGATGGCTCGCACTTCAGCTCCATGTTCTTTGGCGCCGGCATCGGCAAGGTCAAGGAACTGTTTGAACGTGCGCGTAAGAACGCACCCTGCATCATCTTCATCGACGAGCTGGACGGCGTGGGCAAGCGCTCGAGCGGTGGCGACACCAGCGGGGCCGGTGACCAGGAGCAGAACCGCATCATCAACCGCATCCTCGTCGAACTCGATGGCTTCTCGCCGCTGGAGAACGTGGTCGTGGTCGGTGCCACCAACCACGTGGACAACATCGACAAGGCCATGCGCCGTCCCGGCCGCTTCGACATGATCGTGCGCACCGAATTGCCCACCACCATGGAGCGGGAGGCCCTGTTCAGCCTCTACCTGGAGAAGGTCAAGTCGGCCGAGCAGATCGACCTGGCCTCGCTGGCCCGCACGGCCACGGGCATGTCGCCCGCCGACATCGCCAACTGCGTGAACCGCGCGGCCTCCTACGCGGCCGAAGGCGGCCAGCCTGAGGTCACGGCCGAGTTGCTGTACCGCTCCATCGAAACCTTCCAGTTGGGGGGCGAAGTGTCGTCCGCCAAGGGCACGCTGAGCACCGAGACCTTGCGCCGCCTGGCCGTGCACGAAGGCGGCCACGGCCTGGTCGCCCACGTGCTGGACGCCGGCAGCGTCGAGCGCGTCAGCATCGAGCCCCGAGGTGGCGCATTGGGTGTGACCTACGTGGCCCGCCACACCGAAGAACCCTTGTATGGCGAGCGCGAACTCAAGTCGCGCCTGGCCATGCTGCTGGCCGGCCGCGAGGCCGAGATGATGGTGTTCGGCAACACCTCATCCGGCGCGGCGGATGACCTCAAGCGCGCCTCCGAGTTGGCCACGTCCATGATCGGCAGCTTCGGCTTTGGCAAGACCTTTGGCCTGCTCAGCATGGCGGGGGTGCCCAAGGAACTGATCGGGCCCGACATCCAGAAGAACGTGCTGGACGAAGCCCGGCTCTTGCTCGAACAAGCCCAGGCCGAATGCCAGGCCGTGCTCACCCGGCACCGCCCTCGGCTCGAAGCTCTGACCGACTTGCTGCTCGACCAAGAGACCGTCAGCGGCCAGCCGCTGCAGGCCGTTCTGAACGCCTGAGGTCGTGCGTGACGAACTCCTTGCCTTCGGGTGGGAGTTCCAGCCAATCCTTGTGCGTCAAGGTGTGGCGGATGTCGTCCAGCCCGCTGGTCCAATGGTCTCGCATGGTGATCGGGCCGAACTCGTAGTCCTTCGACAAGCCATCCCACTCCTTGTCGCGGTAGATCAGGTGGATCACGTTGTACTGGTGGCTGCACGCCAGCTCCCGGGCCGTCTGGCAATGCTCCGCATCGGCCTGGATGGCATCGTGCGGCACCTTCTCCAGCAGGTCTCGCAGCAAGCGCCGGTACTTCTGCTCGCGCTCCATCATGTCGGTGATCGCCCGCGTGCGGCTTGAATACTGGATGTCCTTGATGCGCTCTTGCACATCAAAAATGTTGGTGGGCAAGACCCCGATCGAACTCCACAGATCCACCTGAAACGCGATGGTGTTGCGCCGCGGTGTGGCCGACAGGATCTGCGCCAACGGCGTGTTGGACACCAGCCCGCCATCCCAGTAAAACTCGCCCTCGATCTCGACCGCCGGAAAGCTGGGCGGCAACGCGCCCGAGGCCATGAAGTGCTCCGCCCGCATGCGGCCCTGGGTAGGCCCGCTGGTGTTCTCAAAGAACTCGAAGTTGCCCGTGCGCACATTGACCGCGCCCACCGACACGCGGATCTCGCCCGCGTTGATGCGGTCGAAATCGGCCAGGCGTTCCAGCGTGGACTTCAGTTGCGAGGTGTCATAGAAACTGGCCAAGTCGGGCGTGGTGCTCAGCGACTGCCAGGTGGGCGCTGCGCGCGGCACGAAGAAGCCTTTCTGCCCTTCCACCATGGCGCGCCAGGCCGAGAAGCCATTGAAGGCCTTGCGCGCGCTGCCACCCAATTGCTCCACCCAGGTTTGCAGCGCATCGGCTGTGGGCTGGAAGTAGGCCGGCTGGCAGATGGTGTCCCAGAACTCCTTGAGCCGCGGGATGCGCAACTCGGGCGGGTTGCCCGCGATGATGGCGCAGTTCAGCGCACCAATCGAGATGCCGGCCACCCAGTTAGGATGGATGCCCGCTTCGTGCAGGCCCTCGACCACGCCGGCCTGGTAAGCGCCCAGTGCCCCGCCACCTTGTAGCACCAGAGCGACCACGTCATAGGGCAGGCCGTTGTCCGACGGCGGGGTGGCAACACTGCTGACGGGTTTGTTCAAGGTCATGGGATCACGCCCCGACCCGCACCACCAGGCGGCCCCTGACCTGGCCGGCCCTAAGGCGCGCGGCGGCATCGATGGATTCGGCCAGCGACACATCGGTGGTGATCTGGTCCAGCAAGGCCAGGTCCAGGTCTTGCGCCAGCCGCTGCCAGGCCTGTTGGCGCAGCGCCAGCGAGGCCATCACGCTGTCCACGCCAAGCAATGCCACGCCCCGCAAGATGAAGGGCATGACCGTGCCGGGCAAGTCAAAGCCTTGCGCCAGCCCGCAGGCCGCCACCGCGCCGCCATAGGCGGTCTGGGCGCAGGCGTTGACCAGGGTGTGGCTGCCCACGGCATCCACCACCGCCACCCAGCGTTCTTTCTGCAAAGGCTTGCCGGGCGCTGACAGCTCCGCGCGGTCAATCACGCGGTTGGCGCCCAGGCCGAGCAGGTAGTCGGTTTCGCTGGCCTTGCCGGTGGCGGCCACCACCACGTGGCCCAGTCGGGCCAGCAGGGCCACCGCGATCGAGCCCACGCCACCGGTGGCGCCGGTCACCAGCACTTCGCCACCGCCATGCAAGGACCCATGGCGTTCCAGCGCCATCACGCACAGCATGGCGGTGTAGCCCGCGGTGCCAATGGCCATGGCCTGCCGGGTGCTGAAGGCCTCGGGCAAGGCCACCAGCCAATCGCCATTCAGGCGGGCTTTTTCAGCCAGGCAACCCTTGTGCGTCTCGCCCACGCCGAAGCCATTCAGCACCACCTTGTCGCCCGGCTTCCAATGCGGGTGCTCGCTGTCGATGACCGTGCCTGCACCATCCACGCCGGCCACCATGGGCCAGCTTCTCACCACGGGCGAGGTGTTGGTGATGGCCAGCGCGTCCTTGTAGTTCAGCGTGGAGTAGTCGATGGCCACCGTGACCCCGAGTCCTTCAGGCACGGCCGGTAAAAAATGATCATCGACCGCCTTCACGGCGACGCTGAAATCGGGGTTCTTGTCGAGCACCAGGGCGTTGAACACGTGCGTCTCCTCGCGATGTGAAACCAATTGTCAAGGCACGGAACACTACACCAGGATGAGCGATGATGCCGACTCACCTCATCAACACCGGAGACCCGCTGTGCGAATCGCTGCCCTGACATCTTCCCTGCTGACGGCCTTGCTGGCCCTGTCGTCCGTGTCATCCGCCACCGCGGCTCCCGACGCCGCCATCGCCAAGGCCGCCAAGGAAAAGGGCGCCGTGACCACACCCAGCGGCCTGGTCTACCTGTCCTTGAAGGACGGCACCGGCCCCAGCCCCTCGGCCACCGACACCGTCAAGGTGCATTACCGCGGCACCCTGACCGACGGCAAGGAGTTCGACAGCTCTTACAAGCGCAATGCGCCGGCCGAATTTCCCCTCAACCGCGTGATCCCCTGCTGGACTGAGGGCGTGCAACGCATGAAGGTCGGCGGCAAAGCCAAGCTGACCTGCCCGCCCGCCATCGCCTACGGCGAACGCGGTGCCGGTGATGCGGTTCCGCCCAACGCCACCTTGCTGTTCGAGGTGGAGTTGCTCAGCATTGCGGGCAAGTGAAGCCCCGGTTTTTGCGCGGTCCGACCCTCATTTGGGGTGTTGTCCTACACAGAAACCCTTGGTATTTTGAGAACATCACCTCAGCAGAACTCAACACAGGAGTTTTCCGATGGGATACGCAGACCTGAACAGCAAGTATCAGCAACTGCGGGACGATCTTGAAGAAGCTTATGCGGCCAACGTATGGGACAGCAGCAAGATCGACCGCATTGCTGATGAGATTGTGGAAACTGAACTGGCCTTGGCGGGGCAATTGCGTTTCAGCGCGCCCTCCAACCATTCGCACGTCTAAGGAGTCGAGCATGCACACAGCACCTGCATTTTCGGTGGGCGAGTACCTCGCCATTCCCATTGCCGAGTCTTTGGGCGATGGTCAGTGGAAGGCCGGCTTGGCCATCAGTGAAGGGCAAGCCCGGGGCGACCGCCCGGCCAAGTGCATGTTCGCCAAGCTGTTCATGTCGCGCGACGATGCCCTGAAGTTCGCCATCGCGCAGTGGCAGCAGCCAGTCGCTTCGCACTGATCAGCGTTGCAGCTTTCCGCGCTTCTGGGCATTGAGTTGCCCCTGATCCAGGCCCCCATGGCCGGAGTGCAGGGCAGCGACCTGGCCATCGCGGTGAGCAAGGCGGGCGGGCTGGGCTCCTTGCCCGCGGCCATGCTGAGCCTGAGCGACCTGCGCGCCGAGTTGTCACGCATCAGTGCAGGCACCGACCGGCCCTACAACGTCAACTTCTTTTGCCACGAAACGCCTGCATTTGATGCGCAGCGCGATGCCGCCTGGCGGCTGGCCTTGGCGCCTTATTACCAGGAACTGGCCTTGGACCAGGGCGCCATTGGCGCAGGTCCTGGCCGCGCGCCTTTCAGCGCCGACGCCGCCGATGTGCTCGAAGAATTCAAGCCGCCGGTGATCAGCTTTCATTTTGGTTTGCCTTCGGCAGACTTGCTGGCGCGGGCCAAGCGCTGGGGCGCCACCGTGCTGTCGTCGGCCACCACGGTCGACGAGGCGCTTTGGCTGCAGGCCCATGGTGTGGACATCGTCATTGCCCAGGGTCTGGAAGCCGGTGGGCACCGGGGCCATTTCTTGTCTCACGATCTGAGCTTGCAGATGGGCACCTTTGCTTTGTTGCCGCAGTTGGTCAAAGCGCTCAAAGTGCCGGTGGTCGCCGCTGGCGGCATTGCTGATGCAAAGGGCGTGGCGGCCGCGCTGGCCTTGGGCGCGGTGGGCGTGCAAGTGGGCACGGCTTATCTGCTGGCCCACGAGGCCACCACCTCAAAGGTGCACCGGGCGGCCCTCCAAAGCTACGCCGCTCGCCACACGGTTTTGACCAATGTTTTCACGGGCCGGCCAGCCAGGGGGATCGTCAACCGCCTGGTCAGCACGCTCGGGCCCTTGAGCCCTCAGTCGCCCGAGTTTCCCCTGGCCACGGCGGCCATCGCACCCTTGCGTGCCAAGGCCGAGAGCCTGGGCAGTGGCGACTTCTCGCCCTTGTGGTCAGGCCAGAACGCCAGCGCGTGCCAGGAAGCCCCTGCCGCGGACATCACGCGGGCCCTGATGGCGGGTTGACACCGCCTTGACGAGGCATGCGCCAGCCATGCCATCATGCCCAGGTCGTCAAACCTGTCTTTGGCACCACCCCATTGGAGAACAACATGCGCTCGATCACCCCCCGCGGCCTGGCCTTGCTTTGCGCCTCGACCACCCTTTGCGTGGCGTCTCACGCTGCCGATGCCCCGCCCATCAAGCCGGGGCTTTGGCAAGTTCGCAGCGAGCGTGCGGTGGATGGCGTCAAGTCCCCTCCCATGGCCGCGCAGATGAACAACCTGCCGCCCGAAGTGCGCAAGCAGATGGAGGCCATGATGAAGCAAAAGGGCGTGGACATGAGCGGTGGCACGGGCGACATCAAACTCTGCCTGAACAAGGAATCGCTGGACCAGAACCAGTGGCTGGCCCAGAAGAACAGCGAGAAGAATTGCAAGACGGAGATCAAGTCGCGCACCAGCAGCCGTTGGACCTGGCACTCCAGCTGCATCGACCCCAAATCGGAGACCGATGGCGAGGCCGTGTTCAACAGCCCCGAAAACTACACCATGAAGATAGCCACGATCATGGCCATGAATGGCGAAACCAAGACCATGAACATGACGACCACGTCAACCTGGTTGGGCGCGAACTGTGGCGACCTCAAACCGGTCAACACCAAGACCTTGAACGCGCCCACGACCGCCAAGCCTGCGAAGTGATGCGCGCTGGGCCGCGCCGGCTCAGTTGCAGCCGACGATCTTGAACTCGACGCGCCGGTCGAGGGCATCGACGGCGTTGTCAGAAGCGCTACCCACAATGTTCTGCCGGAAGCCCATGCCCGTGGCCTTGGTGCGAGGCCCCAGGTTGGCGGCTTCGGCCGTCAGGCGTTGCTTGACGTAAGCCGCCCGCTGCAAGGACAGCGAATCGTTGGATTGCTCTGAGCCCGTGCGGCTGGTGTGGCCGATGATGTTCATGCACACCTTGGCGGCAGTGCTTTCACGGGCGATCTGGCGCAACCACATGCCATAGGCGCCGCTGATGCGGGTGTCGGACCAGAACTCGGTGCTGCCTGGGTTGAACAGGAACTTCACGCCCAGTTCGTTGTAGGCAATGCCCATGGCCACGACTTTGCCGAAGGCGGTCTCGGCCTCGGCGGTGCGGCCCAGCTTGACGTTGGCCAGGTAGATGCCGTTGAGCACGCGCAGCTGTTCGCCAGCGGGCGTGGCCAGGGCGCTGCGGTATTGGCCCAGGGCCTCCTGGTAGCGCTCGGAGTTGTACAGGGTGGTGGCCTCGTTGATCAAGGTGGCGGCGGCAATGCGGTCCAGGTAGAAGGCATCGGCCTTTTGGCCGGGGGCTGTGGCGGTGGAGCGGATATAGCCCTCCAGCACCTGGTCTTTCACCAGCACGGGGCTGTCGCGGTAATAGGGCAGGGGGTTGTTGTCCAGCCCGGCACCTTGTGCTTGTGCCGAGGCCTGAGCCACCACCTTGCCGCTGCGCAACTCGGTCAGGGCCAAGTTCAGCTTGAAGGTGTTGCGGGCATGCTCGCCCTGGGCACGTGTCATGGTGCCGGTCAGCAGGTACTGGGCCTTGCTGAGGTTGGCCGACTGGAATGGCAGCAGGTCGAAGACATCGTGGCTGGAGGCGAGCCGATCGGTGACGCGCTTCTCAAACAGCTTGGTGGCGCCGGTTTGCTGACCGGTGCTGCTGTCCAGGAAAGGGTCCACCACCACGCCGCGCTTGGCCAGTTTGGACTCCACCTTGGCCAGGAAGGCGGGCAGGGTCTGGGTTTGGGAGACGAGGCCGTCGGTGGCTTTGGCCACGGCCTGCTCAAAGGGCAACTCATTGCTGACGGAAGTGGCTTGGGGCGTGGCGCACGCCGCCAGACAAAAGGTGACCAGGGCGGCCAGGCAGGCCAGCAAGCCTCTGCGCAAAACGTGGGCGGCGGACTTCATCGGCACTCCTTCTTCAGAAAAGCGGTTTCCTCCGGGCTGAGGGTTTCCAGGGAGGCTTTTTGAAGAATATCACCGCAGCGTGCCCGCAAAGCCGGGTCTTGACGAGGCGGGGGTTGCATCTTTTGGGGGATTTCTGATGGGGCTTTCGGTACTTTCAGCTTGGTGGCCGTGGGCTCGACCGCGCGGTTGGACTTGGGCGCTGCGGCTGGGGTCTCGGCGGCTTTCACTGGCTCTGTCTCGGGTGCCGGCGTGGGGGCGCTGGCCACCGGTTCGGACTTGGGGGCCGATGGGGTCGTCGCGATGGGCGCTGCCGCCGTGGGCACGGGCAACGCTGCCGTTGGCAAGGGAGAGGGATCAACAGGCGGAGCCGGTGTCGGGTTTCTCGTGGCCATCCACCAGGCCAACGCACCCACTGTGGCCAACGCGATGCCGACCAGCAGCAGCCGCTCGGGCGCTTTGGACCGGCGTTGTTGGGCTGAAGTGGGCTCAGCGGTGCGCAAGGGCGATGGCGTGATCACCGGACGGGCCACGGCCGCTGGTGGTACGGCGGCAGCCCCTGGCGCTGCTGAGGTCGGGGCCTCCGAAGTGGCGATCGACGGGGCCATGGGCGTGGCAGCGGCGCGTGCTGACTCTGGTGCTGCGTCGATCATCGTGCGCAGTTGCGTCACGCTTTGCGGCCGCTCGTGGGGCCTGACCGCCAGGCACTCGTCTATGGCCTTCAGAAAGTGCGCGCTGTAGCGGCCTGCGGCCACCTCGCTCAAGGGCTTCAACTTGTCGGCCATCAGGCGGTCGACCGAAGACATGGGCGCTTTGCCGGTGACCGCGTAATACACCACGCAGGCCAGCGCGTACAGATCAGTCCAGGCGCCTTGCGGCATCGACGACGATTCCTCGCCGTATTGCTCTATGGGCGCATAGCCGGGCTTGAGCACCACGGTCAAGGCATGGGTCATGTCGCCGATCACGCGCCGGGCCGCGCCAAAGTCCAGCAGCAGCGGGCCGGTGGCGGTCAAAAGGATGTTGTCGGGCGCGATGTCGCGGTGAAAGCAGTGCGCGGCGTGCATCACTTCAAGGGCGTCCATCAAGGGGCGCAGCCAGGCTTTCAATTCGGCCTCGGTGGGTGGGCGGCCCAAGTCGGCCAGGGCGCGCTTGAGGGTCGGGCCTTCGTAATAGGGCATCACCATGTAAGCTGTGCCATGGCCTTCCCAGAAGCGGTACACCTTGACCAGCGATGGGTGGTCGAACTGGGCCAGCAGCCGGGCTTCGTTGACGAAGCTTTTCAGGCCGGCCTGGAAGGTCTCGCGGTGGCGCTCGGACTTGACCGACACCGTGGCCGTGGTGTTGGAGCGCGCCGCCAGCGATGAGGGCATGTACTCCTTGAGCGCCACCTGGCGTTGCAAGGATTCGTCATAGGCCAGGTAGACGATGCCAAAGCCGCCTTCGCCGATCAGGCCCTTGATCTCGAACTCGCCCAGCCGGGTGCCATCGGGCAAGGTGTGGTTGAACAAAGACGAGCTGGAGACGAAATGGGGCAGATCACTGTCACCAAAGGAGGTGGAGATGATGGTTCGATCGTCGTCTTCTTCCGGTCCCCGAGTCATCGCGTTTTCTCGTGTCATGGCTGCACCAACATTGCAAGCCTGGGTAGTCCCGCAGTCATTTTAGGCGACGGCATTGCATCATCGATGGCTGTTCCTGCCGCTGGTATATATTGCGGTGTCCCGTTTCCCCATGGTCATCGTGCTGGCCATTTGATTGATGCGAGGGGAACGCGGAATGTGTCAGCGCAATGCGCCAAGGTTTGTGGAATTGAACTCGGCCATCATCATGAAAGCCAGCACATCATGACCTTACATCGGCACTTCGCGGATCTTCGCTTCAGCCCCTCGGCGGTGGCCCTGGCCGTGCGCTGTGTGGCCACAGCCTGCGCGGTCATCGGACTGGGCGGCCAGGCTTTCGCGCAGGCCGTGAGCGAGGAAGACGAGCTGGCCCTGGCCTATGGCGACAAGTCGTTCGTGAGCATCGCGACCGGCTCGCGCGTTCCCGTCAGCCGCGCCCCGGCCGTGGCCACCGTGATCACGGCCCAAGACATTGCCTCCATGGGCGCCACCGACCTGGACGAGATTCTGGAGACCGTGCCCGGCTTGCATGTGGCGCGCGAGACACAGGGATTCGCGCCGGTCTACGTGATCCGCGGCATCAACCTGGGCTTCAACCCGCAAGTGCTGATGCTGATCAACGGCATCCCCATGACCACGGTGTACACCGGCAACCGGGGCGGAGGCTGGGGCGGCATGCCGGTCGAGAACATCGCACGGGTTGAAGTGATACGGGGCCCCGGTTCAGCCTTGTATGGCGCCGACGCTTTCGCGGGCGTCATCAACGTGATCACCAAGACTTCGGCGGATATCAATGGCACCGAGCTGGGCCTGCGCGGCGGCTCTTTCAAGACGGGCGATGCCTGGATGCTGCACGGCGGCAAGTGGGGCGCGGTGGACGTGTCAGGCTACCTGCGCGTGGGCCGCACGGATGGAGACCGCCGGATTGTTCAGGCCGATGCGCAAACAGGGCTGGATGCTGTTGGCACGCAGGCTTCTCTTGCGCCGGGGCCGATCAACAATGGCCGCGATTCATTCGACGGGGCGCTGGACTTGAGCCTGGACAAATGGCGGTTTCGCGTGTCGTACAAAGAGCGCGATGACATCGGCACGGGCACGGGGGTGGCTTCGGCCTTGGACCCTGAGGGGCAGATCTACAGCCAGACCCTCACCTCAGATTTGACCTACGAGAACCGCAACATCGCCGAGGACTGGGCGGCGAACATGCAGATCAGTGTGATGCACTACACGGAGCTGACCGACCTGACCTTGTTCCCGGCCGGCACCCAGTTCGTTGGGCCGGACGTCTTCGTGGACGGCGTGATTGGCAATCCGGCCAAGTGGGAGCGGCATGGTCGCGTGGGCGGCTCGGCCACTTACACCGGCTTCAAGATGCACCGCATTCGCCTGGGGATGGGCGCAGAGCGCGAAGAGGTCTACAAAACGCGCGAGACCAAGAATTTCCACGCCAATTTCACCCGCATTGGCACCGGGTCGCGGGCCGACGTTGTTGATGTGTCGGACACGGAGCCTTTCATGCGGCCCCAAGGGCGCACCAAGCGCTACCTGTATGCGCAGGACGAATGGAACCTGGGCAAGGACTGGACATTGACCGCCGGCGTGCGCAACGACCACTACTCGGACTTTGGCAGCACCACCAATCCGCGCCTGGCCTTGGTCTGGGAGGCGGCTTACAACGTGACCACCAAGCTGCTGTATGGCACGGCGTTTCGCGCCCCTTCGATGTCGGAGTTGTACGCCATCAACAACCCGGTCGTCACGGGCAACCCGAACCTGGTGCCTGAAAAAATCCGAACGGTGGAGGCGGCCGTGTCATGGCAGCCCTTGAACAAGCTGCAGCTGGGCATGAACTTCTTCCACTACGAGATGAAGGACATCATCCGGCTGATCAGCTCTGTGTACCAGAACAATGGCCAGCAAACCGGCAATGGCCTGGAGTTCGAAGCCACCTGGGACGCGATGAAAGACCTGCGCCTGACAGGCAACTACAGCTACCAGCGGTCGGTGGACGAGGGCACTGGGCAGCCTGCGGCCAATGCGCCACGGCACCATGTCTACCTGCGGACCAACTGGCGCTTCACGCCCGGCTGGTCGGTGGACCCGCAAGTCAATTGGATCAGCGATCGGCCACGCGAGCCCGGCGATGCACGCGCCGACCTGAAGGGCTATGCCACGGTCGACCTGACCTTGCGCACCGACCATTCCAGCCGCGGATGGGACGTGGCCATGTCCGTGCGCAATCTGTTTGACGTGGATGCGCGTGAACCTTCGCCCTACGACCGGGGGCAGCCCTTCATTTCACTGCCCTATGACTTCCCCTTGCCGGGTCGCTCGATCTACGTGCAGGCCAGCTACCAGTTCTAGTGCGGCTCAGTGCTGGCCGCTGGCAGGTGCGTCGGTGGTCCAGCTCAGGTTCAAGTGGGCACTCAACTGGGCCAGCAAGATGGCCCGTTCAAAGGGTTTGGTCATGAAGCCATTGGCCCCGGCCTGCATGGCCTGAGTGCGGTCGGCGTTGGACGCGTTGGCTGACAGCGCGATGACGGGCAAGGACTGCGTGGCCAGCGACTTCCGCAATTGCCGGATCGCCTCCAGCCCATCCATCACGGGCATGGACAGGTCCATCAGGATCACATCGGGCGCGGCGGCCTGCACCTGGTCCAGGGCAGCCTGGCCATTGTTGGCCTCTACCGTGTCAAAGCCCAGCGGCCTGAGCAGGTCGATCAGCATGGTGCGGTTGGCGGGCACGTCGTCGGCAATCAACACCTTGCGCCTTGGGCCGAGGTAGCCCGTGACGGCCGGCAGGGTGGCCGCCGGCGAGCCATCGCTGGGAGCGGGGTTGACCCAAGGCAGCTTCAATTCAAACCAGAACAGGCTGCCAATGCCGTCCTGGCTGTCCACATGCACCTCGCCGCCCATCAGGCGCACCAGCTGGCGGCTGATGGCCAGGCCCAGGCCCGTGCCGCCGGATCGGCTGCGGGCATCACCGGCTTGCTCGAACGGCTCAAAAATACGTTGCAGCTCACTGCCGCGGATGCCGGTGCCGGTGTCTTGCACCTCAAAGCGCAGGTCGATCTCTCGGGCCCGGGCGTCGCGGTTGACCACGGTGACCCCAAGCCGCACCTGGCCCTTCTCGGTGAACTTGACGGCGTTGCTCAACAGGTTGAGCAGGACTTGCCGCAAGCGCTTCTCGTCCACTTCAACGGCGGCAGGCAGGTCTGGCGCGCATTCGAAGTCAAAGCGCAGTGTCTTTTCCTCGGCCTTGATGCGGATGATGTCCACCAGGCCGCTGAGGAAGGACTGGGGGTGAACCGCGGCGGGGTAAAGCTCGGTCTTGCCGGCCTCGATGCGCGACAGGTCCAGGATGTCGATGATGAGCAGCAGCAAGTGCTCGCCGCTGTTGTGGATGGTGTTCAGGCCCATGACCTGGCGCTCGGTGAGCGTCTTGTCCATCTTCAGGATCTGGGCGTAGCCCATGATGGCGTTCAGCGGCGTGCGCAGCTCGTGGCTCATGCGGGCCAGGAAGGCGCTCTTGGCATCGTTGGCGATCTCGGCGCGCTCCTTGGCCATGCGCAGCTCGGTGGTGCGGTCGCGCACCAGATCTTCCAGGTGCTCGCGGTGGCGTTGCACTTCTTCGCCGCGCTCTTGCAGCACCGAGCTCATGCGGTTGAAGGCCTGGGCCATGGCCTGGATGTCTTGCGGGCCGTCCACCTCGGCGCGCACATCGGCTTCACCACGTTCGGTGCGTGCCATGGCCTTGGACAGGCTGTTCAAAGGCCGCGTGATGCGCGTGGCCAGGAAACGGATCGCGATCAGGAACAAGGCCGCGAAGAAGAACGAGCTGGCCAGGTTCACGAAGAAGATGTTGGCCATCATGCGCGTCAGCGTGGCCTTGCTGTGCACCAGGCGCACCTGCCCCAGGAACTCGGTGGCGGGTGGCTCGACGTCGAAGGGCGATGCGGCTGGTTTGGTCCACACGGGCGCCACGAACTGCCAGGTGTCTTCGGTTTCGGCTTCGAGGTAGGCCTCGCGGGGGGGCGGCGAGGGCAGGGCCTTGGTGGCGGATTCGGTGCCCGCCTTACCCTTGGAGAGCAGCACGCCGCCATCGCTGGCGCGGATCTCGACACGCAGCACATCGGGGTAGGCCAGGGTGGCGTTCACCGCGTCGTGGGCGTTCTCGGCCGAGGCGTAGAGCAGCGCCAAGGTGCTTTGCGTGGCCAGGCTGGTGGCGATGCTCATGCTCTGCCGCATCAGCGTGTCACGGATCTGGCGGCCACCTTGCCAGGCGCTGGCCATGGACGAGAACAGGGCCATGCAGATCACGCCGATGATGACGGCGATGCTGAGCTGGCGCTGGAAAGTCATCTGGCGCAGAAAACCTGAAAGTCTGCGCTCAATGAACAACTGTTGAGTGTGACTGTTCATGTCAGGGCTCCGGGAAGACCATGTCAAAGCGCTGCTGCAGGGCATTCAGGTTGATGCCCAGGTGATTGGCGGTGCGTGTGTTCACCGCCACCAGCACTTCCTTCAAGGGCCGCACACCGCGGGTGGCGGTGCCGGAAGAGACATACCCCATCGCCCAACCGGCCAGTGCCTTGCCGAGTTCGACGTTGTTGGGGTAAAGCGAAAACAGGGCGCCGCGCTTGACGTGGGCGGCGCTGCTGGAAAAGACGGCCAGGTTGCGGTTCCAGGCCTCTTGCAGGACCAGGGGCAGCACGGCGGTCTCGTCCACGGTGGTGGAATCTTGTGGCAACCAGAGCACATCGCGCTTGGGGTCGGCCGAGCTCAGGCTGTCCTGGTACTGGCGGGTCGCGGTCTTGAGGTCATCGGCTTCAAAGGCCTGCAGCTCCAGGCCTTGCGCCTTGGCGGCCTCGCGGGCCAGCTTGATCAGCCAGGTGTTTTGGCGCGGGTCGTAGACCACGATGACGCGCCGGGCCGAGGGCATCAGCGTTTTCAGCTTGGCGAACAGCAAGGCCGGGTCGGGGGCCAGGCTGTGCACCGACAGGTTTTGCGCATCGGCCTCGGGCACCGACAGCACGCCGCCAGCGACGATGCCCAAGGTGCGGTCCAGGCCCGTGGCCACTTTGAGGCCATTGCGGCCCAGCGCGATCACGGCGCGGATGTCGCGGCGTTTCAGCTCGTTGGACAAGTCTTGGGTATTGGCGCTGGCCCCCACGGGGAAGCTGGCCACGCGGCTTTTGGTCTGGTCTTCGATGCCACCAATGATGGTGGAGAACACGCTGCGGTAGGGCTCGCCGATGTCTGGGTAAATCACGGCGATGGCACGCGCGGCGTCATCCGATGCAGCATGCGCCAAGGGCCATTGCCACAACATGACTGCCACTGTCATCCAACGCACGGCCACCCAAAATGCACGGCATGCAAACAAAACTGATGTCCTCCATTCGGAGCTTGGACCGAATGCGATAGCTTACCCAGTGTTTCACGCTCGGCGTGGTCCATGTCGGGGATATCGGGATTTCGCGGCCACTTATCTCGGGGTGAGACCCGCGACGAGGGGGATGACGCCACACAAGGGGGTAAGTATCATTTTGTTACACGCCGCCGCTTTCAGCGTTTGGACTCCGGGTTGGCGTGGTTTGGATTGACACAGTGACCCCATCAGCAGTTGTATCCAGTGCGGGCCCGTCCACGTCCGTCGAGGCGGCCAGCCTCATCGTCTCTTACCTGGAGGCCCTGGGCGTAGAGTATGTTTTTGGCGTACCAGGCGGTGCCATCGAACCCTTGTACAACGCGCTGGCCGTGAGCAGCCGGCGCGGCGGCCCCAGGCCGGTGCTGGCCCGGCATGAAGCCGGCGCGGCGTTCATGGCCGATGGCTATGCCCGCGAAACAGGGCGCCTGGGGGTGTGTTGCGCGACATCGGGGCCGGGCGCGACCAACCTGTTGACCGGCATCGCGTGTGCTTTTGACAACAGTGTGCCTTTGCTGGCGATCACGGGCCAACCCTCCTTGCCCTTGTTTGGCAAACGCGCGCTGCAGGAGTCGTCTTGCACTGGCGTCAACACGGTGGGCATGCTTCAGCACTGCACCCGCTACAACACCTTGGTCTCGCATGTTGATCAGCTGGAGAACAAGCTGGTGAGCGCCTTGATCCGCGCTTCGCAGCCCCCGCATGGTCCGGTGCATCTGTCGATCCCCGTGGATTTGCTGCGCAGCCAGGTCGAGCAGCGCCTGTCACCCGAGCACCTCAAGCGTTTGCTGGTGAAGCCGTCCCTGATCGACGAGGACGCGATCCACACCTTGTTCGAGGCGGTGCAACGCAGCCGCAAGACGGTGCTGATCGTGGGCGGCGGTTGTGGCGAGGCCATCGACGCGATCATGCATTTCGCCGAGCTGACCGACTCCTGCTTCGTGACCACACCCGATGCCAAGGGCTTGATCAACCCGCACCATTACCTGTACCGAGGCGTGTTCGGCTTTGCCGGTCACCAATCAGCGCACCAGGCCTTGAGCGATGGCGTCAGCCTGACCTTGGCCGTGGGCACCAGCCTGGGCGAGTGGACCAGCGGCGCCTGGAGCGCCAGCGTGTTGAATCACCACCTGGTCCACATCGATTCGAACGACGAGCACCTGATGCGCTCGCCGATGGCGCAGCAGCACGTGCGTGGCCGCATCCGCTCGGTGTTCGAGCGCTTGCTGGATGTGATGCACATCGAGCAGGCGGCCTTGGGCCTGCCCTGGAAGCCCTCGCGCGCCCACACCGATGTGGCCGAGGTTGTGGTGCGGGCGCCCGACAAACGCGAGGACATGAGTTCGCCCATCAAGCCGCAGCGTTTGATGACCGAGCTGTCCAACCGCTTTCCACCCACCACCCGCTTCATTGCTGATGCGGGCAACAGCACGGCCTGGTCCATCCATTATCTGGAGCTGCGCAACCGCCGCATGGGCCTGGTGCCCGGCATGACGATGCCCGCGGCCAACTCGCCCACCATGCACCCGCCCTCGCGCCGAGGCGAGCGCCGCATGGACCACGCCGGCTGGCTGCGCGTGTTGATGGACTTTGCTCCGATGGGCTGGGCCATTGGCGCGGCCGTGGGCATCGCGCGGGGCAACCCCGACTACCCGGTGGTGTGCATCACCGGCGATGGCAGCTACCTGATGAATGGCCAGGAAATCACCGTGGCGGCGCAAGAGCAGCTGACCGTCATCTTCGTGGTGCTCAACGACGCGGCGCTGGGCATGGTCAAGCACGGGCAGCGCCTGGCGGGCGCCGAGCAGATCGCTTTTGAATTGCCACAGGTCGATTTCAGCTTGATGGCGCAGTCCATGGGCATCGTGGGCCATGTGATCCGATCGCCGCAAGATTTCAATGACCTGGACATGGCCCAGATCCTGAACGGCAAAGGGCCCACCTTGCTCGACGTGCGCATCGACCCCGAAGAAGTGCCGCCCATGGGCCTGCGCATGCAGACACTGGACACTGCCCTGTGAGCGTCTCGCCCATCCACACGCGCATCTGGCTGGAAGAGCCCGAGGCCGACAACCCCTTCGCGACCCGCGCGGCCCATTGCCACGGCTACGACGTGTACGGCCAGATGCTGGGCCGTGCGCGCTGGGCCGACATGGTCTACCTGCTGTTCCGCGGCGAGGCCCCATCGGCCGAGCAAGCCCAGTTGTTTGACGCGTTGGCGGTGGCCCTGGCCAACCCCGGGCCGCGTGATCCGGCGGTGCACGCGGCGATGTGTGGCGGTGTGGGCGGATCGACCGCCGCGGCCAGCCTGATCGCGGCGTTGGCGGTGGGTGCGGGGCAAAGCGGTGGCGCGCGCGAGGTGTTCCTGGCCATGCGTGATTGGGCCGATTGCGGCACCGATTTGAGCGCTTGGCAGCGGCGCATCGCCCAGCCGCCCGTGCTGCCCGATGACGTGTGGCCGGTGCAGGAGCACCCTGCGGGCTTCGACCCCAATGGCTTGCGCACACCGACGGTGGTGGTGCAGGCCTTGACGGTGCTGGCCTCTTTGAGCACGGGCGCATGCCTGCCCTGGTTGAGCCAGCACCTGGCCGAGCTGGAAGCGGAAGCTGGCTTGCCATTGGGCATGACTGGCGTGGCCGCGGCCGCTTTGGTGGACCTGGGCTTTGGCCCCGAAGAAGGCGAGATGCTGCACCTGCTGTTGCGCCTGCCGGGCTCGGCGGTGCATGCGCTGGAGCAATGGCGTTATGGCTTCAAGCGGTTTCCCTTTTACCCGGTGGAGCTGCAGGACGACCCGGCGCACCCCATCAGCCAGGAGGCCGCATGAACGGGCCTGAACGTTTGCAACAAGCGGCGGGCAAGCTGACCACCAAGGTGGGCGCGGCCTTCCCTGGCGAACGTGCGGTGTTCCGCGGCCACGACCTGCACACCGGCTTTGAAGAGAACATGGGTTGGTTTGACCTGTGCGCCTTCGGCATCAATGGGCGGCGCCTGCGGCCCGAGCAGTTGCAGGTGCTGGAGGCCATCTGGGTCTGGACCAGCTACCCTGACGCGCGTATCTGGAACAACCGCGTGGCCGGCCTGGGCGGCACCACGCGCACCACGCCGGTACTGGCCATGAGTGCCGCGCAAGCGGTGTCCGAGGCCACCATCTACGGGCGGCGCAATGAGTTCAAGGCCTTGGCTTTTTTCAAGCGCACGCACGATGAGATGCAGGCGGGCTCGACCTTGGGTGAGTGCATCGACCGGCACTTGCAGCACCAGGGCAAGCTGGCCGGTTATGGCCGCCCCTTGGCCTCGCGCGATGAGCGCATCGAGCCGACCATGGCCCTGGCCCGCAAGCTGGGCGTGGGCGATGGGCCTCACGTCACGCTGGCTTTTGAGGTGGAGCGTTACCTGGCCTCGGTGGGCAAGCCACTGAGCATGAATTTTGGCGCGCTGGTGTCGGCCTTTGGCGCGGATTTTGGCTTCTCGCCGCGGGATTACAACCTGCTGTACTTTCCGGTGTTCCTGGCGGGCATGCAGCCTTGCTATATCGAGGCGGTTGAAAAGCCGCCGGGCACCTTGTTCCCGACCTCGTGCGCCGATGTTTGCTACGAGGGTGTGGCCCCCCGGACTTGGCCGGCTTAGTCTTGCCGCGGGGTCCGAGGGTCGGCTCGTGTGGTCAGAGCCAACGCGGCGATGAGTGCCGCCAACAAACCGAGCAAGGTGTCGTCATCCAGAGAGCCACCGCCGCCCCCACCCCCGCTGCCCGCGGACAAGGCGGCGGCCGCCGTGGGCGTGACCACGTCGATGGTCTGCGACGTGGTGGACGTGGCGTTCAGGTCGTCGGTGATGGTCAGGCTCACCGTGAAGCGGCCCAGGGCGCTTGGCGTGACCGAGATGCTGCTGCCCGTGGCCGAGGTGAGCGGCGTGACGATGCCGCCGCCATCCACCAAGGTCCACTGGTAGGACGCGATGCTGCGGCCACTGGCTACCCAGGAGTTGGCGGCGCTGATCGCCAAAGGCTGGGCGGGCACCGCTCCTGTTCTGGCAAAGTCGATCTGGGCCTGCAGCCCGGCGTTGACCGCGGCCAAGGCGGCGCCCGCGTCAAGCATGCCCGCGCCACAGGTGGCCGTGGTGCAGTAGCACTGCGCCTGTTCGGTGGACGAGGGCGCGGCGCAACGCGGCACCGTGCTGCTGCCCCCATCACCGTTGTCACCGCCCGTGGTGGGAAACACGCGGGCCGAACCCATCAGGATGGCGCGGATCGCCGCGGGGGTGAGCGCCGGGTTGGCCGACAGCATCAGGCCCACTGTGCCCGACACCAAGGGCGCGGAAAAACTGGTGCCCAGCGAGGTGTAATAACTGTTGGTGTAGGTGGCGTTGGCCAAGATCGGGGTGGTGGTGCCCGCATTGCTGGTCGTCAGGATGGGGTACAGGCAGGGCTGGTTCGACAAGGTGTTGACGCAGTTGCCGGCCGGTGCGCTGATGGTGATCTCAGGCCCCAGGTCGGAGTAGCCGACTTTGGTCCCCACGTGCCGCAGGCCGGCCACGCCGATGACACCAGGGCAGTTGGCGGGCACCGTGACGCCCAGGCCGCTGTTGCCCGCGGAGGCCACCACCGTCACGCCCAGATTGGCCAACTGGCCGAGTGTGTCGCGGTAAGCCTGGGTGCAGGCACCGCCACCGCCCAGGCTCAGGTTGATGACCTTGGCCGGGTTGGGGTTGGCCGGCGTGCCCGACACGCCGATGCCCGCGGCCCAGAGCATGCCGGCCATGATGTCGGAGTCATAGCCACCGCACTTGCCCAGCACCCGCACGGGCAAGACGCGCACATTGCGGCCCACGCTGGCCATGCCGGTGGCATTGTTGGTGAGCGCCCCGACGAGGCCGGCGGTTTGCGTGCCGTGCCAGGTGCTGTTCTCCGCCGCCAGGTTGTTGTTGCCATCGCGGCCGCAGCCGGCGAACTGGCCATTGCCTGTTGTCTCGGCATAGGTGATCCAGTCGCCGGGGTCAGAGGCATCGGCATCACGGCCATTGCCGTCGTTGGCCATGCCCACGTTGGCGACCATGTCGTAGCCCGGCAGCAGGTTGGCCGTCAGGTCGGGATGGTCGTAGCGGATGCCCGTGTCCAGCACGGCCACCGCCACGCTGCTGTTGCCAGGCGTGATGGCCCAGGCGGGCTCGACATTGATCGGCGAATTCAGGGCGCCGGTGGGTGCGCGCAGGTACCACTGGCCGGCGGTGGGCGTGAAGCCCGACAGGCTGTCACCATACAGTGGGTCATTGGGCGTGACCAGCTTGAAGCGCTTTTGGTCGACCACGGCGTATTCGACATCGGATTCTTGCGCAAGCCGGGCGGCCAGTTGCGCCGAGCTGAGGCCCTCGGCCAGGACGACCTGGGTGCGGCTGCTCAAGCCTGGGCCATCGCGCAGGCTGCGGCCAATGCGCTGGCCCAGCGAGGCGGCATGCTCTGCCCGCTGCGGTGTGGCGGACTGGGCCTGCGCGCGCATGAGCGTGGAGCCGGCCTTGAATTTCACGATCACGCGGGCGCCATCGTCGGCCGCCAGGGCCAGGGAAGCGGGCACCGTCACCAATAGGGAGATGACGGTGGGCAAGGCAAGGCGGCGCAGGAAGCTCATCGATTCAGTTTACGGATCAAGACTGCACACAAAGGGCGCATTCGGGTGCTGATCCGAGCCCATTTCCGGGCCAAAGGGGCCACACTGGGCACAAAACCTGCAACGACAGGAGTTGAACCGTGAGCACGAAAAGCCAGCAACTGATTGACCTGGACCTGGCGCGCGGGGCGCACAACTACCGCCCCATCGATGTGGTGCTGCACCGCGCCAAAGGCATCCACCTGTGGGACGTGGCCGGGCGCCGCTACACCGACATGATGAGCGCCTATTCAACCGCCTCGCTGGGGCACAGCCACCCCAAGGTGCTCAAGGCCCTGGCCCGACAGGCCAAGCAGCTGGACGTGACCAGCCGCGCCTTTTACAACGACCAGTTGCCCCCGTGGCTGGAGCAGCTCACCGCCCTGGCCGGCATGGACAAGGCCCTGCCCATGAACACCGGGGCCGAGGCCGTGGAAACGGCCTTGAAACTGGCGCGCAAATGGGGTGAGACGGTCAAGGGCATCCCGCGCGATCGTGTCGAGATCATCGGCTGCGAGGGCAACTTCCATGGGCGCACGCTGGCGCTGGTGAGCTTGTCCACCGAGGCGCAATACCGCGAGAACTTCGGCCCCTACCTGCCAGGCTTCAACACGGTGGCCTTCGGCGACATCGACGCGCTGGCCCGGGCCATCACGCCGCACACGGCGGCCTTCATCGTCGAACCCATCCAGGGCGAGGCGGGCATCCGGCTGCCACCACCGGGCTACCTCAAGCGTGCCCGCGAGTTATGCCGGCAGCACCGCGTGCTGTTCATCGTGGACGAGATCCAGTGCGGCCTGTCGCGCACCGGGCGCCTGTTCTGCTTTCAGCACGATGACCTGGACCCGGACGTGCTGATCCTGGGCAAGGCCCTGGGTGGCGGCGTGTACCCGGTGTCGGCCGTGGTGGGCAGTGCCGAAGTGCTCGGCGTGCTGCGCCCTGGGGACCACGGCTCGACTTTCGGCGGCAATGCCATCGCGGCGGCCGTCAGTCGGACGGCCTTGACGCTGTTGAGCGAGCCCGAGTTCATCGACCGGGTGGCCCGGTTGGGTGATTGGGCCTTGGCCTACTTGAAGGACGCCTTGGGGCAGAGCCCGATCGTGCGAGACATCCGGGGGCAAGGCCTGATGATGGGCATCGAAGTGGCGCCCGAGGTGGGCGCGCGTGGCCTGGTTGACGCCTTGAAAGAGCGGGGCGTGCTGACCAAGGACACCCACGAGGTGGTCATCCGGCTGGCACCGCCGCTCATCATCAGGAAAAAGCAATTGCGCCGGGCCCTGGACACCGTCATCGACGTGGTGCTGTCGGCCGCGCCACCCCGGTGAGGCCGTTCAAGGTGAATCAGTACTGCAGGCCGTTGCGCAACTGGATCACGTCCAGGGTCGAGACCGCCGGGGCTTGGTTGCCCCAGGCGCTGCGGATGTAGGACACCACGGCCGCCGTGTCGTCGTTGCTGAACACGGTGGCAAAAGGTGGCATGCCGTAAGGGCGCGGGTTGCCGGCGGTGGATGGGGCGAAGCCGCCAGCCAGCACCATGCGCACCAGGTTGGCCGACGAGGCCATGGTGACCGTGCGGTTGCCGGCCAGCGCCGGGTAGGCCTTGGCCACGCCTTCGCCCTGCTCACCGTGGCACTGCGCGCAATGCACCTGGTAAAGCTTGGCACCACGGCTGTCGGGCAGTGGCGGCGGGACGTTGACGGGCTCGCGCGCATCGGGGCTGGGGGGCAGGGCCTTCAGGTAGGTGGCCATGGCGAGCAGGTCAGCATCGGTCCAGTGTTGCGTGCTGTTGAGCACCACCTCGGCCATGGGGCCCACCACGGTGCCTTGCGCCGACACACCGCTTTTGAGCAGCTCGACGATGTCGGCCAGGCCCCATTCGGCCACCCCTGCTTCGTGCCGCGAGGTCAGCGAAGGGGCGTACCAGTTCTGCACCGGGATCAGACCGCCGCTGAGGTCCAGGGTGCCGCTGGTGGCGCCCAGCGCGTTGCGGCTGGCATGGCAGGCGTTGCAATGGCCCAGGCCTTGCACCAGGTAGGCGCCCCGATTCCAGTCGGCCGATTGCTGGGGGTCGGGTTCGAACCGGCCGGGCTTGAAGAACAAGGCGCGCCATGCGGCCAGGGCCAGCGTTGAGTTGTAGGGAAAGCGCAGCTCGTGGGGCCGGTTGGCCTGCGCCACGGCGGGCAGGCTTTGCAGATAGGCAAAGATCGCGTCCGAATCAGCCCGGGTGACATGGGTGTAGTTGGGGTAGGGAAACGCGGGGTACAGCAGTCGGCCATCGCGCGAACGGCCGTTGTGCATGGCGCGCCAGAACTCCGACGATGACCACGCGCCGATGCCGGTTTGCGCGTCGGGCGTGAGGTTGGAGGTGAAGACCGTGCCGAACGGCGTCTGGATGCCCAGGCCGCCGGCGTAGGGGGCGCCACCGCGTGCGGTGTGGCAGGCCATGCAGTTGCCGGTGCGGGCCAGGTAGGCGCCGCTGGCGATGAGTTGTGCGCTGGCCGGGCCGGGCGGGCTGGCCGAGATCGGGTCTTCGCCACGCACGTTCAAGGCGTAGATGGTGGCGGCCACGGCCAGGCCAATGCACAGCAAGACGGCGAGGGCGCGCTTCATGGCGTGGCTCCTTGCCCATGTTCTTGGCCCATCCCTGGTCCATCCCGCACGCCACCGCAGGGCAAGGGCAGGCGACCAGGCAGGGTGGCCACGGCCTTGGCCTGTTCCGGCACGGGTTGCGCCGAAATCCATTGGGCCACGGCCGAGATGTCTTCAGGTTGCAGGCGTTGCGCGATGGTGGCCATGCAATCGGGCGACTTGGCCTGGCGGTTGCCGTTTTGCCAGGCGCCCAATTGGGCGTTGATGTAATCGCGCGGCACGCCCAGCAAGCCCGGGATGGCGGGTTGAACGCCGGTCAAGGCGGCACCATGGCATTGAATGCAGGCAGGGATCTTGCGCTGGGCATCGCCCCGCATCACCAGTTCCTGGCCACGCTGCAATTGCGCACCGGCGTTGGGCGCGGTGGGCCGCTGGGCGGGATAAGGCAGATCAAGTGCGGCGAAGTAGTTCGCGATCTCGTGCAGGTACTCGTCGGAGAGCGGGTCCAGCAGGTGGGTCATCAGCGCGTATTGGCGCCGGCCCTCGCGGAAGTTGCGCAGCTGGTTGTACAGGTAGCCGGCGGGCTTGCCGGCAATGCGCGGGTAATAGCCATCGCCGGCCGCGCGGTCTTGGGGGCCATGGCACACGGTGCACGCTTGCACCCGTTGCGCGATGCTGTCCTCGACTTTGGGGGCGGCGTGCAGCGAGCTGGCCAGGCCAGCCGCCATGAACAATCCAGAAAGCAGGTGGGAACGCATCCCTGAATCTACTGCGGTTTCAATCGAAACGGCAGTGGGCAAGATGTCTCAGCGGCGGCGTTGCGGCGGGCGAGGGCGGCGATCCTGCGGTGGCGCTTCCTGGGCTTCCTTGCGGGCCAGCTCCAGCAGGTGGTCGAGCTCTTCAACCGGCACGCCCTTCAAGGCGCAGAAATTGGCCGGCGTCAGGGTGGTGGTCTGGAAGTCGCGCAGCAGCGTGGCGCGGTTGCGGCGCTGCTGGTGTTCCAGTTCGATCTTGGCTTCGTGGTTGGCGCGCCGGCGGCCCAGTTCTTCAAGCGCGGCCTTGCGGTGCTCTTCGCTGATCTCGTCGCCGGGCTGGCCATCCAGGTCGAAGCGATGGGTGGCCTTGCTGAGGGCGACCAGGTAAGCGTGGTTGCCCGTGTGGCGGCGCAAGAAAGCCGACAGCACCTGCTTGGTGAACACGCCAGGCGCGCGCTCCTGGATGTCGGCCTGGATGCGCAGTTTCAAGGGCTTGGGCGCGCCGTCAAACAGGGCCGGGAACAGCTGCCGAAGTTGCGTGGCGCAGGCGGCCGGCGTCATGGCATCTGGGGTCGGCGAAGGAGAGGTGGGCGTCGAGGACATGGAAACTGGGGCGATCGAGATCAAAGGGTCAGAGGGCGCAATTGTGCCCGCTTCTACGGCGCCACGTGCTGGGCGACCACGGGGGGATGTTTGCCGAACACGATGGGCATGTAACGCACCTGGTTGGCACGGCCCTCGCGCACCAGGCGGGCCTGGCCGCCGGGCACCATGTGGTGCAGGCCGGTCCACAGCAGGCGCGGCAAGGTGGTCAGCACGGGGTGCCAGGGCAGGGCGGGCGGCAGGCCCAGGTGCTGCATGCCTTCTCGACCCACAAACAGGCGCAGCATGCTGAGGTGGCGGGCGCGGTTGAATCGGCCGCGCAAGGCGCCACCCCAGGGGTAGTGGCGGTTCAGCGGCTCGTCCATCAAGGCGCGGCCCAGGGCGGCGCTGCTTTCATCCGGCGGCGCCTGGCTGATGACGTTCTGGTACAGCGATATGCGGCCCTGCATCTCGGTCTCGGACAGCAGATCTTCTTCAACGCCCATCAGCCAGCCGATGTAGCGCCACAGGTGCATCATCGCCAGGCCATCGGCCCGGCTGACGACCACGCCGGTGATGCGCAAGGCGATCAGGTGGACGGCGCTGAAGCCCAGGTAAGTGGCTTGCATGTCGACCTGGTTGATGGGCAGGCCGTGGGCGGCCGAATCCCAGTCGGGGCGGCGCAGCAGGTTCTGGCGCACCAGGGCATGCATGGCACGCACTCGCAAAGTGGTTTTGAAGCCGGCGCTGTGGCGGCCCATGCCGCCGTCGGTGGTGCAGTCCATCCACCAAGACGAGGTCTCGGCCAGGCGGCGTTGCGCGCCGCGCTGCAGCGAGCCGGTCATCACCAAAGTCTTGTTGATGGCCGAGGCCTGGTAGCCCGCCATCAGGCCCGCATCGCGCAGCACCAGCATCCCGTGCTGGCCGGTGCTTTGGATGAAGCGCGCGCCACGGGCCAATTGGGCGGGTTCGAGCCAGTCGGGGGTTTGCTCGACGGCCTGGATGAAGCGGCACAGCGCCTGGGGGGCATCGGGCACGGCGTCCAGGCCATGCTCGATCGCGCGTTCCAGGATGGGGCGGCCAACCGCCATGCCCACCTCTTGCAGCCAATGGGCCACGTCGTCGGCCACAGGGTCACCGCGCCACAGTGCCGCGCCCAGCCGGGCCCATTGCGCAGGCGTGGGCTCCGGATTGCCCCGAATCATCAGGCGCAAGCGGCTGGCGATCCGGCGGGTGGTGGCCAGATCAGCGCCATGGCGGTGGGGCGGTGATGGCAGGGCGGAAGCGGGGGCGGTCATCCGCCGATCTTGCACCATGGCCGCCCGCCATTTGATGGCTTGGGCGTGACTTCGGCAAGGTCCACCCATTTGGGGGCGTCGGGTATGCCCTGGGTTCAGGCCGTTTCGTGGTCGTGCGCGACGTCGTCAACCCTGATCACCCGGTCGGCGGCTTGCAGGTAGCGCAAGGCCAAGGACGGATTGCGGGCGCTTTGCGAGGCCGCTTCCATCGATTGGGTGCGGCGCAGCACCTTGTTCAAGGCCCCGGTGTCTTCACCCAGTTGGGCGCTCAAGGACAAGGCCTCGACCAGGTCGAACTGCCCACCTTGCTTGGGCAGGCTCAGGTCGGGGCACAACTGGCTGACCAGGTCGCGGCGGGTGCGCAGCAGCTCGGCCAGGGCCAGCAGTTGTTCATCGCGCATCGGGTGCAGCTGGTCAGTGGCCCGCAGGCTCAAGCCCGCCAGCCAACGGGCTGGTGCGGATGGCAAGTTGGCGTGCAGGTCTTGCAAGATGGTGGCGGCGCGGTTCAGCTGTTGGCGGATGCCGGCCTGGGCGAAGGGCAGCAACTCGGGCTGGCCATCCACCTGGTAGCGCCACAGGCAGGCGCTGGCGATGTACAAGTGGGCCAGCACATCGCCCAGCCGCGCTGACAGCAGCTCCATGCGCTTGAGCTGACCGCCCAGCAGACCCATGGCCAGGTCGGCCGTGAAGCTGTATTGCACGCTGAGCCGGGTGATCATCTGCGCTTCGGTGTTCAGGTCGGCCGGCGGCTTGCCGTTGAGCGAGGCGCCGAACACGCTGCGCCGCAGGTTGCGGATCACGTGGCGCACGTGCGCCCACAAGGCCTGGCCCAAGGCCTGCTCGTCATGGGCTTCGATGGCTTTCATCTCGTTTAGCACATGGGGGTGGCAGCGCACCGCGCCCTGGCCAAAGATGATCAGGGCCCGCGTCAACAGGTTGGCGCCTTCCACGGTGATGGCGATGGGGGCGTGGCGGTAGCCGATGCCCAGCAGGTTGGAGGGCCCGGCGATGATGCCTTTGCCGCCCAGGATGTCCATGCCGTGGTTGACGGCACGCCGGCCGGCTTCGGTCAGATGAACTTTGAGGATGGCGCTGGCCACGCTGGGTTGCTGACCTTCATCGAGCGCGGCGGCGGTGTAGTGGCGCGCGGCGTCGGTGGCATACAGCTCGGCCGACATCTCGGCGATGACGCCGGCCACGGCATGGAAGCGCGCGATGGGCAGGCCGAACTGCTCACGAATCTGGCCATAGCCATTGGCCACGAACAGGGCGCCTTGCTGCATCGCGCTGCCCAGGGCCGGCAATGAGATGGCGCGGCCAGCGGCCAGGCACTCCATCAGCATGCGCCAGCCTTGGCCCACCTGCTTCTCGCCACCGATGATGTTGTCCATGGGCACGAACACGTCGTGGCCATGGATGGGGCCGTTCATGAAGGCGCTGCCCATGGGCAGGTGACGCCGACCGATCTCCATGCCTTCGGTGGGCACGGGCAGCAGGGCGCAAGTGATGCCCAGGTCGCGTTGGCCTTCGGGCTGGTTGTCGTCAAAGGCATGGAAGGCCAGGCCGACCACGGTGGCCACGGGCGCGAGGGTGATGTAGCGCTTGTCGAAGTTGACCAGGAAGCCGCGCACGCGCTGGCCATTGATCTCACGCTCGACCAGCGTGCCGCGGTCAGGGATGGACGCCGCATCGGAGCCGGCAGAGGGCGCGGTCAAGCCAAAGCAAGGCAGGTCACGGCCATCCGCCAACCGGGGCAGGTAGTGCTGCTTCTGGGCCAGCGTGCCGTAGCGCAGCAGCAACTCGCCTGGGCCCAGGGAGTTGGGCACCATCACGGTCACCGCGGCGGCCACGTTGACGGTGGCAATGCGCGCCACCACGGTGGCATGGGCCTGGTGGCCAAATCCGAGGCCGCCATATTCAGGCGGGATGACCATGCCGAAGAAGCGCTTCTCGCGCAGGTAGCGCCACACCTCGGGCGGCATGTCGCCAGCCTGGTCGATGGCGTGGTCGTCCAGCATGCTGCACAGCTCGCGCACCTCGTGGTCCAGGAAGCGCTGCTCGGCGTCGGTCAAGGCTTTTGGGCGCACCTTGAGCAGGTCGCTGAAGTTGGGCTGGCCGGCGAACAGCTGGCCTTCAAAGCCCACCGTGCCCGCCTCCAGGGCAGCGCGTTCGGTGTCGCCCAAGGGCGGCAGGGCTTTGGCGAACGGGCTCATGGCGGCCCGCCCGATCAATGAGGCCAGCCATCCCATCATGGGCTGACCACCAGTTGGCCGCGGACCTCACCCTTGGGGTTGGCGGCGGTGTGCAGGTTCACATACCACTGGCCAGCGGTCACTTGCGCGGCCTGGGCTTCGGTGAGGGTGGCCTCGCCTTCAATGGGGCTCTCGAGCTTGCCCTTGAAGGGCAGGGCCACGCCAGCGCTCTGGCCGGGGATGGCTGGGCCGTGGAAATGCGCGGCCGTCACGGCGCCGCTCAAGCCGGAGTACACGACCTTCCATTTCAAGACCTTGGTGGCAGGCGTGAACGTGGCCTCCACGGTGCCGGTGCCCATGGTGGTCACGGGCGGCACCTCGGCTTCACCCGAGAGGGTGGAGGTGAGGGTGCCCGCGTTGGACAACGAAGGGACCAACGCCAGGCTGGCTGCCGCGAACAAGCCGGCCAGCAGCGAACGCTTGAGGGTCAGGGAATGGAAGTTCATGCTCAGCTCCTGTTGATGGTTAGAAACGCATCCGCAGGTACAAGGCTGGGCCGTTCAGCTTCAGATCAAGCTTGGCCACGGCTTCGTCAGTCTTGTAGTTCACGCGGATGCGGGTGTGGTTGTATTCGGCGCCCACACCGATGTTGCGCCAGGGGAACCACTCGACGCCAGCACCGGCGTTGACGATGTCGCCATAGGTTTCGCCGCCGTTCTTCTTGGATCCCGACAGGTCGGCGTAAAGCCTGACCTGGTCACTGATGCGGTGACGGAAGCCCAAGGTCACCAGTGGTGCCCAGGCGTCTTTCTTCTCGCCATCGGAGATGGTTTGCGACAGGCCGCCGAGGGTGGCCGATGCGGTGTAGTTCAGCTTGACCTTGTAGTAGGCCGCACCCACGCCCACGCCGGCCACGGTGTCTTCACCGCCGAACCACCAGCGGTAGGAGAAGTTGCCGATGTCGAACGAGGTCTTGGTGTTGAGTTGGGCCGAGGCTGAGTAGTTTTGGCCGTTGTAGGTGAAGGGCTCGCTGGCGCCCAGGGTCTTGTTCTGGCTGTAGTGGTACAGGTCCACCGAGAAGCCCTGGCGGTCGAAAAGCAGCCAGTCAACCCGGGCGCGCTTGACCACGTCGGAGCCGTCGATCACGCGTTGCTTGCCGGTGGTCTGGGTGCCGTCCAGCGAGGACAGGCTCAGGTCACCTTCGGCGTCCACGTTGTAGCCGCCCACCCACACCCCAACCCGGTCGATCACGGGCATGCTGTTCTCGACCGCCATGGCAGGTGCGGCGGCAGCGGCCAAGGTCAGCGCGGCCCATGAGGACGCAATGCGCAGTTGGCGGGAGTTCGGCAAACGGTGAGGCATGGAGGTTCTCCTGATGTCTGAGAGGTGATTGGATGGGTCAAACTTTAGGAGAGGCGGCTTGCCCCGGTCCGTAGGCCCTGTCTCGTTGACCTGTAGGACATCTGCGCGACATGGCGTCGGGCAAAGCCGACAGGCACTGTTCTTGCCCTGTTGGGCCTCAGCCTCGTGTTAGAACGGCAACCATGACGATTCGTTGGCCCCGGACCGCACCGCTGCAAGGCACTTTTCGCGGCATCACATTCTTAGGATCGGTGATCCTGTCGATCTCCCGGGGGATGCCCAACCATTGGCGTTTCCGGTCTCAGGACATGGCGCGCGTGATGGCCGATTGCAGCGCCCGCGCCCTGTTGATCGTTTTGATCGTCAATGTGCTGGTGGGTGCCATCCTGGCCTTCGTGGGCGCAGTGCAGCTGGTGAAGTTTGGCGCAGGCATCTTCGTGGCTGACCTGGTGGCCATTGCCGTGTCACGTGAGATGGCCGCCGTGATCACGGCCGTGGTGATGGCCGGGCGCACCGGCGCCGCATTTGCCGCGGAGCTGGCCACCATGCAGGCCAACGAAGAGGTCGACGCCTTGGAAGTGCTGGGCCTGAACGCGATGGACCACCTGGTGGTGCCGCGTGTGCTGGCTTTGCTGCTGGTGATGCCCCTGCTGTATGTGTTTGGCTGTTTGGCTGGTTTGCTGGGCGGCTTCACGGTGGGGGCCAGCATGCTCAGTCTGGCGCCAGCCGCCTACTTTGACCGCAGCCTGGATGCCTTGAGTTTCCAGCACCTGGGTCTGGGCTTTGCCAAGGCCATAGCCTTTGGCCTGTTGGTGGCCATCGCGGGTTGTTACCACGGCCTGAATGCCGAGCGCAATGCGGCGGGCGTCGGCCAGGCCACCACCCGCGCGGTGGTGGCGGGCATCGTCGGCGTGATCGCGCTGGATGCCGTGTTCTCGGTCTGCGCGAACGCCTTGGGGATCTGACATGGCCCTGCTCAGCGTTCAAGACCTGACTATGCGCTTCGGCGAGAAGCTGATCCAGGAGGAGGTGTCCTTCGAGGTTGAGCCCGGCACCATCTTCGCCATCATGGGCGGCAGCGGCTGTGGCAAGAGCACCTTGCTCAAACACCTGATCGGCCTGCTGGAACCCGCCCAAGGTCAGGTGCTGTACGACGGCAAAGACTATTGGAAAAGCCAGGACGACGAGCGCACTGCCCTGCGGTCCGGCTTTGGCGTGCTCTTTCAAAGCGCGGCCCTGTGGTCGTCCATGACGGTGCTGGAGAACGTGCTGATGCCCCTGGAGCAACACACCGACCTGGCCGAGGACGAGCGCATCGAGCGCGCCCGCGAGGCCTTGTCCTGGGTCGAGATGGCCGACTTCGCCGATTACAGCCCGGCCGACCTCAGCGGGGGCATGAAAAAACGCGCGGGCCTGGCTCGGGCCATCGCGGCGCAGCCCCGACTGCTGTTCCTGGACGAGCCTTCCGCGGGCCTGGACCCGATCAGCTCCAAGCGCCTGGACGACCTCATTCTGGAGATCCGCGACCGCACCGGCGCGGCCGTGCTGGTGGTCTCGCACGAGTTGCCCAGCCTGTTCGCCATTGCCGACGACAGCATCTTTCTGGATGCCGACAGCAAGAAACCCATCGCCCATGGCAAGCCCAGCGAACTGCTGGACACGGCCACCCACCCAACCGTGCACGCGTTCCTGCACCGGGAGAAGTTATGAAACGCAATGCCTTGCTCGTCGGCAGTTTTGTCGTCGCGGCTTTGATTCTGATGGTCGCCGGGCTCGTGACCCTGGGCGGCGCCGACCTGTTTGCCAAACGGCAAAAAGCCATCGTCTACTTTCAAGGCAGTGTGCGGGGCCTGTACGTGGGCGCGCCAGTGAGCTTTCGGGGTGTGAAGATTGGCGAGGTGCTGAACATCGGCATCGAGGTCGACCCTAAGACCCTGGTGACGCGCATCCCGGTGGGCCTGACCTTGGGCAGTGACACCTTGAAGATGGGCGATGAAAAGACCGGCAGCTTTCGCAACCTGCCCGATTTGGTTCAGCGTGGCCTGCGCGCCAAGCTCATCATCCAGAGCGTGGTGACGGGGCAAACGGGCATCGACCTGGACTTCAAGCCCGACACCCCGGTGGTGCTGCTGGGCGGTGGGTCGTCCGCCGCGCCTGAGATCCCCGCCATGCGCGACAAGCTCGATGCCTTGCTGGACCAGGTCGCCGAGTTGCCTTTGGCCGACGTGGTGCAGGACGTGCGCCGGACCCTCAACCAGTTGGACCAGACCTTGAAGGTGACACAGCAAGCGGTGGCCTTGTCGGGCAAGGAAATCAGTGCGGCGGCAGCACAGGCCAAGCAGACGCTGGTGGTGGGGGCCAAGGCCTTGCAGGATGTGCAAGTGCAGGCCAAGGCCACCTTGGTGTCGGTGGAGCAGTTGTCCGACTCATCCCGCAATGTGGTGCTGCAAACCCAGCCTGAGATCCAGCAGACCTTGCAAGCGGCACGTGATGCGGCGAATGCTGCGCAACAGGCCATGGGCAATTTTGCGGAGTTGAGCGCGGTGGGGTCGCCCTTGCGGTCGGATGCCGAACTGGCCGTGCGCGACTTGTCACTCGCAGCGCGCAGCCTGCGCTCATTTGCCGACCAGCTGGAACGCCAGCCCAACACCATCTTGTTCGGGAAGAAAGCACCATGACCACTTTGCGCCGCCTTGTCGTCTCCCATGGTTTGGTTTTGTGGGCCCTGGCCTTGGGCGCTTGCAGCACAGCGCCCCCGCCCACCTTGTTGTCGCTGCCTTTGCCACCGGCCCCTGAGGCCCCAGCGACCAAGATGGTCGCGTTGCCTGCTTCAGCCGCCTCAGCGGCCTCGGCCCCTCGCTTCCTCACGCTGCGGCGCGTCAACATCCCCGAATACCTGCAGACCGATGCCGTGCGTTACCGCAACGCCGACAGCACCTTGGCTGAATGGCCCGGCACCGCGTGGGCGGAGCGCCTGGAGGTGGGGCTGACCAATCAACTGGCTCTGCTTTTGCGGCAAGCTTTGCCGAGCTGGACGGTGTGCGATTCGCACTGTCCCTCCATGCCCACTGGGCAAGTGTTGATCGTCAACATCGCGCCGCTCGACTACGTGCGCAACGCCGGCCAATTGCGCGCCGATGTGAGTTGGCGCATCACGGGGCCGGGCAGCACGCCCACCCCGGTTCATGTGGGCGGTGGTTCGTCCAGCACGCCGGTGTCTCCAGACACGCCTGTGGGCCAGGCCGCCGCCATGAGCCAGCTGCTCAACCAGGTGGCGAAAGACGTGGCCAGCGCCGTGCGCTGACATTTATTTTGTGGCCTTGCCCGTTTGGGCACCCTGTTTGCCAACAACAGGGTGTTACCCCAAACAAGGAGAAGTGCCATGAACCCCATGCGACAGAAGTCTGTTCGCTTAGCGTGCACCGTCACCACCGCGCTTGCGTTGGTGGGCCTGGGCGCTTGCAGCGACATGTCAACCCGTGATCGCAACACCGCCGTTGGCGCAGGCGTAGGCGCTGCGGCGGGCGCTGTGCTCACTGGCGGCAGCGCCGGTGGAACCATCGGTGGAGCTGCCGTCGGCGGCGTCATCGGCAATCAAATCAAGAAATAAGGAGAGCCATCATGAGCTTAGGAACCATTCTGTTGATCGTTGTGCTGTTGATGCTCGTTGGCGCCATCCCTGCTTGGGGACACAGCCGCAGCTGGGGTTACGGCCCAAGTGGCGGCCTGGGTTTGATCCTGGTCGTGCTGATCGTGCTGATGCTGATGGGCCGACTTTGACCATCGTTGTCTGACATCCCTCATTAAATCAAGGAAGCAACATGCCAACCACCGCCAAAAAGACCGCGGCCAAGACGCCGGCCGCCAAGACCACCAAAGCCAAGACCACGCCCGACGCCGTGCAACTGCTGACCGCCGATCACAAGGAAGTCAAGAAGTTGTTCAAGGACTACGAGAAGTTGGTCAAGGCTGAGAGCAGCGAGGAAGAGAAGCAGGCCCTGGCCGAGCACATCTGCCTGCTGCTGACCGTGCACGCCAAGATCGAAGAAGAGATCTTTTATCCCGCCGCAGGTGAGGCCACCAAGGCCGAGGACTTGCTGAAGGAAGCGGTGGTTGAGCATGCCAGCGCCAAGGACCTGATCGCGCAGATCCAGGACATGGAGCCATCAGAAGACCTGTATGACGCGAAGGTGACCGTGTTGGGCGAGTACATCGACCACCACGCCACCGAAGAAGAAGAAGAGCTGTTCCCCAAGGTGAAGCGGGCCCACCTGGACCTGCATCAACTGGGCGACGCCCTGGCCGCCCGCAAGGAAGAATTGATGTCGGAGCTTGGTGCCGAAGTGGCCGCGTGATTCAATCGCGCATGCCTACCCAACACCACCCCCTCCGTTCTTCCCTGTTGGCCCTTGGCGTGGGGCTTGCTGCCCCCGCCTTCGCCCAGGCCCCCCTCGACCTGAAGGAATGCCTGGGCTTGCCAGAAGCCAGCGCCCGCCTCGCCTGCTATGACAGGCTGGCGGGGCGCGAGGCCATGGTGACCCTGCCGGCCTCACCCGCCGCGGCGCCGGGCACCCCTGAGGCCGTGCCGGTTAGCCAGGCCGCCACGCCCGCCACCACACAGCAGTCCGAGAACAGCTTCATGTCTCGCTACTGGGAGCTGGACCAGGCCGACAAGCGCGGCACGTTCAACTACACGAGCTACCGTCCTAATTTCTTCATGCCGCTGCACAGCATGGCGAGCGTAAACCGCAACCCCAGCAGCCCGACCCGTGCCCAGGCCAACAACCTGCCGCGCTACCAAAATGGCGAGGCCAAGATCCAGGTCTCGTTGCGCAGCAAGGTCTGGGAGAACGCCCTGTTGCCCGGGGCCGACCTGTGGGTGGCCTACACGCAGCAGTCCATGTGGCAGCTGTGGAACCGTGATCAATCGGCGCCTTTCCGCAGCACCGATTACCAACCCGAATTCATCTACGTGGTGCCCACGCCCGCCTCCTGGCAAAACATGCCGCTGGGCTGGAAATGGCGCATGACGCAGGCCGGCCTCGTCCACCAATCCAATGGCCAGCCCGACCCGCTGTCACGCAGCTGGAACCGGGTGTACGCCCAGGTGGGCCTGGAGCGGCGCGACTTGATGTTCAGCCTGCGCTTGGAACACAGGCTGGAGACCGACAACTCGGTGGGCGACGACAACCCCGACATCCAGGACTACCTGAAGCGGGCCGAACTGCAGATGATGTGGACGCCTGGCCGATCCACCGCGGCGGTGGCCTGGCGGCCCTCGTTCTCGGGCAAGGGCTCGGTGCAATTTGACTATTCCTACCCGGTGTTCCGCGACCGACCCGATGGCTTGCGCTGGTATGCCCAGCTCTTCCAGGGCTATGGCGAAACCCTGCTGGACTACAACTTCAAACAGACCAGCCTGAGTCTGGGGTTGACCATCTTTAAATTCTGAGAAGACGTGTTAGCGTGGAGCCTTCACTCTTCAAGGGATCGATTGGATGAGCACTCCCCATAGCCTGAAGAAAAACTCCGGCCAAGGCGCGGCCCCCAAGTCAGCGGATGCCGCCGCCTTGCGCCTGGTGGCCCCCATCCACATGCGCACGTCCACCTCCAGTTGCTGGAAGTGCCATGCCCTGACCCAGGTGCACGCCGTGGTCGCGGCCGATGTGGTTGACCTGGGTGAATCGGGCGAGAGCCGCACCTATGTGTACGGCATCTCCAACCCGCCCACCGAATTGACCGATGCGCTCTTGCTGCTGGCGCCCAACCTGCGCGTGGATGTGCCCAGCGACGATGGCGTCAGCCGTTTGACCAACCATTGCCCGCATTGCGGCGCCTTGCAGTCAGATGTGTACTTGTTCTCGGAACCCGGTGGCCCATTCTTTGGCCGACCACCCGAAGGGCACCTGGGCGCGGTCATCCTGGAGCACGATGTTCAGGTGGACGACGCGTCTTACTCCACCTAGGCTTCAAAAGCCCCTCAGGTCGTCCACGGGCGTTTTCAGCGCACCGCCGCTGATGCGCTGAACCGCCCGGCTGACAACGTCCACATCGTTGTCAAACGTGCCATGGGCCGCCTTGGCCTGGCGGTCCGGCTTGGCCACGGTGATCTTGTCCTGCTCCACCACGACCAGCCGCTCGCCCGCCACCAAGCCCGCATTGGCCGCCGCCTGGCGCCAATTGCGCAGGGACTCGGCCGTGCTGGAGGAGCCATCCCACCCGCGGTAGTCGGGCTTGAACACGTTCTCCATGCCCAGGATGGGTGTGCGCAGATCGGTTTCCAGCGCGTTCGACACCAGGTACAGCAGCGACTTGCGGTAGATGGCCACCACGTTGTCGTCGCGCTCATTGCGGTCAGACAGCACCTGAAGGTGCAACTTTTTCATCAGGTCGGCATGCGGCGCGTAGTGCTGGTTGGCGAACTGAACGGTGCAGGCCGGTGCCCACAACTGGATGGATGAGATCTGATCGACCAGGCCGCGCTTGGCCACCAGGTCCAGCATGTGGCCCAGGATGATCGAGCCGGCCGAGTGGCCCACCAGGTGGATCTCCAGCTCATCGCCCCAGGTGCTCACCAACTTTTGCAAGGCCGTGATCAGCAAGTCGCCACCGCGCGTGGTGTTGAAGGCCAACTCGGCGTTCTCTTTCATCTCGCTCCACACGGGCTTGACCAGGGGCCGGCCGATGGATTTCTCGATCAGCAGGTCGGTGCGGTCGGTGATCCATTCGCCCACGCCGGCCGCCATGGGGGCTTGCTGGCGGTGGGCTTCCTGGATGATGTTTCCGATGCTTTCTACCAGGCCCGTCTTCCAGGCCAGGAACAGCGGGTAGCAGCCATTGCCCACGAAGAAGCGGCCCAGGGCGCGGGCGCGCTTGATGGCGTCGGCCTCGCTGTTGAGGCCACCGTGCGCGTAGATCACCAGGCGCTTGGCCTTGCCAGGCTGGCTGCGGAACCAGGTGTCGGGCAGCACCGAAGCCTGGTGCAACAAGGTGCGGCTGACCTCGTCTTCGGTCAGGTAGCGGCGCACGCGGCCATCGTTGCCCATCACGATGCTGTGCTGGTAGGCGCGGCGCTCGTCCCACCAGTTGGCCGGGTCGGCGCTGGCGGTGCGGGTCTGGCTGGCGGCGGCCGTGGTCATGCCGCCCACCATCACCCCCGACACGCCCAGGGCCACCACCCAGGCATCCATGCCATTGGCCAGCCAATCGGCATAGGTGAGCACGGCAAAGCCACCCGCACCCCAGGCCGGTCCCCACGAGTTCTGCAGCACAAAGCCTTGCTCGTTGAAGCCGACCAGCGCGTAGGCGTGCCCATCCACTTCTGAAGGGTGGCCGTCGTACGGGATCACGGGCAGGCTGGCGTGGCCAGTGGGCGCACGGGCTTTGTTGGTGATCTGGCTCCAGCCCTCGTGCGTGGTGCTGGACACGTAGATGGCGCCGACCTCGCGGATCGCGGCCTGCAGATCGGTGATGCACGTGACCTCGATGCGGTAGTAAACGCCCAGGGTGTTCTGCGCGGCGCGCCTGGCGTAGCCGTACTTGGGCTGGACGGGAATGTGGTCGCGGTGGGGCCAGTCGGTGTCCAGGCAAACGCCGTTGTGGAACCAGCCCTTGATGGCGCCCCGGCAACTGGAGCCTTCGTAGTTCTCGCCCTCGTACTCGTCATAGCGGCGCGCGAAGCTGTAGAGCATGGCCGCGCTGACGGACTCCAGCTTGGTGGGCATCTGCTGCTTGCGCCAGCGGAGGTAGTTGACAGTGCACGCCAGGCCAAAGCCGGTGCACGCGCCTTCCTGGCCTTGGTCGAGGATCAGGCCGGCCTTGGTGTAGGTGGACAGGAAGCGTTTGATGTCGGCGGATTCAGGGTACTCGGCGGGCAGGCTCACGGGCGGTGGCATGTAGAAGCGGTCGCGCAGGTCGGCCGGGTCTTTGGTGACGGTGAGGGGGCGCTCCTGGCTGACGTGGGGCGCATTGCGCTTGCGAGCGGAGGCGCCGCTGGTGCCGGCTTTGGGCGCTGCGATGGGCCACACTTGCTGCGCCAGGTCAAACACGTTCTTGAAGCGGTCCAGGCCGTGAGAGCCGCCGTTGACCATCTTGCGGGCGGCCAGGTATTGGCCCTCGGCCAGCGCGGCCCTCATGGGATCGGCACGGTGGGCCAGGAAGGTGGCCAGCAGCATGGCGGCCACCTCGGGCGCGTTGGCCAGGTCGGGATTGCTGGTCAGGTCAATGCCCAGCTCGGTGCCGTACTGGGTGTAGTTGGCGCGGCCGGTCAGCTGGATGAAACCGCGTCCCTTGAACTTGGCGCCGTCGCCAGGCTGCGTGTTGCCCAAAGCTTTGCGCCCGTCGTAGGCGCTGAAGGGCGCCATGCCAGGCTTGGTGTTGAACTGCGAGGGAAACTCCGAAATGGGCAGGAAGCCTTCGCTTTCAGCGCGGATGGTGCCCAGGGCCGCGCAGATCATGCTGCGGTCGTTCAGGCCCATCGCCTGCAGGGCGGCGGCCACGTAAGGCAGGTAGCGCGCGATGTTGGAGGGCTTGGTGGCGGGGAACAGGCGCCGCACGGCCTCGTTGTCCAGGGTGATGGCCAAAGGGGGCAGGGTGACCAGGCCCAGCAAGGACTGGCAGCGCGGGCCGACCACGCCATCGGCGATCAGGCCGGTGCCGGATTGCCAGCGGCGCACGGCCGCTTCCAGGTCAGCGTCGAAGTCCTGGCCGGTGGCCAGCTTGTTGTAGTCGGCGCCATCGGGGCCCAGCATTTTGGCCAACTGTTGTCGCAGGCGTTTGACGTTTGTGCCTTGACTGCCCCTGACCAATAAACTGCCCATGATCCTGCCCTTGGAGTGGAGTGGCTCATTTTTCAGCGGGGTACGGTGGGTGTGCCATCCCTAGGGCGTGGCTTCAAGCTAGGGGGTTGGTGCTTGGTTTTAAGAGCGCGGCGCGGGGATGAGGCGGAGGCGGGCAGGGCTGCATTTCGTGCCACACCACCAGCGGGGCGAAACAAGGGCTGGGCGGGTCTCCGGCGGGGCGCCTGCTTGGTGCTG
>PNKV01000022.1 GCA_013822685.1 Leptothrix sp. (in: b-proteobacteria)
CTGAGCGCTTCTGGCTCCAGCGTGATCACCGCTGCCACCATCCCCACCATCGCTGGCCTGCCCAACGGTGGCGCCACCAACACGGCCGTTTACACCAAGGCCACCGGCAATGTCAGCCTGACGTTCAATTCCGCCACCATCGCTGGTGACGCATTGACCTCGCTGCAAGCCGCCAACTCGCTGGTGCAAATCCGCCGCACGACGTTCAACGACGACGAAACCACGACCACCCGCAGCGTGTTCATGGGCGACTTCGACGTCAACCTGAGCAACTCCACGATTTTCGCCAACCTGTACTCGCGCACTGACGCTGGTGCTCTGGTGAGCTACGGCAAGCAAGCCATCTTCACGGCTGACGTTCCTGGCATCGTGGGCGGCACGGGCGGCAACATCGAAGTGACTTCGGTTGCTGATGGCGTGGCCAACGGCACGGCCAGCGGCAGCTTGGCTGGCAGCCTGCGCATGAACGGCGGCACGGCTGACACCATCCTGACGGCCCTGGGCCTGTCGACCGCCGCCACTGACCCGGTCGCCATCCTGGTGCGCACCGCCAACTGGGGCACGACCCAAGCTGGCGGCACCTTCACTGCTCCTGCTCCTGCAGTGCCTGAGCCATCGACCTACGCCCTGTTGGGTGCAGGCCTGCTGGCCGTTGGCGCCATGGCTCGTCGCCGCAAGGCTGCCTGATTGGCATTGAATCCGGTTTCGACCGGATTCTGAGCAAGCAAAGCCGTCCTGGCGACAGGACGGCTTTTTTCATGTCGAAAACACGCTACTAACCCTGTCAGGGGAAGCCTTACGCCCATGGCGCCCAAGTGTCCCTAAAATAGGCACCATCGCCGAGGGTTCAATTGCCTCGACAACCTTAAACGGAGCCTTACACATGAAGTTCGCATCTAAAAGCATCCTCGCCACCGCCGCTTTCATGGCTGCTGGCGCCGCCAGCGCCGCCTCCGGCTACGTCTGGAACGCAGGCACCGGCACGGGTGGCTTGACCTTCTCTGCTGACGCACTGTCGGCCCTGAGCGCCTCTGGCTCCACCATTGTCACGGCCGCCACCATTCCCACCATCACCGGCCTGCCCGGCGCTGGCGCTGCCAACACAGCGATCTACAACAAGTCCACCGGCAATGTCAGCCTGGCCTTCAACAACGCCACCGGCGTGGGCGACACGCTGACTTCGCTGCAAGCCGCCAACTCGCTGGTGCAGATCCGCCGCACGACGTTCAACGACGACGAAACCACGACCACGCGCAGCGTGTTCATGGGCAACTTCGACGTCAACCTGAGCAACTCCACCATCTTCGCGAACCTGTACTCGCGCACTGGCTCCGGCGACTTGGTCAGCTACGGCAAGCAAGCGATCTTCACGGCCGACGTTCCTGGCGTCGTCGGCGGCACCGGTGGCAACATCGTGGTTGATGGCGTGTCGGGCGGCATTGCCACCGGCCATGCCAGCGGCAGCCTGGCAGGCAGCCTGCGCATGAACGGCACCACGGCCAACACCGTGCTGTCGGCCCTGGGTTTGTCCACCGCAGCCACTGACCCTGTGGCCACCCTGGTCCGCACGGCCAACTGGGGCAGCACCAGTGCCTCCGGCACCTTCACGGCCCCGGCTGTTCCAGAACCCTCTACCTACGCCATGATGGGCATGGGCTTGCTCGGCATCGCTGCCATGCGCCGCCGCATGACCAAGGGCTGATCAACCCCTTCGCTCAAAAAGCCGCCCACCCGGGCGGCTTTTTTTTGGCCAGAGGAAACTGTTGTAGCCCCAACTAACCCTGCGTCATCATTCAATCGGTCCAAGATGTATTCCCACCACCGCCCGCCAGCGGCGCTGTAAAATCAAGGTCTCATCCACAGCCCCTGGATCTAAACCATGCCCCGCTGTCTGTTGACGGCCTCGGTCGCCTTGACCCTGGCCGTTCCCGTTTTGGCATCTGCACAAATGCAGATCCATCGCAATTTCCCAGCCAATGCCCTGCGCGGCGAACTGGTCGTCGGCATACCGCCCGAGATCACGCTCAATGGCAAGGATGCGCGCCTGTCACCGGGCTCCCGCATCCGAGGGCCCAACCAGATGCTGCTGATGTCTGGCGCCATCACCGGTGAAAAGCTGGTCGTCAATTACACGGTCGAGCAGTACGGCTTGGTGAAAGACGTGTGGGTGCTGCGCCCTGAAGAAACCAAGAAGCTGTGGCCCAAGACCCCTAAAGAGGCCGCCACCTGGTCCTTCGATCCCATTGGACAGACCTGGACCAAGCCCTGAGCAGTTACCCATGAGCAACACCGCCACCCCCACCAAAGCCAGCAAGAAGGTCTACATCAAGACCTACGGCTGCCAGATGAACGAATACGACTCGGGCAAGATGTCCGACGTCATGAACGCTGCCCAAGGCTATGAGCCCACCAGCGATCCCGAGCAGGCTGACCTGATCCTGTTCAACACCTGCTCGATCCGCGAGAAGGCGCAAGAGAAGGTCTTCAGCGACCTGGGCCGCGTCAAGCATTTGAAAGACAAAGGCGTGATGATCGGCGTGGGCGGTTGTGTGGCCAGCCAGGAAGGCGCGGCCATCATCGAGCGCGCGCCTTACGTGGACGTGGTGTTCGGCCCGCAAACATTGCACCGCCTGCCCGCCATGCTGGACAAGCGCATTAGCTCGCGCCGCCCGCAAGTGGACATCAGCTTTCCAGAGATTGAGAAGTTCGACCACCTGCCGCCGCCGCGCAAGGAAGGCGCCTCGGCCTTCGTGTCGATCATGGAAGGCTGCTCCAAGTACTGCAGCTATTGCGTGGTGCCCTACACGCGCGGCGAAGAGGTCTCACGCCCGTTTGAAGACGTGCTGACCGAGGTGGCCGACCTGGCCGACCAGGGCGTGAAAGAGATCACCTTGCTCGGCCAGAACGTGAATGGCTACCGGGGTGTGATGGGCGGCACCACCGAGGTCGCTGATTTCGCGACCTTGCTGGAATACGTGGCCGAGATGCCCGGCGTGGAGCGCATCCGCTACACCACCAGCCACCCGAATGAGTTCAGCCAGCGCCTGATCGACGTCTACGGCAAGACCGACAAGCTGGTGAACCACGTGCACCTGCCCGTGCAGCATGGCTCGGACCGCATTCTCATGGCGATGAAGCGCGGCTACACCTCGCTGGAGTTCAAGAGCACGATTCGCAAGCTGCGCGCCGTGCGGCCCACCATCAGCCTGTCATCGGATTTCATCGTCGGCTTCCCGGGTGAGACCGATGAAGACTTCGACAAGATGATGAAGCTGGTGCACGACCTGGAGTTCGATGCCTCGTTCAGCTTCATCTTCAGTGCGCGGCCTGGCACACCGGCCGCCAACCTGGAAGACACCACACCGCAGGATGTGAAGCTCAAGCGGCTGCAGCACTTGCAAGGCGTGCTGGACACGCACGTGACGCGCTTCAGCGAAGCGCTGGTGGGCAAGACGCAGCGCATCCTGGTGGAAGGCCCGAGCCGCAAAGATGCCACCGAACTGATGGGTCGCACCGAGTGCAACCGCATCGTCAATTTCCCCGGTGGCCCGAACATGGACCGCCTGATCGGTCAGTTGATTGACGTGACCATCACCCAGGCTTATCCGCACTCATTGCGGGCCGAAGTGCTGGTGGCCTGAACAGGCCTGCTCAGATCCCCATCTTGCCCAGCGTGTCCATGACGTCGCGCAGGGTGGTGGACAGGTAAGGGTGCTCGGCTGAGAAGCGGGCGTCGATGGCCTGCGTGCGCTCGTTCAGGCTGGCGACCAGGTCGTCTTCAGGTTGTTCGTTCGCGGCCAAGGCCGATTGAATGTCCTTGTCCAGTGACTTGAGCAATTGCTGCAACTCCGGGTCGAGCCTGCCGCCCGACTCCAGTTCGCGTTGCAATTGCGCCATCGCGGCTTTCAGCTTGTTGGTGTCCATGGTCAAACTCCTTGTTCAAGCCATCGTAGCTCAGACTGCCTCAGAGAGGGCCTTGCAAAGTGCGTCAACGTGCTCAAGGGTGTGCGCCGCCGACAAGGATATTCGCAAGCGGGCGGTGCCGGAAGGCACGGTGGGCGGACGGATGGCGGGCACCCACAGGCCTTGCCGGTCCAGGTGGTCCATCACTGCCAGCGCATCGCCGTTGCTGCCTATGATCAAGGGCTGAATCGCGGTCTCGGAGGGCATCAGGCGCCAGGCCGGCGGCAGCTTCAAGCCGGTGCGCAGGTGGTGCCGCAACTGGGCCAGGTGCTGGCGACGTCCGCCCTCTTCCTGGATCACGCGCAGACCGGCCCGCACGGCCTCGGTCAGCATGGCCGGTGCGGCCGTGGCGAACATGTAGGTGCGCGCCTTTTGCACCAGCCACTCGACCAAGGTGGGCTCGCCCGCCACGAAGGCGCCGGCCACGCCCGCGGCCTTGCCCAGCGTGGCCATGTAGATCAGGCGGTGCAAGCGGCCTTGCCACGCGGGTTGGATGCCATCGCGCCCGGTGATGCCCCAGTGCGCCAAGGTGCCCTCGCCATGCGCACCGAGAACGCCAAAGCCATGGGCATCGTCGACCATCAGCCAGGCATCGTGGCGCTCGCACAAGGCCAGCAAGGCGGGGATGTCGGCGATGTTGCCGTCCATGCTGAACACGGCGTCGGTGAGCACCAATTTGCGCCGGGCAGTGCTGGCCCCCAAGGCCGCGTCCAGTGCGGCCAAGTCACCATGGGGCACCACCTGCACATCGGCCCGCGACAAACGTGCGCCGTCGATCAGGCAGGCATGGTTCAAGGCATCGGAAAAAATGGCATCACCACGGCCCACCAACGCGGGAATGACGCCCACATTGGCCATGTAGCCGGACACGAAGGACACCGCGCGTGGCAGGCCCACCATGGCCGCCAGTTCCAACTCCAGCGCCTCGTGCGATGGGCTGTGGCCGCACACGGAGGGTGAGGCCGTGGCGCCTACGCCATAGCGTGCAGCGGCCTGCTGCGCGGCCAGGATGAGGGCCGGGTGTTGCGACAGACCCAGGTAGTCGTTGCTGCCAAAGGACAGGCGCGGCTGACCGTTGATCAGGTAGGTGGTGCCACGCACATGCTCCTGGTCGGGCGACAAGTCGCCAGGTGGCAAGAGGGGCGAGACCTCGCGACGCTGGCGCAGCAAATGCGCTTGCGCCAGCTCGGCCAACTCGGGGGCAAAGAGGGACGAAGAAGACATCGCGCAAGCGTACCAGCCTGCAAGGGGCTTCTCAGAACAGGCAGCGGGCCAGGCGCGCCACCGCTTCATCGATCTGCGCTGGCGACAAGGTGACGAATGAGAGGCGCATGGTGTTGACAGGCGGCACCGCATCGCCCGCGTAGCACGAGGCACCCGGCACATACGCCACGCCCGCTTCCACAGCCTGCGGCAAGCGCTGAAGGGTGTCGATGTGGTCGGGGCAAGTCACCCAGAAAAACATGCCCCCTTGCGGTAGCTGCCAGGTGCAGCCTTGGGGCAGGCATTGGCTCAGGGCCGCCGCCATGGCATCGCGTTGGGCGCGGTAACGGGCACGCACGGTGACCAGGTGGGCCTCCAGGTCAAAGCCGGACTCCAACAACTGCACGATGATGCGCTGGTTGAGCGCCGGCGTGTGCAGGTCGCTGGCCTGCTTGGCCTGCAACAACTTGGCCCGCAAAGCCTGGGTGCCCGGGTGATCGCCGCGGGGTGTGACGATGTAGCCCACGCGCAAGCCCGGCGCCAGCACCTTGGAGAAGGACCCCAGGTAGATCACTTGTTCGGGCGCATGGGTGGCCAAGGGCGGCGGTGGCGGTGGCGGTTGGTCGAACCACAACTCGCCATAGGGGTTGTCTTCGACCACGGGCGTGTTGCTTCGCTCGGCTTGAAAGGCGATCTCTCGTCTGCGGGCATCGCCGATGCAATGCCCGCTGGGGTTCTGGAAGCTGGGCACCAGATAAGCCAGGCGCGCAGGCGTGGTCTCCGACAAAGTCTGTGGCAAAGGCCCCAAGGCATCGGCCGCCCAAGGCTGGAACACAGGCCCATACGGCGCAAAGGCCTGCAAAGCGCCCAGGTAAGTGGGTTGCTCGACCAGCACGGGCGAGCCTTCGTCCAGCATCACCTTGCCCACCAGATCCAGCCCTTGCTGTGAGCCGGTGGTGATCAGCACTTGCGATGCATCCACTGGCCATCCGCCCTGAGACAAGCGCCGCGCGATCCATTCACGCAAAGGCGGCAGGCCCTCCGTGGTGGCGTATTGCAAGGCCACTGCGCCTTGGGTGGACAGCACTTGGTCGCAAGCCACCTGGATGGCTTCGATCGGAAATGATTCAGGTGCGGGCAGGCCGCCGGCCATCGACAACACACCCGGCCGCTCCGTGACCTTGAGGATCTCGCGGATGGCCGATGAGTTCATGCGCTGAGTGCGCTGGGCCAAGGTGAACGCCATCAGTTCATCTCCCGTCGGGCCGCACGCTGGCCCCAGATCACCACCAGCAACACGGCGCCAGCCACCAACCACGTCGATGCATCGACCACCTCGCGCAGCACCAGCACCGACAAGGCGATGGACGTGAACGGCTGCATCAACTGCAACTGGCTGACGCGCATCGGATCACGGGCCAGGGCGGCGTACCAAGCGAAGAACCCCAACCAGGTGGAGATGAGCGCGACATACGCCAACGCCGCCCACGCTTGCCAATTCACGGCTTGGGTGGGCCAGGCCCAAGCGGTGGCCGGCAAGGTGATGGGCAGGGCCGCCACCAAGGCCCATGAGATGGCCTGGGGCGCGGGCATCTGCCGGGACAGCGCCGCCCCCGCCACGTAGGCCAGTGACGCCCCCAACATCGACACGATCAGCCAGGCGTCGGCCGTCACCCAGTGGTCCGTGCCATGCGAGCGTGCCACCCCCAACGCGAAGCCCAGCACCAGCGCCGTGCCCATGGCCCCTGCCAGCCAAAAGCCCCATCCAGGTTGTTGCCCAAGCCACCACGACGCCAACGCAGCGGTGCACAAAGGCAGCAAGCCCACGATGACCGCCGCGTGCGCGGAAGGCACCACCCGCACGGCCCAGCCCATGCACAAGGGGAAGATCAGCACCGCGCCCACCACCACGCAGGCCACCAAAGGCCACTGCGCCTTCACGGGGCGGGGTGCGCGCACGACCCAGAGGTAGCCCATGGCCAGCAAACCGGCGATGGCCCCACGTGCCACGGCCACGAACAATGGCGGCAGCTGAGGCAGATCAACCGAGCCATTGGCCAGCCGGGTCATGGGGATCGTCATGGCAAACAACAGCACCGCCAAAGCACCCAGCCAGCGTGGGGACACGGTGGGCCAGGCGAACCACGAGGTGGGGCGGACAAGGGCTTGCAAGGTGGTGTTCATGTGTGGCACTCTAGGCCAGAGACCAACACATGACCGACACACAATGCCAACTCATTGAACAATCTGTGCTGGTCAGGCCACCAACACATCAGCCACCATGACCACGCACCTGACCCGCGACAGCGCCCTCACCCTGACCGAGCAACTGGTGGCCCGCTTTGCCCAGCGCATCCGCCAGCACCTGCTGGCCCCAGGCTCACGCCTGCCCTCTGTCCGCGATTGCGCCAAGACCCATGGCGTCAGCCCTTACACCGTGGTCGCGGCCTACGACCAGTTGTTGGCCCAAGGCCTGATCGAATCCCACCGCCAGCGCGGCTTCTTCGTGCGCCAGGCGCAGGGCCAGGCCAAGACCGGCAGCCCGCCACGGGCCGCCAAAGCACCCCACCCCTTTCAGCCCAGCACGCCGATCGACGCCACCACGCTGATCAAGGGCATGTTCCACGAGCCCGGCAGCCACCCCATGCCGGGCCTGGGCACCTTGCCACCGGCCTGGCTGGACGCGGCCATGCTGGGCGCCGCCTTGCGCAAAGTCACCCAGGGTGATCGCCTGCTGCCGCTCACACTGCACTACGGTGAGCCTGCGGGCGATGCGCGGTTTCGCGAAGCCGTGTCCCGCAAGCTTGGCGAGTTCGGGATGAAGACCGATGCCGGCCAGATCATCAGCACCGTGGGCGCCACGCACGCGCTGGACGTGGTGTCGCGCACCTTGCTGCAGGCCGGTGATGCGGTGCTGGTGGACGACCCAGGCTGGGCCATCGAGTTCGCACGGTTGGCCCAGATGGGCATGCGCGTGCTGCCCGTGCCCCGCGGCCCGGATGGCCCTGACTTGGCCGTGCTGGACGCCCTGTGCAAGGCCCACCGCCCCAAGCTGTACGTGACCGTGTCAGTGCTGCACAACCCCACCAGCGCCCTGCTGTCGCCCGGCCATGCGCACCAGGTGTTGCGCCTGGCCGAAGCGCACGACTTCCACATCCTGGAGGACGACATCTACGCCTACCTGGCGCCCGCCCACGCCACCCGCCTGTGCGTGCTGGACGAGTTGCGCCGCACGATCTCGGTGGGCAGCTTTTCAAAGATCCTGACGCCCAGTTGGCGGGTGGGTTACATCGCGGCGCCCGCGCACCTGGTGGACCGCATCATCAACACCAAGCTGCTGACCACGCTCACCACGCCACCCATCCTGGAGCAAGCGCTGGCGCTGTGCCTGGAGCAAGGCCAGTTGCGCCGCCACAGCGAGCGCGTCATCCAGCAACTGGACGTGGCCCGCGCGCGGTGCCTTCAACTGGCCCGGCAATCAGGTTGCCATTTCGCGGCTCAGCCGCAAGGCCTGTTCGGCTGGATGGACGTGGGCGTGGACACGGAGCGGCTGACCTTGCCCATGCTGGACGCCGGCTGGCTGATCGCACCGGGCGCCTTGTTCCATGCCCAGCGGCAGGCCAGCACCCTCATGCGCATCAACTTCGCCAGTTCGCAAGACGCGCGGTTCTGGAAAGCACTGGTGGCGGCCCGCAAGCAGGCGCAATCACCAGTTCGGGCTCAGTAAGAGCGCGTCGTCGTGAGCCAGCGCGTGAGCACGGCCGTCAAGGCCTCGACTGACAAGGGCTTGGCCATGTGCTCGTTCATGCCCGCATCCAGACAGCGCTGGCGGTCCTCGCTGAAGGCGTTGGCCGTCAGGCCGATGATGGGCGTGGCCGCGTGGGCCGGCAAGGCCCGGATGTGGCGTGACGCGTCCATGCCGTTCATGTTGGGCATCTGCATGTCCATCAGGATCAGGTCATACGATTGACCCTTGGCACGCTCCAGCGCCTCAAGGCCATCGCTGGCGGTGTCGGCTTCGATGCCCGCAACGTAGCGCAGCATGTCGTGCGCCACAAGGCGGCCCAAGGCCTGGTCTTCTACCAGCAGCACCCGGGCCCCTTCGCAGCGCAATTTCATGTCGACCTGGTTGCTTGGGGCGTTTGGCTCTGCAGCCACCGCCGTGCCTTGCGCCACCTGCAAGCGGGCCGTGAACCAGAACAAGCTGCCTTGCCCCGGCACGCTGGTGCAACCCACCTCACCCCCCATCAGTTTGGCCAGGTGCCGGCTGATGGCCAGCCCCAGACCAGGGCCCCCATGGCGCCGGGTCATCGAGGCATCCACCTGCTCGAAGGTGGTGAACAGGCGGTGCTGCTGTTCGGCCGGCACGCCCATGCCGGTATCTTCCACCTCAAAGCGCAGCATCACCCACGAGGGGCTTTGCTCTGCCAACGTCACGCGCAGGCTGACGCGGCCCTCGTGGGTGAACTTGGCCGCGTTGCTGCCATAGTTGATCAAGATCTGCTGCAAGCGCCGAGGGTCGCCATGCAGCAGCAGGGGCACCTGTGGATCGATGTGGTGGTCCATCGTCAAGCCTTTGGCGCGCATGCTGTCTTGCAAGGCAGCACAGGCCGCGCCCAACACCGTGTCCAGCTTGAAATCAACCGGGTGCAAGGCCAGCTTGCCCGCCTCGATCCTGGACAAGTCAAGCACGTCATCGATGATGCCCAGCAGGTGCTTGGACGCGTTCATGACCAGGGCCAGCCGATCCCGTTGCTGGGGCGTGGGGTGCTCCAGCAACATCAGTTGCGTCAAGCCCATGATGGCGTTCATCGGGGTGCGGATCTCGTGGCTCATGTTGGCCAGGAAGGTGCTCTTGGCCAGCTTGGCGGCTTCAGCCCGCTCACGCGCGAGCACCATCTCGGTCTGATTGCGCACGATCGCGATCATGCAAGGCTGGCCATCCAGTTCCAGAGGCCCCAGACTGACCTCGGCCTCGAACATGGCGCCATCGCGGCGGTGTGCCATGAAGGTGCCGCAAGGCGACATCTCCTTGGCCGCCGTCAGGTCAACCTGGGCATCACGCTGAAGCACGGCAACCCGCTGCCGGTGGTCAGGCAGAAAGTCGTCCAGGCACAAGGACGGCATGCTGTGCTCGTCGTGGCCGAACATCAAGGCGGCGGCCTCGTTCCACTTGACGAGACGCCCCTGGGCATCGGTCACCAGCAAGGCCTCGGGGGCCAGAGAAAACAGTTGTTCGAATTGGGAACGCGCCACACCATGCGCCGCCTCTGAACCCTGAGACGGGCGCAACTCACCTGGATTATTCATCGGTGTCTCTTCGAGGAGCCCTGATTGACGAACATGTTCGCAGGAAACGCCGCGTTGTGCCAGCGTAAAAAACGAAATTAGCGTTGTTGAAACCGGACGCGGGCGGTGTCTTCGGCTTGACTCATCACCCGCTGGACGATTTCGGCCACCGTCGCCACATCGTGCACCAGGCCTTGCGATTGGCCGATCAATTGCACGCCCTCACGGTGGTCGCCCTGGTGGATGGCTTTGCGCATGGCCAAGGTGGCTGCGCCGAAATAGGCCACCTTGATGGCCCCCACCACCCCGTGTCGCAAAGCGTCGCGCATCAAGGGCCACATGGGCGTGTTGAGCTCGCGCGCTGCCCGCCATGAGCGCGCGATGACCAGCCCTGGGCCCAGGCGGCGGGCGGTGTACTTCTGGCCCCCGGGCGTGTGCATGACGCGGCAAGGAAAGGTGTCGAAGTTGGACGAGTAAATGGTTTCCTCGGCCGGCTTGTCAATGATCAATTGCTTGGTGGCCGCGTGCACCACGCTCTCACGCGAGGCGGCAAAGCGGGTGCCCATGGCCACCGCGTCCGCGCCCAGTGCCAGCGCCGCCACCAGGCCACGGCCATCGGCAAAACCACCCGCGGCGATGATTGGCAAATCGGTCATGTCGCGCACTGCGGGCACCAGCACGAGCGAGGTCACCGCCCCGCCATGCGCAGCGGCCTCATGGCCGGTCACGATCAGGCCATCCACCCCCATGTCGATGGCGGACTTGGCGTGCTTCTCGTTGGACACGGTGGCGATGACCTTGCCGCCATAGGCGTGCGCGCCCTGCACCACCCAGTCGGCCCGCCCCATGGACACATTGATGACCGGCACCCGCTCTTGCAAGGCCACGCGTGCGCACTCGGTGGCGCCTGGTAGCAAGAGGCTGCAACCCACGCCAAAGGGCTTGTCCGTCAAGGCGCGCACCTGCTGGATGGCCTCACGGCACTCGTCGGCCGACAATCCGCCCGACGCCAGGATGCCCAAGCCACCGGCATTGCTCACGGCCGCCACCAACTCGGGCACGGCCACGTAAGTCATGCCAGGCAGGACGATGGGGTGTTCAATGCCCAGGAGTGTGGTGATGCGGGTCTTCATGGTTGCGGCACGCAGTGTAGTGCCCGGCCCGCGGTGGGCGGGGATCCCCGGTTCAAGGGGCGGGCCCTCAATCCAAGGGAATGCACCGCCCGGGCCTCTTCTCACCAGCCCCAAGAATCGGCCGGTGTTGTGGAGTGTTGAGTCATGTTGTCACGTCGTCGTTTTATGGGCCACACGGCCCTGCAGGCCGCCAGCGCGCTGGGCTTGTCCGGTTTTTCATTGAATGGGCAGGCGGCGTCCAGCCGGGTGTTCAGTGAATCGTTGGCCCAACCGCGCGCGGCGCTGGGCAGCCTGGGCCGCGTGCCCGCCATCGTCATCGGCACTGGTTATGGGGGTGCCGTCACGGCCTTGCGCCTGGCCGAAGCCGGCGTGCCCGTGGTCATGCTCGAAATGGGCCAACTGTGGACCCAACCCGCCGCCGATGGCTGCATCTTCACCAAGACCTTGTCGCCCGATGGCCGGTCGATGTGGTTCAAGGACCGCACCGAAGCGCCGCTCAAGACCTTCCTGGGCCTGGACGTGATCAACAAGCGGATCCCACGCTATGCCGGCGTGCTGGACCGCGTCAATTTCGACGAGATGTCGGTGTACGTGGGCCGTGGCGTGGGCGGCGGCTCGCTGGTCAATGGCGCGATGGCCGTGACCCCGCCGCGCGGCTACTTCGAGCAGATGCTGCCCGAAGTGAATGCCGACGAGATGTACGGCAGGTACTTCCCGCTGGCCAACGGCTTGCTGGGCGCCAACCACGTCGACCCCAGCTGGTTCGAGAAAGCCGATTGCTACCGCTTCGCCCGCGTATCGCGCGATCAGGCTCATCAAACCGGCTTGAAGACGGTGTTTGTGCCCAGCGTTTATGACTTCAAGTACATGGCCACGGAACAGGCCAAACAGGTACCGCGCTCCGCCTTGGCGCAAGAGGTGATCTACGGCAACAACGCGGGCAAGCTCAGCCTGGACAAGACTTACCTGGCCGATGCCGTGGGCACGGGCCGCGTCACCATCTACACGCTGCAGCAAGTGCGCCGCATCGAGCAGCAAGCCAATGGCGACTACCTGCTCAGCGTGCGTGCCATCGATGCCTACGGCAATGTGCTGGCCGATGTGCAGGTGTCGTGCGGCCATTTGTTCTTGGGGGCCGGCAGCCTGGGCACGACCGAGTTGCTGCTGCGCGCCCGCGAGACCGGGACCCTGCCCCGCCTGAACAGCGCCGTGGGTGAAGGCTGGGGCCACAACGGCAATGTGATGGCCGCGCGTGCCAACCACCTCTGGAACCCGACCGGCGCCATCCAGTCCACCATGCCCGCCATGGGCATCAACGATTGGGACAACCCGGTGAACCCCGTGTTCGCCGAGATCACACCCTTGCCCACGGGCTTTGAGAACTGGGTCAGCATGTACCTGGCCATCACGCGCAACCCCGAGCGCGGTCGCTTTGTCTATGACCCGGCCACCGACTCAGCCCGCCTGAACTGGACACGCGCGCAAAACGCCACCACCGTCAACGCGGCCAAGTCACTGCTCGACCGCATCAACCGCAAGCAAGGCACCATTTACCGCACCGACCTGTTCGGGGGCGGCAAGGCTTTCGCCGATGACTTCTGCTACCACCCGCTGGGCGGCTGCGTGCTGGGCAAGGCCACCGACAACATCGGCCGTGTCAAGGGCTACGACCGGCTGTATGTGACCGACAGCGCCTTGATTCCAGGCTCGATCGGCGTCAACCCCTTCGTGACCATCACGGCCCTGGCCGAGCGCAACGTGGAGCGGATCATCGCGCAAGACCTGCGCTGATGGCGCGGACCAGCTGTCGCACGCGGGCGTCCATCTGCTCTGCCGGCGTGTTGGCATAGCCGATGACCAGGCCGTTGCGCGGCTCGCCGCCCATGCCATAGGCCGACAAAGGACGCGGGCTCAGGCCTTTCTTCAGGGCGGCCTCGGCGGCTTGCAAGTCGGGCAGGTCATCGGGCAAGGTCAGGGCCAGGTGCAGGCCACAGGCGCCGCCCAGCACCTCGCCAGGCCAGGGCCAATGGCGGACCAAGGCGTCGCGCAAGGCGCTTTGCCGCTGGGCGTACAAGGGCCGCATCTTGCGCAGGTGCTGGGTGAACCGGCCTTCGTTGATGAAGGCGGCCAGCGCGATTTGTTCTGCAGACTGCCCTCGTCGCACCATGTCGCCCAACACGCCTTGCAGGCGGTCCAGCAAAGCCGCAGGCACGACCATGAAGCCCAGGCGCAAAGCCGGGAACATGGACTTGCTGAAGGTGCCCAGGTAGATGACCGGGGCCTGCGGCACCAAGCCCTGCATGGCGGCCAAGGGCGGGCCGTCGTGGCGGAACTCGCTGTCGTAGTCGTCTTCAAGGATCCAGGCGCCGACCGTTTTGGCTTGTTCGATCAAAGCCAGGCGGCGTGCCAGCGGCATCACCGAACCCAAAGGGTACTGGTGCGAAGGCGTGGTGTAGATCAAGCGGGGCGGCTGGCGTCGCCACAAACCCGCAGCAGGCGCTAGGCCTTGTTCGTCGACCGGCACCGGCACCACGCGCAAGCCCGCGGCCTGCATGGCCACACGAGCACCGCCATAACCGGGGTGCTCGATCCAAACGCGCTGGCCAGGGTCGGCCAAGGCCTGGGCGCACAGGTCCAGGCTGTCTTGCGTGCCGCCAGTGACGATGACCTGGTCGGCCTGGCAGACCACACCCCGCGCGGTCCGCACATAAGTGGCAATGGCCTGGCGCAGCTCAGGCTCACCCAGCGAGGGGCGGTAGCTCAGCAAAGCCGGGTCAGGGTCGCTCCACGCAGCTTGCAGCAAGCGCCGCCAGGCCCGAATGGGAAACGCATCCAGCGCCGGGATGCCGGGCATGAATGGCAGCAAGTCCTGCTCGGCCGTGCGGCGGCGGTTGAAGGACTGCACGCGGGCGGACAAGGCGACGTTCGCAAGTGCTTCTTCTGGCCCATCGTTCATGGACGGTGAGGGCCGGCTTGGCAAGGCCGCCACGATGGTGCCCTGCCGACTGGTCTGCACATAGCCTTCAGCAGCCAGCTGTTCGTACGCGTGGATCACGCTGTTGCGCGCCAAGCCCAGGTCTTGCGCCAAGGTGCGGCTGGCCGGCAAGGCACTGCCCGCCAGCAGGCGGCCCTCCAGGATGGCCTTGCGCAACAACTCGTAGAGGCGGCGCTGCCTGGGCACGGCATCCTTCCGGGCGCGCATCAGGCGGCGATCTAACAAAAGGGTCAGGTCAGTCATGGGGCACTCAAAAATCGTGGCTCCCTCATTTTGCAACGGTGTGGACCTGTTCATGGAACCATGTTTTTCTTATCGTCAGGGCTCATCCATTCACAGGGGACCCACACACCATGAAGCCATCCGCACCACCGCCGTCTGAACGCAGCCGGGTTCGCCGCGCCGAAGACCGGGGTCATTACGACCGGGAGACCATCCATGCCATCGTCGATGCCGCCTACCTCTGCCACGTGTCGTTCGTGGACCAGCGCGGCCCGCTGTGCCTGCCCACCGCCGCCTGGCGTGTGGACGACCACGTGCTCATCCACGGATCCAACGGCAGCCAAATGATGAAGTCGCTGGCCCAAGGCACGCCGGCCTGCCTGGCCATCACGCACCTGGACGGTCTGGTGATGGCGCGTTCGGCCTTTTCGCATTCGATGAACTTCCGGTCGGTGGTGGTGCATGGCGCCTTCGAACCGGTGCCCGACGCCGACAAAGAAGAAATGATGCACCGGCTGATGGACCACCTGGCGCCCGGCCGCCGCCTTGAAGCGCGCGCACCTGACCGCAACGAGCTCGCCGCCACCACGGTGCTGCGCCTGCCATTGTTCGAGGCCGCCGCCAAGATCAGAGCCTGGGGCCCCAAGGACAAAGAAGAGGATCTGAGCTGGCCGGTGTGGGCTGGTGTGTTGCCGCTGGCGCAGGTTCGACAAACGCCACGGGCCGAAGCCTGCATTCCGGCAGACATCCCGACGTATGTGCAAGCATGGGCCGAGCAGCAGCCTGGCCCGGCCTGAGTTGCTCAATCGCCTTTCGGATCCCTTTTGTCCCGGTCGCTTCGCGACCCAAAGATGCGTCGGCCGCCTCCCTCGTGCCTGCCACCAGGCGCCGCGCCAGCCGTGGCGCCCGGCGAAGGCACGGCTGGCTGGGTGGCTGTGGCCGGTGCCTTAGGCCTGGGCATGGGTACAGGTGGCGGCACCGCCTGCCCCGCCAAACCACGCCAGGATGGCCGACCAGGAGGGCGCGCATCGCCATGGGGGTGGAGCGTGGGCCGAGGTGGCGCACCACGCATCGCCGGAGGCGGTGGCACGAACAGCACGCCGGGTTGGCGCCAATGTCCGGGCACAAAAATCATCCCGCCATCCCGGCGATCGTAGTAGGGCTGGGCCCAGGCGTAGCCTGGACGGGGACGCGCTGCCCACCGGCCTGTGGCCCAGACCCAGCGGCCTTGCCAAACCCACGAGCCGCCCAACCACACCGCATCCGGGAAAGGCCTCGGCGGTGGCACTTCGACCAACATCGGTGGCGGCCCGCCGGGCACGAAGATGGGCTCCGGTTCGTACAGCGGCGGATCTGGGTAGGGGTAGCGGTCGCCCGCGTAATGAGGAGAGTCGTCGTACACCGCGCAACCACCCAAGCAGCAAGCGGCCAGGGCGGCCACCAGGGCAGCCCGGGACAAGGACCAGGTCGGAACGATGGAGGAAGAGTTCATGCGCATCTTCCATCAACGCAGCAAGTGGGGTGCCCGACGACCGGGGCAAGCTCCCATATTTTGTAATATTGCGTTCAGGGCACGGGCACATCCAGGCTCAGCGCCGATGCCGGTTGCAGCGGTTGCCAGGGCCAATCGGCCAACATGGGCGCCTGCAGGCGCAATCGCAACGTGTCCACGTTCGCATCGGGGGCCACCATGCTGGGGTCGATGCGGTTGGCCACCCAGCCCGCCAGCGTCAGCCCCCGCGACAGGATCGCTTCCTGCGTGAGCAAGGCATGGTTGAGGCACCCCAACCGCACGCCCACCACCAGGACCACGGGAAGGCGCAACAGCACGGCCAGGTCCGCGCTGGTGGCCGACTGGCGCCCGCTTTCCAGCAAAGGCACGATGAAGCCGCCTGCGCCCTCCACCACCACGGCATCAGCCTGCTGGCGCAAGGCGTGGAAGCAGGCGGCGATGTGCTCAATGTCGATCTCGACACCCTCTTCGCGCGCCGCGATGTGGGGCGAGGCGGCCAGGTTCAGCAGATAGGGGTTGTCGTACAGCGCGGGCACCTGCACGGTCGAGGCGGCCCGCAAGGCCAGCACGTCTTCGTTGGCCCATTCGCCGTTGATCAGTTCGGTGCCGGCGGCCACCGGCTTCATGCCGATCACACGCGCGTGGTGGCGATGCAATGCGTGCAGCAAAGCCGCGCTGACGCGGGTCTTGCCCACGCCGGTGTCGGTGCCGGTCACGAAGAAGGCCGTCATGCCAAGCGCTCAGCAGTGGCCGCGGACGAGGCCGCTGGTGTCTGGGCCAGCACCAGGTCCAGCGTGCGCAAAGTGCAGTCCACCAAATGCCGCATGTCGGTCTCCGCCAGCACATAAGGCGGCATGAAATAAAGCGAATTGCCTATGGGCCGCAACAGCACGCCGGCATCCAGCGCCGCCCGGTGAAAACGCGCAGCAAAGGTCGCGTCGTTCGTGTCGATGTCCCACGCCCAGATCATGCCGATGTGGCGGTGCGCTTTCACGCGCGGATGCCGCGTCAATGGCTCGGCCAAGATCGACAGGCGCTCGGCGAGCGTGCGGTTGCGGGCCAGCACGTCCTCGCGCTCAAAGGTGTCCAGCACCGCCAGGGCCGCGCGGCAGGCCAAGGGGTTGCCGGTGTACGAGTGCGAGTGCAGGAAGCCATGCGCCGTGAGGTCATCCCAGAAGGCGGCGTAAACCTCGTCCGTGGTCAGCACGGCCGACAAGGGCAACACGCCGCCCGTCAAGCCCTTGCTCAGGCAGATGAAGTCAGGGCGGATGGGCTGGCCTTGGGCGTCCAGCGCCTGCTGGTGCGCGAACATGGTGCCGGTGCGACCAAAGCCCACCGCGATTTCGTCGCAGATCAAATGGACCTGGTGTTGATCGCACAAGGCACGCGCCGCGCTCAAGTAATCGGGCGAGTACATGCCCATGCCCGCGGCCCCTTGCACCAGCGGCTCGAGGATCAAGGCGGCCACCGAGGCGTGGTGCTCGGCAAGGTGGTCGGCCAAGGCCTGCACGCAGGCTGCGGTGTGCCCGTCTGCAGACACACCCGCCGCTGCATGCCGCAGATCGGGCGAGGGCAAGGTGGCGCTCAAACGCAGCAAGGGTGCATAGGCTTCGCGGAACAGCGGGATGTCGGTCACCGACAAGGCGCCAGCGGTTTCACCGTGGTAGCCCCCTTGCAAGCCAATGAAGCGGTGCTTGCCGGGCCGGCCACGGTTGCGCCAGCTGTGCGCGCTCATCTTCAAGGCGATCTCGGTGGCGCTGGCGCCATCGCTGGCGTAGAAGGCGTGGCCCAGGCCGGTCAAGGTGCCCAGTCGCTCTGACAGCTCCACCACGGGCGCGTGGGTCAAGCCGGCCAGCATGGTGTGGTCCAGCTGCTTGAGTTGATCGGTGATGGCGTCCACGATGGGCGCGAAGCCATGGCCAAACAGGTTGACCCACCACGAGCTCACGGCATCGAGGATGCGGTGGCCTTGGTCGTCGATCAGCCAAGGCCCCTCGCCCCGAACAATGGCGCGCGGCGGGTGCGCCTCATGCCCTTTCATCTGCGTGCAAGGGTGCCACACGGCCCGGCGGCTGCGCTCGGCCAGGCTGCTGGCCATGGGCAAGGGCTTGGCCACCTCAGGCCTGCGGGCGGTAGACGCAGCGGTCACCCGCGGCGCGCGAGACGCTCACCATGCTCACCGTGGCTTGGGCGATGCGCGCATTCACCTGGTCAAAGATGAACACGCACAGGTTTTCCAGCGTGGGCGTGCCCAGGCCGGGCACCTCGTCCAGCAGGTGGTGGTCCAGCTGGCTGCGCACTTCGGCCAGCGTGGCGCGCAGCAAGGACAGGTCCATCACCATCCCGGTGTCGGGCAGCCGAGGGCCCTTCACGGCGACCTCGGCGGTGTAGGTGTGCCCGTGGATGCGGCGGCTGCCCGCGGCTTCTTCAGGCGACACATGGCGCTTGAGCGTGTGGGCCGCGTCGAAGGTGAAAGTCTGGCTCAGTTCAAACATGCAATTCATACCAATCAACGGATGCCCAGGGTCTTGTGGGTCTGCACGCTGAGCATCCAGCGCGGGTTGTCCAGGCACCATTGCACGGCCCACTCCATGGCCGAGCGGCGTGCCATGGGCTGCGCGCTGTCCATGGCCTGCACCCGGCGCTGCTCGAAGTCCAGGGCTTCCATGGCCTTCAGATCCGCGGTGCTGAAGCCGCTTTGGGGCACGACCACTTTAAGCTCGTGCCCACTTTTTTGCACCAAGGTCGATCCGGCCTTGGGGCTCACACAGATCCAGTCCAGCCCAGCGGGCGCGGCGATCGTGCCGTTGGTCTCGACCGCGATCATGAAGCCTTGCGCGTGCAGGGCGTCAATCAACTCGGCATCGACCTGCAGCAAGGGCTCGCCCCCGGTCAGCACCACGAAACGGCGGTCATCAGCGGCCTCAGTGCCCGCGGGCCAGAATGACGCGATGCGCTCGGCCAATTGAGCGGCGGTAGTGAACTTGCCGCCACCCAGGCCATCGGTGCCCACAAACTCGGTGTCGCAAAACTGGCAAACGGCCTGGTCGCGGTCGGCCTCGCGGCCCGTCCAGAGGTTGCAGCCCGCAAAGCGGCAAAACACCGCCGGGCGCCCGGCATGCGTGCCCTCGCCTTGCAGTGTGTAGAACATTTCCTTGATGCTGTAGCTCATGGTCTCAACGCAATCCTGTCCACCAGACGGTGAGGCTCGACGCCAGCACCAAGGCGGCGTACGTGGCCATGGCGCCGTCGCGCCCCAACACAATCAATCCGGCCACCAGCACCAGGGCATTAATCCCTGCCACCCATGTGACCTGCCGCGCAAAGCCGGCCGACTTGAGGGCCCGCCACCACACCAGGCGCGCCAAAGCGGGCAACAGCAGCGCCATGCCCAATGCTGGCAGGAAAAAATTCACCATGTGGATCAAAGCATCCAGAAAGCCCATTGAACGCCTTTGCAACATCAAAAAACCCTCGATTTTATAATCCCCGGATATGACCGTCCTCACCCTGGGTTTGAACCACACCACCGCCGCAGTTGATTTGCGGGGTCGGTTCGCGTTTGCCGTCGATCAGCTGGCCCCGGCGTTGAAGGTTTTGCACACCCGTTTGACCGGCGCCCCGCAGTCCGCCGCCCAGCCGGAAGTCGCCCTGCTGTCCACCTGCAATCGCACCGAGCTGTACTGCGCTTTGGGCGGCCATTGGGGCGGCCGCGCCAGCACCTTGCAGCACACCGCCGTTGACTGGCTGGCCAACACCGGCGGCGTGGGCCACGACGAGCTGATGCGCCACACCTATGTGCTGGAAGGAGGCGCCGCGGCCCGCCATGCCTTCCGCGTGGCCAGCGGGCTTGATTCCATGGTGTTGGGCGAACCGCAGATCCTGGGCCAGATGAAGCAGGCCGTGCGCGAGGCCGATGCCGCCGGCACCCTGGGCACTACCCTGCACCAGTTGTTCCAGCGCTCCTTCGCCGTGGCCAAGGAGGTGCGCACCTCGACCGAGATTGGCGCCCACTCCATCAGCATGGCCGCCGCCGCCGTGCGCCTGGCCAGCCAGCTGTTTGAAGACCTGGGCAAGACGAAGATCCTGTTCGTGGGCGCCGGCGAGATGATCGAACTCACCGCCACGCACTTCGCGGGGCGCGCGCCTCGCACCATGGCCGTGGCCAACCGCACCCTGGAACGCGGCGAAAAGCTCGCCAATCACCTGGGTGCCCAAGCCCTGCGCCTGGCCGACCTGCCCGAGCGCCTGCATGAGTTCGACATCGTCGTCTCCTGCACCGCCAGCTCGCTGCCCATCATCGGCCTGGGCGCGGTTGAACGCGCCCTCAAGGCCCGCAAACGCCGCCCCATCTTCATGGTGGACCTGGCCGTGCCCCGCGACATCGAACCCGAAGTGGCCCAGCTGGACGATGTCTACCTGTACACCGTCGACGACTTGAGCGCCCTGGTGCAAACCGCCAGCGAGAAACGTCTGGCCGCCGTCACCCAGGCCGAAGCCATCATCGAGACCGGCGTGCAAGGCTTTGTGCACTGGCTGGACCAACGCACCACCGTGCCCCTGATCCAGGCGCTCAATTCACAAGCCGACGCCTGGCGCGCCACCGAGATCGCCCGCGCCCGCAAGCTGATCGCCAAAGGCGAGGACATCGAAGCCGTGCTCGACACACTTTCAAGAGGATTGACCCAGAAAATGCTGCATGGCGCCATGGCCGAACTGCACAGTGCCGACACCCAGCAACGGCCCCAGGTGGCCGCCTCGCTGGCCCGCCTGTTTTTGCGTGGCGATGTGAGCCCCCTCAAGAAAGACCCGCAGTCGTGAGCGGCGGCCTCGCCCCCTCACTGGCATCCTCCCTCGAACGCCTGGCCTTGCGCCTTCGTGAGCTGGATGCCGCCCTGTCCGACCCTGCCGTTGCCGCCGACAACAAGCGCTACCGCGAACTCTCACGCGAGCACGCGGAAGTCAGCGGCGTGTGCGACATGGCCCAACGCCACGCCCAGCGCACCTCCGATCTGGAGGCCGCCCGCCAGATGCTGCTCGACTCGGCCAACGATGCCGACATGCGCGCCATGGCGCAAGAAGAAATCACCCAGGCCGAGGCCGACATTGCCGGTGTCGAAGCTGAACTGCAAACGGCCCTGCTGCCCAAAGACCCCGACGACGCCCGCAACGCCTTTGTCGAAATCCGCGCAGGCACCGGCGGCGACGAATCGGCCCTGTTTGCCGGCGACCTGACGCGCATGTACACCCGCTTTGCGGAGCGCCAAGGCTGGCGCTGCGAAGTGATGTCCGCCAACGAATCCGACCTGGGCGGCTACAAGGAAATCGTGCTGCGTTTTGAGGGCGCCAACGTCTACGGCCAGCTCAAGTTCGAATCCGGAGGCCACCGCGTGCAACGCGTGCCCGCCACCGAGACCCAAGGCCGCATCCACACCAGCGCCTGCACCGTGGCCGTGCTGCCCGAGCCCGACGAAGCCGAAGAGATCACCATCAACCCGGCCGACCTGCGCATCGACACCTACCGCGCCAGCGGCGCTGGCGGCCAGCACATCAACAAGACCGATTCGGCCGTGCGCGTCACGCACATCCCCACTGGCATCGTGGCCGAGTGCCAGGACGACCGCAGCCAGCACCGCAACAAGGCCAAGGCCTTGGCCGTGCTCAGCGCCCGCATCAACGACCGCGAACGCAGCGAGCGCCAAGCCAAAGAGGCGGCTACCCGCAAGGGACTGGTGGGCACCGGCGACCGTTCTGACCGCATCCGCACCTACAACTTCCCGCAGGGCCGCTTCACCGATCACCGCATCAACCTGACGCTCTACAAGCTGCTGGCCATCATGGAAGGCGATCTGGACGACGTCATCAAAGCCCTGGTCACCGCCCAAGCTGCTGAACAGTTGGCCGAACTGGAAGCTGCCACCGGTGTCTGAACACTTGCCCACCCTCACCGTGGCCGGGGCCATGCAGCAAGCCCGCCAACTGGGCGTGGACCGCCTGGACGCCCAGATCCTGCTGAGCACCGTGCTGCAGCGCCCCCGAAGTTGGCTCCTCGCGCATGAGCTGGACGCCTTGCCGCCTGAGCCAGCCAGCCAGTTCGTGGCCTGGCTGCAGCGCCGTGCACAGGGTGAGCCCCTGGCCTACCTGGTGGGTGACAAGGAGTTCTACGGCCTGACCTTGCGCGTCAGCCCCGATGTGCTCATCCCACGTCCCGACACCGAAACCCTGGTCGACTGGGCGCTGGAACTCATCCCCGCCCAGCCTGGCTTCAGCGTGCTGGACCTGGGCACCGGCAGTGGCGCCATCGCGCTGGCTTTACAGCACCAGCGCCCTCAAGCGAGGATCACCGCCGTGGACGCCAGCCCAGCCGCGCTGGCGGTCGCGCAAGCCAATGCTTCGCAACTGGGCCTGCCCGTGAACTTCCTGCAGGGCTCATGGTTCGAGCCGGTGGCTGATGCGCGCTTTAGTCTCATCGTCAGCAACCCACCCTACATCGCCGAAAACGACAAACACCTTGATGCACTTAGCTTTGAACCAAAGCAAGCACTCACATCTGGCGCAGATGGCCTGGACGATCTGCGCTTGATCATCGCCAAAGCGCCGCTTCATCTGCAGCCTGGCGGCTGGCTTGTGCTTGAGCACGGCCACAACCAAGCTGCTGAGGTGGCAACCCTGCTGAAGGCCCATGGTTTTGGGCAAATCAGCACCCGCTTTGATCTGGGCGGCAACCCGCGGTGCACGGGCGGGAAGACCTAGCAAATTCACGTCACCTTGTAAATTGGTGGTACGAACGCTAACAACTCTATTCCACAAACCGACCCGAGCGGCGTAGCATCAATTGTTCTTCAGGAGCTTGTGATGTTCCGCCAAACCGCTACCCTGCACCCACTTCGCCGTTGCCTTTTTGCCGCCTGCGCCCTGGCCGCATCGGTGGCGCACGCGCAAATGGTGCCCCAGCCGCAGCACTTGCTGCGCTCGGCCACGGCGGCGGACCAGGGCAAAGGCCTGAGCTTGAACGGACAGCAGTTCTGGCCTCACTGGGAAGGCCGCATTGGCGTCGTCGTGGACCGCGCCTACGACCCCCTCAAAGACTCGTTTGTGCTGGCGCAGCCCGTGCCTGCCAGCGGCCTGAGCATGCGCAGCGCCCACGTGCTGTCTGATTATTATTTTTCAGGTGGCTTTCGCGCCACGGTGGGCTTGGTGCGTGGCGCCATCACCCAGTCTTCATGGTCCGATGGCACCGACGACACCATTGGCAGCGGCCTGAACCTCAGCCTCCAGCGCATCGACAATCTGAACCTGGGCGACGCCCGGGGCCAATCTTTCGAGGGCGAAAACCGCACCCTGCCCTACGTGGGCGCCGGCTATGCCGCCAGCGTGGGCACCCCCGGCAGCGACAGCATGTGGCGTTTCAATGCGGATCTGGGCCTGATTTCGGTCAATTCGAACAACATTGGCCGCATTTCGCGCGCGCTGCAAGGCGAAGCGGGGCTGGACGAAATCGTGCGCGATCTGCGCCTGCGCCCTGTGATCAAGGTCTCTGTGCGTTACGCCTTCTGAATGAGCCCAGGCCTGATATAAACAGGCCCTGTTCCCAAATTCAGCCAAGCGCAAATTCCCATGAGTGACGTTCAACAACGCATTGACTCCCTGGTCAAAGGCCACCGTGTGGTGCTGTTCATGAAGGGCACCGCCCAGTTCCCGCAGTGCGGTTTTTCCGGCCGCGCCATCCAGATCCTCAAGGCCTGCGGTGTCACCGACCTGCAAACCGTCAACGTCCTGGAAGACGAAGGCATCCGCCAAGGCATCAAGGATTACGCCAACTGGCCCACCATCCCACAGCTGTACGTGGGTGGCGAGTTCATTGGCGGCTCGGACATCATGATGGAGATGTACCAGGCCGGTGAGCTGCAGCAGGTCTTGACCCCAGGTCAGTGAATCCGCCCAGCACAGTCCGCCGGCTGATCATTGGCATCACTGGCGCCAGCGGTGCCGTCTATGGCGTGCGCCTGCTTGAGCGTGCGCGGGCGCTCGGGGTGCAAACCCACCTGGTCGCCACGCCCGCCGGCATCCTGAACGTGCACCATGAACTGGGCCTGGACCGCTCCACCCTTGAATCGCTGGCCACCCAGGCCCACGCCCCGGGCGACATCGGCGCCTGCATTGCCAGCGGCAGCTTCAGCACCGACGCCATGATCGTGGCGCCCTGCTCCATGAAAACGCTGGCCGCCGTGGCCCATGGCCTGGGCGACAACCTGCTGACCCGCGCTGCCGATGTCACCTTGAAAGAGCGCCGGCGCCTGATCCTGATGGTGCGCGAGACGCCCTTCAACCTGGCCCACCTGCGCAACATGACCAGCGTGACCGAGATGGGCGGCATCATCTTTCCGCCCCTGCCAGCGTTCTACCACCGCCCCCAAAGCATTGACGAGTTGGTCAATGACACCGTCGAGCGCGTCTTGAGCAGCGCTGGCATCGGCAGTGCGCAACCCCAAGAGTGGCAAGGCCTGTAGCGCCACAACACCGGTATTGACGCCCTTCTGTTTTTCCGCATGATGGGACCCCATCACCAGGAGGAAGCCTCAATGACCCATGCCCCCTCACGCCGGCAACTGCTGGCCGCCACCGCCGCCGCGCTGGCCAGCACACCGCTGTGGTCCCGTGCCGCTGACAAAAGCGACAAAACCGAAGCGCCCCGATTCACCTTGCCGGCCCTGCCCTGGGATGCCGCCGCCCTGGATCCGGTCATCTCGGCCAGCACCATCGCCCAACACCATGGCAAGCACCACGCTGCTTACGTGGACAACCTGAACCGCTTGCTGATCAACTCGACCTTGGTGGATGCCGAGAGCCTGGTGGAAATCATCCAGCGCAGCGCCCGCAATGAAGGCCGGCGCCCTATCTTCAACAATGCCGCGCAAGTCTGGAACCACACGTTTTATTGGCAAAGCCTGCGACCCAAGGGTGGCGGCACGCCGCCTCTTGAATTGGCCAAGCGCATTGATGCCGATTTTGGCTCGCTGACCGCCCTGCGTGACGCCACTTTGACCGCCTCCACTGAGCAGTTCGGCGCTGGCTGGGTCTGGCTGGTGCTGGACAAGAACCAGAAGAAGCTGGCCGTCGTCAAGACCGGCAACGCCGACACGCCTTTGACGCAAGAAAACCTGGTGCCCCTGGCCACCATCGACGTCTGGGAACATGCCTACTACCTGGACTACCAGTCACGCCGCAAAGACTACGCGGCCGCGGTGTTCGACAAACTGTTGAATTGGGATTTTGTGGCGGCCAATCTGGCGAAAGCCTGATCAAGCCCGCTTGCTCGCTCGATCAGGGGCGGAAGGCCACGATCTGTGGCTTTGCCGGCTCAGGCAACGCCCACTGGCGCACGGCCGCGAACACGGCGTTGGGGTATTCCGGCCGACCGCGGCTGCCGTTGTAGCGGCCCAAGGCCAAGTACAGGTTACCGCGCTCGCGATCCAGGTAGTGGCGCAGGATGATGCAGCCAAAACGCAGATTGGTCTGCATGTGGAACAAGCTGGCCGGATCACCCGTGCCGATCAAGCGTGACCAGAACGGCATGATCTGCATGTAGCCCCGCGCACCCACCGACGAGATCGCGTATTTGCGGAAACCGCTTTCCACCTGGATCAGGCCCAGCACCAGTGAAGGGTCCAGGCCCGCGCGCTTGGACTCGTACCAGACCGTTTGCAAGAACTCGCGGCGCAACTGCTCGTCGGGCTTGCGCTTCTTCAGGCGCAGGCCCGCCGCATCGGCCCAGCGGTCGAACTCGTATTTTTGCGTTTGATCAGCGAAGACCAGCATGGGCGGCGCCGATTGGGCCGCTGCGGCCGACAGGGCCGTGCGCACAGCATCGGCCAAGGGCTCTTCGGCTTGGGCACCCGCCCAGGCGGTCTGCAACAACAAGCACGAGGCCGCCCCCGCCAAACACCACCGAACCAACACCGAACGACCGCCTGCCTTCATCCCATCACACCTTCACACGCGCCTTGACCCACGCCGCCACATCCGCCACGGCCACCTTGGTGGCCTCCTTGTCCTGGCGCCCCTGGTACTCGGCAATGCCGTCCTTGAGGCCCTTGTCGCCCAGCACCACGCGGTGCGGCACGCCGATCAGCTCCCAGTCCGCGAACATCGCGCCAGGGCGCTCGCCCCGGTCGTCCAGGATCACGTCGATGCCCGCGGCCGCCAAGTCATCGTGCAACTGGTCAGCAGCCGCCTTGACATCGGCCGAGCGGTCGTAGCCGATGGGGCAGATCACCACGGTGAACGGGGCGATCGAATCGGGCCAGATGATGCCGCGCTCATCGTGCTTCTGCTCGATGGCGGCGCCCAGGATCCGGGTCACACCAATGCCGTAGCAGCCCATCTCAAAGTGCTTGGGGCGGCCATCTTCGTCCAGGAAGGTGGCGTTCATCGCCTTGGAATATTTGGTGCCCAGGTAGAACACATGGCCCACTTCGATGCCACGCTGGATGGCCAGCACGCCTTTGCCGTCGGGGCTCGGGTCACCTTCGACCACGTTGCGCAGGTCGGTCACCAGGTCGGGCTCGGGCAGGTCACGGCCCCAGTTCACGCCCTTCAGGTGGAAGCCTTCGTCGTTGGCGCCGCACACAAAATCGGCCATGTTGGCCACCGTGCGGTCGGCCACGACCTTGACCGGCTTGAGCAACTGCACCGGGCCCAGATAACCGGGCTTGCAGCCAAAATGCTCCACGATCTCTTTTTCAGTGGCGAAGCGGAAGCCAGCTTTCAAACCCTGTCCGTCCGCCAGCTCGATCTTGCCCGCCTTGACTTCGTTCAACTCGTGGTCGCCGCGCACCAGTAGCAACCAGACGGTGGATTTGACGATCTCGCCCGCCTCGTTGGTCTCGTCGGTGGCCAGCACCAGCGACTTGACGGTCTGCGCCAGCGGCAAACCCAAAAACGCCGCCACATCCCCACACGTGCTCTTGCCGGGCGTGGCCACTTTTTCAAGCGCCACCGAAGCCGCGCCGCGAGCAATGATCAGCGCCACGCCTTCGGCCAGCTCGATGTTGGCCGCGTAGTCACTGGTGGGGCAATAGACGATGGCGTCCTCGCCGGTTTCGGCGATGACCTGGAACTCGTGCGAGCGATCACCACCGATGGCGCCGGTGTCGGCAGCCACGGCTCGGTACTGAAGACCCAAACGATCGAAGATGCGGCTGTAGGCGGCAAACATGGTGTCGTAGCTTTTACCAGCGGAGGCGACATCCCGATCGAAGGAATAAGCGTCCTTCATCGTGAATTCGCGGCCGCGCATCACGCCAAAACGCGGGCGGCGCTCGTCGCGGAACTTGGTTTGCACATGGTAGAAGTTCTTGGGCAGTTGGCGGTAACTGCGCAGCTCTTGCCGGGCGATGTCCGTGACAACTTCCTCAGAAGTGGGCTGGATGATGAAGTCGCGGCCATGGCGGTCCTTCACGCGCAGCAGTTCAGGGCCCATCTTGTCGAAACGGCCAGTCTCTTGCCACAGCTCGGCCGGTTGCACCACGGGCATCAACAGTTCAACCGCACCAGCGCGGCTCATCTCTTCGCGGATGATGCCTTCGACCTTGCGGATGGTGCGCAAGCCCATGGGCATGTAGTTGTAAAGACCGGCGCCCAGCTTCTTGATGAACCCGGCACGCATCATCAGCTTGTGGCTGACGATCTCTGCATCGGTCGGGGCTTCTTTAAGTGTGGAGATGAAGAACTGGGAAGCTTGCATGGGTATGAAAAATGCACCGTTGTCTAGGGACTCGCGCTTGCGTTTCAACCGAGCGGTGCAATAATGAAATCAGTTGAAAAATTCGGAGTTGATTATGCTCGACCGTGAAGGCTTTCGCCCCAACGTCGGCATCATCCTGCTCAATCATCGGAACCAGGTTTTTTGGGGCAAACGCATTCGCACCCATTCCTGGCAGTTTCCGCAAGGCGGCATCAAGCATGGCGAGTCGCCTGAGCAGGCGATGTTCCGCGAGCTCCACGAAGAAGTGGGCTTGCTGCCCGACCACGTGCGCATTGTTGCGCGCACCCGCGATTGGCTGCGCTATGAGGTACCCAATCACTTCATCCGCAAGGATGCACGCGGCCACTACAAAGGCCAAAAGCAGATCTGGTTCTTGTTGCAGCTCATGGGCCGCGACACGGACATGAACTTGCGCGCCTCAAACCACCCCGAGTTTGACGCTTGGCGTTGGCACGACTATTGGATTCCGCTTGAAACCGTGATTGAGTTCAAGCGCGATGTCTACCAACTGGCCTTGTCCGAATTGGCCCGTTTTCTACCCAAGCCACAGGGGCAACAGCCCAACCGCTACTTGCGGGCGAACATGCGCGGTGCCCACCGGCTTGATGAGCTGCATGCGGACTTGGATGGGTCAGAAAGCTCCGACTCTCTGGCCGGGCCGGACGACACCGTCATCGTCAACGGCACGCACCGCTGACCTCGGTGCCAAACAGGTGCTTGGGCCATTAGGCTGACCCAAGCACCGTTGACCAACCGATGACTTAATCGACTTCGGTCTTGGTGGCGCATTCCGCATCGCCAGGATTCACATCGCAACGGGCGCGCTTGATGATGTTCAAGCCACGTTTGTTGTAGATGCCCTGGTTGGCGATTTCGATGCGCGCTTCACGGAACATCTGCACGTACTTGGGGATGTTTTCCGGAGGAAGATCAACCCACATGTTGGCAGGCACGCCCTTTTCAGCCACGTCGATGAAGTGCAGCGCGCGGTCGAACTGAGATGCCCAATATTGGCGCGACTTTTCACCAAAGCCTTCGGGGAACTTGCTCTTGTTGAGCACGATCTGCACGGTCGGGATCAGGATCGGCAAGCGGCCAATGCCGCCGGTGGTGCCAATGCCCTTGTAAAGCTCGAAGGGCTTGAAGGCCACGGCCGGCAAGGTCACCATGTCGACCGACCCATTGTTGAACTTGGGACCGATGTTGGTCACGTCAGCCGACACAGGCTGGGCGCCAATGCGCTGGATCATCACGCCCTGGGCTTTGTCGTAGTCGAAAGCAGCGATCTTTTTACCGGACAGCGCTTCGACCGAGTTGATTTTGCGGTCACGAACGATGGGATAAGCCGCGCCCAAGGGGAACAAGCCGCCGACTTCGTAGTTGCCCTCCACCATCAACTTGGCGGCTTGGGGCGTGCTGAACACCTGGATGACCTTGCGCACCACTTCGTAGCTGGCCTTGATGTCGATCTTTCCACCGCGCACGATGGTGGTGGCCCCGATGCTGTCCAGGGCACCAGAGATGGCATTGAACGGACGTGTCCGCAATGTCGTGGCGATCACGGCATCGCATTGGCCTGATCTGAACTCTTCAATGGCCACGCGCTCATCGACGTAGCCCTTGATGTCCATCTCAACGCCGTTTTTCTGCATTGCCAGGACATAGTCCATGGCGGATGAAGTGACGTCGCCAGACTTGCCTGCCACGTCCCAAACGCAGACCATTGACTTGGCCATGACGGGGCTGGCCGCACAGGTTGCCACTGCCATTGCCGCAGCGGCCTTTGTCCATGATTTCATTTTCATCTGAGTCCTTTGATTTCCTGACATTGATGTCTCCACGCTTTGTGGATATCCGCACCACCAAATGGTTCCACATTGTTCATCAATAACAACGAGGACTCCGATTCAACGCGGAATTGACACCCCAGACAGACAGGGGGAACCCGTAGCTCCCACTTAAAGGGGATCGTTCAGACCAGGACCAGGTTGTCCCGGTGGATCATTTCAGGCTCACTGGTGAAGCCCAGCAGGGCCTCGAATTCGGTGGAAGGCTTGCGCGCAATGCGGCGGGCCTCGCTGCTGGCATAGTTGGCCAAGCCGCGCGCCACGTCTTGACCTTGGGCATTGCGGACAGCGATGACATCGCCGCGGTGGAACTCACCCACCACCTCGGTCATGCCGATGGGCAGCAGGCTCTTGCCTTGGTCGCGCAACTTGGTCACCGCCCCATCGTCGATGACGACAGCGCCACGCAGCTGCAAGTGGTCGGCCATCCATTGTTTGCGCGCGGCAACCTTGGCCGTCGTGGCCACGAACAGCGTGCCGATGGATTCGCCCTGCGACAGGCGCACCAGCACATCGGTCTCGCGACCCCAGGCCACCACCGTGTTGGCGCCGCTGCCCGCAGCGCGCTTGGCCGCCAGCACCTTGGTGATCATGCCGCCACGGCCAATGCTGGACCCCGCCCCACCCGCCATCTGCTCCAGCGCCGGATCGCCCGCCGTGGCCACGTCGATGAAGCGGGCGTTGGCATCCTTGCGCGGATCAGCGCTGTACAAGCCCTTCTGATCGGTCAGGATGACCAGGGCATCGGCCTCGACCAGGTTCGCCACCAGCGCCCCCAGGGTGTCGTTGTCGCCGAACTTGATCTCGTCGGTGACCACCGTGTCGTTTTCGTTGATGACGGGCACCACGCGGTGCGACAACAGCGTCAGCAAGGTGGAGCGGGCATTGAGGTAACGCTCGCGATCGACCAAGTCAGCGTGCGTGAGCAGCACCTGCGCGCTGCCCAGGCCATGCTCGCTGAGCTTGGTTTCGTACATCTGAGCCAGGCCCATCTGGCCCACGGCCGCTGCGGCTTGCAATTCGTGCAGCTCTTTGGGGCGCGTGGCCCAGCCCAGGCGCTTCATGCCCTCGGCGATCGCGCCGCTGGACACCATGATGACCTCGCGCCCATCCTGCGCCAGAGCGGCCAGTTGGCGGCACCAGGTGCCGATGGCTTCGGCGTCGATGCCGCGGCCTTCGTTGGTCACCAGGCTGGAGCCCACCTTGACCACGATGCGGCGGGCGTTTTTCAGGACGTCATTCATGGTTCAAGGCGCGGTGTGAGAGGAGGAGGGATCAGCGGAAGCGGGGATCGTCGACGTCGGGCACATAGGCCTCGGGAGCCTCGGCGGTTTTCTTGGCGCTGGCTTTTTTGGCAGCTGCTTTCTTGGCAACGACCTTCTTGGCAGCAACAACCTTTTTCGCAGGAGTCTTCTTAACGGCCACTTTTTTGGCGGTCGCTTTCTTGGCAGCGGTTTTCTTGGCCGGCACCTTCTTGGCGGGCACCAAGGATTCAAGGTCAGGCAGGTCCATCACCGCAGGGGCCGCTGGCGCCGGGCTCAACGGGGCATCCTCTTCGGTAAAGTCAAACCGGATGTCGCGATCTTCGTGGTGCTCTTGCAAGCTGGCCACGAACTCATAGATCTTCAGGGCAAGGTGCTCGCACCCTTCGTGGCTCAAGGCAGAGATCTCGAAGACCGGGCCTTTCCACTTGTAGCGCTTGATGAAATCGGCCACGCGTTGGGCGCGCTCTTCGGGCGGCACCACGTCCAGCTTGTTGAGCACCATCCAGCGCGGCTTGTCGGCCAGCGCCTTGTCGTATTTTTTCAGCTCGTTGACGATGGCCTTGGCCTGCTTGACCGGATCCACGTCGTCATCGAAGGGGGCCATGTCCACCACGTGCAGCAGCACGCGGGTGCGTTGCAGGTGGCGCAGGAACAGGTGGCCCAAGCCGGCACCTTCGGACGCGCCCTCGATCAAGCCGGGGATGTCGGCCATGACGAAGCTCTTCTCGGGGCCCACGCGCACCACGCCCAGGTTGGGATGCAGCGTGGTGAAGGGGTAGTCGGCGATCTTGGGGCGGGCGTTGGACACCGCCGTGATCAGTGTGGACTTGCCGGCGTTGGGCATGCCCAGCAAGCCGACATCGGCCAGCACGCGCAGTTCCAGCTTGATCTTCAGGCCCTCGCCAGGCCAACCGGGCGTTTTTTTCTTGGGCGCGCGGTTGGTGGCGGTTTTAAAGCGCAGGTTACCAAAGCCGCCATCACCACCCTTGCAAAGCAGGTAGATTTCGCCATGCTCGATCATCTCCTTGATGACCTCGCCGGTTTCGAAGTTGCGGATGATGGTGCCCACTGGCATGCGCAAGGTGATGTCGGGGCCGGCGGCGCCGAAACAGTCTGCGCCACGGCCTTGTTCGCCATTGCGGGCGAAATGCTTGCGGGCGTAGCGGTAGTCGATCAACGTGTTGATGTTGCGGTCGGCCTGCACGTAGATGTGCCCGCCGCGTCCGCCATCGCCGCCGTCGGGGCCGCCAAAGGGGATGAACTTTTCACGGCGGAAACTCGCGGCACCGCTGCCGCCATCGCCTGCGGCCACTTCAATCGTGGCTTCATCGACAAATCTCATGGGGCGTGTGTCCTTGTGTTGCCGTCGCGACCGGATCAAACCCGGTGATTATCGACATGGTTGCCGGCCGCATTGGCCGCCGGCGAAAAACGCAAAAGCCCCGGCGAGCCGGGGCCTTGTTTTGAAAGCCCGCCAGCAGCCAGACCCGAAGGCCAAGCCGCCGATGAGGCGATCAGACTGGCGTGATGACCACTGTCTTGCGGTTCAAAGAACCTTTGACAGTGAAAGACACGGTGCCATCGACCAGCGCGAACAGGGTGTGATCGCGGCCCATGCCAACATTGGTACCAGCGTGGAAGCGGGTGCCGCGTTGGCGGACGATGATGGAACCAGCCGAGACGAGTTGGCTACCGAAAGCCTTCACGCCGAGCATCTTTGGTTGGGAGTCGCGGCCGTTCCGCGTGGAACCGCCGCCCTTTTTCTGTGCCATGGATCTGCTCCTTGGTGGGTTAAGCGTTCACAGAGCTGATTTGCAGCTCGGTGTAGTTCTGACGATGGCCTTGGCGCTTTTGATAGTGCTTACGACGACGCATCTTGAAGATGCGCACTTTGTCGTGACGGCCTTGCGAGAGAACAGTTGCTTTGACGGTTGCGCCAGCCACCAAGGGCGTGCCGATCTTCATTTCAGCGCCGATTCCGACTGCCAAAACTTGGTCGATCACGATCTCTTGGCCAACGTCCGCAGTAATCTGTTCTACTTTGATCTTTTCGCCAGCAGCAACTTTGTATTGCTTGCCGCCGGTTTTTATGACCGCGTACATAGGGAGACCTTTCAAGTATCTGATGCCCGCCCCTCAAACAGGATCGCGGCGATCAGATCGGGAAAAATCCCAGGTCTTCTACACACGTCTGCATTGAAAAGAAGGCGACGAATCTCCGCACACTCAAAGTGCGAAGCTCTCGATACTACCACGGGGCCGACTGTGTTTGCAAGCATCCACCCCGGCCGCCCTGCTTTCCAGCGTGTTGGAGGTGTGGATGATGGGGCTGCTGGCCTCGCCCATGCTGTGGCTGAACGGGTCCAACCCCTCGCCGGGCGCCGAGCCATCCTTGGGGGCGCCCCAGCCGAAAAAGGCCGTCACCTCGTCGCGTTTGGCCAGGGCATCGGTGAAGCCCAGGTGGATCAACTCGCGGGTGAAGGAGGATTCGAACAGCAGGTAGCTGGCCAGCGCGGACCCGCGGGCAGTCTTGCCCCGGCCGTAGACGCCGACGGCACGCAGCATGCCGCGCACGGCGGGCGGCAGCGCCCACAGGTGGCGGGCGGCGATGTCGTCGATGCGCTGGCTGGGGGCGATCACCAGCACATCGACCGGGCGCAATGCCGAGCGCTCACGCGCCTCGGGCGAGAGCAGGCTCAAGGTGCTGTTGACGCGTTTCATGCGCTCGATGTCCACCGCCAGGGCGTCCAGGAAGATGCTGGACATGGCGTGGCCGGCGATCTGCGCCAGGTTGGGGTATTCAAGAATCGCGTCGCGCGGCGCGGGCGGTTCGTGCAGGCGGCCAGCACCAATCACCAGGATGCGGTCGGCGCCCAGGTGGATGGCAGGCGACATGGGGGCGGCCTGGCGCATGGAGCCATCGCCAAAATAATGAGGCCGGCCATCGACCGACAACTGCACGGCCGGGAACACGAAAGGGATGGCGCTGGACGCCATCAGGTGCTCGATCGATAGGCTATCGCGCACGCTGATGCGTTGCGAGCGGTCCCAGGAGGCCACGGGCTCGGCGCAATCGTAGAAGGTGACGTGCTCGCCCGTGGTGTAGCTGGACGCGGAGATCGCCACTGCGTGCAGGTGCCCTTCTTCCATGAGCTTGGGCAGCCGGTCGATCTTGAACAGATCGGGCAGCAGTTCGCGCAGGGGTTCGTTGTCCAGCAAGGAGCGCGGTCGCGCGCGGCGCCAGCGGGCCAAGGCCCAGCCCAGCGAAAACAGCGTCAGCCATTGGGCGCCACTGCGGATGATGCCCAAGGAGTCGGAGTGGTAGACCTGCTCGGATTTGAAATCGCGCCAGACCTCGACCATGGCGCGCACCGCCAGCTCGAAGTGGTCGGCACGGCAGGCCAGGGCCATGCCATTGAGCGCGCCAGCCGAAGTGCCAGAAATGATCTGAAAGGGATTGCCGCGCTGCTTTTCGCCGCTGTCACGGCGAATCAGCATCATGGCTTGAAGCACACCGACCTGGTAGGCGGCGCGGGCGCCACCGCCAGTGAGGACCAAAGCTGTTTTTCCGGGCAGGCTCATATGGCACTTATCGGCACGAAACCGTCAGATCTGAGTCGGAAAATACCCTCATCAGCTGCGCAAGCGCATGAGGGTGGATTTGCCGAACAGGCTTTCGACAAGGTCCACGACCAGTTCGGCCGTTCGGTTTTGCAAGTCTCGGGCCGGGTTCAGCTCCATCACATCCAGGGATGAGAGGCGGCCGGTGTCGGCGATCATTTCCATGCAAAGCTGGGCCTCGCGGTAGGTGGGGCCGCCACGGACCGCGGTGCCCACACCGGGCGCGATGTCCGGGTCCAGGAAATCCACGTCGAAACTGACGTGCAGGTGCGTGCGCTCGTCGACGCCCATGAGGGCTTGCTGCATGACAGCGCGCATGCCGTGCTCGTCCAGGTGGCGCATGTCAAAGACTTCCAGGCCCTGTGCATGCACGAACTGGCGCTCTTGATCGTCAACGCTGCGCACGCCGATCAGGCGGAGCTCATCGCGCGCCAGGGCCGGCTGCGGCAAGCCGGCCGCGGACAGGTGCACCAAATCATCCGGCCCCAAGCCGAACAACACAGCCACGGGCATGCCGTGCAGGTTGCCGCTGGGCGTGATGTCACTGGTGTTGAAGTCGGCGTGGGCATCCAGCCAGATGACACGCAGGTTTTGCCCGGTGGCGCGGCAATGCGCGGCCACGGCGCCGATCGACCCCATCGCCAGGCAGTGGTCTCCGCCCAGCAGCATGGGCATGTCGCCCGCAGCCAAGGCGGCGGACACGGCCTTGAAAACTTGCTGGTTCCAGGCCAGCACTTCTTTCAGGTGCCGGTGGCCGTTGACTGGCGGTTGCCAGGGATTGGTGGGCCCGTTCAGGTTGCCGGCATCGTTCACGGTCAAGCCCAACCGGGTCAGGGCTTCCGGCAGGCCGGCCACGCGAAGGGCTTCAGGCCCCAGGCCGGCACCACGCATGCTCGCACCCACGTCGGTGGGTGCGCCAATCAATCTCAGGGTGCGGTGGTTCATGCGGGCCCCTTCTTATGCTGATGGTGTTGCTGGCCTCACCAGCCGCAGGCGGAATCCTCGTCTGGCCGGCCCAGGCCATAGACCTGCTGCAGTGTTTCCCAGGCCTCGTCGGCGGTTTCAACGTAGCGGAACAGGTGCACATCGCCCGGGCTGATCATGCCGGTGTCCACCAGGTGATCGATGTTGATCAGCTTGGTCCAGAACTCGCGGCCGAACAGCAGCACGGGGCGCTTGCGGCATTTGCCGGTCTGCATCAGAGTGAGCGCTTCGAACAGCTCGTCCAGGGTGCCAAAGCCGCCAGGGAAGCACACCAGGGCCACCGAACGCATCAGGAAATGCATTTTGCGCAGGGCAAAGTAGTGGAACTGGAAGCACAGCCGGGGCGTGATGTAGGGGTTGGGCTCTTGCTCGTGGGGCAGCACGATGTTCAGGCCAATGCTTTTGCCACCCACCTCGAAAGCGCCGCGGTTGCCCGCCTCCATGATGCCCGGGCCACCACCGGTGACCACGTAGATCGGTGTCTGCAATTGGGCCGAATGCGTCGTGACCAGGGTGGCGAACTTGCGCGCTTCCTCGTAATAGTGGGACATGTCCACGTGACGGCGGGCCTGCCGCAGCGCCACTTCGCGCTCGGAGCCCTCGGGCAGGGCTTCTGCGGCGGCAAGGCGTGAATGGGCTTCGTCGGCCGGCAGGATGCGGGCGCTGCCAAACATCACGATGGTGGATTTGATGCCCTCTTCGCGCTGAACCATCTCGGGCTTGAGCAGTTCAAGCTGCATGCGCACGGGGCGCAGGTCAGGATTGAGCAGGAACTCCGGGTCGGCGAAAGCGAGGTCGTAGCTGCTGTCGGCCCCGGCATAGAGCGAGGGCTTGGCGGCGTTGCGCGCATCCTGAACCGCAGTGGGGAAATTGCGTTCAAGCAGTTCTTTGGGATTGTTCATGTTGTTCAGTGCCTTGGGGTCCACACACTGGGCACGCCGGCTCGCGGCGCGCCCTCAATTCAGTCCATCGCCAACTGCGGCCATCAAGCATCAGCAAGCGGCCTGCCAGCGAGGGGTGCGCCTCGTGCTCGTGCAAGCCGGCCAGCAATTTGAGCGCTTCGCCCGCCTGCATCACGCCCAGCATGCCCACCACGGGCGCGAAGATCCCGAGGGTGGCGCAGCGCGTTTCAGCTGGCGCCTGGTCAGGCGGAAAAAGGCAGGCGTAGCAGGGGGAGCCTGGCGCACGGGGATCGAAGACGCTGATCTGGCCGTCAAAGCGCACGGCGGCGGCCGAGACAAGCGGCACCCCGGCATCAACGCAGGCCTGGTTGATCAGCTGGCGGATGGCGAAGTGGTCGGTGCAATCGAGCACGACATCCGCCTGGGGCACCCAGTGCGCCAGCAGTACGGCATCGGCGGCCTGGGGCACGGCGTGCACGTGCACTTGGGGGTTGAGTTGCTTCAAACCTTGGGCGGCCGATGCCACCTTGGGCTGGCCCACGCGCTCGGTGGTGTGCACGATCTGGCGTTGCAGGTTGGTCAGGTCAACGGTGTCCGGATCGATCACCGTGATCCGCCCCACGCCCGCGCTGGCCAGGTACATCAGCGCCGGAGCCCCCAGCCCGCCGGCCCCGATGACCAGGGCGTGGGCGTTCAAGAGATGCGTCTGTGCCTCTTCCGACCACTCATCCAGCAAGAGATGGCGGCTGTAGCGCAGGCGTTGGTCGTCGTTCACTGCGCCTTGGTGTCCTCGGGCTTGCGCTCGGTCATGGTTTTGGAGACGACCACGGGCTTGCCCTTGAGCTGGCTGAGGGCCTGCTGCAATTGGAAGTCCTCGGCACTGCCAAACTCGGGCAGAGGCTTGGGTGGCTCGTTCTTCTTGGCGGAAGCCTCTTCCAGCTTCTTCATGGCCTCTTCACGCGCTTTTTCACGGGCAGCATCTTTGGATTCGGCACCTTGCCCGCTGGCGATGTGCTTTTCCAGGTCGGCTTCGCGCATGCGCAGGGCGCTGAACACATTGCCTTCGGCGGTTTCGTCCAGCATGACGTCAGGGACGATGCCCTTGGCCTGGATGGAGCGGCCGCTCGGGGTGTAGTAACGCGCCGTGGTGATCTTGAGCGCTGTGTCAGCCGTCAGTTGGCGCACGGTCTGGACCGAGCCCTTGCCGAAGGTCTGTGCGCCCATGATGGTGGCGCGCTTGTGGTCTTGCAGGGCGCCCGAGACGATCTCGCTGGCGGAGGCCGAACCTTCGTTGACCAGCACCACCAGTGGCACGTTCTTGATGGCGGCAGGCAGTTTGGCCAAGGGGTCGGCACCCAGGCGTCGGGTGTAATCCTCGGGGCGGGCCTTGAAGATGGCCTTGGACTCGGGGATCTGGCCATTGGTGGACACCACTGTCACGTCCTTGGGCAGGAACGCTGCCGACACCGCGATGGCGCCTTCCAGCAAGCCGCCCGGGTCGTTGCGCAGATCAAGCACCAGGCCCTTCATCTTGGGATCGTCCTTGAAGAGCTTGTCGGCCTTGGCCACGAAGTCTTCGACCGTGCGATCCTGGAACTGGGTGACGCGAATCCAGCCATAGCCGGGCTCGACAATCTTGGCGCGCACGCTTTGCACGCGGATTTCTTCGCGGGTGATGGTGACCGGGAAGCTGCGGTTTTCAAGCTTGCGGAAAATCGTCAGGACCACCTTGGTCTGGGGCTCGCCGCGCATGCGCTTGACGGCCTGGTCCATGGTCAGGCCCTTGACGAAGGTGTCGTCGATCTTGGTGATCAGATCGCCGCTTTTCAGGCCAGCGCGGAAGGCGGGCGAGCCTTCGATGGGCGAGACGACCTTGACCAGGCCGTCTTCCATGCCGATTTCAATGCCCACGCCCACGAATTTGCCCGTGGTGCCTTCGCGGAACTCCTTGAAGGTGGTTTTGTCGAAGTAGGTGGAATGCGGGTCGAGGCCCGAGACCATGCCGCCGATGGCGTCGCTGATGAGCTTTTTCTCGTCGACCTGCTCGACATAATCGGTCTTGATCATGCCGAACACCGCGGCCAACTGCTGCATCTCTTCCAGTGGCAAAGGGGCCACTGTGTTGCGGGCGGTGGCCTGGAACTGCATGGTGGTCAAACCGCCGGCCAGCACACCCAGTGCCACCCAGCCCGCAATCTTGAATTTGGAAGTCATGGCCAATGGTGCCTTTTCGAACCCGCAGCGAACCTGCATGCCACCTGAAACCCTCAGGTGGCGAAATGTTTTTCCAGTATAGGACCGACCAACGTGGGACAAAGTTCAATAAGGGCAGAACTTGGCCTCTGTATGGGGCTTTGCACCGTTTAGTCGCAAGAAGGTGACGATCCACCCCGGATCTCCCCGTTCACGCTTGGGGCGCAATGGGTGCTATCGTGCGCCAAAAAATCCAATCACCGAGACTCGGAAGGACGTCCATGCGCCAGGCTTTAGCCCCCACCTCGCCGTGGACCCGGGGTTTCATCACCTGGCTGGTCTACACCGGGGCGGGCGTTCTGGCCCTGGGGCTGGCTTCGCCGCAAGACCATGTGGAGCCGCTGTACCTGTCAGCCGGTTTTGGTTTGGCGTGCGTTCTGGGCTGGGGAAAAGCCATGGTGCTGCCGGTGGGCCTGGGCTCGGCCACCGTGCTCACCATCGCGCACTCGCAAGCGCAAGACCCTCTCGATTTCTGGCCATTCCTGGCCTTGGCGGTGGTCACCTGCCTGGGCGGTGCCTTGCAGGCCTGGGTGGCCGCGCGCTGGTCAGGGCGTGGGTCGGACGAAGGCTTGCCTTTGGAGCAACCCCTCGACATCGGGCGATTCTTGCTGGTGGCGGGGCCGCTGGCCTGCCTCATCAACGCCGGCATGTCGGTTCCCGCGATGGTGGCCTTGGGCATTTTGCCGGCCTCGCAAGCCACTCAAACGGCCTTGTCCTGGTGGGCCGGCGACACCCTGGGGGTGCTGATTGGCACCCCCATGATGTTGACCTTGGTCGGTCGGCCGATCGACCTGTGGCGCGCCCGCCGCTTGATCGTGGGCGTGCCGCTGCTGGTGACCACCTTGATGCTGGGCCTGACGATCCGCCAGGTGCAGTTGTGGGAAGAAGAACGTGCCCAGGCCGTGTTCGACCACGATGTGGAGGCCGTGGCCAATGCCATGAACCTGCGGCTCAACGGCTACCTGAGCGCCCTGGAAGCCCTGCACGGCCTGTACATAGGATCATCCGACGTCAGCCGGCAGGAGTTCAAGTTGGCCAGCACCCACTGGCTGAAAACGCTGAGCGGCATCCAGGCCATGGGCTGGACCGAACGGCTGACCCTGGACCAGATCCCCAGCTTTGAAGGGCGTGAGCACGCCGAGGGCCTGCCCCACTACCAGGTCCACGACACGCGCGCACGCGTCGTCCCCAAGGGCCCCGAAGTGGCCGCCATCCGCTTTCTGGAGCCCATGGCCGGCAATGAGAAGGCATTGGGTTACAACTCCTTGTCCAGTCCGGCAGCCAAGGAGGCCTTCGAGCAATCGCGCCGCGAAGACCGGCCCGCCGCCTCCAAGGGGTTTGAGCTGGCGCAGGAATCGGGACGCCAAACGGGCGTGGTGGTTTACAGGGCGATCTACCAAGGCCAGCCCTACACCCCGCAAGCCCGTGTGCAAGGCACCCGTGGGGCGGTGTTCCTGGCGCTGCGCATGGACGACATGATCAAGGCCATGACCCAAGGCTTGCCCCCGTACCTGAGCGCGTGCCTGATGGACGCCAGCCAGGCGCCCCAGGCTTTCCTGGGCGGGGCGCCCCAATGTGCCCGCGGCGTGAAGGAGCTTCGGCAAGCCTACCAAACGGCCATCCCTATTGAGTTTGCCGGCCGCCAATGGCAACTGGTGACCTGGGCCCATGCGCCGGTGCCCGTGGTTGCGGGGTTGGCCTGGTCGTGGTTGCTGGCCATTGGCGGTGTGGTGCTTGCTGCAGCGCTGGGTGCCTTGCTGCTGGTCATCACCGGGCACACCAGGCGCGTGGAAGCCGCCATGGACGTGGCGCGGCGGCAAAAGGCGGCGGCGGAAGCCGCCAACCGGTCCAAGAGCGAGTTCCTGTCGCGCATGAGCCATGAGCTGCGCACCCCGCTGAACGCCGTGCTGGGTTTCGCGCAGGTGATGGACCTGGACCGGCAATCCCCACTGACTCCGTCGCAATCCCAGCGCCTGCAGCAGATCCAGCAGGCTGGCTGGCATTTGCTGGACATGATTGATGACGTGCTGGACTTGTCCCGCATTGACACCGGCATGCTCAAGTTGAACACCGAGGCCGTGCCCATCAACGAGGCCGTTGTGGCCGCGATGGACATGGTCCGGGAGCTGGCTCAGAAGCAGCAGGTCCGCTTGCTGGACCCGGCCCCCGCGCCCGCCGGCTGGGGTGTTCAGGCCGACGCCATCCGCCTGCGGCAAATCCTCATCAATCTGCTCAGCAACGCCATCAAGTACAACCGCCCGGAGGGCACCGTGAAAGTGTCCATGGGCATGGCATCGCTGCCGGACCAGCCAGAGTGCATCAGCGTGACGGTCGAGGACACCGGGCTGGGCCTGAGCCCTGAACAACTGGGCCAACTGTTCCAACCCTTCAACCGCCTGGGCCGCGAACGGGTGGCCCCCGATGGCGCGGGCATTGGCCTGGTGATCAGCCAGCACCTGGCCCAACTGATGGGCGGCCAACTCGGCGTGGTCAGCCAGGAAAACAAGGGCTCGTCATTCACCTTGACCTTGCCGGCCGTCAAGCTGCTCATGCCCAAGCCCATCACCCCAGCGGCGCCGGCCCCCACCAGCGTCATCACCAAAGCCAACCAGCCTGTGCGGCACGTGCTGTACGTGGAAGACAACCATGTGAACAGCGAAGTCGTGCGTGGCGCGCTGGCGTCGCGCGGGTGGATCAAGCTGACGGTGGCCCCCACGATCGAGGAAGGGCTGGCGGTGCTGCACGACCGCGTCACCGGGCCCGCGCCCGACCTGGTCTTGCTGGACGTGCACCTCCCTGACGCCTCGGGCATCGAGTTCCTCAAGCTGATGAAGGCCAATCCGCAGACAGCGGCCACGCCGGTGATCATGATCTCAGCCGATGCCATGCCCGAACAGGTGGATGCGGCCCTGTCGGCCGGGGCCTATTGCTACCTGACCAAGCCGGTGCAGTTGCCCGTATTGCTGGTGCACGTGGACGACCTGTTGGCCACGCACACCTGAGGCCTCACCGGGGCTGGTACTCCGGCACCAGATCATGCAGGCGCTGGCGCAAGGTGCTGGGCACGCTGGCCGATTCGTCCTGGGCCAGGGCCAGCAGGCGCTCGATCCAGTCGGCGGGCAATTCGCCACGCAACTGGGCCAGGCGCAAGCGGGGGTGCGGCGTGGCCAGCGAGGTGTCGGCGTCGGCCAGCAACTCTTCGAAGAGCTTCTCGCCAGGGCGCAGGCCGCTGAACACGATGGGAATCTCGGCCTCGGTGTGGCCGGACAGCAGGATCATCTCGCGCGCCAGATCGGCGATGCGCACCGCCGCGCCCATGTCCATCACGAAGACCTGGCCCGATTCGGCGAGCACTGCGGCCTGCAGCACCAGTTGCGCGGCCTCGGGGATGGTCATGAAGTAGCGCGTGATGTCGGGGTGCGTGACCGTGACCGGCCCGCCCTTGGCAATCTGCTCCTTGAACTTGGGGATCACGCTGCCGCTGGAGCCCAGCACATTGCCAAAGCGCACGGCCATGTAGCGCGTGCCCGGCATCTGCGTGGCCCAGTGCGACACCACCATCTCGGCCGCGCGCTTGGTGGCGCCCATCACGTTAGTGGGGTTGACGGCCTTGTCGGTGGAGATGAGCACGAAGCGCTTGACGCCGCACTCGCCCGCCGCCTGCGCCACCTGGTAAGTGCCCAGGGTGTTGTTGCGCAGGGCGATCCAGGCGTTCTCGTCTTCCATCAGCGGCACGTGCTTGTAGGCCGCAGCGTGGAAGACCAGGTCGGGCCGGTGTGCGCTCATCACGCGGCGCAATTCGGGCAGGTCTTTCACGTCGCCCACCAGGCGCACCAGCGGCACACGCGGGAAGCGCTCGCTCAAGTCCTGCTCAATGTTGTAGAGCGCGAACTCGCTCAGCTCGAACAGCACCAATCGGCTGGGGCCAAAACGCGCGATCTGGCGGCACAGCTCGGAGCCGATGGAGCCGCCCGCGCCGGTCACCATCACGGTCTGGCCACTGATCAAGGCCGACAGCGCGGACTCGTCGAGCTTGACGGGCTCGCGGCCCAGCAGGTCATCGGGTTCGATGTCGCGCACGCGGTCGATGCGCGAGCCGCCTTCGCGCAGCTCGTCGGCACTGGGCACGGTCAACACGGGCAGGCCGGTGGCCGCGGCCATGTCGAGGGCGCGCTTGCGCTGGGCCCCTGTGGCCGAAGGCATGGCCAGGACCAGGTGGGTCACGTCGTCCAGCGTGCCTTCATCTTTGAGCTTGTCCAGCGCACCCCACACGGTGACGCCGGCCATGCGGGCACCGTGCTTGCGTGGGTCATCATCGAGCAAGCCGAGCACGGTCCAGCCCCGGTGCTGGATGCCCGCGATCAGCAACTTGGCCGCCGCCCCCGCACCCAGCACGATGGCCCGGCGCCCGGTGGCATCGCCGCCCTGGCGCCGCGCGCGCGATTGTTCGCTGAGCATGCGCACCAGCATGCGCGCCAATGACCAGGTCACCAGGACCATGAACGGGTGCAAAGCCAGCACGGCGCGGGGGATCTCCACCAATTGCGCCATCAACACCACCACGGCGCTCGCCAGTCCGCCACCCAGGCAGACCCAGCCCAGGCGCGTGATCTCGTTGAAGCTGGTGTAGCGCCAGGCCGCGCGTGGCACGCCCAGTGCCCAGGACACGGCGCTGTACACCGCCACCACGCCGAACAGCACCACCGTGTCGTAAGCGGGGCGTTCGTGCAGCCAGCGCTCGACCCCCATGCGGAATAGGTAGGTGGCGTGCCAGGCCAGCACGATCAGGCCAGCGTCGATCAAAAGGACGGCCGCCTGGCGGTGTGGGCGCAGAACGTGGGCGATGCGGTCGAGTCGGTTCCAGATCATAGTGGGCAAGGCAGAGGGCCACGATGGCCTAACCCTCCATTGTGCGCCGGGTTCATGGCTCGTTCCAGTCGAACAGCGGCAAGGTGTATTCGAGCGGCCGCTCGGTGATGCCGGGTGGGGCCTCAAGGGCAGGAAGATCTTCCAGTTTGCACAAGGCGCCCGCGCGCACTCCCAGCAAACGCAGGCGCTGCGCCAGGGGCACCTTCTTCAGGCAGCGGCCGGCCCACAGGCGGATGTCGCGGGCGTCGGCCGTGTGGGCGGGCAAGGTGATCTCGCGCGTGGCGATCTTGAAGTCGGTGTAGCGCAGCTTGACGCCAATCGTCTTGGCCACATAGCCTTTGCGAAGCAGATCGCCCGCCAGCTTTTCGCACAGGCGCGTGAAGATCTCGCCCAGCGCGTCGCGGTCATCGCGGGCATGCAGGTCGCGCTCAAAGGTCGTCTCGCGGCTGATGGATTTGGGCTCACGCCAGGTCACCACCGTGCGGTCATCGCGGCCATGCGCGGCCTCGTGCAGCCAGGCGCCGTAATTGGCACCGAATTGCTCGATCAACCAGGCGGGCGGGGCCGCGGCCAGGTCGCCAATGGTGTGGATGCCCAAGGCTTCGAGGCGGGCCGTGGATTTGGGGCCAATGCCATTGATGCGCTTCGCGGGCAAAGGCCAGATGCGCGTGGGGATGTCTTCCTCGGTCAGCACCGTGAGGCCATTGGGTTTTTCCAGATCGGAACACAGCTTGGACAAAAGCTTGTTGGGGGTCACCCCCATCGAACAGCTCAGGCCCGTGGCTTCGCGCACCCGGTCCTTGATGCGCTGGGCCAAGGCGCGCACGCCGCCATGGGGGTCATCACCCACGGCATCGTGCACACCGGGCAAGGCATTCAGGTCAATGAAGATCTCGTCGACGCCCCGGTCTTCAATCACCGGCGCGAGCTCGGCCACGGCGGCCTTGAAGCGGCGCGAGTAGGTTCTGTATTGCTCGAAATCGACCGGCAGCAGCACGGCCTGGGGCGCCAGCACCGCCGCTTTCATCATGCCCATGGCCGAATGCACACCCAAGGCGCGCGCCTCGTAGGTGGCGGTGGTGACCACGCCCCGGCCGGCGTAATCCCGCAGCACCGAAAAACGCCGCGTGCCATCGTCCTGCATGACAGGTTGATGACGCTGGCCGCCCCCAATCACCACGGGCTGCCCCCGCAACTCGGGGTAGCGCAGCAGCTCCACGGAAGCGTAAAACGCGTCCATGTCCAGGTGGGCCACCCAAGAGCGTGTCATCATCAACGTCACATCAAACAGGGCTTGCTGTCATGTACCACGGGGAACGATTCAACAGTGTCACCCACCTGCTCGGGCTGGCTTTGGCCGTGGCCGGTTCGGCCGTGCTGATCGCGCAGGCGCTGCAAGCAGGCGATGCCTTGAAGATTGTCAGCTTCAGCATTTTCGGCCTGACGATGGTGCTGTTGTACGCGGCCTCCACGATGTACCACAGCATCCGCGGCGCCAACAAGGAGCGCTGGGCCAAGGTCGACCACTGCGCCATTTACCTGCTCATCGCCGGCACCTACACGCCCTTCACACTGGTCACCCTGCAGGGCCCGCTGGGCTGGTCGCTGTTCGCCTTTGTGTGGACGCTGGCCGCCATCGGCATCTGCAAGGAGCTGTGGTGGGGCCGTGACACCGTGCCTTCGGTGCCCCTGTATGTGCTGATGGGATGGTGCGGCGTGGCGGCCGCCGTGCCCTTGATGGATGGTCTGCAAGATGGTGGCTGGCATTGGCTGGTGGCGGGCGGGCTGCTCTACACCGTGGGCATCATTTTCTACGTGATCGACACGCGCATGCGGCACGCCCATGGCATCTGGCACCTGTTCGTGCTGGGCGGCACTGCCAGCCACTATTTCACCGTGCTGAAATTCGTGGCGTGACATTTTGGTGCAATGCAGGTACATTAAGCCCACAGACATGCACAAGACCGTTTCCTCAAGGTCTTCGTTTTCTACCGCCACGCACGCTGAACTTGTTCAACGCTGCCGACACGGTCCAGGTTTCAACTCCCGGTTTGACGTTTCTTGAGTGTTTCTGCCGCACAGGTCTTGCCCAAAGCAAGCTTGCGCGGATTCTTAATCTTTTCAATCACTCTACAAGGAACAACATCCATGAGTACGACACAAACTGGCACCGTGAAATGGTTTGACGACGGCAAGGGCTTTGGCTTCATCGCTCCTGAAGATGGCAGCAAGGACCTGTTCGCCCACTTCAGCGAAATCCGCAGCGAAGGCGGCTTCCGCAGCCTGCAAGAAAACCAACGCGTGGAATTCGAAGTCAAGCAAGGCCAAAAGGGCCCCCAAGCTTCGAACATTCGCCCGCTGTAATCAGCGCGCGGTGATCGCACCAAAAAGCGGCTTCGGCCGCTTTTTTCATGCCTGGCCGGAAATCGTCGCGTGGACCAAGTTGGCCACTTTGGGCGACATGTTCTCGGCCACCAGCTCCAGTTCAGGATGCTGCCCCGCGAACACGCGGAACAACTCATCGGCAAAACTGTGGCCAATGTCGGACACGCCACTGAAGTCAATCCGGGCATGGCGGAACTGCTGAAGCCTTGACGCAGCACGGCGGGCCTGAGAGCGCGAGTCCAGCGCGGTGTTGGTCGACAACAGCAGGCGCAGCGGCACGCGGGTGCGGTCAAAAGCGATGCCTTGGCGGTCGGTGCTCCACACATTCAGCACCGAATCCAAGGTGCGTTCGGTGTCCAGCGCGATCGAGGCGTACACCGACGTGCCCTGGCGGGCCAAGGGCTTGCCGCAATGCCAGCCGCCACCGTCCCAGCCACGGCGCTGGAAGTTCGAGCCATTGGCATGCACCTCGAACACATCGGCCAACTGGGCCGAGAAAAACAGACCCCGGCCGGTGTGCCGATCAGGCTGGCTGGTGAGCTTGCCCTTGCTCAACTCCAGCATGGCGTGCTGGGCATCGTCGATGGCGAACGACTCGCGGATGCGGTCAAACAAGCCCCGGCCATCATCGGACACCAACAACTGAACGTGGTTGGGCGTCTGGCGCAATGAAACGGTGACGGTGCTGCCACCGCTGTGGTCGATCGCGTTGTTCAGGATCTCGTTGAAGACGTGCTGGGCCATGCGTTGCACCTGCGGAGGCAACACGAAGTTGGGCATGAAGTCGCGCTCCCAGGGCACGTCCTCGACCAAGCCTTGCAAAGGGTAGCTCGTCACCACCTGGCGAAACGCCCCGGGGCGGTACACGGGGCGGGAGGCACTGCCCTCTTTGACCAACCAACCGGCGTCCACCAATCGCGCCACAGCTTTGCGGGCGGCAGGCCTGCTGGCCTGCACGCGCTCGGCGACATGGGCGATCAGGTCATGGGGATGGCGGACCACGGCGGCGGTGATCCAGCCCATCATGTGGTGCAGGTTGAGGCGTGACATGGTCGGCATCCTTTTCAGCTGACCTCAGTATCTGGCGCCACCCCCAACACTCAAACGCCGAATTGACTGGCGCAATGCCCCGCTTTTCGATCAATGCAGGGCGCCATCGTGGCCCGGATCCACCCATTCGAAACGGGGTTGGTCCACCCCATCAATGGTGATGCGACCGGTGAACATGGCATAGGGCCGCACCCACAAAGCGCCTTCGCCATACAGCGGCCGGTAGACCACCAAGGCCTCCAGCGTCTCGCTGTGGCGGGCCACGCCATAGACGTGATAGCGCTCACCTTTGTAGTGGCGGTAGACGCCTAGTTTGAGGGTGGGCAATGGCAGCACGGGACGTTCTTCACTCATGACTCGGTTCCTTGAATGGCGCGGGTGATGAGGCCCCCTAATGTGAACCAGCCTCATCCCTAAGGTATGGGGAAGCGCAGCATCGGCCACGGTCCTAGAGTCGCCACAAGCCTTGACACAAGGTGCATCAACTCAGGAGCGCGGACCATGAACACCTCGGACAACACCCATCCCATCGACATTGTCGTGCAGGCCGAACTGCCCGACGACACGTCATCGCACGGCAAGACCAGCGCGGTCGCGTATGTCTTCAGTTCGGAGGCCACCTTGCTGGCCAGCGCCCGCTTGTCCGAGAACGGAGAAGCCCGCCTGAAGTTCACGTTCGCGGCCACCGCCACCAGCCTGCGTGTGCTGGTGGGGCCTGCCACCACCGAGAAAGCGCCCAGCTTTGACGAGCTGATTCGCCGTGGGGCACTGGAGCAGCACCTGCGCTACAACCCACGCCAACCGGTGCTGCAGGCGCGCTTCAAGGTCTTTCCCGGCATCTGGCATTGCTGGTGGCGCAGTGCCTGCTTTGTCAAAGGCAACTTGATCAAGCGCGTGCTGATTGGCGGCACCTGGGAGAACTTCCCGGTGTGCAACGCCACTGTTGAGATCTATGAGGTGGACCCCTTGTTCATCATCATCCCCAAGCTGCCTGAGCTGGTCATCGAACGCATCCGTGAGCTGATCGTCAAGCCTCGCCCTTTCCCTGAGCCCAGGCCGGAGATCGGCCCGTCGGCCCCCATGGTGCGCATGGCCCAGTCGGAGCACCGGCTGGATGCCGAGGGCGCGCGCCTGCTGACGCAGCTGAGCGATGCCACCGAGTTGCGCTACATGGCCAAGGTGGGCAGCCGCCTGCAGTTCCAGCAAGCCTTGATCCAGAACCCGATCCTGGTCCGGCCCCTGCTGTGCTACTTCTACCCACGCTTCGTGACCAAGCAGCGCGTGGGCACCGCGCACACCGACGAGTGCGGCCACTTCAGCACCTTGTTCTTCCAGGGCTGCCTGAACCACGACACCCCCGACCTGTACTTCAAAGCCACGCAAAAGCTGTTCGGTTTCTTTGACGTATCGATCTACGCGCCCACGCCCATCGCCTGCCACACCTGGTGGAACTATCAGTGCGGCACCGAGGTCACGCTGTACACCAACAGCCCGCTGGCCCACACCTGCTCGCCCTGCCCGCCTGTGGTCGGCCCGGAAGGCCATGGGCGCTGGGTGGCCTTCCTGGCCATTGGCGGCACGCCCTTGAGCAAGATCTACGGCACCAGCAAAGAGCTGCGCGACACCAAGCCTCCGTCTGAAGTGGCGGCCAAGCTGGGCCTGACGGAAGCGGCGCAGCCCTGGGGCAGTTTGTTGCGCCCGCGTCTGTTGTTCTCGAACGAACTGGAAGCCCTGGGCGTGCGCTACTACCAAGTCTCATGGCGGCGCGGCAGCAGCGGCAGCTTCGTGGCCCTCAAGGATGGCATCCAGCATTACTACCGGCACGACGTCAGCACGCCCACAGGTGATGTGCCCGCGTGGACGCCCTACACCTTGGGGCCCGCCCCGGTGGCCGATGGCAGCGGCAGCTTCGTGCCCGACCTGACCAAGATCCCCTACGCCTCGGTGGCCCCGGAGGGCGTGTGGGACACCCCACCCAGCGGCGGCGAGATCGTGGAGCACCTGAGCAGCGCCAAGTTCCCGACCTCCGCCTTCGCGCCTGGCCTGGTCTTCCACGAAGACGGCACGATCGTGTCGGGCACCACCGATGAAAGCGACCACTACCAGCTCAAGGTGGACCTGTTTGATGCCCAAGGCCAGCCCATCAACATCGGGGCACTGGGCATCAAATACGTGGTGCCTGATGTGCCCGACTTGAGCGGCACGATCTACACCACCGATGCCGCACCGCTGGGCCTCGTGTCGGGCAACAGCATGGTCATCACCCTGCACGTGGACAACAACCGGTGCTTCGCGTCCATTGGCGCCCCATCGATCGGGGCGACGCTGGCCGACCCGTGCTGCGGGGTGCTGATCTCGGAACCCGCAGACAACGTGGCCATGCCCTACACCGCGTACCACCCGCACGGCTTTGCGCAGTACAGCTTCAGTGTCGTGCGTGGCACTCAAGCGGTCGTCAGCCGGAGCTCGTCGGTGGACGACCCGGGCACGCTGGTCAATGAGGACACCGGAGGCGGCACTGCGGTCGAGACCGTGCACAACCTGATGACGCTGAACCCGGCCCCGGGCTGCAGCAGCGTGGACTGCGTGGTGGCAGGCTTCAGTGAGAACCTGTACGTGGACTCGATGGCCACAGACGGCTGGGGTTCCGAGCTGGGCTACGACGCCAGCGACGTTCGGGCCTTCGTGCTGTCGACGGTGGCCTTGCCGAGCTGAACCGGATCAAGCTTCTTGCAGGAGCCCATCTTCAGCGGCCAACTCAACCCGATTGCGGCCACGGTGCTTGCCTTGGTAAAGGGCCTTGTCGGCCCGGGCAATGGCCTGGTCGATGGGCTCGTTGAGGTGCAGGTTGCTGATGCCGAAGGTCATGGTCACATTCAAGGGCCCATCCTTGCCGGGCACCTGAAGCTGGGCGATGGCTTCGCGCAAGCGGTTGGCCACCAGCTCCGCCCCGGGCGAGGCGGTCTCGGGCAGAAGCAACAGAAACTCTTCACCGCCCCAGCGCGCGGCGTGGTCCACCTCGCGCACGCCTGAGCGCAAGATCGTGGCCACCGCCTTGAGCACGTTGTCGCCGGCCTCGTGGCCATGGGTGTCATTCACGGTCTTGAAGTGGTCCACATCACACAGGATGAAGGACAAAGGCCGGCCAACACGGCGCTGCTTGGCGGCCTCGGCTTCGGAGGTGTCCAACACGCTGCGGCGATTGCGCAGGCGGGTCAGCGGATCGGTGGTGGCCATCTCGCGCAGCTGTTGCTCGCTTTGCAGCACGAAGCGGTAGTACATCCCTGACAGCAGGACCAGGATGGTCAAGGCCGTGACCACGGTGAAATAGTGCAGGCCATTGAGCACCGCGCGGTCAAGCTCGAACAAGGGGGCGGCGTCGCGGCGCGCGATGTCCAGCCACAGGTACAACGCCATCAAGCCGACCACGACAGGGACCTTGCCGCGCCATAGGGGCAAGGTGCTGACCACCATCACGGGCGGCACGCACATGATGTAGATGTGAAAGCCACTGTCCCAGCCCACGTAGAAAACGGCCAGCACTGCATGCCCGACCACCTCGGTGGTGATCAGCATCCACGCCCAGTTCACACGGTGGCGCCAAGCCAGGCCAAAGGTGAGCACGTAGCACAGGATGCTGCCCACATTGATCACGGCCATGTCCTTGATGCCATTGACATGGAACAGCACCAGGAAAGCCAGGTGGGTGAAACCGCACATGACGGACACACCCAGCATCATCTTGCGGAAAAGTTCTGCGGTGGTGTTCTGGTCGGACGGCATGGGCGGGGAGAAAGCGTGGTTGTCCATGTGTCAGCCCCCCTTTCCGTCGTGCGCCCACTGCGCCAGCAGCGCCACAAAATCAGCCAAAGGCACCGGCTTGCTGTAGTGGAAGCCCTGGGCCAGATGGCAGCCCCAGGCCCCCAGGTGATCGCGTTGCAGGGCCGTCTCCACGCCTTCGGCCACCACTTCCATGCGCAGACTGCGAGCCAGGGTCACGATGGCCTTGGCCAGCACGGCACTGTCGCGGTCGGTGGTCAGCTCGCGGATGAAAGAGCGGTCAATCTTCAAGGTATCCACCGGGAAGCGGGTCAGGTAAGACAGCGCCGAGTAGCCCGTGCCAAAGTCATCGATGGCGATGGTGAAGCCCATGCCATGCAATGCTTCCAGCATGGACCGGATGTCCACGCGGTCATTGAGGAGCAGGCTTTCGGTGATCTCCAACTCGATCCACTGGGCCAGGCAACCGGTGTCTTCCAGGGCGCGGGCCACCGTGGCCAACAGGTCGCCCGAGTAAAACTGGCGGGGCGACAAGTTGACCGCGATCTTCAGGGGCTTGCCATGCTGGTCGTGCCATTGGCGGGCCACGGTGCACGCCGTGCGCAGCGCCCATTCGCCCATGTCGATGATCAGGCCCGTGTCTTCGGCAATGCTGATGAAGCGGTCGGGCGGGACCAGGCCACGCTCGGGATGGCGCCAGCGCATCAGGGCTTCAGCGCCCACCACGCGGCCCGATGACAGCTCGACCTTGGGCTGGTAGAACAGCTCAAGCTCATTGCGCTCAATGGCCTTGCGCAGATCACCTTCGATCTTCAGCCGCTCCAACGCTGTCGCCGTCAACTCGCGGGCGTAGAACTGGAAGTTGTCGCGGCCGCAGTTCTTGGCGTGGTACATGGCCGCGTCGGCATGGGCCATCAGTTCGGTCACCTCCGTGCCATCGGCGGGGAACATGGCGATGCCCGCGCTGGCGGTCACGAAAATCTCGGTGTCGTTCAAGGCCACCGAGGCCTCGAAGACATGCTTGATGCGGCTGGCCACCACGTCCAGGTCGGACGGCTGGCGGATCTGCGGCACGATGATGGCGAACTCGTCGCCACCCAAGCGGGCCACGGTGTCGTACTCGCGCAGGGCTTGGGACAGGCGCCCGGCCACCGCTTGGAGCAAACTGTCGCCGGCACCGGTGCCGAGCGAATCGTTGATCTTCTGGAAGTGGTCAATGTCCAGCAGCACCACGCCCACACTGCCCCCTTGCCGGCCAGCATCGGCGATGGCCAGCTTCAAGCGGTCATGCAGCAGTGCACGGTTGGGCAGGTTGGTCAGCGGATCGTAAAACTCCAGCTGGTGGGTCTGCCGCTGCAGGGCTTTCAGGTCGGTCACATCCTGCGTGACACCCAGGGCCCGCACGGCCCGGCCGTCCTGGCCGTATTCCAGGCGCACCCAGCTGTGCGTCTCGCGGTGGCTGCCGTCCGGCAGAATCAGGCTGTGCTCGTAGCTCAACTCGCCCAGGCGCTTGGCAAAGGCATCCTGGTAAAGCTGGAAGGTCGCGGCGCGCTCATCCGGCAACATGATGGCGTGGAACTCTTCCATGGTGAGGTCGCCGGTTTTCGACAAGCCCAGCACATCCAACCCGACACGGCTGATCGACGAGCGGCGGCTGACGTAATCCCATTCCCAATGGCAGATGCGCGCAATGCGCTGGGCATCTTCAAGGCGGCGCTCGGTGGCCTCCAGGGCCGAGATGTCACGGCCAATCGACAGCACGCTGACCACCTCGCCAGCGCTGTCGCGCTCGGGCACGATGCGCAAGTGCACGGTGCGATCGCGCCGGTCACGGTCCTTCAAGCGGTAAGTGAATTCTTGCAGCTCGCCCGTGCTGAGGGCCAGGGCCAAGGTTTGCTCGTAGTCACGCGCCTGGGGCGCGTCGACATGCTGGCTGGGGCGCGCACCGATCAGCGCTTCTCGGGGTTGGCCCAACCACTTGACCAAGGCTTCGTTCACATACACGCGGCGGCAATCGCGGTCGTAGCGGGCGATGTTGTCGGGGGTGTTTTCAACCAGGACGCGGTACTCTTGCTCGCGGGCGCGCAGCCGTTCATCGGCCAGCGCGCGTTCGGTGACATCTTGCGAGACCGCGAAGATGGTCTTGGGCTTGCCCTTGACGGTGTAGGCGATTTCCGCGTGCAGGTGCAGGTGACGCACTTCGCCGTTCACGACGACGGTGTAGTCGTACTCAATCGAGCGGTCACGGTTCAGGAGGGCGGTTTCGTACAGTTTTTTGATGCGCCGGGCTTCATCTTCTGGGTGAAGGGCCAGCAGTTCCTCGGCGCTGGGCGCCCAGCCCGGCTGGCGGCCCATCAAACGGCAAGCGTGGTCGGACATGCGTGACTTGTTGCTGACCAGGTCCAGCTCCCAAAACCCGATCTTGGCCAGTTCCTCGGCCTTTTCCAGTTTGGCCTGCAACTCCTTGTGCGCGGTGATGTCGTGGCACACCGACATCACGCCCACCACGCGGCCGCCCGCATCCCGCTCGGGCACCAAACGGACCTGGCACCAGCGCACGGTGCCGTCGGGCAGGCCCCATTCCATTTCGAAGCCGGCGGCGGTGCCCAGACGAAGCGCGTTGTGCAGGCGTTCGGTGTAGGCCTTGGCATCAAAGACGAAGGGCAGCTCCTGCGGCATGGCGCCCACGATGGTGTCCAGGGGCTGGCCCGACACGAAAACCAGCGTGGCGTTGGCGTAGATGCAACGCAAGGTGGCGTCGTGGCGCATGATCGCGTCCGGCGAAGCATCCACCAATTGCTTGAACAGCGCCTGGTGCTCCGACAGGCTTTGCTGCAGCGCCAACTCCACGGTCATCGGGCCGCCTCGCAAGAACGCACGCGCCATGTCAGGCCGTTGGCCTGCTCAGCGGTTTGGCAGCGGTTCAGAAAAAAACTCATGGCGGGCGGTCCGGATCAGATACTGGGTCGGCGGCGTTGATGAGGTTTCGGCCCTCGGCCATCAAACTTGAATGCGCCCAGCCCAAACCTGGGAAAATGCGCAGGCTTCAACCGGAAACTTCATGAACCACGCCCTTGCCCGCACCTGGTGCCGCCGCCTTTTCCCCTTGTTGGGCCTGGCCCTACTGCCCGGTTGCGCCGTGGTGGGCGCCGCCGCCACCGTGGCGGGCACGGCTGTGTCCGTGGCTGGCACTGTGGTGGGCACCGCCGTGTCGGTGACCGGCAAGGTGATCGAGAAAACCGTGGACGTGGCCACGTCCGACGACGCACAACCATGAACAATTTCACACACGATGACGTGATCGCCGCCACCCGCCTTTGGCTGGACAAGGCCGTGATCGGCCTGAACCTGTGCCCCTTTGCCAAGGCCGTGCAGATCAAGCAGCAGATCCGGTATGTGGTGAGCGATGCCACCACCGAGGAAGCCTTGCTGGCCGACCTGCTGCACGAACTTGATTTCTTGCAGAAGGCCAACCCGGAAGAGGTGGAGACCACGCTGCTGATCCACCCGGGTGTGCTGACGGACTTCCTGGATTACAACGATTTTCTGGAAGTGGCGGATGCCGCCGTGGGCGAGCTCGACCTGGAAGGCGAGTTGCAGGTGGCCAGCTTCCACCCTGATTACCAGTTCGCCGGCAGCAATGCCGACGACATCGACAACTTCAGCAACCGATCGCCCTACCCCACCTTGCACCTGCTGCGCGAAAGCAGCATCGACAAGGCGGTGGAGGCCTTTCCGGATGCGGCCAACATTTACGAGCACAACATCGAGACGCTGCGCGCGCTGGGCCACGAGGGCTGGAAAAAACTCTGGATTTAATCCGTCACCCGGCCCCGGGATGACTTGATCTGCGAACGCTGGCTCTTGCCTTCCAGGCGGCGCTGCTTGGCGCCGTAGGTCGGCTTGGTGGCTTTGCGAAACCGGGGAGGCCGGGCCACGCTGTCCACCAGCTCGGCCAGGCGCCGCAAGGCTTCAATGCGGTTTTGCTCCTGGCTGCGGTATTCCTGGGCTTTGATCACCAGCACGCCATCGGCGCTGATGCGGCGGTCGCTCAGGGCCAGCAGCCGCTCTTTGTGCTCGTCGTTCAAGGCTGACGACGCCCGGATGTCAAAGCGCAAGTGGATCGCACTGGACACCTTGTTGACATTTTGGCCACCCGCACCTTGCGCGCGGATGGCCCGAAGCTCGATCTCTTCGTCCGGGATGGGCACGTGCATGGAGCCGATCAGCTGGTTTGCGCAATCCCTGCAATGGCCCACTCACCACTGCCCGCCTTGGGCTTGGCCAAGTGCCAGATCTCATCGAAAGTCGTGGTCGGTGCGTCTTTCTCTTCGCGGATCAAGCCGTGGAAACGCACGCTGACGATCTGACGATCAGCCTCGTCGGCGAAGTCCAGGACCTCGGCGTTCAACTGAACCACGTCGGTCACCTGCGGTGCATTGCCGCGTTCCTGCAGCTCCAGCTTGAAGACGGCGAACATCTCGGGCGTGGAGAACTGGCGCAGGTCATCGAGGTTGGAGGCATCGTTGGCGGCCTGCATGCGGATGAAGATCAGCTTGGCGATGCGTTCAAACGCAGGGGCGTCAAAGCCTGGGGGCAGGCTGGAGGCCGAGCCTGCGGCCACCGAGGCAAAGCTGGGGCCGCTGAGCATGCCATCGCTGCTCACGCCTTGGGGCGCGATGGACATGTCGCGGCTCATGGGCTGAGTGGGTGGTGTTGTCGCACGGGCAAAGTCATTGGGCGACAGGCGAGGACCGCCGCTGGTGGCGGGCACGGGCGACTGGTTGCCAAAACGCCGCATCAACCAGCGGATGACAAAGAAGGCAGCCACGGCCAACAGCGCCATCGTGATCATGTTGCCCAAAGCGGCACCCATGCCCAGGTGGCTCATCAGGGCGGCAATGCCCAGACCCGCGGCCAGGCCAGCGATCGGGCCCATCCAGTTGCGTTTGGGCGCCACGGTGGGAGGCACGCCTTGAGCGCCAGGTGCCGGTGCGGGCTTGGCAGCTTGCTGCGCAGGTGCGTTTTGTGCGGGCATCTGGCGTTTCATGCCAGACGAACTGCCGCCGCCCAGGCGCTTGGCCTCGACGTGTTGCGCCACGAAAGTCAGGCTGATCACAGCCATGAACACGCTCAACAGGATCTTTTTCAATTCAACTCTCCAGAAATTCAACGGGCCGGCACACCGAATGCGACGCCCCACGCCAATTCAACCACAGGGCTGTCGAGTCCACCCTTCAAAGCGCGAACGCGACCGACACCCAAGTGAGCCCTACTTTGGGGGCCCAAGTCCAAATTCAACCTGAGCATGGGTTGCACGACGGCACCGCCTTCGGTGTCCACGCCGCCGCCGCCAGCAGCCCCCGCCAGCAATTCGGCGCCCACAGACCATCTGCGAGCGAACACCGGCGATTGCACGCCCGCACCCACCAAACCCATAGAATACGCGCCCGCATCGCCCTTGAACGCGCTATGGGCCTGTCCAGTTAAGTAAAGAAGTTCGGTCAGAGAGCGGCGCAGCACCAACCCCACTGACTGCATGGATTTGTCAGGCCCTGTTTTTCGCGCTGCGCCATCCACATGCTGGAGGGCCAGATTCCACTCCATGCCTTCAATCCAGGAGCGGGGCGACAGGCGGCCCAGGGCAGCAGGCGCGTTGGAGGGGTGGTCCAGATCCCAGCCGATCGAGGCTTGCGCGTAGCGCGCCCGGAAAGTGCCCTGCGGCGCGGTCACCGCCCCGCCTTCCAGTGACACGAAGAAATCGCGGCTCAGGTGCAGGCTGATGGAAATGCCGGCCTTGGCCAGCAAGCCACCCTCGGTGGGCACAGCACCGCCGCCACCCAGCCCCACGGCCACCCTGGTGCCCACGGCCAAAGGGGTGCCTTTGATGGGCTGCTCCAAACCGAGGTTGGCCAGGATCTCGGCATAACCGCCTGCGCCACCGCCCGCAGCTCCGGCCGCCTCCATGCCCCAGTAAACGTTGGGATGCAGCCAGTGGTCCAACCGGAAACCCGCCAATCCGATGCGCTGCTGGGGCCCTTCGCCACGCGATTCGTCGACCGCGCCCGAGATGCTGATGCGGTCAAACCCCATGCCCCCACGGGCCCAGATCTGGGAGCTTTTGCCCACCGCCGAAGGCAAGGTGTAGATGAAATCGCCATCCACGGCCATCACGAGGCCCGCCTGGTTGGATCGGATGTTGCCGTTGGGAAAGCGCACACTGGACGCCGACACACCGGCCCACACCCCGGGCCCGTCAGCCGGCCCACTCAAGCGCCACAGCAAATCCAGGTGCGGGCGCAACATCAGCCCCCCACCCACCGGCGCGCCACCGCCCCCCCCGCCGCCCGCGAACAGGCCGGCCTCAAGGCGCACGCGGCTGGCCAGCGGCAGCCGGTAGGCCAACTCGGCCCCGCCCACAAAGAAACCACCCCGGTGGCCCGTGGCTGCGCCATACACCGCCGGCCCGCCCACCCAACCCGGGGCGAACTCCATCAGGTAGCTGCCGCCCAGCAAACCCATCGCCTCATCCCCGGGCAAGGTGATGGTCTCGAAACCCAATCGGGTGGACACGGGCAAGGCGCGCGCGCCGTCCGATGGTTTGGTCTGAGCCTGCGCCCCGGCGATGCCCAACAGGCAAAACACACCGAGCCCCCAGAAGCTGATTTTTTGAGTCATCCCTCCATTGTGGACGACAGGGCGGGCACGACATCGGCCCAGATCACCGTGCGGTTGCGGCCGGATTGCTTGGCGCTGTAGAGCGCCTTGTCGGCGCGCTCGATGCAGGCCGACAGGTTTTCGCCGGGCTGGTATGCGCTCAAGCCGGCTGAGAACGAGGGACGCAGGGCCAGGTGGTCTTGGGCCATGGTCACGTTCTTCAAGGAATCGCGCAGCCGCTGAATGCCCCGCTCCGCATCCTGGGCGGTCGTGCCCACCAGCACGAGCATGAACTCCTCGCCGCCCCAGCGGGCCAGCACATCGGTTTCGCGGGTCATGCCGGCCGCGTGGCTGGCGAAATTGCGCAGCACCTCGTCGCCCACGCTGTGGCCATGCGTGTCGTTGATCTGCTTGAAGAAGTCGATGTCCAGGATCGCCAGGCAGAAGTCATGGCCCGAGGAGCGTGACAGCCGCCGTTGGTGTTCGTCCAGCACCGCCATCATGTGGCGGCGGTTGTACAAGCCGGTCAGCTCGTCTCGGGTGGCGAGCACCTGGATGCGGTCCAGGGCCTGCGTCAGCTCTTCCTGCTTGGTGCGCAGGCGCATGCGCAGGTCGCTGAGTTGCGCGGTCAACAGCGAGATGGTGGGCACCGAAGCCACCACGATGGCAAAGTGCACCGACTCCAGCGCCACGGGGTAGCCCACCGCATCGGTCACCGTTTTGTAGACCATCGCCACGCCCGTGAGCACCACGGCGTAAGCGCCCGCGATCTTGGCATCACTGGCTTTGAGGTTGAAGATGCCAAACACCAGCACCAGCGTCAGCAGCATCATCGTGGCGCCGTGGAATACCCCGGTGATGGTGTAGGCGGCCACGATCCAGGTCAGGGCGGCCAAGATCTGCGGCAAGGTCAGTGAAGGCTCGGCGAAACGCTTGTTCAGGCCACTGCGCAACAGGGCGTACCAAACCAGCACGTTCAGGATGATCAAGCCCGACAGGAAGGCTGCCTGGCTGGCGCGCATCAAGCCCTGCCGTGAAGCAAAACCCATGATGCCAATGCACAGCACATAGACCGTGGCGGCCATCAGGGAACGGGTGATGCGCAACCGTTGCTTGGGTTCGGTGCCAAACAGCAAAGTCAGGAATCGCGAGATCAAATCAGGCATCGTCCCCCGCCTGCTGCGTCAACTCCGCCCACCGGCCTTTGGCCTTGTCCATGCTCGCTTGCTTGATGTGGCCATAGCCTCGGATGTCTTCGGGAACACGGGCCAAGGCCAGCGCTGAGTCGACATTGTCCGCGTTCAAGGGTGCCAGCAGGGCGCCGATGCCCTGGCGATATCGTGCAATCCAACCGCGTTCCTCCAGGCGTTCTTGCGTGCGTCCAAATGGGTCGAAAACCGTGCCGCGCACGACCTTGAGCGGGGCCAAGGCCTTGAACGCCAGCGTCATCCACGGGCCAAATCGTTGTTTGATGGGCAAACCCTTGAGGTCGGTCTTGCCCATGAACGGCGGCGCCAGGTGGTAGGAAAGCTGGTAGTTTCCTTCGAACTCCTGGGCCACTTTGTCGTGAAACTGACGATCGGTCAGCAAACGCGCCACTTCGTACTCATCTTTGTAGGCCATGAGTTTGAACAATTGGCGGGCCACCACATCGGTCAGTTTGGTCGACCCCAATTTTTGCTCGGCCGCGCGCACCTGGTTGACGAAAGCCAGGTAGTCACCGGCATAGGCGGCACTTTGGTAGTCGGTCAAGAATTGCACGCGGGTCTGGATCAGGGCATCCAGGTTGGTCACGGTCTTGCGGACGATGTGGACAGGCTGGGCCGGCAAGGCCAGCGATTGCACGGCGGCCAGATCGTGGGCGGCGCGGCAGCCCCATTCAAAGGCGGCTTTGTTGTTGTCCACCTGCACCGCGTTCAGTTCGATGGCGCGCAGCAGGGCGGCACGGCTCAAGGGCACCCAGCCCTTTTGCCAGGCGTAACCCAGCATCAGGGGGTTGGCATAGATGGTATCGCCCAGCAACTGGGTGGCCAACTGGTTGGCGTCCAGCCTGGACACTTGGCCCGCCAAGGCGGCCTGATCGATCACATCGTCGCAATGGCCCGCCGGAAACTGCCAGTTGGTGTCGCGCACAAAGGCGGCCGTGGGCGTGCCGTGGGTGTTGAGCGCCACGTGGGTGCGCTGGGCGTTCATCGTGGACAGGGTGCTGGCGTTGGCGGTGACGATGGGGTCGCAACCGATCACCAGGTCGGCGGCCGCCGTGGGCACGCGCGTGGTGTGGATGGCGTCCATGCTGTCGGCGATCTGGATGTGGCTCCAGGTGGCGCCACCCTTTTGCGCCAGGCCCGCCGAATCCTGCGTGACGATGCCCTTGCCTTCGATGTGCGCCGCCACGCCCAGCAACTGGCCAATGGTGATCACGCCTGTGCCGCCAATGCCCGCGACGATGATGCCGTAGGCCTCGTGGGCCAGGGGGATCGTGGGCTCGGGCAGGCTGGGCAGCGTGAAGGGATCGACGCGCTGCTGGCTTTTGGCCGGTGATTTGAGCTGGCCGCCAGTCACCGTCACGAAGCTGGGGCAAAAGCCCTTCACGCACGACATGTCGTGGTTGCAGGTGCTTTGGTTGATGTGGCGTTTGCGGCCGAACTCGGTGTCCACCGGCTCCACGCTCAGGCAGTTGGACTGGGTGGAACAGTCCCCGCAGCCCTCGCACACCAGCTCGTTGATGACGACGCGTTCGGTCACGGCCGGCATGGTGCCGCGCTTGCGGCGGCGGCGCTTTTCGGTGGCGCAGGTCTGGTCGTAGATGATGACGCTGCAGCCGGGCACCTCGCGCATCAGGCGCTGCACGGCGTCAAGGTCATCGCGGTGGTGCACCGTGGTGTCGGGCGCCAGGTTGGACACGGCCAGGTACTTCTCGGGCTCGTCGGTGACGATGGCGATGCGCGAGACACCTTCGGCTTCCAGCTCGCGGCTCATCTCAGGCACGCGCAGGGTGCCGTCCACGGGCTGTCCACCGGTCATGGCGACAGCATCGTTGAACAATATCTTGTAGGTGATGTTGACCTTGGCCGCGATGCTCTGCCGCACGGCCAGCAGGCCCGAGTGGAAGTAGGTGCCATCGCCCAGGTTGGCGAACACGTGCTGCTCGTCGGTGAAGGGGGCCTGGCCCACCCAGGTCACGCCCTCGCCGCCCATCTGCGTGAAGGTGGTGGTGCTGCGGTCCATCCACACCACCATGTAGTGGCAGCCGATGCCGGCCATGGCGCGTGAGCCCTCGGGCACCTTGGTGGAGGTGTTGTGCGGGCAGCCGCTGCAGAACCAGGGCGCGCGGTCGGCGCTGGCTTTGGGCACGACGACGGGGGCCTGTTCCTTGGCCTCGATCAGCGCCAGCCGTTGCGCGATGCGCTCACGCAGGTCGCGGCCGACGGTGTCCAGCATGCCCAGCTTCTCCAGGCGTTGCGCGATGGCCTTGGCGATGAGCGAGGGGTTCAGGTCGGCCTTGGCGCGCAGCAACCAGTTGGAGGCCGGGTTGGACATGGACCACTCGCCACCGCTGTGGTCACCCAGCGTCTCGTTGAACTTGCCCAGCACATTCGGGCGCACATCCTCGCGCCAGTTGTAAAGCTCTTCCTTGAGCTGGTATTCAATGACCTGGCGCTTTTCCTCGATCACCAGGATCTCTTGCAAGCCCGTGGCGAACTCGCGCGTGGCACTGGCCTCCAGGGGCCAGACCACGGCCACCTTGTGCACGCGGATGCCGATCTGGGCACAGGTCACTTCGTCCAAGCCCAGGTCGTGCAGGGCCTGGCGCATGTCGTTGTAGGCCTTGCCGCTGGCGATCAGGCCCAAGCGCGCGTGCTTCGAATCGATCACGGTGCGGTTCAGGCGGTTGGCGCGCACATAGGCCAGCGCGGCGTACCACTTGTAGTCCATCAGCCGGGCTTCTTGCTCCAGCGGCGAATCGGGCCAGCGGATGTGCAGGCCGCCGGTTGGCATGGCGAAGTCTTCAGGCAAGAGGATCTGCACGCGGTCGGGCTCGACCGACACGCTGCTGGACGATTCAACCACCTCCTGGATGACTTTCATGCCAGCCCACAGCCCGGAAAAACGGCTCATGGCGTAGGCGTGCAAGCCCAGGTCCAGGATTTCTTGAGCGCTGCTCGGAAAAAACACCGGCAGGCCGCAGGCCTTGAAAATGTGGTCGCTTTGGTGGGCCACCGACGAGCTTTTGGCCACGTGGTCGTCGCCCGCCACGGCAATGACGCCGCCGTGCCGGGCGGTGCCGGCCATGTTGGCGTGTTTGAACACATCGGAGCAGCGGTCCACCCCCGGGCCCTTGCCGTACCAAAGGCCAAAGACGCCGTCGAACTTCCGGTGTTCGGGGTACAGGTCCAGCTGCTGCGTGCCCCACACGGCGGTGGCGCCCAGCTCTTCGTTCACCCCAGGCTGAAAGACCACGTGGTGCGCCTTCAGGTGCTCTTTGGCATTCCACAAGGCCTGGTCGTAGCCACCCAGCGGAGAGCCCCGGTAGCCACTGATGAAGCCAGCGGTGTTCAGGCCTGCCGCCACATCTCTGGTGCGCTGCAGCATGGGCAAGCGCACCAGGGCCTGCACGCCGCTCATGAAAGCAGTCCCGTGTTCAATGGCGTACTTGTCATCCAGCGTGAGCGACGCCAGGGCCTTGAGAACCGAATCGGGCATTGGAGCGTTCATCACGAACTCCTCGCAGTCACATGCTGCAGAACCAGTGTAGAGATCTTGGCGCGGGCCGTCACCTCTTGATGTGCCGAATAGTCCGCACCCCCGGCCTCAATCTTTGGCCTTGAAAACAATCTGGGGATGCCTTGGCGCCCGCACCACCCGGGATTACCCGGCGCGTTTCAGGCGCTGTGGCATTTCTCGCCCTCGGTGGCGTTTGTGTTGAAAAAATTGCCCATGTGCGCCGACATCGGGCAATAATTGAGTCGCACTCAATTATTTGATCATGTCAGCCCTGCAACGTGTCGCCCCCCGCCGTATCAAGTCCCAACTCCGTGTCACGGAGTTGCTGGCCGCTGCGCGCAAGGTCTTCTCAGAGCAGGGCTTTCACCGCGCCACCACCGCCCAGATCGCTGAGGCGGCGGGTGTGTCCGAGGCCACCGTCTTCACCTACTTCCCCGGCAAACGCGAGCTGTGCATCCAGGTCATCAAGGACTGGTATGACGAGATCAGCACCGAGCTGGAGCGTGAAGTGCCGCGCTTGTCTGGCGTGCACGCCAAACTCAGCCATGTGGTGCGCCAACACCTGTGCACCCTGTTGGCCGACGGCTCGGGCATGTGCGCCCTGGTGCTGGGCGAAGGCCGCAGCAGCGCACCCGAGCTGGCCGAAGTCATCACCGATTGCAAACGCCGCTACACCGCCCCCTTGATGGATTGCCTGGCCCAGGCCGTTGCCGACGGCGAGGTGCGCCAGGACATGCCCTTGCGCCTGATGCGCGACCTGGTCTATGGCTCGATGGAGCACGTGCTGTGGGACTCGATCACCGCGCACAAATGCCCGCCGATCGATGACACGGCCGAACAGCTGACCGGCCTGATCTGGAGCGCCCTGATGCCACGCGACGCCTCGCTCGATGCCCTGGCGCGCTTTCGCGACGAGGTGAGCGCGGCGTTGAAACAACTGGACAGCCAACGCGCGCCCAAGAAGCGCGCGAGGAAGTGAACCATGCCCTTTGAATCCCTCATCAGCCCGCGCTCGGACGAGTTCAAGGCCAATGCGCAGGCCATGCAAGTGCTGCTGGACGACCTGGACGCACAACTGGCGCGCATCGCCCTGGGCGGTGGCGAAGGCCCGCGCGCCAAGCACGTGGCCCGCGGCAAGCTGCTGCCCCGCGACCGGGTCGAGCTGCTGCTGGACCCCGGCACGCCGTTCCTGGAGATCGCCCCACTGGCCGGCCTGAACATGCACGACAACGACGCACCCTGTGCGGGCGTGATCGCGGGCATTGGCCGGGTGTCTGGCGTCGAATGCGTGATCGTGTGCAACGACGCCACCGTGAAGGGCGGTACCTACTACTCCATCTCGGTCAAGAAGCACCTGCGCGCGCAAGAGATCGCGCAGCAGAACCGCCTGCCCTGCATCTACCTGGTCGATTCAGGCGGCGCCAACCTGCCCAACCAGGACGAGGTCTTCCCTGACCGCGAGCACTTCGGCCGCATCTTTTTCAACCAGGCCAACATGAGCGCGCAAGGCATCCCGCAAATCGCCGTGGTGATGGGCTCGTGCACTGCAGGCGGCGCCTACGTGCCCGCCATGAGCGACGAGGCCATCATCGTCAAGAACCAGGGCACCATCTTCTTGGGCGGCCCCCCCTTGGTGAAGGCCGCCACGGGCGAAGTCGTCAGCGTGGAAGACTTGGGCGGCGGCGATGTGCACACGCGCTTGTCGGGCGTGGCCGACCAACTCGCGAACGACGATGCCCACGCGCTGGCCTTGGCGCGACGCAGCCTGGCCCAGATCAACTGGCGCAAGACACCCGCCATGGCCTGCATCGCACCGCGCCCGCCGCGCTTTGTGGCCGATGAGCTCAACGGCATCATCCCCACCGACACGCGCAAGCCCTTCGACGTGCGCGAGGTGATCGCCCGCATCGTGGACGACTCCGAGTTCGACGAGTTCAAGCCGCGCTACGGCAGCACGCTGGTCACCGGCTTTGCGCACATCGACGGCATGCCTGTGGGCATCGTGGCCAACAACGGCATCTTGTTTTCAGAAAGCGCCAACAAGGGCGCGCACTTCATCGAGCTGTGCTGCCAGCGCAAGATCCCGCTGGTGTTCTTGCAGAACATCACCGGCTTCATGGTCGGCCGCAAGTACGAGAACGAGGGCATCGCCCGCGCGGGCGCCAAGATGGTGACGGCCGTGGCCTGCGCCGCCGTGCCGAAGTTCACCGTCATCATCGGCGGCTCGTTTGGCGCCGGCAACTACGGCATGTGCGGCCGGGCGTATAGCCCGCGCTTCTTGTGGATGTGGCCCAACGCGCGCATCAGCGTGATGGGCGGCGAGCAAGCCGCCAGTGTGCTGGCCACCGTCAAGCGCGACGGCATTGAGGGGAAGGGCGGCCAATGGAGCGCGGAAGAAGAAGCCGCCTTCAAGGCCCCCATCCGCGAGCAATACGAGCAACAAGGTCATCCCTATTACGCCTCGGCCCGCCTGTGGGACGATGGCGTGATCCGCCCGGCGGACACACGGCGCGTGCTGTCCCTGGGCCTGAGTGCCAGCCTGAACGCGCCGATTGGCGACACACGCTTTGGCGTGTTCCGCATGTGAGCCCAAGGAGCACCCCATGAACCTGCCCACCCTCGACATCCAACGCCATGGCCACGTGGCCCAGGTCTGGCTCAACCGCCCAGACATCCGCAACGCCTTCAACGACCAGACCATCCAGGAATTGACGCACGCGTTTCAATCGATCGGCCAGGACCAGAATGTGCGCGCCATCGTGCTCGGTGCCCATGGCAAAGCCTTCAGCGCTGGCGGCGACCTGAACTGGATGCGCGCGATGGCCGATTACTCCTGGGCCGAGAACCATGCCGATGCCTCGCATTTGGCCGGCATGCTCTGGGCCATCGCCAACTGCCCGGTGCCGGTGATCGCACGTGTGCAGGGCGATTGCTATGGCGGTGGCGTGGGCCTGGTCGCGGCTTGCGACATGGCCGTGGCGGTGGACAGCGCGGGCTTTTGCCTGTCCGAGGTCAAGCTGGGCTTAATCCCGGCCACCATCGCCCCCTACGTGATCCGCGCCATTGGTGAGCGCTCAGCACACCGCTACTTCGTGACCGCCGAGCGCATGAACGCGCAACGTGCCCAAGCCCTGGGTTTGGTGCAAGAGGTGTGCGCGGTCGACGCGCTTGACGCCGTCGTTGACGGGCTCTTGCACGCCATCGTGGCCAACGGTCCGCACGCGGTGCGGGCCAGCAAGCGGCTGATCCGCGAGACCGCCGGAGTGCCACTCACGGCGGGCCTGCGCGACCAGACCGCGCGCACCATCGCCGACATCCGGGCCAGCGACGAAGGCAAGGCCGGGGTGAACGCCTTCCTGCACAAGACCACGCCACCGTGGCAAGGCAAGGTCAACTGATGTTCAAGAAAATACTCATTGCCAACCGCGGAGAAATCGCCTGCCGCATCGCCGCCACCGCACGCCGCCTGGGCGTGCGCACTGTGGCCGTCTACTCCGATGCGGACGCCAACGCGGCCCATGTGCATGCCTGCGATGAAGCGGTGCGCATTGGCCCGGCCTCCCCACGCGAAAGCTATCTCCTGGGCGAGCGCATCCTGGCCGCCGCGCAGGCCACCGGCGCGCAAGCCATCCACCCCGGCTACGGCTTCCTGAGCGAGAACGCGGGCTTTGCGCAAGCCTGTGCCGATGCTAGCCTGGTGTTCATCGGCCCACCCGCCTCCAGCATCGCGGCCATGGGCAGCAAATCGGCCGCCAAAGCCTTGATGGCCAGCGCGGGCGTGCCCCTGGTGCCCGGTTATCACGGCGATTGCCAGGAAAGCGCTTTCCTGCAGGCCGAGGCCGACTTCATCGGCTACCCGGTATTGATCAAGGCCAGCGCGGGCGGTGGCGGCAAAGGCATGCGCACGGTGCAGCGCAGCGAAGATTTCGCGGCCGCCCTCGCCTCCTGCCAACGCGAAGCCACCGCCAGCTTTGGCGATGACCGCGTGCTGGTCGAGCGCTATGTCACAAAGCCCCGCCACATTGAGATCCAGGTGTTTGGCGACAGCCACGGCAACTACGTTCACCTGTTCGAGCGCGATTGCTCGGTGCAGCGCCGCCACCAGAAGGTGCTGGAAGAAGCCCCTGCCCCGGGCATGAGCGCCGAGCGCCGTTCCGAAATGGGCACCGCGGCCATCGCCGCCGCGCGCAGCGTGGGCTATGTGGGCGCGGGCACGGTGGAGTTCATTGCCGAGCAGGATGGCAGCTTCTACTTCATGGAGATGAACACGCGCCTGCAGGTCGAGCACCCCGTGACCGAGGCCATCACGGGGCTGGACCTGGTGGAGTGGCAACTGCGCGTGGCCTCGGGCGAGCCCCTGCCATTGACGCAAGACCAATTGTCCATCCAGGGCCACGCCCTCGAAGCGCGCATCTGCGCCGAGAACCCGCTGCAGCAGTTCCTGCCGGCCACCGGGCCCTTGCGCACCTATCGGTTGCCGGCTGCGTCCAGCTTCAGCGTCGGCCCCGTGCGTGTGGACAGCGGCGTGCGCGAAGGCGATGAGATCTCGCCGCACTATGACTCCATGATCGCCAAGCTCATCGTGTGGGGCCCCACGCGCGAGCAAGCCCTGGACCGGCTGGACGCCGCCCTGGGCGAACTGCACATCACCGGCCTGCACACCAATGTGGCGTTCGTGCGGCGCATCATCCGCACGCCGTCCTTCCAGCAGGCCGACCTGGACACGGCCCTGATTGAACGCGAGCAGGCAGCTTTGTTTTCGCCAACGCCCTTGGCACCCCTGCTGGCAGTCGCTGGCCTGGCAGCCCGCTTGTTGAATGACGAAGCCAGCAGCGTCACCGCCGATCCCTGGTCGCACCGCGATGGCTGGCGCTTGCATGGCGCCGCGCGGCGGGCACTGCCCCTTATGCTGGAAGGCTCACCCGTTACCGCCTGGTTGACCTGTCAACCTGGTGGGCCCTACCTGCTTCAATGCGGCGATCTGCACGCCTCGTTTGAAGCCCAGGCACTGGCCCCTGACCGGTTCGACATCACCCTGGCCGGGCAACGCTTGACACTGGCGGTGTACCGCGACCGCGACCACTTCGAGGTGTTTGCCCCATCGGGCCACGCCAAAGTCAGCCTGGCCGACCCCTTGGCCCAGGCCAGCACCGCTCATGCGGGCGGGCGCCTGACCGCCCTCATGCCCGGCCGCGTGGTGGCCCTGCTGGTGAAGGTAGGCGACACCGTCAAGGCAGGCGATGCACTGGCCGTGACCGAAGCCATGAAAATGGAACACACCATGACCGCGCCGCGTGACGGCGTGGTTTCCGAACTGCTGTGCGCCGCGGGCGACCAGGTGCCTGAAGGCGCCGAGTTGCTGCGCCTGGCCGAAGAACCTTGAGAAGAACAAGCCATGCTGCCCCAACACGTCACCCTCGTTGAAGTCGGCCCACGCGATGGCCTGCAGAACGAAGCGCAAACCGTCAGTGCCGCCGACAAGATCGAACTGGTGCACCGCCTGCAGCAGGCAGGCTTGACGCAGATCGAAGTCACCAGCTTTGTCAGCCCCAAGTGGGTGCCACAGATGGGTGACAACGCCGAAGTGATGGCCGGCATCCAGCGGCAGGCCGGTGTGCGCTACTCGGTGCTCACACCCAACATGAAAGGCTTCGAAGGCGCGCTGGCAGCCAAGGCCAACGAGGTCGTGATCTTCGCGGCCGCCAGCGAAGCCTTCAGCCAGCGCAACATCAACTGCTCCATCGCCGAATCCATCGAGCGCTTCAGGCCCGTGGTCGAGGCCGCACACGCCAACGGCATGAAGGTGCGCTCGGCCGTGTCCTGCGCGCTGGGCTGCCCGTATCAGGGCGAAGTCAGCCTGGAGCAGGTCGATGAGGTGGTGCAGCGTTTGCTGGGCATTGGCGCCGACCACATCGGCATCGCCGACACGATTGGCGTGGGCACGGCAGGGCGCGTGCAGGCCGTGATGGAGCGCGCACTTCAACGCGTGCCCATCGCCGAGCTGAGTGGTCATTTTCATGACACCTATGGCCAGGCCCTGACCAACATCCATGCCTGCCTGCAATTGGGCATCCACACTTTTGACAGCAGCATTGCCGGCCTGGGCGGTTGCCCTTATGCCAAGGGCGCCACCGGCAATGTGGCCACCGAGGATGTGGTCTACCTGCTGCATGGCCTGGGCATCAGCACCGGCTTGAACCTGGACTTGCTGGTCGATGCCGGCGCCTTCATTTCGAACGTGCTGGGCCGCAAGCCGGTCTCGCGCGTGAGCAATGCCTTGCTCGCCAAAAGAGCAGCGCAACAGCAAGCGGCACAGACCGCGGCCTGAGCGGGCCAGCCCACCACCACCTCAACGAGGAGACACACCATGCACGACCTGCCCGGACTCGACCACCAACTTGGCGACGACATCAACGCCCTGCGCGACACCGTGCGCCATTTCGCGCAGACCGAGATCGCCCCGCGCGCCGCCAGCATCGACCGCGAAGACCAGTTCCCCATGGACCTGTGGCGCAAGCTGGGCGACCTGGGCGTGCTGGGCATCACCGCCTCCGAAGAGTACGGCGGCGCCAACATGGGCTACCTGGCCCACATGGCGGCCATGGAAGAGATCAGCCGCGCCTCGGCCTCGGTGGCCTTGAGCTATGGCGCGCACTCCAACCTGTGCGTCAACCAGATCCACCGCACCGGCACCGATTTGCAAAAGGGCAAGTACCTGCCCAAGCTGATCAGCGGTGAACATGTTGGCGCGCTGGCCATGAGCGAGCCGGGCGCGGGCTCCGACGTGGTCAGCATGAAGCTGCGCGCTGAACTCAAGGGCGACCACTACGTGCTCAACGGCACCAAGATGTGGATCACCAATGGGCCCGATGCCGACACGCTGGTGGTCTACGCCAAGACCGAGCCCGAGCGCAACGCGCAAGGCATCACCGCCTTCATCATCGAGAAGGGCATGGCCGGCTTCAGCATCGCGCAGAAGCTGGACAAGCTGGGCATGCGCGGCTCGAACACGGGCGAGCTGGTGTTCGACAACGTGCGCGTACCGGTCGAGAACGTGCTGGGCCAGGTCAACGGCGGCGTGAAGGTGCTGATGAGCGGCCTGGACTACGAGCGCGCCGTGTTGTCCGGTGGGCCGCTGGGCATCATGCAGGCCGTGATGGACAACGTGGTGCCCTACATCCACGAGCGCAAGCAGTTCGGCCAGGCCATCGGCGAGTTCCAACTGATCCAGGGCAAGGTGGCCGACCTGTACACCACGCTGCAAGCCGGGCGCTCATTCGCCTACACGGTGGCCAAGAACCTGGATGCATTGGGGCCGGACCACGCGCGCCAGGTGCGCAAGGACTGCGCCTCGTTGATCCTGTGGTGTGCCGAGAAAGCCACCTGGATGGCGGGAGAAGGCATCCAGATCTTTGGTGGCAACGGCTACATCAACGAGTACCCCTTGGGCCGGCTGTGGCGCGATGCCAAGCTGTACGAGATTGGCGCGGGCACGTCAGAGATCCGGCGCATTCTGATTGGGCGGGAGCTGTTTGCCGAAACCCTCTAAGCCCTCACGGCACCCGCAGCAGATCATCCACCATCGCCTTCACCGCCTTCATTTGCGGCGCCGATTGCCTGGCAAAGTTGGGAGCTGATGGATTCAGTGCCGCGAACTTCTCGGTGTACCCCCAGAAGTCCCAACACCCCTTGGGGTTGAACCGGTAGGGATCAGTGGGCGCGCGGCCACGTGGATCGCTGGGTTTGACCTGCGGGTACAGCACCACGACCTGGCCAGCCTCGGCCCAGCGGTTGTAGCCCGTCTCCCTCACGAACTGCAGGCCGAACTTCTCGCCACCCACCTTGAAGTTCTGGCCTTGCTCGCACCCGTGAAAAGCCACATGCAGACGGCAATGCGCGCCAGCCTGCTCGCAAGCCTTGGGCACGTAGACCCAGCCCGTGCTGTCCAGGCTGCTGAACACCTTTTTATCATCGTAGACGGTCTGCTTGAACTGCTTCAAGGCCCCTTCGTCAAAGGCGCCTGCCTGCCAATCTGGGTTGCCGGGGTAGAGCCACTTCAACAACTCACCGGCCGCATCCAGGTTGCACTGGGTCAGGAAAGGCGTGTGGGTGAGGCTGCACGCTTGGCTCGCTTGCGGGCTGGGAAAGCCGTGCCCGGCCTCGGCATTCGCTTCACGCCGGATCTGCGCCAAAGGCACGCCCAGGCGCTCGTATAACTTTTGGGCCGCGGTGACCAACCGAGGGTCCACCACGTGATCTTTCTCGCCTGAAAACAACCACACGCGATGGCCCTTGAGGTGAAAGGTGTCATCGATGGCGTGGGCTTCGGCATTGCCCGCCACGGCGTTCTGGCTGAACAGCAGGTACACGTCAGGATTGAAGATTTGGCAGCCACCACCAAACGCCTGCATCACCTTCAAGGCGAAGCCTTGCTCGGCCGGGCATGAGCAATTGAACATGGCCGTGGACACGCTGCCCCGCGAGCAGCCATAGGGGCCGCCTGCCAGCAACGCCGCGCCCGCCAGCGACGCTGAATAAGCCACCTGGAACTGCCCCGCCATGTAAGCCCCGGACGACAGCCCCGACACCGTCACGGCATCCCGCTGCAGCCCCAGTGCGGGCAGCCGCGACAACACATCGGCCTGGGCACAGGACCACACCGACAGGCCCATGAGCAAGACCGCCAGCGGGCGAGGTGGACGAGACATCGCGAGACGAGCCGGCATGGGACGCTCCCTGGGTTTGAGTTGACATTGCTGCAACGCAGCATTGGCGCAGCTTAACGCCCCCAGGCCGGCAAAGGAAGCCCCTGGCCGCTGAACCCCGGCCGCTTCAGGCCACGCTCAAAGAAACCGCTCCAGCAAGCGCCGAGAGGCCTTGTCCAGCGCCATGCGGTCACGCACCGCGAACTGCACGCCGTGGCTGCTGGTGATCAGCAAAGCGCCGCCCGGCAGCCGGCGGATGTCGTCTTCGCTTTTGAGCACAAAAATGGCCGGACCCCGGTCGGTGGTCACGGCCCAACTGCTGGGCGTGCCAAAGGTGGACACCGCTTTCAGTTGCTCGATCACAGGTGTGAACTCGCGCACGGACAGTTCTTCCAGCAACAGCTGGCGCGCCTCGTCAGGCAGCGCGCTCAGCCGGGCAATCCAGACCAATTCATGGCCATGGGTGTCAACCAGAGACAGGCCCTCGTCGGGCGCGGCGATCGGGAAGGCCCGCACCGGTGTGACGCCATCATGGCGAACGCCCTGCGCATCGATCAAAACCAGCCGGCCGAAGTTGTCACGGCCCAGCGTGAAAGTCATCGTGGTGTTGAGGCTCATGCCTGTTGCTCCTTGCGGGCCTGGGCTTCGTACAAGCGCCAGTAAGCGCCTTGCTTGGCCATCAGTTCGTCGTGCGGCCCCACCTCGACCACACGGCCGCGGTCCATCACCACCAGGCGGTCGGCCTTGCGCAGCGTGGACAGGCGGTGGGCAATGGCGATGGTGGTGCGACCTTGCACCAGGTTGTCCAGGGCCTTCTGGATCTCTTTTTCCGTCTCGGTGTCGACCGACGAAGTGGCCTCGTCCAGGATCAGGATGCGCGGGTCGATCAACAGCGCCCGCGCGATCGAGATGCGCTGGCGCTCGCCACCCGACAGGCCCTGGCCGCGTTCGCCCACCAGCGAGTCATAGCCTTGCGGCAGACGAAGGATGAACTCGTGCGCATGCGCAGCGCGGGCCGCGGCCACGATCTCGGCGCGGGTGGCCTCGGGCTTGCCGTAGGCGATGTTCTCGGCGATGGTGCCAAAGAACAGAAACGGCTCTTGCAGCACCAGGCCGATGTGGCGCCGGAAATCGGCCACGCCCACGCGGCGGATGTCGGTGCCATCGATGCGGATGGCGCCTTCGCTCACATCGTAGAAGCGGCAGATCAGGTTGACCAAGGTGCTCTTGCCCGAACCGCTGTGGCCCACCAGGCCGATCATCTCGCCAGGCTGGATGTCCAGGTTCAAACCGCGAATGACGGCGCGGCTGCCGTAGCGAAAGCCGATGCCCTCCATCTGCAAGCGGCCTTGCACGGTGGGCAACGCCACCGGGTTGGTGGGCTCGGGCACGTTCGAGACGTGGTCCAGGATGTCAAAGATGCGCTTGGCACCAGCCGCTGCTTTCTGCGTGACGGAGACGATGCGGCTCATCGAATCAAGCCGTCCGTAAAAGCGCCCGATGTAGGCGATGAAGGCCGTGAGCACGCCCACCGTGATCTGCTGGTGCGAGACCAGCCAGATGCCAAAGGCCCACACCACCAACAGCCCGATCTCGGTCATCAAGGACACCGTGGGCGAGAACAGCGACCAGGTCTTGTTGAGCTTGTCGTTGATCTCCAGGTTGTGCCAGTTGGCATCCTTGAAGCGCTTGGCCTCGCGCTGCTCTTGCGCAAAGGCCTTGACCACGCGGATGCCGGGGATGGTGTCGGCCAGCACATTGGTGACCTCGCCCCACACACGGTCGATCTTTTCAAAGCCGGTGCGCAGGCGGTCGCGCACGAGGTGGATCAGCCAGGCGATGAAGGGCAACGGCAGCAAGGTGACCAGCGCCAGCCAGGGATTGATCGAGAACAGGATGATCGCCGTCATGGTGATCATCAGCACGTCGGTGGCAAAGTCGAGCGCGTGCAGCGAGAGGAAGACGCTGATGCGGTCGGTCTCGGAGCCAATGCGCGACATCAGGTCGCCCGTGCGCTTGGTGCCAAAGTATTCGAGCGACAGGTTCAGCAGGTGCTCGAAGGTGCTGGTGCGCAGGTCGGCGCTGATGCGCTCGGACACCAGGGCCAGCACATAGGTGCGCGCCCAGCCCAGGCTCCAGGCCAGAAGGGCCGAGACCAGCAGGCCGCCCAACAGGGCCGCCACGTACCAGGTGTCGATGGTCTGCCCGCTCTGGAAGGGGATCAGCACCTTGTCCATCAGCGGGATGCTGAGGTAAGGCGGCACCAGGGTGGCGGCGGTGGAGGCCAGGGTCAGGCCGAAACCCAAGGCCAGCTTGCCCTGGTAGGGCCGGGCAAAGCGCCACAGGCGCAGCAGCACCCAGGTCGAGGGCGGCTCGTCGGCGCCACGGTCGCACGCGGGGCAGTCTTCGCTGTCAGGTGGCAGCGGGGCGTGGCAGGTGGGGCACAACGGCAGGCCGTCGTCGTCCAGGGTGGCCGGGGTGCCCGCCTTCAATTGCGCTTGCTGCTTGTCAAAAAATGTCTGGAAACCTTGGGCGGCCACACCCACGGCCATGGTGAAGTGCCAATGGGCGAGGCGCTGCCGGGGGTTGTGCAGCTCCAGCGTGCCGACGCCAGCGTGGTCAAAATGCCGCAAGGCCAGCCCCTCGGCCAGAAGCCAGGCGCGCCAAACGCCCTCGGGCTCATCTTGGGAGAGCAGGCGGCGATCCGTCAGCACCAGAACGCCCTCGGAAAACCGCAAACGCGGGTCCAGGTCAACCACCAGGGTGGCCAAAACGTTCTCTTCTTTTGCAAGCTGGGCCTGCAGGCCTGCCTGAGCGTGTTTGGTCAGGGCCCCGCGAGCGTCAACAGGATGATGATGTTGCATTTTGATTTCGTAGCGCAATCGCGGATTCTCGCCGAATCGGTGCCACTTGCGGCCAGGGTGGCTGTGATCAGCCCCGGTGTCCTCAAGCACAATCCCGGGTCGCGCGCCGCCTGAACGGTCGCCAGAACGCACAAGAACATGACAAGAATGGACGACATCAAACTGCTGCGCATCAATTACCTGCGTGGCCCCAATGTCTGGACCTACCGCCCCGTGCTGGAAGTCTGGCTGGACTTGGGTTTGTTGGAAGATTACCCCTCCAACCTGCTGCCGGGCTTCAATGACCGCCTGGTGGCGCAGTTGCCGGCCCTGATCGAACACCACTGCGGCGTCGGCGAGCGCGGCGGGTTCATCGAGCGACTGACAGAAGGCACCTGGGCCGGACACGTGCTGGAACACGTGGTGATCGAGCTGCTGAACCTGGCCGGCATGCCCACCGGCTTTGGCCAGACGCGCAGCACCTCGCAGCGCGGCATTTACCGCATGGTGTTCCGTGCGCGTGAAGAGCACGTGGCGCGCACCGCGCTGGCCGAAGGCCACCGCCTGCTGATGGCCGCCATCAACGACCAGCCCTTTGACGTGGCCGCCGCCGTGGCTAAGGTGCGCGACCAGGTGGACGACTGCTACCTGGGCCCCAGCACCGCCTGCATCGTCTCGGCCGCCACCGACCGGCGCATTCCCCACATCCGCTTGAACGAAGGCAACCTGGTGCAACTAGGTTATGGCGCCCGCCAGCGCCGCATCTGGACGGCCGAGACCGACCTGACCAGTGCCATCGCTGAAGGCATCGCCAGCGACAAGGACCTCACCAAGAGCTTGCTCAAATCCTGTGGCGTGCCCGTGCCCGAGGGCGAAGTGGTGGACAGCCCCGCCGCCGCCTGGGAAGCAGCGCAAGACATCGGCCTGCCCGTGGTGGTCAAGCCCAGCGATGGCAACCATGGCCGGGGCGTGGCCCTGGACCTGAAAACCCAGGCCGAGGTCGAGGCCGCGTTTGAAGTGGCCGACAAGCACGGCAGCGAAGTCCTGGTCGAGAAATTCATCCGTGGCCACGAGCACCGCCTGCTGGTGGTGGGTGGCAAGGTGGTCGCGGCGGCCCGGGGCGAAGCCGCCTGGGTGACTGGCGATGGCCGCGCCACCGTCATGCAACTGATCGATGCGCAGCTGAACACCGACCCACGCCGCGGCCTGAACGAAGACTTCCCGCTCAATGTGATCAAGCCCTTGGAAGACGAGGCTGTGCTGCTGGACCTGCAGCGCCAGGGCCTCACCATCGACGCCATCCCGGATCCGGGCCGCCAGGTGCTGATCCAGCGCAATGGCAACGTCGCCCTCGATTGCACGGACGATGTCCACCCCGAAGTCGAGCACGCCGTCACCTTGGCAGCGCGCGTGGTGGGCCTGGACATCGCAGGTGTTGACGTGGTCGCCCAGGACATTTCCCGCCCCTTGAAATCGCAAGGCGGCGCCATCGTGGAAGTGAACGCCGGGCCCGGTCTGCTGATGCACCTGAAACCGGCCGAGGGCTCGCCCCGCCCTGTGGGCCGTGCCATCGTTGACCACCTCTTCCCGGAAGACGACGACGGCCGCATCGCCATCGTGGGTGTCAGCGGTTCGCAAGGCACCAGCACCCTGTCGCGCCTGATCACCTGGTTGATCCATTTGAGCGGCAAGTATGTGGGCCTGGCCTGCCGCGACGGCCTGTTCCTGGACCGCCGCCACGTTGAGCGGCAGGACGCCGCCCATTGGGATGCCGGCCACCGCCTGCTGATGAACCGTTCGGTGCAAGCCGCCGTGTTCGAGACCGGCGCCCGCGCCATCCTGCGCGATGGCCTGCCCTATGACCGTTGCCAGGTGGGCGTGGTCACGGACCTGGAGGGGGCGCCAGAGTTGGCCGAGTTCGACATCAGTGAATCCGACCAACTGGTCAAGGTGCTGCGCACGCAGGTGGACGTGGTGCTGCCCGAAGGCGCCGCCGTGCTCAATGCCAACGACGAGCGCATCGCGGCCATGGCCGCCCTGTGCGATGGCCAGGCCGTGCTCTACGCCGAAGACCCGCAACTGGCCACCATCGTGCAGCACCGCGCGCAAGGCGGCCGCGCAGTATTCATGCGCCAGGGCATGGTGGTGCTGGCCAACGGCGCTTTTGAGAACACCTTGAGCGAGCTGAGCAGCCTGACGCTGCGCCAGGGCCGCGGCACGCCCGTGTCGTCCGACACCTTGCTGGCCGCCGTGGCCGCCGCCTGGGCGCTGGACATCAAGCCTGACCTGATCACCGCGGGCATCGAAACCTTTGACGCCGACCTGTCGCCGGCCCGCCCCACGCTGGGTTTCACCTACGCCCGCTGAAGAAGCACAAGAAGAGAGACACGCTGATGGACGTTTCCCGCATCCGGGCACTGAGGGGTCCCAACCTCTGGAGCCGACACACCGCCGTGGAGGCCATCGTGGCCTGCACCGAGGCCGAGCGCTCGATCGTCAACCTGCCCGGCTTCGAGGCGCGCGTGCGTGCCCTGTTCCCGGCCATTGGCGCGCTGCAACACCGGGGTGCCAACACCAAGGTGTCGCTGGCCCACGTGTTGGAAACCGCCGCGCTGGCCTTGCAGGCCCAGGCCGGCTGCCCGGTCACCTTCAGCTGCACGGCCGTCACCGTCGAACCGGGCGTGTACCAGGCTGTGGTCGAGTACTCTGAAGAGGCCGTGGGCCGACTGGCCTTCGAGCTGGCGCAGGCCTTGGTCAACGCCGCCTTGAACGGCACCGATTTCGACGTGGACGCGGCCATCGCGCAATTGCGCGAGCTGGACGAAAGCGAGCGCCTGGGGCCCAGCACGGGCGCCATCGTGGAAGCGGCTGCCGCACGCGGCATCCCCTGGCGGCGCCTGACGCAAGGCAGCCTGGTGCAGTTCGGCTGGGGCTCGCGCCAACGCCGCATCCAGGCCGCCGAAGTTGATGCCACCAGCGCCGTGGCCGAGTCCATTGCCCAGGACAAGGACCTGAGCAAGAAGCTGCTGCACGCGGCCGGCGTGCCGGTGCCCATGGGCCGCCCCGTGCAGTCGCTCGAAGAAGCCTGGGCCGTGGCGCAAGAGATCGGCCTGCCGGTGGTCGTCAAGCCGCAAGATGGCAATCAAGGCAAGGGCGTGACGGTCAACATCGTCAGCCGCGATCACCTGGGCATCGCCTACAAGGCCGCCTTTGAATACGGCGAGGTCATGGTCGAGAAGTACCTGCCCGGCGACGACTTCCGCCTGCTGGTGGTGGGCGACCGCCTGGTGGCCGCCGCCCGGCGTGATCCGCCCCAGGTGATCGGCGATGGCGTGCACACCGTGCGCCAGCTGGTCGACATCGTCAACCAGGACCCCAAACGCGGTGAAGGCCATGCCACCTCGCTCACCAAGATCCGCTTCGACGAGATCGCCGTGGCGCGGCTGGATGTGCAAGGCCTCAAGCCCGATTCGGTGCCGGACAAGGGCCGCCGCGTCATCCTGCGCAACAACGCCAACCTGAGCACCGGCGGCACCGCCACCGACGTGACCGACGACGTGCACCCCGAAGTGGCCGCCCGTGCCGTGGCCGCCGCGCAGATGGTGGGCCTGCACATCTGCGGTGTCGACGTGGTCTGCGAGACCGTGCTCAAGCCCTTGGAAGAACAGCACGGCGGCATCGTGGAAGTGAACGCCGCGCCGGGCCTGCGCATGCACCTCACGCCGTCCTTCGGCAAGGGCCGCCAAGTGGGCGAGGCCATGGTGGCCAACCTCTTCGGCCCTGGCGATGACGGCCGCATCCCGGTCGTGGCCGTCACCGGCACCAATGGCAAGACCACCACGGCCCGCCTGATCGCGCACCTGCTGGCCGCCACGGGCCTGCGTGTGGGCATGACCAACACCGATGGCGTCTATGTGGAAGGCCGCCAGATCGACAGCGGCGATTGCAGCGGCCCCAAGAGCGCCCGCAATGTGCTGTTGCACCCCGATGTGGACGCCGCCGTGTTCGAGACCGCCCGTGGCGGCGTGCTGCGCGAAGGCCTGGGCTTTGACCGCTGCCAGGTGGCCGTGGTCACCAACATCGGCTCAGGGGACCACCTGGGCCTGAACTACATCACCACGGTCGAAGACCTGGCCGTGCTCAAGCGCGTGATCGTGCAGAACGTGTCGCGGGATGGTTATGCGGTGCTCAACGCTGCCGACCCCAACGTGTCGGCCATGGCCAGCAAGGCCGTGAGCGAGATCATTTTCTTTGCGCAGGACCACCACCACCCCGTCATGGCCACGCACCGCGCGCAGAACAAGCGCACCGTGTTCGTCGATGGCGACGCGATCGTGGCCGCCCAAGGCGCCTGGCGCGAGCGCATCCTGCTGCGCGACATCCCCATCACCCGCAACGGCACCATCGGCTTCCAGGTCGAGAACGTGCTGGCCGCCGTGGCCGCGGCCTGGGGCGTGGGCCTGGACTGGGATGCCGTGCGCAGCGGCTTGGCCAGCTTCGTGAACGACGCCGACAACGCGCCTGGCCGATTCAACGTGATGGACTACAAGGGCGCCACCGTCATCGCCGACTATGGTCACAACCCGGACGCCATGCGCGCCCTGGTCTCGGCCGTGGAAGGCATTCCCGCCAAACGCCGCTCGGTGGTGATCAGCGGCGCCGGTGACCGCCGTGACGACGACATCCGCGAGCAGACCGCCATCCTGGGCGATGCGTTTGACGACGTGCTGCTGTTCCAGGACGCGTGCCAACGCGGCCGCGTGGATGGCGAAGTGCTTGCGCTGCTGCGCGACGGCCTGAAAGACGCCAAGCGCACCCGCAACATCGACGAAATCCGCGGCGAGTTCGTCGCCATCGACACCGCCCTGCACCGTTTGTCTCCGGGGGATCTGTGCCTGATATTGGTGGATCAGGTGGAGGAGGCGCTGGCACACTTGGCCAAACGCGTCGCCGAATCCACGCCTGCCTGACATGAACCACCTGCGCCTGAAAGCCCTCACCGTTGTCCTGCCGCTGGCCGCCCTGCTGGGCTGCGCCACCGTGCAGGTGACCCACGTGGCCACGGGCGGTGGCGAAGCAGCCTACGAGCTGGAAGGCACCAGCGCCGCCCAGTTGGAGGCCGAAGCCAAGCGCCTGTGCCCCCATGGTTACGACGTGAGGCGCCAGTCGCACAACTACAAGCGCATGGCCAACGACCAGCTCTATCCCGTGCGCCTGTGGGACCGCATCACCGGCAACCTCAACACGCCCACCAACAACAAGGCGCAGATGGCCGTGGTGTGCAAAGCGCCCCCGCCATGAACAATTCCCGCCCTGGCCACTTATCGGCCAGCGCGGTCTGCGGATAAGACCTACATTTCATTGACAGCTTGTGTCATTGATCTTGAGGTTCACCATGAACGCAGTCTCATCGATCGGCCGATCCGGCATGACCGCAGCCCTCCAGCAACTGGACAGCTCGGCCCACAACATCGCCAACAGCCAGACGTCGAATTTCAAACGCGAGGTCGTCAGCCAGCGCGAATTGCCCAACGGCGGCGTGGCCACCACCATCGAACAGACCCAGACCATCGGCAACGACCTGGCCGCCGACATCGTGCAGCAGATCTCGTCCACTTATTCCTTCCAGGCCAACCTGCACACGGTGCGCACCCAGCAGGACATGATGGGCATGCTGGTCAACCTGCAGGCCTGAAGGCGCAGCACCAGCAGCCCCTGACTTACACTCATTGGGAAAGCCCCAATGAGTCTCAATACACCATCCCCCTCCGCGCCCGATGCGCCCTTCCCCTTGGTCCACTGGACCGAGGCCGAGCAGGAACAGTCCGCCCGCTGGCGCTCTGAAAGCGCCACGCCCCCGCCCAAGCGCGTGGTGCTGGCGGACGACCGCATGAGCGCCGACACCGCTTACCGCCTGGCCTGCGAAGGCACCGGCCTGCTGTGGCGGGGCGATTACCAGAACGCCCGGCACTTGGTGCAGGCCCTGGCGCGCCGTGCTGACCGCAAAACGCGCAAGACTTCAGCCACGCCCGCCGAAGCCTTCAACCTGCACCGCCAAGCCCAGGCGCAGCGCGCCCGTGTGCTGGCCTCGGTGTTGATCCCCTTGAACGCTGACCACTCCATCCCGCTGCGCCGCGCACCCGATGCGCAGCAAGCGTGCGTAGAAGCTTATGGCCTCGGCATGGAAGCCAGTGTGGTGTCCTTGCGCGAACTGCTGGGCCTGATCGGCGCGCACGAGTGGCGCAAGAAAGGGGTAGAGATCCCCTTCTTGAAGGATCGCATCCACCCGCACTACGGCGTGTTTTCGCCAGTGCGGGGCGAGTACATCGATTTGCTGGCCAAGGCGCCCTTGCCCGCCAACACGGCCCTGGCCTTTGACATCGGCACAGGCACGGGCGTGATCGCTGCCGTGCTGGCCCGCCGTGGCGTGGGCCGCGTGATCGGCACCGACCAGGACCCGCGCGCCCTGGCCTGCGCACGCGAGAACATCGATCGACTGGGGCTGTCTGACAAGGTGGACATCGTGCAGGCGGACCTGTTCCCCGATGGTCGCGCCCCGCTGATTGTTTGCAACCCGCCCTGGGTGCCGGCCCGCCCCAGCTCGCCCATCGAGCACGCGGTGTATGACCCGGACAGCCGCATGCTGAAGGGCTTTTTGAACGGCCTGGCCGCGCACCTGGAACCGGGTGGTGAGGCGTGGTTGATCATGTCCGACTTGGCCGAGCACCTGGGCCTGCGCGCGCAGGGTGAATTGCAGGCGGCCATTGAGTCTGCCGGCTTACGCGTGATCGGCCGGCTGGAGGTGAAGCCCCGCCACCCCAAGGCCACCGATGACAACGATCCTTTGCATGTGGCGCGCCAGGCCGAGCTGACGTCGCTGTGGCGCCTTGGGGTTCGCGTTTGAGTTGACGGGTGATGTTGATGGACTTCCCACTCACCGATGCGGCTTCGGCCCAGCGCATGTTTGAAGCCTTGCAAGCGCAGGCGCTGGTGCGTGGCGTGGCGCTTCGCCAACCACCGCCGGAGCCGACGACTTGCTGTGGGCGTGGGTGCAATGGCTGCGTGTGGGAAGGCTTTTTTGCGGCGGCGGCTTATTGGCGGGATGAAGCGTTGCTGATTCTGGACGACTCGTTTTGAGTGGCGTAGTTTGGCGCTTTGTTGGGGAGCGCGGGGCGAGGGCTGGGCGGGTCTCCGTCAGGGCTTCAGCTTGGTGGTCCCGCTGGTAGCGGGACTGCCTTGCGATGCTCGGGCCGAGGTGGGGCCGTGGAACTCACTGCGCGGCCGTTGGCCGCTGCGTTCAAACAACCACGGCCAGTCAGATGTTGATGCGCGCTGCGCGCGCCCACCTCGGCCCTGTGCTTCTCAGCACCAAGCAGGCGCCCCGCCAGAGACC
>PNKV01000023.1 GCA_013822685.1 Leptothrix sp. (in: b-proteobacteria)
TCTTCGACGTCGACCGTGGGCGATTCGCCCGTGGTGCCGACCACGCCAATGCAGTTGGTGCCTTCGGCGATGTGCCAGTCGATCAACTTGCGCAGGCTGTCGTAGTCAACGCTGCCGTCGTCGTGCAGAGGGGTGATGAGGGCGACGATACTGCCAAAAATGGATTTCATGCTGGTTCCTTCAATCGCGGGATTTTACCCAGCGAGGCGGGGGTCCTGTGTAAAGGGGAATGCGGGGTATGCCCGGGGCTGGGCCGGAGGGCGCTTGAGCGCACGCATCAATGCGGGTGCGCGTCCTTGTTGAGCGCGGCCAGGGCCAGTTTGTCGACCAGGCCTGGCGCCACCAGTTTCATCCAACGCGCCAGCTTGCCTTTGGCTGACATGACGACTTCGCGCTTGCGTTTGTTGGCGCCCACGCGGATCAGGCGGGCGCATTCTTCGATGGACATGGCGCCGCGCTCGTCCAAGCCGCTTTGGCCGGCGGCCTGGCCCTGGGCGTTGAAGCCACGGTATCGGATCTCGGTGGCCACCACGCCTGGGTAGGTGAGGGTGACCGACACGCCGTGCGGCTGCAGTTCAACGCGCAACGCTTCAAAAAAGCCGGTCATGGCAAATTTGGTGGCGCTGTAGGCGGTGCGGCCCGGCACACCGACCAGCCCGGCCAGGCTGGACACGACCACGATGCGGCCGCGGCTGGCCTTGAGGTGCGGCAGGGCGGCGTGCGTGCACCAGGCGCTGCCCCACAGGTTGATGCGCATGAGTTGTTCGTACCAGGCCATGTCGGTCACGTTTTCCAGCAGCGCGTGGGCCGACATGCCGGCGTTGTTGACCAGGGTGTCGATGCGCCCAAATTGGGCCACCGTGTCGGCGATCAGGCCCCGGCAGGCGTCTTCCTGGCCCACGTCGGTGGGGCGCACCAGCACCTCGGCGCCCAGCTGCCGGCACTGCAGGGCCACTTGTTCAAGCTTGTCGGCGCTGCGGGCGGCCAGCACCAGGGCCAGTTGGCCGGCTGATTCCTGGGCCATCTGCCGGGCCAGTTCAGCCCCGATGCCATCAGAGGCGCCAGTGATGATCACGACTTGTCTCAAAAGCAACTCCAGATGCGCGTGGCCAGGTCAAAGACCAGTTGGCTGCGGAAATACATGACGAAGACCAAGGCCAGCAAAAGGGCCGCGCCCAGGTAGGCCAGCCAACGCCATGGTCTGGGATGGGGCTTGAAGGCGGCCATGCGGGTCTCGATTGGGCAGGATGGTCAGGCCCGCGCCAGGGCCCGGCCCGCCGGGGCCTCGTTTTCCTTGACGGGCAGATTCAGGGCCGCGGCCAACAAACCCAGGCCGACGGCCAACCACCAGACGACATCGTAGCTGCCCGTGGCGTCGTACAAGCGCCCGCCCAGCCACACGCCCATGAAAGAGCCGATCTGGTGCGAGAAGAACACCAGTGCGCCTAGCATGGACAGGTGCTGCACGCCCAACATTTGCGCCACCACCGCGTTGGTGGGCGGCACGGTGGACAGCCACAAGGTGCCCATCGCGGCAGCGAACAGGCCCACCGTGAACGGGCTGAGCGGCGTCAGGATGAAAGCGATCATCACCACCGAGCGCAGCGTGTAGATGCCCGAGAGGATCCAGGTCTTGCGCCACTTTTGGCCCAAGGCGCCGGCCGCATAAGTGCCAACCACGTTGAACAGGCCGATCAAGGCCAGGGCCGTGGTGGCCACGGTGGGGTCAAGCTGGTGGTCTTTGAGGTAGCTGGGCAAGTGCACGCCGATGAAGGCGAGCTGGAAACCGCACACGAAGTAGCCGCCGGTCAACAGCAGATAGCTGGGATGGCGCAAGGCCTCGCGCAGGGCTTGTCCGGCGGTTTGCTTGAGTTCGGGGTTCTGAATGTTGCGGGCGGTGGCCTCGTCACGCAGGGCTTGCGGGTCATCGCGCAGCCCCCAGGCCAGTGGGATCAACAGCAGCGCGAAGCTGGCCAGCACCCACAGGGCCTGCTGCCAGCCGAGGTGGCTGATCAACAGACTGGACACCGGCACCATCAGGAATTGTCCGAAAGACCCGGCCGCCGCCGTGATGCCCATGGCCCAGGATCGGCGGCTTGGATCGACATGGCGGCCGAGCACGCCATAAACCACGGCGTAGGTGGAGCAGGCCTGGCCCAGGCCGACCAGCACGCCGGTGCTGAGCATGAACAAGGTGGGTGTGCCCGCGACGGACATGCCGAGCAGGCCGCAGCCGTACAGCAGTGCGCCAGCCCACAGCACCCAAAAGGCGCCACGGCGGTCGGCCCACCACCCAACGATGGGCCCGGCGGCACCCCAGACCAGGTTTTGCACCGCCATCGCCAGCGAGAACGACTCGCGGCTCCACCCACGCTCCATGATGATAGGTTGCAGCCACAGGCCAAAGCCGTGACGGATGCCCATGGACAGAGTGACGACCAGGGCGCCGCACAGCAGCAATTGCTGCAAAGGCAGGCGGGAATCGTTGCGCATGAGGAGGGCGCCCGGCCAGGGCGCGGTGGGTTGAACAGGGCGGGTCGGTCAGACCTGCATGTTCATGATATCCGTGTAAGCCTGAACCAGCTTGTTGCGCACTTGAACGGCCGACTGGAAACCGAGCTGCGCCTTTTGCATGGCGACCATGGTTTGCTCCAGGCTGACGGTGGGGTTGTCGAATTGCACTTCGCGCTGCATGGCGCTGGCCTGGTTCTGAGCTTGGCTGACCGATCCCAGCGCACTGGAAAAAGCCGCCTGGAAACTCGACTTTTCGACATTGCCGGTACCGCCCAGGGCGTCCAGCCGGGTTTTGGCCTGAACGCGCTCGGCGATGTCGGACATGCCGGCTTTGGCAGCGGCTTGTGCGAAATCAAAAGGCTTAAGTTTCAGGTCCATGGTGCCGTTATCTCAGACAAGGCGTGATGCAGTTCACCACGATGCCAATACTAGGCGTCCATGCTTGATCCGAAGTTGGGAAGTGCCCGGTAAATCTGCGGCTGTTCCCGGCACTTTTGCCTGCTCTTCCTCCGAATAATGGACGTGTTCCGGCGGGTTTGCGGCATCGTATGGTTTCGATGCGCGGCCCAACGCTTCGACCACACATGGAAGTCACAGTCGCACCAACCCAAGCTGTCATCGCATCGCCCAACCAGGCGGTCGAACCCACCCCACCGCTCAATTTTGTTCAGCGCGTGGGGGCATTGCCCATGCAGCGCAAGTTGATGCTGGGGGGCGGTCTGGCGGCCATTGTCGCCATCTTCATTGCGATGGTGTTGTGGGGCAAGCAGGGCGATTTCCGGGTGCTGTATGCCAATTTGTCTGACAAAGACGGCGGCGCAATCGTGGCCTCGCTGCAGCAGATGAACGTGCCTTACAAATACGCCGATGGTGGCGGCGCGATCCTGGTGCCGGCCGAGAAGGTGCACGACGTGCGCCTGAAGCTGGCCTCCGCCGGGTTGCCCAAGGGCTCGGTGGTGGGTTTTGAATTGATGGAAACCCAGAAATTCGGCGTGACGCAATTCCAGGAGCGCTTGAACTTCCAGCGTGGCCTGGAAGGCGAGCTGACCCGTTCGATCCAGACCCTGAATGGCGTGCAGAGCGCCCGGGTGCACTTGGCCTTGCCCAACCAGAACGGCTTCTTCCGCGAACAACAAAAACCGTCGGCCTCCGTGGTGCTGACCTTGTACCCCGGCCGCACCCTGGACCGTGGCCAGGTGGCGGGCATCGTTCACCTGGTGTCGTCCAGCGTGCCGGAAATGCCCATCAAGGCCGTGAGCGTGCTGGACCAATCGGGTGGTTTGCTGTCGGGCCCCAATGATGGCGTGGACCAAGCCGGCCTGGACGCCCAGCAGTTGCAATACGTGCATCAGATCGAAGCCAACTACACCCAGCGCATCAAGGACATCCTGGAGCCGGTGCTGGGCCAGAACAACCTGCGCGCCCAGGTCACGGCCGATGTGGATTTCTCGCAAGTTGAATCCACCGCCGAAGAGTACAAACCCAACCAAGGCCAGGCGCCCGCCTCGGTGCGCAGCCAGCAAAGCACTGAGCAATCGGGTGGCGGCTCGGCCACGCCATCCGGCGTGCCAGGCGCGGCCAGCAACCAGCCGCCCACACCAGCCACCGCGCCGGTGAATGGCACCGCACAAGCTTTGCAAGCCGGCCAGGGCGCTGGTGGCACCAACGGCACCAGCCGCCGCGAGGCCGTCACCAATTACGAAGTGGACAAGACAGTGCGCGTGACGCGCAACGCCACCGGCACGATCAAGCGTTTGAACGCCGCCGTGGTGTTGAACAGCCGCTCGGTGACCGATGCCAAGGGCAAGACCACGGTGCAGCCCATCAGCCAGGAAGAATTGGACAAGTTGACCGCACTGGTGCGCGAAACCATTGGCTTCAACGAGCAGCGTGGCGATTCGGTCAAATTGATCAACACGCCATTCCAGGTGGTGAAAGAAGAGCCCGACAACACGCCGTTCTGGAAGAGCCCCGAGACGGTGGACCTGCTGCGCACATTGGCCGTGCCGGGCGCCCTGACGCTGGCCGCGCTGATCGTGGTGTTCGGCGCGATCCGCCCGGCCATCAAGGCGGCCCAGCCCGTGGTGTCTGAAGAAGACAAGCAACCCAAATTGAGCGCGGTGGTTGATGACGTGCAAGAACTGCCAGGCTTGCAGACGGTGCCGCCCGGCATGGTGATGGGCCCGAACGGCCAGTTGCTGCCGGCCCTGGGCGCGCCCACGGGTGATGCCCGCCTGGAAGCGGCGCGGCAATTGGCGCGCGAAAACCCTGCGGCCATGGCTGGTGTGATGCGCGAATGGATGGCTGGTTAGTCAAGGACGGATGAACATGGATGACAAAGGACTCGAAGACGCTGCGATCTTGCTCATGTCACTGGGCGAGGAAGAGGCTGCCGAGGTCTTTAAACACCTGGAGCCCAAGGAAGTGCAAGGCCTGGGTGAAACGATCGCCAAGCTCAAGTCGGTGCCGCGCGACCGTGTCGAAAAAGTGTTGACACGTTTTGCCGACGATTCGAACGACTTGGGCGTGTTGGTGCCTGACACCGACGAATACGTCAAGGCGGTTTTGCGCAAAGCCTTGGGCGAGGAAAAGGCCAATCTGCTGATCGACCGGATCATCCAGGGCAGCGATGTCACGGGCATCGAAAGCCTGAAGTGGATGGACGCGCAATCGGTGGCCGAACTGCTGCGCAATGAACACCCCCAGATCGTGGCGGCCATCCTGGTCCACCTGGATCCGGATCAGTGTTCATCGGTGCTGAAGTCGTTCTCGGACCGCCACCGCAATGAAGTGATGGTGCGCATTGCCACGCTGGACGGCATCCAGCCGCAAGCCCTGAAAGACTTGAACGAAGTGTTGTCGCGCGTGTTGGCGGGCGGCACCCAGATCCGCAAGTCGTCGCTGGGCGGCGTGAAGCCTGCCGCTGAAATCATCAACCTGATGGGCTCCAGCCTGGAGACATCGGTGCTGGACTACATCCGCGAAAGCGACGCGGACCTGGCGCAGAAGATCATGGACAACATGTTCGTTTTCGACGACCTGGAGAAGCTGGACGACAAGGGCTTCCAGGCCCTGCTCAAGGAAGTGCAGACCGAGTCGCTCATCATTGCGCTCAAGGGTGCTTCGCCAGAGATCCGCGAGAAGGTGTTCAAGAACATGTCCAGCCGTGCGGCCGAAACGCTGCGCGAAGACCTGGAATCGCGCGGCCCGGTCAAGCTGTCCGAGGTCGAGGGCGAGCAAAAGGAAATGCTCAAGATCGTGCGGCGCCTGGCCGACGAAGGGCAGATAGCCTTGGCCAGCGGAGGCGACGATGAGTACGTCTAAGCCCGTGCCGCCAGGCGGTGGCAACAACGGTGGCAATGGCAACGGCAACGGCGGCAATGTGCCGAACTCGTACACGCGTTTCATCCCTCGCGAAGAGCTGGGATCGTTCGCGGCCTGGAACCCCCAGACATTCGAAAAGCCCTCGGCCGACAAAGCTGACCCCGCAGGCGACTCGGGTGTGCGCAAGCAGACGTTCTCGGAGCGCGCTGCGGCCAGCGTGCCTTTGACGGTGAAGCCGGCCGCCGGCGCCTCGGCAAAAGCCGCACCGGCCGCCGCCCGGCCCGCTGCGCCCAAGGCAGCGCCCAAAGCCACGGTCACCAGCATCAAACGGCAACCTTTGGTGGGCGGCATGCCCGGCGAAGAAGCCCCCATGCCCCCCGAGCCGCCAGCGCCCCCCGCGCCGGCACCCGATGTGGAAGAGCTGGTCGACAAGGCCCACAAATCGGGCTACCAGGATGGCTACCGCAATGGCCTGATCGCGCTCGAAAGCTACAAGCAGACCCAGGCGGCCCAGTTGGCCGCCTACATGAACGACCAGATCGGCGCACTCGCCTCCGACTTCCACCACCGCCTGGAATCGTTGGAGCAGCAACTGGCTGGCCGGATCGCCGGCGTGGCGCTGGAGTTGGCCCGCCAGGTGGTGCGCAGCGAGCTGGACCAGCGCCCCGAAGCCGTGTTGACGGTCGCCGAGGAAGCGCTCAGCGTGCTGTTGTCATCGGCCAAGCAGATTGTGGTGCGCTTGAACCCGGACGACAACGCGCTGGCTCAGGGTTCCTTGACCGAAGTATTGCAAGCCCGTGGTGCCCGCCTCTTGCCCGATGCCGCCGTGACGCGCGGTGGGTGCGTGGTCGAGTCCGACATCGCCGTGGTGGATGCCAGCGTGGAAGCACGCTGGTTCCGCGCCGCCGCCGCGATGGGCAGCCAGACCGCCTGGAATGGCGGCCACGAAGTGCCTTACACCCCCGTGGACAACGGTGACAGCACCGACATGGATGACGAATTGCCCGCTGCCGGAGATGCCGCATGAACATGCCCATTCGCGCCGCTGGCCAAGGCGTGGCCATGGACCGCTGGAATCGTTTCCTGAGTGATCTGGACGATTGCGCCAGCACGGCGATTCCCCTTGAAAACCAGGGCAAGCTGGTCCGCGTGGCGGGCTTGGTGCTGGAGGCCGCTGGCCTGCGCCTGCCCGTGGGTGCCGTGTGCGAGATCCATTCCGAAACACGCCTGGAAGCCCAGCCCGTGCTGGCCGAAGTGGTGGGTTTTGCCGGCGACCGCGCCTACCTGATGCCGACGGCGGAAGCGCACGGCCTGTCGAGCGGCGCCCGCGTGGTGCCGCGTGCCATCCCGATCAACCCGCCTTTGCTGGGCCGCCCGAATCACCCTTGGCGCCGTAGCGAAGACCGCACGCGGCACTTGCCCATCGGCAGTGGCCTGCTGGGCCGCGTGGTCAATGCCCACGGGGAGCCCCTGGACCGCCATGGCCCTTTGAATCACGTGCGCAGCGAACCCCTGGTGCGCCGCCCCATGAACGCCATGGAGCGCGATCCCGTGCGCCTGCCCCTGGACACCGGCGTGCGCGCCATCAACACCATGCTCACCGTGGGCCGTGGCCAGCGCATCGGCCTGTTCGCCGGCTCCGGTGTTGGTAAATCGGTGCTGCTGGGCATGATGGCCCGCTACACCCAGGCCGACGTCATCGTCGTGGGCCTGATCGGCGAACGGGGCCGTGAAGTCAAGGAATTCATCGAAGACATCCTGGGTGAAGACGGCCTGGCCCGCTCGGTGGTGGTGGCCGCACCTGCGGATGCACCCCCATTGACGCGCATGCAGGGCGCGAACTACGCTACCGCTGTGGCTGAACACTTTCGTGACCAGGGCCTGCATGTGCTGCTGCTGATGGATTCGCTCACCCGGTATGCCATGGCCCAGCGCGAAATCGCCCTGGCCATTGGCGAGCCGCCTGCCACGAAGGGCTATCCGCCTTCGTGCTTTGCCAAACTGCCCCAACTTGTTGAGCGCAGCGGCAATGGCCTGAACGGCCATGGATCGATCACGGCCTTCTACACCGTGCTGTCCGAGGGCGACGACCAGCAAGACCCGATCGCCGACGCGGCCCGCGCCATCCTGGATGGCCACATCGTGCTGTCGCGTGACCTGGCTGAGGGGGGGCACTTCCCGGCCATCGACATCGAGAAATCGGCCTCGCGGGTGATGAACAACGTGGCCAGCAGCGAGCACATCGATTCGTCGCGCCGCTTCCGGCAGCTGTGGTCCAAGTACAGCAAGGCCAAGGATCTGATCCAGCTGGGCGCCTACGTGCCCGGACACGACCGCGACCTGGACCAGGCCGTGAAACTGCACCCGGCCATGGTGGCCATGCTCCAACAAGACATGCACCTGCCCGCGCGCCTGGATGACAGCGTCGAGCAACTGCGTCACATCGTGAGCGATTGAGATGAGCAGCATCCAGCCCCTGTTGATCTTGCTTGATTCGGCCGAGAAGGCCCGGGACGATGCCGTCTCGCAAATGGAAAACGCACGCCGCGCCCACGAGGCTGCGCGCCAGCAAGCCCAGTCGCTGGCCGATTGGCGCAAGGAATACCAGCAGCGCTGGAGCAGCCAGTTCGCCAAATCGGGCGGCATGGAAATCGTGCGCTGCTACCAGGACTTCACCGCGCGTTTGGGCGATGCCGTGTCCGAGCAGGACAAGCGGGTCACCCAGGCGGCGCTGTTCATGGAGCAATGCCGCCTGCAACTGATCGAGCGCGAGCGCAAGGTGGCCGCGGTGGGCCAACTGATTGACCGACGCGCGCTGGAAGCCGCGCAGCGCGAACAGCGCCGTGACCAGAAAGCCACCGACGAACAGGCCGCTCGTGCGGGCCGGGGCGGCTCTTCGCCGCTGTCATCGTCCATGGGCTCGAGCACCAGCTTCGTGCCGACGTCCTATTGAATTGAATGAATGATCTTGAAAGGTTGTGACATGAGCGGTCCCATCAACTCTACGAACTCTGGCAAAGCCGGCAACACCAACAGCGCAGCGACCGATTGGGCGGCGAAGTTGTCGTCCTCGTCCAACCAAGCGACTGGGGCTGATCAGGCCGCCATGCAATCCGATTTTTCGCGCTGGATGGCCCGCGCTTCGGCCACCACGCCTCAAGCTTCAGCCACGGCAGCCCAGTTGTCGGCCAATGCCGCTGCGCCCGCCAAGGCCAGCGCAGGGCAGGGCGGCTCGGCCACGTCGGTGGAAGCACGCAATGCCTTGGCCCGCGCCCAGGCCAATGCCGCACAAGCCAAGCGCCAGGCGCCAGTGACCCATTCCGAGACCGCGCATGCGCCCAAGGCTGAAAAGCCCAAAACCGCGGCCGCCGATGCCAGCCACAAGCCAGTCAAGACGGATGCGGCCAAAGGCAAGGCCAAGGAAGGCGCTGACAAAGCAGAGCGCAGCAACGAGGCTGGGCAAGACCAGGCCTCTGTGGATGAAGGTAAAAAGGCGGCCGCCGGGAAAAACGAAGTGGCGGCCAAAGACCAGCAACCGGCCGAAAGCGCCACCGCCAGCGATCCGTCGTCGATGCTGGCCTGGCTGGCCAGCCTGACGCATGGCGCGGCCAAAACGGCCGCGTTGGGCGGCGATGCCCAGAAAGCCGCTGCGGATGCCAGCGAAGCCCAATTGCAGGCCAAGGATGGCGCCACGCCCGTGGCTGCCACGGGCCACGACGCCTTGGCGGCCATGAACACGGCCAGCGACAAGGGCGCGGTGGATGTCTCGACCCTGCAAGCCGCTGAAGGCCGTCTGGCCGTGGCCGATGGCGCGGCCGACTCATCGGCCAAGGGCGCTGACTTTGCCAGCACCCTGTCCACCGAAATGATGCGTGGCCTGGCCGGCAAAACCGCCGAGGCCAGTGCCGCTGCCCAGACCAGCGCCACCCTGGCCCCGGCCGTCAACAGCCCCGAGTTTCCGCAGGCCCTGGCCGAGCGCGTGGGCATGTGGGTGAACGCGGTGGGCGAAGACGGCACCATGTCGGCCGAACTGCACCTCAATCCCGCTGAAATGGGCCCCATCAGCGTGAAGATTTCGCTGGATGGCCAATCGGCGCAGGTTGATTTCGCGGCGGCCAACCTTGAAACCAGGCGTGCCATCGAGGCCAGCCTGCCGATGTTGTCCGCCTCGCTGGACGAGGCTGGTTTCAGCCTCGGTGGATCGGGCGTGTCCGATCAGTCACCTCAGCAACAGTTCAACCAGGCCTCGGGTCAGCCTGGTGGCGCCCCGGCCTGGGGTGGTGGGTCTCCGGGCCTGGATTCGTCCGGTGGTGAACCCCATGAAGGTCGCATGGCCGCTGCGGCCGCCCAGGCAGGGCGACGAGGTGGCCTTGACCTGTATGCATAGGCCCGGGCCTGTCCTGTCCAGAATCGCGCGGATTTCACATCGCTTATCGGTTCTTCAGTTTGGCCCTGACTTCCAATAATCCCATCATGCCTCCTTCGACTTTTTCAGGGTCGAAGGGCTTGAATTTCAGGAGATTTGCGAATGTCAGCTGCTTCCGCTGCGGTACCCGCCGAAGGCGACGCCCCCAAGAAGGGGCCTAAAAAGCTCATCATCATCATCGCGGCCGTGGTGCTGCTGGTGGTGATTGGTGGCGGTGCCGCGGTCTTCGTGATGAAGAAAAACGCGGCCGCCGCCGCAGCTGCCGCCGAGGGCGAGGATGGCGAAGCCGCCGAAAGCTCCTCGCACGCCAAGGAAGCCCCCAAGCCCAAGCATGGCAAGGACGAGCACGCCACGCCGCCGGCGTTTGTGCCACTTGATCCCTTCATCGTCAACCTGGCCGACAAGGAAACCGAGCGCTTCGCGCAGATCGGCCTGACCCTGCAGGTGGACGATCCCAAAGTTGCCGAGGAAATCAAGACCTACATGCCAGCCATCCGCAATTCGGTGCTGATGATCTTGTCGCACAAGACGTCGGACCAGTTGTTGACCCAGGAAGGCAAGGAAAAGCTGGCCGACCAGATCCGCCGTGATGCGGCGCGCGCCATGGGCTACGAAATCGACGAACCTGAAGACGAAGAAGCTGCAGCCCAGGAAGCAGCTGAAGAAGACGCCGCCCCCAAGAAGAAAAAGAAGAAGAAAAAGAAGGTCGAGCAATACAACCCGATCGTCAAGGTCAACTACGCCAATTTCATCGTTCAGTGAGCCAACTGCAGTAGCCAGGCCATGAATCAGCAAATCCTCTCGCAAGACGAAGTTGACGCCCTCCTGCAAGGCATCACTGGTGAAAGCCAGAAGCTGGAGCAGGAAGACGAGCCCAAGGAGGGCATTCGCGACTACAACCTCGCGAATCAGGAACGCATTGTTCGCGGGCGCATGCCCACGATGGAAATCGTCAACGAGCGCTTTGCCCGCAACATCCGCATTGGCCTGTTCAACCTGATTCGCAAGTCGCCCGAGGTGTCGGTGGGGGGCATCAAGGTGCAAAAGTACAGCGCCTTCCTGCGTGAGATCGTGGTGCCCACCAACTTCAACATCATGGCCATCCGCCCACTGCGCGGCTCGGGCCTGGTGGTGTGCGATCCCACCTTGGTCTTCGCGGTGATCGACTCGCTGTTTGGCGGCGCCGGCAAGTACCACACCCGCATCGAAGGGCGTGATTTCTCGCCCACCGAGCAACGCATCATCACCCGCCTGATCGAGGTCGTGTCTGAAGAGTACAAGAAGGCTTGGCGTGGCATCTATCCCCTGGAGCTGGACTACCAGCGCTCGGAGATGCAGCCCCAGTTCGCCACCATCGCCACACCGGCCGAGATCGTGGTGTGCTGCTCGTTCACGCTGGAGATTGGCGATGCCAGCGGCACCATCCACATCTGCATCCCTTACTCCACGCTCGAGCCGATCCGCGACATCCTGTTCTCGTCGATCCAGGGGGATTCGGCCGAACCGGATCGCCGCTGGGTGAAGTTGCTGACGCAGCAGATCCAGTCGGCCGAGGTGGAGCTGGTGGCCGAGATGGCCCACGCCCCCGCCACGGTCGAGCAACTGCTGGCCCTCAAGCCCGGTGATTTCATCGAGCTTGACCTTGAAAAACTCATTGAGGCCAAGGTGGACGGCGTGCCCATCCTGGAGTGCTACTACGGCACCTCGAACGGCAAATACGCCTTGCGCATTGACAAGCTACTGACCACGGCCAACCACGGTTGGCTGGGAGACCAACATGTCTGACAACGAACCCGAATCGACTTCTGCCGAAGCAGCCCCGAACGAAGAACAAGACGCGATGGCCGCGGAGTGGGAGGCCGCGCTGGCGCAGCAGAGCACGTCGGCGGCCTCCACCGATGACATCTTCGGATCGGCCAGCGAAGTGGCCAGCCCCGCTGCTCAAGGCACGCCGGCCGCCTTCGCCAACTTTGCCGCGGCCTCGTCCACGAATCCGGCGGGCAACGACATCAACATGATCCTGGACATCCCCGTGCAGTTGACGGTGGAGCTGGGCCGCACACGCATTCCCATCAAGAACATCCTGCAGTTGGCGCAGGGTTCGGTGGTGGAGCTGGACGCGATGGCGGGCGAACCCATGGACGTGCTGGTCAACGGCTTCCTGATCGCCCAGGGCGAAGTGGTGGTGGTGAACGACAAGTTCGGCATCCGCCTGACCGACATCGTGACGCCCTCAGAACGCATGCGCCGCCTGAGCCGCGGCAGCTGACCAGGCCCGCACAAGGAGAGACACATGCAATCCACAGGAATGCTGATTTTCTGGTTCGTGTTCATCGTGGCCATGATCCCGCTGAGCTTGTACCTGCTCAAGAAATCCGGCCTGGCCAAGAACCGCATGGGTTCGGGCGACGCGGTGCTCAAGACGGTGAGCCAGTTGTCACTGGGCCCTGGCCAGCGCCTGGTCACGGTTGAGTTGGGCGCGGGCGATCAGAAGACCTGGCTGGTGTTGGGTGTGACCGCACAAAGCATCACCGCCCTGCACAGCCTGCAACCCACGCAGGACAGCCAGGAGCAGGCAGAACGCGAGGGAACCGCGTCGACGTTCCCGATCTTGCTCAGGCGTGCTTCAGACGTCGGCGAGCACCCCAAGGTTTGACGAGCGAGCGACCAGGACACCCCATGCATTTTTCGAAGCGATTGAAGGCCACGGCCGTGGCCTTAGGCCTGGCTGCGTGCTCCGCGGCCGCAATGGCCCAGACCGTGCCCACGCCGGGCGGTGGCTTGCCCTTGCTGATAGGGCAGGGCGCTGGCGGCACCAACTACTCAGTGCCCATCCAGACCTTGCTGTTCTTCACGGCGCTGAGCTTCTTGCCCGCGCTGCTGCTGATGATGACGGGCTTCACCCGCATCGTCATTGTGCTCAGCCTGATGCGCCAGGCCATTGGCGCCCAGGCCGCACCGCCCAATCAAGTTATCGTCGGCTTGTCGCTGTTCTTGACGCTTTTCGTCATGGGCCCCACGCTGGACAAGGTCCACAAAGACGCCTACGAGCCCTTCGCTGCCAACCAGATCAGCTTCAGTGAAGCCATGGACCGTGGCCAGGCCCCCATGCGCCAGTTCATGCTCAAGCAAACGCGCCAGTCCGACCTGGGCTTGTTTGTGCGCCTGGCCAAGATCGAAGGCAACGTCAAGCCCGAGTCCGTGCCACTGCGCGTGCTGGTGCCGGCCTTTGTCACCAGCGAGCTCAAATCCGCTTTCCAGATCGGCTTCCTGATTTTCATCCCCTTCCTGGTCATCGACATGATCGTGGCCAGCGTGTTGATGAGCCTGGGGATGATGATGTTGTCGCCAGTGATGGTGGCCTTGCCCTTCAAGCTGATGCTGTTCGTGTTGGCCGATGGCTGGAATCTGCTCCTGGGTTCGCTGGCCGCCAGCTTCGCGCAGTAGGGGGCTGAGCCATGGATCCGCAACAAGTCCTGACCATTGGCCGCGATGGCCTGCTGACCCTGCTCACCGTGTGCGCGCCCATCCTGATGGTGGTGCTGGCCGTGGGCTTGATCGTCAGCATCTTTCAAGCCGCCACGCAGATCCACGAAGCGACCTTGTCCTTTGTGCCCAAGCTGCTGGCCGCGTTCGCCACATTGGGCATTGCCGGCCCTTGGATGCTCAGCACCCTGGTGGATTACATCCAGCAAGTCCTGCAGTCGATCCCCAGCGTGGTGGGCTGAGCCTTGGTCACCTTCAGCGAAGCTCAGGTGATGGCGTGGATCACGCCGTGGCTGTGGCCTTTCTTTCGGGTGATGGGGCTGTTCACGGCCGCGCCGGTCTTGTCGATGCGTGCCATTCCCCGGCGCGTTCGCATGGGCCTGGGGCTGTTGATCGTGGTGGCCGCCCAGCCCACGCTGCCCGAGATGCCCGTGGTGGCTTTGAACTCACCGCAAGCCTTGATGGTGCTGGCCCAACAGGTCTTGATCGGACTGACCATGGGCTTTGCCGCCCGCGTGGTGTTTGCCGCCATCGAGTTCGCTGGTGAAATCGTGGGCCTGCAAATGGGCTTGAACTTCGCCAGCTTTTTCGACCCGATGAGTGGCGGCCAGGCCACCGCGGTGAGCCGCTTCTATGGCACCTGTGCAGCGTGGTTGTTCGTGGTCATGAACGGCCACCTCATGCTCACCGCCGCCGTGGTGCACAGCTTCGACACCTTTCCCGTGGCACCTCAGCCATTGGCTTTCCTCAGCGTGATCCAACCCCAGGTGTGGGGCGCCGAGATTTTCAAGATCGGCCTGTGGGTCTCGTTGCCGGTGGTGGCCATGCTGTCCCTGGTCAACCTGGTGATGGGTTTGATCTCGCGCGTGGCGCCGCAGATGAACATCTTCTCGATCGGCTTCCCCGTGACCTTGGGGGTGGGCCTGACCGGCCTGTGGCTGACCCTGCCGATGATGCAGATGCCGCTCACCATGGCGCTGGAGCGCATGCTGGGTTACTTCCAGTAGTTGCTGCCACCCACCGCCAGCGTTTGGCCCATTCATGGTTCATCATGGAGGCCCATGTTGCAGGAGCGGGTGATGAGCAGGTTGGTTTTGGCGGGAGTGCTGTCCCTCATGGCCTGGTCGGCGCAGGCCGATCAAGTGCAGGTGGCTGTGGCCGCCAACTTTGCCGGGCCCTTCCAGAAAATCGCCGCTGACTTCGGGGCTGCCACCGGCCATACCGCCGTGGTCATCACCGGTTCTACGGGCAAGTTCTACACGCAGATCAAGTCAGGGGCGCCGTTCGAGGTGCTCCTGGCCGCCGATGACGACACGCCCAGGAAGCTGGAAGACGAAGGCCTGGCCGTCAAGGGCCAACACTTCACCTATGCCAAGGGCACGCTTGTGCTCTGGAGCGCCAAGCCGGGCTTCGTGGACAAGCAGGGCCAGGTCCTGAGCCAAGGCCGCTTCAAGCACTTGGCGCTGGCCAACCCCGAGCTGGCACCGTATGGCGCTGCGGCTGAACAGGCCTTGAAGGCCCTGGGTTTGTACGGCCGTCTGCTGCCCAAGTTCGTGCAGGGCGACAGCATTGCCCACGCGCTGCAGTTTGTCGCCTCCGGCAATGCCGAGCTGGGCTTGGTGGCCTTGTCCCAAGTGGCTGCGCCCGACAAGCCCGCCGTGGGCTCGTGGTGGGTGGTGCCCGCCAAGCTCTACGCCCCCATCCTGCAAGGTGCCACCGTGCTCAAGAAAGGCGAGGGCAACGCGGCCGCCGCCGCCTTGATGAAGTACCTGCGTGGTGACCAGGCTCAGGCCGTGATCAAGGCCTACGGTTACGGGCTGTGATGCTGGACGCCGATGACTTGCAAGCCCTGCGGCTGACGGCCGAGCTGGCCAGCGTCACCACTGCACTGCTGCTGGTGTTGGGTACCCCCATCGCATGGTGGCTGGCGCGCACTCGTTCGCGGCTCAAGGGTGCGGTGGCGGCCCTGGTGGCCCTGCCACTGGTGTTGCCACCCACGGTCATCGGCTTTTACCTTTTGATGCTGATGGGCCCCGAAGGGCCCGTGGGCCGCTTCACCAGCATGCTGGGTTTGGGCCTGCTGCCATTCACCTTCTGGGGGCTGGTGGTGGCGTGCATCCTGCATTCGCTGCCCTTTGTGGTCCAGCCTCTGCACCAGGCGTTTGAGGCCCTGGGCACGCGCCCGCTGGAAGTGGCCGCCACCTTGCGCGCCAGTCCCTGGGATCGCTTTGTGACCGTGGCCCTGCCCCTGGCCCGTCCGGGTTTCTTGACCGCTGCCGTGCTGGGCTTTGCACACACCGTGGGCGAGTTCGGTGTGGTCCTGATGATCGGCGGCAACATCCCCGGCGCCACGCGCGTTTTGTCGGTGGCCTTGTATGGACACGTTGAAGCCATGGACTACGGCAAGGCGCACCTGCTGGCGGCGGGTCTGGTTGGCTTTGGCTTTGCGGTGATGTTCCTGCTGTACTTCTTGAACGGGCGGGCCCTGCGCAGCCAAAGGGCGGGCCATGTCTGACCAGATCCTGGCCCAGCTGGCCTTGTCCTACCCCGGTGGCTTTTCGCTGGATGTGTCGCTGCAGCTGCCCGGGCAGGGCGTGAGCGTGCTGCTGGGCCCCTCAGGCTGCGGCAAGACCACCGTGCTGCGCGCTTTGGCGGGTCTGGAAAAGGCCCAAGGCGCTGTGCGGGTGAATGGCCAGGTCTGGCAGAACGAACGGCAGTTCTTGCCCACGCACCAGCGGGCCATTGGCTATGTGTTTCAAGAGGCCAGTCTGTTTGCGCACCTCACGGTCAAGGGCAACCTGCACTATGGCCTGCAGCGCACGCCCACGGCCGACCGCCGGGTGAGCCTGGACGAGGCCGTGGACCTGTTGGGCATTGCCCCATTGCTGGAGCGCCGGCCTGATCGCCTGTCGGGTGGCGAACGCCAGCGCGTGGCCATTGCCCGGGCCCTGTTGACCAGCCCCCGCGTGCTGCTGATGGACGAGCCCTTGTCGGCGCTTGATGCCCAACGCAAGGCCGAGGTGCTGCCCTTCCTTGAGCGCCTGAACCAGCAATCACGCGTGCCTCTGGTCTACGTGACCCATGCCCTCGAAGAAGCCGTTCGGCTGGCCGACCACCTGGTGCTGATGTCGGCTGGCCGCGTGGTGGCCAGCGGCGCTGCCCATGATTTGCTGGCCCGGCTTGATCTGCCCTTGAGCCAACTTGATGAAGCCAGCGTCATGCTGCCTGGCGCCCTGACCGAGCACGACACCCGCTATGGGCAAAGCCGCATCGATGTGGGCGGCCTGCAGCTGTGGGTGGGCCTGCACCAGGCGCCCGTGGGGCAAGCCGTGCGTGTGCGCGTGCTGGCCCGCGACGTGAGCGTGGCCTTGAGCCACCCCACTGACAGCAGCATCGTCAACATCCTGCCCGCCCACATCGAGGCACTGCGCGATGATGGCCCTGACACGGTGACCTTGCAGCTTCGTCTTCAGGCGCCTGATGTTGTGAATGCCATGCAAGCGCCCGTGCTGCTGGCCCGCATCACCCGCCGCTCGCGCGATGCCCTGGGTCTGCTGCCAGGCCAGGCGGTGTTCGCGCAGATCAAGGGCGCGGCGCTGATGCGCTGACGATCTGGCGCAAGGCGTTCTCGAACACGGCCACAGGCTGCCCGCCCGAGATCAGGTGTTCGTCGTTGATGACCACCGCGGGCACCGAGTGGATGCCGCTTCGGGTGTAAAGCGCCTCTTGTGCCCGCACCTCGTCAGTGAACTCATCGCTGCTCAGGATGGCCTTTGCGCGCTGTTCGTCCAGCCCCGCTTCGCGGACCGAGGCCAGCAGCACCTCGGGCGATTCCATGCTCTGGCGATCTCGGTGGCAGGCTTGCAGCAGTGATTTCTTCAAGGCCAGTTGCCGATCGGGATGCGCCTCACCAGCCCAGTGCAACAGGCGGTGCGCATTGAAGGTGTTGTAGATGCGGCCGCGCCCGGCAGGGCTGAACTCGAAGCCCACCTCGGCCCCGCGCTGGCGAATCGTCTCGCGGATCTGGGCCTGCTGCTCGGGCGACGAGCCGTACTTTTGCGTCAGGTGCTCGCCGATGTCCTGGCCACCTGGCGGCATCTGCGGGTTCAACTCGAAAGGCTGGAACCGCAGGGTGGCCGACACCTCGCCTTGAAGGTGTTCCAAAGCCTGCTCCAGGGCCGACAGCCCGATGGCGCACCAGGGGCAGGAAATGTCGGACACAAAATCGATTTTGAGGGTGGTCATGCCGGGATCGTACCCACAGACCAATGACCCCATGCGGGCCGCGTCAATCGCGGTCAGGGGCGCCAGGCGGGAAGAAGCTGCGGAAAGGCCGTGCCTCGTCCACCGCGCGTGCGAACGATGGGCGGGCCAACAGCCGTTGGCGGTAAGCCTTCGCATGCGGCAGTGCACTGTCGATGGGCTGCACCCAGTCGGCGTAGAACAGGGACGGTGCCGCAGCGCAGTCGGCCAAGCTGAAGCCCGTGGCGCAGGCCCAGACCCGGTCGGCCATGCGTTGGTCCAGCCACTGGTAGGCGTCGCTCAACAAGGCCTTGGCATCGCTCACAGTGCGCGGATCGCGCTGTTCGGCGGGGCGCAGGTAGTCGGCCACGATGCGCTGCATGGGCGTCATCACGTAGTTGTCAAAAAACCGGTCCATGAAGCGCACGTCCAGTGCCGCGTCAGGGTCGTGGGGGATCAAGCGAACGGGGCCCGGGTGGTGCAAGCCCAGGTGTTCGATGATGATGCTGGCCTCCATCACCCTGCGGTCGCCATCCACCAGCACGGGCATGCGCTTGATGGGCCACAGTTGCGAAAACTCGCGGCCCACATCGTCGCTGCCATCGAGCAAGCGAACCGTGTGCGGCGTGGCGTTCTCGTAGAGGGCGGTGAGCACCTTCTGGCAGTAAGACGAGAAGGGGTGGGCGTAGAGGGTCAGGCTCATCGTTCAAGTCGTGGCCGCAAACAATCCGCCCAGTTCACTGGCACTGAAGCGCTTGTGGCGCGGGGCCACCAGTTCAAGGTTGGAAGATGATACGCCCATCCAACGGCCGAGTTCTGCGGCCAATTGATCCACGGACAGCGAGGGCAGCAACCTGCCTTGTCCGACCTGGTCGCTCCCACCCAGGCCGGGCTCAGGCAAGGTGCCATACAAGCGCCCACCCGCCACCGCACCACCCATCACCAGGTGGTGGCCACCCCAACCGTGGTCGGACCCATCGCCATTGCTGGTCAGGGTGCGTCCAAAATCGCTGGCTGTGAAGGTGGTCACCTGGCGGTCCACGCCCAACGATTGCATCGCCGCATCGAACGATGCCAGCGCCTGCGCCACTTGTTCCATCAGCCTGGGGTGATCCACCACCAGGCGATCGTGAAGGTCAAAGCCGCCCAGGGACACGAAAAACACCTGGCGCTTGAGGCCCAGGGCCTGGCGCGCCGCGATGGTGCGCGCCACCATCAACAACTGCTGGGCCAGGCGGCGGGGTTTGCCGTCCACCGAGGTGGTGAACATCGAGGGCAGGTTGCCAGGGGCCGTGAGCAAAGCCTCGCTCAGGGTTTGCTGGCCAGCCACGGCACGCTTCATGATGGCCGCGTGTGTGCGGGCCAGCAGCACAGGGTGGTCTTGCCGGGTGACCAAAGACTGGAAAACTTCAGACGCACGGCTCGAGCCAAACAGGCCCGACGATCGACCAGCCAACAAGGGGGCCGGGCCATCGGGCGCCACCGCATAAGGCACCACGGTATCGCCTGCCAGGTACACGGCATTGCCGGCCACGTTCACGCAGGTGAAAGCCGCTTTACCCGTGTTGTTTGACGACAGCATCAGGTCGCCCACACGGCCACCCCAGCCCACAGTGCCGCCTTCGGGCTGGTAGGACTGCCACACGGCTTGCTGGTCGTTGTGCGAGAACAGCTGCGGTGGCAGTTGAACGTTCTTGCGGAAATCATCCAGGGTGGTGGGTTGCAGCAAGGGCCCGATGTTGAGCAGCATGCCCAGCCGCTGCTTCTCGAACAAGTCCTTCAAGGGCGCCCACTCTGGCGGGAACGCCACGTCGCGGCCCGAGGGCAGGCCGCTGCGTGGGGTCAGCTTGGTGTTCACTAGCTCGGCCGCTGTGCGCGCCAGGTTCTGGCGGGCGTTGGCGTAGGCCTGGTAGCCGCTGGCGTCGCAAGGGATCACGGTGTTGCCGTGGTCATTGCCGCCATTCAGAAAAACGCAGACCAGGGCCTTGTAGTCGTCATTGCCTGACGTGGCTGCCGCGGCTTCGGCCATGGTGGCCAGGCTGGCGGCCCAAGGTGCGGCGGCGCCCATCATGGACAGGGCGCCTGTGCGGCGCAGGAAAGCTCGGCGGCTTGAATCGTGGCGTGACATGGTGTTGCTCAATCCTCAGCGCTGAACCAGGAAATCCGGGCTGCACAAGATCAGGTAGACGGCGATCAGGACGCGTGCGCGGCGACCCGTGACGAAGAGCGAGCCGGTCGGGGTGTCCACGGGGTGAATGGCCGAGTCCAACTGGGTGATCGACTCGACGGCGCTGAGGATCATGGTGACGTTCTCAGGCAAAAGGCTGCCACCGGCCAAGGCGGTGTTGAGCCAGGCCACGAGTTCCGCGGGCCGGCTGGCGCGCTCCTCCCAGCCGGTGGTTTTGTATTCGGGCACGACCTGGTCGGCGCCAAACCCGATCACCGTTTGCATGAAATTGGCGTAGGCGATCACAGTGGCATCGTCGGTGATCTGGAACTCGGGGGCGACCATGCCCTGGCACGTCAACTCGCTGTTGGGCGGCACGTAGCCAGGCCGGTAGAAGTTGAAGACCGAAGGTGCGCGCAAGGGGCTTTGACCCAGGGCGGTCGTGGTGGCCAGGTTGGGCACCAGCCACTTTTCGTCGGTCGATTGCACATCGAACAACCTGGCCCAATGAACCAGGCGCAACACCGGTTCGCGAAGCTTGCCGTGGTAGACGAGGCCGGCGGTGCTGGTCAGCGGTGGGCGCGCCTCGGGGTCCAGCACGATGGCCCGGATCACGGCCTTGAGGTCACCGCGCACACCCAGGCCGTTGTTGGCAAAGATGCCCGACACCCGCGCGATGTAAGTCGGGCTGGGGTTGCTGGTCACCAGTTGCTGGATCAGGCGCCGGCTGATGAAGGGCGGCACGTTGGGGTGCTGGAAGATGACATCCAGCGCCGCATCCAGCGCTTGCTCACCGGTCTTGTCGGCACCGATGGTGGCGCCCAGGAATGATTTGCTGCCCTCTGAAAAATCGGCCGCGGTGTGGACCATGGGGCGGGCCAAGTGGGTTGGCACCGTTTCACTGAACCCATCGAAATCCCAGCCGGTGAACACCGAGGCCAGGCCGCTGATGTCCTCGTTGCTGTAGTTGGGCACGGGCTTGCCCGAACTGCTCAGTACCTCGCTGCCATCGGGGCGCAATTGGTTGAGCCCAATGGTGAACAGCTGGAGGATCTCACGCGCGTAGTTTTCGTCGGGTTGACGCTGGGTGACTGCGTCGGCTTTGCGGCTGCCACGCATGTTCAGGTACACGCCCATGGCGGTCGACAGCGTGATGGCCTTGAGCAGGGTTCTGAAATTGCCCAGGCCCTGGGCTTCAAGGATGTCCCAATAGGCCATGGCGGCGAACTGGCCCCAAGGCGTGGCCATGTTGCTGGACGACACCACGAAGATCTGCGACCAGGCCAAAGCCATGCGCTGGCGCACCACATCGGGCCGCCCCAGCAGGCGCGACCACAAGGCGTTGTCGACACCGCGGTCGGTGCCAAAGTTGCCTTCGCCAGCGAAGCCCTTCTCCTTGGCCCAATCAAAAACCGTTGGGGCCTGCAACGGGTCGTTCAATTGCGCGTTCAGCCAGGTGGTGTAGTTGCGGTCGACTTCGACGATTTGCTTGACATCAGGGATGGTGGCGCCCAGGCCGATTTGCGCCAGGAAGCGCGAAGCCATCTCATAAGTGGGAGCGGGCAACGGGCCCGCGGGGTTGACCGGCGCCGCTGCTGCCTGCGCCGGCTGGGCCGCGCACTGGGGCCCCAGGCCCTGCGCATTGTTTTTTGGATCGTTGGGTTTTTTGCCGCCACCGCCACAAGCGGTGGTCAAGGCGGCCACGCCGACAGCCGATGCCCACGCGGCGCCCTGGTTGTTTGTCTCTTCCCTGCTCATTGATTCGCTCACCTTGCGCCAGAACAACGGCACGGTTGGCGCGACTTTAGCGGGGATGTTTCAGCGCCTCAAGAACCTATTCAGGGGGTTTCCCGCACAGCACCAGGCTCGGCAGTCGTCCACTCATTGGCCAGGCGATAGCCCACGGCCAGAAAGGTCGGGCCCAGGAAGGCGCCAATCACCCCGAAGGCCAGCACACCGCCCAGCACGCCCAGGAACACGATGGCGAAGGGCAGGCGCGAGCCTCGGCTGATGATCAAGGGCTTGATGACGTTGTCCACCGCGCTGACCAGGAAGAATCCCCAAGCTGCCACGAAGGCGGCCCAACCAGGTTCACCTTGCTGGAAGAGCCAGATGGCTGCCCCGCCCCACACCAAGGGCGGCCCGATCGGGATCACCGACAAGAAGAAGGTGGCCCCACCCAGCAGCACGGCGCCCGGCACCCCCGCGATGGCAAAGCCGATGGCCGCCAGGACGCCCTGCGCCAGCGCCGTGCCCAACACACCGTAGATCACGCCAGTGACCGTGCCACGGGCGATGCCCAGCAAGTAGGTGCCGCGCTCGCCGGCCAGGTGGGCCAAAGCGATGTGCAGGCGGGCGGCCAGCAACTCGCCATGCAGGAAAAAGAAGAAGGCCAGGAACACCGACAGGGCGATGTCCAAGACGCCTTTGCCCACCACGCGCCCGGCTGTCAGGGCCATGGTCTGGGCGGGCTGGGCCAGCTTGCCCAACTCTTCCATCAGGCGCTGCCCGTCGTGCGCGAACTGCTGCCAGTAGGCCTCCAGGGAGTTGCCGACCAAAGGCAGGTTGGCCAGCCAGGACGGCGCATCGGGCAGGCCATTCTTGAGCAAGGATGTGGCCGCGACGCCCAGCTCGGCCACGTTGTCGGCCATGGCCAATGCCACGGCCACCACCGGCACCAACAAGACGATGGTGACCAGCAGGGTCATCAGGCTGGCGGCCAGGGTGCGTTTGTGCCCGACCAGGCGGTCAAGCCGGAGGAACACGCCCCAGCTGGTGGACGCCAGAATCGCGGCCCAGACCAGCGAGGTCAAGAAGGGCCACAACACCAACAGGCACCCACTGCCCAGCAGCGTCAACGCCAGGGTGGCGAGGACTCGGTCCGAACGGGGGCTTTGCATGGCGGGGGCAAGGTGGTGAACAAGGCCCCGAGCTTACTTGACCCCGCCAGGAGCGCGGGCTAGAACGTCACTTTCACCGAGGGCGCGCTGCGGTTCGCCTTGCCATGAAAAACTGCCTCGATGTTGTTGCCATCAGGGTCCAGCACAAATGCTGCGTAGTAGCCCGGGTGGTAAGGGCGCTCACCGGGAGCGCCATTGTCCTGGCCGCCGTTCGCCAGCGCTGCCTGGTGGAACGCCCTGACCATGGCTTCGTCCTGCGCTTGAAACGCCAGGTGGTGGCGCCCGGTCAGGTGCCCCTGCGCGGCGGGGTTGTCGGCGGTGGACACAAACAGCTCGTCCGCCCAGAAGAAGCCCTCGCCAGTGCCGCCCATCGGGATCCCCAGCACCTTGAACACGGCCTCGTAAAACGACTGGCTGCCTGCCAGGTCGCGCACGACCAGTTGGATGTGGTCAATCAAGCGGCCACGGTGCAGTTCTTGAGTTTCCATGTTGTCCTCCTGTCAAGGAACGTGGGGTGGTCATTTTCTACTTTCAATCTCGGCACGCAAGCGCTCTTCCTGGGCCTGCAACTCGGGCGTGAACTCGGCGCCGAAATCGGCCGCCTCGAACAGGGGGCGAATCTCGATCTCGGAATCGCCGTCCATCGGGTTGGGGCACCGCTTGACCCATTCCACGGCTTCTTCCATGGATTGGACTTGCCACAGCCAGAAACCGGCGACCAGCTCTTTCGTCTCTGCGAAAGGCCCATCTGTCACGGTTCGCTGGCTGCCGGAAAACTGCACCCGCTTGCCCCGGGCACTGGGGTGCAGTCCTTCACCTGCCAGCAGCAAGCCGGCCTTGACGAGCTCTTCATTGAAGTTGCCCATGGCCGCCATCAACTCCGTGCGGGGCATTTCACCCGCCTCTGATTGGCTTGTCGCCTTCACCATCACCATGACACGCATCGCTGTTCTCCTTGAGTGGGGTTGGAGGGCCGCAGGGCCCTGACAATCATGACGACGAACCAAAAGGCCCGCAATCGACAGGGGGCTGGCAGATTGTGCGCAGCCGCCGGCGGCCTGGTGTCGACCTATGTCCTTCCCGCTGTCTCCTGGACGCCAGGCGCAGGTGCGGCCTCGTCCTTGTCCCGAGACATCCGGTCGCCGATTAGCGGCGCGAGCGTGCAGCAGTTACGACCTCGTGCTTTTGATGAGTACAAGCCTTTATCCGCCCTGTGGATGAGGTCCGAGATGGGCTCACCATCAAGATGGCGGGCGACGCCTGCGGAAAAAGTCACCCTGAGCATCGGTTGACTGGGCGCCAGGGAGTCGGTACCGATGTTGTTCAGCAGCCGCTCCAGGACTTCGAGAGACGTTTGCGAAGAGTCCGCTTCCGGAAAAATAAGCAGGAACTCCTCACCTCCCCATCGGCCCAGGACGTCGGTTCCACGCAAGGCTGCGCTGAGCGCTCGAGAGAAGCCGATCAGCACCTCGTCGCCCACCTGGTGCCCGAATTCGTCGTTGACCTTCTTGAAGTGATCCAAGTCCAAGAGCCCGATGCAAAACGAGCGACCGGTCTTGGCATGGCGGTCGCATTCCTTGTTCAATTGAGACATCAGGAACTGGCGATTGCCAATGCCGGTGAGGGCATCCTTCATCATCAGTTGCGCCACCTCTTGGGTGGCTTCTGCAAGCGCTGTTCTCTTGGCGACCAGCTTCTGTCGGTCCAAGGCGAACCGGCGAGACTGCAACGTCAACAGCGCAAGAATGAATGAGGACATGCCGATCACCAGGGTTTCTTGAACCACATCCATGCCATGTCCTGAGGTAGACATTAGCTGCATGAACGCGGTCAAGAGAAGCGCAATCGCGGCGATGCCCGTCGCGATGGCCTGCCGAGGGCTGCAAGCCACAGAGCTGAAAACCAGCACGCCACACAGCATTTGAAGGATCACCGCCCGCGCTTGTGGCGCCACGGCGTAAACCGTGCAGCCGAGGGCAATGGCAATGATGATCTGAGGCATCATGAGGATGCGGTCTTGCAAGCGGCATGTGGCGCCGCTTCGAATCAGTGTGTAGGGCAGCACGGCAGAGGCCGCCATTCCCGCGACGAGGAAGTATCCAAAAGGAGTGGGAAAGACGCGGTAAGGGATGCCGTGCAACAGCACCGCGACGGCCGCACCAAAGTAGATGCAGGCCGAGCCCAGCGCCAACTTCAAGCCGTCCTGCAGCTCACGATCGTTCGTGAAAAGCAAGGCGCTCAGTCCAGAAGAAGTGTCCACCGGCTTATCAGCGCCCTCCAAACTGGGCGGTAGCGGCCGTTCGACGAGCTGCACCGGCGAAGGGCGAGGCGGAACCGTTTCCGCTTCCAATGGCAGCGCCCCTTTTTTCGGTTGCGCTGTCTCGCTGGCGGGCCATTCATGGACTTCGATGCGGTTTCTCCCGGATCGCTTCGCGCTGTACAGGGCCTGATCTGCCCCCTCCACCATGGCCGCGATGCTCAGGCCCGGGCGGTGCTCGCACAGGCCGGCAGAAAATGTCACGTTTGGCAGCCCTTGGTGGCCCCAATCATGTGATTGCACTGCATTCAGGAAAGCCGAGAGTCGTTGCTGCGCGCGCGCAAAGTCTGCGTCCACGAGGACGATGAGGAACTCCTCGCCACCCCACCTGCCCACATACTCCAACGTTGGGTTAAAGACATCTGCGCTGATTTGCGCGAGCTGGCGCAAGACGGCATCGCCAGCTGAATGTCCATACTGATCATTCACGGATTTGAAGTGGTCCACATCCACCATGGCCACGCTCAATGCACTTTGATAGCGTTCGGCGCGTCGGACCTCTCCGTCAAACAATGTTTCCATGTGGCGGCGGTTAAGCAAGCCCGTGAGGTTGTCTCGTATTGCCACCAACCGGGATTGCTCAAGGACTGAGGCCATTTGTTCATTGATGGCTTGCCGACGCCTCTGCACTGCTTTTGCAGTGCGCGCCACCGCCATGAGGACTGGCACGATGACGCAACCCAACCCCAATTGCACGAGGTCATTGAGCACACTGAACCTCCGACCGTCTAGCTGCCAGGTGAGCAGCAGCGCCAGTGCTGGCAGCGTCAACGCCAATCCAATGGCGGCCAACATCTGGCGAGAGGGGAGCCGGCGCATGTCGAACACAATGATCAGCACAAGCCACTGCAAGGCAAGGCCGCGTGCCGGCGTGATCAACGCGTAGGCCGCGGCCACCAAACCAATGCCGAAGATCACTTGAGGAAAGGTCAGCAGCGGGTCACGTGAGCGCCGAACCCTGTCACTGTTGAGCAGAACGTAGAAAACGAGAAGGCCTGCAACCGTGTACAGGGTCAGAAACAAAACATCAGTGGTGGCGGCACGCCCGGTGGCTGCAGCGAAAAGGGCCCCGGCGATCCCCACGCCGAATGGCACCAAGGTGAACTTGAGCCGGCGTACACCAGAACTGCCTGGTCGCACGTCGGCATGGTTCGCTGAGCGGCCGCGCCCACCTAGAGGCGTTTCAGGGCTCAAGCTCATTGAAGGTCATAAAAAGATGAGGCTCATCAGTAAGATTTCGGAGCGTGGGAGATGGAGTTGAGCACCAGTACAGTGAATTTCCCACAGACGCGTTCGATGGCAGCCGACACTAACACCACCAACCAGAAAAGTAGCATTTGGCTAGGGGCTTTATGCGTCAGCGAAGACGTGACGGACAGTGGGTTCAGCCCGGCAAAGGACCTGCAATTACAGGGGTCTGACAAATTGTGTGCAGCCGTCACCGGCCTGGTTTTGCCTGCGCCCTGAATGCTCTTGGCGTCAGCCCGGTCCAGCGTTTGAAAGACCGGGTAAAAGCGCTTTGTTCGCTGTAGCCCAGCAGCAAGGCGATCTCTGCCAGCGACAAGGCGTGGTCCTGAAGGTAGCCGCAGGCCAGTTGCTCGCGGGTGCTGTCCAGCAAGGCTTGCCACGAGAGCCCGCTGTCGGCCAGGCGCCTTTGCAAGGTGCGTGTGGATTGGTGCAGGCTGGCGGCCACTTTGTCCACCGAGACCTGGCCCTCGGGCAGCAAGCGCGCCAGCAATTGCTGCACAGACTGGTCAAACGCGTTGGGCTCGGGCAGCGCCTCCATCAGGGCTTGGGCTTGCCGCTCCAGCAAATCCTTGAGCATCGGGTCTCGCTTGCTCAGCGGCAGGCCGAGCAGGGGCAGGGGGATGCTGACCAGCGTGCGCGGCTGATCGAAGCGCACGGGGCAGCGAAAGAACTGCTCACAGGCCACCTGCCGATCACGGCTGGCCGTGTGCATGAAGTGCACCTCGGTGGGTGAGACCTGCTCATCGACCTGTTGCCGCATGAACGAGACCAGCGCGGCAATCGCCACTTCATCGGCCAGAGCACCCCCGCCCCCGGGAGGCCAGCTCAAGCTCACATGCATGCCGGTGGGTTGCACCTGGGCAATGCCCGCGCCGTAGAACAGGCGCTCGTAACGTTGGTAGGCCGCCAGGGCATCGCCCAGGGTGTCGCAGGCCATGACCAGGTAGCCCAGCGCGCCCACATGCCGGGCTGCAACGCCTGCACCGATGTCCAGGCCCAGGGCAGGGTGCTCAGGGCGCAAGGCGGACGCTTCATGCAGCATGCTCGCCCAAGCCACCATGGGCACGGCATCGTTGACCGAATGAGCGCTAACGGCCGCACGAAGGCGGCGGGCGCCCAGCGACTCGCGGTCCAGCCAGTCGGTGAGCAGGCGTGTCCAGGCGCCGGTAACGCGGATCAGGAAAGACATTGACTTGGCGTGGATGGTTAAAACATTGGCATGTATTGTCGATGCATTGCCAGGGTGCGTCTCTAAAGTCCGGCCCATTGATGCTCACTAATCGGAGACGCCAGTGACCGACTTCTTGCACGCCTTGTATTTCATCCTGATCGCCGGCTCGGTGTTCATCGGGCTGGTGCTGCTGGAGCGGCGGCACCTCATCCATCAGCAAAAGCCGCAGGCCTACGACGTGAAGGAGACACTGGCAAACTTCTCGACCGGTGTGTTGTACAAGGTGGCGGATGGCGTCTTCATCGCACTGGTGGTGACCGTGTTCTACGACTGGGTGCGGCAGTGGGGCCTGAACTGGCGCTCATCTTCAGTGGTGCTGGATTTCGCACTGCTGTTCGTGCTGACGGATTTGGTCTTTTACTGGGCGCACCGTTTCATGCACCGGGTGCGCTATGGCTGGGCGGCGCATTCGGTGCACCACAGCTCCGAGCGCTACAACTTGTCGACGGCCTTGCGGCAAACGCCCATGTTTGACTTGTCGGGGGTGGTGTTGCTCAGCACGATCCCGCAGGCGCTGATTGGCTTTGACAAGAATCTGGCGGTGCTGGCTCTGGAAGTGAACTTGTTCTACCAGTTCTTCATCCACACCGAGGTGGTTCGCCGCCTGCCAAGCTGGTTTGAATACCTGTTCAACACGCCATCGCACCACCGTGTTCACCACGGCCGCAATCCGCGCCAGATCGACACCAATTTTGGCGGCACGCTCATCATTTGGGATCGGCTGTTCGGCACTTTTGTGGACGAGCGGGATGCGGGCGAGATCCGCTATGGCGTGAGCGCCCGGGCACCGCGTTCACTCAACCCGCTGCACTTGGTGTTTGGCGAGTTCGTGTCGATGTGGGTTGATGTGTGGCGGCACAAGGATCTGCGCATTGTGTGGAAGCATCCCGATTGGGTGAACGAGCGCTACCCCCAGGCCTGAAGCCCTGCCATATACTGGCCGCCATGCGCCGATGGATCGCCATTTTCCTGCTGGTATTGCTGCCGCTCCAGGCCGTCTGGGCGGCCATGGAGCCGTATTGCCTGCATGAAAGCAGCCAGGCCGACACCCACCATGTGGGCCACCATGAGCACGAGCACCATGCTGATGCCGGCACCGATCATCCGGATGACGGCGGGCAGGCCGACAGCCCCGCGTCGGCCATGGCTGACCACGATCACCATTGCTGTTCCGCCTTGTCTTTGCTGACCACCGCGGTGCAGTTGCCGGGGCCCATGCCCCAGGCTGAACTGGTGGCCTCACCCTTGGCGGGCTACGCTTCCTTCGATGCCACGCGCATCGAGCGCCCCAACTGGACCACCTCGCCCTGAGTCGGCGAGACAGGTTCCCTGGATGTACGCACCCTGACGTGATCCTGGCCATGTGAGGCCAGGTGCCATCCGCCTTTTCGCCGAATTTCCCCTGCTTGATGTGCGGAGAATTCGATGCGACGGTTTCATATTTCCTGGGCGGCCCGCGTGGCCCTGCTCGGTCCCTTCCTGTGCCCAATGGCCTGGGCCCAAAGCCTGAGCCTGGACACCGCTCTAGCCACGGCGCTGGCACAGCACCCTGATTTGCGCGCCACCGTGCTGGAGCGCGAGGCTGCCCAAGGTGCCACGCAGCAAGCCGGTGCCTGGCTGAACCCCGAGCTGTCCACCGTGGTGGAGGACAACCAGCGGGCCACGCGCACCACCACTGTTCAACTGAACCAACCCATCGAATTGGGCGGCAAGCGGTCGGCCCGCATCAGTGTGGCGCAGGCGGCGCGAGGCCAGGCGGACCTGGACGTGGTTTCACGGCGAGCCCAGATCAGGTCGCAGGTGATGGCGGCGTTTCATGCCGCCGCTGTGGCGCAAGAGCGGGTGCGGCTGTCCGACGAGTTGGGTCGCTTGTCCACCCAGGCACGCGAGGCAGCTGCCAAACGGGTGATGGCGGGCAAGGTGTCGCCGGTCGAAGAGTTGAAAGCACAGGTGGCCGAGGCCCAGGCGCTGTCGGCATCCACCGTGGCCCACAGCGATTGGCGCGGGGCCGTGGCCCAATTGCGCTTGGCCCTGGGCGATCCCAGCGCCCAGTTTGAGCGGGTTGAGGCTGACCTTCAACGCTTGCCGGCCTTGGCCAACTGGGCGCCCTTGGCGCAGCGGCTGGAAGCTTCGCCGGCCATCGCGCGGGCGCAGCAAGAGATTGCACGCCGGCAGGCCTTGAGCGACCTGGAGCGGGCGCGCCGTGTGCCGGACCTGACCGTGTCGCTCGGTGCCAAGCGCGATGCGCAACTGGGCCGCGATCAGCCCATCGTGGGCCTGAGCCTGGTGTTGCCGCTGTTTGACCGCAACCAGGGCGCCATCCTGGAAGCCAGCCGCCGTGAAGACAAGGCCAGGGCCGAGTTGGAGTCCGTGCGCGCCAGCGTTGAAGCGCAGGCCGCCCAGGCCTTGTCGCAATTGACCTCGGCCCTGGCCCACGCCCACACGCTGCGCGACAAGGTGCTGCCGGCCGCCAGGCAGGCCTTCGCGTCCAGCACCAAAGGTTACGAGCTGGGCAAGTTCGGCTTCCTGGATGTGCTCGATGCCCAGCGCACCCTTTTTGAGGCCGAAACCCTGGCGCTGAACGCCGCTGCCCAGGCCTACCAGGCCGACGCCCGCTTGCTTGAGCTGCTGGGCGAGCCCAACCCGACGAAAGACTGACCCCATGAACAAGCTCACACAAGCCAAATCAAGCTGGGCCGTCGCGATGGTGATTGCCGTGGGTGCCTTGCTGGGCTGGGCCGTCCTTCAGAAGGACAAGCACCAGGTCGGCGATGAACACGGCCATGCCGAACACGCTGAACCCGCCGAAAGCAAGCCGCCCAAAGGCCCGCACGGAGGCCGCCTGTTCAAGGCCGGTGCGCATGCCCTGGAAGTCACGATTTTCGAGCGTGGCGTGCCGCCCGAGTTCCGCCTTTACCCCTATCAAAACGGCAAGCCGATGGCCCCTGACCAGGCCACGGTGAAGCTGACGCTCGAACGCCTGGGGCGTGCACCCCAAGTCATCCAGTTCAAGCCCCAGGGCGATTACCTGCTGGGCGATGCCGAGGTGGTTGAACCCCATTCCTTCAAGGTGTCGATCGAGGCAGTGCAGGGCGGTGAGACCCACCGCTTCGCCTACGAACAGGAAGAAGCCCGCGTCACCATGAGCGATGCCCAATTGCAGCAGGCCGAGGTGGCCCTGGCCGTGGCTGGCCCTGCGCGGATCCAGAGCCAATTGAGCTTGCTGGGCGAGGTTCGCTACAACGGTGACCGCACGGTGCAGGTGGTGCCCCGCCTGGCCGGCTTGGTGGAGGCCGTGCTGGTGAACGCGGGTGACCAGGTGCGCAAGGGCCAGGTGCTGGCCGTGCTGTCCAGCCCATCATTGGCCGATCAACGGGCTGAAGGCGTCGCGGCCCAAAAGCGGCTGGCCCTGGCCCGCACCACGCATGAGCGCGAGAAGAAGCTTTGGCAAGACAAGATATCGGCCGAGCAAGATTACCTGCAGGCGCGCGCGGCTTGGCAAGAGGCCGAGCTGGCCGAGCAGAACATCCGCCAGAAGCTGGCCCACCTGGGCATCGCGGCCACCAGCCATGGCAACCTCACGCGCTTCGAGCTGCGCTCACCGATTGACGGCATCGTCACCGACAAGCGCATCACCGTGGGCCAGTCGCTGAGCGAGAGCGAGCATGTGTTCACCGTGTCCGACCTGTCATCGGTGTGGGTGGAAGCCCCCGTGGCCACCAAGGATCTGGGCACCATCCGCGCGGGCCTGCCCGTCAAGGTCAAGGCATCGGCCTTCGAGGCCCAGGCCGCGGGCACCGTTACCTATGTCAGCGCGCTGGTGGGCGAACACACCCGAAGTGCCACGGCGCGGGTGGTGTTGCCCAACCCGAAAGGGCTGTGGCGACCAGGCTTGCCTGTGCATGTGGAGATCACCTCAGGCGAGGCCGAAGTGCCCGTCGCCGTGCAACTGGACGCCATACAAACCGTGCGTGATTGGCAGGTGGTCTTTGGCCGCTATGGCCAGCACCTGGAGGCCCGCCCACTGGAGTTGGGCCGCAGCGATGGCCGCATGGTCGAGGTGATCAGCGGATTGAGCGCAGGCGAGCGCTATGCCAGCAAGAACAGCTTTGTGATCAAAGCCGAACTGGGCAAGGCAGGGGCCAGCCATGACCACTGAAACCCTGACCCTGTTTGAGCGCACCTTGCGCTGGGTGGTTGCCCAGCGCTGGTTGGTGCTGCTGGCCACACTGGCCATGGCGGCCATCGGCGTCTTCAGCTATCAAAAGCTGCCCATCGATGCCGTGCCTGACATCACCAACGTGCAGGTGCAGGTCAACACCGAGGCGCCTGGCTATTCCCCGTTGGAGGCCGAGCAACGGGTGACCTTCCCCATCGAGACCACGATGGCCGGGCTGCCGGGCCTGCAAGAGGTCCGCTCGCTGTCGCGCTATGGCCTGTCGCAGGTCACCATCGTGTTCAAGGACGGCACCGACATCTACTTTGCCCGCCAGCTCGTCAACGAGCGCATCCAGGAAGCGCGTGGCCAACTGCCCGCTGGCTTGAGCCCTTCGATGGGGCCGATTGCCACGGGCCTGGGCGAGATCTACATGTGGACGGTCGAGGCGAAGCCGGGTGCCCTCAAGGCCAATGGCGAACCGTACACGCCCATGGACTTGCGAGAGATCCAGGACTGGATCGTCAAACCTCAGATGCGCCATGTGCCCGGCGTGACCGACATCAACACCATTGGTGGCCAGGCCAAGGCTTTCCTTGTTGCGCCTGACCCGGCCAAGATGGCGGCGCATGGCCTGGTTCTTCAAGACCTGGTCACAGCGCTGGAGCGCAACAACGCCAATGTGGGCGCGGGCTACATCGAGCGGCGGGGCGAGCAATACCTGATCCGCGCACCCGCTCAACTGGCGGGGCTGGCCGACATCGGGGCCATCGTGGTCAAACAGGCGCAAGGCGTCAGCCTGCGCATGCGCGATGTGGCCGAGGTCACCTTGGGGCAAGGGTTGCGCACAGGCGCGGCCACCGAGAACGGGCAAGAGGTGGTGTTAGGCACCGTCTTCATGCTGGTGGGCGAGAACAGCCGCGCCGTGTCGCGCGCGGTGGATGAGCGCCTTCAGCAGGTCAACAAGTCGCTGCCAACCGGGGTGATCGCCAAGACCGTGTACGACCGCACCTTGCTGGTGGACAAGGCCATGGCCACCGTCAAGCGCAACCTGTTTGAAGGCGCGGTGCTGGTCATCGTGATCCTGTTCGCCTTCCTGGGCAACATCCGGGCGGCCTTGATCACCGCCATGGTGATCCCGCTGGCCATGCTGTTCACGTTCACCGGCATGGTCACGCAGCAAGTCAGCGCCAACCTCATGAGTTTGGGCGCGCTCGACTTTGGCATCATCATCGATGGCGCCGTGGTGATTGTGGAGAGCTGCGTGCGGCGCCTGGCGCATGCGCAAGCGCTGGTGGGCCGGCCTTTAACGCGCGCCGAGCGGTTTCACGAGGTGTTCGCGGCCGCGCGAGAGTCGCGCCGGCCCTTGCTGTTCGGGCAGCTCATCATCATGGTGGTCTACCTGCCCATCTTTGCCTTGACTGGGGTGGAGGGCAAGATGTTCCACCCCATGGCCTTCACAGTGGTGGCGGCCTTGCTGGGCGCCATGATCTTGTCGATGACTTTTGCGCCGGCCGCGGCGGCCTTGCTGTTGACCGGGCCCGTCAGCGAAAAAGAGAACCGCCTGATGGGCTGGGCCAAGCGGGCCTACGAGCCGCTGCTGGACAAGGCCATGTCGCGCCAGCCGCTGGTGTTCGCCATCACGGCGGTGTCCGTGGCCCTGGCTGCCTTGATGGCCACGCGCATGGGCAGCGAGTTCATCCCCAGCCTGGACGAACACGACATCGCCTTGCACGCGCTGCGCATCCCGGGCACCAGCCTGAGCCAGGCCATCGAGATGCAAGCGCAACTGGAGCGCACCATCAAAGCCTTCCCTGAGGTGGACAACGTTTTTGCCAAGATGGGCACGGCCGAGATCGCCACCGACCCGATGCCCCCCAGCGTGGCCGACACCTTTGTGATGCTCAAGCCACGCGATCAATGGCCCAACCCCAAGCGCTCCAAGCAAGACCTGATCGAAGCCTTGCAAGCGGCGGTGATGAAGGTGCCGGGCAACAACTACGAGTTCACGCAACCGATCCAGATGCGCTTCAACGAGCTGATCTCGGGCGTGCGCAGCGATGTGGCCGTCAAGGTGTTTGGCGATGACATGGACACGCTCAACGACACCGCCGAACAGATCGCCAAAGTGCTTGAAAGCGTGCCAGGCGCCGAGGATGTGAAGGTGGAGCAAACCACCGGCTTGCCCATGCTGACAGTCCAAATCGACCGCGAGAAGGCAGCGCGCCTGGGCTTGAATGTGGGCGAGATCCAGGACACCTTGGCCACGGCCATGGGCGGGCGCGAAGCCGGCGTCGTGTTTGAAGGCGATCGGCGCTTCGACATCCTGGTGCGCTTGCCTGAAACCTTGCGCAGCGACCTGGATGCATTGGGGCAGCTGCCCCTCCGCCTGCCGGCCAACGCAGCCGGCGAGCCAGTGGGCTTTGCGCGCCTGGCCGATGTGGCCACGATGGATTTCACGCCGGGCCCCAACCAGATCAGCCGCGAAGAGGGTAAGCGCCGCGTGGTGGTCACCGCCAACGTGCGTGGGCGGGACATCGGCAGCTTTGTGGGCGACGCGCAGGCCAGGATCGACACCGGCGTGAAAGTGCCTGCCGGTTACTGGACCACCTGGGGCGGCACCTTCGAGCAATTGCAATCGGCTTCAAACCGCCTGGCCATCGTGGTGCCGGTGGCCTTGCTGCTGGTGTTCTTGCTGCTGTTCGCCATGTTCGGCAACGTCAAGGATGGCTTGCTGGTGTTCACGGGCGTGCCCTTCGCGCTGACGGGCGGCGTGGCCGCACTGTGGTTGCGCGACATCCCACTGTCCATATCGGCGGGCGTGGGGTTCATCGCGCTGTCGGGCGTGGCGGTGCTCAATGGTTTGGTGATGATCGCCTGCATCCGCGGCTTGCGTGAAGGTGGCATGGCTTTGGCGCCCGCCATCCGCGAAGGTGCCTTGACGCGGCTGCGGCCGGTGCTCATGACGGCCTTGGTGGCCAGCCTGGGTTTTGTGCCCATGGCGGTGGCCATTGGCACGGGGGCCGAGGTGCAGCGGCCGCTGGCCACCGTGGTGATTGGCGGGATCTTGTCGTCAACGGTATTGACGTTGTTGGTGTTGCCGCTGTTGTACCGGTGGGTGCACCGCAGGGATGGGCCTGTGGTATAAACCGCCCTAGCGCAGTTGTGGTCAGGCCTACTCAAAGGCGTTACCCCGCCCAACTGGCCGCTTTTTGCGACCTTCGTCGCCCTTTTGGTTTGCCGAGCAGCAGCCAACCGAGCCACTCGATGCTCACGCAGGTCTGTCCAGGCCTGCGCCTCATGATTGATCAAGATTTCAAATACCGCCATTTCCATGGGCAAGTACGTCGTTTCGCCCGCGACACACCAGACCGACTGTGGCCGCTTCCGCGCCTCCTTCTCGGTCCACCGCTCACAGGGCAACGGCAGCTACTCCCGTGTGTTCCGTTTTGACAAAACCTTTGCCTCGCGCGAAGCTGCCCGGCTCTTTGCAGTCACCCAGGGCTGGCTGGAAACGTGCCTGCCGCACCACGCTTCTCAGCCCAGCAGCTGAGAAATTCCAATTTGCACACCCGCATCCTGGCGATGCGACATTGATTCAGAAAGGCTCCTCCATGAGCAGCAAAATTTACGTGGGCAACTTGCCTTACTCCGTGACCGATTCCAGCCTGAAAGACAACTTTGCCGAGTTTGGCGCCGTCTCGTCCGCCAAGGTCATGATGGACCGGGAAACCGGCAACTCCAAGGGCTTCGGGTTTGTCGAGATGGCTTCCGCCGAACTGGCCCAGGCCGCCATCGCCGCGCTGAACGGCATGTCCGTTGATGGACGCTCGATTGTCGTGAGCTTGGCCCGTCCCCGCGAAGAAGGTGGTCGCTCGGGCGGCTACAGCGACGCTGGTTACAGCGCATCGAAACGTTCGGATGTTGGCTATGGCACAGGTGGCCACGGCGGCGGTCGCTACTGACCCAGTCGCTTCCAGCGAACGACCGACTCTTTAGGGTCGGTTTTTTTTCGTCGCGAGCGGGAGAGGGCGGGCATCGCTCAATTCGGTGCACACCGGACAGTCACGGTGTTCTTGCACTCTTGTTGCGCTCATGACCATCACCTGTTTCATCCGACTAACCAAGCGATCTCTGGGGGCCGGATAGGCCATGCGATGCCCCGGGGCGTCGAAGCGGCTGTCGGCACCAGGCGAGAGGAATGTCAAGTGACGTGTCATGTTGATCTCACTCACAGCGAGATGCGGCGAAAGTCCGCTAGCAACGATGCGAAGTGCGCGTTAAAGCGCCCCGCAGTGGCGCCGTCGATCACGCGGTGGTCCCATGACAAGGACAGCGGCAAGGTCAACCTGGGCATGAACTGCTTGCCATCCCAGACCGGCTTCATCAAGCTCCTGCACACGCCCATGATGGCCACTTCCGGTGCATTGATGATGGGCGTGAAGCCTGTTCCACCAATGCCCCCCAGTGAGCTGATGCTGAAGCAGCCACCGCTCATGTCCCCCGGCGCCAACTGGCCGCCTCGTGCTTTGCTCGCCAGTTCAGCCATTTCCAGACTGATCTCCAAGATGCCCTTTTGGTCGACATCCTTGATCACCGGCACCACCAGTCCCTGGGGCGTGTCGGCTGCAAACCCGATGTGGAAGTAGCGCTTGAGGATCAACTGATCACCGTCCAGGCTGGCATTGAACTCAGGGAACTTCTTCAATGCCGCGGCAGCCGCTTTGACGAGGAAGGCCAGCAGCGTCACCTTCACACCCGAAGGGTCGTGTTCCTGGTTGAGCTGAATGCGCAGCGCATCCAGCTCGGTGATGTCGGCCTCTTCGTGGTTGGTGACGTGAGGAATGACGACCCAGTTCCGGTGCAGGTTGGCACCGGAGATCTTCTTGACGCGGGACAGTTCCTGGCGCTCGATCGGGCCGAATTTTTCGAAGTCGATCTGCGGCCAAGGCACGAGACCGGGGAATGCGCCTGAGTTGGCAGCGGCACCCACGGCTTGCTTTGCCTGGCCTGCCATGACCTGCTTGACCAAGCCAAGGACATCCTCACGGAGGATCCTTGCCTTGGGGCCTGTTCCCCGCACATCGACCAGCTGAACCCCGAGTTCTCCCGCCAGTTTCCGGATGGACGGGGACGCATGAGCCTGTGACCCATGATCGGGCCGGGCCGCAGGTGCCGAGTCGGGGGCCAGCGGGGGCGGCAGTTCCACCGCCATGGGCTGAGCGGGCGCGACTGCACCCTCGGGATCTGGCGCGTCAGGCCTTACTGCCGCCACAGCCATGTCGGCCTGCGCTTCAAGCACCGCGATGACCGAATCCTGGGAGACCTTGTCGCCCAGTTTCACGAGAAAGTGCTTGAGCACCCCACCGTGCGACGAGGGAATCTCAATGGCCGCCTTGTCGCTCTCGACAGTGAGCAGGCTTTGATCCTTACCAATGGTGTCGCCAGGTTTGACCAGCAGTTCAATGACGCTGACGTCGCGGTAGTCCCCGATGTCAGGGACCCGCAGCTCGATGGGTTTAGGCATGGAGTGAATAAATGGGTTGACCAATGGTCAGCACGACCAGGACGAAGGACACGAGGCGTTGATCTGGTAGCGCTCGATGGCATGTGCGCAGATCGACGCGTCAAGCGCACCCTGCCGGCGAAGCGCCGTCAGCGCAGCCAGCACGACCTGGTGCTGGTCCACCTCGAAGAACTGCCGCAATGCAGCGCGCGTATCACTGCGCCCGAAACCGTCAGTGCCCAGCGCCACGATGGGTGCATCGACATGCGCCGCCATCAATTCAGGCCAAGCCCGAACGTAGTCGGTGGCGGCCACGATCGCGGCACCGCCCGGCAAGCAAGTCGCCACATGACTTGCGCGTGGTGCGGCGTCGGGATGCAGGCGACTCCACCGTTCCGCTTCCCGGGCATCGCGGGCCAGCTCACTGAAGCTGGTGGCGCTCCAGATCTCCGTGTCGACTTGCCAGTCCTGTGCAAGCAACTCGGCCGCGGCGATCACCTCGCGCAAGATGGCGCCTGAACCGACGAGGCGCACCATTGGGCGACCCGAGCCAGCCTTGTGTTCACTGAACTTGTAAAGGCCTTTGATGACGTCACCCGCCACTGCTGCGGGCAGCGTGGGTTGGCTGTAGTTCTCGTTCATCACGGTGATGTAGTAGAAAACATCCCGTTGTTGTTCCAACATCTCGCGCATGCCGTGGTCTAGGATCACCGCCAGCTCGCCCGCAAAGCAAGGGTCGTAGGCGCGGCAATTGGGCACCAGGGACGCCTGCAGCAGGCTGCTGCCATCCTGGTGCTGCAGCCCTTCACCACCCAGGGTGGTGCGGCCCGCCGTGGCGCCGATCAGGAAACCTCGGGACCGTTGGTCGGCGGCCGCCCAGATGAGGTCGCCGACCCGCTGGAATCCAAACATCGAGTAGTAGATGTAGAAGGGCAGCATGGGTTGGCCGTGCACCGAATAGCTGGTCGCCGCGGCCGTCCAGCTGCTCAGGGCGCCTGCTTCGTTGATGCCTTCTTCGAGGATCTGGCCGTTGGTGGCCTCCCGGTAGCTCATCAGCGAGCCGATGTCCTCGGGCTCGTAGTTCTGGCCATTGCTGGAGTAGATGCCCACCTGCTTGAAGAGGTTGGCCATGCCAAAGGTCCGTGCTTCATCCGCGACGATGGGGACCACGCGCGGCCCAAGTTCGTGGTCCTTGAGCAAGTTGCCCAGCATGCGCACGAATGCCATCGTGGTGCTCATCTCCTTGCCGTCTGCCTGAAGCGCGAAATCACTGTATTGGCTCGTCGCCGGCGCTTTGAGCGCATGGACGTGCGCATGGCGCCGTGGCAGGTAGCCACCCAGTGCTTGCCGGCGCGCATGCAAGTAGCGCATTTCAGGGCTGTCTTCAGCGGGCTTGTAAAACTCGATGTTGGCGGCCTGCTCATCGCTCAAGGGCAAATTGAAGCGATTGCGAAAGGCAATGAGGTCCTGAGGCTCCAGCTTCTTCTGCTGATGCGTGGTCATCCGGCCCTGACCAGCGTCACCCATGCCATAGCCCTTCTTGGTTTGCGCGAGCACCACACAAGGTTGGCCCACGGTTTGCGCGGCGGCATGGTAGGCCGCATGGATCTTGACCAGGTCGTGCCCGCCCCGCTTGAGTCGGTCGATCTGTTCATCCGTCAGGCCCTGGGCCAGGGCCGCCAATTGCGGGTTCTGGCCGAAGAAGTGATCACGGTTGTAGCGGCCATCTTTGGCCGCGAAGGTCTGGAGTTGCCCGTCCACGGTCTCGGCAAATGCCTGGGCCAATGCACCGTCCTTGTCGCGCGCGAACAGGCCATCCCAGTCCGAACCCCAGACCAGCTTGATGACGCGCCAACCCGCGCCTTCGAAGAGCGCCTCGAGTTCATCAATGATGCGGCCGTTGCCCCGCACGGGGCCATCCAGGCGCTGGAGGTTGCAGTTGACCACCCAGATCAGGTTGTCGAGCTTTTCTCGCGCGGCCAAGGTCAGCGCGCTCATGCTCTCCGGCTCATCCATCTCGCCATCGCCAAAGACGCCCCAGACTTTGCGGTCGTCGCCTTGGTGCAGCCCGCGGTGCGCCAAGTAGCGCATGAACCTGGCTTGGTAGATGGAGTTGATCGGCCCCAAGCCCATGGAGCCCGTTGGGAACTGCCAGAACTCCGGCATCAGCCACGGGTGGGGGTAGCTGCACAAGCCTTGCACGCCACTGGCCTCTGCGGTGATCTCCTGGCGGTAGTGCGCCAAAGAGTCTTCGCCAAGGCGTCCTTCCAGAAACGCGCGGGCATAAACACCAGGGGCCGAGTGCGGTTGATAGAAGACGAGGTCTCCTGATCCCGGTTGCTCGCTGGCGCGGAAGAAGTGATTGAAGCCCACCTCGAACAGGTCGGCCGCGCTGGCATAACTGGCGATGTGGCCGCCGAGTTCGCCATAAGCTTGGTTGGCCCGGACCACCATGGCCAGCGCGTTCCACCTTATCAACGATGCAAGCCGCTCTTCGATGGCGAGGTCGCCAGGAAAGCTTGGCTGGTTCGCCACGGTGATCGTGTTGAGATAAGGGGTTCCGCGTGCGGGTTGCCATCCGATGGTCGGCGCTCGTGCTTGAAGGGCCAACTGATCCAGGATGGCGCGGACGCGTTCGGGCCCACCTTGGGCATGCAGCGAGTGCAGTGCGGACAGCCATTCTTCGGTTTCAACAGGGTCGGTATCCAAGGCTGTTGAAGGTGTTCTTTTTGGGGGCGACAAGTTGCTCATCAAGGTCTCCTCTTGAGGTGCAGACTTTAGAAAAATTTAGCCCAAAGAAGGTGCCGTTTTGCTTGACAAATCCCCTGTGCGGCAGCACAAAATGCTTCAAATAGATTATTTGGCAGCATGAATTTTCCATGGATACCGTCGATCGCAGAATATTGAGTGAGCTTCAGCAGGACAGCAGTTTGTCCAATGTCGAGTTGGCGCGCCGCGTTCATCTGTCGCCTTCACCTTGCCTGTCCCGCGTGAAGGCGATGGAGGCATCGGGGCTGATCCGCAGCTACGTGGCCTTGCTCGATCCGCAAGCGCTGGGCTTGAGCCTCAATGTGTTCATCTCGATCAGCCTCAAGCAACAGACCCGCGCCGCACTGGAGCGGTTCGAGCGCGAGATCTGCCTGCGCGAAGAGGTCATGGAGTGCTACCTCATGACCGGTGATGAGGACTACCTGCTGCGGGTCGCGGTGCCCGACATGCCCGCGCTGGAACGCTTCATCATCGAGCAGCTGTCACCCATGCCTCAGATCGAAAAAATCCGGTCAAGCTTCGCACTCAAACAGGTGCGCTACAAGACAGCGCTGCCTTTGCCTCACGAGCGATGACTGGTTTGGGCGACGATCTTGGTCCTTTGCATGCCAAGGTCGAGAGCGCCATCGTCCGTTTTGATCGACAAGGTCATGACGTCATTCGGCTGCAGGTACTTGGGGTTGCGCAAGCCGCCCTTGATGAAGATGTGCCACTTTTGCGCCTCTGACAGGAACACCTTGGCCGCCAGCATGGGCAATCTGCCAGGCGCCCGGGCCGCACAACCGGCTGGCGTGCCCGTGGCGATCAAGTCGCCGGCATGCAGGTTCTGCAGGCCCGACAGCTCCGTCAGGGTCTTGTGAGGTTGGTTGACCATGCCACCGCAGAAGTCTTGTTGCCTGACTTCCCCATTGACTTCAAGGGTCATGCGCAGCTCGGGCCAGCGCTTCCATTCTGAGGGTTCAAGCAACAGCAGATAGGGGCCCACAGGGCCGAACGTGCGGTAGCTCTTACCCTTGTAGAACTGCCCTTGCGGCAGTTGGACGTCACGCGCCGACACATCGTTCACGATGGTGACACCCGCCAGGTACTCGTGCAGGTTGTCCGCGCGCACGCTCACCTCATCCAGCAGGTCCGTCTTCAAGACCAGGCCGAGCTCAATCTCGTAGTCCAGCAGCCTGACGTGGCGTGGCCGGATCACATCGTCGAACGGGCCCGACAGGCATGAAGAGGCTTTGGTGAAGATGGTGTTGAATGGCAGCTTGTCTGGATCCATGCCCGACTCGCGGACATGACTCGGGTAGTTGATGCCCTGGCACACGAACTGCTGATTGGAGGTCACCGGCGACAGCACGGCGAGGTCTGCCAGCGCCAAAGTCGCGTCGCGTGCCGCGGCGGATCTGGCTGCTTGCAGGCCGTGCTTGACGAAATCACCCGTCGTTGGAAAGGACCCTGGCAAAGGGGTGACCTTGTCGCCAAACACAACGCCCCATTGCGCTTCGTGTGTTGTCTGACGGCTGGGCGACTGGTATCTGATGACTTGAACGGCCATGGTGAAGTGGACCTTGTGATGTGATGGTTGAATTCAGGCGCGCGCGGCATAGCTGGAGGTCAGGCTGGCAACAGCCTTGTCCAGGTCCTCGATGGCGGCCGAGGCGAGCTTGCTCGTCCGCCAGGCCACATGGCCATCAGGGCGGACCAACACCGCACCGTGCTGTCCTACCTCAAGCTGCACGACAGGCCGGCGCGGGCCGGAAGACAGGCAGGGTTGCGCCTCTGCCATGCACAAGTGCTGGCGTGTCCTGTCTGAACATTGATTTAGCGCCCGCGTCCACGCGCCTGTGTCGTGAACGATCAGGGTGAACTTGCGCTTGTCGACCAGATCGATCAGCGGCCTGGACTGCCCTTCATGGCGCACCATGACATGGGGCAGGCGGGCGCCCGGCCAGGTGGTGGGCTTGTAGTCCACCACCCCCGCGCCAATCCGGGGCTGTGGCGATGTTTCAGAGATCACCAGGCCAGAGGTGTAGGCATAACCAAACTCCAGCCCAGTCGACACAAAGTGCTCCAGTTGACCAGGAATGGCCGCCGCGATTTTCTCGCGCAGTTTGCGCGCTTGCCTTGTCGTCCGGCCAAGAAGCTTGGTCTTGCTGAAAGCCAGCTTCATCATCGCATCGGCCAGCGCGCCCTTCCGACCGCTCGGCAGCCACTTGATGGGCGCCGACTGGAAGGCCTTGGTCACCGCGATCAGGCTTTTGTTGCTGATGTTGAGGTGCTTGGTCACTTCGTCAAGCTTGAAGTGATTGCTGACACTTTGCTCGGCAAACAGCTGGATGACCGACTTGCGCTCGACTTCGTACGAGTCGATCAAGCGATCGTTCGCGCGGCCTTCGATGATGGCCGCCAGCTTCCAGGCGATATTGTGGGCGTCTTGAACGCCGCTGTTGAGCCCGAAGCCACCGGTGTGCGGAAACCGGTGAGCGGCGTCGCCAGCGAGCAAGACCCGACCGTCGCGAAAGCGGCTTGCCAGTTGGGCGGTCATGCTCCAGTTGCCCTGGGTTTCAACTTCAAAAGGTGTCTGGGCGCCGATGACCGTGGGAATGACCCGTGCCCAGAAAGCTTGGCCGTCGCGGACCATTTGCTGCTCACGGCAAACGAACGGCCCCATCAAGATGTAGTGGTCATCGGCGTGTTTGATCAGCACGCCGCAGAAATCGGGGTTGTAGATCCAGGTCAGCAGGGGATGAGGCTGAGGCAGGATGGCATCAAGCTTGGCGCGGAAGAACACGCTGGCCATGTGCGCCAAGACCGGCCCTTTCATCTCGATGCCCAGGGCCTCGCGCACGGCACTGTTGGCCCCGTCGGCCCCAATCAGCCAGTCGCCTTCGCAACTTGAGGTGCTGCCGTCTTGGTGCTCCACCTTCACTGTCATGCCGGAGCTCTGTGCTTTGAAATCAAGGGTGTTCGCGCCCTTCACAAATGAGATGAGGGGCTCTTTCTCAACCCAGCCCCACAGGGCTGGCATGAGTTGGTGCTGGCCGATGTGAGAGATGTGATAGTGGCAATGCGCCAAAACTTCATCGACCCGTTTCTGGTCACCCAGGATGTTGAGCCCGCCCAGCGGAGGCTCGGCAAGGCTTGTGCACCAGCGTATGTCTCCGATGTCCTCCAGCGGGGGGCAAAGCGCTGCGATCTCTTGCGCCATGAGGTGTGAATAGCCGGACCAGATTTCAAGGGTTCGTCCGTTGATGACATGCGCTGCAGGGTGCCGCATGGCAGCCGTGCGCCGCTCCAGCAGGATGCTGCGGATGCCGTAGCCAGCCAGCAAAAGCGCCAAGGTGCAACCGGTGGCGCCTGCGCCCACGATGACCACGGGGGCGGCTTGTTGTCCATTGCCCGTCACAGCGTCCTCCAGTTGATGGCTTTCATGTTGCCAATCACCTTTTGGCCAGGCGGGGTTCCTGCTCCTTGCTGCATGAGTTCTCTGGGCGGAACACCAGAGCAAAGTCGATCGAGGAGGTACTCGGGGTCGAAATTCACCCCGATGGGGTTCTTGGCGAAAGCCTCGGTGCTGAAGTAGCGTTTGGTTTCCTCAGGCGTGTCGAAGTTGTCCACCTGGAATTCGAGCCTGTTGCCATCCGGGTCCTCGAAATAAATGGAGGTGGTGAGGCCATGGTTGATGCACCAGACGGGCTTGATGCCCCGGTCCCGCAGGCGCACATAGGCACCGAGCAGGCCCTCCAGTGACCCAAACGCCAGTGCGATGTGGTCGAAACCATAGAGCTTGCGGCGCAGCTTCGACAAGGGGAAGAGAAACCGCAGCCAGTTCGGCAACTTCACGAGCGCAAGCCGATGGCTTTCCCCATCCCACGCCAGAAAGGCGATGGTCTTGTCGATGTGGACGATTTCGGCATCGAACGCCAGCTGGTACCACTTGATCATCTGCTCGCGCCTGGCGGTCTTGCACACCCAGTGCGCGATGTACTGCGGCGTCGAGGTGGCAGGGCCGCTTTGGTGGGAGGTCACTGTCATGCCATGGCTCCTTTTCAGGGTCTGATGGCGGCAGTATAGTCAAATCTCGATTTGAAATCGAGATTGATTTAAAATCATGTTTTCAGGGATGGACCGTTAGAATGGACGCGCCTTCTGGAGGATCTGTGACTGCAACCAATCGCCCACGCCTGGAAAAGCGCAAGCAGGCCACGCGCCTGCGCCTGATGGAATCGGCCTATGCCTTGATGGCCGAGAAGGGCCACCGCGATGTTTCCATCCAAGAGATCACGTCGGCAGCGGATGTTGGTTTTGGCACGTTCTATACCTACTTCGCGTCAAAGGACGCGATATACGATGCCCTCGTCGAAGAGGTTCTTGAAGCCTCGGGCAACGTGGTAGATGCCGCCACGCGGCACTTGACGGATCCCGCCGAGCGATTGAGCGCGGGTATCCAGTACACGCTGCTCCAGGCCTACTCCGACCCGCTCTGGGGCAAGTTCCTGGCCAGCTCGCTGATGAGCGCCGAGTCCGCGGCCAAAGGCTTGGGCAAGTTCTTTTTGCGGGACGTGCTTGAGGGAATCGAGCTGCATCGTTTCAAGGTGGACGATGTGCCCATGAGTGCGGTGGCCATTGCCGGAACCATCCACGCAATGCTTCGCATCGAGCGCGGTGAGTTGGGGCACACGCTAAGCCGTGTCGGTTTGGGCGGGGCGCGCGGTGCCGCCGATGCACAAGATGAACAGGAACTGACCAAGCGAACTGCCGCGCTTGTGTTGCGCATCCTTGGCATTCCGTCGAAGGAATCCATGGCCTTGGCCCAGATGCCCCTGCCGCCCATCGGTGGCTTTGCGCGCTTTTTTGACCCAGACGCCAGTTCAGTCCGTCGTCAGTGAAGCTGGCCTCGAGTGCCTGCTTCACTCGGCACGGCCGCTCAACCCATCCGCAGCCCGCCCGCCCCCAGCAAGCCAATCAGCCCGATTGCGATCAGGTAAAACGCAACGATGTAGTTGAGCAAGCGCGGCATCACCAGGATGAGGATGCCGGCCAGCAGCGAAATCAAGGGCGTCAAGCCAATGTGCAGATTCATTGATAGTCACCTGTTGTTGAGCGGCGCACGATCGCACCATTCACGATCTTCACACGCGCACCGACGGGCAGGGCCGGGTCTACCGCGTGGTCAAAGGTCTTGGTGCTGCCGTCTTCCAGTTCAACCGTGACGCGGTAGACCGTGGTTTTTTCTCTGGCGTTCTGGATGCGATTACCGGCATAGGCACCGCCCAGGGCCCCGACGATGCGGGCGATGTCCTTGCCCGAACCGCCGCCCACCTGGTTGCCGATCACGGCGCCGATCACACCGCCAGCCACGGTGCCGAGCACATTGTGCGAGTTAGCATCGTCGATCTCAGCCTTGCCGGCAGCAGTCACAACACCACAAGTGGCATTGGGGGCCATGTCATCGCGGCGGGCATCGCGGCTTTCGCGGCGGCCGCAGCCATCATCGTTCGTGCTTGCCACTTGGTCACGCACGAAACGCTGGCTGGTCTCCTTCTGCCCGACCTTCAGGAAGCCGGTGGCCGCCAGGCTGCCACGCAGGCGGTCCCTGCGCGAGACGGTGTAGCTGCCTTCGTACAGGCCACGGCTGACCTCGGTCAGGGGCAGGGCATTGTTGATGCCCTCAACGGCGACCCGAGCAGTGCCTCCGGGCACGCCCGAAAGCGAGAACTTCAGCTCATCCCCCGCGCGGATGCGATCGGGCGCATTGACCGTGAAGGCCCCGATGCGTGCCGTCTGCACGGGGCTGGGCGCGCCGCGCACGAGCGATTGGTCCAGCGTGGCATTCATCTCGCGGCCATCGCGCACGATCCGCGCCGTCACCAGGCTGGTTGGCGTCAGCCGGTCACGCGAGCGCACGGTGTAGTCGCCTTCATAGACGCCAGGCCGTACTTCTTGCATCCGAACGCCGGCAGTCGCGCCGCCAATCTGCAGCGTCACGTCTGAGCCTGGTGTGGCCGTGAGCCTGAAGGTCAGTTCTGTTCCGGGTGTCAGGGCGCGCACAGGGTCAACGCTGAAGCTGTCAGCGCTGACTGTTGCAGCGGCCGGCTGTGCGTAGGCAGATGTGCCCACGGTGAGCGGCAAGGCCGCCGCCAGCGCGAGGATGAGAACGGACAGTCGTGAGGGCAGTTTCATCAGGAGGGCTTTCAGCGCGCCACGAAACGGGCGCGTACGTGGGTTTAACGCGCCACGCGCCACCGCGGCCGACACCGCACAAAAAGAATGGCTGGCGTGGGCTAACCTACGCCCCCATGAAGCCCCGCCGTCCTGCTGCCATCACACGCCGTGCCACCCTGCGCCGCCTTGTTGCCACCTGGCTCAGCACCGGCCCCTTGGCCGCTCTGGCCGCCACCCGCCGCAGCAAGCCTTCCGCCAAAGGCCATCCGGCCCCGATCTGGCGCCCTGACCACACGGTCATTGTCATACTTGAAAACCTCTCGGCCTTTGAAGCCACTGAGGCGCAGCTGAAAAGAGGTGACGCGCCCGTCTTTGGCAGCAGTTCCAACTGGCGCTACCTGAACGAGTTGGCCAGCCAGGGGGTGCGTTTCACCAATTCGCACTTCACGCGCACGCCCTATGGCTCGGACTTGCCCACGCGGCCCAGCCAGCCCAACTACCTCTACCTGTTTTCGGGGCACCACCAGGGCGTGCTGCCGGCCTGGTTCGAAGATACCCGCTCGCCTTACACGGACGAGGCTTTGTATGACCGGCAAGGGCAGTTGTTGCCTTCCGCGCGCCAAACCAACATCGGCGTAGGCAACAACAACCTGCCTGATGCCTGGTTGCCCCTGACCGCTCCAAACCTTGGGGCCGCGCTGCTGCAATCGGGCCGCAGCTTCGCCAGCTTCAGCGAATCGTTGCCATACCCCAGCTGGAATTGCGCCACCGACGATGGCCTGGCCGCCTGCTCTGGCGCCCAGGCCCAGACCGATTTTTACCGCCGCAAACACAACGCTGCCATTAATTGGACGGATCAAATCGCGCCCACCAGCCGCCGCGGCCTGAAGGGTGACCTCGCGCACCATGTGCTGCCGGTTCACAGCAACCTGGGTTTCGCCCCCACTGCTGACCCGGTGCTGAAAAAGGCTTTCCGTGGCTTTGACAAAGATGCCGAAGGCCGCCCGCTGCCATTTTCAAAGCTGCCCCACGTGTCCATCGTGGTGCCCAATGAGCAGCACGACGCGCACAGCAACACCGCCCAAGTGGCCGACGATTGGCTGCGCCAGAACATCGGCGCCTATGCCGATTGGGCCAAGGCCAACAACAGCCTGCTCATCGTCACTTTTGACGAAGATGGCAGTACCGACACCAGCCGGGGCAATGGCTACATCACGGGCTCGGGCCGCATTCCAACCCTGTTTTTCGGCGCGGGGGTCAAGCAAGGTGAATTTGCTGGAAGGGTGGACCACCTCAACATCCTGGCGACGGTGCTGTGGCTGAACGGCGCCTTGGCGCGTTTCAGGGCCGATTTCCGGCAATTTCACCAAGTTGTGGACGGTTCTGGCTCGGAGGCCGAAAAAGAGTGGCTCAATCTGCGGCCGGTCACCGAAGTCTTCCGTGCCCGTTAAGTTCGTAGAATCGCGCCCATGTCATCGAAACCCAATCCTGTTCCCGCGTCCTCATCCACCAAACCCAGCACCAGCTACGGCGAATCGTCGATCCGCGTGCTCAAGGGCCTGGAGCCGGTCAAGCAGCGGCCGGGCATGTACACCCGCACCGACAACCCGCTGCACATCATCCAGGAGGTGATTGACAACGCGGCCGACGAAGCCTTGGCCGGTTTTGGCAAGCGCATCGCCGTCACCCTGCACACCGATGGCTCGATCAGTGTGGAAGACGATGGCCGAGGCATTCCCTTCGGCCTGCACCCTGAAGAGCAGGTGCCTGTGGTCGAGATCGTGTTCACGCGACTGCACGCTGGTGGCAAGTTCGACAAGGGGTCGGGCGGCGCCTACAGCTTCTCGGGTGGCTTGCACGGCGTGGGCGTGAGCGTGACCAATGCCTTGTCCACGCGGCTGCAAGTCACCGTTTACCGCGAAAAGCAAGTGGCCCAGCTGGCTTTCAGCGGCGGCGATGTGATCGAGGCCTTGACCGTGCGCCCGTTGGCCTCTGGCGAGCGCAAGAACGGCACCACCGCACGGGCCTGGCCCGACCCCAAATACTTTGAAAGCGCCGAGCTGCCCCGCACGGAGCTGATGCACACGCTGCGCAGCAAAGCCGTGCTGATGCCCGGCGTGACGATGACACTGACCACCGAGAAGACCGGTGAGACGCTGACTTGGCTCTACAAAGGCGGCCTGCGCGATTACCTGACGCAGGCCCTGCACACCGACCCCATCATCCCGCTGTTCGAAGGCGAACAGTTCGCCACCGGTGGCGAGACCGAGAACTTCGCCGAAGGTGAGGGCGCCGCCTGGTGCGTGGCCTTCACTGAAGAAGGCGCCTCCATGCGTGAAAGCTACGTTAACCTGATCCCCACGGTGGCGGGCGGCACGCACGAGGCGGGCCTGAAGGACGGCTTGTTCAACGCCATCAAGGGCTTCATCGAGATGCATTCGCTGATGCCCAAGGGCGTCAAGCTCATGCCCGACGACGTGTTCTCGCGCGCCAGCTTTGTGCTCAGTGCCAAGGTGCTTGATCCGCAATTCCAGGGCCAGACCAAGGAGCGCCTGAACAGCCGTGACGCGCTGCGCCTGGTCACCACCTACGTCAAGCCGTCGATGGAGTTGTGGCTGAACCAGCACGTGGACTATGGCAAGAAGCTGGCCGAGCTGGTCATCAAGCAGGCCCAGGCTCGCCAGAAGGCTGGCCAGAAGGTTGAGAAGAAAAAAGGTTCGGGCGTGGCCGTGCTGCCGGGCAAGCTCACCGACTGCGAAAGCCGCGACCTCAGCCTGAACGAGGTGTTTCTGGTGGAAGGCGATTCGGCCGGCGGCAGCGCGAAGATGGGCCGCAACAAAGAGACCCAGGCCATCCTGCCCTTGCGCGGCAAGGTGCTCAATGCCTGGGAGGTTGAGCGCGACCGCCTGTTCGCCAACAACGAAATTCACGACATCTCGGTGGCGATTGGCGTGGACCCTCACGGTCCCAATGACTCGCCGGATCTGTCGGGCCTGCGCTATGGCAAGGTCTGCATCTTGTCAGACGCGGATGTAGACGGATCGCACATCCAGGTGCTGTTATTAACGCTGTTCTTCAGGCACTTCCCCAAGCTGATCGAGACCGGCCATATCTACGTGGCCCGCCCGCCTTTGTTCCGCGTGGATGCGCCAGCACGTGGCAAGAAGCCCGCTGCCAAGCTGTATGCCTTGGACGAGGGCGAGTTGACCGCCACGCTGGACAAACTGCGCAAGGAAGGGTGCCGCGAAGGCGCCTGGTCCATCAGCCGCTTCAAGGGCCTGGGCGAGATGAACGCCGAGCAGCTGTGGGACACCACCTTGAACCCCGACACCCGCCGATTGTTGCCAGTGGCTTACGGCGAGCCTGGTTTTGGCTCGACCGAGGTGTCATTCAACAAGCTGATGGGCAAAGGCGAAGCCGCCTCGCGCCGCGAACTCATGGAGCTGCATGGCGACGAGGTGGAGATTGACATCTGAGATCAATCAAGCCTTGCGGCCGCCGCCAACCAGCAGCAGACCACCCACCACAATGGCGCCCACACCAGCCCACAAGGGAATGTTGACGGTTTCTTTTTCCTTGACGTTCAGCTCCAGCGGACCGAGCTTCACGGCCGATGTGTCCTTGGTGTAGCTGAAGCCGCCATAGGTGAGACCCAGGATGCCTGCAACGATGATGGCAATGGCCAGGATTTTGATGCTGTTCATGTCAGTACCGCCAAATAGGTTGTGATGTGTTCACTGTGACCTCAAACCCGATGGCAAACCATCAGCCGTGTCTGCTTTGCCTGTCAGCGTTGTCCGACACAAAAAAATACCGATTGGTTTCGACCACACCAAGATGACCCAGCAAACCATTGACTTCCTCCCGCCGCCGCCACCCTCTGACGATGGTGAGTCGCTGACCCTGTCGCACTACGCTGAGCGTGCGTATCTGGAATACGCGCTGAGCGTGGTGAAGGGGCGCGCCTTGCCCGATGTGTGCGATGGCCAGAAGCCCGTGCAGCGCCGCATCCTGTACTCGATGGACCGCATGGGTCTGAGCTTTGCGGGCAACACTGGCGCCAAGCCCGTCAAAAGCGCCCGCGTGGTGGGCGATGTGCTGGGCAAGTACCACCCGCACGGTGACACCGCGGCCTACGATGCCATGGTGCGCATGGCGCAAGATTTCGCGCTGCGCTACCCGTTGATCGACGGCCAGGGCAACTTCGGTAGCCGCGATGGCGACGGTGCTGCCGCCATGCGGTACACCGAGGCGCGGCTGGCGCCCATCGCCCGCCTGCTGCTCGATGAAATCGACATGGGCACGGTGGATTTCATCCCCACCTACGACGGCTCGTTTGAAGAGCCTAAGCAGTTGCCGGCGCGCCTGCCTTTCGTGCTGCTGAACGGTGCCAGCGGCATCGCCGTGGGCCTGGCCACCGAGATCCCCAGCCACAACCTGCGCGAGGTGTCCAACGCCGCTGTCGCGTTGATCCGCAACGACAAACTGCCTGATGAGGAACTGTTCGGCCACATTCAGGGCCCTGACTTTCCGGGTGGCGGCCAGATCATCTCCAGCCCACAAGACATCCAGGATGCCTACCGCAGTGGCCGTGGCAGCCTGAAGGTGCGCGCCCGCTGGAAGATCGAGGATCTGGCTCGCGGGCAATGGCAACTGGTGGTCACTGAGTTGCCGCATGGCACCAGCTCACAAAAGGTGCTGGAAGAGATTGAGGAGTTGACCAACCCCAAGGTCAAGACGGGCAAGAAGGCCCTGACGGCCGAGCAAACCCAGCTGAAAACCACCGTGCTGTCGGTGCTCGATGCCGTGCGCGATGAATCGAGCAAGGACGCGGCCGTGCGCTTGGTGTTCGAGCCCAAGACCCGCACGGTGGAACAGCAAGAGCTGATCACCACCTTGCTGGCCCACACCAGCCTGGAAACATCCTCGCCGATCAACATGACGATGGTGGGCGCCGATGGCCGGCCCACCCTGAAGAGCCTGCGCCAGGTGTTGCTGGAGTGGATCGGTTTCCGCATGGACACCGTGACCCGCCGCACCAGCCACCGCCTGGGCAAGGTGCTGGACCGCATCCACATCCTTGAAGGCCGTCAGCTTGTTCTGCTGAACATCGACGAGGTGATCCGCATCATCCGCGAGAGCGACGAGCCCAAGGCGGCGCTGATTGAGCGCTTCAAGCTCAGTGATCGGCAAGCCGACGACATCCTGGACATCCGCCTGCGCCAACTGGCAAGGCTGGAAGCCATCAAGATCGAGCAAGAGCTGGCCGAGCTGCGAACCGAAGAAGCCAAGCTGCGCGACATTCTGGACAACCCCAGCGTGCTCAAGCGCACCGTGATCAAAGAGATCGAGGCTGACACCAAGCAGTTTGGTGACGAGCGCCGCACCCTGATCCAGGCCGAGAAGCGCGCCGTGGCCGAGGTCAAGGTGATCGACGAACCCGTGACCGTGGTGGTCAGCCAGAAGGGCTGGGTGCGCGCGCGCACTGGCCATGGACACGATCCCGCCAGCTTCGCATTCAAGGCGGGCGACGGCCTGTACGGCACCATGGAATGCCGCACCGTTGATCCGATGATCGTGATCGGCAGCAATGGGCGCGTCTACAGCCTGCAGGTCAGCGCCTTGCCCGGCGCGCGGGGCGATGGCTCACCCATCACCAGCATGATTGAACTGGAGTCGGGCACGCAGCCCGTGCATTACCTGGCCGGCGCCGTGGACCAGACGCTGTTGCTGGCCAACACCGGCGGCTTTGGCCTGCTGGCCAAGATGGGCGACCTCATCACCCGCCAGAAGGGTGGCAAAGGCTTCTTGACGCTGGACCAAGGCAACTACGTGTTGCCGCCCGTGCTGGTGCAGCCCACGCACACCCAGGTGGCCTGCCTGGCCCAGGGTGGCCGCATGCTGGTGTTTGCGCTGGACGAGCTCAAGCTGCAATCCAATGGCGGGCGTGGCCTGACCTTGATGGACGTGGATGCGAAGAAGGATCCGCTGATCTCGGTGACCACGGCGCACAACGGCGTCAAGGTGATCGGCTCTGGTCGCGGCGGCAAGGACAAGGAAGAAGACGTGCGTAACTCAGGCTATGCCGCCCACATCGGCAAGCGCGCCCGCAAGGGCAAGGCCGTGGATGGCCTGCAAAAGGTGATGAGGGTGCTGCCGCTTTGACCTGCGGTTAAAAAGGCAGGACCCGCACCACCGTGACCGAGCATTCCGCCTCGGCCACCACCTGGGCCGACACGCTGCCCAGGTAGCGCCGCAACGTTGAGTTGCCGCGCGCGCCCATCACGATGTGGTCAATTTGGTTGCGCGTGGCGAACTCGACAATGGCGGCGGCCGTGTCGGGCGCCTCCAGCACATGGAAGGTCAGGCGCTGGTCTTCCATCTTCAATGATTGCTGCAAAGGCCGCGCCCAGTGCTTGATGGCCACCAGCTGCTGCACGTGCAGGCTGTTGCCCGCATCGTCGGTCAGCTTGTCCATGCCCACGCGGTTGGTCTTCATGACGCTGACACAGGCCAGCCGCGCCCTGGGCTCGATCTGCAAGATGCGGCCCACGGTGGTCAGCAGTTTTTGCTGCAACTCCAGCGGGCTCGATTTCAAGCCGATGGCCACCATGATGATGGGGCTGCGGTCTACCTGCGAGGTGGCCGTGATGTCGCCTTTGGGCTCGGCGCCCATGGCCTTGAACCAGCGCCCAAAGGTGGTGACGGGCCCGGCCTTGATCAGCTTGGTGGCGCGGCCTGTCAAGGCCACCTGGTCGGGGTTTTGCAAATCGAAGGCCAGCTGCGCAGCGGTCTGGTAGCGGCTGTCGGGGTCGACCTCCAGGCAACGCAGCACGATCTCCTGGAACCATGCAGGCAGGTCAGGGCGCGAGGCCCGCGGCGGCATGGGCTCGGTGTACAGGCGCTTGCGCAAGCCGACCACGGTGGTGGGTTGGCCAAAGGGCCGCTCGCCGGTGGCCAGGTGGTACAGCATCACGCCCAGCGCGAACAGGTCACTGCGAGGATCAGTGCGCACGAACTGGACCTGCTCGGGCGACATGTAGGGCGCGGTGCCCATCGGCAAAGTGAACTCTTCTTCCAGCAAATCGGGCAACTGGTCGTGGCGCGACAGGCCAAAGTCCACCAGCACCGCCTCGCCCGATTCGCGGAACATGATGTTGCTGGGTTTGATGTCCAGGTGCACCACATGCTGCGAGTGAAGGGCGTGCAAGGCCTGCGCCACGCTGGCCCCAAGGCGCGCGATCTCGTCCAACGGCAAGGGCGCTTGCAGCAGGCGTGGCCGCAAAGTCTCGCCGCTAAGGCGCTCCATCACGATGTAAGGCTGCCGGGTAAAGTCACCCCGCGCCACGTAGCGAGGCACATGCGGCCCGCTCAGGCGCGGCATGATCATCCTCTCTACCTCAAAGCCCACGATGCTGGCCGGATCCTCGCCACCCTTGATGCGCGGCACTTTCATGATCAAGGGGATGTCGGTGGGGTCATCCAGCGCCGTCACCGACCACAAATGCGCCATGCCGCCTTGGTGCAGGCGCTCGTCCAAGCGGAAGCCATCGATGACCTGGCCGGCTTCAAGCCGGGTCGGCTCAGTGGCCATGCTTCAACCTCTCGGCATGGTGGCTGGGCAGCCCGGCCGCGATGATGCGCCTGGCCGCTTCTTCATGGTCATAAGGCACGCGGTGAAAGGTCAAGGTCTCGCTGTCGGTATCAAACAGGGCATAGCAGGCGGCAGGATTGCCATCGCGCGGCTGGCCCACCGAACCGGGAATGGCCAGCCAGCGCCGCGCTGGCGACAACTCGATGGGCACGCCCGCCACAGGGCTGAACTCGCCCGACTTGCCCGTGCCGCTGAGGTGGTACAGGCAGGGCTGGTGCATGTGGCCGCAAAAAATGAAACGTTGGTCGGTCGAGAACAGGCTGCGTGTGGCCTCCACCCGGTTGTGGATGTAGCCCCAGTTGACGGGATCGTGGGCGTTGGCGTGGGTCATCAGGCAGGGGCCCACGGTTGCGGTCAGGGGCAGGCATGTCAGAAAGACGTGCTGCTCTTGGGTGAGTTGTTGGCGCGTCCATTCAAGGGAAGGCACGACGTGGCCGGCCAGGTCGGCGCTGCCATGGCCATCAATGGCATCGTCGTGGTTGCCGCGCACGGCGATTGCTCCTTGTCGCAGTTGATCGCGCACGAAGTCCACGGTCCAGGCCGGGTCCGCGCCGTAGTCCACGTAATCGCCCAGCAACACCAACTGGTCAAACCCCTGCTCTTGGGCATGGGCCCACACCGCCTCGGTGGCCTGGCGATTGGCGTGCAAGTCAGACAACAGCGCGAGCTTCATGGCTAAGAGAGGGCGTCCATTGAACGAGTCTAGACTGGATCAGCCTTAAGGGTCTTCCCCACTCACATTTTCGGCCGTCAAAGGGCGTCATGTACCAGAATGACATGTGGGTGGCGTTCAGCCGGAGAGCCAAATCAAGATGAGTTTGAGCCTTTCAAGTCGGGTGTTGCTGCAAGTGGGGCTGCTGATGGCGGCCGCAACGGGCTTGACGACGGCCCTCATCTACCGCGACACCCTGCAAGACGTTCGGGCCTTGACCGCCCAGAACCTGCAAGAGGTTCTGGCGGCACGCCATGAACTGGACGCCCAGCCTTTCCAGTTTGCCCAAGACAACACACTGCGCCTGCGCAACGCTTGGCTGGAGCGCTTGCAAGCCAAGGGCAATGTGGACCCGAAAGCCGAGTTCAATGCCTGGTTGGTGCGTGACAGTGATGGCGTGACGCGGGTGCGCCCGGAGCGTGATGACCACCTGCGCCTGCCCAGCGTGGGCCTGCTGTCCGGCGTCCAACACGATGCCTTGCTGCGCCGCCAGGTGATGACAGCGTTTGAGCTGCTGCGCGAGTGGGGCCCGCTGATGACGGAGCGCTACTACTCGGCCTACATCGCCTTGCAGGGCAAGGGCATCATCATGTATTCGCCCAGCGTGAATTGGGGCCGGCTGGTGGACAAGGACACCAATGAACTCAACTACGCGCCCGTGCGTGATGCGTCGCCCAGCCGCAATCCAAAACGAGCCAGCACCTGGACCGATCTGTACTTTGACGACAAGGCGCGCACCTGGATGGTCTCTGCCGTGGTGCCGATCGATGTGGATGGCCAGTGGGTGGGCCTGGCAAGCCAGGACGTCTCGATCGACGCTTTGATCAACCGCACCATCCAGCAGACCACCCAGGGCGTCTACAGCCTGATCTTCAATGACAAAGGCGACTTGATCGCGCACCCTCACTTGATGGAGAAGATCAAGGCAGCGAAGGGCGAACTCAAGCTCGACGCCTTGCAAGACCCGGTGCTGACCGAGATCTACCGGCAGGTGAAGCAGGCAGGCCAGGCCCCAGTGGTGAGGGACACCAGCGACCAAACACTGGTGCTGGGCATTGCCCACATCCCCGGGCCCAATTGGTATTCGGTGACCGTGTACCCGCGCGGCGTGGTGGACCAACTGGCCATGAACGCGGCGCGCAATGTGGTCTTGCTGGGCAGCTTGGCGCTGTTGGCGCAGCTGCTGCTGTTGGCTTGGATCGTGCAGCGCCAGATCAGCCGGCCTTTGCGCCACCTTCAAACGGCCACAGATGCCATCGAGGCGGGGCAAGCCCCTCGCGTGTTGTCCAAGCGACGGGACGATGAATTGGGCCAGCTGTCGGAAAGCTTCAACCGCATGGCGCTGGCGGTGCGTTCGCAGGTGAAGTCGCTGAAAGAGAAAGAGTCCTACCTGCGCCTGTTGATCGACACCTTGGCCGAAGGCATGGTGGTGCGTGAGCGCAGCCTCAAGTTGCTGGATTTCAATGATTCGGCGCTGACCTTGTATGGGGTGACCCGAGAGCAGGCCACGGCCGTGACGGCCACGGGTGATCCGGTCCGGTATGGCATCAGGCAATTTCGGCCGGATGGCAGCGAGTACGCCCCCAACGAGTTGCCCTTCCAACGCATGATGGAAACCCGCCAGCCGGTGCGTGGCGAGTTGATCAGAATCCAGCGCAGTGATGGCACCAGCATTTGGGGTTCGGTGAACGTGTCGCCCCTGTACCGCGAGGGCGAAGACGCGCCCTATGCAGGCATGACCGTCATCAACGATGTCACGCGCTACATCAAGGCCGAGCAGGAACTCCGAGCCGCCAACGAAGAGCTGGAGCGGCGTGTGCAGGCGCGCACCACTGAGTTGCAGCAGGCCAAGGAAGAAGCCGAGCACGCCAGCCGCGCCAAGACCGAGTTCCTGTCAGGCATGAGCCATGAGTTGCGCACGCCCTTGAACGCCATCCTGGGCTTCGCACAATTGCTGGCCTTGGCCAGGCCGCCGCTCAGCGAGGCTGATCTGCACAAGGTGCGCCAGATCGAGGCTGCCGGCTGGCACCTGCTTGAGTTGATCAACGAGGTGCTGGATTTGGCCAGCATCGAGGCGGGCGCCGTGGGCACGTCCATGGAGCCCCTGGAACTGGGCTTGGTCATCGAGGAGACCGTGGAGATGGTGGCCCCTGTGGCCGAGGAGCGCAATGTGCTGCTCCTCAACCGCGGCAGTCCGGGCCAGGCAAGGTGGGTGGTGGCCGACCGCAAACGGCTCAAGCAAGTGCTGAGCAACCTGCTGTCCAATGGCGTGAAGTACAACCGTGATCAGGGCACGGTGACGGTGACCGTGGAGCCAGGCGAGCCGGGGCAGGTGGTGCTGGTGGTGAGCGACACCGGACGCGGTTTGACGCCGCAGCAACTTGATCGCCTGTTCCAACCCTTCACGCGGTTCGAGACCGAAGGCGAGGTGATCCAGGGCACGGGCATCGGCCTGGTGATCACGCGCCGGCTGGTCGAATTGATGGGCGGGCAGCTGACGGTGGAATCATCGCCCGGCCAAGGGTCGGCGTTCCGGGTTCACCTGAAAGCGGCCACACCACCGGCCGGCGTGGCCGAGAAACTGGCGATGGTCGAGGGGAATTCCCTTGTATGGCCAGGGGTGATGGCCGAAAGCCGATTGCTCTATGTCGAGGATAATCCGTCCAACGTGGAGTTGTTCACTGGCGTGATGGCTCTGCAAACGGGTTACCGGGTCGAGGTGGCCACAGACGGGTTGCAAGGTTTGGCGATGGCCCGGGCCAACCCGCCCGACCTGGCGGTGATCGACATCAATTTGCCGGGCATTGATGGCATTGAGCTTTGCCGCCGTTTGAAGGGTGATCCCGCCACGCGCCACATCCCTTTGATTGCGCTGAGTGCCAATGCCATGCCCAGTGACGTGGCGAAAGCCCAGCGTGCAGGGTTTGATGTTTACCTCACCAAACCTTTGAATGTCGTCCAGCTTTTTTCTGAAATCGACCGAATGTTGAACCAGCGCGAATAATGATTCCATATTGAAAAAACCATGTTGACCGCAGAACAAGAAGCAGTACTGCGTTCGATCAAGAAACTCCTCGATTTCTGGCAAATATCGCCCGATGAATTGGGCATCGAAGAGTCGGAGATGATCGTTCGCCAACCCGAGCCAGCGCCGATGCCGGCAGGCCCCAAATACAAGCATCCCCACACAGGTGAAACCTGGAATGGCGAAGGCTCACAACCCCCATGGATACGCGAAGCCTTGACCAAGGAAGGTTTCACGGTCGAGGAACTGCGCCTGGCCACGCCTTCACCCGAGCAGGTTTCCTGATCGCAGGAACATGCCTTGCTGGGTCAAACCCACCAAGGCATTTTTCGAAGGACGCGATCATGAGCACTTCTGCTTCCGTGAGTGTGGGCCACGGCCCAGGCACCCCTCGCAACGAAGGAACGGCCAAAGACAGGGGCACCCCTGTGCCCGATTCCAACCTCACCGAGATTGATCCCACCGAAGAGCGGGATCGCAAATCTGGCCCTGCAAAGACCGCCTCTGACCAAGGCGCCGACCAGTTGCTGCCCGGCACCAAGCGAGGGCCTGCGCAGCCCCGTTGACGCCGTTCGCAGGAATGGAGATTGCCCCTTTTCAAGCGAACCGTGCTTGCAGATGCAAGCGCCGGTTTGTTTGAAATCCACGAGGAAATGAAAGGGCAAGATCATGACTCAACGACGCAACGACGAAGTTTTTCGCAACCAGCAGCAAGGCGGTCGGTCCAACTGGGGCGACCAGCCTGGTGGTGGGCAACAAGGCGGGCAGCAGGGCGGCCAGTTTGGCGGCCGGCAAGACCAACACAGCCAGTTCAGTGGTTCGAGCGGGTCTTCGCAATACGGCGGCACGCCCTTTGGTGGGCAGCCATCGGGCAACCCTTACGGCAATCCCTACTCGCCGTCTTATGGCGAAGACCAACAGGACGACTACAGCGAACGGCAGTTCCGTGACCACTATGGCGCATCCGGAGATCCGGCTCGCAGCAGTGGGGCCCAGCAACAGGGCTGGAACCCTTCAGAGCATCAACAACGCTCTTACTACGGCAGCCGCGGCTTCGGGGCCACTGGGCATGGGGGCCTGGGCTATTCAGGCTTGGGCGCCTTCGACGCCGGCTTCAAGGCCGACAACAGCAACTTCAGCCAGCAGCAGTTTGACCAGTTTGGCCGCGAGCATTTCGGCCAGCGTGCTGGCTCGCCATCGTCCCGGCAACAGCAGCGCCATGAAGATCCTCACTACCAGCAATGGCGTGAAGAGCAGATGCGCCGCTTTGACGAGGATTACCGCCAATGGCACCAAGAGCGCTATCAGAACTTTTCGAACGACTTCAATGAATGGCGCTCACGGAGGCAGCAACAAGGCTCGTCATCGCCATCGTCATCGTCATCACCCAGCAATGCCAGCATCCGCGCGTCTTCCGGCGCGGCGGCAGGCAGTGACGGCGGCGGTGACTTGAGCAGCCAGGAAGACAAGGGCAACAAGTAAGCGATCGCTTTTTACGCAAGGCGGCGGCACTTCAGCCGCCGGCCTTGTCCAGGCGCTTGCGCGCCCACTCGTTGCCCACCTCATGGCGGATGGCTGAGACCACTTCACCCAGCACCTCCTTGGGCACGACCGAGCCGAAGCGCTCGTTCAAGGCCCGGTCGGCCAGCACGGGCTCGTCGTCACCCCACAGGTAGTCGTCATCTTGTTCGCTGTGTGGCACGGCGTCGCGCGGATCTTCCAGGTGGGTCGCGAACCAACGCCACAACGCGGCCTTCTGGAACTCGGCATTGGCTTGCTTGAGCCAGTGTTCATCGGGTTCGTAGCGTGATGCGGTGAGGTTGCCTGCTTCGGGCGGCAGGTCCACGGGGCCATTGGGCCAAAGGCGGTCGGTGACGCTCATGGCGGTCTCCTGTTGAAGGAATGCCTTCTATCAGCAAACGGGATACCGACTTGGCCGCGGCACGCAGATTGCCATGTGGTGGTGCATTTTCATCTCACCCGCCACCCATTAAAAGGAGCACCTATGGAACCCATTTTTGGTCGTCAATTCAAAACCGGCCTCGCGGCTGCATCGGCTGCGGCCTTGCTGTCCATCGCCATGTCAGGGCAGGCCCTCGCGCAAAGCCAGGGCGGCGCGCAGCCTGTCTTGCCTGAGGATCCGCCAGCTGCGGGCTACGGTGGCCAAGGCCCGGCTGCCAGCGATCTGCGCTATTCGTGGTTGCCTTACACCACTTCGGGCTACGTGGGCGTCAGCGTTGGCAAGGGCGAGTTGCACACCTCCTGTGTGGCCGGCTTGAGTTGCGAAGATCCAGACACTTCCGGCAAGGTTTACACCGGCGGCATGTTCAACCCCTACCTGGGCATTGAGCTTGGCTACATCCAGTGGGGTGATGCTGATCACAACGGCGGCACGCAAAAGGCCAGGGGCGTCAACGCCATGCTGACCGGCTTCGTGCCTTTGGGCCCCATGTTCACGCTGGTCGGCAAGGTGGGCACCACCTATGGCTGGACCAAGAGCACGCCCGCTGCCGGTGTGGGGGCACCCGCCGGCTCAGCAGATGCTTTTGCCCTGGCCTATGGCGCAGGCGTGAGCTTTGACTTCACGCGCAACTGGAGCGTCACGCTGGACTGGGAACGCCACAAGCTGAAGTTCCAGAACGAAGGCCGCCAGGATGTGGACCTGGCCACCCTGGGCGTGAAATACCGCTTCTAACGAGGAGTCAGGACCGGTCCATGGCCAGGTCGCCCTCGGGCACCAGGCTCTTGGGCCGGCTGGGCAAGGCGTGGCGCAGGATGCGCCAGATGACCTGACCGAATTGGCGGGCGAATGAGCCGGTGTTGTAGTGCTGGCCGTAGCGTGCGCAGATGGCTTGAACCTGGGGCGCAATCTCAACATAGCGGTTGGCCGGCAGGTCAGGAAAGAGGTGGTGCTCGATCTGAAAGCTCAGGTTGCCCGACATCAGGTTCAGCAGGCGCCCGCCCTTGAGATTGGATGAGCCCTTGATCTGGCGTGCATACCAGTGGCCGCGTGTTTCGTTCTTCACGATGCTGCGCGGGAACGTTTCCACGTCGGTCGTGAAGTGACCGCAGAAGATGATGCTGTAGGTCCACACATTGCGCATGCCGTTGGCGATCAGGTTGCCCAGCAGCACGGGCAGGAAGAACGGGCCTGCCAGCAGAGGAAAGATCACAAAATCCTTGAGCAACTGGTAGCGCATCTTCTTGCCCACTGGCTTGAACTGCTCGCCCAGCTGCTTGCCCGTCATTTTGCCTTTGAAGTAGCGGCCCAGGCGCAGATCCTGGATGGCCACGCCCCACTGGAACAACAGCGCGAAGATGACAGCGATCAAGGGCTGGAAGAGGAAGAAGGGGCTCCACTTCTGTTCGGGGAACAAGCGCAGCAAGCCATAGCCAATGTCGTCGTCCATGCCGTGCACATTGGTGTAGGTGTGGTGGCGGAAGTTGTGGGTCTTGCGCCAGCTGTCAGACGTGCCGACGATGTCCCACTCGTAGGTCTTTCCGTTCAGCGAAGGGTCGCCCATCCAGTCGTACTGGCCGTGCATGATGTTGTGGCCCACCTCCATGTTCTCGATGATCTTGGACACGCCCAGCATCAAGGTGCCCAGCACGAATGCGGGCGGGAACAGGCCGGCCATGAGGATGACGCGGCCGCCCACTTCGAGGTAGTTGACGGCCTTGACGACGCGGCGGATGTAGCGCGCATCGCGCTCGCCCAGATCGGCCGCGGTGCGTGCGCGCAGGGCATCGATCTCGGCGCCAAACTGCGCCAGTTCTTCGTCGTTCAGGGTGCGGCTGAGGGATTTGGATGAAGTCATGCTGGATCAGGTTTCGTCAAAGGTCGAGCGTGAGGTCGGTGCAGGCGCGGCTGATGCACAGGCGCAAGGCCGAGGTGGGGATGTCTTCCTTGTCACCGGTGTGCAGGTTCTGCGTGACGCCGCTTTGCTTGCCACAAGCGCAGGTGTTGCAGATGCCCATGCGGCACCCCGAAGGCAGGCTCAGGCCTTGGGCTTCCAGGGCGGGCAGCAAGGCTTCGCCGGTGGGTACTTCCAAGGTGCGGCCGCTCAATGCCAGGTTGATGCGCACGGTGCCCACGGCATCTGTGGTGGCCAAGGGTGGCGGCGTGAAAGCTTCGCCCAGGAACGACAAGGCACGCCCCACACTGAGTGCGCGGGCGGTGTCCACGAAGCCGGCCGGGCCGCAGGCGTAAACGCGGCGTTGCGCCAGATCGGGCACCAGGGTGGCCAACAACTCGGCGTTCAGGCGCTCGGCGTGTTCGCCACTCAAACGTTGGGCTTCCTGGGTCAGCACGAAGTGAACCTGGAAGCGTGGCTGGCGGGCGGCCAGGGCGCGCAACTCCGCCATGAAGCACAGCTCGGCGCGCGTGCGTGCCCAGTAGATCAAGGTCAGGTCGTGCGTCAGGCCTGTGGCATCCAGGACCCTGGTCAGGCTCATCAAGGGCGTGATGCCGCTGCCGGCGGCCAGGAACAGGCTGGGTCCGGTGGTTTGTGCGCCGCCTGAGAGCACCCCTGACAGCGACATGTCGCCAAACGCCAAGCCAATCTCAAGGGCATCGCCCACTTTGGCTTGCCGGCACAGGTGTTGGCTGAGCTTGCCGCCATCGACTTGTTTGACGGTGATCGACAAGCGCTTGCCCGAGCGGGAGATGCGGGTGGGGCTGTAGCTGCGCGTCACGCGCCGGCCGTTGACCTCAGCGCTGACATTGACGTGCTGGCCGGGCTGGATGGCGCCGCAATGGCGGTTGGCCTTCAGATCCAGGGTGACCGTGCCCTGGGCTTCAATGCGGCGCGCCACCACGCGTGCCAGGGGGCGTTCCCAGGACCAGGCGGGGTTGAGGTGTCCGACCCAAAAATCAAACACAGATGGTTTGACCAAAGGGGCGATCAGGCGGCTCAGCGGTTTCTGGGTAGAACGGGCGGTCACAGGGTCTCCGAAAGCAGACGTTGGCCGCATTGTAAGGAATTAAGAACGTTTGTCTATACGGTTGTATATTAATGTTTGACGGTATAATCCCTTGGTCTTTTTTCACAAAGCGCGCCGGCCCTTGGACACGTCCCTAGACCTTCCTTCCACCATGCCTGGTGTGGCGCCTTCCAGCCACGCCGTGGGCCGCAAAGCCGTGATCTCTCGAGAGGACATCATCGCGGCGGCCTTGAAGCTGGTGGGGCCTCACCGCAGCGTGTCGTCACTCAGCCTGCGTGAAGTGGCCCGCGAGGCCGGCATCGCGCCCAACAGTTTTTACCGCCAGTTCCGTGACATGGACGAGCTGGCCGTGGCCCTGATCGACCGGGCAGGGCGCTCTTTGCGGCAAATCATTGGCGAGGCGCGGCACCGGGCCACGGCCGAGCAAAGCGTGGTGGCCGGCTCCATCCATGCGTTCATGGAGCAACTTCGCTCCGATGACAAACTGCTGCACATCCTGCTATGCGAGGGCACAGTGGGCTCTGACGCCTACAAACAGGCCGTCGAGCGCGAGCTGCGTTTTTTTGAAGACGAGTTGCGGCTGGACCTGATCCGGCTGGCGGCTGCCAACCAAACCGGCTTGTTCGAGCCAGCCCTGACCGCCAAGGCCATCACGCGCCTGGTGTTCACCATGGGCGCCTCGGCCATGGACATGCCCCCTGAAAAACAGGACGAAGTGACCGCTCAGCTGATCACGATGGTGCGGATGATCGTCGTGGGCACACAGTCCCTGGCGTCCATGCGGGCCAAGCCGGCCGCCTGAGTTTCACGCTGCGGTCAGGCGTCGGCCTTGGCCAGCTCGCCATAGGCGTGTTGCAGCCAGGTCTTCAGGCGCTGGCGTTCCATCAATCCCAGGCTGCTGCCATCGCCGCCGTTCCTGGCGGCCCAGAAGCTCACGTTGTGGGCGTCGATTTTCTGCACCACGTTGTCATGCAGGTGCTTGATGGCGATCACCTTGGCGCCCAACCCCAAGGCGCGTTCAAGCTGGCCTGATTTTTCAAGCTGGCTGAAATCGTCTCCGCGCAGCTGGTTTTGCACCAGCACGTAGTTCAAGCGTGGGCCAAAGCGGTCCAACAGGCGCGTCAGCAGGTTGACCGAATCCCGGCCCGAATCCATCACGTGCCAGTACGTGAGCTTGAAGCCGGATTCACCGGCCATGTCCAGCACGCCTGATTCCTCCATCCATTTCACCAAAGGCTCGTGTGTTTGCGCGGCCAGGTCCACCAGCACACGTTGCCCGGGTTTCTCGATGGCGGCTTCGATGATGTGGTCAAGCGCCTCGTAGCGGTCAATCAGCACTGGCGAGGCAAAGCCGGCATAAAAGCGCAGCAGGGCGCCGTGAGACCGGTCAGTGTCAAAGCCCACAAAGGGCCATTGCTGGTCAATGAAGTATTGGGCCAGCAGGCGCGAGACCATCGATTTGCCGACCCCGCCTTTTTCACCGCCGATCAGGTGGATTTTTGTTTCTTGCATGAGTTTTGCCATGGGTTTGTGAACCTGAAACTTGCAGCAAGCTTTGCGCCAAGCCGCGAAGCGGCACCCCGATTGCTGTTGGGTCTCTCATATCGCCACCACATTTGAAAGAGACCCATGGCAACACGCAAGAGCACACCTCCCAAAACCGAACTGAACCTGGGCTCCACCCTGGCCACGGTGTCGGGCCCTTCGACCACACCGCCGCCCAAGGCCTCCAAGGCCACCGACCCGGTGTTGGCAGACCTGGTCAACAAGGTCAGCGCGTCGGCCGACCTGGCCGCCGCCATGGTGTGGAACCAGAACAAGCCAGCAGAGCACGGTGAGGCCGCCTACAACCCTCCGCAAGGCCAATCGGCCGCGCCAAGCAGCCCACTGGCCACGGCCAGCACCGTGAGCGAGAAGGCAGTCTCTGAGAAGGTTGGGGCCGGCCTGCCCCCCGAGGGGCACAACCCCACCGTGGGTTCGCTCGACCGCGTGCGCGTGGATTCGGGTGGCCAGGTGCTGACCACCAACCAAGGCGTGGCCATTGCCGACAATCAGAACTCGCTCAAGGCCGGCCTGCGCGGGCCCACGGCGATGGAAGACTTCATCCTGCGCGAGAAGCTCACCCACTTTGACCACGAGCGCATCCCCGAGCGCGTGGTGCATGCCCGCGGATCGGCCGCCCACGGCTACTTCGAGTGCTACAAGCCCCTCACTGGCTTCACCAAAGCGGCGCCTTTCAAAGAGGCGGGCAAGCGCACTCCGGTGTTCGTGCGGTTTTCGACCGTGGCCGGTGAGCGCGGCTCGGCCGACACCGTGCGCGATGTCCGCGGCTTTGCCGTCAAGTTCTACACCGACGAAGGCAATTGGGACCTGGTGGGCAACAACATCCCTGTCTTCTTCATCCAGGATGCGATGAAGTTCCCTGACCTGGTCCACGCCGTCAAGCCCGAGCCGCACCATGCCATGCCGCAAGCCTCATCGGCCCATGACACCTTCTGGGATTTCGTTTCGCTGATGCCCGAGTCCACCCACATGCTGATGTGGCAGATGTCCGACCGGGCCATTCCACGCAGCTACCGCACGATGCAAGGCTTTGGCGTGCACACCTTCCGGCTGGTGAACGAGGCCGGCGAGTCGGTGTTCTGCAAGTTCCACTGGAACCCCGTGGCCGGCACCCACTCGCTGGACTGGGACGAGGCTGTCAAGATTGCCGGGGCCGATGCCGATTTCCACCGCCGCGACCTGTGGGAGGCCATCGAGGCGGGCGCCTTCCCGGAGTGGGAGCTGGGCCTGCAGATCTTCACCGAGGACCAGGCCGATAACTTTGATTTCGATGTGCTGGACCCCACCAAGATCATCCCGGAAGAGCTCGTGCCCCTGACGATCGTGGGCAAGATGGTGCTCAACCGCAACCCCGACAATTTTTTTGCAGAAACCGAGCAGGTGGCGTTTTGCACCGCCCACATCGTGCCCGGCATCGACTTCAGCAACGACCCCTTGCTGCAAGGCCGCATCCACTCTTACCTGGACACCCAGATCTCGCGCCTGGGTGGGCCCAACTTCCACGAGATCCCCATCAATTCGCCGGTCAACCAGGTGCACAACAACCAGCGTGACGGCATGCACCGCCAGGCCGTGCACCGTGGCCGTGTGTCTTACGAGCCCAACTCGCTGGGCGGTGGTTGCCCCTTCCAGGCGGGGCGCATGACGGGCTTCACGTCCTTCCCCCAACCGGTGGCGGAAGACAAGGTGCGCGGCAAGCCCGAGAAGTTTGCCGAGCACTATGCCCAGGCCACCTTGTTCTGGCAAAGCCAGACGCCCATCGAGCAAGAACACATCATCAAGGCATACCGCTTTGAGTTGACTCGCGTGCAGATCCAGGCCATCCGCGAGCGGGTGGTGTCGATGCTGGCCAACGTTGATGCCGACCTGGCCTTGGGCGTGGCCACCGGCCTGGGCATCCTGGTGCCCGCACCCATGCCCTTGGCCACCGACCAACCGGCGCCCGTGTACGAGCCGTCTCCAGCGCTGTCATTGCTGGCCCGGCCGGGCGATGGCTCGATCAAAGCGCGCCGCGTGGCGCTGTTGGTGGCCGATGGCGTTGAGCCCGAATCCCTCAAGGCCATCTACACCTCCTTGATCCAGGAAGGGGCGGTGCCGCGTTTTGTGGGCGTGCAGCTGGGCGCGGTCGAAGCCTTGGCCGACACACCCATCCACGTCGACATCACGTTGGAAGCCTCACCCTCGGTGCTGTACGACGCCTTGGTCATTCCCGATGGCGAGGCGGCCATTGCCTCGCTGGTCGGGGTGGGGCCGGCTTTGGAGTTCGTGCGCGACCAGTATCGGCATTGCAAGCCGATCCTGGTGCTGGGCGCTGGCGCCACTTTGCTGGAAGCGGCCGGGGCCTCGCCCGATCTGCCTTGGGGCGAGCCTGACCCAGGCGTCATCGTGGGCGCTGCGGCGGACGCGGTCACCACGGTGGCCATGTTCAAGGCCGCGATTGCCAAGCACCGCCACTTCCAGCGCTTCATGGATCCACCCGAAGTCTGAGCCTTAAAATCCGCCCCTTTGGCCCGGGGCGGACACGATGCGGAGGTTTGGCGGACTGGAAGGGCTCAGGGCCTGGCTGGCATGGACGGTGGTGTTTGGCCACATCCTGTCGTACACCGGCCTTGGCCAACTGCTGCCATGGCTGGCCAAGCCCATGGGCCAGCTGGCCGATGGTGCGGTCATGGTGTTCACCATCCTCAGCGGCTTTGTGGTCACGCATTTGCTGCTGGAGCGCCGCGAGCCTTACCGCCGCTACATCACGCGGCGGTTCTTGCGCATCTACCCGGTTTATGCCGTCGCTTTGCTGGCCGGCATTGGCGGCACCTATTTGGCCTTTGACACTTTTCTGCCGCAGCCCTGGGGTGAGCTGACGCCAGCCACGCAGCGCTTGCTCATGCAATCCGACAGCCTGGCCCGTGGTGATTGGCCTTGGCATTTGGCCGCACACCTGTCCATGTTGCACGGGGCCATTTCCAGCCAGGTGCTGTACGAATCTCAATACATGTTTCTGGGGCCAGCCTGGAGCCTGTCGCTGGAGTGGCAGTTTTACCTGGTGGCACCTTTGGCGGTCGCTTTGGCCACTCACCGCGTGGGGCAAGTGGTGCTGGCTGCGTTGGCCATCTGGGGCTACAGGCTGTACACCAAAGGGGTGTTTGGCGAGTTCATGCTGCCCAGCGTGTTGCCCGGGGCTGCGCTTTACTTTGGCGTGGGCATGGCCACCCGTTTTTGGCTCAAGGCGGACAAGGGCTTGTCGGCCTTCCCGCTGGCGTTGCTGGTGTTGGCCTCGGGCGTGCTGATGAGCGCTGCCGGCACCAACCCGATCCTGGCGTGGGCGGCATTTGTCTGCATGATGCTGCTGAACAAGTCGGCCTCCGACCATGTCAGCCAGGGCGCACGGTGGACCTTCGCCAAAGCGTTCAACTCACCCATTGCGCATTGGCTGGGTGAGCGTTCATACGCCACCTACCTGATCCACATGCCCATCTTGCAATTGGTGACGTGGGTGTGCGTGACGCAACTGGGCATGGGCCTGTTGCCGACCGCCTGGGCGGTGTTGCTGGTGGCCGTGCCAGCGACATTGGTCGCCTCTGCACTGCTGCACAAGCACGTGGAGCTGCCCGCGATTGCCTGGGGCCGGCGCACCAGCCCGCCGGCAACTGCGGCCTCGGCCACCTGTTAGATCTTTTTCGACTGCTGCAGTAGTTCTTCGGCCAGGATTTCGCACTGTTTGGCGCTCAATGTGACCCAGGTGCCTGACTCAAGTTGCCCCGGGTTTTTCCCCTGGCTGAGGAAGCGCAGCCTGACGCCTTTGCCGGCCACGGTGGTGGAATCCCATCCGGCGATCGTTTCGGACGAAGGGCTTTTCTCTTGAGTCATGGGGCTTCCATCTGCAGGATGGCTCTTTGTTGCGGGAGGTCCATTGTCCTATCGGATGAGCCAGATTTTGGACGCACGCGGGCTGCGCAATCATGTGCTTACATCTTTGGCGCCAGCAGTCAAACCCGTGGCGGCCAAAGGCGATTCAGGTTCGGGCCTGAGGCCTAGATTCCAGGGTCTTTCAACCTGAATCTGGACCGCACCATGGCCACCCGTCAACGCAGTTTGTTGCAACTGAGCTTCGTCATCCACGCCGTGGTTTACGTCATCGTGGTGGCGGGCCTGTGGCGCATCAACCAGACCACCTCGGCCGAGCACGATTGGGCCAGCATCGTGGCCTGGGGTTGGGGCATTGGCCTGGCCGCGCATGGCACGGTCTGGCTCATGCTCAGTCGAAAATCTCGCTGAGCCACGATTTTTTGCGGTAGTGCCGTTGCCCTTGCCCGTGGTTGTAATCCGAGTCCACGAAGTCAGGGCGGCGTGGTGCTTGTGGTTGGCGGGCATCCGGCATCGCAGCGGCACGCGAAGGTTCCTGCGCATTTGAGCGTTCCAGCAGCTTGTCGAGCTCTCCGCGATCAAGCCAAACGCCGCGGCACTGTGGGCAGTAATCGATTTCGACCCCTTGGCGTTCGGACATGGTCAAGGTGGTGTCTGGGCAGGTTGGGCACTTCATGGCAATCCTCTTTCTGTTTCAGGATCGGCCAAGTTAGCAGCGCAAATACTTCGCGTAAATTCGAATTAAACGATAAGAACCATCGTGGAAATCGAAGTTTTGGCGGAACGATGCCGGTGTCCGACCTCATCCGCGAGTTGCTCCTTCACTACCGCGATCTGGTGCGACACCTGCGCTCTGACGCGGCACCAAAATTGCCCTCTTTGAGACGTGATCCACTCGTCTCAAGGAGCAGCTCATGAACAGCAAAGTATCCAGGGGCCCCAATGAAGAGCCCCCCACCACCGCACAAGAGAACGTCCGTGAGGGCTACGGCCGATCAAGCAAGGCGTCTTTGATTTCAGGCAAGCCCGACAAAGGCGCAGAAGCAGAGAAGGGCGCACAAGCCAGCGATGGCAGCAGCCCGCAACCACAGCCACCCCTGAAGCGGGAAAAGCCATGAAGCCGGGGACCAAATTCGCTGTCGTCGTGGCCACCGGCTTTGTGTTGCTCCTTGTAGTGCTGGCGTCCGTCGGCCGCGGGGCAGTCGATCTCGACTTTCTAAAAGGCAAAGGCCAGCGGCAGGGAAGCGTGCACCCACAAAAGTTCGCGGTGGGGCATCAGCCTTCCCCCTCATCATCGACCGCCTTTTGCACTGCCCTGAAGAAGCCTTCGCGTGCTGCAGCCGCCACGGCGTCGCGAGCGCCGCCGGCCCAGTTGGCGTTGGTGACGATCACGAGCTTGCGCCTGGGATCAATGAAGATGCCCTGGCCAAAAATGCCGCGTGCCATGAAGCTGCCATCGGCGAATGTCCACCATTGGTAGCCATAGCCCCGGTCTGGCTGGCCAATGTCCACACGCGTGGTGGTGGCCTGGGCCAGCCAACCCTCGGGCACGATGCTTTGCCCGTTGACACGGGCGCCGTTGGCGATGAAGAGCCCAAAGCGGGCGTAGTCTCGAGCGGCGGCCTGGATGCAGCAGCCGCTGATCTCTTGCCCCGTCTTGCTCAAAATCCAGGTGGCTTGCTGCTCCATGCCAGCCGGCCCCCAGATCTTTTCTGACAAGTAGGTGGCCAGCGGTTTCTTGACGGCCCGGCCCAGCACGATGCCGATCAGGTTGGTCTCGCCGGTGCTGTAATGCCAACGTGTGCCCGCGGGCACATCGCGGGGCAGGCGGCGCATGTAGCTCACCAGCGCATTGACGCCTTCTTCGGGCTTGTGGTTGTTGAAGCGCGCCACGTCCGAGTTGGGATCGGCATAGTCTTCGTTCCAGCGCACCCCTGAGGTCATCGTCAGCAACTGCTGCACGCTGACCTCGTCATACGCCGAACCCTTCATCTCGGGGATGTAGTCAGTGACCTTGTCATCCATGCTTTTGATGAAGCCATCGCGGATGGCCGCGCCCACGAGGGTGGACGTGACCGACTTGGCCACCGAGAAGCTTGTCCAGCGCCCGTCGGCATCGAAGCCCAGGCCGTAGCGCTCAAGGCGCACCTTGCCGTCGTGCAGCACGATGAGGGCCGCACTGCGCTGGCCGGCCATGAAGGCATCAACGTCCACCGGCAACTTCAGTGGCGGGCCTGGCGGCAAGGCCAAGGTGTTGGCGCTGGCGGGTATGACGCGTGATTTGGCCAGGATCGGCGCCCGGTCTAGCGCGCGGAAGCCTGCGTCGCGCTGGGCCTGGGTCCAGAAGAGGACGTTGGCGTTGGTGGGGCGCGTGGCCAGCAGCGCTCGGGTCTCTTTGTCGAGCGAAAGCCAGCCAGCGGTGGCGGCGATGGCAAGGGCGGCCAGAGACGTGAAGGCGAGCTTCTTGAAGTTCATGGACTGTGGGCGGCCGCGTTCATCGGCAGGTTGACCTTGAAGACGGTTTTCCGATTCTCGGATGTCAGTGAAACGGTGCCCCCATGTGCGCGAACGATGTGGCGGACGATGAACAACCCCAGTCCCAGGCTGGTGCGTTCGGTCTCTTCATCACCATGAGCAGCCCGTTGCAAGGGCTCGAACAGCGACTTCACTGCACTTGCCGCGATCGTCGGCCCTGAGTTCTCGACAGAGAACACCACCCCTTCATCTCTTCCTTCCAAACGCACGATGATCGGCGCACCACGATCGCCGTACTTGGCGGCATTGGAGATGAGATTTCCCAGCACCTGTTTCAACCGAGCCGCGTCCCACACACCCTGAGTCGCCCCCTCTGCAATCAACTCGATCGCGTTCTCTGGCCAGACAGCCCTTTGAAGTTCGATTTCTTCTTCGCAGACCTCGGCAAGTTCCACACAGGCAAAGTTCGCCGGAATGCTGATATCCAGGGATGCGCGGTTGTAGTCAAGCAGGTCGTCCAGCAGCTGCTTCATGCGCTCTGCGCCATTCATGAGCCGCGCGGTGAGCTTGCTGGTGGGCGTTCCACTGTTGAGTTTGGACAGAAGCTGCGAGGTCAGCAAAATCGCGTTGAGCGGCCCCCGGAGATCATGTCCCAACACCCCCAGAAACAAATTGCGCCAGCGTTCGGTCTCAGCAGCAAAAAAATCCACCGACTCCGCCACAGCTTGGTCAATGGCCTCGTTGAACCGGGTCATGTCACTCAGCGTGTCAGGCCCCGGCTCGCACTTGTCTGCCCAAAGCCTCAACACGGTCGCCCTGAGTGCGCGGAACTCTGCCACCAACTGCTTCAAGGTGAAGCCATCCGTGGCGCGCAGCAAACCATGAGTTTCAGCGGCAGTTTCAGGGGCGTGCTGAGAGTGCTCGGATTCACCCCGCGATTTGGCCGCCTGCTCGCGCCGGTTCTGACTGGTTCGCATGTCCAAGGCGGCAGCCCGCAGGATCTGCTCGGCATGATCCCGCAGCACGGCCATGTCCAGCTCAGCTGATGCTGGTAACAAGCTTCTGGCGAACGTCTCCCACTCCGAGAGAATCGTCTCCATGTTTAACTCGATGAAGTCGGCCAAGCGCATGTTTTGAGCATACTTCAATAGTAATCAGGCCAGAACGCCTCCACGCATCGCTGCGTGAAGCGTTTCCAATTTGCCAGGGCTGACGTTATTGGCTTGCCTCAAGGAGTTTTTTCAGTGCATTGAGATCTTGTAAGACCAAGCCAGCATCGTGCTCAAAATCGAGGTCGTTCATCTCAGGTTGACGAAACAGCACCAGCTCGACTTCTGTGCAACTGCCGTTTGCAATCATGCGCAGGGGGATGTACACCTCGGTCTTGCCTGCCATGCTGATCCAGTGATCAAGGACGCCGTGGGCATTCGGCTCACTGAAGCGCACGATGGCCTTTCCTTGAGGCGTGTCCGCCACCCACCCTTCGGTGGTTTTGTGGAGCGACTTCGATAGCCCAGCCGCCCACTTTGGAAAGTTCTCTGGCCTTTGTGCGAAGTTGTACGCTGCTGCGATCGGCGCATTGATCGTCTGGCTGATGATGCGAACTTCGTGCGATTTCATCGGAGGCTCCGCTGGCGACGGCGCGCGGCCGCCAATCCCATGATGCCGCACAGGCCCACACCCCACATGGCTGTGGTGCTGGCCTCGGGCACCGCAGAGATGGTGTTGCGCGTGAGGGCGAAGATGCCAGCGTCAGACGTGGTCATGGCGCTGCTCACCAAGCTCAGGCCGGCGGCCTGGGTATAGCGCAGGTGGGCCCAGCCATAAGCGGGGTTCAGGCCTTGCGTGTCGGTGTACGAGAAACCCAGGTAAATGTCGGGGTCGGTTCCCGTGGCCGAGGTCAACGGATTGACTTGGAAGTACTCAACCGGCTGGGGTTGTTGGAATGAAAATGCCGTCACCTTCACAAAGGACGGCAGACTGCCATCGGTCAGCGTGCGAGCCGATATCTCGTCGCCCGCTTTCACCTGGGCGATGTTCACGCTTTGAACGTAGGTCAGATAGGACGGCGTTGCGGTGATGCTGGCATAACTGCTCTTGCCCGTAGCCGCATCCACATGCAGGTCGACGTAGGGAAAAGGCCAGGAGCCGGTGCCCAGACGGATTGAATATGCCTGCTCGTAACCGGGTAGGGCGCCTACACCGTTGTAGGTCGGTCCCACCACTACGTGGTTGTCGATAAGTGCGGCCTGAGCAGCCACAGATGATGCGATGAGTGCCACGGCCACGCCAAAGCGGGCCGCTTGTTGAACGAAGTGGTGCATGTGTTCTCCCATGTGTTATGAATGGCAGGGCAGCGTTGCCCTGGTGCCGCATGTTGGCATCCGACAAGTTGGCCAGGACTGGGGGTTTACGCGAGCCTGCAGGCCGGAAAGGCAAGGCAAGCGGCAACGATGTTTTGGGGGAGTTTGATCAACCACCCTACTTGGCACTGAGGTTGAGCGCGATCACGCCAACCACGATGCAACCTAGTCCCGCCAAGCGCAAAACAGAGGTGGCTTCCTGATACCAGAGAGTGCCCAGCACCTCCGCGAGGACGCTGGCTGCAAGGACAAGCCAGGCGGATGTTTGGGGATTCATGATGAGGCACCTCTCCCGAACCAGCGCCTGTACCGGGCGCGGCCGTGAGACGGCGAAGGGAGCGGTACCTCGAACCATTCAGATCTTAGCGAACGCGCCATGTGCCTTCATGACAGTCCGCCGATCCCCTTGAGTTTCCTCGGGCGTCCGGAGGGGGACGGTCCTTGGCTATGACTGCATCAGAGGGGCGTCCACTTCCTTCTCGGCGCCTTTCTCAGAAGTCTCTTCAGGCGGCTCAATTTTGCGCAGCCATGACTGAGCACAGTCCACCGTCGTCCCCACTGCGCCGTATTCGCTGATCAAGCCTTCGCCCTCGACCTTCCAGATGCGCCCGTGCTCACTGTGCTCCCCACGCAGGCACACCACGCGGACCTTCTTGCCCACGTTGGGCCCCTTGGTGCCCAGGGCACCTTCAATGATTTCGGCGTGGTCGCCAGCTTGGATTGGTTTCATGAGAGCTTCCTGACGAATTCTGATTTCAGACCCATGGCGCCAACGCCGTCGATCTTGCAATCGATGTCGTGATCGCCGTCGGACAGGCGGATGTTCTTGACCTTGGTGCCCACCTTGACCACGAGCGAAGAGCCCTTGACCTTCAAGTCCTTGATCACCGTGACGGTGTCGCCATCCTTGAGCTCATTGCCGTTGGCATCGCGCACAACGCGGATGTCATCGGGTGCCGGCGACGCGGCAGACGCCGCTGACCACTCGTGGCCGCATTCAGGGCAGATGAGTTGAGTGCCGTCTTCGTAGGTGAAGGCGGATTGGCACTGGGGGCAGGCTGGCAGGGTACTCATGGACGAAGTCAGTTCAAAGGAAGCGGAATCAGAGGGTCTCAATCAGCATCCGGCTGACAATGCCGGCGGCCTTCTTGAAGGCGCTGCGCAGCAATTCCGGATCCTTGACGTAGGCTGCTGGTTCGGCGCCAATGGTGTTTTCCTTGTTCAACGGGGTCACGTATTCATACCGTTGCCAGAGCACCTTTCCTTCCTTGCTGGTCAAGGTGCCATTCACGCCAAGGGTCGGGTAAAGCGTGGAGGCAAAGCCTTGGGTCTGGCCAATGCCAAATACCACCACTTCAAGCTTGAACTCGGCATTGCCGGCGTTGCTGCCTTCTGCCAGGGGGATTTTTCCAGCTGAACGCAGCTCATTGGCAAATTCCGAGGCCACCAGTTGGCCGACATTGATATTGTGTGCCGTCAAAGTTGCCTTGACCGCGTCTTTGTCGCTGGTCATGTTTTGCGTTATGGCATAGCCAATCAACCCGCCAACGCCCATCCCAATGGATTGGGCCGGCCCCTGGTAGAACATGTCCGCAGGCATGGCCACCTCGGTTTTGATCGAGGCACTTTGAATCGATTGCTTGCTGGTTGGATCAAGCTTGACTGTGGGGGCGCCCGCGCAAGCGGTCAACAGCAAGGCAATGCAAATCACAGAGACTTTTTTGAGAATGTTCGGGCGCATGGCTTTGGGACTCGTCTGGTTCATTGCGAGGTGGTTTACAAAGCAAAAAGCCCCGTACTTTCGTACAGGGCTTCGCTTATTTGGCTCCTCGACCTGGGCTCGAACCAGGGACCTACGGATTAACAGCATGGTATCCAGTCGAGCATCTATGGGCGAAAGCTGAAGAATTTTAAGGCATTTTTTTGATGTGCTTTGTGGCCAGAGCCCTTAACCGAACTTATACCGAACCCGGCCTAGTGCCGGCTGCCTGATTTGTTAGGAAAGTTGAATCAATTCAAGGAGTTGCAGAGCTCATGGCCGAGCGAGCCCCGACTATGCCTGGCAACGCGACTTTACTTGGAGCGGCCTTTGGGACTTGCGGCGAATAGCGGCCGATGGTGCCCCGGCGGGGCGGGTAAGTGGGGCAGGGAGGGGCGGCCCTGAACGGCGGCGCTGGGGTCCACTATGGGCCGAGGCGGGGCGGGCCAGGCGCGTACAGAGAGCGAGGGGAGGCAAACTGCCTTTGATGGACCCGTTCTAAACTTCCGTTGCAATTCAGCGATGGTGAATTGGGCCCTGCAGGCGTCACCAGAGTTCGGGGATTGACGAAAGTGAGCGGATAAACGATCCTGCCGAACGAAACAATTAAAGGGGAGATTGGATGAAAGCGATTCATTTGGCAATTGGCGCTGTTATCACCACCACTATGGCCGGTCAGGCATTTGCTGCGACCCGAATAATGCGAGGGAACAGCATCATTGGCGGAATAGATCTTATTGTTCGAGATCGTATTTATGATGTCGATTTTGGATACGGTCCCACAACAGGTTGGGTAACTCCAGAAATTTTTTATCCGGGGCCAGCATCTGTTTTTTCGACCAGGGACGAAGCTGGTGAGGCGTTGACTGCGATTTATACCCAACTCATTGGCAATGGCGCAGCATATCCGTCAGCCTTTTCTATTGTCAGCATCGGCGACCATTTCGGCCATCCTGAACAAAAACCTTTTAGTATCGTTCAGCTATACGGCGATACTTTAGGGCTCAACAAGGCTAATGCAGTCTACGCGAACTTTGTGACAGAGGTGCTTTTTGCTCCCGGGCCCACAATGGTTGGCACGAAAGCGGAGATGAGCGCAATACAGGATTTTGGCACTACTCTAATTCCGCTAGGTCGAATTGAAGGGTACGCTTTTCCCGTTTGGACCTTTAAAGGTACTGTATCTTCTGTGCCGGAACCGTCAACGAATATCCTGGCAGGTTTGGGGCTTCTTTTAATGGTGGTCAATGGGGTCAGGCGTTCGGGTTTGCACAAGCCATACCGAATTTAAAACTGGCTGTAATTTGGCTTTTCGTGATGAAAAAGAGGGGTGCCGAAGCACCACCTCCGTAACACTACAACAGCCGCTTAAGCAGCCTCGACAGCCTTCACAGGCTTGACCAGCACTGATGCGGTGTTCGCCGCCTCCTGCAACGTCTTGTTGGACAAGTGCGCATAGCGTTGGGTGACTTTTACATCGGCGTGGCCCAAAATCTGTGAGACCTCATAGATGCTGCGTCCACCGTTAATCAACAGAGATGCGTAGCCATGGCGCAGATCATGGATGCGTATGTGGGGCACACCCGCTGTAGTGCGGAGGCGGTCCCAGACTTTCATGATCGTCGTGTAAGGCAGCTTCGTCTTTTTATTGATAAACAGGTGCGAATGCTCGTTGCCCAACTGCGCCAAAACGTACAGCGCCGAGTCATTCAGCGGCACGACGCGGCCACGGCCGGACTTGCTGTTAGCTGCGGGGATGCGCCATATACGATTAGTCGCATCAATCTGACTATGGGTCGCTTGCAGGGCCTCGTTGAGGCGAGCGCCAGTGCTGAGCAACCACATGCAGATGAAGCAAACCGTTCGGTTGGCGTCCGTGCGCAACACATGCAGCAGCCTTTCTAGTTGCTCATCGTTGAGGTAGTGCTCCACTTTGTTGTCCGCGTTAAACAGCTTGATGCCCTTGACCGGATTGACCGCCAGCATTTCCCACTCCACGGCCATGTTCAAGGCATACCGTAAAAGTTTGATGTGGTGATCACACGAGGCAGGCGACAGGTTCTTTTTTAGCAGTGAAGCGTGGAAGGTTTGTAAGGCCTTGCGGTCCAACTGATTCAAGCGCAGATGCCCGAAGGGGTCCTTGATACGGATGCGGTAAAGCTCCTCATCCCGCCTCCATGAGCGCTTGCGAGGCATCACAAAAGGCAGGTAGTGGTCCGTCATGAAGTCATCAAGAGTGATGACCGCCTTACGAGCCTTTTCTTCGGCCTGGGGATCCTTGCCCGTGGACGTTTCGCCCTTGAGCTTGATCACCTGTTTGCGAGCTTCGGCCAAGCTGATTTTGAATCGCCCCGGCTTACCTAGACACTTGTGAGCCGTTGAAAATGGCGCCGTTCGAACTCTACCGGCGAAACGCTTCCGGCAGTGTTGTGGCGCCGCTTTGGGTTGTAGAACATCTCGATGTAGTTGAAGACATCGCTCCTGGCTTGATCGCGAGTGGGATAGATCTGCCG
>PNKV01000024.1 GCA_013822685.1 Leptothrix sp. (in: b-proteobacteria)
GCTGGAAGTGAAGATCGAGCTGCCTGACGGCGGGCGTTGAGGTCGCATCAAGCGGTGAAGCGTCAGCGCGAACGAAAAAGCGGAGCGTCCTTGCTGGGCGACTCCGCTTTTCGCCAAGACAATGAGCGTTCAGCTGACCGCAGCCAGCGATTGACGAGGCCGCCCACGCATGGCAAGAACGCCAACAACGCCAACAACGCCACCGGCCAGCAAAAGCCAGGCGCTCGGTTCTGGCACCGACGATTGAAACACCTGAAATGATGAGAAAAAACTATGTGTGCCGCCGGTGGCCAAGAGGATGTCAAAGGGCCTGAATTCCACGTTCATGGTGACGGCATACCTGCCAGGCGTCATCCGCGCAAGCCGGTCATTGTTGTAGTAATACTCGGGGTCATTGGGGGCTGCAGGTGCAAACGCGATGAGTTGCCGCGTCTGGTCGGGCGCCACCTTCTCCAGGGTCGATCCCAATGAGTTGTAGAGGGAGAAGTCAGACAATTTGAAGATGTCAAACACCACCTCGTAGTTGATTTTTTGGGTAATGTTGCTCAGCGTTTCGCCGGATGCGGATGCAAAGACTTGCAGTGCCAGGTGGTGGCGTTCCCCATTTCGGCCCGGAACTGATCGCTCGAGGCTTGCCTGAACGACCTGTCTGGACGTGGGGGTTTCCAAGATCTGATCGAAGGCGTGGTAATCACGCTCATCGACAGAAGGAATGGGCGTTGCATCGTAAATCACATGCTCCGATCTGATGTTTCCGGGTGCGATTTCCAACCTCGCCGTCTCTTCGAGAACCTGGTAGAACGCGAAAGTTGGCATGGCTAACGTGGCGAGCGCCAGCACAAGCGTTGCTTGGTGAAGTGTTTTCATGGGTTCCCTCGGTAGTTTATAAATTCACCAGCACGTGGACTGGCCGTTCATTCTGAACACGATGAACGCTGCTGCAAAGGGGTGACCACCTGAACCGATGGCGAGCCCACCCCAAGGATCTGAAACACCGTGAAACACATTGGGGATTCAGGCTCAAGTCGCGCCGAAAGCTCTCACCCCATCCGCCTTAAACATTGCTTTGATGCCCCGCACCGCCTGACGGATCCGCGCCTCGTTCTCGATCAAGGCGAAGCGCACGTGGTCATCGCCATGGTCGCCAAAGCCGATGCCGGGTGACACACACACCTTGGCCTTCTCCATCAGCTGCTTGGCGAACTCCAGCGACCCCAGCGCGCGGTAGTGTTCGGGGATGCGCGCCCAGATGTACATCGAGGCCTTGGGGCAGTCGACCTCCCAGCCCGCCTCAGTCAGCCCCTTGAACAGCACATCGCGCCGGCTTTGGTACTGCGCGCAGATGTCTTTCACGCACTGCTGATCGCCTTCCAAGGCAGCGATCGCCGCCACCTGCAAGGGCGTGAAAGTGCCGTAGTCGTGGTAACTCTTGATGCGGGCCAGTGCGGCCACCAGGTCGGGGTTGCCCACCATGAAACCCACGCGCCAGCCGGCCATGTTGTAGCTCTTGCTGAGCGTGAAGAACTCGACCGCGATGTCCTTGGCGCCGGGCACCTGCATGATCGACGGCGCCTTCCAGCCATCGAACACGATGTCGGCGTAAGCCAGGTCGTGCACCACGAAGATGTCGTGCTTGCGCGCCAGGGCGATGACGCGCTCGAAGAAGTCCAGCTCCACGCACTGCGCCGTGGGGTTCGAGGGAAAGCCCAGCACCATCATCTTGGGCTTGGGATAACTGCCTCGGATGGCTTTCTCCAGCTCGGCGAAAAAGTCCACGCCCGGCACGATCGGCACCGAGCGGATGTCCGCCCCCGCGATCACCGCGCCGTAGATGTGGATGGGGTAAGAAGGATCGGGCACGAGCACCGTGTCGCCCCGGTCCAGCGTGGCCAGCATCAGATGGGCCAGGCCTTCTTTCGAGCCGATGGTGACGATCGCTTCCTTGTCCGGGTCGATGTCGACCGCGTACCGGTCCTTGTACCAATGCGAGATCGCGCGGCGCAAACGCGGGATGCCTTTCGACGCGGAGTAGCCGTGCGTGTCGGGCCGCTGGGCCACTTCGGTGAGCTTCGCAACGATGTGCGGCGGGGTTGCCCCATCGGGGTTGCCCATGCTCATGTCGATGATGTCTTCGCCACGGCGGCGTGCGGCCAGTTTCAGTTCGGCCGTGATGTTGAAGACGTAAGGGGGGAGGCGATCAATGCGCGCAAAGCGGCGCTTGCCTGGAGAAGCAGACATGGGATGACTTTCACGTGAGCGCCCGGAACCGTCCGAGCGACGTGGCCACACGATGGGGTGCGGCCCGTGTGCATCCTAAACCATGCTGCCACGGCGGTGGGCACAGCCTTTGCCACTTTTCAGAACCAATCCACACCATAGGAGCAGACCATGAAAAAGAACACCTGGGTGGTGGTGGCCGACGAGGCCATCGCCCGCATCCTGGCAGGCCCTTCTGACACCGGCGAGCTGGACAGCGTTGAAGAAATCACCGACCCTGATGCGCACGCCAAGGGCTCTGAGTTCCGCCATGACGCGGAAGGCCGGCGCACGGGCGGTGTGGTGGCCAAAGGCGGCGGCGCGCATGGCGGCGCTCAATCGCGCCCGGCCACCACCACCAGCGCAGCAGGCGAGGACGACCGTCACCAAGAAGCGGAACGCTTTGCCCGCCGCGTGGCTGCGCATCTGGCCGAAGCCTTTCAGCAACAACGGTTCGAGCACCTGACCCTGGTGGCGGCACCGCGCTTCCTGGGTGTGTTACGCCAAGCGCTGTCGCCCCAAGTGGGCAAGGTGGTGACCGAGTCGCTGGACAAGGATCTGGTGCACCTGGACAACCAGGACATCACCCGGCGCCTGCTGTCCAAGCAAGGCCAGACGCACAGCGAGGCGCATTAAGCAGCCTTGGGGCGTGCTTTGACGGCCTCATAGGTCGTGCGAGTAGCTGAGCACGCCCCAGCTTTGGTAACGATCCCGGTTGGCATCAGCGCCACGCACCTCGAACTCGGGCGTGCGCCTCTTCCAGGCCAGGCCCAGCTTGTGCTGGCCCCGCTCGCCCAAAGGCACCACGAACCCCACCGTTGAAGTGCCCACCAGGCGTTCGGGATCGATCTCTGAGCGGCCTTTGTAAGTGCGCCCCTCCAGGAACACGTTGTAGGCCACCGCACTGACCTGCATGTGTGCGTAGAACACGGTGTGGCGAAGGCTGTCCATGAAGGTGCCTCGCGTGGGGTGCGCGCTGAAATCAGGCGTGAAAAACTCGCCCTCGTCCAGCCCCCCTGATTGGAGCCTTCGGCCTTGGCCGCCTGCCGGGCTCCAGGTCACGGCTACGGCGCCCCGCAAGAAGGTGTGCACATTGCCCACGGCGCCGCCCCAAGAGGTTTGCAGGCCCACGGGGCTGTCGACAAAATGGTAATGCGTGGACAGATAACCGAGCTGAACGCCCAGTCTGGGGCGCAACTGGTTGTCCCAACCCATCGGTTCCTTGGACGAACCCAAGCAGCAATGCGCGGCCTTCTGCGTGCCTTCGGCCAAAGAGGCCGGCCCCGTGGGCCCCGCCTTGACCGACAGCATCTGGTGCCGGTTGCCACTGAAGTTGGACAAGCCGATGCCGCCATACAGCCACCCTGCCCAAGGCCGGTCCCGCGTTTGAGGCTCTGCCACACTCACTTCGCGTGGCGTGTAGATGTTCTGGCCCAGCACCGTGTTCAAGGTCAGGTTGCAACCATCGCCTTCGCAGTCCTGGGGCACCATCCACCGTCCCCATGACAAGGTGGGCTTGAGCACCTCGGGCTCGCGGCCTTCGTCAAACGCCAGCATCAGCTGCAGGCCGTTGGTGTACCAGCGGTCTTCTGCCTTCTGGGTGCCCAGCAGGTCATTCTCCAGAACGAAAGACCAGCCTTTCAAGTGGGCGCCGCCGTCATCAGTGCGGCCCGGCTGCGCGCCGGCCGGCATGGTGGCCAAGCCGCTGGCGGCAAGCACCGCGCACATCACCACAAGCTTGGAAGATGTTGCACCAACATGGGAAGGCAATGGCATTGTTTTCTTCATGAGGATGATGGGTAGTGATTATTTTCAATGCGCATGTCCGGTGCCCGTGTAGGTCTTTGACTTCACCGCTTGTCAGAGAAGCCGCCATTTCCACCTTGCCGAACGGCAACCCCTGGTCTGCGGGGCTTTGCGGGGTTCTACCCGGATTGGTTGTTATGGAATGGAACTATCTTGGCGACGCAGCCTTGATGTCTGCCATGCAACCCAATTCGTTCAAGGAGATCCCATGAAGAGACTCAGCAAGACGATCGTGCGTTGGTACGGTCTGGCCGCTTGGCTGGCGTGCGCCAGCGCACCGAGCCTGGCGGCAGCGCCTCAGGCTTCCGTCACCGCCAACGCCGAAGCGCCCGGCTTCGGCGACCGCCTGGACCCGGTCACCCAAAGCCGGTTCGTGGAGCGCGAATTCACCATCAGCGGCCTGGCCCGCAAATACAAGGGCACGGGCACTTTGGGCGCCGATGGCAAGTGGGCGGCAAGTGTGGTGTCCAGCGCCAACCCCTACAACACGATCATGATCGTGCGCCGGCCGGCCACCGCGGCCCAGTTCAACGGCGTGGTCATCGTGGAATGGCTCAACGTCAGCACGGGCTATCCGCTCGACGTGGACTGGAGCATGGCCCACGAGGCCCTCTTGCGCGAAGGCTATGCCTACATCGGCGTGAACGTGCAGAAGGTGGGCGTCACGGGCGTGCAAAAGCTCAAGCAGTTCGGCAGCCGCTATGCCGCCATGAGCATCCCCGACGACGACATCTCTTACGACATCCTGTCCCAGACCGCGCAAGCCGTGCGAGACCAGTCCGCGGTGCTGCTGGGCGGGCTGCAGCCGCAGAAGATCCTGGCCACCGGGCACTCGCAATCGGCCATGCGCTTGCTGACCTATGCCAACGCCATCCAGCCGCTGGACCAGGTGTTTGATGGCTTGCTGATCCATGGCCGCCTGGCCACGGGCGCCAAGCTGGCCTCCAGCGACAACCTGCCGTCCACCGCCGCCATCCGCAGCGACACCCAGATGCCCGTCTTCTTGCTGCAAACCGAGATGGACGCCGCTTTGGGCTCCGGAACGTCCAAGCAGATCGACACCGACAAGATCCGCCAGTGGGAAGTGGCCGGCGCCTCGCATGCCGACCAGTACCTGCTGGACAACATCGCCGAGGTCAGCGGCCGCGATGTAGCTTGGGTGCCCCCCACGTGCATCAACCCCTACAACGCCATGCCCTTCTACGCGACCGAGATCGCGGCCATCCACCATTTGAAGAACTGGGTGAGCACCGGCACTGCGCCACCGACCGCGCCCAGGTTGCAGCGCGACTGGCTGGGGTCCATCAAGAAAGACGCCCACGGCAACGCGCTGGGTGGATTGCGCCTGCCGGAGATTGACGTGCCGATCGCCAAGTACGGCCACGCCAACTTCACCACCGGCTCACTGGCCTTTTTGGACTTGTTCGCGTGCGTGGCCGGGGGCAACACCAACGTCTTCAACGCCAGCAAGCTGAAGGCGCTGTATCCCACGCATGAAGATTACATGGCCAAGTACAAGCTCGCGGCAGACATGGCCTTGCAAAAGGGCTACATCCGCCCGGTGGAGCACGCTAATGGGATAGCGCGGGCGCAGGCGGCCAACGTGCCGCAGTGATGAGCGGAAGCGGTGGCCTTGCGACCGGCCACCGCTGCACTCCGACGCTTTCAACTCGTTACACCGACACCCCATCAAGGGGGCCCTGTCACGACCCATTCAGCCCTGAAAATCGCCCCTGCATTTGCACACATAAAACAATGTCAGGGAACCCTCGATGGGTCTGGATTCTTTCAAGTCTGAGATCAGCCGCGCTTTGGCCGCCGTCATCGGCCAGTGGGGCACCGAGGCCCGCCTTTACACCCTGTCGTCGCCCGGCGGCCCTGAAGGCAGCCTGCCCGCCGACCTGATGGTCGAAAGCTTCGTGCTGCACGAGGCCGTCTCCCAGCCCTTTGCCCTGTACATCAACGCCCTGTTGCTCAACGCCCAGGTCGAACTCAAGCATCTGTACGCCCGGCCCATCACCCTGCACACCACCCTGGCCGACGGCAGCCGCGCGCGCCGCAGTGGTTATGTGGTCAGCGCCGATTCGCTGGAAGCCGATGGCGGTCTGGCCCGCAAGGGCTTGCTGGTGCAGCCGTGGATCGCCCTCTTGGGCCACACGCTCACCAGCCGCGTCTGGCAAGAAAAATCGCTCATTGAGATCGTGGAAGACGTGTTCGCCGACCACGCCGCCATCGCCGCCTGGAAGTGGGATGAAGACGTGGCTAGCCACGTGGCACAAGGCCTGTTCGCCCGCAACGGCGGCCAGCGCGCTTACTGCGTGCAGTACCGCGAAAGCGACCTCGACTTTGTCAGCCGCCTGTTGGCCGAAGAAGGCCTGTGCTATCGGATTGAAGAAGACGACACCGCACCGGGCGGCCACACCGTGGTCTTCTTTGCCAGCAGCGCCCAGCAGCCGCAAGACCAGGTCAGCGCCAGCAGCACGGGTGGCCAGGGCATCCGCTTTCACCGCAGCAGCAGCCAGGAAGCGCAAGACAGCATACAGGCCATGGCCGCCATCCGCCGCGTGGGCACCACCGCCACCGTGCTACAAGGTTGGGACTACATCAGCAACAGCGCCATCACGGCGGACGCCCCCACCCATCACCAGTGGGGCGGCGAGCAAGCCACCAGCTTGCAAAGCTGGCTCACCAGCTACGACCCCACGGGCGACTACGTCTTTGGCAACCAGGCCGAGGCCCAGTTTGCGGCCACGCGCATGCAGGAGGCCCACGAGGCCCGCTTCAAGACCTGGTTGGGCCGTGGCACCGTGCGCACCCTGCGCGCCGGCACGTGGATCGCGGTCACGCAATCCACCCTTGACCCCTTGGCCAGCTTTGGTTTGAGTGCGCAAGACAAGGAGTTCTTCGTGCATGGCGTGGACGCTTATGGCGTCAACAACCTGCCCAAGGAGTTCAGCGAGAAGATCATGGCCAGCCTGGGGCAGGCCGAGTTGCCCCAACTGAGCCGGTCACTGGACCACGATGCCCTGATCGACACGCAGCAGCTGCAACAGCAAGCCGCCCAAACCGGCTTTGCCTGCCAGTTCCAGGCCTTGCGCCGAAGCGTGCCCTGGCGCGCCGTGCTGCTGGACGGCACCGGCCTGCGGCCACGCCCGCGCCCCACCGCGCGGGGCATGCAAACGGCCATCGTGGTCGGCCCGGATGGCAGCACCACGGCCAACGGGGCGGATGAGCTTTACACCGACAAGCTGGGCCGCGTCAAAGTCAAGTTTCATTGGCAAACGAACCCGCACGCACCCCAAAGCGAAGGCCGCCAACACAGCGACCACAGCTGCTGGGTGCGCGTGATGCAGCGCTTCTCGGGCGCGGGCATGGGCCACCAGTTCATCCCGCGCATCGGGCACGAGGTGCTGGTGGGCTTTTTGAACAACGACATCGACCGTCCCTATGTGCAAGCCAGCCTGTACAGCGGCCGAGGCGAAGGCGGCGTGCCGCGCACACCGGGCGGGCAAGCGGCCGACCAAGAAACCAGCGCCTTTGCCCAATCGACCGACCACAGCCCCAGCGGCCAGATGAACCTGGTGGGCTCGGGCATTGGGGGCAACAGCCCCGCGTGGCACGGCGCGGCGCACAGCGCGGCCAACGACGGCGCCGAAGGCCAGAACAACGCGGCGGCCCTGAGCGGCGTCAAGAGCAAGGAGTTTGGCGGCCAGGGCTACAACCAGCTTGTGTTTGATGACACGCCCGGCCAGCTGCGCACGCAGCTGCACAGCACGCAAGCGCAAACCTGGTTGCAGATGGGCCACCTGCTGCACCAGGCCGACAACCACCGGGGCAGCTTCCGCGGCCTGGGCTTTGAGTTGCGCACCGACGCGTGGGGCGGCGTGCGGGCCGTGCGCGGCGTGATGCTGAGCACCTACAACCTGGCCCATGGCGCAGGCCAGACCGCCGAAGGCGCGGGCGACAACGCGGCGGGCATCGCGCTGGCCAAACAGATGCAGCAACTGGCGCAGACCTTTCACCAGGCCGCCACCACGCACCAGACAGTAGGGCTGGCCAGCGCGGCCGGCAGCCGGCAGGCCAACCACAGTGCCTTGAACGAGCAACTGGCCCCAGCGGCGGCTTTGACCAAGAGCTTGAGCGGCATGGTCAGCATTGAGCAATTGCCCCATGCCTTGGCCGATGCGGCGGGGCGCTCTACCGGCACAGGTGCGGGCAAGGTGCCACACATGGCCGATCCGAACATCGCCATCGTGGGCAAGGCCGGGGTGGGCGTGACGGCCGGGCAGGATCTGCACCTGAGCAGTGACGACACCACCACCGTGGCCAGTGGGCAGGACACGCATTGGGCAGTGGGTGGGCAGGCGCGCATCCACACGGGCCAGGCCATTGGCATCTTGGCTGGGGCAATTCAACCGGGCAGCGAGGCGGCGGGCAAGGGCTTGACGGTGATCGCGGCCCAAGGGGCGATTAATTTGCAAGCGCAAGCCGGGCCCGCACAAATCGCTTCCAGGGACATGCTGGAAATCAAGACGGCGCAAGGGGTGGTCAACATCGCGGCGGCCAAGAGAGTGGTGTTGGCGGTGAGTGGTGGGGCCAGCATCACGATCGATGGTGGGAGCTTGACGGTGGAGTGCCCGGGCAAGATCACGGTGCAGGCGGGGATGAAGTCGATGGTGGGGGGTGCGACGCAGTCTTGGGCCATGCCGACCTTCCCCAAGAGCGTGTGCGTGGCGTGCATGCTCCAGGCGATGAAGTCGGGCAGCGCCTTTGCGGCACCTGCCGGGGCTTGATTAGAAAGTCAGGCCAACACCATGTTCTTCGCCGTCAACCCTTGGGCACCTGACGTGATCTCCCGCTGTTTGGAGAGCGTGACCTCGACCTCCTCCGGAGAGGCGAACTTTCCCTTCATCTTGATTGATGGCGCTTTCGACGAAACGTTCTTTGACGCACCAATTTGGCGGCACAGCACGCGGTATGCCTTGTATGACCAAACCGCATTAGCGGCGCTTGGCAAAGTCGGGCTGTGGCTCGTCGTATTGAAGGGCGACAAAGAGACAGTGGCCGAGCACCTGACCGCTTTGCATGCGCGGGCCTATGGCAAGCCCATGTGGAGTTTGCTGGTCAGCAGCGTGGCTGCGGATGCGCTGGTGCAACATCTTCGACCGTACCTGCTTGCCCGTACTGCTGACGGCCTGGAGTGGCCCGTGCGGTGGGGTGACACCCGCGTGCTGCCAAGCTTGCTGGCAGCGCTGACAGATGTTGAAGGCAAGCAGTTGATGGCGCCCTTGCGTGCATGGCACTACCTTGATCGGCAGGGCGAGGTCCAGCGTCTTCAAGGGCTTGGGCTCACTGAGGTGGACTCGATCCCTTCGCGCATTTGGGAGCTGGACGATAAGCGCTTTCACGCCTTGGTTGATGCCGGCGAGGCCGATCACATCCTCAGCCGGATCGACGATGTCCGCCCAGACCTGCTTCGGCATGACACGCCTGCGCGCATCCATCAACAGGTGCAGGCCTGCTTACGGCAGGCTGATCGCGGCGCACTGAATGCTGCGCCGGATCGGCAAGCGCTGGTGATGCTGGGCCTGGCATTGGTGCCTGATTCGTTTCAACACCCTGCGTTCCAAAAGCTGTTGCAACGCACGCGAGCAGGACATGGCTATGACGATGAACTGAATGCCTTACCGGATGAGTTTTGGGAAAGCTGCGCCCGGCCGGACGAAGCTGCAACTTGATCAACGAGACTTACATGCTTATTAAAACAAACAGGATGATGTGGCTGACCAGTGGTCTTCTGGCTTTGTCGTTAGTCGGTTGTGCTGCAGCGCCTCGAAACACCGGGCCAAAGAAGGTGCCGGCGTCGGTGGGCGTTGTGAATCACACCGATCGGTATATTTACTTCGCCTCAGTTGACGGCGCAGGTGGTGGAAACATGAGTGAGTACGGCGCGGGTAACGCCGGCATGTGTTGCGCTCTCATCCCTGAGGTCTGGTATCCCGGCATGAAGGTCACTGTCCGCTGGGATATGCCTGTGGGCATTCAGCACGTCGATAAAGAAAAGGTGGTGGAAGTTGAGCGGTATGAAGAGACAGGCTCAATCTACATTCATATCTTCCAAGACGACGAAGTGAAGGTCGTGGTCTCACCTTATGCAAGTTGGAGTCCTCGTCACCCTATTCCTGCGCCGATCAAGCCAACAGGTTGGAAGCGGAAGGCTGGCGCGTAATGGCCGAGCAGATGCAAGCTCCTCCCAAAGCCGCGCCTTATCATCCGACGGATAGCGCACTCAAGTTGACAACCAAAGCTGATGCACTCAGCTTTTTGTCGGCATGTGTGGATGACAACGGCAGGCCTTGTAGCATCCCGGTTCAGGTGGGATTGTTCTTTGACGGCACTAACAACAATCTGGAGCGCGACCTCAAAGGTAGGCGCATTGCTGTACCGCTCTCAGACATGAAGCGCCGGAAGCTGGAGGCAAAGGCGAGAGCTGAAGGCAAGGCAGTTAGCTCTGTTGAACCACCAACGCCAAAGCAAAAGTCTCCGTTACCGTCCAGTGAAGTGAGTCACAGCAATGTGGCTCGTCTGCACCAAGCCTTTCCAGATGCAAAAGGCGCTGCCGGCTATTACCGCTATTACATTCCGGGTGTCGGCACAGCTTTCCCGGAAATCGGGGAGCCCACTGAAAGTGCAGGAGGTAAAGCCTTTGCCAAAGGTGGACTGGCGAGAATCATTTGGGGTATTTTCCAGGCTTTGAATGCCATCTACCTGACCATAAAGGAAGGCACGCCAATCTACAAAGACGAGAAGGTTGGGGAGCTCGTGCAAGCCTATGGCCGAGAAGTCGGCCGGGTGGCTAATGGACATCAGCGTGACGGCAAACGTGTCACCCACGAGGATTGGTTTGCACCGCATGTAGATAAAATCAAGGCGGCCTTGAAAGAGAAACCCAAACCTGCAATACCGTCGGTAAAGGTGTCTGTGTTTGGTTTCTCCCGGGGCGGTGCGGAAGCCGTGGCGTTCTGCCACTTGTTTGACAAGCTTTTGGAAGGGGGATGCTTGGCGGGCATCAAGGCCGGGATCAATTTCTTGGGTGTCTTTGATGTGGTGGCATCCGTGGGCGGCTCGGCCTCTGTGGCCAAAACCTTGCCCATGCCTGGGGCCATCTTTGACGGACATTGGTCCTGGGCCAATTATGTGGATGAGCCATTGCCAGGCTGTGTCACCAACGGAGTGCACCTCATTGCCGCGCATGAAATGCGGATGAACTTTCCGGTGACCCGTCAGAGCGGCCGTGGCATGCAAGAGTTCCTCTATCCGGGTTCTCACTCGGATGTGGGTGGAGGCTATGCCCCCAATGAGCAGGGAAAGGCGCGAGGGGGGCAAGGCAGCTTGCTGTCGCAGATTCCGCTTGCGCACATGTACTTGGCTGCTCGCGAGGCCGGTGTGCCGCTGCTTCCCTACAGTGAAATGGCTTCCACAGACCGAGGGGACTTCGAAGTCGACGCCAACCTGGCCAGCGCCTGGAATGCCTATGCCAAAGAATTGGGCAACGGCGGCGTGCTCAAGTCCCACATGGGTCTCTTCTACAGGTGGAAAGCCATGCGCCTGACCACCTTGGAAAGCACCGCCAACTTCCAGGCCGGCAGTGAGCAGGACAAGGAAGACTTGTCATCCGCCAACCGGTTGCTGGTTGGTGACTTGGAATTGCTACGCCACCGCAAATCCACCCACGGGCAGCATCACGACCATGGTCATTCGAACCAACCGGAGTTTGGCTCGGAATACCGCTACAAAGCTAATCAGTGGCAGGTGATTCGTGCCAACTCGCACACCTCGCTCGACGAGTGGGAAACGTTCGCACTGAGCCACTTTGAAAATCCTGAGCCTTTGCCCGATGACGTGGCCCGGTTTTTTGACGACCATGTTCACGACTCCTTTGCAACTTTCTACATGGCTGGCGAAGTGACCGAGTTTGACAAGCGTAGCCGCGTCGAGAGGGTGATGGATCAGGACCCGTCTGAACTCAAAGGCTTTGACAAAAAGATCCACCAGAAGACCACCAAGGTGCACCACGCCCAAGCCAAGCAAGCGCGGGGTGAGGAGTTGACGGCTGAAGAGACGGCCTTGATCAAGGAGGCGGAGTACAGCACACCCTATCCCGTCATGAAGGATGAAGACGCCAGTGACCTGTTGAGCTGGGGTGATGAGATGGCCGTTCGCACCCAGTCGGGAACGCGCAGAGAAGGCGGTGGTTACCTCGTCCGGCGTGGCTATTACCCGCACAGTGGCTTCTTCATTCGGCGCAGCGTGCACGAGGATGAGTTGCGCAAGGCTGCCCCAAAGCGCGTCCAGAAAGTCGAGCATGAAAGCAGTGCGCCTGCGGTGTACGAATGGAGTAACCACCTGACCAAGGACATCGCTGAAGCTCGCAAGGAACAAGAAGAACTTGTTCGGCTTAATTAACGCCACAGTCCACCCGTGAAGTGAGTTGACGTTGGGGTTTGGGCAGCAGAACCACCACCTGTGACTAAACGCACGCAACCGCCCAGATTCGCTGTGCATGGCCGCTGCTCCGCCGCAAGCTGCTTGAAGTTCTGGTCCCCTTGTGCCGATAAGGGATGAAAGCCCTGCCCCCCTTCACAAGGACCACAACGACATGCCAGCCCTCGTTCATCGGGACGTGCTGACCGCTGCGCCCCCTGGCAGCGACGATTGCCTGCGCGCCGCTCAGCACCTGATGGAGGTCGGTTTCATCCGGTGGGATGGCGCAAGCGATGCCCTGCATGTGTCGCCCGAAGCGCGTGCCATGCTGGGCCATGGTCTGGACGACGAGATGACTGTGGCCCACTTGCTGAGCCTGATCGGCGCATCGGATGCGGCCCGCGTCCATGGCCTGTGGTCCGAGGCTTTGGCGCAAGGCCACACCACGGTGGACGCAGAATTCGCGGCCCTGTTGCGCGATGGGTCGGCGCGGCGCCTGCGCGGCGTGGCCTTGCTCGAATACGCCACTGATGGCAGTTTGCTCCACGGCACCATTGGCTTGCAGGACATGAGCGCGCAACAGGCCGTGCTGCAGGCGCTGTCCGACAGCGAGGCGCGGCTGGAAGAGATCCAGGAGATTGCCCACTTCGGTTGTTGGGAATGGGATTACACCCGCCAGCAGGCGCGCTTTGCGGCCGAGACCCTGCGCATGCTGCGCCGGCCCATGGACTGGGCGCCCGGCATGCAAGATCTGATGGAGCTGGTGCCTGAAGACCAACGCAACTGGGTGGTCGAGCAGTACGTGAAGGCCTTCGCCGAGAAGGTGGAGACCTTGCGTTACGAGGTGCGCCACGTTGAAGACGACGGCACCCGGGACCTGCACACGGTGGCGCGCATCAGCTATGACGCGCACGGCCACCCCAAACGCCTGCTGGCCACGGTTCAAGACATCACCGAGCTGAAGACCTACCGGCGCCAATTGCATTCCTTGTCTTTCTTCGACCCCCTGACCGAGCTGCCCAACCGCGCCTTGTTCGTGGACCGGCTCAACCAGGCCTTGATCGATGCCTCCTGGCATCACCAGCAAGTGGGCTCATTGCTGCTGGACCTGGACCGCTTCAAGGACATCAACGATTCGCTGGGCCACGGTGCGGGCGATGACTTGCTCAAGCAGGCCGCGCAGCGCTTGCGCCAGGTGCTGCGCGACTACGACACCATCGCTCGCCTGGGCGGTGACGAGTTCGCCGTGGTGCTGCCCGACGTGCGCCATGCCACCGACATGGGCAGCATCGCCAGCAAGGTGATCAGTGCCTTCAAGGCGCCCTTCACGGTGAGCGGCCAGGAAGTGTTTGTCACGGCCAGCATTGGCGGCGCGCTCTACCCCAGCGATGCGCAGGATGCCAACCAGTTGCTGCAGCATGCCGACGCCGCCCTGTACCACGCCAAGGGCAAGGGCCGCAACAACTTCCAGTTCTATTCCAGCGACTTGACGGCGCAGGCCTCGGCGCGCCTGACCATGGAAAGCGAGCTGCACAAGGCCTTGGAGCGAGACGAGCTGGAGCTGCACTACCAGCCCAAGTTCGACCTGCCTTCGGGCCGCTTGGTAGGTGCCGAGGCCTTGATGCGCTGGAATCACCCCGAGCGTGGCCAGGTGCCGCCCGTGCAGTTCATCCCGCTGGCCGAAGACACCGGCCTGATCGTGCCGATGGGCGCCTGGGCCTTGCGCGCTGCCTGCGTGGCCGCCGCCGATTGGAACCGCCGCAGCAGCCATCCCTTGAAGATCGCGGTGAACCTGTCGGCGCGGCAGTTCGCGGGTGGCGAGCTGGTCAGCACCGTGCGCGAGGCTTTGCAAGCCGCCCATTGCCAGCCGCAGTGGCTTGAGTTGGAGATCACAGAAAGCCTGCTGCTGGATGGCCGCGACGAGATCCGTGGCGTGCTGGAGGAGCTGTCGCAACTGGGCATCACCATCGCCATTGATGACTTTGGCACGGGCTACTCGGCGCTGAGTTACCTGACGCGCTTTCCGGTGCAGATCCTGAAGATCGACCGGGCCTTCATCAAGGAGCTGCCCTCGCACCAGGGCAATGCCGAGCAACTGGTCAAGGCGATCGTGTCGCTGGGCCAGAGCCTCAACATGGCGCTGGTGGCCGAAGGGGTCGAAACAAGAGAGCAGGCCGACTACCTGAGCGGCCTGGGCTGCGAGGTGGTGCAGGGCTTCCTATTTGGCAAGCCGGTCACGCAGTCGGCCTTTGAGCAATGGGTGCACGCGGCCTGAGGTCTTGAGCGCCCGCACTTGGCTTGTGCGTGGATTTGGTCAACACTCAAGTGGCGATCGATCACACAAAACATTCAGGTCAGGAGCCCCCTCATGGACGATCCCTTTCGCCGTGCCACCTTTGCGTCGGCGGTTTATTACAAAGACCCGTTCGCCGCTTTGGATTGGCTTGAAAAAGCCTTCGGCTTTGAGCGCACCATGGTCATCACCGATGCCGAGGGCCACCTGGGCCATTCGGAAATGCGCTTTGGCGATGGCCACGTGATGATCGGCCCGGCCTGGAACGAAACCACCGACAGCCCCCTGGCGCTGGAGGGCAAGAACACGCAGTCGGTGCATGTTCATTTGCAGTCTGGCCTGGATGCCCATTGCGCGCGGGCCCGCGCGGCCGGCGCCACCATCGTGCGCGAGCCGGCGGACCAGTTCTATGGCGACCGGGTTTACTCAGCGGCCGACCCGGAAGGGCATGTCTGGTCGTTTAGCCAAACCGTGCGCCAAGTCAGCCGCGAAGAGGCCGAGCAGCTCAGCGGTTTGAAGATCGAAGGCTGGGTCTGAGGCGCCTGACGGCTCAGGCGGCCGTGAGCAAGGGCTTGCGTTTGGCCACCATGGCCAGCGAGCATTTTTGCTGGATCAGGTCATGTGTGGCGAACAGCTCGGCGATCCAGTCCACGAAGACTCGCAGCTTGTTGCTCAGGTGCCGGTTGGGCGGGTAGACCACGTAGACGGGCCGGGGGCCTGAGCACCAGTCCATCAGGATCGGGTCCAGCGCGCCGCTGCTGATGTGGTCCTGCACCAGGAAGGTCAGCGCCTGCATCACGCCCAGGCCCGCCAGGCCGGCGGCCACGTAGGCGTTGGAATCGTTCAGCGAGATCAGGTGCTTGCCTTGCACCTCGTGGGTCTCGCCGTCCTTGTTCAGCTCGATGGGCTTGAGCTGGCCCGTGCGCGGCATGGTGTAGCGCACGATGGTGTGGTTTTCTTCCAGGTCGCGCGGGTGCGTGGGCGTGCCGTGGCGCTTGAGGTAATCGGGCGTGGCGCACATCACCAAGTAGACATCGCCTATGCGCCGGGCCACCAGGGATTGGTCGGTCAGCTCGCCGCCGCGCACCACGCAATCGATGTTCTCGCCCACCATGTCCACCGGCCGGTCGCTCACGCCCAGGTCCAGCTGGATGTCGGGGTAGCGGGCGTGGAAATCGGGCAATGACGGGATGATGACGGCCAGGCCCAGTGAGGCGGGCACGTCCACGCGCAGGCGCCCGCGCGGGTTGGCTTTGGCGTGCGACATGCTGGATTCGAGTTCGTCCAGCTCGCCGAGCAAACGCGTGGCGCGGTCGTAGTAGGCGGCGCCATCAGGCGTGACGGTGACGCGGCGCGTCGTGCGGTGCAGCAGCTTGGTCTGCAGCTCGGTCTCCAGCGTCTGGATCAGGCGCGTGACCGTGGGCTTGGGCAGGTCCATGGAATCGGCCGCCTTGGTGAAGGTGCCTGCCTCCACCACCCGCACAAAGGTTTGCATGGCTAGAAATTTGTCCATGGGCCTGATTGTTGTCTCAACTGAAATAAAGCATGAGCGCCAGGGCTATTTATTGGTGAGCCTTAAGTGAATAAATTCTGCTGCATCGCAACATCGTGCAGGGGCCATCGAGGTGGCCGCGGAAGATGGTCACTCAACCCACCGAGATCAACGTTCTGGACCAAGCCATGGCCGTGCGCTTTTACGGCGCCCGGCCCAAGGTGGGTGCCGTGCCTTTGGTGGTGCACTTCCACGGCGGTGCCTTTGTGCAAGGCGGGCTGGACAGCGGCTCGGCCATCGCGCGGCTGATCGCCGAGGCGGGTGCGGTGGTGGTCTCGCTGGACTACCCCTTGGCGCCTGCCCACCCGTTTCCGCAGGCGGCCGAGCAAGGCTACGCGGCGCTGCAATGGGCCTACAAGCACCGCGGCAAGCTGGCCGGTGACAAGGCCCCCGTGTTTGTGGCCGGCGAAGAAGCCGGGGGCAACCTGGCCGCGGCGGTGACGCTGATGGTGCGTGACCAGCGCCAGCCCCCGCTGGCCGGTCAGATCCTGCTGTCGCCGATGCTGAACCCCTGCCTGGGCACGGCCTCGTTGCGCGCCGCTGAGGCCGGGGCCAAGGGCTGCCGCTGGGCCGATGGCTGGAAGCAGTATTTGTCGCAGGTGGGCGATTGCACCCACCCCTATGCCGCGCCTGGCCCATCGCTGCGTCTGGGCGAATTGCCGCCCACCTTGCTGCTGACGGCGGGTGACGACCCTTTCAAAGACGAGTCGCTGGACTACGCCCGGCGCCTGCGCGCGGCCGGCGTGAAGGTCAAGGACGCTGTGCTGCCCGCGCCCACTGGCTGGCCCTGCAGCTGCATGAACCCCGACAGCCACGAGGCCCCTTGGGCCCAGAGCGTGCGCGAGCACGTCCAACAGTTTTTCGCCTCATCCAACGCATCTGCATCTGCTCCAAAGGGAATCCCATCATGAAGAACCGCATCAACGCACGTCCCTGGGCCATTGGCACCGTGGTCACCGCCCTCATTGCTGCATCGGCTGGCTATTTTGGTCTGCGTGCCCTGCCCGATGCCAAGGCCAATGCGGCCGAAACCTCGGCCCAGCCACAGGCCACGCCCGTGTCCGTCGCCGTGGTCACGGCCTCGGATGTCGCGACCTGGGACGAGTTCTCGGGCCGCCTGGAAGCGGTCGAGCGGGTGGACGTTCGTTCGCGCGTGGCCGGCGCCATCCAGTCAGTGCACTTTCGCGAAGGCGCCATCGTCAAGTCGGGCGATCTGCTGATCACCATCGACCCCGCGCCCTACGCGGCCGAGGTGGACCGCGCCGAAGCGCAGGTGGTGTCGGCCCAGGCCCGCGCCACCTACGCCAAGAGCGACCAGGCCAGGGCCAAGCGCCTGCTGGACGAGCAGGCCATCGCCCAGCGCGAATACGACGAGCGCCTGAACACCCTGCACGAGGCCGATGCCAACCTGCGCGCCGCGCAAGCGGCCTTGAACACGGCCAAGCTGAGCTTGGGCTACACGCAAGTGCGCGCCCCGGTCAGTGGCCGTGTGGGCAAGCTGGAAGTGACCGTGGGTAACCTGGTGGCGGCTGGCCCGGGTGCGCCGGTGCTGACCACGCTGGTCTCGGTCAGCCCGATCTATGCCAGCTTCGACGCCGACGAGCAGGTGGTGATGCACGCCCTGCGCGACCTGCCGGGCGGCGCCAGCGCACGCGCCAAGCTGGAAAGCATCCCTGTGCAGATCGGCACCGCGACGACCGATGGCACGCCGGTTGAAGGGCATCTGCAATTGATCGACAACCAGGTTGACGCCAAGAGCGGCACGGTGCGCGTGCGTGCCGTGTTCAACAACGCTGATGGCAGCCTGATGCCCGGCCAGTTCGCCAAGGTGCGCATGGGCCAGACCAAGACGACCGGCGCCTTGCTGGTCAACGAGCGCGCCATTGGCACCGACCAGAGCAAGAAGTTCGTGATGGTGGTGGGGCCTGACAACAAGACCGCCTACCGCGAGGTGACCTTGGGCGCCGAGGCCAATGGCCTGCGCGTGGTCACCAGTGGCCTGAAGGCCAATGAGCGCATCGTCGTCAATGGCCTGCAGCGCGTGCACCCGGGCTCGTTGGTCGCGCCGACCACGGTGCCGATGGACGCCAAGCCTGAGCTGCAAGCGCGCCAAGAAGGCAAGCCCCAAATCTAAAAGAAGAACGCCATGAACCTGTCCAAATTCTTCATCGACCGCCCGATCTTCGCGGGGGTGCTGTCCCTGTTGATCTTCATCTCAGGCCTGATCGCATTGCGTGCGCTGCCGATCTCCGAGTACCCCGAGGTCGCCCCGCCCTCGGTGATCGTGCGCGCGCAGTACCCCGGCGCCAACCCCAAGGTCATCGCCGAGACCGTGGCCACGCCGCTGGAGGAATCCATCAACGGCGTCGAGAACATGCTCTACATGGGCAGCCAGGCCACCACCGATGGCCTGATGACCTTGACCGTGACCTTCAAGCTGGGCACCGACCCGGACAAGGCGCAGCAGATGGTGCAGAACCGCGTGTCGCAGGCCGAAGCGCGCCTGCCCGAGGAAGTGCGCCGCCTGGGTGTCACCACGATCAAGAGCGCACCCGACCTGACCATGGTGGTCCACTTGGTCTCGCCCAACAGCCGCTACGACATGACCTACCTGCGCAACTACGCGGTGCTCAACGTCAAGGACCGCCTGGCGCGGATCGAAGGCGTGGGACAGGTGCAGTTGTTCGGCTCGGGCGATTACTCGATGCGCGTTTGGCTCGATCCGCAGAAGGTGGCGCAGCGTGGCCTGTCGGCCGGTGACGTGGTCAAGGCCATCCGCGAGCAAAACATCCAGGCCGCGGCCGGTGTGGTGGGTGCATCGCCCGGCCTGCCGGGTGTTGACCTGCAGTTGTCCATCAATGCGCAAGGCCGCCTGCAAAGCGAAGCCGAGTTCGGCGACATCATCGTCAAGAGCAGCCCCGATGGTGCCGTGACGCGCCTGAAGGACATCGCGCGGCTAGAGTTGGGCGCTTCTGAATACGCCTTGCGCTCATTGTTGGACAACAAGTCTGCCGTGGCCGTGCCGGTGTTCGCCGCGCCGGGTTCCAACGCCATCCAGATCTCGGACAACGTGCGCGCCACCATGGCCGAGATCAAGAAGAACATGCCCGAAGGCGTGGACTACAGCATCGTCTACGACCCGACGCAGTTCGTGCGCTCGTCCATCGACGCCGTGGTCCACACACTGCTGGAAGCCGTGGCCCTGGTGGTGATCGTGGTGATCCTCTTCCTGCAGACCTGGCGCGCTTCGGTGATCCCGCTGCTGGCCGTGCCCGTGTCGGTGATCGGCACCTTCGCGGTCATGCATTTGTTCGGCTTCTCGATCAACGCGCTGAGCCTGTTCGGCCTGGTGCTGGCCATCGGCATCGTGGTCGATGATGCCATCGTGGTGGTCGAGAATGTGGAGCGCAACATTGAGGCCGGCCACAGCCCGCGCGAGGCCACTTACCGGGCCATGCGCGAAGTGTCCGGCCCCATCATCGCGATCGCCTTGGTGCTGATCGCCGTGTTCGTTCCGCTGGCCTTCATCAGCGGTTTGACCGGCCAGTTCTACAAGCAGTTCGCGCTGACCATCGCCATCTCGACCGTGATCTCGGCCGTCAACTCGCTGACCCTGTCACCGGCCTTGGCCGCCATGCTGCTGAAGGGTCATGACGAACCGAAGGACAAGCTCACAGTGTTCATGGACAAGACGCTGGGCTGGTTGTTCCGCGGCTTCAACAAGGTCTTCCACCGCGGCTCGCACGCCTACAGCGGTGGCGTCAAGCGCGCCATCTCGGGCAAGGCCGTGATGCTGGTGGGCTACCTGATCCTGGTGGCCGTGACGGTGGGCCTGTTCAAGGCCGTGCCCAGTGGCTTCGTGCCCGGTCAGGACAAGCAGTACCTGATCGGCTTCGCGCAGTTGCCCGATGGCGCCACGCTGGACCGCACCGAGAACGTGATCCGCCGCATGGGCGACATCGTGCTCAAGCAGCCGGGCGTGGAAAGCGCCGTGGCCTTTCCCGGCCTGTCGATCAATGGCTTCACCAACAGTTCTAACTCGGGCATCGTGTTCGCCACCTTGAAGGGCTTTGACGAGCGCAAGACCAAGGACCTCAGTGGTGGCGCCATCGCCGGCCAGTTGAACCAGAAGTTCGGTGCGATTCAAGATGCCTTCATCGTGATGTTTCCGCCCCCGCCCGTGCCGGGCCTGGGCACCACGGGCGGCTTCAAGCTGCAGATCCAGGACAAGGCCTCGCTCGGCTACGAGGCGCTGGACGCGGCCCTCAAGGGCTTCATGGCCAAGGCCTACAAGGCGCCTGAGTTGACGGGCATGTTCTCCAGCTTCCAGGTCAACGTGCCGCAGTTGTATGCCGACATCGACCGCACCAAGGCCCGCCAGCTGGGCGTGCCATTGACGGACGTGTTCGACACCATGCAGATCTACCTGGGCAGCCTTTACGCCAACGACTTCAACAAGTTCGGCCGGACTTATTCGGTGCGGGTTCAGGCGGACGCCGCCTTCCGCGCCCGGTCCGAGAACGTGGGGCAGTTGCAGGTGCGCTCCAGCACCGGCGAGATGGTGCCGCTGTCGGCCCTCATGAAGGTCAAGCCCAGTTTCGGGCCCGAACGTGCCATGCGCTACAACGGCTTCCTGTCGGCCGACATCAATGGTGGTGCGGCAGCGGGCTACTCATCGGGCCAGGCGCGCGAAGCCGTCGAGCGCATCGCTGCTGAAACCTTGCCCCCCGGCATCGGCTTCGAATGGACGGAGCTGACCTACCAAGAGATCCTCGCCGGCAACTCCGCCATCCTGGTCTTTCCCTTGGCGATCCTGCTGGTCTTCCTGGTGCTGGCCGCGCAGTACGAAAGCCTGACATTGCCACTGGCCATCATCCTGATCGTGCCCATGGGCCTCTTGGCCGCGATGACCGGCGTGTGGCTGTCGAACGGCGACAACAACGTCTTCACCCAGATCGGGCTGATCGTGCTGGTGGGGCTGTCGGCCAAGAACGCGATCCTGATCGTGGAGTTCGCCCGAGAGCTTGAGCTCAACGGACGCACGCCACTGCAAGCCGCGATCGAAGCCAGCCGCCTGCGCCTGCGCCCCATCCTGATGACCTCGCTGGCCTTCGTCATGGGCGTGCTGCCCCTGGTGCTGTCCACCGGCGCGGGCTCGGAGATGCGCCAGGCCATGGGCGTGGCCGTGTTCGCCGGGATGATCGGCGTGACGGCTTTCGGCCTCTTCCTCACCCCCGTGTTCTATGTGCTGATGCGTCGCCTGGCGGGCAACCGCCCGCTCAAGCACCACGGCGACGTGCCGCACATCGATGCCCTGCCTGATGAGGGCGGCGCCAGATTGCAGGAGCAACCCGCATGAAAACCAATCTTCTGATCACACCCTTGCTGGCCGCTTTGATCCTGGCCGGTTGCGCCTCGCCCCCGGCCGTGGACACCGCCCAGTTGCCAATCACGCCCGCAACCTTCAAGGAGGAAGGCAACGCGCGCTGGACCGTCAGCGCCCCCGCCGAAGCGCAACCGCGGGGTGCCTGGTGGGCCTCCTTCAACGATTCCGTGTTGAACGACCTGGTGGGCCGCGCCGGTGCGCGCAACACCAGCATTCAGACGGCGGCGGCGCGCTTGGCACAAGCCCGCGCTTTGCTGCGGTCGGCCGACGCGGATCGCCTCCCGCAAGTGGGCCTGGGCGCTGGCGTCAACCGGCAAGCGGCACCCGCCATCGGCACGCCTCTGGGCACCGTGGCCAACGCAGGCGCCAATTTCTCTTACGAGCTGGACCTGTTCGGCCGCTTGGCCAAGGCGTCCGACGCCGCCAACCTGGACGCCAAGTCGCGCGAAGCCCTGCTGCAGAGCACGCGGCTGCTGGTCCAATCCAATGTCGCACAAAGCTACCTGCAACTGCGCGCGCTCGACACCGAACGCGCCTTGGTGCGCGACACCGTGGAGGCCTACCGCAACACCTTGAGCCTGACCGAGCGCCGCTTCCAGGCCGGCGACGTGGCCGAGCTGGACGTGGCTCGCGTGCGCACCGAGGTCGCGGCCACCGAGTCCGAAGCCATCGCGCTGGACCGCCGCCGTGCCGAGCTTGAGCACGCCTTGGCCGTGCTGGTGGGCGAGGCCGCGTCCAGCTTCCAGGTCGAGCCGCGTGACTGGAACACCGCCTTGCCCGTGATCCCGGCCGGCGTGCCCTCCACGGTGCTGGCCCGCCGCCCCGATGTGTCCGCCGCGCAGACCTCGCTGCTGGCCGCGCAAGCCCGCGTGGGTGTGGCCAAGGCCGCCTGGTTCCCCAGCCTGTCCTTGACCGCCAATGGTGGCTACGCTTCGCCTGATCTGGGCGACCTGTTCAAGTGGTCGACCCGGGCCTGGGGCGTCGGCGCTTTGTTGTCGCTGCCCATCTTCGACGGCGGCAAGCGCGAAGCCGGTGTGCAGATTGCCAATGCCGAGCTGGACATCGCCGGCGCGGCCTACCGCGAACAGGTGCTGATCGCCTTCAAGGACGTGGAAGACCAGCTCTCAGCCCTGCGCCTGCTGGCCGACCAGGCCCAGGCACAGGACCGTGCCGTGAACTCGGCCACACGCGCCACGGTCCTGTCCGAATCGCGCTACCGCAATGGCCTGGTCAGCCAGCTGGAACTGCTGGACGCCCAACGCAGCGAGCTGAGCAACCGGCGCCAGGCCTTGCAGGTCAAGGCCGCGCAGTACCAGGCCACGGTGGGTTTGGTGCGGGCGCTGGGCGGTGCCTGGGAGTAGCCGCCGCCCCCCTTTTGGGTGCCCCGCTGGCGCGCTGCCGGCGTTAGCATCCGGGCATGGCCTTGCGCAGGCCAGCACAACATCAGGGGGAACGCATTCATGGACATCACGACCAGTTCTGGCGGCGCGGGCATCGCGATCGTTCCCTTGGTCCTGGTCTTGCAAACGGCGCCCGTCTGGTTCGCCGCGAAGATCGTGGGCGCGGGCAAAGCTGAGTTCTTGCCCGTGGGCATGGCCGTCCTGGGCGCAGGGGTCATTTCCTGGCTGCTGCTCCTGGCCCTGGGTTTGAAAGCCCTGATGATCATGCCGTTCGTGTACCTGGGCATTTACATGTTCTACCTGGACACATCTTTCCTGGGGGCCTTCATCCTCTTCGTGCTGGGCCTGTCTTTTCAAGCGGCCTTGAACAAGTTCCTGGGCGTGTTCTCGCTCTAGACCACCACAGGATCAGGCCACGGCGGCAGCCAGCCAGCGTCCCCCCGCTTCGACACTGTCGATCAGCACGGTGCCTTGCCCTGCTGGCAACTGGCCCGCCCAACCCCCCAAGGCCGCGCCCCCCAGGATCACTGCGCTCAAAGACGGCCCATCCGCCAGGATGTCGGTCACCGCCTGGTTCAAACTTGCCAAGCCTTGCCGGGGATCCGCCGCCAGTTCGCCACCATGGGCGTCCACCGTGAGCACGCGTTGCAAGCCGCCCGGCCCGCTCATCTCCCACCCCCGCGCCAATCGCTCCAGCATGGGCCCCCAGGCCGCCCCGCCCGTGACGATGCCAAAGGGGCCGATCGCCCGGGCCTCTTTCATTGCCGCCTCGGCCAGGCCGATCACCGGCACGCGGGTCATCTCGCGCAGGGCCCACACGCCCGGGTCGCCGAAGCAGGCCACCAACACGGCCTGGGGCTGGCCGTGCTGCAGCAGGTGCAGGTGCCAGGCGTCCAGCACCGCGTGCGCGGCCATCACATAGCTGGCTTCCGAGGCAATGTAGTCGTGGCCAAAGGTGGCCGTCGTGCCCATCACCGCCAGTCCCCGGTCGGCCACGAAGGGCTGGAACTGCGCCACCAGGTCGGCCGTGAGGTCCGCCCGCATGTTGGGATTGATGATGAGCACGTGCATGGCCAGCGCCTCCAATTTGGTGAGGTCAGGACGCCCCGGCCACCGGCCGGCGCCGCGGCTTGGCCAGGGCCTGGACCACGTCCACCCCTGCCGGCTCGGTTTGGGTGAAGCACAGGCTGGCCTCGATGTGGGCCAGGTGCTCGGCCATCAGGCGCACGGCTTCGTCGGCGCTGCGCTTGCCTTGTGACGCGCCACGCAATGCCGCCAACAGGCCCCGGTGCTCTTCGCAGCGGCAGGCTTGCACCCAACGCTGCGGCAACTCGCTGCCCGCCACCTGCAAGCGCTCCACCAGCGTGTAACTCATCAGGATCAGGCTGGTGCGCGACACCAGCTTGTGCAAGAACTTGGCGAAGGTCTGGTGCGAGGCGGTCGCGGCCAGCAGCAGGTGGAACTGGCCGGACAGCCTCAAGGCCATGGTCCTGTTGCCGGTGCGGCGCGCTTCCTCTTCAGCGTCGATGCAGTCGGCCAGGGTCTTCAGGTCGCGGGCCTTGGCATGCGCCACGAAGCGTTGCACCAGCACCGTCTCGACCACGGTGCGCGCCTCGAAGACCTCGCGGGCTTCCTCCACCGTGGGCTCGGCCACGCTGGCACCCTTGTTGGGCTGCAGGGTCACCACCTGCTCTTGTGCCAGGCGGATCAGCACCTGGCGGACCCGCGTGCGCGAGACGCCAAAGGCCTGGCCCAGCTTGTCCTCGACCAGTTTGGTGCCGGGCAGCAGGCGCTGGTCCACGATGGCCTCGATCAGGCGTTGGTAGATCTCCTCGTCCGACAAGGTGGACGCGGGATCGGCAGGGATGGTGGCGGGCGATCGGGAAGAGGGCATGGGCAAGAGTGTCAGGCCTTGGCACCGGCACGGCGGCGCATCAAGGCGGCGGCGCCCAAAGCGGCGAAGATCACGAGCAGCGACACCACCGTGGTGCTGCTGCCCAGCGCATAGATCGAAGGCGTGGTCACTGTGGTGGTCAGGCCCTGCAATTCCAGTGGCAGTGTATTGACATCGCCGATGGCCTGCGATGAGCGCGCGATCTCGTCCCAGCTGAGCGTGAAGCCGAACATGCCCACGCCCACCAGCGACGGCCCGATCAAGGGCAGCACCACGTGGCGCAGCGTCTGCCACGGCGTGGCGCCCTGGTCGCGCGCGGCCTCTTCATACGCGGGGTTGAAGCGGTTGAACACCGCGAACATGATCAGCATGCCGAAGGGCAAAGTCCAGGTCAGGTGCGCGCCCAGGCCCGAGGTGTACAGGCCCATCAGCGTGGTGTAGGACTCCAGCGTCTCGGTCCATTCCAGGTGCGTCAGCAGGGCCTTGATGACGTCATCAAACAGGCGGAACTGCAGGCCGATGCCGAGCGAGATGATGATGGACGGCATGATCAAACTGGCCACCGCCGTGTAGAACAACACGCCGCCACCCTTGAAGCCCTTGCGGAAGGCCAGGCCGGCCATCAGCGAGAACAGCGTGGTCAGCAGCATCACCACCACGCCCAGCGCCAGCGAACGCCGGATGGCCGCGCCAATGTCGACCACGCCCAGGCCCTTGAACAGCTCGTGGTACCAGTGCAATGACAGGCCGCGCATCGGGAAGGTCAAGCCGCCTTCGGGCCCTTGAAAGCTCAACACGAAGATGGTGATCACCGGCCCGTACAAGAACAGGATGTACAGCGCACAGACGATGGCCAGGGGGATGAAGCCGCGCGAGCGGCGGCGAACGGTGCCGGCCATGTCAGAGTTCCTTGCGCAGATCGACCAAGCGATTCAGCGCCACGATGATCAACAACACGACCCCCAGCAGCACCACGGCATTCGCGGCGGCCAGCGGGAACTGCAGGTAAGAGGTTTGCACCTGGATGGTCTTGCCGACCGAGGCGATCTGCTGGCCGCCCATCACGCCCACGGTCACAAAGTCGCCCATGACCAGGGTGATGACGAAGATGGAGCCGATCAGGATGCCCGTGCGGCACAGCGGCACGATCACGTTCCACAGCGTTTGCCAGGCGGTGGCGCCGGCGTCGTCGGCCGCTTCGATCAGCGATCGATCGATCTTCATCATCGAGTTGAAGATGGGCACCATCATGAAGGTGGTGTTCAGGTGAACGAAGGCCAGCACCACGGCGAAGTCCGAGTACAGCAGCCAGTCCAGGGGCGCGTTGGTCAGCCCCAGGCTTTGCAGGGTCTGGTTCACCCAACCGTTGCGGCCCAGCAGCGGGATCCACGAGATCATGCGGATCACGTTCGAGGTCCAGAATGGGATCGTCATCACGGTGAAGATCACCGTTTGCGCGCCCACGCTGGGCACGTGGAAGGCGACGAAGTAGGCCAGCGTGAAGCCGATCACCAAAGTGATCAGCCACACCAGTGCGCAGAATTTCAACGTCGACAGGTAAGTTTTGAAGGTGGTGCACAGTTCGCCTGAGTCACCCCCGCCAAAGCAGCCGTCGAACAAGGACACGTAGTTGTCCAGCGTGAAGCCGGGCTCCAGCGTGTACTCGTTCTGCGGCCAGAAGCTCACCGCGCCCACCAGCAGCAGCGGCATCACGAAGAAGACCAGAAAGACCCCGCCCATGGGCAAGGCCTGGATCCAGGCGGGCAAGGTTTTCATGGCAGATCAGAAGCTGTGGGTGATGCCGGCGGTCACCAGCGTCTGCTTCTGGCCGGGCAGGCCGGCAAAGCCATTGCCCTCGGTGACGAAGGCGAAGTCGGCGTTGCCCATGTTGCGCGAGAAGATCAGGTTGGCGTTCAGGCTGGTGCGCTTGGACAGCGCGTAGCTGGCACGCACGCGGGTGAAGCCGGTGCCATCGGGGCTGTTGTCCACGTCCTTCTTCACGTAGTCCACCGACACGGCGGCCGCGGCAGTGATGGGCACGTCCAGGCCGATGTCAAACAGCTTGGCTTTGAAGGCGCCCACGTCGGTACTGGCCCCACCAGCGAGCAGGTAGTTCACCTCGGACGAAGCCAGGCCCAGGCGGGCCTTGAGCACCCCGAAGTCATAGCTCAGGCCACCGGCGTACATCGTGTTGCCCTTGTAGACGCCGAAGGGGTCCTTCTCTTGGAAAGCCGTCAGGCCGATGCTGAACATGCCCACGGTGTAGGTGGCCGCGCCCTGCACCTTCTGGCCCGCGCTTTTCATGCCGGCCTTCTCGCCAGCCGAGTAATACAGGCCACCTTCGAAGCCGCCCCAGTTGGGCGAGTTGTACTTGATCGCGTTGTCGTAGTAATCGCTCAGCGCGAAGAAGCCGGTCATCAGGAAGGGCGAGTAGTAGCCGAAGACGAAGTAGTTGCCCATGTAGTCATCGGCCACGTTCCACTGGTGGCCCAGCTTGATGGAGCCGAAATCGCCGGCCAGGCCCACGTAGGCGCCACGGTTCCAGAAGGCCGCGCGTGCCGCGCCTGTGTCTGGGGCGATGGAGGACTCCAGGTCGAACACGGCCTTCAGGCCACCGCCCAGGTCTTCCACACCCTTGATGCCGATGCGCGAGTTGACGATGGCGTTGTCTTCGATCTTGGCAACCGACTTGGTGGTGCCCAGCGTGGGGTTGTAGACCTTGCTGGCGCTCAGCACGTCCAGGCCGATGGCGCCGTAGATCGTGACGGACGATTGGGCCTGGGCCATGCCGATCAGGCTCAGCAAAGAAGCGGCGGCCGTGGCCGACAGGCGAGAAAGGGTGTTCATGGATGGATGACTCCGTTGGGATGAAGGAAGAAAGGGTGAGGGCAAATCAGGCGGCCACGAACTCGTTCCATTTCTGGACCATGTAGGTGTTCTCGTCCATCAGCGCGTTCCAGCAGGCGATGCCGCCCATGCGGTCTTCATAGCTGCCGCCATCGCGTTTTTCGCCGGCCTTGGCCAGCAGTTGGCCCGTGGGCGATTTGATGTCTTGCGATGCAGGCTTGCCTTCCATCCAGTAAGCCCACTCATAGGCTTCCATCTTGGCCTTGGCGGTGTCCAGCACGGCGCTGTAGTAGCCCTGGCGGTTCAGGTAGGCACCGGCCCAGCCATCCAGGAACCAGTTGATGAACTCGTAGGTGGCGTCCAGCTTCTTGCCCGACGCGGTGGCCGGCACGCCGAAGCCGGCGGCCCAAGCGCGGTACCCTTCCTTCAAAGGCTGGAAGGTGCAGGCAATGCCCTTGGTGCGCACGGCCGTCACGGCGGGCGACCACATCGACTGGATCACCACCTCGCCGGATGACATCAGGTTGACCGACTCGTTGAAGTCCTTCCACAGGCTGCGGAACTGGCCGGCCCGCTTGGCCTCGATCAAGGTCTTGATCGTCAGGTCGATCTCCTTCTTGGTCATGTTGCCCTTGTCGGGGTACTTGTAGATGCCCATGGCCTCGACCACCATGGCGGCGTCCATGATGCCGATGGAGGGGATGTTCAGGATGGCGGCCTTGCCCTTGAACTCGGGGTTCAGTAGCTCTTTCCACGAGGTGATCGGGCGCTTGATCAGGTCAGGGCGGATGCCCAGCGTGTCGGCGTTGTAGACCGTGGGGATCAGCGTCATGAACTGCGTGGGCGTCGACGCGAACTTCTTGCTCTTCTCGCCTTCCAGGAACATCACCTTCTTGGGCGCGGTGCCCTGGTCACCCACCTTCTTGCCGTTCACTTCACCCTTGGTGAACAGCGAGGTGATCTTGTCGGCGTTCTTGATGCGCTTCACATCAATGCCCTTCAAGTTGCCCGTGGGGATGATTTTCTTGAGCGAGAAGTATTCGGTGTCGATCAAATCGAAACTGTTGGGCGCGGTCACGGCGCGCTTGGTGACGTCGTCGGTGGTCACGGGGATGTACTGCACCTTGATGCCGGTGTCCGCCATGAACTTGTCGGCGATGGTCTTGTCCTGGTTGACCGCGGTGCCCAGGTAGCGCAGCACGATGGGGTCGGCCGAATGCACGAAAGGCGCGTAGCCGCTGGCCAGGATGCCGGTGGCGCCCAGCAGGCCCCCCTTGAGCACAGTGCGGCGCGACAAGCCGCTGTTCGTGTCGGCGGTTTCGGTGGTGGGCGGCGTGTTGAGATCTTCGGGGCGTTGGGGCATGGGTCTCTCCAAGGATGAAAACGGTGTGGGTGATGAACAGGGATCAGGCCGCCAGGGCGTGCACGTCGGTGGCCAACCAATGGGCTGATGCAGTCTCGCCGGGTTGCCAGGGCGATGCGTCGAAAGCCGCTTCGCTCAGCACCACGTTGAGCTCGCCTTCATCAGGCAAAGCGGGGCTGCGCAAGGTCAGCAGCACGTAAGTGCCCTGGTACTCCACGCCGGTCACGGTGGCCGGCAGGCTGGTGTTCGAGGTGGGCAGCGTGGCGCGGCTCAACTGCGTCTTGTCGGTGCGCACGGCCAGCTTGGCGGTGCTGGTGGGGATCACGTTGTGGCCGCCGATGAAGCGCGCCACGAACTCGGTGCGCGGCGCGTTGAAGATCTCGTGCGGTGTGCCATCTTGTTCGATGCGGCCAGCGTTCATCACCACCACCTGGTCGGCCAGGGCCATGGCTTCTTCCTGCGAGTGCGTCACGTGGATGAAGGTCATGCCCAGGCTCTTCTGCCAGGCCTTGAGTTCAGCCCGCATCTTGATGCGCAGAAAGGGGTCGAGTGCCGACAGCGGCTCGTCCAGCAGCAGCACGCGCGGTTCGGTGATCAGGGCCCGGGCCAGGGCCACGCGCTGTTGCTGGCCGCCCGACAGCTCAGCGGGCTTGCGGTGCGCCAAGTGGCCCAGCGACACGCGCTCCAGCAGGGCCTGTGCCTTGGCGTGCCGCTCGGCCTTGTCCATGCCGCGCATCTTCAAACTGAAGGCCACGTTGTCCAGCGAGCTCAAGTGCGGGAACAGCGCATAGCTCTGGAACATCATCGACGTGCCGCGGGCCGAGGCCGGCAAGCGTGTGATGTTGCGGCCGCCCAGCACGATGTCGCCTTCGCTGGCGTCTTCGTGGCCGGCGATCATGCGCAGGGTCGATGTCTTGCCGCAACCCGAAGGGCCTAACAGGCAGCAGTAGTGGCCCGCCTTGATGGTCAGATCAATGTGGTCGACGGCCATGGGGGCTTGTGGTCCCACGCCATAGCGCTTGACGAGGCTGGTCAACTCAAGGTCGGCCTGGGCGGCCATGGTGGCCTTGCGTTGCTCATGAAGCGGCGGGGATGACATCGGACTTCTCCATCGGGCTTGCGCCAACGGAGGCCTTCATTGCAATGCATGTGCCAGGCATTTCACCGGGTCAAAACGCCCATGCCTGCGCTTTTACGGGGCGAAAATTGGCCCGTGCGCACCAGATTGCATACAAAACATGTATTCAATCTGCCTTCAAGCTGTGCATGCACTTGAATGGCGTGGCGCCCCGCGTGCCTCAACTCGGGTAAGCCTGCATGCAAATGGGCACAGAGGGTGATGAGTTTCTGCCTGGGGTCTGCTAAAAAGCGCCTTCCACCACATGGAACGGGGAAAGCACATGAAACAACACAGCGGACGATTGAAATGGGTGGGCGGCGCGCTGCTGGCCTTGGCGGCAGGCTTGGCGCAGGCTGAGGAAGCCCACTACTTCGTGGTGCGCGAGCAGGCCAATGGCGCGCTCAGCGTGGCCTCGCACCGGCTCGTCAACCTCAGCGGAAAGATCACGCCCATGGCGGCCAGCCAGCCCGGGCGACAGCAAAGCGTGCTGGCCGCATCCCTGGTGGACAAGAAGACGGGCAACGCGGGCTTCACCACGCAAGCCGTCGGTTCGCCGTGGATCCGTGCCGAGTTTCAAAGCCCCGGGCAAACGCAGATCGAAGGGCGCGTGGTGCCCGCCACTGAGCGCCAGTACGTGCTGCGCGTGCCTGTGCAGTCGGGCAAAGTGCTGCGCCTGAAAAGCAATACCACCGCCGCTGGTGTGAGCGCCCGTTCCAGTTCCGCGGCCGCCAAGGCGCCCCCGCCGGCCGTGCTTGAGATCGACCTGGACCAATACAAACCGTCATCCGCCTTGCAGCGCCTGGCGCCGCTTCCGGCCGCCGTGCCGGGCAGCGACAGCGGCCTGCTGATCAACAACGGCGATGCGGCCAACCGCCTGGACCTGCTGGTGGTGGCCGAGGGCTACACCCTGGACCAGAAAACCCAGTTCATGGCCCAGGCCACCGAGCTGGCCAACAAGTTCCTGTCCATCTCGCCCTACAGGGACTACCAGCAGCTCATCAATGTGCGCTGGTTGTTCGTGCCCTCCAACCAATCTGGCGCCGACAAGCCCGACTGCGTCGAAACCCCCGGGGCCGAAGTCGTGATGGTGGACACCGCCTTTGACGCCACCTACTGCACGGCCGGCTTGCGCCGATTGCTGGTGGTCGACGGCAGCAAGGTGCTCACCGCCGCCGCCGAGGTGCCCGACTGGGACATGGTGGCCGTGCTGGTCAACGACGAAGAGTACGGCGGCTCGGGCGGCTACATCTCGGTGTCGTCCACCAACAGCTCGTCGGCCGAAGTCATGCAGCACGAGCTGGGCCACTCCTTCAGCAAGCTGGCCGACGAGTACGACAGCCCTTACCCGAGCTACCCCGCGTGCAGCGACCTGCCCGGCTCAACCCTGGGGCCTTGTGAAGCCAACGTCACCGACCAGACCGCCCGCAGCAGCCTGAAGTGGCGGCGCTGGGTGGCCAGCACCACGCCCATCCCCAGCGTGGCCCCCATGCCCGATCCCATTGAGGCCGGCTTGTGGCAAGGCGCGCGCTACCAATCCAGTGGCATGTACCGCCAGTGCTTCAGCGGCATCATGCGGTCGCTGGGCGCGCCGTTTTGCCACGTGGACAGCGAGGCCTTCGTCAAGCAGCTGTTCGGCGGTGGTTGGGGCGCCCCCAGCGCGGGCATCAGCCTGATCGAGCCCGGTGCCTTGCCCACCGCCTCCAGCGTGAGCGCCTACGTGGGCACGCCGGTGGGCTTCCAGGTTACGGTGGCAGGGTCGGCCAACAATGGTGAGCTGACCGGCACCTGGCTGGTGGACCAGCAGCCTGTCAAAACCGTGGCCACCCAGCATGGGCAGTGGCAGACCTTCAGCTACACCGTGACCAACACCGCTCCCCACACTGTGGAGTTCAAGGTCAAGGACAACACCCCCTTGGCCCTGGACGCCCCCACCTCTTCCAAGGTCTGGACGGTCCAGGGCGTGGCGGCGTTGCCCGGCGCCCCCACCATCACGGCCTTGAGCCCCGGCTGGTACTCCCTGAGGTTGTCTTTCCTGCCCCCCGCCGCCGTGCCGGGCGCGGTCATCACGGGCTATGTGTCCACCTGCACCGCGCCCAACCGGGCCACGGTCACCGTCACGGCCAGCAAGTCGCCCATCGCGATGAACTGGCTGCCCGGCGGCGTGACCTACACCTGCACTCTGGTGGCCAAAAGCGCGGCGGGCAATGGTCCGGCATCGGCGCCCCGCAGCGCCAAGACGCTGAAGTTGTTCTGAATCCCCCATCAGAGGGCACCTTTCTTGGGGGCCAAAAGGCAGCTTAAAGACCTTGGGTTTCTGTAAAGTCGTCGCAGCTTGTTTCAAGAAGGACAGCGTCAGATGACTTTTCAACCTTTGAAATCCATGGTCTTGGGCACCGCCCTCTTTTTGTCGGCGCAAGCCTCGGTCCAGGCGGCTGGCGCTTCCACGCAGTTGAGTGAAGCCTCCCAACTGCCCCTCGCGATGTCCGTGGCGGCGCCGGCCTTGCTGCTGTCCGGCGGCGTGATGCTGACCGTGGTATCGGTGCAGGCCACCGCCGACGGCGTGCAGTGGGTGGTTGAGCGCACGGTTGATGGTGCGCGCACACTGGTTCGTTTTGCAGCCAAGGGCGCTGGCCTCGCTTCGGTAGCGGTTGGCACCGTCATTACCACCACGGCGATGGCGTCGGGCACCTTGCTGTCCGTGGCCGGGCAGGCCATTGCCTTTGTGCCGCGCGAAGTCGGCAAGGCCTTGCTGCACACCGAGCGCCTGTCGGACTGAACGCATGAAAAACTTCTTCAAGCCATGCCTTGGCCGCTGGGCCCTGATGCTGGCCCTGACCCTCGCCGGCGCCCAACAGGCCAACGCTGGCCGCACCTGCGAGGAAGCGCCGCTGACCGCCCTCGCCGTGCAACAAGGCATTTTGCTGGCCGAGCACACCTCGGCCAAGCTTGATGCAATCGGGGCCAAGGTGGTCGTGCTGGCGCGCGCAGGCCAGGACCTCTCCAAGTACGGCTTGCGCTATTCCCACTTGGGACTGGCCTACAAGGACGGCGAGGCCTGGTACGTGGTTCACAAGCTCAACCAGTGCGGCACCGACCACGCCTCGGTCTATCGCCAGGGGCTGGGCCAGTTTTTCCTCGACACGCCTTTCGACTACGTGGCTGGCGTGATGGTGCTCGCGCCCGAGGTGCAAGACAGATTGCTGCCGCTGCTGAAAGACGGCGTCGCGGTGACCCGCATGCACACCCCTGCCTACAGCATGCTGGCCTATCCCTGGGGCACTCGATACCAGCAAAGCAACCAATGGGCCATCGAAACCCTGGCGCTGGCCATGGAGCCCGCCATCCGAAACCGCGACAAAGCTCAGGCCTGGCTCAAGTTCAAAGGTTACGAGCCCACTCAGTTGAGCATCCCGGCGCTGACCCGCCTGGGTGCCCGGATGACCCGCGCTAACGTCAGCTTTGACGACCACCCCGACCACTTGCGGTACTCGGGGAAGATTCAGACGGTCACGGTGGATTCGATCTTTGCTTGGCTGCAAGCGGCCGAACTGGGCTCGGCGCCTCTGGCAGTTCGCTGAACCTGGCCAGCATGCCGCTAGGATGCGGGGATGAATGTCCCTGCTTCGATCTCTGCCTGCCTCCAAGCCGCCATCATCGACCTCGATGGCACCATGGTCGACACCCTGGGCGATTTTGTCATCGTCCTGCAGCACACGCTCGACGCCATGGGCTGCCACCCCATCGAGATCGCCCGGGTCAACCGCCGCTTCATCGAGCTGACGGTGGGCAAGGGCACCGAAGACCTGCTGCGCCGCTCACTGGCCCACGCCTGGGGCCTGCCCGATGACGATGCAGAAGTGACCCAGCACGTGCCACAGGCCTGGCAGCACTACCAGCAGCACTACACGCGCCTGAATGGCCAGCACGCCGAGGTCTTCCCGGGTGTGCTGGAGGGCCTTGAGCAATTGAAGGCCGCCGGCCTGCCCTTGGCCTGCCTCACCAACAAGCCCACGGCGTTCGCCCAGGCCCTGCTGGAGCGCAAAGGCCTGCGCGGGTATTTCAGCCAGGTGTTTGGCGGCGATGCCTTCGAGCGCAAAAAGCCCGACCCCTTGCCGCTGCTCAAGACCTGCGAGGCCCTGGGAACATCACCCGACAAAACCCTGATGGTCGGCGATTCCAGCAACGACGCGCAGGCCGCGCGTGCTGCAGGCTGCCCGGTGGTGCTGGTCACGTATGGCTACAACCACGGCGAGCCCATCGAGCAAGTGCCCGCCCTGGCCCACATCGCCCGCCTGGACGAGTTGGATTGGGCCGCCTTGGCCGCTGCGGTCAATCCAGCGCGTTGAGCACCGGCGGCGCGTGGTAATCCAGCAGCGCGTCTTTCAAACCCTGTGAGGGCGGGTTCTTGCCCAGCCAGGTGCGCAAGATGGCATTGAAAAAATCCGGCTCCTGGATGGGCAGGCCGGCCGGCTGGTTGTTCACGAAGAAGATCGTGCCGCGCTGGGGCACCCACTCGATCGCAAAGACATCGCCCGGCGACATGCGCTTGATGCGCGAAAACTGCTCGCCCATGGTCCGGATGGCGGGGATCAAGCCGTAGAACTGCGTCCGCGTGCTGTTGTTCTCCACGCCCGTGGTGATCAGCTTGCCGATCTCGTCAATGCGCATGCCTTGCAGCATCACGAAGCGCAATTGCTTGGGCCCCGCCATGGTCAGGATGGCGTCGGCGGTGTTACCTTTCTTGGGAACATAAAGCGCCACCGTGTAGATCTTGGCCACCGCCCGGTAGCTGATGCCGCTGCCATTGAGCACCAGCGAGCTGCCTTCCACTTTGATCGAATCGGGGTAGTGCACGCCGGCCAGATCGGCGTTCTGGGCTTTCACCGCGACGGGCGCCAACAGGCTCAGCGCGAGCCCCAGGCCCGCCAACAACATCTTCGAATACTTCGACAACATAGTGCTCTTCCGCGCTCCAACTGCCAGTGCATGGTCCGGGCATCTTAGTCTTGCAGGTGTTCTGCAAGATGGGGTAATGCCCTTGATGCAGGGTTGGCCCTGCTAAACTGAATTGATGTTCATGACGCGCAAACTGATCAAGGGGTCACACGACCGGGGGGCTTGGCCCTGGCGGCGTTCAGCCTTCTCCATCATGTTGGCCGCGTCTGCATCGTCGCATCATAGGCGGTGATCCGCCGCGGTCGCAGGGCTACCCCACTGGGGTGTAACAGGCCCTTTCATTTGATGATCCGCACGCTGAGTCCATCCCATGATCACTGAATCAGAATTCCAGGCCCTGGCCGCCGCTGGCCACAACCGCATCCCCCTCGTCGCCCATGCCCTGGCCGACCTCGACACGCCCCTGTCGCTCTACCTCAAGCTGACGCGCGGCTCGCCGCACAGCTTCTTGCTGGAATCGGTGGTGGGCGGCGAGCGCTTTGGCCGCTATTCCTTCGTGGGCCTGCCCGCCCGCACCCTGGTGCGCGCCACTGGCCGCCAAGTCGAGGTCGTGACCGACGGCCAAGTGGTCGAGACCTTTGAAGGCAACCCGCTCGATTTCATCGCCGATTACCAGGCACGCTTCAAGGCCGCCATTCCCAAAGGCCTGCCGCGTTTTTGCGGGGGCCTGGCCGGCTACTTTGGCTACGAGGCCGTGCGCCACATCGAGCCGCGCCTGGCCAAGGTGAAAAAGCCCGGCGGCATCGGCACGCCCGACATCCTGCTGCTGCAGTGCGAAGAACTCGCCGTCATCGACAACCTGGCCGATCGCCTTTACCTGATTGTCTACGCCGACCCGGCCCAGCCTGGCGCCTACCAACGGGCCAGCCAGCGCCTGCAAGCGCTCAAGGCCTTGCTGAACGAAACCGTGGTCGCGCCCTCGATCGAAGCGGGTGAGCCGCAAGCCATCGAGCGCGAGTTCGACAAGGCCGATTACCTGGCCGCCGTGCTGCGATCCAAGGAATACATCGCGGCGGGCGACATGATGCAGGTGCAGATCGGCCAGCGCCTGAAGAAGCCTTTCAAGGCGCACCCGCTCAGCCTGTACCGGGCTCTGCGCTGCATCAACCCCAGCCCCTACATGTATTACTACGACATGGGTGATTTCCAGGTCGTGGGCGCCTCGCCCGAGATCCTGGTGCGCCAGGAGCAGGGCCCCGAAGGCCAGACCATCACCATCCGCCCCTTGGCTGGTACCCGCCCGCGCGGCGCCACGCCCGAGCTGGACAAGGCCCTGGAAGTGGAGCTGCTGGCCGACCCGAAAGAACGCGCCGAGCACGTGATGCTGATCGACCTGGCGCGCAACGACATCGGCCGCATCGCCAAAACTGGCAGCGTGAAGGTGACCGATGCCTTCGTGGTTGAGCGCTATTCGCACGTCATGCACATCGTGAGCAACGTCGAAGGCCTGCTGAAGGACGGCATGACCGCGCTCGACGTGCTCAAGGCCACGTTCCCCGCGGGCACGCTCACCGGCGCGCCCAAGATCCGCGCCATGGAAATCATCGATGAGCTGGAGCCCGTGCAGCGCGGCATCTACGGCGGCGCCGTGGGTTACCTGAGCTTTGGCGGCGACATGGACGTGGCCATCGCCATCCGCACCGGCATCGTCAAGGACCAGGTGCTGTACGTGCAGGCCGCTGCGGGCATCGTGGCCGATTCAGTACCCGAGCTGGAATGGAAAGAGACCGAGGCCAAGGCGCGCGCGCTGCTGGCGGCCGCCGAAATGGTCGAAAAAGGCCTCTGACCCCGGGGGCTCAGGCGGTGGCGCGGGCCTTGCCCAGCGCCACCCTGGCCCGGATCCAATCCTGCGCCGGGCTTTCGATGAAGCGGTAGCTCAGGCTGGCGATCAGGTAGGTCAAGCCCAGGTAGCCCAGCAACCACCACGGGCTGTGCGCTGGCAGATCGGCCGGGTGGTGGATGAACACCAGCGCCGCCAGCAATTGCAGCGGAAAGTGCCACAGGTAGCTGGAATACGTCATGTTGCCCAGCCCGACGATGGCCTGCCTGACCCGCGCTGACTGGGGTTGCACCCAGTGCAGCAAGGCAATGATGGCGACCGGCGTGAGCACTGCCACGAAGAGCATGGGCCGCAGCACACCGATGACCGCCAGCGCCAGCGCCGACACCAACAAGGCCAGGGCCGCACTCAAGGTCGGCCCACGGGCGTCCGGGGACAGCCGCTGGAAGGCATCGCTGGCCAGGCAAGTCAGCGCCCCCAGGTAGAAGAAGAATACGCACAACACCACCGGGTGCGTGGTCAGCTTGAGGGCGTACACCGCGCCCGAGCCAGCAATCATCGCCAGCACCATCCACAGCTTGGTCACGCCCAGGCGGCACAGGCCGTAGAACAGCGCGTACACCAGGATCTCAACCGAGATGCTCCAGATGGGCCCGTTGTACGACCAGTTGATGCCCGGCCGCCAGTCGCTGGCCATGAAGAGCTGCAGCACGAAGTGCAAGGCGTCCTGGTTGGGATAGACAAAGCCCGCGCTGGCGTTGATGGCCTCATAGCGCCACGACATCACCGCCACGATCAGCAGGGTCAACAGGTGCAGGGGGTACAGCCTTGAAAAGCGCAGCAGCGCGAACTTGGAGAACGGCACCGAGCCCTGCGCCACCGGTTTGGCGTACTTCCAGAAAAAGATGAAGCCCGACAGGCACCAGAAGGCCTGCACGCTCAGGTAGCCGTACAGGTAGAAAGGCTTGAGCAAGCCGTACCAAGGCTGGGCCGAGGTCTCGAAACCCACGGGCAGGCCGTTGACGAAATAGAAGTGCTGGTAATGCCACAGCAACACCGGCAAGGTGCAAGCGAAGCGGGCCAGCTCGATGCCGATCAGGGAATGGGAAGGTGGGGAAGACTGCGAACTCATGACCCCGATGTTGACATGCCTGGCTCGGGGGCCAGGCGCCGGGGCTTGAGAAAACGCTGCGCCAGGTATCGGGTCAGCGGCTGCTCAATCCAGCGGTGCACCAGCAAGCCAACAGCCGCGGCCACGGCCAGCTGCACGCCCACCGCCACCACCATGGCCGCCGGGCTGGGCTGGTCGGGCGGTAAACCTTGCAGCAAAGCGCGCGAGAGTCGGAACGTGAACAGGTGCGTGAGGTAAATGGAAAACGAGGCGTCGGCCAGGCGGTGCAGCCAAGGCACGTTCCATCCATTAAATGCCAGGATGCCGGCATAAACGATCAGCGCGGCCAGCGGCCCAGCCACATAGGCCCGAGGAATGTGGCCACCGGGCCAGAGCAGGGCCAGCCCCACGAAACCTGCAATCAGCGCCAGCCAGGCCAGGCGTGGATGGTGATCCTGGCCATGCCTTTGAACCCATTTGCAAATCAATATGCCATATAGAAACTCGGCCATGATGGACGAGGTATAAAACTGGCCAAACGCCGAGGTGTAATCTGTCAGGTGGCCATGAATGATGAGCGATATCAGGGCGGAAAACATAATGGCATATTGATATCTGCCAAATAACAATGAAACCGCAAAGACCGCGTAGAAAAACATCTCGTAGTTGATGGTCCAGCCTGGCACCAGCACCGGGTAGATGTGGTTGGGGTGATCCGGGTTGAACCGCGGCATAAACAGAAAGTCCAAAATCGCTGCCGGGTCCAACTCAAGATGAACCAGATCGCGTTTGGTCATCCACAACAAAGCCAGCCAGTAAAGGGGCACCACGCGAATGAATCTGCGCACCAGGAAATCAAAAGCGGCCTGTCCGGGCGTTGTCCCTGCATGGCGCGTGGTCCAGGCCATGACGAAGCCGCTGATCACGAAAAATACATCGACGCCGGCCTCGCCAAATGATGTCCATTCATCAGGGCGTGGAAAATATGAAACGGCATGGTGCCCAACTACCAGCATGGCCGCAATGGCGCGTAAATAATGAAGCCCGGTGATCATTTTCGAATTTTTGCCCTTGGCGCACTGATTTGCTTCATCCGCCAAGGCCCTTTATTCACCAAGGCGTGAGCAGCTAATATCGACGTGTATATTCAAAAGTCAGGCAAGAAGTGGGCCTGATCCCGCAGGCAGAGCACGGTCCGCCACTTGATCCACGGCAAAGCAGGCGCACTCCAAGGATGCTGCGCGACATGGCTAAAATGGCGGCATGCACGCGCTCTTGCCTTCCTCATCAGTCCTCTGGCGTCAGCGCTGGCGTAAGCCAAGCGTCTGACCAACCCATCGCGGGTATCCAAGCGGATATCAACACGGGGATGCCAAAAATCCCCTATGAATCAATAGGATAGAGCGCATATGCTGCTGATGATCGACAACTACGACAGTTTCACGTTCAACCTCGTCCAGTACTTCGCCGAGCTGGGTGAAGACGTCCGCGTGTTCCGCAACGACGAGATCACCCTGGACGAAATCGCTGCGATGAAGCCCGACCGCCTGGTGCTGTCGCCCGGCCCCTGCTCGCCCGCCGAGGCTGGCGTGTGCGTGCCCGCCCTGCAGCGCTTCACTGGCCAGTTGCCGATCCTGGGCGTGTGCCTGGGCCACCAGGCCATAGGTGCGGCCTTGGGCGGAAAGGTGATCCGCGCCCAAACGCAGATGCATGGCAAGACCAGCGTCATCAGCACCGACCAGAGGGGTGTCTACAAAGACCTGCCCGACCACTTCACGGTGATCCGATACCACTCGCTGGCCATCGAAAAATCGAGCCTGCCTGACTTCCTCGAGATCACCTCATCGTCGGAAGACGGCGAGATCATGGGCGTGCGCCACAAGGGCCCGCAAACCGACCCGAACTTCGCGCCGCTGGAAGGCGTGCAGTTCCACCCCGAGTCCATCCTGACCGAGCACGGCCACGCGATGCTCAAAAACTTCCTGACGATGTGAGGTGAGCGCATGACCACCATCACCGACACCCAGGCGTTGCAACGCGTCATCGAGCACCGCGAGATCTTCCACGACGAGATGCTGGGCCTGATGCGCCGCATCATGCGCGGCGAGATGTCGCCGGTCGTCATGGCCGCCCTGATCACCGGCTTGCGCGTCAAGAAGGAAACCGTGGGCGAGCTGGCCGCGGCCGCTCAGGTCATGCGCGAGTTCTGCACACCTGTCAGCGTGGCCGACACCACGCACCTGGTCGACCTGTGCGGCACCGGCGGCGATGGCGCGCACACCTTCAACATCTCGACCACCGCGATGTTCGTGGCTGCCGCCGCCGGGGCCCGCGTGGCCAAGCATGGTGGCCGCAGTGTGTCGTCCAGCACCGGCAGCGCCGATGTGCTCGAGGCCCTGGGCGTCCGCATTGATCTCGCGCCCGAGCAGGTGGCGCAGTGCCTGGCGCAAACCGGCGTGGGCTTCATGTTCGCCCCCAACCACCACGGCGCCATGAAACACGCCGCCCCGGTCCGCAAGGAGCTCGGCGTGCGCACCCTGTTCAACATCCTCGGCCCGCTGACCAACCCGGCCGGCGCGCCCAACCAGCTCATGGGCGTGTTTCACCGTGACCTGGTCGGCCTGCAGGCCCGCGTGCTGCAGCGCCTGGGCTCGCAGCATGTGCTGATCGTGCATGGCTGCGATGGTTTGGACGAAATCACCCTGTCGGGCGAGACCTGGGTGGCCGAGCTGAAAGACGGCGAAGTGCGCGAGTACACCATCCACCCTGAGCAGTTCGGCCTGGCCGAGCACGACGGGTCGGCCCTGAAAGCCGCCAACCGCGAGGCCTCGCTGGCCACCGTGCGCCGGGTGCTCAACAACGAGCCGGGCCCCACCCGCGACATCGTCGTGTTGAACGCTGCGGCCGCCCTGTATGCCGCCAATGTGGCCGATTCCCTGGCCGACGGCGTTCAGCGCGCCCGCGAAGCACTGGCCAGCGGCCGCGCCGCCCAGGCGCTGGCCACCTTTGTCCAGACCACCCAAAGCTTTTGACCACCATGTCTGACATCCTCCAGAAAATCGTCGCGGTCAAGCACCAGGAAATCGAGCAGGCCTTGAAGCGCCAACCCCTGGCCGCCATGCGCGCCGAGGCCGAAGCCCGCAACCTGGAGCAGGCCGATCTGCGTGATTTCGTGGGCGCCGTCCGCGCCAAGATCGCAGCGGGCCAAGCCGGGGTCATTGCCGAAGTCAAGAAAGCCAGCCCCAGCAAAGGCGTGCTGCGCGAGCATTTCGTGCCTGCGCAGATCGCGGCCAGCTACGCCCTGCACGGCGCGGCCTGCCTCAGCGTGCTCACCGACGAGCAGTTCTTCCAGGGCCAGGCCAGCTACCTGCAACAGGCCCGCGCGGCCTGCGACCTGCCGGTGCTGCGCAAGGATTTCATGGTCAGCGACTACCAGGTCTACGAGGCGCGGGCCATGGGCGCCGACTGCATCCTGCTGATCGCCGCCTGCCTGGACGATGCCCAGATGGCCGATCTGGAAGCGTGCGCCCACTCACTCGGCATGGCCGTGCTGGTCGAAGTGCACGATGGTGAAGAGCTAGACCGCAGCCTGCGCTTGAAGACGCCGCTGGTGGGCATCAACAACCGCAACCTGCGCACCTTCGAGGTCACGCTGGACACCACCCTGGGCTTGCTCAAGAACGTGCCAGCCGACCGCGTGCTGGTGACCGAATCCGGCATCCTGGGCCGGGCCGATGTGCAACGCATGCGCGATGCCAACGTTCACGCCTTCCTGGTGGGCGAGGCCTTCATGCGCGCCCCCGACCCCGGTGCGGCCCTGGCTGATCTGTTCGCTTGATGTCTGCGGATCTGTTTGGCGAGGGGGTGGCGTTGACCGCCGCGCCGGCCAATCGCCTGAGTGTGCCCTTGGCCGATTGCTTTGACGCCGTGCCGCCCGACTGGCGCGATTTGACCGAAGCGTTCCGCCACAGCGCCGTGGGGCAGTCCTTGATCCAGCGGGTTGAACAACGCCGGCTGGCAGGCCACACCATTTTCCCCGGTGATGTGTTCGCGGCTCTGACGCTCACCCGGCGCGCGCACGTGCGCGTCGTCATCCTGGGCCAGGACCCATACCACGGCGCCAACCAGGCGCATGGCCTGGCGTTTTCAGTGCTGCCTGGCGTGAAAGTGCCGCCTAGCCTGCGCAATATCTACAAAGAGATCCAACGAGATCTGGCGCTGGCGCCGCCCAGCCACGGTTGTTTGACAAGCTGGGCCGAGCAAGGCGTGCTCTTGTTGAACACCACGCTCACGGTGGCCGAGGCCCAGGCTGGTAGCCACGCAGGTTGGGGTTGGGAGGTGCTGACCGACCTGATCATCGCCGCGGTGGCGCAAGATGCCGGCCCCAAGGTGTTCATGCTGTGGGGCGCTCACGCCCAGCGCAAACGGGGGCTGATTGAAAGCCACGGCCAAAGGCACGAGCTGCTGCTCAGCAACCACCCGTCGCCTTTGTCGGCCACGCGGGGGCCGGTGCCCTTCATCGGCTGTGGCCACTTCCGGGCGGCGCAGGATTTCTGGGGGCGCCACGGTGTGGCTTTGGATTGGCGCCTGCCGGCAGCGGCGGTGGCGCCGTGAGCGTCAGACCAAGGGCAGGTCAGCGGAAGTAATAGACGCCCAGAACCCCAAAGTGGCTGCCGTCGAACTTGGTGCCAAAGCTCTTCGAGGTGTAGTCCTCATTCACGTAGCGCACCTTAAGCCCAACGCTTGGTGTGATGGCGTACTCACCTTCCAGGATCCAGCCGACTGAGCTTGTGAACTTCTGGTCGGGGCCAAATGATCCTTGTCCAGCGCCGACCCCGTTGTAGCGAACGCCATAAGTCTTGCGGACTCCACCGGCGAACGCCCACTTCTCACTGGCGTGCCACTGCACCAAAAACTCCAGGGGCATGCGAGAGAAATCGACCGAGCCATTGTCGGCGTCGGAGCGGTCGGTGTGGTACGCGACCACGCCCTGCAGTGAGATGTCGGTCCCTGCCATGCGGAAGTCCAAGCCGGCGCGCAGATCGAACAGCCCGCCAGCGTGGAGGTTCTCTGTGTCGCCATTGACGCGGGTGATGGCGCTGCTGTTGACCTTGTCGCCGCCCGCCGTGAGGCCGCCACCCAGGAACGGGCTCCATTCGCTGGCCCAGCATGAGCCCATGACGCCTGCCGCCAGCGCGGCCAAAAAGATCTTCTTCAAGAAAAACTCCCGGAGTTGTGAAGAAATGGGCGCCTCAGGCCTTGGCGGCAGGGTGAGCCACGATGACATCGTTACAAATGGCAACGCATGATGATTATCCGCCCAGATGAGGGGGACCTCAACACTGGGGTTTCCCCGACAATCAGAACGTAGTCCGTTAAGAAAGCCGTCATGTCCCAAACCGCCGCAGGCGAGCCTTCATCTCCGACCAGTTCCCTTGGCGTGGTCATCGTCAACTACCGCACCTTTGACCTGACCATGCAGTGCGTTCGCTCGCTGCTGGCACACCAGATCGCCAAGCCGTCGGACATCGTGGTGGTGGACAACCACTCGCCGGACGGTTCGGGCGAGCAGTTGAAGGCGGCACTGACCGACGGCGTGCGGGTTATCCTGTCAGGGCGCAATGGCGGCTTTGGCGCTGGCGTCAATCTGGGCGTGGCGGCGTCTCACACAGACTTGGTGTTGGTGCTCAACCCGGACACCTACTTCCTGAGCAACACCGTGCAGGTCATCCAGCGCTTGTTTGACGAGCAGCCCAAGGTGGGCGTGGCCGGCCTGAAGCTGATCAACCCGGACGGCTCCCTGCAATACTCGGCGCGGCGTTTTTACTCGCTGCCCGACATCCTGGCGCGGCGCACCGCGCTGGGCAAGCTGGCGCCCCTGCGCCGCTTGGTCAAGTCACACTTGCTCAAGCGCAACTGGCGCGAAGGGCCCTTCGAGGCTGACTGGGTGATGGGCACCGGTTTTGTCGTGCGCCGCAGCGCCTTCGAACAGGTCGGTTGCATGGACGAAGGTTATTTCCTGTACTTCGAGGAGGTGGACCTGTGCGCGCGCATGTGGGTGGGCGGCTGGTCAGTCATGGCCGTGCCTGAGGTCGAATTGGTGCATGAGCACCAGCGGCACAGTCAGGCGGGCATCTGGTCCACCTCGGGCAAAACGCACCTGCGCAGCATGTTGCGCTTCTTCGTCAAATTTGGTGTGCCGTGGATCTGGCGCCCCAACCGGTCGGCCATGGGCAAGGCCTACCGTCAGTGGCGCAGCCAGTTCGCTGAAACTGCACGCATCAAGCAGCCCGATGCGTCGGCATGACGATGGCGGGCGGCATTTCCGGCGCGCGCCCTCTTATGATGCGCTCACCCGTCGCTGACGCCACTGCCCGGCCGCGCTCGCCCGGCCCATCCCCCCGATTTGTCCATCGCCTGCAAGGCCCTGCGCCGTCTGCCATGAAGCTCTTTGTCCTGCTGTTCAGCTTGTTCCTTGCCGCCTGCACACCCATGGGCAACTTGACGCCACCCAGCGATGCCGCCCTGGGCGCGCGCCGGCTGACGGCCGATGACATCGCTCGCATGGCCAAGCAGCCCACGCGCATCCACCCGGGCGACACCTTGCGCATCGTTCGTGACTCGCAAGACGCGGTCTCGCTGGACCTGCGCAACCTGGTCGAAGACAGCCAGTCGCAGATCTATTCGGTGCGCTCGGACGGCAGCTTTTCTTACCGTTACGCTGGCCGCGTGGAAGCCGCTGGCAAAACGCCCGACGAGGTCGCGCAGCTCATGCGCTCGAGTCTGGAGGCTTACTACCGCGAGCCGGGCGTGACGATCAACATCGTGTCCTCGCCCAGCAGCAAGGTCGTGATCGGCGGAGCCGTGCGCACGCCTGGCCCGCTCGACATGTCGGCCGTGGCCACGCTGGAGCAAGGCCTGTTCGCCGCCGGTGGCCTGATGCCCAGCGCCGATCCCACCCACGTGGCGCTGCTGCGCCTGGACGAGCAATCTCGCTACCAACTCTATTTCGTGGATTTCAGCCGCCTGCTGCAACCCGCCGAGGGCGGCACGCCCACGCTGGCTTTTCAGCGCGGCGATGTCTTGTTCGTGCCCAAGTCGGCCGCGGGCAATGCGGGCGATGGCGTCGAGGTCTACATCAACCAGTTGCTGCCTTTCACCCGCGCGCTGGGTCTGAGCTACAGCTGGGGCGAAACCAAGGTCAAATGACGTGAAGAAGAAAGCAGTCCGCCAAGCATCATGATCGATATCCGTTCTTTCCGGGACATCGTCCGGCTGTTCTACATCTTCCGCCGTCAGTTCTTCATCGGGCTGTGGGTCACCGTCGCCTTGATCGTGCTGGGGGCCTTCATGTGGACGCCCAAATACGCGTCTGATGCGCGCTTGCTCGTCAAGCCCGGGCGTGAAAACCTGACGGTGCCCATCGACGTGACCGACCGGGCCACCTACGCGCCTCAAAGCAGCCAGCGCGATCCCATCATCGATGAAGAAAAGATGCTGACCGGCCGGCCGGTGGTCACGCAAGTGGCGCGCCTGTACCTGCCCGAAATGCAGTTGCCGGCCGAGGCCCCACCGGGCTTCAAGAACGCCCTGAAATACCACCTCAAAAAGACCGTGAACGCGGTGCGCGATGGCATCCGTGCCTTCACGGTCATGCTGGGCCTGTCCGAGGTGCAGAGCGATGAAGACCGCCTGGCCAGCCGCCTGGAAGATGCCTTCACCGTGACACACGGGCCGGGTTCCAGCGTCATGGAGTTGCGCTTCACGTGGGGTGACCCGGTGCTGGCCCAGCGCATCATGAAGACATGGATCAAGGTCTACACCGATGAGCGGACCTCGGTGCTGGGCCGCAAGACGCTGGTGGTCTTCTACGACAACAAGGTGCGCGACACCGACCAGCAGATCGAATCGATCAAGGGCCAACTGCGAGGCCGCCTGACCCAGATCAACGGCATCAGCGCGGAAGAGCGCCTCACGGCCATCACCAAGCGCTTGAACGATTTGCGCACACGCCAGTCCGAGTTGCTGGCCGAGCGCTCGGCGCTGGAAGAAGGCGCGGCCTACGCGGCCGGGCGTGCCAAGGGCCTGTCCAAAGAGACGGTGGCCGAGCGCGACGTGGGCTATGGCCCCGCCTGGTTGGCCCTGAGCAACCAGCTGGGCGAGTTGAAACGCCAGCGCGCCGAGGCTTTGCGCGTGTTCAAGGACGGCGCGCCGGCCATCCTGGCGCTCAACGAAAGCATCACCGCGCTTGAGGCGCAACTGAAGGTGGAAGACCGGCCCATGCAGCGTGGCGAAAAGCGCGGGCCCAATGAGCTGAGCAGCTTGCTGGCCAAGAGCGAGCTTGAAAAAGCCGTGCGCCTGCGCGAGATCGTGTCGCTGACTTCGGCCTTCAACAAGGAGCGCGACGAGTTGGTGGCGGCCCGTCAGCAGGTGTTGTCCAGCGAGCCCGAACTGGCCCGCCTGGAACAGGCCCTGACGGTGGCCGAACGCAGCCGCCTGCTCTACTTGGACAGCCTGGAAAAAGCCCGCATCGACCAGGCCCTGGACGACAACCGCATCAACAACATCGCCGTGATCCAGGACGCCACCCTGAACCCCTCGCGGGCCTCGCCCAAGAGCCTGGTGCTGTTGGCGCTGGCCCTGCCGGCCGGTGCGGTGGTGGGTTTGCTGGTGCTGTATCTGTGCTCGGTGATGGACCAGCGCATCCACGATGGTGGCCGCATTGAAGCCCGCTTCGGCGTGCCGCTTTGGAGCACCGTCAAGGACATCGCGGGCGGCGTTGAAGACAACGACTTCCATGCCAGCCTGCACCGCATCTATGGCACCTTGCCCTTGGCCGGGGTGCCCGACAAGGGTCTGACGGTGGGGCTGGCCTCATCGCGGTCCGGCGAAGGCGTCAGCTTCATCACCCAGCATTTGCGCAAGGTGCTGCAGGCCCAGGGCTTGACCGTCGTGGTCGATCCGGCCTCAGGCAAGGCGCAGCCGGGCGAAGTGGCCTTGCTGCAGGCCTCCAACCTCCTCAGTAACCGGCAGGCGTTTTTGTCGCTGGGCAAGGCCGACCTGATCGTGATGGTGGTCGAGGCCCGCGCCAGCGTGGTGCCGGTGGTGGACAACGCCCTGGGCGTGTTGCGCACGGCGTTCCGCAAGGTCGATGGCATCATCCTTAATCGTCGGCGCTTCGAAGTGCCGGCCCGCGTCATGCGCTTCTTCCAGAGCTGAAGGAGGCCTGATTGAGACTGGCCCTGCTGTCACCGCTGCCCCCTGAGCAAACCGGCATTGCCGATTACGCGGTGCAGTGGCGCCGCGCCGTGAACGCGGCGGGCGTTGAAGTGCTCACGCCCTTGCAAGGGCAACGCCCCATCCTGTCGATGGAAGACGCGCAACGCTGGGTGGCCGAGCGCGATTGGTCCAAGGTCGATGTGGTGCACGCTGAACTGGGCGGCGGCCGGCATGGCGAGTTCTTCGTGCTCCGCGCGTTGGCCATGCTGCCCAACCGGCCGGCCTTGTCGGCCACCGTTCACGACCCGGAGCGCATCGTGTGGCGGCCCGTGAGCGCCTTGTGGCGCGCGCTCGACAACGCCCCGTGGGTGCCGGCGCTGGTCAGCAAGGTGCTGGCAGTCTTGATTGATCCCCACACACTGTGGGCCGAGCGCTCCTTGGCCCGGCAACTGGATGGCCTGGTGGCCTTGACTCAAACCGGCGCGCAGCGGCTGGCCCGGCGCATGAAGGTGCCGGTGGCCAAGGTCCGCGTCATCCCGCACGGCACCCCCGGCTTGCCCACGCAGCCCCTACCCGATTTGTCATCACTGCGCCTGCTGTACTTCGGTTTCATCTACAGCGGCAAGGGCATCGAAGACCTGGTGGACGCGCTGGGCACGCTGCTCAAGCAAGAGCCCGAGTCGGCCAGCCGGGTGCGCCTCACGATCGCTGGCGGCACCGCGCCCGACATCGCTTTTGGCGCCGGCGGCAGCTACCTCGACAGCTTGCGCCAGCGCGTCGAAGCGCAGGGTTTGAGCGGCCAGGTCGACTGGGAGTTCGACATCGATGAGCACGACATCGCCGGCCTGATCCAGCGTCATCATTTGATGGTGCTGCCTTACCGCGAGTCGCGCAAGCTGTCGCTGATGGGGCAGATGCGTGGCACCAGCGGCGCCTTGTCCTGGGCGATTGCCGCCGGGCGTGGTGCGATCACGTCTGATGCGCGGGCGTTTGCCGAAGAGATCAGCCATGGCAATGGCGTGTCGTACCCACAGGGCCAGGTGGGCGCGCTGGCCGAGGCCATCGGCGCCGTCCTGAAAGAGCCCGACAAGGTCAAGCAATGGGCCAAGGCCGCGACTGCCTTGAGTGAGCAGCGCCTGTGGTCCCGCACGGGCCAGGCCTTTGTCCACTATTTCGAGACGCTGAACCCCTGGGCCGCGCGCAGCCCCCGCAGCGGCGTGCCTGGCCAGGCGGCCTCCATGGTGTCGGGCGGCAAGCGGCCATGAGCACCACATCCACCTTGCGACGCGCCTTGCTGCTGAGCAGCGGAGCGCTGGCCGCCTTACCTGCCAAGGCCTTGAGCCTGTGGGGCAACAAGGCCCATCCTGCCGTGGAGCTCAAGCCCATGCGCACGGTGGTCTGGCGCGACTTCCTGGGTGTCAACGCGCAGTTCCAGTGGTTCGAGCCCGCCATGGCGCGCAAGCAGGTCGAGCGGCTGAAGGCGCTGGACCTGAACTGGGTGCGCCTGGGCCTGCACTGGATGCTGATGGAGCCCAAGGAAGGCCAGTTCGAGTTGGAGGCCATCGACCGCATGATGGCCCTGGTGAAAGACGCCGGCCTGCGCAACATCACCTATGTGGTCGGCACGCCGCGGTTTGCCTCGGTGGTGGCCAAGGGCGATAAATACGAGCAGTACTTCGACAAGTTCCCACCCAAGGACCCGGTGCTGTTCGCGCAGCGCATGGCGATGCTGGCCAAGCGCTACCCGCAGGTCGACGTGTGGCAGCCCTGGAACGAGCCCAACATCCTCGGCTTCTGGGCGCCCAAGCCTGATCCCGAAGGTTATGGCCGCCTCTTGCTGGCCAGCGTGCAGGGCCTGCGTGCCACGGTACCGTCCAAGCCCATCGCGATGGCGGGCATGGCCTATTTCAGCGAGATGGCGCCGGGCAACGGCCTGATGATCCAGAAGATGGGCGAGCTGGGCGCCTTCAACCTCGATCTGATCATCGCCTACCACCCGTACACGGCCACGGCCGAGGGCTCGGAGGCCGACCCGCGCGATTTCGTCAAGCGCGTGCTGCCCGCCCACCAGTGGCTGCGCAGCGCCAAGGTCAAGCAGATCTGGGCCACCGAGTGGGGCTGGTCCAGCTACGACGGCCCCAAGGAAGAACAACCCATCGTGGGCGAGCAAGGCCAGGCCGACCTGACCCTGCGCCGCCTGGCCTTGATGGCCGCGCTCGATTACGACCGCATCTTCTTGTTCACCCTGTCTGACCTGGACAAGCGTGCCAGCGTGCGCGACCAGCACTACGGTCTGCTGCGCGAAAACGGCGACCCCAAGCCCGTCTACTTCGCCCTGCAACGCTTCCTGAAGATCTGCGGCCCGCGCATCGAACCTGGCACGCCGCCGGCCACCGTGGGCGACAAGCCCGAGGGCCTGATCAGCATCGCCTGGCGCCAGCCTGATGGGCAAAAGCTGTGGATGGTCTGGGCCGACAAGCCGGGCACCTTGCGCCTCAAAGGCATTGACCAAGCCACCTTGCACAGCCCCTTGAAGGGCGGCCAGCGCACCTTGAAGGCCGATGCCAAAGGCCAGCTCAGCGTGCCCGTCGACACCAGCCTGCAGATCCTGAGCCACGCATGAAGCCGCTGCGCCTGCTGTGGACCTTGCCGTATCTGCCCTGGCCCATCACCAGCGGCGGCAAGGCGCGCCAGTTCCACCTGCTGCGCGAACTGGCCGGGCGCGGCCACCGCATCACCCTGCTGGTGCAGTCCAAAACTCCCGCCGATGACGAGGTGCTCAAGACCCTGGCGCCGCTGCTCGAAGAGCTCATCGTGTTGCCACGACGGCCCCTGCGCCACCCGATCACGCTGTGGCATGCGGCCACCTCGCCCTTGCCGCTGCTGGCCACGGTCAATGGCCACGCGCCGGCCCTGGCACAGCGCTTCGCACAATTGCTGCGTCAAGGCCATTGGGACGCGATCCAGGTCGAGCACAGCTACGGCTTCGAGCCCTTTGGCGCCGAGCTGGCCCGCGCGGCCCAGCCTTTCATCATCACCGAGCACAACGTCGAATCCGAGCTGGGCGCGGCCACCTATGGCAAGTGGCCCGCCCCCTTGCGCGGCCTGGCCCGCTACGACCAGTTCCGAGCAAGGCGCTGGGAGCGCGAGGTGCTGGCCAAGGCCGCCGCCATCGTGGCCGTCACCGAATCCGATGCACGCACCTTGGCCCAACTCGGCGGCCGGCCCGCGCACGTGGTCAGCAATGGCGTGGACACACGCGGCTTCGCCCATGTGCAGCCTGATGCCGCCTCGCGCACCGTGCTGTTTGTCGGCAATTACGAGTACGCCCCCAACGTCGATGCGGTCGAATGGGCGCTCACCGAGATCTGGCCCCGCGTCTGGCAACTCGTGCCCGATGCGCGCTTCCGCATCTGTGGCCACGGCCTGCCCGAAGCCTGGCGCCAGCGCTTCACCGACCCGCGCATCGAGTGGCTGGGCTACGTGCCCGACCTGACCGAGGTGCAATCGCGCTCGGCCGCCTTCCTGGCGCCTTTGCGCTACGGTGGCGGTTCCAAGCTGAAGGTGCTGGAGGCCATGGCCGCGAGCCTGCCACTCATCAGCACCGCCGAGGGGCTGTCCGGACTGAAGGCCGCAGCAAGTGTCCATGCCCTGGTGGCCGACACGCCTGACGCCATCGCCCAGGCCATTGCCCAAACCTTGGCCGATCCTGTGGCAGCCCGCACCATGGGCCTGGCGGCCCGCGATCACGTCACCCAGCAGTTTGACTGGGCGCGATCGGCCAGCCAACTCGAGGCGGTCTACCAAAGCCTGCACGCCGCCAAGGTGGCCGCATGATCGGTGCCTCCACGGTGTTTCCGGCGGCCATCGGCGCGCTGTTCGCCTTGCTGATGCTGGTGGGCGGTGCGCCTCTGGGCATGCTGGCGGCCGGCGCTTTGGCCTTCGCGGTCTACATCGTCACACAGCCTTTGCGCGGCCTGTTGTTGTTCTGCCTCTTGGCCCCCGCCCTGCCTTGGATGACCATCACGCTGGGCGTGCGCATCACCACTTCCGAAGCCATCCTGGCCCTGACCTGGGTGGGTGTGTTTTTCCAATGGTGGTCGGGCCGCCTCCCGCCTTGGCCCGACAGCCCCACCGAACGCGCCATGCAGCGCCTGCTGGTCTGGAGCATCGTGCCCCTCGTCGCCGGCCAGTTCATGGTGCAGGCCGAGGGCTTGGGCCCCGTCAATTGGGTGCGCTGGCTGCTCAACGTGTCGCCCGTCTTCCTGGTGCCCTTGCTCACGCCCGACCAGCGCACCCGCGACCGCTTGCTGCTGTGCCTGCTGCTGGGTTTTGCCGGCCTGCTGGTCATTTCGCTGGGCTTCTTCATCAAGGGCCGCGATGCCCGCCAGATGGTGCCCTTCCTCACGGCCCTGCAATACGCCCGCCCCGATGCCATCCAGGACATCTTCGGCGCCGACCCAACCCGCATGGCCTCGCCCTGGGTCCATCCCAACTCCACGGGCGGCGCCTTGCTGTTGGGCACGCCGCTGGGCTTGTTCTTCGCCGTCATCCACCGCGGCTGGCGCCGTGCGCTGGGCCTGTTCGTGGCCGTGGGCGGCGCGGCCGGCATCGTCTTCAGCGGCTCGCGAGGCGCGCTCTTGTGCATGGGCTTGTTTGTGGGGTGGCTGGCTTTCAAAAAGACGCCCTATGCGGGCCGGGGCCTGCTGCTGTCCCTGTTACTGGCGGCCGCATTGCTGGTCATCTATCCGCCGGCCCAGCAACGCTTTGCGTCGCTGTTCTCGTCCAACGATGTCAGCACCGGCGTGCGCTTCGAGGAGTATCTGCATTTCCCTGAGTCGGTGGCCCGCTACCCGCTGGGCATGGGCTTCAAGACCGACACGCCCGCCACAGCCAACGGCGTCTACGGCATCTCCAACCTCTGGCTCAACTATTGGTACAAGCTGGGCCTGCCCGGCATGCTGCTCTTCATCGCCGTGACCACCGCCTGGTGGCGCCAGGTGCGCATGCCCGGCAGCTTTGCGGTCGTGAACGCGGACAACGGCATGCGCATCGCCACCGTCGGCACAGTCCTTGCGGCGCTGGCCACGGGGTTCATTGACCATTACTTCAGCTTCACCCAGGTGCTGATCTCGCTGTTCTGGCTGATCCTGGCCATCAGTCTGCAAACGGCCAAGGTGCCCGCGCCGTCTCCCATGTCAGTCGCCCGCCCATGAAACACCGCATCCTCCACAGCACCAACCTGCGCCCCCGCCTGCCCGAGTACGCAGCCCGCCTCCAGGTCGATCCGGCCCAGCTTGAGACGGCCTACGACTGGGGTCTGGAACATGACCTCTTCTTCGAATCCAAAGGCAAGGGCCCGGAAGACGTGGTGCTGCACATCTGCTCGCTGGACATCCGCAAGCGCATCCCCAACCCGCTGGCGCGCGACCTGTTCGTGATGCTGTTCGACGAGGTCCCCGGCCGCAAGGTGCCCGACTACGGCCGCAACTGGCCCACCATCGTCGACCGCCTGCGCCGCATCTGGGAGCAGGTCTACAACATCGTCATCAACAAGATCCCCAGCCACAACGTGCGCCTGGCCTGGTTGCGCCTGGGCGGCGCCAAGATCGGCAAGGGCTCCAGCATCTGGCGCAACACCGAGGTCCTCGGCGTCGAAAGCCTGGTCATCGGCGACGACACCTGCATCGGCTGGCACTGCCAGATCGACGCGCGCTCGGGCCTGACCATCGGCAACCACGTGGCCATCGCCTCGCACGTGCTGATCGTGGCCGGCGGGCACGACCTGGACGCGCCCGAGTTCTGGTCTGTCTCCGCCCCCGTTCGCATTGACGACTACGCCTGGATCACCTCGCGCGCCATCATCTTGCCGGGCGCCCACATCGGCGAAGGCGCGGTGGTGTCGGCCAACACCACGGTCGGCAAGAAGGTCGAGCCTTACGCCATCGTGGCCGGCCAGGGCGGCAAGACCGTGGGCACCCGCGCGCGCGGCCTGAACTACAAGGTGGGCGCCAAGGGCTTGTTCACCTTGCTGCACTGACCTGAAGAAGGCGCGCTGACCATGCTCGGCTCGGCCGGACTCCTCACCCTGGTGACCCTGCTGGGCCTCATCGCCGGCCTGGGCCGCGAGTGGCTGCTGGTCGCCTCATGGGGCGCGGGCGCCCGCACCGACGGTTTCCTGATCGCGCTCTTCATCCCCGAGGCGCTGCGCATCATCCTGGCCGGTGGCCTGTTGTCGTCCGCCTGGATGGCCCTGTACCAGGAGCGCAGCGCGCCTGAGCGCGCGGCCTGGCTGGGCCGCGCCACATTCACTGTGGGCCTGCTAGGCCTGGCATTGGCGCTGGTCCTGTCACTGGGTGCCCCGTGGTGGGTCAGGCTCGTGGGGCCCGGCCTGGCGCCGTCACTCCGTCCGATCACCCAAGAGGCCTTGCAGATCCTGGCGTGGACGATGCCCGGCCTGCTCCTGCAGTCCTTGTGGAGTGTGCCTTTGCAGGCGCAGGGTCGCTTCCTGTTGGCGGGCCTGTCGTCCCTGGTTTACAACCTTCCGGTGGTGGCGTACCTGGCCTGGCACCGCGCCGACTCCTTCGAGCCCTCGCTGGCCTGGGCCTTCGTGGCCGGCAGCGTGGCCACCGCCGTGCTGATGCTCCCATCGGTTCGCGCCCATGGCCTGCTGGCGCGCGCCATCCGCTGGCATGCGCCCACGGTGCGTGAACTGTCCACCCGCGTCGGGCCCTTGCTCGGCAGTGCCTTGATCGGCCAGGGCCTGATGCTGCTGGAGCGCATGGTTGCCTCCTACCTTGGCGAAGGCGTGGTCACGGTGTTGAACTTGGCGCGCAAGCTGGTCAACCTCCCCCTGGTGGCCCTGATGTCAGTTAACCAGGTCTTGCTGGGCTTGATGAGCAAAGGGGGCGGGGCTGATCGCCTGCCGCTGCTGCGCCAAGGCCTGGCGCTCAATACGCTGGTCACCACCCCCGCGGCCGTCGGCCTGCTGCTGTCGGCCCAGGCCATCGTTGCGCTGCTCTTCCCCAATGTGCAGGGCACCGACATCCTGGCGCCCCTGCTGGGCTGGTACGCCGTGGCCCTGGTCCTGGCCGGCTGGAACACCTTGCTGGCCCGCTACAACTACGCCGCCGGCGACACCCGTTTGCCTTTCGTTTGCGAGACCTCGGGCAACGTAGCGCAGGCCGTGACGCTGCCCTTGTTGGCGTGGCTGTATGGCGCGCAAGGCATGGCCATGGCGCTGCTGCTGGGCGTGGTGGTCAACGGCGGTTTGCTGCTCCATTTCAACCGCCTGTGGACCAGCGTCCGCCTGCCCACCCTGGTGCTGGCCGGCGCCTTGTCGCTGGGCCTGAGCGCGGCCTTCCTGTTGCCTTTGTGGCCGGCCGTCCCCGTGATCCGCCTGGCCGCTTCGGCCGCCGCCGGCCTGGTCTGCCTGCTCAGTCTGGCCGCCTGGCTCAAACCCTGGAAAGCAGTCCCCGCATGAACCGCCACAACAATTTCGACCTGCTGCGCCTGATCGCCGCCGCCGGTGTCATGGCGCTGCACGTGGTGGACCTTTCCCGCGAGCCCTCGCTGTCCTTCATGCTCTGGGCCGATACCAAGATCGCCCTGTCCATCTTCTTCATCATCAGCGGTTACCTGGTCTACATGAGCTGCGAGCGCACGCCTTCGCTGGGCGAATACGCCAGCAAACGCCTGCGCCGCATCGTGCCCGCCTATGCCGCGGTCGTCGTGGCCTGCGCCTTCCTGGGATGCCTCATCAGCGCCTTGCCGCCCGCCGCCTACTTTGGCAAAGCCTGGGTGCAGTACCTGGCTGCCAACCTCAGCTTCCTGAACTTCCTTCAGCCAAGCCTGCCAGGGGTGTTCGTCAACAACCCCATGCCCGGGGCGCCGGTCAACGGGGCCCTGTGGACCATCAAGGTCGAATTGATGTTCTACGCCGTGGTGCCCCTCATCGTGTGGCTGAGCCGGCGCTTCGGCCACCACCTGGTGCTGGGCCTGGGCTTCATCGCATCCTGCATTTGGTGGGGCACTTTCGTGCACCTGGCTTACAGCACCGGCAAGAGCGGGTTTTTCGAAGTCGCCAAGCAGATGCCCGGCCAACTGATGTTCTTCCTGCCCGGCGCCTGGTGCTACTGCGAGCGCGACCGGCTGCGCCGCCTGGGCTGGCGCCTGGGTGCCATCGGCATCGCGCTGCTGCTCCTGGCCTACCAATGGGACCAGACCCACCCCACCTTTGGCGTTTTCCTCTACCCGCTGGCCTTGTCCGCCTGCGTCTCGTGGGCGGCGCACAACCTGCCATACCTGGGCTCCGTCACCCGGCACGGTGATTTTTCTTACGGCATCTACATCCTCCACTTCCCCATCATCCAAACCCTGGTGCATTTCGGCGTTTTCAAGGCATCGCCCCTGGGTGGCGTGGCCTTGCTGCTGCTGCTGGTGACCGGTCTGGCTTGGGCGTGCTGGCACTTCATCGAAGCACCCATGCTGTGGCGCAAGAAGCCGGTTCTGCAGGCGGCGCCCGCCTGATTTGACAAATTCGCCACCAAGTTGATGCAGCGCCTGCTTCTGTGATATAATCTAGGGCTTGCCTCGGAGGGGTGGCCGAGTGGTTAAAGGCAGCAGACTGTAAATCTGCCCGCTTACGCGTACACAGGTTCGAATCCTGTCCCCTCCACCAAGGCAAACAACATCACGTGATCGTGAATCACTCCCGGGCGGGAGTAGTTCAATGGTAGAACCTTAGCCTTCCAAGCTAATGACGCGGGTTCGATCCCCGTCTCCCGCTCCAAGTCGCGGTTCTGTCATGGTTCGCGTGCTAAACTCGCGGTCTTCCCAATTTTTGGGTGATTGCGGTCGACACTGGTGTGGGTGGGGTGCCAATGCTGAAAAGCGCTGCGCCCAGACCCGTGTCGATGCCCATGTGGCTCAGTGGTAGAGCACCCCCTTGGTAAGGGGGAGGTCGGCAGTTCGATCCTGCCCATGGGCACCACACCTTTCTTCTTCAATTCTCTCGGCTAACAAAGCCGCTAGGAGCGCGAAACATGGCAAAAGGCAAGTTT
>PNKV01000025.1 GCA_013822685.1 Leptothrix sp. (in: b-proteobacteria)
ACTTCGATGCGCTTGGCTTGGCCCAGGTCAGCCAGTGTGACCTTGTCCAGGGACATGCCGACTTCTTCAGCGATGACCTTGCCGCCCGTCAGGATGGCGATGTCTTCCAGCATGGCCTTGCGGCGGTCGCCGAAGCCAGGAGCCTTCACAGCCACAACCTTCAGGATGCCGCGGATGGTGTTGACCACCAGGGTGGCCAGTGCTTCGCCATCGACTTCTTCAGCGATGATCAGCAGAGGACGGCCAGCCTTGGCGACTTGCTCCAGCGTGGGCAGCAGGTCACGGATGTTGGAGATCTTCTTGTCGTACAGCAGCACGAAAGGGTTGTCCAACAAGGCGGCTTGCTTCTCAGGGTTGTTGATGAAGTAAGGCGACAGGTAGCCGCGGTCGAACTGCATGCCTTCGACGACGTCCAGTTCGTTGGCCAGGCTCTTGCCGTCTTCAACGGTGATCACGCCTTCTTTGCCGACCTTGTCCATCGCGCTGGCGATGATTTCGCCGACGTCAGCGTCGGAGTTGGCCGAGATGGTGCCAACTTGGGCGATTTCTTTCGAAGTCGTGGTGGGCTTCGATTGGTTCTTCAGCTCGGCGACCAGGGCAGTCACTGCCTTGTCGATGCCGCGCTTCAGGTCCATCGGGTTCATGCCGGCGGCCACGTACTTCATGCCTTCGCGCACGATGGCTTGGGCCAGCACGGTGGCGGTGGTGGTGCCGTCACCAGCGTTGTCGGAAGTCTTGGAGGCCACTTCCTTCACGAGCTGGGCGCCCATGTTCTGGAGCTTGTCCTTGAGTTCGATTTCCTTGGCCACGGACACACCGTCCTTGGTCACGGTGGGGGCGCCGAACGAGCGCTCGAGCACCACGTTGCGGCCCTTGGGGCCCAGGGTCACTTTGACCGCGTTGGCCAGGATGTTCACGCCCTCGACCATGCGAGCGCGGGCTTCACCGCCGAAAACGACGTCTTTAGCTGCCATTTGGAATTCTCCGGAAATGCTTGAAATTGGGTGGGATGGTGCTTGGAAAGGGAGAAGTGCTTACTTCTCGACGACCGCGAACAGGTCGTCTTCCTTCATCACCAGCAGTTCTTCGCCATCGACCTTGACGGTCTGGCCGCTGTACTTGCCAAACAGAACGCGGTCACCGACCTTGACGTTCAGGGTGACGAAGTCGCCCTTGTCGCTGCGCTTGCCTGGGCCCACGGCCAGGACTTCGCCTTGGTCAGGCTTTTCAGCGGCGTTGTCAGGAATGATGATGCCGGAATTGGTCTTGGTTTCTTGTTCCAGGCGCTTGACGATCACGCGATCGTGCAAAGGACGAAGTTTCATCTTATCTCCAGTCTGATCAGACAACGGTTTTTGACATTGGGCTGCAGCGTGAGTGATTGCTCACATTGCAACGGCTCGAATGGGCAACCTTGAAGGTTGTTAGCACTCAAGCCTAACGAGTGCTAAACCTATTATAGGGACACGGGGCCAGGTTTCAAGAGGCTGCCTTGCGAGTTCTTTGAGTTTCCATGGCCAGCACGCACACCGCCATCCACACCAGGGCTTCCAGCACACCGGCCAGCACGTCGGTGAAGAAGTGCACCTCCAGGTACACCCGGCTCCAGGACACCAGCCCGATGAGGAGCAGGGCCACGGCGCCCAACACGCCGCGCCACAAGGGCTTGGGCACGTGGGCCAATACCACCAGGGCAAAGAAGCCATACAGCAAGGTGGTGGCCGAAGCGTGCCCACTGGGGAAGCTGAAGGTGGACAAGGTCAGCAAGGGCTCATCCACCACCGGCCGGGGGCGTTGAAACCAGTGCTTCAGCGCCACGTTCAACACTGAGCCGGCGGGCACGAACAGCCACAAAGGTAGCAACCAGTGGCGGTGTTCGCGCTGGAACATCAGCCACACCGACAAGACCGCGGTGTAGACCGAAATGGCCATGACCGAATGCAGGTGCGTGATGACCAACAGAGCCTGCGTCAGGGCCGGTGAGCGCAGCTGGCGCGCCCACGCGGTGGCCTGAACATCCAGGCCATTGAGGTGCCCCTGGGTGGACACCAGCCAGGCCAGGCCCAAAAAGCCTGGCACGCCCAAGCACAAGAAAACCAGCGCCACCGGGCGGAGGGGGCGAAACGCCATGCGGCTGGGCGAGGTGGATGAGGTCATCCCCTCATGCTAAAGGCATCCGCGGCCAGGGCGAAAGGGCTATGCTGAACCATGGCCCTTTCTGCATTCGACCTGTTCAAGGTGGGCATTGGCCCCTCAAGCTCCCACACCGTGGGGCCCATGCGGGCCGCGCGCCTGTTCGCTGGCCGGCTGCTGGCCGATGGCCTGCTGGCCAGCACGACCAAATTGACGGCCGAGCTGTTCGGCTCTTTGGGGGCCACCGGCAAGGGGCACGGCTCGGACAAGGCCGTGCTGCTGGGCCTGATGGGGCATGAACCCGACACGGTGGATGTGGACGCCATCCCGGCCTGGCTGGCCGAGCTTCAACAAACCCAGTCGCTGTCGGTGCTTGGCCAACACGCGGTGGTGTTCGACACCCAACAAGACCTGGTGTTCAACAAGCGCAAAAGCCTGCCCTTCCACCCCAATGGCTTGCGCTTTTCCGCTTTCGATGCTGACGGCCAGTTGCTGTGCGCGCGCGAGTATTACTCGGTAGGCGGCGGCTTCGTGGTCAGCGAGACGGTGGCCGCCGATGGCCGCCAGCACAAGCGCATCGCGCCCGACACCAGCGTGCTGCCCCATCCTTTTCACAGCGGCGCCGATTTGTTGAGGCTGACACGCGAGCTGGGTTGCAGCATGGCCGAGGTGATGCGCCGCAACGAGCGCCATTGGCGCAGCGATGCTGAAACCAGCGCGGGCCTCATGCGGCTGTGGTCCGTGATGCAAGCCTGTGTGGACCGAGGGTGCCGAACGCCTGGCACCTTGCCCGGCGGCTTCAAGGTGGCTCGCCGCGCGCCGGCCTTGTTCGCCACCTTGTCCGCGCAAGACCAGGCGCCAGTGGCCGACCCGCTGGCCGTCATGGATTGGGTGAACCTGTACGCCCTGGCCGTGAACGAAGAGAACGCCGCGGGCGGGCGGGTAGTGACCGCGCCCACCAACGGCGCCGCCGGCATCGTGCCCGCCGTGCTGCATTACTACGTGCGCTTCGTGGCCGGCGCGAGCGACGAAGGCGTGCAGGACTTCTTGCTCACGGCCGCCGCCATCGGCATGCTCTACAAGGAGAACGCCTCCATCTCGGGGGCCGAGGTGGGCTGCCAAGGCGAAGTGGGCGTGGCCTGCTCCATGGCCGCCGCGGGTCTGTGCGCGGTGATGGGCGGCACACCCGAGCAAGTCGAGAACGCCGCCGAGATCGGCATGGAGCACCACCTGGGCCTGACCTGCGACCCGGTCGGCGGCCTGGTTCAGATCCCTTGCATTGAGCGCAACGCGATTGCTTCGGTCAAGGCCATCAACGCCGCGCGGCTGGCCCTGCACGGCAATGGCTCGCACCGCGTCAGCCTGGACAAGGTGATCAAGACGATGCGCGACACCGGCGCCGACATGATGACGAAGTACAAAGAGACCGCGCGCGGCGGTCTGGCGGTCAACATCGTGGAATGCTGAGTGGCGCGCGATCAGCCTTTGACGATGGCCACGAGGGTGCGCACGATCAAGCGGATGTCGGTCCACACCGAGGCCTGGTCCACATAGCGCGAGGCCAGCTCGAGCTTGTGGGGCAGGATCTCGTGGATGTAGGCGTGCTCAGGGTCCGACGCACGCGCCAGCACACTGCTCTCGTCACGGTATTCGATCGAGGCGATGTCGGTGATGCCGGGGCGCACCGACAGCACCTTGTCGCGCACCGAGGCAGGATAGTGCGCCACATAGCGCGGCACCTCCGGACGCGGCCCAACCAGGCTCATGCGGCCCAGCCACACATCGATCAGTTGCGGCAGCTCATCAAGCTTGCTGGCACGCAGGGCATGCCCGATGCGCGTGATGCGGCGGTCAAGGCCCACGGTGATCTGCGGGCCGGCGCCTCGCGGATCGTGCCGCATGGTGCGGAACTTGTGGATGTGAAATGGCTGGCCAAAGCGGCCCACCCTTTCTTGCCGGAAAAACACCGGGCCGGGTGAATCCAGCTTGATGGCCAGCGCCACCAGCAGCAGGGCCGGGCTCAGCAGGAGCAGGCCCACTGAAGCCAGCAACCAGTCGAACAACCTCTTGCTCACAGTGCCCCGAAGGCCTTGCGCACCGAGGTGACCACGCGTTCGACATCAGCATCGGTCATCTTGGTGTACAGCGGCAGGCTGACCATGCGCTCGTAAGCACGCTGGCTGTGCGGGAACTGCTCGGGCTTGAGGTCGTAGCGCTCCTTCCAGTAAGGGTGCAGGTGCAGCGGGATGTAGTGCACGCTCACGCCAATGCCATCGGCAAACAAGGCCTCGATCAATTGATCACGGTTGATCTGCGCGGCATCCGACAGGCGCACCACGTACAGGTGCCAGGCGTGCAGGTCGCCCGCGTTGTCAGGGCGCGGTGGCGCGATGATGGGCAGGTCGGCGAAGGCCTCGTCGTAGCGCTGGGCGATTTGCTCGCGGCGCACCTGGAAGCCGCGCACGCGCTGCAATTGGTGCAGGCCCAAAGCAGCGGCGATGTCGGTCAGGTTGTACTTGAAGCCCGGCGCCACGATCTCGTAGTACCAGCTGGGCACCTTGGCCGTGAAGCGGTCAAACGCATCGCGGCTGATGCCGTGCAGGCGCATGACCTTGCAGCGCGCCGCAATGGCCTCGTCGCGCGTGACCAGCATGCCGCCTTCACCCGTCGTAATGGTCTTGTTGGCATAGAAGCTGAACACCGTCACATCGCTTTGCAAGGTGCCAATCGTTTGCTGCTTGAACGTGGTGGGCAGCGCGTGCGCGGCGTCTTCCACCACCTTCAGGCCATGCTTGCGCGCAATCGCCATCACCGCGTCCATGTCCACCGACAGGCCGGCGTAGTGCACCGGCATGATGGCCTTGGTCTTGGGCGTGATGGCCGCTTCAATCGCCTTGGGGTCGATGTTCAAGGTGGCGGGGTCGATGTCGACCAGCACCACATCGGCGCCCATGTAGCGCACGACTTCGGCCGTGGCCGTGAAGGTGTGCGTGGTGGTGATGACCTCGTCGCCGGGGCCGATACCGATGGCCTCGAGTGCCAGGTGCAGGCCGGCTGTGGCCGAGTTGACCGCGATGGCCTGCAGACTGTCATCGCCGAGAAACTTGACGAAGTCCTGCTCGAAACGGCGGGCCTTGGGGCCGGTGGTGACCCAGCCGGAGCGCAGGGTGTCGACCACCTCGGCGATCTCTTCTTCGCCGATCTCGGGCAGGGCAAAAGGCAAAAAATCAGCTTGGCTCATGGGGTGTCCAATCGTCTTTTATCGGTTCGTTTTGTTCAGCGCGTGAGGCGGCCAAAGGCGGGGTCCGGGCGGCCACGCACCAAGGCGTCGAACCAGCCGCGGATCGAGCCCAGGCCGTAGCCAAAGTGGTAGGCCATGATGATGCGCGGCAGGTAGCGCCCCAGCTCCTTGCCCTGCTCGCGGGCGATGGCCAGACTGATGAAGATCACGCCCACAGCGTAGGTGATGAACTGCAGGTTCAGCAAGGCCATCACGCCCAGCTTGGCCCAACTCAAGGCAAGCCATTCGGGCGATTCGTGCGCCACCAGGTCCAGGCTCAGGATCAGTTGCAAGGCGATTGACAAAATCAACAGCATCACGAAGCTGGCCACAAACACGCCGGGGATCAAGTGCCGCAGCGCCGCGGCCTGCCCGTGCTTCTTCATCACGAAGGGCTTCCAGTAGCCGTATTGGCGGTACTGGCGAAACACGTCGGCCACGCTGGCGCGCGGAAAGTAAGTGGAGCGGATGCGGGCCGATTGCCAGATGCGCCCGCCGCTTTTGTGGATGCGCAGGTTGTGCTCGTCGTCCTGGTTGCGCACCAGTGTTTCGTCGAAACCACCGAAGCGCTCGAAGGTTTGGCGCGGCCACGAGCCCAGGTACACGGTGTCGACCTGGCCTTCGTAAGCCAGATCGCGCGAGAGGGCACCGCCCGCCACCCAGCGCGACTGGAAAGCCGCCGCGATGGCGCGCTGCACGGTGCCTTGCGGGCCGGCGGCCCCTTCGGCGCGCCAGGGTCCGCCCACGTTGTCGGCACCCGTGGCCTGCCAGGTGGCCAGGCATTGGGCGATGTAGTCGGGCGCGTAGACGGTGTGCACATCCAGTCGCACGATGAACTCGCCGCGCGCGCGCTCGATGCAGCGGTTCAGGCCGCAGGACACGATGCGGCCTGGGTTGTCGAGCATGACGAAACGCGGGTCGCCCAGGCACCAGGCGGCCAGGCGCTCGCGGGTGCCGTCCTCGCTCTGGCCATCGGCGATCAGCACTTCCAGCGCCCAGCCTTCGGGCAAGACTTGCGCCGCCACGCTGCGGCAAAAGGCTTCGATGTGGTCGCGCTCATGGCGACAAGGCACGATCACCGAGACGATGCGCATGGCCATGCCCTCAACGCGACTGGTCCGCTGCAGCGCGCCTAACGCCTTTGGCCGCCGGCAGGAGCAGCTTCTCGTACAGGCGCCACATGGCATCCATCTGGCCACGCCGCGAGGCTTCGCGCTCGATCAGCTCGCGGTTGTGCGCGCCCATCTGGGCCAGGCGCTCGGGGTGGTCATACGCCGCCAGCAGTGCCTGCGCGACGGCATCGACATCGCGCACGGGCACGATCCAGCCGCCCCGCTCGCTGACCCACTGCCGATTGGCGGGCAGGTCGGTGGCGATGATGGGCAGGCCGCACGCCATGGATTCGAGCACCGACACCGAGGTGGCATCACTGGTGGGCACCGAGACCGACACGCGGCTGCGTTGGATGGCCTCGACCATGGCTTGGTCACCCACCCGGCCATGAAAGCGCACTTGCTGCAACAGGCGCAAGGCGGCCACGCGCTCTTGCAAGCCTGCTTCCATCGGCCCACCGCCCAGCAGATGCAGCAGGGCGTGCGAGTGGGGGCGCAAAGTCAGGAATCGGGCAAAGGCCTCGATGACCAGGTCGATGTTGTAGTTGCGCTCCCAGGACCGCAGGCTGACGACTTCAAAGTCGGACGCGGGCGCGGCCGGTGTGAACTTGTCCGTGTCAGCGCCCCACAAGATCTGGTGCACAGGCGCGGTCGGGTCGTAGCCGGCAATTTCTTCGACCATGTCCATGGAATCGGCCGTGATGAGGTCAGCGCGGCGCAGCGACCAACCCACCACCCAGCGCATCAAACGGCTTTGCTTGGGCGTGACGAGGATGTCCGATCCCCAGGCAGTGAGCACCTTGGGGCAGCGCAACCCACAGGCGGCCGCCCACAGGCCATAGGACGTGACGTAGTGGCCATGGACCAAGTCGGGCTTGAACTCCTTGGCCAGCTGGCGCACCACGCGCCGCATCTCGGGCAAAGCGCGGAACCACGAGGCCTTGTCCGACCCGGGCCGGATGACGATGACCTGGCGCGCGCCTGGCACCTCACCGGCTTGGCGCGTGATGACGACGGCTTCCGCACCCCGCTCGACCACGGCCGCGACCCAACGGCGGGTGTGCACGCTGGATGCATCGGCAAAAAACAGGATGCGCAAAGGCGGTTGGCGGGTCACGCTCATGGCCGGTCGCCGCCCAAGGCGCGGCGCAGGTTGTCCTGCCCTGCCCACTGGGCGTAGATCGAATGCAGTTCAGGGTGCCTTTGCAGCAAGGCGCCGTCCAGTTTGCGGCTGTCGCCGATCACCTCGGCCGGGCGGCCGGGCGCGCCCGCGCCCACGATGGCGAAATCGGGCACCTCACCTGACACGAAGCAGTAGGCCTGCACGATCACGCCCTTGCCGATGCGCGCCCCCGGCGCAATCACGCTGTGGGGCCCGATGAAGCTGTAGGCCCCGATGCGCGTGGGCCGGCGCACATAACCAGCTGGATTAGGGTTGTGGACATAGCGCTGCCCCATGATGCGCACCGATTTGTGGCTGGAGTGGCTGAGGATGGACACGTAGTTGGTGACTTGGCAGCCTTCTTCGATCACCAGACCATTGGAGCCGTCGATGCGGTTGAAATGGCCAATGAAGACGTGATCACCCAGCACCAGGCCCTTGGCCTCTTCCACCGCGGTGTGGGTGCTGACCCGGGTGTGGGGGCAATAGACGCCATTGGCGTTGCGCCAGCCGTAGACGATGCGCGGGCCGGTGAAGGCCGAAAGCCACCGCGCCGCGAAGCGCTTGAGGTGCTGGAACAAAGGCATCATGGGAGGGCTGGTTGGCGCTGGGGCGCGGGGAAAACCAGATATTCTCGCTGGTTTCTCCCGCCAGGGGCCCGCGCGGCGCCCGAGCCCCCTCAGTTCAGTGGCCTGGCGACTGGCTTGGCGCGTTGATGGCGAAGCGGTCCGCCGTTTTCAGCGCTCGATAGCACCCAGGTCCAGCCGAGCACCCGACACCGGGCGAGCCACAGGCCGGAACTGCGCATTCAACTGGTAGGCCACCGGGAAAGCGTTCAAGGTCGCGGCCACTGCAGTGCTGAACACGGTCTGGCCTGCATCAACCACGGCGCTGCCTGCCACCGGCAGCAAGGTGGTCAAAGCGACCGGGGCACTGGCGCCGCTGAGCACATTGGCCTGCCCCAGCAATTGCCCGCTCACCGGATGCCACGGATCCGAATCAGCCCAACCAGCGCTGATCCAGTTCTTGCCCAGGTTGACGATGCCGCCGCCCGTCCAGTGGGTGGTGTTCACATCCTGATTGGCCCGCAAAGCCTTGTAGGCGATGCCCGCGTCAAAGATGAACACGTTGTTCCAGACCTCGGCACGCTCCAGCGTGGTCGACAACTGGAAGAGTTGCGCGGTGCCCCCGGAGCCCGTCAGGCGAACAGTGTTGTTGTAGAAGTAAAGCGTGCCGCGCCTGAAGTTGGGCTCGCCCCATTTTTTCTCGGGATCAGAACCGAAATGGTCCCCGCCATAGTGGATGGTGCTGCCCGTGCCAGCGTTCTTGACGATCTGATTGCCATAGACCAAGGTGGCCCGGTAAGCGTCCTGGGTCAGGGCGAAGGTGGGGAAGTCTTCGGCCTCTACCAGGTCGATGGCATGGGCGCCTTCTTCGATGCGGTTATAGCGCACCACCGTGCCCACAGAGCGGTCTTTGATGGCATTGCCCAGGGCACCAGCGCGCAAGGGCCCGTAGCGGTTGAACTCGTAGACGATGCCTGCGCTGGCCATGTAGGTGTTGTGCATGTGGTCGTTGCCCACGATGCCGTTGCCATAGATGTAGTTGCCGGCCAGTCGGATGTCCTTGGTGATCGCGAAGTCGCCGTCCTCGGTGGATTTGCTGTACACGCCCTGGCTGCAATCGTGGATCACGTTGTCGGCAATAGTGATGTGGTGGCCGCGGTCGATCCAGATGCAGGCACCGAACTCGTCATAGGGCCGCACCACACGCTCCGCATCGGTGAAGGTGTTGCCGGGCACAGCGCCCCGCACCTCCAGCCCATCAATCTGGATGTGGCTGGGATAGTCAGTCCAGTCGCTGGTGCCCAGCCGTTTCACCACGATGACCGAACGAGTCTGGTGAACATACTTGGTGGAGGCGCTGTCACCATAGTTCAAGCCTGATCGCGTCAGGGCATTCTTGCCATCAATGATGGGGCGCTGGCCAGTTGAGCTTTTCATGCCGCAGACACGCACGGGGGCGGATGCCGTGCCGGACGCTGCGATGAGGAACTTGCCCAGATAAGGCGTGCTGCGGTAGAAGATGCGCACGGTGTCGCCAGGTGCCAGTGCCTCCCAAGGCACCTCTTCCAGCGCAGCGAGCTGACCGGTGCCAGGCCCCACCTGGTAGTCGCGCGCGCCCGGCACACCGCTGGGCACACAAGCGGCCGTGGCCAGCATGGGCGAGGTGGACGGCAAGGCGCGGACGGCCAAAGCTTCGGCCGACTCTGGTGCAGGTCGCCCGGCGGGAACCACTGGTGCCGGGTCTTGTGCCGCAGGGCTGGGACTGGGGTTAGGGTTGGAACTGCCACCGCCGCAGGCTGCCATGAGCCCTGCCAAACCGCCCGCCACCGCGCATGCGCACAGGAAACGGTTCAAAGTAAATTGCAGCAAGGCAGCCTCCCACGCGAATCCGAAAACCGGATCCTTTGATGCGACGGGAGTGTATAGGGACAACCAGTAGACGCCAACCGCCGAGACAGGGGGCTCACAGCCGCGTCAAGACCGGCGACCAAAGTGCCCTGACGGGCAAGCGGGCCTGCCGCAGAAAAACCGCATAAGCCACCACGATGGCCACGATGTAGCCCGTGCTGGAAGACACGGCCGCCCCCAGCGCACCCATGCTTGGCACCAGGAACCACCCCAATCCAAAGCTCACCGCCAGGGACAGCCCGGCGATGCCGCCTGACAAATGGGGGCGCCCCAGGTGGTTGGTGTAGAACGCCGACAAGCTGGACGCCGCCGCGTAGGCCGCCACGCCGGGCAGCAATGCGGCCAGCGGGGCCACCGATGCCGCGTACGCCGGCCCCATCACCTCGGGCAAGGCCCACGTGGCCAGCACCAGCAGGATCGGCGCGGCCAGCACCGTGGCCAGCACATTGATGCGCACGGCCTGCACTGTCATGCTCGAGGCCACGCGCACATCCGGATTGCCAATGCGCGAATACGCCGACACCGTGACCGATTGCGACAGCAGCCACAGCAGTTCAGCCACCGTGACGGCCACCGAATAGGTGCCCACGGCGCCCAGGCCATGAAAGCGCTCGACCAGGAACAAGGAAGCGCGGTAATTCAGCAGGCTGATCACATTGGTGATGCCGATGGTGGCCACGAAGCGCCAGTCGTCCCACCACACGGCGGGGGGTTCGTGGGTGGTGATGACCTCATCGCGCCGGTCAGCGTCGTTCAAAGCGTAGATGGCCGTCAACACCGCCACCAATGATTTGCCACTGACCCAGGCCATCAGCACGACCAGCACTGTGGACGTGTGCCGTTCGGCGCCCTGGCTGAACCACCAGGCCACGGCCAGGCCACTGAGCACGGACGCCGGAGCAGCCACTTGCGCGGCGTTCAAGGGCCACATGCGGCCTTGCCCCAGCCACAAGCCCGTGGCCGTGGGCACCAGCAGCAGGAATGGCGCGGCCAGGGCCAGCAGCCACAGCTGCGCATAAGGCATCTTGTCGGCCCACCACGACACCGCCAGCAGCACGCCAGAGGCCAGGAGACCCAGCCCCAGCGCCGCCCGCAAAACGCTGCGCAACATGGGTCGCGCGCGCACCGCCTGCCCGCCTTGCTGGCGCGACATCTGGCGGGCCAGCCACAAGCCGAGTCCAGAGAACAAGGTCAACAAGGCCGCCTCGACCGCCACGAACAAGGCAAACGCGCCCTGCACCCGGGGCCCTTGCCGGGCCACCAACACGGTGATGCCCAGCCCTAGGCCCACGATCAACAGCTTGGCCAGCAGGTTGCCCACCGCCGCCCGAGGCACGCTGGCCCAGGCATCTCTCAAAGCCCTCAAAACTTGAATCGACATGGCTGGCATTGTCGCCCAGCCCACCTGCGGCCAGGGTTTCATACAATCGCCTATTCACCCAAGCCCTGACCCTATGACCACGCCCAACGCCCCCGCCGCCCCAGAAGCCAACCACGCCCAAGCTGCCGAGGCACCCGTGGACACCAACAAGCTGGTGGCCGAGCGCCGCGAAAAACTCGCCGCCATCCGGGCCCAGGGCATCGCCTTCCCCAACGACTACAAGCCCACGCACCACGCCGCACCCTTGCACGCCGCGCACGGCGCCACCGAAGGCCCCGAGCTGGAAGCGCAAGTGATCACTGTCAAGCTGGCTGGCCGCCTGATGCTCAAGCGCGTGATGGGCAAGGCTTGCTTCGGCACTTTGCAGGACGGCAGCGGCCGCATGCAGGCCTACATCACGCTCGACGCTGTCGGTGCCGAGGTGCTGAACGCCTTCAAGCACTGGGACCTGGGCGACATCCTGGGCGTGGAAGGCACGCTGTTCAAGACCAAGACCGGCGAGCTGTCGGTCAAGGCGAGCAGCATCCGTTTGCTGACCAAATCCCTGCGCCCCTTGCCGGACAAGTTCCACGGCATGACCGACCAGGAGATGAAGTACCGCCAACGCTACGTCGACCTGATCATGGACGAATCGTCGCGCGCCCGCTTCAAGGCCCGCAGCAACGCGATCTCGGCCATCCGCCAGTTCATGGTCGACCAGGGCTTCCTGGAGGTCGAAACGCCCATGCTGCACCCCATTCCCGGCGGTGCCAACGCCAAGCCCTTCACCACGCACCACAACGCGCTCGATCAAGAGATGTTCCTGCGCATCGCGCCCGAGCTGTATTTGAAGCGCCTGGTGGTGGGCGGTTTCGAGCGCGTGTTCGAGATCAACCGCAACTTCCGCAACGAAGGCGTGTCCGTGCGGCACAACCCCGAGTTCACGATGATGGAGTTCTACGCGGCCTACTGGGACCACCGCGACCTGATGGACTTCACCGAGCAGGTGCTGCGCCATGCCGCCCGCGCCGCCGCCGGCACCACGCAGCTGAGCTATGGTGGCCAGCCCGTCGATCTGGAAGCGCCCTTCGCCCGCCTGAGCGTGCGCGATTCCCTGGTGGCCCACGCCGGCCTGAGCGCGGCTGGGGCCGATGACGAGCAGGTGCTGCGCGCCAAGCTCAAGGCCCATGGCGAAGAAGCCCCGGCCCACCGCAGCCTGGCCGAACTGCAGTTCGCCATGTTCGAAGCCTTTGTCGAAGAAAAGCTCTGGCAGCCCACCTTCATCATCGACTACCCCGTGGAGGTGTCGCCTTTAGCGCGCGCCTCGGACACCAACCCCGCCATCACCGAACGCTTCGAACTGTTCATCACCGGCCGCGAGTTCGGCAACGGCTTCAGCGAGTTGAACGACCCCGAAGAGCAGGCCGCCCGCTTCGCCGCGCAAGCCAGCGCCAAGGATGCCGGTGACGAAGAAGCCATGTACTTCGACGCCGACTACATCCGCGCGCTGGAACACGGCCTGCCGCCCACTGGCGGTTGCGGCATTGGCATCGATCGTTTGATCATGCTGTTGACCGACGCGGCCAACATCCGGGACATCATCCTGTTCCCTGCCCTGCGTCGCGAAACCTGACGCACGACACGGCGTTTATCCCAGTCGGTTTGATGTAATCAGACGTGACAACGCCAAGCTGCCAGTTGTAAACCCTGCGATCCCGACAATAATGCCGGACATTCAAGCACAGGCAATATGCCGCAGGGAGATTTCATGAAATTCAGTCCAAACATCGTCACGGCCCTTGCGATCGCAAGCGTGTCCCTGGGCCTCGCCACATCGGCCAGTGCCCAGTACTACACCGTGCAGGACCTCGGCCAAGTCGACGCCTATGCCCTCAACGCCTTTGGCCAAGTGGCGGGTGTCGACTACAGCGGCTCATCGGCCCAAGGCTTCTATACCGGCGTCAATGGCATCGGCATGAACGTCATCAGCCTGCCCGAGGGCAGCGGTAATTCTTGGGCCTATGGCATCAACGACCAAGGACAGGTTGTGGGTCAATACGCCGACGGCGCTGGCGATGCCCGCGGATTTGTCACCGGCTCAGGCGGCCAGGGCTTCACGGGGGTCAGCTATCCAGGCTCTGGTTCTGTCAATGTGCTGGCCATCAATGGCAGCGGGCAGTACGTGGGGTGGGCTGATTCCCAAGCCATCGCGTCCGGCGCCCAGGGTAACGGCTGGCAAACGCTGGACATCCCCAGCAACCTGGTGTCGATCGCCAGCGCCATCAATGCCAGTGGGCAAGTGCTGGGCGTTGCGGCCGATCCGCAAAGCGAGAACAGCTACACCACGTTTCTCACCGGCCCCAATGGACAGGGCTTCAACCAGGTGGGCTCACCGCTCGGCGTGCCGTTTTTCGGCGGCGGCCTGAACAACCATGGCGACGTGGTTGGCCAGGCTTTCACAGAGTCTGGCATGCGCGCTTTCTTCGTGGGCGCCAACAACGGCACCACGATCGACCTGGGCACCTTGGGCGGCACGTTCAGCCGCGCCATGGCCATCAATGATCAAGGCGCGATCGTCGGATTCTCTACCGCAGTGGGCGACTACACCGGATCAAATTCCGAGGCCTTCATCATCCTGGGCGAGGGCCAGGAGATGGTCCGCCTGAGCAGCCTGACGGTCAACTTCGAGGGCTCGCTGTCCGAGGCCGTGGCTGTGAACAACGCTGGCCAGATTCTGACGAAGAGCTTTGGCCGCAGTTACCTGCTCACGCCCACCGCCATCCCTGAGGCACAAACCAGCGCCATGATGCTGCTGGGCCTGGGCGCCATCGCCTGGATCGGCGTGCGCCAACAGCGCCGCCGCCATGCCCAGGCCTAAAAGGGATAGCATCATGCCCACCTTGGCTCCCCGCGGTCGGCATGATGCAAAAACACCCTTCGAACTCTGCAGACACGTCCCCTGAAACACACCAAGGGGTCTGCAACCTCTGCGAAGCCATCTGCGGCCTGACCTTCCAGGTCCAGGGCGAGCGCATCGTCTCCATCAAAGGCAACGATGCCGACCCGTTTTCACGCGGCCACATCTGCCCCAAGGCCGTGGCCCTGAAAGACGTGCACGAAGATCCCGACCGCCTGCGCCGCCCGGTGCGCCGCGTGGGCCAGGGGGCCGATGCGCAATGGGTCGAGATCTCATGGGACCAGGCCTTTGACCTGGTCGCGCGCAAGCTGGTGGACGTGCGCCAGCAGCATGGCAACAACGCCGTGGGCATCTACCAGGGCAACCCCACGGTGCACAACTGGGGCAACATCACGCACGGGCCCTTGTTCATGGGCCAGCTCAAGACGCGCAACCGCTTCTCGGCCACCTCGGTCGACCAGTTGCCGCACCACCTGACGTCTTACTGGCTGTACGGACACCAGTTCCTGCTGCCCATCCCCGACATCGACCGCACCCAGTACATGATTATGCTGGGCGGCAACCCGCTGGCCTCCAACGGCAGCATCATGACCGTGCCCGATGTGCGCAAGCGCCTGAAGGCCTTGCAGGCCCGCGGCGGCAAGCTGGTTGTCATCGACCCACGCCGCACCGAAACCGCCGCCATTGCCGACGAGCACCTGGCCATCAAACCCAGTGGCGACGCGGCCTTCCTGCTGGCCATGGTCTATGTGCTGCTGAACGAATCGCTGGCCAAGCCGGCTCATCTTCAAGGCCTGATCAAAGGCCTGGACGAGTTGAAGCAGGCCGTGGCCGCCTTCACGCCCGAAGCCACTGCGGCCACCTCGGGCATTGACGCCGACACCACGCGGCGCCTCGCGCGCGAGCTGGCTCAAGCCGAATCAGGCGTTTGCTATGGCCGCATGGGCGTGTCCACCCAGATCAATGGCGTGGTCTGCCAGTGGGCCATCCAGGTGATCAACATCCTGACCGGCAACCTGGACAAAGAAGGCGGCACCCTGGTCACCCACCCGGCCATTGACCTGGTCAAGACCGGCCTGATCGGCCCTGGCCACGTGGGCGCCTGGCGCAGCCGCGTGCGCAAGGCCCCCGAGTTTGGCGGTGAGCTGCCGGTGTCGGTGCTGGCTGAAGAAATCCTCACCCCTGGGCCGGGCCAGATCCGCGCCATGGTGACTTCTTGCGGCAACCCGGTGCTGTCAACGCCCAATGGCCAGCAACTGGACCAGGCCTTGTCGCAGCTCGATTTCATGGTCTCGGTTGATTTCTACATCAACGAGACCACGCGCCACGCCGACGTCATCCTGCCGCCCACCTGCTTTGTCGAGCATGACCACTACGACCTGGTCTTCATGCACTTCGCGGTGCGCAACGTCGCCCGTTACAGCCCGGCCATCTTGCCCAAACCCGATGGCGCCCTGCACGACTGGGAGATCTACGCCGGCTTGGCGAAGTCCTACGCGCAACACGCCTGGGCCCTGGAGCGAGGCGGCCCCACGCAGCGCCTCAAGGGCATGCTGACGCGCTCGGCCATGAGCCGGCTGCGGCCCGACCAGTTGCTGGCCCTGGGCTTGCGCAAAGGCGCTTACCCGCTGCGCATGAAGCAATTGCGCGCCGCCCCGCAAGGCATTGATCTGGGCCCCTTGCGCCCTGGCCTGGCGCAAAGCCTGGCCAAAAAAGGCCGCCACATCGCCTTGCTGCCCAAGGCCATCGTTGACGAGTTGCCCCAACTGGCCGAACGGATGCGCAGCGATCGCGCCGACCCCAGCGCCCTGACCCTGATCGGCCGGCGCGATGTGCGCAGCAACAACTCCTGGATGCACAACAGCGAACGCCTGGTGTCCGGCAAAGCCCGCTGCGTGCTGTGGATGAACACCGACGACGCCGCCCAACGCGGCTTGAGCGAAGGCCAGACCGTGCAGATCACCTCGCGCGTAGGCCAGATTGCCGCGCCGGTCTTCATCACCCCCGACATCCGGCCCGGCGTGGTCAGCCTGCCGCATGGCTGGGGCCACGGCCGCCAGGGCGTGAAGCTGGGCGTGGCCTCGCAGCATGCCGGGGTCAGCCTGAACGACCTGACCGACGACCAATTGACCGACCGGATCAGCGGCAACGCGGCCCTCAACAGCCTGAGCGTGCACGTGAAAGCGGCCTGATCCTTAGAATGCCCGGATGAACTCGCCGTACCCGGACCTGGGCCGCACCCCCGCCGATGAAATTGCCGCCACCGCCGCCCGCCTGGTGGTGGAGGAAGGCCTGGACTACGGCCCGGCCAAACGCCGCGCCGCCAAGCAGCTGGGCATGAGCAGCCGGGGCGATCTGCCCGACAACGACCTGATGGAGGCGGCCGTCTTCGAGTACCTGGCCGTGTTCTGCGCCGACACCCAGCCAGGTGAACTGCTTGCCCTGCGCCGCCTGGCCGCCCTGTGGATGGAACGCCTGCAAGAGTTCCGCCCCCACCTGAGCGGCGCCATCTGGCGCGGCACCGCCACCCGCCTGAACGACATCCACCTGCAGCTGTACTGCGACGATTCCAAATCCGCCGAGATCGCCTTGCTCAACAAGGGCGTGGACTACGATGTGGGCAGCGTGCCTGGCCCCCGGGGCGACCTGGTTGACTGCCTGAGCATGACCGTGGACTGTCCCGAACTGGGCGAGCCCATCGGCCTGCACCTGACCATCCTGGATTACGACGACCTGCGCGGCGCCCTCAAAAGCGACGCCAAGGGCAAGACCGAGCGGGGCGACCTGCAAGCTTTGCGCGCCTTGTTAGAAAACACACCATGACCGCTGATTCTCGACAAAACACCCGCCGCGCCATCCTGGCCGGCGTCGGACTGGCCGCGGCGGCCGGCGGCGCCTGGTGGGCCTTGAAGCGCCAGTCCCTCGTGGCGACCGGTGCCGGCCAAACGCCCGCTGGCGACCCGGTGCCCGCTGATTTTTGGGCCCGCCAGTTCGACACCCCCAGCGGCCCGGCCCTGGCCTTGTCCAGCCTGCAAGGCCGCCCCTTGCTGATCAATTTTTGGGCAACATGGTGCCCCCCTTGCGTCAAAGAGATGCCCGAGCTTGACCGCTTTCACCGCGAATTCAGCGGCCAGGGCTGGAACGTGCTGGGCTTGGCGGTCGACAGCCCCACGCCGGTCAAAGGTTTCCTGGCCAAAAAACCGGTGGGTTTCCAGATCGGCCTGGCCGGATTGGGCGGCACAGAACTGGCCCAGGAACTGGGCAACACGGCAGGCGGCCTGCCCTTCTCGGTGTTGATCGACGCCCAGGGCGGCATCCGCCAGCGCAAGATGGGCGCCACCAGTTTTGACGAGCTGGCCGCCTGGGCCAAGGCCTTCGTGGCCTGACGCTTTGGCAGAGTCAACCCGCCCTGATCAAGGGGGATCCGGGGTTTTGATGTCAATTGCGCGTAAAATACGTTTACTTTCATTTTCTTGACTGAAGGCTCACCCCCTAGGTCAACGACGCATGCAGATTCTTGTTCTCCATGGTCCCAATCTGAACCTGCTCGGCACACGTGAGCCGCAGGTCTACGGGACCACCACCCTGGAGCAGATCAACACAGGCTTGACCCAGCACGCCGCCGCTCGCGGGGCGTCGCTGTCGGCCTTTCAAAGCAACCATGAAGGGGCGCTGATTGACCGGGTGCATGCCGCGCGCGTGGACGGCACCCGCTTCATCGTCATCAACCCGGGCGCCTACACCCACACCAGCGTTGCCTTGCGCGATGCCCTCGCGGGCGTGGCCTTGCCTTTCATCGAAGTGCACCTGTCCAACGTGCACCGGCGCGAACCCTTTCGCCAACACTCCTATTTTTCCGACATCGCCGAAGGCGTCATCGTCGGGCTGGGTGTGCTGGGCTACCAGCTGGCCGTTGACGCGGCCCTGGAACGCCTGAGCGCCCCTCCTCGCGGCTGAGCAACAGCCCCGCACCCCCACATCCCTGAGCTTTTGCTCGACCGACTTGCTGGAGATCGCAGATCATGGACTTGCGCAAACTGAAAACCCTCATCGACCTCGTCTCGGAGTCCAACGTCTCTGAACTGGAAATCACCGAGGCCGATGGCAAAGTCCGCATCGTGAAAGCGGGCGCCGCCCCCGTGGTGATGATGCAGCAGCCCATGCAGGCGCAGCAGCCCCAGCCGGTCGCCGCCGCACCCGCCGTGGCCGCCGCCCCGGTCGTGGCCGAAGTGCCCGAAGAAACCGGCCACGTCGTGAAGTCGCCGATGGTGGGCACGTTCTACCGCTCGTCCAGCCCCGGCGCCAAGGCGTTTGCCGAAGTGGGCGACCAGGTCAAGGAAGGCCAGGCCATCTGCATCATCGAAGCCATGAAGATCATGAACGAGATCGAGACCGACCTGGCGGGCACCGTCACGAAGATCCTGGTTGAAAACGGCCAGCCGGTGGAATACGGCCAACCCTTGTTCGTCATCGAATAAGGCGGCCCCATGTTCAAGAAAATTCTGATCGCCAACCGTGGCGAGATCGCACTGCGCATCCAGCGTGCGTGCCGCGAGATGGGCATCAAATCGGTCGTGGTCTATTCCGAGGCCGACCGCGAAGCGAAGTACGTCAAGCTGGCCGACGAGGCTGTGTGCATTGGGCCTGCGGCCTCCGCACAGAGCTACCTGCACATGCCCTCGATCATCTCGGCGGCTGAAGTGACCGATGCCGAGGCCATCCACCCCGGCTACGGCTTTTTATCAGAGAACGCCGATTTCGCCGAGCGCGTGGAGCAAAGCGGTTTTGTCTTCATCGGCCCCACGCCTGAGTCGATCCGAGTGATGGGCGACAAGGTCTCGGCCAAGCAGGCCATGATCAAGTCGGGCGTGCCTTGCGTGCCCGGTTCCGAAGGCGCCCTGCCCGACGACAACAAGGAAATCATCCGCATCGCGCGGGCCATCGGCTACCCCGTCATCATCAAGGCGTCGGGCGGTGGCGGTGGCCGCGGCATGCGCGTGGTCCACACCGAAGCCGCGCTGATCCACGCGGTGCAGACCACCAAGGCCGAAGCGGGGGCCGCCTTCGGCAACCCGGCGGTCTACATGGAAAAGTTCCTGGAGCACCCGCGCCACATCGAAATCCAGATCATGGCCGACCAGTTCAAGAACGCGGTCTGGCTGGGTGAACGCGATTGCTCCATGCAACGCCGCCACCAGAAGATCATTGAAGAAGCGCCGGCGCCGGGCATCCCCCGCCGCAACATCGAGCGCATCGGCGACCGCTGCGCCGCCGCCTGCAAGAAGATCGGCTACCGCGGCGCGGGCACCTTCGAGTTCCTGTACGAGAACGGCGAGTTCTACTTCATCGAGATGAACACGCGCGTGCAGGTCGAGCACCCCGTCACCGAATGGGTCAGCGGCATCGACATCGTGCAGATGCAGATCCGTGTGGCCGCTGGCGAGAAGCTGCCCTGGACGCAGAAGCAGATCACGCAGCGCGGCCACGCCATCGAGTGCCGCATCAACGCCGAAGACCCGGTGAAGTTCGTGCCTTCGCCCGGCCGCATCACCACCTGGCACCCGCCCGGCGGGCCTGGTGTGCGCGTTGATTCGCACATCTACGCCGGCTACTTCGTGCCGCCCAACTACGATTCGATGATCGGCAAGATCATCGTGCACGGCGACACGCGCGAGCAGGCTTTGGCCCGCATGCGCACGGCCTTGTCCGAGACCGTGATCGAAGGCATCCAGACCAACATCCCGCTGCACCGCGAGCTGATGGTCGATGCCAAGTTCGTCGAAGGCGGCACCGACATCCATTACCTTGAACACTGGATGGCGGCGCGCAAGCAGCGCTGATGATCCTTGTTCCGCGAAGAAGCAGCACACCATGCATGAACTCACCCTGCTGGCCGCCGAGGCCCAGGTCGACATCCTCAGCGATGCCCTGATCGAACTCGAAGCCCTGTCGGTGTCGGTGGAAGACTTCGATGCCGACACGGAGCGCGAAGAAGCCCTGTGGGGCGAGCCCGGCATGCCGGTGGAGCGCGAAGCCTGGGAGCGGTCCACCGTCAAATCACTCTTCCCTGATGAAGCGCAGGCGCTGGAAGCCGTGACCCTGATCTTGGCGCAGGACTGGGCCACCGACATCCATGTGCAAGGCATCCAGAAAGTCGAAGACCAGGACTGGGTGCGCCTGACGCAATCGCAGTTCGCGCCGGTGCCGGTCACTGACGACTTCTGGATCGTGCCCACGTGGCACGAGGTGCCCGCCCAAGCCAAGACCGTGATCCGCCTGGACCCGGGCCTGGCCTTTGGCACCGGCACCCATCCCACCACCCGCATGTGCCTGAAGTGGATCGCCCGCAATCCGCAGGCTTTGCAAGGCCAGCGCGTGCTGGATTACGGCTGCGGCTCGGGCATCCTGGCGATTGGCGCCGCATTGCATGGCGCCGCTGTGGTGGACGCGGTCGACATCGACCCAGCCGCCGTGGAATCGACCTTGGCCAATGCCGAGGTCAACCTCAAGGGTGTTGCCACGAAGCTGAACACTGGCCTGCCCGACCTGGTGGGCGAAGCGCAGGCAGCCTACCCTGTGGTGCTGGCCAACATCCTCGCCACGCCGCTCAAGCTGCTGTCGCCGCTGCTGTCGGGCCACGTGGCGCCGGGCGGCCACATCGTCATGGCGGGCATCCTGGCCAGGCAAGAGGCAGAACTGAAAGAAGCCTACGCGGCCGTCGGCCTGCAACTGAGCGTGGCCGATGAAGACGATGGCTGGATCCTGATGACGGCCACCCGCGGATCCGTGGGAGCGTGAGCTTCCGCATCAAGGGTCTTCAGGTCGCAACCAGACACTCGGCCTGATCGGCAAGAGTGCGCCAGACCCGGTAGCGTTCTACGTGCAGCAGGCTGCGCGCCTGAAGTTGAAGGGCCTCTGAGCGAGCGGGGCCTTCCACAAGGGCTAACCGGGGGCGGAACAGCCCTCGGCTCGTGGCATCATCCAGCGCCATGAGCCTGGCCACCCGATGCACCCACTGCGGAACGATCTTCAAGGTCGTGCAAGACCAATTGAAGGTCTCCGAAGGCTGGGTGCGTTGCGGCCGCTGCAACGAGGTCTTCAACGCCCTGCCCGGCCTGTTCGACCTGGACCGCGATCCACCACCGCAACGGCCCGCCTCCGCGCCACCGCGCCCCCCCGAGCCACCTGCGGCCTTTGCGCCACCGACGCCTGCCCCGGTGCCCGACACCCAGGATTCGACCTGGCCCAGCACCTCGCCCGCGCCGCACATCGAGCAAAACGATTTCGCGCTGGATGACAACATCGCGCCGCATGCGCCGATTGACGATCTGCTGTCCGCCACTGATTTCGAGCTGGACACCTCCGTGGCCATGCCGGGCCAGCCCGAGCCGCCGCCCCGGTCGTTCGAATCCTATGCGCAGCAGGCCGAAGCGCCCAGCCCGCCTGAGTTCTTGCCCAGCAACCTGCCGGTCACCGACGAATCGGATGCGCTCGATTCCCGCTACCTCATGCCCTCGGAGACCGAGCGGCCCCAGCGCCGCCGTCGCCGCCGTGGCCCCGATTTCGCAGACGCGGAGTTCCCCACCGATGCGCTGGGCGAGATCCAGGACGACTGGGCTTCTGACTTCGGCCCTTCGTCCACGCCCTACATCGACGAGCCTGCGCCAGCCCCGGCGGCTCCGCCCGTGGCCACACCGCCTTCGGCGGTCATCGCGGCCAAGCTTGACGCCCCCAGCGAAGAAGACGCCCCGCCCTCCCGCCTGGGCGAAGACTTCGTGCCCGAGCAAGCCCTCAAGCCCCCCAGCCAACGCAAAGGCCGCCCAGGCACACGTGGCCGCGACCCGGCCGCCAAAACACCTGAGTTTTTGCGCCGTGCACAGCGTCGCGCTTTCTGGCGGCATCCCGCCACGCGCACCGTCCTGTCGCTGATCAGCCTGGCCTTGGTCGCCACGCTGGCCTTGCAGGCCGCCCACCAGTTCCGCAACACCTTGGCCGCCCACTTCCCTGAGGCAAGGCCTTACCTGGCCCAGTGGTGCGAGGCCATGAACTGCAAGATCGAAGCGCCACTGGGCATTGACAGCCTGCTGGTGGAAAGCGCCACCCTCGTGCGCACCAGCTCCGAAGGCCCTGACACTTACCGCCTGGTGGTGGTGGTGCACAACCGCGCGCCCATCGGCCTGGCCTGGCCCGATGTTGACCTGACCTTGACCGACACCAATGGCGCCATCGTGGCCCGCCGGGCGTTTTCGCCGCGCGATGCCCAATGGGTTGACAGCGCCGATGCCAAGGCCGATCCCGAGGTGGCCCCCGGCCCTGTGCCGGTGGCGGCCCCAGCTGACCGCAGCACCACTTTGCAATGGCGCCTCCAGGCGCCTAACCTGAAACTGGCGGGCTACACCGCCGAGCTCTTTTACCCTTGAGGATTTTCAAACATGTCCGTTCTGATCTGCGGCTCGCTGGCCTTTGACACCATCAGCACCTTCGACGGCCGCTTCGCGCAGCAGATCCTGCCCGACCAGCTGCACATCCTGAACGTGTCGTTCCTGGTGCCCACGCTCCGGCGCGAGTTCGGCGGCTGCGCCGGCAACATCGCCTACGGCCTGCACCAGCTCGGTGGCCAGCCCGTGGTCATGGCCGCGCTGGGCGTCGATGGCGACTCGTACCGCGAGCGCATGCAGCAATGGGGCGTCAGCCTCGAGCACGTGCTGACCGTGACCGAGAGCCACACCGCCCAGGCCATCATCATCACCGACAAGGACAACAACCAGATCACGGCCTTCCACCCCGGCGCCATGCAGCATGCCGACAAGCTGGTGATCAAGCCCGACGTGGGCGTGCAACTGGCCATCATCGGCCCCGATGGCCGCGACGCCATGATCCAGCACGCCCAGCAACTGGCCGACGCCAAGATCCCTTTCGTGTTCGACCCGGGCCAGGGCCTGCCCATGTTCGATGGCGATGACCTGAAGCGTTTCGTGTCGCAAGCCAGCTGGGTGGCCGTGAACGACTACGAAGGCAAGATGTTGGCCGACCGCACCGGCCAAAGCCTGGCCGAGATCTCGAAGTCGCACCTCAAGGGCCTGATCGAGACCCTGGGCGCCGAGGGCTGCAACGTCTACATCCAGGGTGAGAAGACCCACGTGGCGGGCGTCAAGGCCGCCGCCGTGCTCGACCCCACCGGTTGTGGCGACGCCTTCCGCGGCGGCCTGCTGCACGGCCTGTCCAATGGCTGGGACCTGGTCAAGTCGGTGGGCCTGGCCAACCGCATGGGCGCGCTCAAGATCGCCGTCTCGGGCCCGCAAAACTACACGGTCGACCGCGCCGCCTTGCTGGCTGCTGCCTGACCCGCCCAGGCGGCATCGCTGCTGCCTTGCTGACAAGAGGGCGCTCGCCCATGAAGCGCCCCTTCATCCAAGTTCAGAGGAATCACCATGCCTTGCCTTCCAAACCGCCGCGCACTCAGCGTGTTGGCGGCGCTCGCGTCGGCTTTGAGCGTGCTCAGCGCCTGCTCTCCAACCCAGGCCGCCAACCAGCAGACCGACGCCCTGCACCTGGCCACCTGGAACATGGAATGGCTGCTCACGCCCGCTGACCGCGCCGAGCTGGGCAGCCGCTGCGTGCGCCAACAACCCCGCAGCCACGAGCGCGCCTTGCCTTGCACGCCCGGCAAGGCCCAGCCCCCCACCCGCGGCGCGGCCGACTTCGACGCCTTGGCCCGCACGGCCACGCAACTGCATGAGGTGCTGCGGGCCGATGCCGTGGCCTTGCAAGAGGTGGACGGCGCCACTGCGGCTCGGCAAGTCTTCCGCCACGGCTGGAAGCTGGATTGCTTCGTCGACCGGGCCCATCCACAAAAAGTGGGCTTTGCCATCCGCGAAGGCACGCCCTACCGCTGCAATGGCGATTTGAGCGCTTTGGACATCGACGGCAGCACCCGCGCTGGCGCCGATGTGACGCTCTACCCCGGCACCGCCCGCGAAGTGCGCCTGTTGTCCGTGCACCTGAAAAGCGGTTGTTTCAACGGCAAGCTGGACCGCCAATTTGCCCCCTGCCAACGCCTGCGCCAGCAAGTGCCCGTGCTTGAGCGGTGGGTGGACGAGCGGGTGCGCGAAGGCAAGGCTTTCGCCATCCTGGGCGATTTCAACCGCCACCTGGACAAGGACTCGAACCACCCGGCCGGGCCGGACGAGTCACAACCGCTCAACGTGTTCAATGCCTTGAGCGACAACGAACCCAAGGGCGCCGTGCTGGTGCGCGCCACCGAAGGCGCCGACAGCATCCCTTGCAGCGCCGATGACCGGCATACCCGCTACATCGATGACATCCTGGTCAGCGAAAAGCTGGCCACCCGCGCCGCCCGGAAGCAATTCACGCGGGTGCCTTTTGCCGCTGAGGACCAAGGGCGTCAGCTGTCAGACCACTGCCCCGTGGTCTACAGCTTGACTGGGTTGGGGCGATGAGCGCTTGAGTGCTTTGTACTGGCAGCGCGGGGCGGGGGCGGGGGCGGCATCCGTCGGGGCTTCAGGTGGGTGGTCCCGCTGTTAGCGGGACTGCCTTGCGAAGCGCAGGGTTGCGGTGGGGCCGTGGAACTCTCTTCGCGGCCTGCGGCCGCTGCGTTCAAACATCCACGGCCAGTCAGAATTGATGCGCGCTGCGCGCGCCCACCTCAACCCCGCACTTCGCAAGCACCCACGCAGGCGCCCCGCCGGATGCCGCCCCAGCCCCTTTTCGCCCCGCTGGTGGTGTGGCACGGCCCCTGGTGATATGCCACCGTCGTGGTGTTTCGCCACACCGTTCGCGCACCACCTCGCGCCCCACCACCAGCGAGGCGATCAGGAGTCGCCGGTGGCTGGCAGGGCGACGTCGGTGGCGCCTAGGAGCGCAGGGTTGAGGTGGGCGCGCGAAGCGCGCTTCGTCAACTGACTTGCTGTGGCTGTTTGAGCGCAGCGGCCATCAGGCCGCGCAGCGAGTTCCACAGCACCACCTCGACCCGAGCACCGCAGAGCAGTCCGCCGCAAAGCGGTGGACCGCCACCATCGGAGCCCTGCCAGCCACTGGCGACTCCCAGCCTCGCGTTCCCCGACGAAGCGCTTGAATCAGGCCTTGCCCTGGCTCGCCACCGCAGCCGCCGCCTTGGCAATCGACTCTGCATCGCCCAGGTAGTAATGCTTGATCGGCTTCAGGTCCGCATCCAGCTCATACACCAGCGGGATGCCGTTGGGGATGTTCAGGCCCACGATCTCGTCATCGCCGATGTTGTCCAGGTACTTGACCAAAGCGCGGATGCTGTTGCCATGCGCGGCCACCACGATGCGCTTGCCTGCCTTGATGGCCGGGGCCATGGCCTCATTCCAGAAAGGCAGCACGCGCTCCACGGTGTCCTTCAGGCATTCGGTCAGCGGGATCTGCTCGGGCTTGAGCTTGCTGTAGCGGATGTCCTGGCGTTGGCCGCGCGGGTCGTTGGCCTCCAAGGCAGGTGGCGGCGTGTCATAGCTGCGGCGCCACACCAGCACCTGCTCGTCGCCATATTGCTTGGCGGTCTCGGCCTTGTTCAAGCCCTGCAGGCCGCCGTAGTGGCGCTCGTTCAGGCGCCAGGAGTTGACAACCGGCAGCCAGGGGCGGTCCATCTCGTCCAGCGCGTGCCACAAGGTGTGGATGGCACGCTTGAGCACCGAGGTGTAGGCCACGTCGAATTCGTAGCCATCGGCCTTGAGCAGGCGGCCGGCCTGTTTGGCCTGTTCGACACCAGTGGGCGTCAGGTCCACATCGGTCCAGCCGGTGAATCGGTTTTCGAGGTTCCAGGTGGATTCGCCATGGCGAATCAGCACAAGCTTGTACATGGCTTCAAGTCCGGTCGCGTAAAGGGAGTCGGAGATTATAAAATCCCCCGTTTGCCATCCACACGAAAGATTTTTCCATGAGCTATCTGCTTGAGAACTGGTACTGGCTTGTCGCAGCCTTGGCCTCCGGGGGCCTGCTGTTGTGGCCCCAGATCAAGGGCGGCGCCAATGGTGGCCTGACCCCGGCCAACGCGGTGCAGCTCATCAACCGCGAAAAAGCGCAGGTGATCGACGTGAGCGACACCGCCGAATTTGCCGCCGGCCACGTCGTGGGCGCCAAGAACATCCCCCTGGACACCCTGGCCGACAAGGTGAAGGGCCTGCCTGGCAACAAAACCACCCCCCTGGTCGTGGTGTGCGCCACGGGCGCGCGCAGCACCAAGGCCGTGGCCCAGCTCAAAACCATGGGCTACGAAAAAGCCCAGGTGCTGGCCGGCGGCCTGAAAGCCTGGCGCGAAGCCAACCTGCCGGTCGATAAAGCGGCCTGATGCCACACCGGGGCGCCCGCCGGGTGCCCCCACTCGGGAGGCGGTCATGCCAAGCGCAGGACAATGTCTCCTGGATTGAACTTCAACAGAGCCGCGCCATGCAAGCCGTCAAGATGTACACCACCCAGGTCTGCCCCTACTGCATCAGGGCCAAGATGCTGCTCAAACAGCGTGGTGTCGAGAACATCGAAGAAATCCGCGTTGACCAGGACCCGGTGCAACGCCAGCACATGATGCAGATCACCGGCCAGCGCACCGTGCCGCAGATATTCATTGGCGACACCCACGTGGGCGGCTGCGACGACCTGATGGCCCTGGACCAACGAGGCGGCTTGATGCCCTTGCTGGGCGCCTGAAGCTCACCCCTCACCTGAGGGGGTGCCGGAAAAAGTGCCGCCGTGCCTAGGGAATCCACGGGATGCCGGGAACCATCCAGGGCGTGAATATAGTTTCATTACATAACTATCTCACGCCCACCATGCGCACCGCATCATCAAACTTCTCCGCCGTGGCACTGACCACTGCCTTGTTCTGCGGCGCCGTCTCCTCGGCCCATGCTGGGCTGCTTACCGCCCCCAAGTCCACCGAGGCGCAAACGCGCTACCCCATCGTGCTGGTGCACGGCCTGCTGGGCTTTGACGACATCCTGGGCCTGGAGTATTTCTACCAAATCCCGGCCGACCTGCGCAAGAACGGCGCCACCGTGCTGGTGGCCAAGGTCTCGGCCGTCAACGACAACGATGTTCGCGGCGAGCAACTGCTCAAGCAGCTCAAGGAATGGCAGGCGGCCAAGGGCTACGCCAAGTTCAATTTGATTGGCCACAGTCAGGGCGGCCCCACCGCACGCTATGCCGCCGGCATTGCCCCGGGCTTGATCGCCAGCGTGACCACGGTGGGATCGCCCCACACCATCCCGGCGGGGGGCCGCGTTGACGCGATCGGCAACTTGCTGAACAACTACGTGGGGGTGGTCTCGTTCCTGGGCAACTTCGTGGACTGGGCTTCGGGCCACAAAGACCTGCCGGTTGACGAAGCCGCTCTGAAAGCCTGGTCCGAGAACACGGCCGCTTTCAATGAACGCTTTCCGGCCGGCATGCCCGCCACGCCATGCGCCAGCGGCCCGGCCCTGGCCAGCAATGGCGTGGCCTATTACTCAGCCACGGGCAACGTGGCCAAAACCAACGCCTGGGACCCAGCCGATTTGTTGATGGCCGCTGGCGACATCCCCAGCGATGGCCTGGTCGGCGTTTGCTCGGCCGCCTGGGGCCAGGTGCTGCGCAACGACTATCCCTGGAACCACTTCGACGAAGTCAACCAGGTCTTGGGTTTGACGGGCAAGGGCGCACCTGATCCGGTGGCCTTCTACCGTCAGCAGGCGGCCCGACTGAAAGCTTCGGGCCTTTGAGGCAGATGACGCGGGGCCAAAAGTCCCGCCTTGCGCTTACTTCAGGACGCTGCGGGGCACCAAAGGCAACACCAGGCTGGAAGGCCGGCTGGGGTCGTTGTAGATGGTGCTCACGTTGCCATTGGCCTTGAGCTGCTGCGGCGCGGGCCATATGCCTTGCGCCTGGTTGCTTGAGCTGATGGCGATGCGCAGCTTATGGCCCTTGCGGATCAGCGCGGCGGCAGGAAACACTTCCACCGGCACCAGCATGGCCTGGCCAGGCACCACGGCCTGCTTGGCGGCCACGGTGAAGGGGTGCCAAGGCTGAACCATCACGCCATTGATGTAGCGTGAGCGGCTGGTGTCGACCGCGCGGTGGCTGGCCGACTGCAGGCCGGTCGAGATGGGCGTGGCATTGCCCCACACGTCCACATCATCAATGCGCACCGCCACGGCCGCTTCGGTGTTCGTGGCCGACATCCAGATGTCCGCCTGCATGGGGCCGTTGATGTACATGTCTTCGGTCAGCGGCGCGGTCTGGTAGATCAGCGCTTTCTGCGCTTTCTCGACGGTGTTGCTGTTGGTGTAGCAAAGCTTGGGCAGCAAGCCGCCCATGCCCAGCGACCATTGCACGTAGCTGGATGAGCAATCGCTGCCGTCGTTCAAGGTCACCTTGGCCTGCACCGTCTTGCCGGTGTCGCTCACGTTGTAGGTGATGGCGGCACCTTGGGGCTCGGCGATGGTGTGGCTGGCTTCAGGCAGCAAGGGCGCCTGGGTGGTCAACTTCATGTTGCCACGCAGGTAGTAGCGCTGCGGCGTGGCCTTGGGGTGGGGCCAGTCGGTGGTGCTGGCAAAACGCTTGCCAAGAATGCCGTAGCCCTCAACATACTGCGTGACGTTGGGCAGCGAGGCCGCGCCCACGTTCATGCCGCGCAGGTATTGGTCAAACCACTGCAGCATCAGAAACTTGGTGGCTGGTGCGCCATTGGCCGTGCTGTTGTTCTCGTCGTTCTGGGCGTTCATGACCGCCTGAAGGTGCGCACCCGGCACGATCAGCAGCTTGGTGGTGACCTTGTTCTTCAGTTGCTCATACAGCAGGGGCTCGTCGCGCTGGAAGATGTCGTTCGAGCCACCCACGATGAAGGTGGGCACCTTGATGGCGGCGGCCTTTTCCAAGGGCGAACGGGTTGACCAGAAGTCGCCGTCGTCGGTGGCGTAGCCGGTCAAACCCGCCAGTGAGTTGTTGACCGTGGGCAGGTACCAGCTGTCGATGGCGGCAATGTGTTCCTGGTTGGCGGCTTCGATCTGCGTGGCAAAGGTGGGGTGCAGGCTCTTGGCGATGTCGTTCTGCACGCTCAGCGCCTGCGTCAGGGGCAGCCACAGGCTGATGAACTGGGCATTGAGCAGACCGCCCACGCCCACCGTGCCACGGTAGGCATCGCCCATGGGCACTTGGGCAAACACGGCCTTCACGGCGGGGTTTTGCTGCTCGGCGGTCAGCAAGCTGGTGATGCCCAGGTAGGACGTGCCCGCCAGGCCCAGGTTGCCGTTGAACCAAGGCTGCTTGGTCACCCACTCAACCGCTTCACCATAGGCGGCCTGCTCGGCCGCGCCCAGCAAGGCGCCTTGGCCATCGGACATGCCAGAGCCCAGCACATCCACGGCCACCGAGATGTAGCCACGCTTGATCATGAACTCGTCTTTGCCGCCCACCAGCAGCGTGTTGCCGGTCACGGCAAAGCCGCCCAGCAGTTGGCCCAGGTCAATGCGGTAGGCGGTTTGCGTCAGCACGGCCGGGAAAGCGCCGGGCACGGGCACACCATTGCCATCGGCCGGCACCGAGACGAGCACGGCCAGCTTCTGGCCATTCTTCATGGTGATGAACTGCAAGGGCAAGGTCACGGCCTTGGCGTACTCTTCAGCGCGCGAGTAAACCTTCCAGACGCCGGCAGCGTTGGCCGTGACCGCAGGGTTGGGCTGGCTGAGGCTGCCCCGTGTGCCCAAGGTGGTGGTAGTGGCGGCCAGGGCGCTCGTGACCCCGGCGGTGAAAAGCACGGCCGTCAGACTGCTGAGTGCGAAGGCGCGCGCGCCCTGGTTGGATCGTTGCATGGTGGAGCTCTCTCGTTGGGATCCAGCAAGCCTAGGGTCCACCAGCAGCGCGGGCATTGTCTGAATCGGCCACTTATTAACCGCCACCAGCTGCCTCTAGGGAAAGCCCCGACCGCGACTTGTGCATTGCGGCATGGAAAACCCCCAGACTCCTGCCTACTTTGCCAGCACCCTGTGCCTCATGCGACTTTCCCCGCTCAATCTGAAAATACTGGCCTACGTTCTCGACGTGGAAGGCTTCAACTCCGGTGCCGCCTTGCGGCGGTGCGGCATCGAATCAGCCGACGATCTGCAAGAGGAAGGCGCTTGGGTGCCTTTGGACCTGTTTGACCGCCTGATGGCCGCCGTGATCGAGGAAACCGGCGACACCGCCTTTGGCCTGGTGGCAGGCAAGAGCATCGCGCTGATGCGCTATGGCGTGCTCACGCCGCTGGTGCTGGCCACGCCCAGCCTGCGGCAGATACTCGATGACATCCGCCGCTTCGCGGTGCTGGCCCTGGATCGGTCTGAAATCGAGCTGGCAGAAAGCGGCGCCAATGCCCGCCTGGTGGTGCAGCCCGCGGTTCAAAGGGGCTTGAGCGGCCACTTCCGGCTGGAGCAGGTGGCCACCAGCTCGATCCAGTTGCTGCGTTTCGCGGGCGCCAGCCACGCTGACATCCACCACGTCACCTTTCCGCACATGCCCGCACCCGAGCATGAACACCGCTATGTGGCCACCTTTGGCCCGCGCATTAGCTTTGGTCAGAAGGAATGCGCGATCACCTTCAACGCCGCCTTGCTGGACACGAAGATGCCCACCCACGACCCCGTCGCCTACATGGCGGCCAGAACGCGGGCGGAATCGCAGCTGGCCGCGATGAAGGCGGGCTCGGACATGGCGGACACGGTGCGCGCCTGGTTGCTGAGCGCATTTCCCAAGCAGCCCACGGTGGCTGAAACGGCCGAGCACCTGGGCATGAGCGAGCGCAGCTTTCGCAGGCACCTGAGCATGCTGGAGACGACCCATGCCGAGCTCGCCCAAGAGTGCCAGCGCCTGACGGCCGAACGCCTGCTGGCCGAGGGCAAGCTGCCCCTCAAGCAGATCGCCGAAGCCTTGGGCTTTTCATCGGTGCACAGCTTTCACCGCGCCTTCAGAAGGTGGTCGGGCCTGACGCCGTCGGAATGGCGTGAAAGCCGCGGCGCCAAGGCCCAGCCTTAACCGGGCACGCCGTGCCGCAGGCGTTTGACGTCGCGCTGCGGCGGTGCGCCAAACAAACGGCTGTAATCGCGACTGAACTGCGAGGCGCTTTCATAACCCACGCGCGCGGCGGTGGTGCCCGCGTCCAGCGCCTGGTCCAGCATCAGGTGCCGGGCCTCTTGCAAGCGCAATTGCTTTTGGTATTGCAAGGGGCTCATGCCCGTGAGACTGCGGAAATGCTGCCGGAAGGTGGACGGGCTCATGTGGACGGTGGCCGCGAGCTCCTCCATGCGCACATCCTGGCGGAAGTTCTGCTTCAACCAGGCCATGGCCCGCGCAATCTGGTGGCTGGGCGAGCCCGCCGCCAACAGGTGCCGCAGGTACAGGCCATGCGGCCCCGTCAACAAGCGCACCATGATCTCTTGCTGGATGAGCGGCGCGAGGTGCGCCATGTGCTGCGGCTCGTTCACCAACTGGACCAGCCTGATCACGGCCTCCAGCAAGGGGGCTTGCAAGGTGCTCAACGAGATCGCGCGGTGGGCGGGCTCTCGGGGCATGGCCGGCAGATCCATCTCGGAGGCCAACTGCAGCAGCGCTCTGGCATCCAGCGTCAGCAACAGGCCCAGGTAAGGCTGGGCCAGGCTGGCATGGGTGACGTGGGCCACCACGGGCAAGTCCACCGTGGTCAGCAACGACTGCCCCGGGCCGTAGGCAAACACCTGGTCGCCAAAAGCCACTTGCTTGCTGCCTTGCGCCGGGATGGCCAAGCCCAAGGCGTAGAAACACGCCAGGGGTTCGGTTTTCACACTGCTGCGGTAGACCGACAGCGACGTGATACCCGTGGCATGACTGCCATCGGTTTGGGCAATCTGGCCCAGCGCATGGGCCAGGGCTTCTACGGTCATGGCCAGCCTTTCAGGAACGTTGTATTTCTGCGGATCTTTCTGCCAACGCACTGTACAGCCGGCGCCCTGCAGGCCCCGACTGCTTTGACGCAGGTTCGTTGAAAAAGGCAACACAAGCACCAAAAACGGCAAGCCCATGCCGGGGCAGGCATGCACACTGAGCCACCTTAAGGAGAGAGGACCCCATGAGCACGCTCAACGTCAACGGCCAGAAACACACGGTCGACACCGACCCCGGCACCCCCATCCTCTGGGCCCTGCGCGACACGCTGGGCATGACGGGCACCAAGTTCGGTTGTGGCGCGGCCTTGTGCGGCGCCTGCACCGTGCACCTGGATGGCGAGGCGGTCCGCTCGTGCATCACCCCCATCTCTGCCGCCGAGGGCAAGAAGATCACCACCATCGAGGCCACCACCGACGGCCGCGACCGCGTGGGCTCGGCTGTGCACGCCGCCTGGGTCAAGCACGATGTGGCGCAGTGTGGCTACTGCCAGAGCGGCCAGATCATGAGCGCCACGGCCTTCCTCAAATCCTTGGCCCCTGGCAAGCAGCCCACCCCGGCCGAGATCGATTCGGCCATGGCCGGCAACATCTGCCGCTGCGGCACCTATGCCCGCATCCGCGCCGCGGTGGCCGACGCCGCCCGCGCCCTGGCTTGAAGGAGCTGCCGCCATGTTGAACCACCGCGATCACCCAGACATGCCCCGCGCCCTGCAGCACCTGCTGGCCCGCAGCCAAGCCGACACCACCGCGGCCACCCTGCCGCGCCGCAGCTTCCTGAAGCTGGCGGGCGTGGGCGGCCTGGCGCTGGGAGCCTTTCCCCACCTGGCCTTGGCCCAAGGCGCAAGCACAGACAGCGCCCTCAAGCCCACCCAACAGCCCTCGGCCTTTGTTCAGATCGCGCCCAATGGCGAGGTCACCGTCATCATCAACCGGCTGGAGTTTGGGCAAGGCGTGCAAACCGCCCTGCCCATGATCCTGGCCGAAGAACTTGATGCCGACTGGAGCCTAGTGCGCAGCCGCCATGGCAGCAGCGATCCGGCCTATGCCGACCCCATGTGGGGCATCCACCTGACTGGCGGCTCCAACTCCATCAAGCACAGCTTCACGCAATACCGCGAGCTGGGGGCCCGTGCCCGGGCCATGCTGCTCAGCGCCGCCGCCACCCGCTGGAAGGTGGACGTGGCCACCCTGCGCACGCAATCGGGCACCGTGATCGGCCCCGGCGGGCTCAAACTGGGCTACGGTGAATTGGCCGAGGCCGCCATGGCCCTGCCCGTGCCCGAGAAGGTCGTGCTGAAAGATCCCAAGGATTTCCGCCTCATCGGCCAACCCACCAACCGCCTGGATGCCAAGGCCAAGAGCAGTGGCCGCCAGGATTTCGGCATCGACACGCACCTGCCTGGCCAATTGACGGCCGTGGTGGCGCACCCTCCTGTGTTCGGTGCCCGCATCGCCTCGCTAGATGACAGCGCCGCCCGCGCCATCAAGGGCGTGAAGGCCGTGTTGCGCGTGCCGCTGGACCGGGGCGCCGAGGGCGTGGCCGTGGTGGCCGATGGCTACTGGCCCGCCAAGCTGGGGCGCGATGCGCTCAAGGTGCAGTGGGACACCTCCAAGGTCGAGAAGGTCGACAGCAACAAGCAACTCGCCCAGTACCGCGAGCTGGCCAAGCAGCCCGGCCCGCGCCAGTTCGACGCGGACATGGCGCCCCTGGCCACCGCGCCCAAGCGCATCGATGCCGAGTTCATCTTCCCCTACCTGGCGCACGCGCCCATGGAGCCTTTGAACTGCACGGTGCAGTTGTCCGAAGGCAAGGCGGATTTGTGGATTGGCACCCAGTTCCCCGGCGTGGATGGCGCCGCCGCCGCGCGCGTGCTGGGCCTCAAGCCCGAGCAAGTAAGCATGCATGTGCAGATGGCCGGCGGTGGCTTTGGCCGGCGCGCCGTGGGCAGCAGCGACTACGTGGTCGAGGCGTGCGAGATCGCCAAGGCGGCCCGTGGTGCCGGGTTGAACGTGCCCGTGCGCATGGTCTGGAGCCGCGAAGACGACATCAAGGGCGGCTACTACCGCCCCATGCACCTGCACCGCGCCCGCATCGGCTTTGACGCGCGCGGCCAGGTGCTGGCCTGGGACCACGTCCTGGTGGGCCAGTCCATCACGGCAGGCACGCCCTTCGAAGGCGGCATGGTCAAGAACGGCATTGATGCCACCGCCGTTGAAGGCATGCGCGATCCCTACGCCCTGCCCATGCGCCTGACGGTCCACCACCCCAAGGTCAACGTGCCCGTGCTGTGGTGGCGCAGCGTGGGCTCCACGCACACGGCCTTCGTGATGGAGACCCTGATCGACGAGATCGCCCGGGCCACCAAGCAAGACCCGGTGGCCTACCGCCTGGCGCTCTTTGGCGACAAGCACCCGCGCCACCGCGCCGCCTTGCAACTGGCCGTGGACCAGAGCGGCTACGGCAAGAAGCGCTTGCCCGCGGGCCGCGCCTGGGGCGTGGCGGTGCACGAATCCTTTGAGTCCGTGGTGGCCTACGTGGTCGAGGCCTCCGCCAAGAAGGGCACCCCTGTGCTGCACCGCGTGACCGCGGGCGTGCACTGCAACCTGGTCGTGAACCCACGCACCGTGGAAGCGCAAGTGCAAGGCGCTGCGCTGATGGGCTTGTCCATGTGTCTGCCTGGCGCCGCCATCACCCTGAAGGATGGTGAGGTGCAGCAAAGCAACTTTGGCGACTTCTCGGTGCCCCGCATCACCGACATGCCCGAAGTGGCCGTGCACACCGTGCCCAGCGCCGACCCGCCCACCGGCATGGGCGAGCCGGGCCTGCCGCCCCTGGCACCGGCCTTTGCCAACGCCATCGCCAAGCTGACGGGCAAGCCGGTACGCCAGTTGCCCTTTAAACTGGCCTGAACCCACCCCTGAAGGACGCCCACCCATGGAAGACCTCGACACCCTGGTCTTGCAGACCGCGCTGCGTTGGCACACCGCCGACCTGCCGGTGGTGCTGGTCACCGTGGCGCGCACCTGGGGCTCTTCGCCCAGGCCGCCCGGCTCGCTCATGGCCATCAATGGCCGGGGTGAGGTCGTGGGCTCCGTCTCAGGGGGGTGCATTGAAGACGACCTGATCCACCGCATCCGCGAAGGCGGCGTGCAAGCAGCCTGTGCCACCGAGGCGCCCGCCGTGCTGCGCTATGGCATCTCGGCCGATCAGGCCCACCGCTTCGGTCTGCCCTGCGGCGGCACGGTCGAGCTGGTGCTGGAACGGGTGGCCGAGCACAGCCGCCTGGCAGCCCTGCTGCAGGCCTGCCAGCAACGCCAGGGCACCGAGCGCGTGCTCGACCTGCGCACCGGCCACGTCACCTTGCACCCTGTGCAACGGGATGGCCGGCGCGACGGCGTGCCCCGCCTCACCGACACCCAGCTCACCACCTGCCTGGGCCCCCAGAACCGCCTGATCGTGATCGGTGCCGGCGACCTGTCGCGCTTCTTGTGCCAGATGGCCTTGAGCCTGGGCTTCGAGGTGATCGTGTGCGACCCGCGTGAAGAACATCGCGCTAACTGGGGCCTGCCCGACGTCGAGATCAGCCACGAAATGCCCGATGACCTGATCCTGCGGCTGCGCCCCGACGCGCGCACCGCTGTGGTCGCGCTCACGCACGACCCGAAGCTGGACGACCTGGCCCTGATCGACGCCCTGCAATCCGAGGCCTTCTACGTGGGCGCCATTGGCTCGCGCCGCAACAGCACGCTGCGCCGCGAGCGCCTGCGGGAGCATTTCGACCTGCCCGAGTCGGCACTGGACACCTTGCACGGCCCCGCCGGCCTGTACATCGGCAGCAAGACGCCGGCCGAGATCGCCCTGTCGATCATGGCCGAGGTGGTGGCCGTGAAAAACGGCATCCACCGCCCGGTGCTGGCGCCCGTGGCCCTGGGCAAGCTCATGCACAACGCCGAGCAGCCCGGCAACACGGCCTCGACGGCGCCCAGTTGCCTGGCCTGACATGAGCCAGCCCGCCCTGCCGATGGCGGCCACCATCCTGGCTGCAGGGCTGGGGCGCCGGCTTGGCCACCGCCCCAAATCGGCGCTGCTGGTGGGCGGCACCAGCGTGTTGGAAAGGTTGGTGGGCGCCTTGCGCGGCGCAGGGCTTCAAACCGTGAGCGTGGTGATCGGGCCTTATGCCGAGACCCTGCTGCCCATCGCACACCGCTGCGCGGCCCGGCCCCTGCAACACGGCCAAGCCCTCACCAGCCTGGTTGATTCACAGCGGCTGGCCTTGCAAACCCACGTGGACCAAGGCGATGGCGATTTGTTGATCGTGCTGGCCGACTTGCCCTGCTTGAACCACACGCACATCCAACCCTTGCTGAAGGCCTGGCAACAGCGGAGCGCCCACATCCATGCGCAAATGCCCCTCGTCAACGGCGTGCGTGGCCACCCGCTGATCCTCACCAGCCATGCCGCGCGGCAAGTGCTGGCCACGCCCTCTCACCTGGGCATCCGCGACTGGATGGCGCGGCATCCCGAGCTGGTGCAAACCATGGCCAGCAGCGAGCAAGCCCATGTCCGAGACCTGGACACGCCCGATGACCTGGCGGCGCTGCGAGCCGATTGGCAACCGCTGCCCGTGTGCTGGCCTGCGCCCTGGGATCAGGCGGACTCACCAGGCCGGGTTTAAGGCCGCGTCAAAACGGTCGACCAGAAAATCCAGAAACACGCGCACCTTGGCCGACAAGTGATGCCGTTGGGGATAGATGGCGTGGATGTCGGCCATCTCGCCCACCCACGGCGCCAGGATGCGAGACAAGCGGCCACTGCGAAGGTAGGCGGCCACATCCCACTCGGACCGCAGCACGATGCCATGGCCGGCCAGCGCCCAATCCACGGCCACCTCGCCATGGTTGGTGCTCAAAGGGCCGCGCACCTTCACCATCACCTTGCTCTGCCCATCGGTGAGTTGCCAGTTGTTGTAGGTGGCCGCGTTCTCGCGGATGACGATGCAGCGGTGCTGGGCCAGCGCCTGTGGCTCGGCGGGCGCGCCGAACTCCGCCAGGTATTGCGGTGAGGCGCACAACCAGCGCCGGTTGCTGGCCACGCGCCGTGCCAGCACCCGGGCATCGGGCGGCGTGCCGAACTGGATGCCCACGTCGATGGCGTGATCGATCAGGTCCAAGGGGTGGTCCGTCAAGGTCAGGATCACCTCCACTTGCGGATAGCGCAGGGCGAAATCCGAGATGGCCGGTGCCAGGTGGCGCCGCCCGAACCCGAAGGTGGCGTTGACCCGCAACACGCCTTTGGGGGCCTGGCGATCCGCCACGAGCGATTCTTCCAACCCTTCCAGATCGCGCAGGATTTGCTCGCCCTCTTGCAGGTAGCGCTGGCCTTCGGCCGTGAGGCTGAGGCGGCGCGTGGTGCGGTTGAGCAGCTTCAGGCCCAGGCGTTTTTCAAGCGCAGCCAGCCGGCGGCTGACGTTGGGCGGCGTGATGCCCAGCTCTTGCGCGGCCGCGGCCAAGCTGGGCTGGCGCGCCAACGCCACGAAGAAAGCCAGGTCAGAAACAATGTTCATTCGTGCGTCCACCGCAATGATGAAGTGCGATCAAGCCGATTGTATGAATCTTTCCGCATCAATAACATGCCAGGCATGCTGGACCTTGCACACCTGCTCATGGCTTTGTTGATCGGCGCCGGCCTGGGCTTCATGGGCGGCGTCTTCGGCATCGGCGGGGGCATCGTCGCCGTGCCTTTGCTGGTGCTGGGCTTCGGCCTGGACCAGCCCATCGCGCAGGGCACGGCCCTGGTGCTGATGGCGCCCAATCTGTTGGTGGGGTGGTGGCGTTACCACCAGCGTCACCCCATGGGCTGGCAGGCCATCGCCGCTATCGCGCTGTCGGCCTCACTCACGACCTGGCTGATTGCCCATGTGGCCACGCGCATGGATCCGCAGGTGCTGCGGGTGGTGTTCAGCGTCTTCATGGTGCTGCTGGCCCTGCGCCTGTTGCGCACCGCCAAGCAACAGCATGCAGCGCCGCAAGCCGAGCGCCCTCTCGACCTGCGCGTGCTGCCTTTGGTGGGCATGGTGGGCGGTTGCAGCATGGGGCTGCTCGGCATCGGCGGCGGCCTCATGGCCGGGCCCCTGCTGTCTGGTTGGTTGGGCCAGCGCCAGACCACGGCACAAGGCCTGTCCCTGGCTCTGGTGGCGCCCAGCTCGGTCGTGGCCCTGGCCACCTATGCGGGCGCGCATCAAGTCGATTGGGCCTGGGGCGTGCCCCTGGCGCTGGGGGGCGTGCTGACGGTGTCGGCCGGTGTGGCGCTGGCCCACCGCCTGCCCGAAAAGCCCATGCGCTGGGCGTTCGCCGCCATCCTGATGGCCACCGCGCTGTGGCTGGCCGTGGGCCCGCAGGCCGTGGCGCGGTGAGCCGGCCTGGCTTAGAACACGCCCAGCGCCAACCCCGCCGCCATCGCTTCGCCCAAGGCCCGGCAGCGTTCCAGCTCCTCATCGCCAAGGTGCTTGGCCGCCAGGATGGCCGCCGTGGTCTGCGCCCGCGTGCACACGATCAGCGGCTCGGCGATGGGCTTGAGCCGCCAGCCCGTGGCGATGCGCTCGATCTGCCGGGCGGCATTGTGGCCATCGCTGCCGGCGCACACCAGGCTGGCGTAGGGCCGGCCGTTCACGTGGTCCAGCACGGCGTAATAACTGCGGTCGAAGAAATCCTTGAGCTGCCCGCTCATGGCCGCCAGGTTCTCGGGCGTGGCAAAGATGAGGCCGTCTGCGGCGAGGACGTCGTCAGGCCCTGCCTCACTGGCATGCCGCAATTGCACCGTGACGTCGGCTTGCGTGGCCGCCCCTGAGCGCGCAGCCTCGGCCATCTGGCGCGTGCCACCGGTCATCGAGTGGTAGACGATCAACAGGGACTTGGGCTGGCTCATGCGGTCAGCATAGACCAGCGCCGGCCATGGCGAGCCGATACACTGCCCGACGGCGACATGCGAGAGAACGCACATGAAAACTTACGACATCGAAATACAACGCTTGAAATCGGCGAAGCACTACAACGGCCTGATCGAAATCGGCGTCGATGCCCTGGTGCAGGCCCGGCCCGCACGTGACGAGCACACCGGCACCACCTGCCTGTCCCTGCCTGTGGACGACGCACGCACCTTGCTGATCCTGCTCAAGCAGCAGATCACCGAGCTGGACAAACTGCAGCCGCGCAGCCGGCGCTCTGGGCGGTGCTGAGCCTCCGTTGAAAGCGCCCAGCTTGCGCGCCGACCTGCTGGCCGGCGTCACGACCTCTTTTGCACTGGTGCCCGAGTGCATCGCCTTTGCCCTGGTGGCCCACCTCAATCCGCTGATGGGCTTGTACGGGGCCTTCATCATCTGCACTTTGACCGCCCTGTTCGGGGGCCGGCCCGGCATGATCTCCGGCGCCGCCGGGTCCATGGCCGTCGTGATCGTGGCGCTGGTGGTGCAGCACGGGGTGCAGTACCTGCTGGCCACCGTGGTGATGGGCGGTTTGCTGATGATCCTCTTCGGCCTGCTGCGGCTGGGCAAGCTGGTGCGCATGGTGCCCTACCCGGTCATGCTGGGCTTCGTCAACGGGCTGGCGATCGTCATCGCGCTGGCGCAACTGGAGCACTTCAAGGTGGGCCACGCCTGGCTGACGGGCACCCCGCTGTACCTGATGGCGGGCCTGGTTGCCCTGACGATGGCCATCGTCTACCTGCTGCCCCGCCTGACCCGCGCCGTGCCGCCCGCACTGGTGGCCATCCTGGGTGTGGGGCTGGCCGTCAACCTGCTCGGCCTGCCCACCCGCACCCTGGGCGACATGGCGCACATCGCCGGGGGCTGGCCCGTCTTCGCACTGCCCCAGGTGCCCTGGAACCTGGACACGTTGCACACCGTCGCGCCTTACGCGGTGGTGATGGCCCTGGTCGGCCTGCTTGAAACACTGCTCACGCTGAACCTCACCGACGAGATCACCGAAAGCCGTGGCTACCCGGACCGCGAATGCGTGGCCCTGGGCGTGGCCAACGTGGCATCCGGCGTGCTGGGGGGCATGGGGGGCTGCGCCATGATTGGGCAAACCGCCATCAACCTCAGCTCGGGCGGGCGTGGGCGCTTGTCGGGCGTGGTGGCCGGGGTGATGATCCTGTTGTTCGTGTTGCTGCTCTCACCGCTGATCGAGCGCATTCCGCTGGCCGCGCTGGTGGGCGTGATGTTCGTGGTGGCCCAGCAAACCTTCGCGTGGGCCTCGTTGCGGGTGCTGAACAAGGTGCCTTTGCAGGATGTGCTGATGATCGTCGCGGTCACGGCCATCACCGTGTTCACCGACCTGGCCGCTGCCGTGTTGTGCGGCATCGTCATCGCGGCGCTCAACTTCGCCTGGCAACATGCCCGCGAGCTGTACGCCGACCAGCACCTGGAGCTGGATGGCAGCAAGGTGTACCGCCTGCATGGCACCCTGTTCTTCGCCTCGGTCACGCGTTTCCTGAACCGGTTCGACATCGTCAACGACCCGGCCCACGTGACCCTGGATTGCCGCCACCTGAACTTTGTCGATTACTCGGCCATCGCCGCCTTGAAAACGCTGCGAGAGCGCTATCAAAAAGCAGGCAAGCAACTGCGCGTGCTGCACTTGTCGGATCGGTGCAAGCAGTTGCTCAAGCGCGCCGGCTGCACCACGGCTGACGCTTGACGGCTCGTTTGTCGGACTGAGCCTACGCCGTGGGTGGGCACTGGCTGGTGGTGCCCGCAACCGGCCCGCGGCACCATGGGGGCCTCTTTAGCCGTCCATGAAAGCGCCGAGCATGCCCACCAGCAACGCCGTTGCCGCCGCAGCCGATCCCTTGCCCTGGTCCCTGACCGCACCCTTGTTCGTGGTGCTGAACGGCGGCTCAGGCCATGTCGAGGCCCAAGAGCGCGTGGACACCGTCAAGCGTGTGTTCCAGGCGGCGGGCCGGCGGCACGAGTTGCTGGAAGTGAGCGACCCGAAGAACCTGCCTCAGGCCATTTCACGGGCGATCGAACTGGCGAAGCAGCACCAGGGCGCCGTGGTCGCGGCCGGTGGAGACGGCACCATCAATGCGGTGGTGCAGCAAGTGTTGCCCACGGGCCTGCCGTTGGGCATCCTGCCGCAGGGCACCTTCAACTACTTTGGCCGCCACCATGGTGTGTCGTCAGACATTGAAGAGGCCGCCAGCTCCTTGTTGACGGCGCAGCTCAAGCCGGTGCAAGTGGGCCTGATCAACGAGCAGGCCTTCATCGTCAATGCCAGCATGGGCCTGTACCCGACCTTGCTGCAAGACCGCGAGGTGTTCAAGCAGCGCTTCGGGCGCAGCCGGGTCGTGGCCGTGTTCGCGAGCCTGGCCACCATGCTGCGAGACCACCGGGATTGGGTCATCAAACTGACCTTGGACGACACCACGCAAACCATCGTCACCCCCACCTTGTTCGTGGGCAACAACGCGCTGCAGATGGCGCAGATCGGCATACCTGAAGCGCCCGCCCTGCAAGAGGGGCAGCTCGTGGCCATTGCGGTCAAGCCGTTGGGCAAGCTGGCCATGCTGGGTTTGCTCTTGCGCGGCGCCTTGGGCCAGCTGGGCGATGCCGACAAGGTCTCCAGCTTTGCTTTCACGAGCTTGACCGTGTCACCCCGGCGCCCTCACCGCCCCAAGCGCCTGAAGGTGGCCACCGATGGCGAGGTGATCTGGATGGACACGCCCCTGCACTTTCGGCCCTCACCTCAACCCTTGCAATTGCTGGTGCCCACGTGAGTGTTCTGCTGCAGATATCGGACCCGCACTTCGGGACTGAGCAAGCGCCCGTGATGGCCGCCTTGTTGAGGCTGGCCCGGGCGCAGCAGCCCGATATCGTGGTCTGGTCAGGTGACATCACGCAGCGGGCCCGGCGCGCGCAGTTCACCGCCGCACGTCGCTTTGCCGATGAGATCAAGGCGCCTCACCGCCTGGTCATTCCTGGCAACCACGACATCCCACTGTTCAACCTGGCCGCCCGGTTGCTGGCGCCCTACGCGAACTTTCGCCGGGCCTTCGGGCACGAACTGGAGCCCATCATTTCAACGCCGAAGTGGTTGGTGATCGGGGTCAACACCACGCGGCCCTGGCGCCACAAGGATGGCGCGGTGTCGGGCAAGCAGATCGAGCGGGTGAGCGCCCGGCTGAGCATGGCAGGGCCTGGCCAGACCAAGGTGGTGGTCGTGCACCAGCCGCTGTGCGTGACGCTGGACAAGGACCGCAAGAACCTGTTGAACGGTCACGAAGCCGCTTTGTCGCAATGGGGCCAGGCGGGGGTCGACCTTATCCTGGGTGGCCACATCCACCTGCCTTATGTGGTCGCTCAACAAGCCATGCGCGGCCGTGCAATGCATGCTTTCCGTGTGGTGCAGGCGGGCACGGCCTTGTCATCACGGGTGCGGGGCGGGCAGGCCAATTCGGTCAACCTGATCAGGCACCCGAGCGTGCCGGGGCAGCCGGCGGTGGTCGAGCGCTGGGATTGCCACGTGGGGCAAGCAACCTTCACGCAGGTTGCTTGATAGGCCAGGGCCACCCAGTGGTCACTGGCCTTGCTGAAGCCGATTCAACAAGTCGGCGGTGGGATACCCATCTTCCGGCAGGCCCACACTGCGCTGAAACGCCCGCAAGGCCTTGCGCGTGGCCGGGCCCATCTGCCCATCGGGCGTGCCGCTGTCAAAGCCACGTTGGTTCAAGGCCGTTTGCAAGGCCAGCATCTCGGCACGAGTCAAGGCACGCAGGTCCACAGGCCAGGCTGCTTGAACCCCCTTGCCACCCCCGATGCGTTGCGCCAGCAAGCACACCGTGAGCGCATAGCTGGTCGAGTTGTTGTAGCGCAAGATGGTGCGGTAGTTGCGGCCCACGATGAACGCCGGGCCCCGCGCCCCTGCAGGCAAAAGGATGGAGGCGTCGGCCAACGCGGGCCAGGGCGCATCGCCCATCGCCTTCACACCCTCCGCTGCCCATTGCGCCGAGCTTTGCTGCACGGCTGGGTCGGCACGGGCGGGGTCAAAACCCGCGGGCAATTGAACCTCCAGACCCCAAGGCTCGTCAGCACGCCAGCCTGATTTGGCCAGGTAGTTGGCGGTGGAGGCCAGCACATCGGCCATGCTGCCCCAGATGTCGCGGCGCCCGTCGCCATCGGCATCCACGGCGTAAGCCAGGTAGGACGAAGGCATGAACTGCGTCTGCCCCATGGCCCCGGCCCATGAGCCGATCATCCGGGCTCGGTCGATGTCGCCTTGCTTAAGGATCTTGAGTGCGGCCAGCAACTCGCCACGCGCCCAGGCCTCGCGCCGGCCCTCAAAGCCCAGCGTGGCCAAGGCATCAATGACGGGCACATCGCCATAGTTGCCACCGTAGTTGCTTTCAATGCCCCACACGGCCATCAGGATGGGGCCGGGCACCCCATGGCTCGTGGTGGCGGCCTCGGTCTCAGGCCGCAACTCCTGCAGCTTTTGCTGGCCCATCGCCACGCGCTGCGGCGAGACCACGGCATCCAGGTAGTCCCACAAGGTGCGGGTGAACTCGGGCTGGGCGCGGTCTGCCTCCACAGCCCGGTGCCGAAGCTGCACGCCATCGAGCGCGCTGTTCAGCGTGGCCTCGTCAATGCCCGCCGCGCGGGCTGTTTCGCGGAAGTTGGCCACCCATCGCGCGAAGCGCTGCTCGACCGGCACGTCGGTGTTCAAGGGCGTGGAAGGCCCCGAGGCGCAGCCAGACAGGACGGCCAGCGCCAGCATCGCTGACCTGAGGTGATAAGTTCGGGATGGCATGAGAACTCCAGAATACCTGCCAGTCTACTGAACCATGATGACCGTATGGACTCCCTGATCTCCGCGGCGGCGCGGGCCCTCGCGGCAGGTGATGCGCTGGGTGCCCTCAAACGCGTGGCCCTGCGTGACGATCCGCCTGCGCTGGCCTTGCGCGGCATTGCCATGGCGCAACTGGGCGAACACCGCCGCGCCCGCGAACTGCTGCGGCTCGCTGCCCGCGGCTTTGGTACCAAGGAAGAACTGGCACGAGCCCGTTGTGTTGTGGCCGAAGCCGAAGTGGCCTTGGCGATGCGCGATCTCAGCGGCCCGGCCAGTGCGTGGCGTGCCCTGGCCGCGGCCACCGCCACCTTGGCCGCACGCGCCGACCACGCCAATGCGTTGCAAGCCCGTTTGATCACCGTTCGTCGGCTGTTGTTGCTCGGCCAACTCGACAAGGCCAAGGACGCCTTGAGCAACGTCAATGCGCAAGGCCTGCCACCCGCCCTGGCCGCGGTGGCCTTCTTGGCCGAGGCCGAATTGGCGCTGCGCTCACTGGACATCGCACCCGCCCAAGCCGCACTGATGCGCGCCCGTGACGCGGCTGCGCACGCGGGCGTCCCCGCCTTGCAAGCGGAAGTGGCCGAAGCCCAGACCGCCTTGGAACAGCCCGCCGCCCGACGCTTGCAGCACGATGGCGAACAGCCGCTGCGCTTGGCCGAGGTGGCGGCCTTGGTCGATTCGAACGCCCTGATCCTGGACGCCTGCCGCCGTGGGTTGCGCGCTGGCCAGGCCTGGTTGCCGCTGACAGGCCGGCCGGTGCTGTTCACCCTGGCACGCTTGCTCGCCGAAGCCTGGCCAGCCGACGTTGACCGCACCACCTTGATCGCGCAGGCGTTTCGCAACCGCCACCCCGACGAGACGCACCGGGCCCGGCTGCGGGTAGAGATGGGCCGCCTGCGCGCTTTGTTGGCGGGGCTGGCAGGCATCCAGGCCACCGCGAAAGGCTTCATCCTCCAACCCCATGATGGGCGCACCGTGGTGGTCTTGGCGCCGCCCATTGATGGCGACCAGGCCTCGCTGGTGGCCCTGCTTTCCGATGGTGCCGCCTGGTCCACCTCTGCCCTGGCGCTGGCCTTGGGCGCCAGCCAGCGCACCGTGCAGCGCGCGCTCGCCGAGCTGGAGACCAGCGGGCAAGCGCGGTCCATCGGGCAGGCGCGCGCACGCCGCTGGTTGTCGCCGCCACTCGCGGGATTCACGACAATCTTGTTACTCCCTGCTTCCCTGTCACTTGACTAAAGTGGCCTCCATCGCGCTGTTTTCAAGCGCACCACCAGGAGCCCCAAGATGACCACCAAGACCACCCAGCCCGCGGCCACCGCAGCGCAGATCGTGCGCGAGTACGGCCCCTTCGCCGCCAGCGAACGCATCCATGGCGTCACGCACGACGGCCAGCGCGTGTGGGCCGCCACCGGCGACAAGCTGCTCGCCTTCGATCCTGAGAGCGGCGAACCCACGCGCAGCCTGGACCTCGCCTGCGATGCCGGCACCGCTTTCGACGGCACCCACCTCTATCAAATCGCCGAAACCCGCATCGACAAGATCGACCCGACCACGGGCCAGGTCGTGGCCTCTATCCCCGCCCCTGGCAGTGGCAGTGACTCGGGCCTGACCTGGGCCGAAGGCAGCTTGTGGGTGGGGCAATACCGTGATCGCAAGATCCACCAGGTTGATCCACAAACCGGCAAGGTCATGCGCACCATCGAGTCCAACCGCTTTGTCACCGGCGTGACCTGGGTGGACGGCGACCTGTGGCACGGCACCTGGGAAGGTGATGAGAGCGAGCTGCGCCGCATCAACCCGCAAAGCGGCGCGGTGCTCGAGCGCTTGGCCATGCCCAGTGGCACGGTGGTCAGCGGGCTGGAGTCAGATGGGGCCGAGCTGTTTTACTGCGGCGGCGGGCCAAGTGGCAAAGTGCGCGCAGTGCGGCGGCCACACTGCGCGTGATGCCTACTATGCCGGCCTTCAGCAGTTGCCCTTTTTTGCCTGGCCTGGCGGGCAGAACTTGCCACCGCCACCGCCAGAGCCTTGAGGGCCGGCTGGGTCAATGACGACGGCACCGCGGGGCGTGTACACAGCGCAGCCAGCCATCGAGGCGGCAAGCGCCAACAACACAATGAGGGATTTCATGAAAACAACCTTTGTTGGGTGAAAAGTATTACTCATACCATGGTTCGATCCGGGAACCGATGGCTCGCGGTCATGGATGCAGTTTTTCGCCATTACTGAGCATTTCAATGAACTGAGCGATCTTCCTGGCACGTGTCTCGGCCTTCTTCACGTTTTGAATGCGGAACAAGATGGCGTACCTGTTTTGGCCATCGAGCGTCGCAAAAAACGTTTTCGCTTTCGGGTTTGCATCAAGGGCTTGCTGCAAATCCTCAGGGACGGTGGACGTGCTCGCTGATGAGTATGCGGCTTGCCACCTTCCGTTCTGCTTTGCCTGTTCGATGGGGACCAGACCTGCTGGCCGCATTCTTTCAGCGGCGATGAGTGCTTCAGCCTTTTCCTTGTTGATCTGGGACCAGATGCTTCTTGCAGTTCTCGGCGTAAAGCGCTGAAGCCAATGGTGCTGGTCTTCTGATTTTTTCTGCCCATCGATCCAACCATGGCAAAGAGCGCTCTCCAGCGCTTGTGCGTAAGTGACCGTTGCTTGCTCGGCAGACTTTTTTGCCAGACGAAGCCACACGCCGGCGGAAGTGCTGCCATTGCCTTCAAGCCAGGCTTCCCATTCTGATTGCGTTGCGAAGGTGAGTTTCGGTTCGCTCATATTTTTCTTGGACGCCTAACACCAAAGTTAACTGGCGACTCACAGAGAAGATGTTGGGCGGCCTGGCTATGATTTAGATTGGGAACTGCACGACCGCGCCGTTGAAGACGTTGCTGACTATTGTGCTGCGACTAGTCGCCATCAATTGCATCCGCGGCGCGTTTGATTGAGCCGCCCGAAATACCAAAATCTTCGCCGGCGTCAGGCGATTCGCTGTACTGGCGCGTTGGTTTCTCGGCAGGGCGGTGCACAGCCAATACGACAATCGCGCCAATGAGTGGTAATAGCCAAACAAGCGCAAGCTGCATTATCTTCTGACGACGCTCAGAAAATGTGTCGCGCCATATGGCGATGGTTGCTTTGACGTTGAGCCCTATCAGGATAGTCAAGAGAGCTGCGGTGAGAGCGATGTCCATAACACGCCAATGCCAAAGTTAATGTGAGGCACCTGCGAAGCCCGAGATGCCCCTGTTGAACGACCGACCATTGAGGCTGGCGATAGATGCTCATTAACTTGACCATGACGGGTCATGGTTGGGCTAAAAGCTTGGCCTTCTCATTCTGGAATTCTTCTGGACTTAAAGCCCCGCTATCAAGAAGCCTCTTCAGGCGCTCAACTCACGCGGAGGCAACAAAAGTAAGTTGGAAGACATGCCTTGCCGCGAAATAGGTGAGCCCAAACAGGGGGATGTTTGACAGCAAAAATACCAGAAAACGGATTTCGATTTTGTTTGTCAAAGCTTGCACGAAGCTATGAGTCACCCGAAGCGCAACATAGGCCCACGCTAGGCCAACCGCACTTGACTCGGTACTGCCAAGCAGCGCGAGCGAGATCGTGATGGCGTAAAATACAGTGGGCTGCTCCATCAAGTGGTTGTAGTTGTCAGCCTTCCAGCGCACTTTGGGTGGAAGCATTGACATTTGAACGCCGGAAGGAGCGTTAGGGTCCGGCTTCATTTTCATGGCGAGCATGGCTGGAATGCGCAATGCATACATCCATACCCACATGACCATTGACCAAGAGACAAGGGCGATGACGGGACCAAGAAATTCGAGCGACGCAGAATTGATCTTGCCCCCGTATCCCCGGACACGGTCTATGCGCAATGTAGCGCGGCCCCCTCGGGCTGGGTTTTGCGCCGTTGATGTTGCCTGAACTCCCGAGGCGATCTCATTTTCAAGCTTGAGTGCGGATGCACTTCATTGAAGTGCTCGAACGCGGACGGCAGCTGGGCCAGCACCGTCCGAGCATCTTGCAAATTCATGCGGCTGACGTAGTCCCGCTTGAACGTGTTGACGAAGCTCTCGGCCATGCCGTTGCTCTGTGGGCTGCATACCGGCGTGTTGATCGGCTTGAGCCCCAGGTCTCTGGCAATGCGTCGGGTCTCGATGGCGATGTAGGCCCCGCCGTTGTCCGTGAGGAACTCAAGCTGGTGGCCTGAGGGGATGGCTTCGACCGAGCCAAACCTTTTCTCGACAGCCTCGATAAGCATCTCTCGCACTGGCTCGCCTGGCAGACCTTTGCCCAGCCATGCCCGCCAGGCCATGATCTCTCGATCGCAGCAGTCTTTGGCAAAGGTGGCCGTGACCGTCTCGCCAGAATCACACTTGATTTCAAAGCCATCAGAGCACCATCGCAGGTCACTGCTGGCCACAGCCACCTTGCCATCGTGCGGCCTGCTTGAAGCTCTGCGGCGGGGCGCCCTTGGCAGCAAAAGTCCGTGCTGCTTCATGACCCTGTATGCCCGCTTTGGATTGACCACCAATTGGCTGCTGGCGCGACGCGCTCGGTTGACCAAGGCGCAAGCGCGTCGGTAGCCGTAGCTGGGCAGTTCGGTGATGTGTTGGCGAATCTCGCCCACCAGCACCTCATCGACGGCAGGTGTGCGCTGCGTTCGACCATCGGCCCAGCCATCAGGTCGATGCACAAGATCGTGGACATGCGAG
>PNKV01000026.1 GCA_013822685.1 Leptothrix sp. (in: b-proteobacteria)
CTTGATCGCTTCGGGCTTGACCTTGGCCAACCCCTTGATGACTGCTTGCTTTGTTTGCTGCGTCATCAGCGAAGAATGCAATTATGTCATGGTTTTGAAGGAGTGCGCAAGTCCTTTGCAAAAAGTTTTCAAAAAGATTGGGAAGGCACACTAGAGGCTCACTTTGAAAGGACGCTTGTGCTGCCCCGTTTGTATGTTGGCCCAGGGCTGGGATTGTGTGAAGGCGCCGAGATGGCGCTGCCTGAGGGAGCTGCGCGGCATGTGCAGGTATTGCGGCTGCAGCCGGGTGACCCAGTGCTTCTGTTTGACGGCAGTGGTGGCGAGTGGTCGGCGGCTGTGGGCACGATGGGGCGCCGCGAGGTGCGCGTGGCTGTGGGGACTTTTGCGGCCGTGAGCCGCGAATTGGGTGCCTGGGTGACGCTGGCACTCGGCATGCCCACGAATGAGCGCATGGACACGGTGGTGGAAAAAGCCACGGAACTGGGGGTCAGCGCGATACAGCCTCTTATATGTGAGCGGTCGGTGTTGCGACTGGACGGTGAGCGTGCGCTCAAGAAGGTGGCGCACTGGCAAGGGGTGGCCATCGCGGCTTGTGAACAGTCGGGCCGGACGCGGGTGCCGGTGGTGCGCCCTGTGATGGGCCTGAAGGCCTGGTTGGCGCAGGAGGCCGCCGATGAGGTCAATTCAGCCACCCAGTCAGCTGTCAGGCGCGGCGTCTTGAGTCTGAGGGACGCACAGTGGGTGGGCGACTGGCTTCAAGCGGGGACGGGCCAGCAGGCCGATGCTGCAGGGGCATCACCACCGGCGTGGGCCTTCCTGAGCGGGCCGGAGGGCGGCTTGAGCGAAGCCGAGGAGCAGCTCGCACGCGGCCAGGGGTGGGCACCGGTCAGTCTGGGTTCCAGGGTGCTGCGGGCCGACACCGCGCCGCTGACGGTGATGAGCTTGATGGCCTTGCACCATCCAGCACCAGGCCAAGACTGACCCAGGACGGGGTCAGGCCTGGTTGGGGACCCTGTCTTTGTTGGAGCCGGCGACGAGGTCGAATCGGAACAAGCGGCATTCGATGGGGCCGTTGAAGAGCACGACGCGGCGGCTTTCCTTGAAGCGCATGGCGCTGGGCAGCTTCATGTCGGGACTGAGGATCCAGGCGGTCCAGCCGGCGTAGTGGCGCTTCCAGTGCGCAGCCAAGCGCTGGAAAAAGTCGTCGGCTTCGCTGGCATCGAATTGTTCGCGTCCGGAACGTGCGGCAATGGGTTCCTCGTCAACTTGTGGACGGCCGCCGCCCTGGCCGGTGCCTTTGGGGTCAATGCGCTCACCATAAGGCGGGTTGAACATGAGCAGGCCGGATTCGACCGGGGCGGGGCGCTGGAGGGCATCGCCGGTTTTGAATTCGATGGCGTGCAGGACGCCCGCGCGCTCGGCATTGCGGGTGGCGAAGTCGGTCATGCGGAAGGAGACGTCGCCGGCGTAGATGGCCACCTGGGGTGGGCGGCGGCGATCCAGGGCCGCCTGGTGCAGAGCGCGCCAGTGCGCCTCATGCGGGACGAAGGGCAGCAGGTTCTCGAAGGCGAAACTGCGCAGCAAGCCAGGGGCAATGTCGCAGGTGATTTGCGCAGCCTCGATCGGGATGGTGCCGGCGCCGCAGCAGGGGTCCAGCAAAGGACCGTCTTCGGGGCGGCCTTGCCAGCCAGCGGCGGCAAGCATGGCGGCGGCGAGCGTTTCTTTGAGAGGGGCTTCGCCGACGTCTTCGCGCCAGCCTCGTTTGAAGAGGGCTTCACCCGAGGTGTCGACGTAGAGGAAAGCCTGGGTTTCATCAAGGTGCAACACCAGGCCGAGGTCGGGGCGGAAGGTGTCGACGCTGGGGCGCTCGCCGGTGGCATCGCGCAGGACGTCACAGACGGCATCCTTGACGCGCAGGGCGGGGAAGTTGAGGCTGCGCAATGGGCTGTTGCGGGCGGTGACGTCGACGCGCAGGGTGTGCTGCGGGGTGATCCAGTCGGTCCAGTCGATTTGGCGGGCGATGCCGTAGAGGTCGTCTTCGTGGCGGTAGAAGTTGACGGCCACGCGCCAGAGGACGCGCTGGGCCAGTCGGCTCTCCAGGTTGAGCCTGAAGGTGCAGTCGACGAGCTTGGCCGGTGTGTCGGCCTGGACTTCGACGCCACCGCGCACGGATTGAACTTCCGCATCCGCACCGAGGATGCGCTTGGCTTCGTCGGCCAGCAAGGCCTCGACGCCTGTGGCGCAGGGCATGAACAAGGCCTGGATGCGGGAAGGACTGGGCAACTCGGGCGCGGGGGCCGGACGACGGGCTGGTGCGTGCGGCGCGGATGTGCGCTGGACAGGGCCACGTGGGCCGGCGGCGGGAGACGCAGGGCCGCGTGGGCCCGTTGGGGCGGCACGGCCGGAAGCGGGGATGCGGCGCGGAGGAGGCTTGGGAGTCGTCACGGTGCAGACTGAAAAGGGGCAGGCAGCTCAGCTGCGGAGGACGGCTAGGACGTCTGAGCGGAATTCTCGCCGATAGAGCACCCACAGGACCGCCAGGGTGCCGATGGCAAAGGCGACGGGCGAGACGAACCAGCCGATGACGGCGAAGGCCATGTAATAGGCGCGCAGACCGTCGGCGAAGCTTTCGGCGGCCATGCCCATGAGGCGTCCGGCGCGGTCGGCGAACTCCTGGCGGTTGGCGGCACCAGAGTCGAAATGTTCGACATTGGGCGCGGCGCCCACCAGGATGGCGCCGAAGGAATAGACGCGCATGGACCAGGTGAAGCGGAAGAAGGCGTAGACGAAGACGGCCAGCAGCGACAGGATCTTCAGGTCGAAGATGAGCATGGTGGTGCGGGCCGCGAAAGGCAGGTCCTTGACCAGGTCGCTGGCTTTCTCGCTGGTGCCAAGCACGGCGAGCAGGCCACCCAGCACGAGGATGGTGGTCGAGGCCCAGAAGGAGGGGCTGGTGGACAGGTTCTGCACCACGGCGGCATCGACGATGCGCTGGTCGCGGTAGGTGACCTGGTGCATCCACAGATTGCGGAAGTGGTTGGTGCTGGCCAGCAAGGTGTGTTCGGACTTGGAGCGCCATTTGGCGAAGAGCGCGTAACCAATCCAGCCGAACAGGAAGAGTGCCGCCGCCGCCCAGTCCGCCAAAGGCAGCGCAGACATCACGGTGTCCAGGCCGGGCAGCATCACAGCGCCTTGCGCAAGTTGGCCGGGGCGATCTTGAGGGCTTCGCGGTACTTGGCCACGGTGCGGCGGGCGACCTGGATGCCTTGCTCTTCGAGCATGCTGCTGAGCTGGCTGTCGGACAGGGGCTTCTTGGCGTCTTCGGCGACCACCAGTTGCTTGATGAGCGCACGCACCGCCGTGCTGGACGCGTTGCCGCCGGCCTCGGTGTTGAGGGAGGAGCCGAAGAAGTACTTCAGCTCGAAGGTGCCGAAGGGCGTCGACATGTACTTGGCCGTGGTGACGCGCGAGATGGTGGATTCGTGCAGGCCGAGTTCGTCGGCGATCTCGCGCAGCACCAGGGGCTTCATGGCGATCTCACCATGGGTGAAGAAGTTCTTTTGCCGATCCACGATGGCTTGCGAGACGCGCAGGATCGTGTCGAAGCGCTGCTGGATGTTCTTGACGAACCAGCGGGCCTCTTGCAGGCGCGAGCTCATGGCCACGTGGCCTTCGGACGCCGTGGTGCCGCGCGGCGAACGGCTTTGGCGCAGGGCTTGCGCATACAGATCGTTGATGCGCAGCTTGGGCATCACATCCTGGTTGAGGACGACCTTCCAGTTGCGACCCGACTTCTGCACGATCACGTCGGGGACGATGATGTTGGCCTCGGCGCGCGTGAAGGGCCGGCCGGGCTTGGGCTCCAGGCTGACGATGAGGGTCTGCGCTTCTTTCAGCACGGACTCATCGACACCCAGGGCGCTGACCAGCTTCTTGGTGTCGCGGCGGGCCAGCAGGTCGAGGTGGCTTTTGCAGATGGCGATGGCGGTGGCCTGAGCTTCGCAAACGGGCCGCACGCGCAGTTGCAGGATCAGGCATTCCGACAGGTTGGCCGCGCCGACGCCGATGGGGTCGAGATTCTGCAACCAGCTCAGGCCGCAGCGCAGGCGGGACATGACTTCGTCGCGGTCGTCCTCGTCGGCGTCTTCATCGAGCAGGGAGGCGGCGATGTCTTCCAGCGAATCGGCCAGGTAGCCATCGTCGTTCAGCGATTCGATCAGCATCTCGACGGCGGCCATGTCGGCGCCGCTCAGGCGGGTGCCACGCAGCTGCTGGCGCAGGTGCTCTTGAAGGCTGATGGCGATGCTGTTGCGCTCGAGCGGGTCGAAGTCGTCTTCGTCGTTGTTGCGGTTAGGCGTTTCGCGGATGCCGTCGAAATCTTCGCGCTCGGTGCCGTTTTCCCAGTCGTCACGCTCGGTGGTGCCGAGTTCGGCGGTGTCCAGGCCGGCGGCGGCGTCGGGCTCGGAGGATTCGGGGCCGTCTTTGTGGGCGGCTTCGTTGTCAGCGGCGGTGCTGTCGTTGCGCTGGCGTTCGAACTCCATGCCGGCGGCCACGTCCAGGGCGGGCAGTTCTTCTTCGGGCTCCAGGAAAGGATTTTGTTCGAGCATCTGCTCGATTTCCTGGTGCAGCTCGAGCGTGGACAACTGCAACAGCCGGATGGACTGCTGCAACTGCGGCGTGAGCGCGAGGTGCTGCGAGAGGCGGAACTGCAGGGAGGGCTTCATGACGGCTCAGCGCTCACATGCGGAAATGCTCGCCAAGGTAGACCTTGCGCACCTCGGCGTTGTTGATGATCTCGGCAGGGCACCCTTCGGCCAGCACGCGGCCTTCGCTGATGATGTAGGCGCGGTCACAGATGCCCAAGGTTTCGCGCACGTTGTGGTCGGTGATGAGCACACCGATGCCGCGCCCCTTGAGGAAGCTGATGATGCGCTGGATCTCGATCACGGCGATGGGATCGACCCCAGCGAAGGGCTCGTCCAACAGGATGAAGCGGGGCTGGGTGGCCAGGGCGCGCGCGATCTCGACGCGGCGGCGCTCGCCACCCGACAGCGACAAGGCGGGATTGCTGCGCAGGCGCTCGATGCTCAGGTCGCGCAGCAAGGTGTTCAAGCGCTCGTCGATCTCTTTGCCGCTCAGGGCCTTGCCGCGTGCATCGCGCTGCAGCTCGAGCACGGCGCGGATGTTGTCCTCGACATTGAGCTTGCGGAAGATGGACGCTTCTTGCGGCAGGTAGCTCAGGCCGCGGCTGGAACGCTCGTGGATGGGCAGGCGTTCGACGCGTTGCCCGTCGATTTCAATGACCCCGGCATCGGCGCGCACCAGGCCCACGATCATGTAGAAACTGGTGGTTTTGCCGGCGCCATTGGGCCCCAGCAGGCCCACCACTTCGCCGGCCTCGACCGCCACGTGAACGTCATGGACCACGGTGCGGGCGCCGTAACGCTTTTTGAGCCCTTCGGCCCGCAGTCGGCTGGTGGTGTCCACCAAGGTCGGCTGGAATTCAGTGCTCATCGGCGCGCACTTTCCAACTCTGATGGAGACAAGGTTGAGCTGGGCGACAGGGAGGCGCCCTTGTCGCGGCCAGCGTCTGGCGTGGATTTGGCGGGAGCCGAGGCCGCCGGACGCGGCGCGATCACGCCGCGCACGCGGCCGCTGGACATGGCCGAACCGGCGCCGCCCACCACCTGGAACACCTCCGTGCGGTTGTCGTACACGATGGTCTGGCCCACGACCTCGTCGGCCAAGGTGGAGCCACGCAAGCGCCGCATGATGGCGCGACCGGTGAAGCGCACGGTGTCGGAGGCCCCGTCATACTCGACGCGATCGCCTTCGCCCTCGATGAACTCGTCCAGACCTTCGCGTTTCTGGCGGAAATAGGCGCGGCCATTGGTGCCGGCCCCGCGCGCATTGGCGGTTTGCGTTCCGTCGGGGTTTTGCCGAACCTCGACCCGCGCCGCGCGGAACACCATGGTGCCCTTGGTGATCTCGACGTTGCCGGTGAGGATGTTGATGCGCTGGGTGTCGTCCACCCGGGCGCTGTCGGCCGAGAAGTTCAGGGGCTGGTCACGGTCGGCCTTTTCAGCCTTCGCGGGCATGACCAGGACAGCCGCCCCCAGCAGGACTGCAGCAACCGTGGGCGCAAGCCGGCCGGCCGCAGAGGCCAGACGGTGCAGAACAAGGAGGGGCACTGTGGAAAACGATGACATATTCGGCATGGAAATTGCATTCATTCTAGCTGCGAAGCCCACGCTTCGGGCAAAGAATGACGTGATTTCCGCACCGTGCCGTCGGCTTTTAAGCCAACGGCCACCACAGGAGCAAGCGCTTACTTGGGCTTGCGGACCCGGGCGATCAGGTAATCGGCCACCGCCAAGGTCTTCTCGGGTGTGGCATTGAGCGACACCGAGGTGGTGTATTGGCCGGCGATGCCCAAGGTGGGCACACCATCGAGCTTGTAGGCCTCCATCAGGCCACGCGCTTGGCGGCTCTTGGTCTGCACCGCAAACGAGTTGTACATGGCCAGGAATTTAACCGGGTCCACGCCGTTCTTGGTGACGAACGCCGCGATGGATTCCGGATTGTCCAGCTTTTGCTGCTCGACGTGAAGGGCATGGAAGGCCTTGGCGTGCAACACGGGGATCAGGCCCAGCGCCTCGATGGCGAAATACAAACGCTGGTGCGCGACGAAAGGCACTTCGCGGAAAACGACCGGCATGCGGCGGAAAACCACATCGGGCGGCAGCTTGGCGGCCCAGGCGGCCAGGTAGGGCTCGAAATGGTGGCAATGGGGGCAGCCATACCAGAAGAACTCGACCACCTCGATCTTGCCGGCAGGCGCAGACACCGGGGCGTTCTGGGACAACTTGATGAAGTTGGTGCCCTCAACGGGGGCGGCAGCCTGCGCCTGGGCGCTGGTCCACACGCCCGGGGCCAGGGTCAATCCAGCAACGCCCATGGCTTGGGACGAAAACTCGCGGCGGTTCATGAAACTTCCTTTCGGTGATGCCTGTCGTTGTTCTTCAGGGGCGCGGTCAATCATTTCTGCACGCGCACCAGGGCTGAATCCACGCCATTGGCCGAGAGCTTGACGCGCACGTCCTCGGCCTGCTCGCGCACGCCAAATGGACCGATGCGGACGCGGTACATGATGCGGCCACTGACTTCGCGCTCGACGATGCGGGCTTCCATGTCCATCAAAGCCAGCTTGCCTTTTTGCTGCTCGGCTTCGGTCTGGTTGGCGTAGGCACCGGCTTGCACGTAGTAACTCAACGAGTCAGGTGCCGAAGCGGTGGACAGGGGTTCGCCAGAAAGAATGGCCGCCGGGTTGCGCGCACTGGAAGCGGCCTTGGCCGGCGCGGAGGGCTTGGACGGCGCGGGCGCAGGCGTGGCCGGATCCGTGGTGATGGGATGAGCACCCGACGCTGGTGCAGCGGGCTCGGTCGGGGCGGATGCGGCCTCGTCCACCACGGGCTGGGGAACGGCATGCGGCTTGGCGGGGTTTTTGCCATACAAGCCGCTGTTGGGATCCCAGTTCTTGTTGTGCTCGGCCTCGGCGGCGTCTTGCTCGGCCGTGCGTTGCGGCACCTTGTCGATGAAGGGCAAGGGCACTTTGGTGATGTACACCGCCACGCCCAGGGACATGGCGAGACCGATCAACAGGCCGACGATCATGCCGAGGAAGAAGCCTCCGCGCTGCGATTTCATGTGCATTGTCCTTGGCAGGAGTTACATCTTTTCAGGAGCACTGACCCCTAGCAGGGCCAGACCATTGCGCAAGACCTGGGCGGTGGCCGACAGCAGGGCCATGCGGGCCCGACTGAGTTCGACCTCGTCGACCAGGAAACGTTCCGCCGCATAGTAGCTGTGGAATGCACCGGCCAGGTCGCGCAGGTAAAACGCCACATCGTGCGGCGCCAGGCCTTGGGCCGCGAGCGTGAGCATGGCGGGGTATTCGGCCAGCTTGGTCATCAAGGTGAGTTCGGTGTCGGCCTTGAGCAGGCTGACATCGGCCTTCGGCAAGGCGGACAAGTCACCGCCCTTGTCGGCGGCCCAGTCGCGCAGCACCTTGCTCATGCGGGCATGGGCGTACTGGACGTAGAACACGGGGTTCTCGTCGTTGGTCTTGAGGGCCAGGTCGACGTCGAAGACGAATTCGGTGTCGGCCTTGCGGCTGATCAGGAAGAAGCGCACGGCGTCCTTGCTGGTCCACTCGATCAGGTCGCGCAGGGTGACGTAGCTGCCGGCGCGCTTGGAGATCTTGACCTCTTCGCCGCCCTTGAGCACGGTGACCATCTTGTGCAACACGTAGTCGGGCCAGCCTTGCGGGATGCCGACACCAGCGGCCTGCAGGCCGGCGCGCACGCGGGCGATGGTGCCGTGGTGGTCGGAGCCCTGGATGTTGACGACCTGCTGGAAGCCGCGCTCCCACTTGGCGATGTGGTAGGCCACGTCGGGCACGAAGTAGGTGTAGCCGCCGTCGGACTTGCGCATGACGCGGTCCTTGTCGTCGCCATAGTCGGTGCTGCGCAGCCAGAGGGCGCCGCCCTCTTCGAAGGTCTTGCCGGCATCGACCAGCTTCTTGACTGCTTGCTCGACCCGGCCGCTGGTGTAGAGGCTGGACTCGAGGTAGTAGTTGTCGAAGCGGACGCCGAAGGCCTTCAGGTCCAGGTCTTGTTCGTGGCGCAGGTAAGCGACGGCGAACTGGCGGATGCTGTCCAGGTCGTTGATATCGCCGGAGGCGGTGAACTCGCGGTCGTCTGCCTTGACGGTTTTCTTGGCCAGGAAGTCGGCCGCGATGTCGGCGATGTAGTCACCGTTGTAGGCCGATTCGGGCCAGTCGGCGTCGCCCGGCTTGAGGCCTTTGAGGCGCGCCTGGGTGGACGCGGTGAGCGTGGCGATCTGCACGCCCGCGTCGTTGTAATAGAACTCGCGGGTGACGGACACCCCTTGCGTGGCGAAGAGGTTGCACAGGGCATCGCCCAGCGCGCCTTGGCGGCCATGGCCCACGTGCAGGGGCCCGGTGGGGTTGGCAGACACGAACTCGACCAGCACCTTGCGATCACGCGCGGGCAGGCAACCGAACTGCTCGCCTTCGGCCAGCACTTCGCCCACCACGGCCTGCTTGGCCTCGGGCTTGAGGCGCAGATTGATGAAGCCAGGGCCCGCGATCTCCATGCTGGCCACCCATTGCTGAACGGCAGGCTGCTGCTGCAGCGCCTCGATCAGGGCTTGGGCCAGTTCGCGGGGGTTCTTCTTGAGGGGCTTGGCCAGTTGCATGGCGGCCGTGCAGGCCAGGTCACCATGCGAGGCTTGCTTGGGCGCTTCGAAGACGGGGATGTAACTGCTACCGGGGACAACATGGCCCAGGGCTTCACCCAGGGCGGAAAGTAGGGCACGCTTGGCTTGAATCATGGCCGGGATTCTACGGGGCGGCACAAGTGGGCGCACTGTGAGCAGAATTGCACACTTGGGGCGGGGCTTTTCAGTGCACGCCAAAGGCCCGGGCATGGAAAGATGGGGACATGACAGGCATCGACATCGACCTGGACACCGGCATGATTGGCAAATACCGGGTCCTCAAGAAGCTGGGCGAGGGCGCCACCAGCGAGGTCTTCCTGTGCCGGGACGACTTCAACAACCGCGATGTGGCGGTCAAGCGGGTGCGGGCTGCTGCTTTGATCGACGCGGTGGATGGGCCGGTGTTTGCGCGCTTCTTCGCGGCCGAGGCGGCGCTGGTTGGGCGCTTGCTGCACCCGAATGTGGTGCAGATCCTTGACGCGGTGCCCGACCCGGTGGCGCCTTACCTGGTGATGGAGTTCGTGCCGGGCAACACCTTGCGCGCCTATTGCCGGCCTGACCAGTTGCTGCCGCTGGAGCTGATCATTGAAATCGGCTTCAAGTGCGCGATGGCGCTGGGCTATGTGTACCGGCAGGGCCTGATCCACCGGGACGTGAAGCCGGCCAACATCATGGCCATCACCAATGCCACGGGCGTGATCACTGATGTGAAAGTGACCGACTTTGGCAGCGTGCTGAACATGGCTGCCGACGCCACGCAGGTGCACCAGGTGGGCTCGCTGGCCTACATGGCGCCCGAGCAATTGGATGGCCACACGCTGGATTGCCGGGCCGACATCTACTCACTGGGCGCGGTGCTGTACCACCTGGTGGCCGGCAAGCCGCCGTTTGAAGCGCCGTCTCAGGCGGTGCTGATGAACCAGATCTACAACCAGGTACCGGCCTCTTTGTCGGGCATGCGGTCGGGTGTGAACGAGTCGGTCAGCACGGTGATCCTGAAGGCGCTGGCCAAGAACGCGGACGACCGTTATCCCAATTGGGATGCCTTTGCGCAGGCCCTGTCGGGCTTGATTTCAGACCACAAGGTGCCACGCGGCCATTTGCAGGGCGTGTTGGACTCGGAGCGGTTCAACCTGCTCAGGGCGCTGGATTTTTTCAGCAGCTTTGGCGACGTGGAGCTGTGGGAAGTGGTGCACCGTGCCAAGTGGCAGCGCTTTCCTTTCGGGCACGCGCTGTACCGGCGTGGCGAAGAAGGGCGCAGCTTCCACATCATTGCCCAAGGAAGCGTGGAGGTGTACCGCACCGGCAAGCGGGTGGCCCTGCTGGGCGCGGGCACCTCGGTGGGCGAGATGGCCTACCTGGCGCCCAGCCCGGAACTGCGGCGCCACAGCACCGATGTGGTGGTGACCGAAGCGGTGACCACGATCTCGTTCACGCCGGAAAGCATGCAGCAGTTGAGCCCCAACGGGCGGCACTTGTTCGATGAAGCCTTCATCCGCGTGCTGGTGCGGCGCCTTCATGCCGCGCACGAAGCGCTGGCGCACCCCCGGCGGATTTTGTAGCCCGCCGGGATTCAGGCTTCAGCTTCAGGCAACACGACGACGGCGTGCCATCCAGGCGGCCAAGGGCACACCCATGGCCAGCAAGGCCAGACCTTCGGGCTCGGGCACGGCCACCACATTGGCTTGCACGGTGATGCTCTGCAGATTGAGCGACGCTTCGCCCAGGTCCATCTCTTCGCGGTAGACGGGCACATCGACGTAGACCGCTTCGTCGCGGTAGTAGCAAATGCTGGGGTCTTCCACCTCGCAGTAGTCCAGCACCTGCTCGTAGTGGTCAAAGACCGAGTCATAGTGGTCAAAGACCTGCACGAAAGAGATCTCGCCAGAGGCGCCGATGGTGCCCGTCAGGCTGGGTGCCACCGCCCCCAGCACATTGCCCACGACATTGAAGTTGCCGGTGCCCGAGGTCTCGGTGATGCCACCGCCGGGCCCCGAGACGCTGATCGAACCAGGTGTCTCGATGCTGTAGGAGCCGGCATACGTCACGGTGTAGCCCGTGATGGCGTAGCCGGCCGTGGGCGTGAAGTTGAACAGGGCGTTGAAGTTGCCGGTCAGGTATTCGGGCGAGAAGTTGAAGTAGCTGGTGGCATACAGGTTCATGTAGCCATTGAAGTTGAGTTCGAAGCCATTGCCTGCGGCCGTCACCGTGACCTGCGAAGCAGGGATGTCTTCGCTGATGACGCTGCCAAACGAGGTGACGTCGTGCGCGAACACGAAGGTGTCGGGGTCAAAGTCGATGCTCACTTGCCCCGTGGACAGGTACGTGGGCACGGCCTGGGCCGTGGCGCTGGCACCCAACAAGAAGGTCAAGGCCAGGGATCGAAGGGCAAATGCTGGTGTCATGGGTTACTCCGTGAGGCTGGATAAATTGATCGACCAGACTAAAGGCTGACCCGAAAATTCCCCATCCCTAAACGTAGGGGCCTGGGCCAAGCCGCCGTAGACTGTGCAAATCTGTTCCCCACCCTTGAAGGAGCTTTCCATGCGCATGATCATTGCCGCCCTCGCCCTTGTGTCCATGACTGGTCTGGCGCACGCCGGCGAAGCTTGCGAGGCCAAGGCCATCGACAAGAATGGCAAGCCCCTGGCTGGTGCGGCCAAGTCCAGCTTCATCAAGAAGTGTGAAAAGACCAGCGGGGCTTCGGCCTGCGCCCTCAAGGCGGTCGACAAGAATGGCAAGCCCCTGGCTGGCGCCGCCAAGACCAGCTCGATCAAGAAATGCGAGAAGGACGCCGCCGCCGGTGCGGCCCCCGCCGCTTCGATGTGAGCTGAGCGGGTTTCACCGCACCCACACGCCCCGGGCCAGCAGTGTGGCGGCCAGTGGGATCAGAACCACGATGTGGGCCTGAACCATGACCCACCGCCGCACCTGGCGCACCTCGGCCTCAGCAGGCAAGGCGCCGGTCGCATCCAACGCTTTGCGCCAGCGGATGAAGGCGCGCGTAGGCCCGATCGACATCAGGCCCACCGCCACGAACAAGGTCAGCTTGAGGTGCAGCAGCGGTTGTTGCCAATACCAGCCAAAGCCCTTGACGCCCCAATAGGTGCGCGCGAAGCCGGTGGCCAGCACCGCAATGGCGGCCACCATGTAAATCACATCCACCCGCGCCAGGCGGCGAACAACGGCGGCGTTCATCCACTCGGGCCGGCACAGCGCGGCCTCGCTCGTGATGAACACCACCAGGGTCAGGATGGCGACGAAATGGGCGTACGCCAGCAGCGATTCGGTCAGCATGGGGGCTCCTGAAATCAAGCGGGGGACCAGTATGCCGGGTCGCCGTAGGTCTCTTTGATGAAGTCGATCCACAGGCGAAGGCGCAGCGGCAGGTGCTTGCGCTGGGCAAACACGGCGTAGATGCCGTTGGGTGGCGCGGCGACGTCGTCGAGCACGCTGACCAGGCGGCCCGCGCGCACATCGGATTCGACCTCCCACCACGAGCGCCAGGCCAGGCCCAGGCCCTCCAGGCACCAGGCGTGCAACACCTGCCCATCGGAGCAATCCAATTTGGTGGCGGGGCGCACGTGGATGGTCTGGCCATCAAGGGTGAAGGCCCAGCCACGCGTCTGGCTGGCTTCGGAGCTGAGCGTGAGGCAATCGTGCCGGGCGATGTCGGCGGGCACGGCGGGGCGACCGCGCCGCGCCAGGTAGTCCGGGCTGGCCACGCACAGGCGGCGGTTGTCGGCCAGGCGCACGCTGATCAGGCTGGAATCCGGCATGTCGCCCACACGGATGGCGCAGTCAAACCCTTCATTGACCAAGTCGACCAGGCGGTCGGACAGGTTCAGGGTCATGGCAACTTCAGGGTGCAGGGCGACGAAGCGCGGCACCAGGGGCGCCACGTGGCGCCGGCCGAAGCCGGCTGGCGCGGTGACCTTCAGGTGCCCACTGGCCTTGACGCCGCCCGCACTGACGCTGGCTTCCGCGTTGGCCAGGTCGGCCAGCAGGCGTTGGGCGTCTTCCAGGAAGGCGCTGCCTTCGCGGGTCAGGCTGATGCGGCGGGTGGTGCGCACCAGCAATTTGACGCCCAGGCGCTCTTCAAGCGCATCGATGCGCCGCCCGATGACGGCCGGGGCCACCCCTTCGGCTTGCGCGGCGGCCGTCAGGCTGCCTCGGAGGGACACGGCGACGAAAGACTCGATCTGCTTGAGTTTGTCCATGATGAGCACCCTCGTCGGCCTGATTCATGCACCAAAGTCATGAATCCATGAATTTTCGGGCTGGTAATGTTTGCGGAAGTATCGAATAAAATTTCTGCATTGAAAAGAGGGCCCGGGCAGAAGACTTGCTCGCGCCCTTGATCCGCATCCCTTGACCATTCTTTTACCGACGAGGTTGACCATGACCGCACGCACCCCTGTCCACGGCCTCCAAGTGGCCACCGAGCTCTACCGTTTCATCGAAGACAAGGTGCTGCCGAACACCGGTGTGGCCAGCGCTGCCTTCTGGGCGGGCTTTGACCAGATCGTGTCCGACCTGGCGCCCAAGAACGCCGCCTTACTGGCCGAGCGTGACCGCATCCAGACCGAGATGGACACCTGGCACGCCGCCAACCCGGGCCCGATCCAGGACATGCCCGCCTACCGCGCGCACCTGGCCAAGATTGGCTACACGGTGCCCGTGCCTGCGGACGTGAAGGTGACCACGGCCAATGTGGACGCCGAACTGGCCACGCAAGCCGGCCCGCAACTGGTGGTGCCCATCTTGAACGCGCGTTATGCGCTGAACGCCGCCAACGCCCGTTGGGGCAGCCTGTACGACGCGCTGTATGGCACCGACGCGATCAGTGAGGCCGATGGCGCCGACAAGGGCAAGGGCTACAACCCCGTGCGTGGCGCCAAGGTCATCGCGTTCGCGCGCAATGTGCTGGACCAATCGGCCCCGCTGGAAGGCGCCTCGCACAAGGATTCGACCGGCTACCGCGTTGAAAGCGGCCAACTGGTCGTGGCCTTGGCCAACGGCAAGACTGCCGGCCTGCAGAACCCCGCCCAGTTCGTGGGCTACCAAGGCGATGCCGCCGCGCCCAACAGCGTGCTGTTGGTGAACAACGGCCTGCACATCGACGTGCAGATCGACCGCAGCACCGCCATCGGCAAGACCGACCCGGCCGGCGTGTCCGACCTGGTGCTGGAATCGGCCCTGTCGACCATCCTGGACCTGGAAGATTCCGTGGCCGCCGTGGACGCGCAAGACAAGGTGCTGGGCTACAGCAACTGGCTGGGCATCCAGCTGGGCACGCTGAGCGAAGAAGTGAGCAAGGGCGGCAAGACGTTCACGCGCAAGCTGAACGCTGACCGCGTGTACACCGGCCCCCAGGGCGGTGAAGTCAAGCTGCATGGCCGTTCGCTGATGTTCGTGCGCAATGTGGGCCACCTGATGACCAACCCGGCCATTCTGTGGGGCGCAGACAGCAAAGAGATCCCCGAAGGCATCCTGGACGCCGTGGTGACCACGACCATCGCCTTGCACGACCTGCAACGCCATGGCGCCAATGGCATCGTCAACTCGCGCCAGGGCTCGGTCTACATCGTCAAGCCCAAGATGCACGGCCCGGCCGAAGTCGCGTTTGCCGCCGAACTGTTCAGCCGCGTTGAGAAGCTGCTGGGCCTGCCTGACAGCACTGTCAAGCTGGGCATCATGGACGAAGAACGCCGCACCAGCGTGAACCTGAAGGCTTGCATTGCCGCCGCCCAAAGCCGCGTCGCCTTCATCAACACCGGCTTCCTGGACCGCACTGGCGACGAGATGCACACCGCCATGCTGGCCGGCCCGATGATGCGCAAGGGCGACATCAAGGGCAGCGCCTGGATCGCCGCCTATGAGCGCCGCAATGTGCTGATCGGCCTGCAATGCGGCCTGCGTGGTCGCGCGCAGATCGGCAAGGGCATGTGGGCCATGCCCGACCTGATGGCCGAGATGCTGAAGCAGAAGATTGGCCACCCCAAGGCCGGTGCCAACACCGCCTGGACGCCCTCGCCCACGGCCGCCACGCTGCACGCGCTGCACTACCACCAGGTGAACGTGGCCGCCGTGCAGGTCGAGATCGAGAAATCGAACGAAGACGCCGAAGCGCTGTTGCCCAACTTGCTGACCATCCCCGTGGTTGAGAAGGCCGATTGGTCCGACGCCGACAAGCAGCAGGAGCTGGACAACAACGTGCAAGGCATCCTGGGCTACGTGGTGCGCTGGATCGACCAGGGCGTGGGTTGCTCGAAGGTGCCCGACATCTACAACATCGGCCTGATGGAAGACCGCGCCACGCTGCGCATCTCCAGCCAGCACATCGCCAACTGGCTGCAACATGGTGTGGTGACTGAAGCGCAAGTGCGCGAGACCTTCACGCGCATGGCCGCGGTGGTCGACCAGCAGAACGCTGGCGACGCGCTGTACAGGTCGCTGGTGGCCAACCCCACTGGCGCCGCTTTCCAGGCGTCGCTGGACCTGGTGTTCATGGGCAAGGAACAGCCCAGTGGCTACACCGAGCCGCTGCTGCATGCTTGGCGTTTGAAGGCCAAGGCGGCTGCTTGATCAGAGCAACGTGGACTTGAATTAGGCGCCCTTCGGGGCGCCTTTTTTCTGAGCCTCAGCAGCCAGACACGGCCGTTGATCTGCCAGCCCTCAGGCTGGCCTCAAAACAAGCGCTTGACGGTTGCCGACACAGTGTCTGCTTGCCGCCCTGACGCGAAGCGGCGGCTCAGCTGCAACATCAAGGTGAACCCGCCGTCCAGGTACTTGGATTGCGTGAATGCAAGCTCGGTGACGCCGTCCTCACGTCCGAGCGGACGGTCGACATGTGACACGGTGAGCTGCGACTTCATGCCATAGACCTCGCGCACCACCGCGCCAATCACGGGGTTCAGGTAGGCATACGCACGCTGCCGTGCACCAAGGCCCGCATTGAAAAGTGCGTAAACGTCGATGTCCGGCCAGGGCCGATAGGCCACCCCCAATCCTCCTTCAAACAAAAACGCCGTGCGGTCATCCAAGGATCGATCTGCTTGGTGCTCCCAGCCCACTTTGAACTGGCCCGACCATCCGCCCGTGAAGGCGTCGCGCGACAGCACCGATTTGGCCGCATACACGGTGAATCGATCCAGCCCCACTCGGCCGGACGCCAAATCCAACGTCAAGCCTGCGTCAAACAAGCGCAACTCGCTTTCGCCAAAATATTGCTCGTTGTCATCGTCCATGGTGTGGGACACCGGCAACACACCCAGGGTCAGGTAGCGGCGTCCGTGCTGGTGTTTCAACCCTGCGCGGACCTGCGAATCCTGCGGCGATTCGGAAGGATTCTTGCGAGATGTGGCCTCAACCGACAGGCCGGCATGGGCCTGCGACAGCTGGCCCGCCAGCACATCGCGGTACGTTTGCCAGTCCGCCACCGAGCGCTCGCCTTTTTCGTGAAGATGTTCGTTGTAAGCCCCGGCAAGCTCAATGGAAAGATGGGCCTGGTGGGAAGCAGGCTCCGAGAACTTCACAAAATCGGTGCGGAGAGCTTGGACATCACGGCGCACCTGCGAGGAAAGCTGCCCGGGCAGGACAGCATCAATGGTCCGCACGCGCCAGCGCGACGGCGCCCTCACGGTGGTGTCAGCCACGACACCGGCCTGGTCCGCCAGCTTGACGACATCCTTGGGCGTGTCAATCCAACTTCGTTGGCGCAGCACCTCTGGGGCGGCCAAAGCCAGGATGTGTTTGATCAGGGTGGCACAGTTGTGCCTGTGGAAAAAATAGGTGAAGGACGACTGCTTCAACTCGATGAGGTGGTAACGCAGCAACATGCGCTGGTCGGTGTCCAGGCGCAGTTCGTACTCCCACAAAGTGCGTTGCTCGCGCATGACGTACTGCATGACCTCTTCGGCGTATGGCGACAAGGCAAAGTACCCCTTCTTGCCCACCACCAAGCTGTCGAACATCAATTTGGGCAGGTTGAAGGTGGCCGCATCCGTGAAGAAAGAGATGGCGTGGTCTCGCTGAATGCCTTTCGCGTCGAGCCCATCCACCTTGAGGAACACATGGCCCATCATGCTGGAAGGCTGCGCCAAGTTTTCGGAGGCGAACACCAGCGAGATGCGATCGGCCGGTGCCCTGCGTAAAAACTCCTGAAGGTCATCGCAATGCGCCAGCGACAACTCGGGCACCATCAGCACCAACCTCAGCCATGCGTAGCGCGCCGGAAAACGACAAACCATCTCCGAAGACCGGGGACCGTATAAAGCAGCGATGGTTTCATCCAACTCGCGGCGGGCGGAAAACCGTGGGGAAGACAACAGAAAACTGGGATCGTCGACGGTGGGCTGCCCGTGATCAAGGTGCAGCAATGCCGCCCATGCGGGGGCCGCCGCCAGACTTTTGTCATGTGCTGCGGTTTGAAGCGCCGCGACATGGTGGTCAAGCGCCAGCTCTGCCCCGCAGGCCAGCCCGGGCCAGACCCAACCGAAGCAGCACCAAACCGCCAAAGAAAAAAAAGCGGCCCGAGAGCCGCCTTTGCCTTGCCAAGAAATCATCACTGGCCGCAGGCGATCACCACGTTGTCGGCGTACTTCCACATTCTTTCGGTGGAATAGTCGGTGGTCGAGCCAAAGGCGCCGCCCGTGAGGATGTTGATGAAGAACTTGGGATCGACGGTGCTTTCCACCGCGGTTTCCTTGGCACAGCCTGCCGTGGTCGAGGTCACGACCTTGGAGGACTTGGCGCGCTGCAGCGGCACCACGCCTGGGCCGGTGAACGGCACGCCGTCGATCGATCCCTGAACGGCTTTTCCGTTGGAAGCCGACACATTGACCGGTTGGGTCTGGTCATTGAGGATGGAGGCGCAGCCTGTCATGAGAACGACAGAGCCCATGGCAGCATAAAAAGCCAATTTTTTCATTTGATTCCTGATGATGAAATGACAGTACAAAAAACTGACGGTCATACGCAGCAGGTGGCAATCTCATCCGCGAATGAGATTTCTGGTGCTCAGGACGTCAATGCACCCTCAGGCAGAAAAACGTTGGGCCCTGGGCGCAGACAACCGGTCTTGAGCGTTAAGCCGCTCTTCAACCCATCTCCCTGGTACTAGTGGTCAAAGACCATTCTAGAAGAATGCCTTTCTTGCTGCGACGCAGCAGGTACCCGTAAGTCGGGGTGAGTGGCAAGATAAAGACACATTTACATACAAGTCACGCTGAGCCTAGCCGGTCCCAGCTTGCTAACGCTCACAAGGGCTTCACCGCTATCAATGGGCATGAGAGCCATCCGTGTGCCGCCATGGCAGGAGGGCTTGTTCAAAGTTGATTTTCATGGCTGCATCCAGTCGGCCGATTGGCGCGTACAGCACGAGGTAGTCAACACCTCGTCGCCCAACCCAATCACCCACGGAGCCGTCCATGCACCCTTCCAAGCCACCCCTGCCATTACTGCGCTCATCCCTGATCGCCGCGGCTACCCTGGCCTTGTGCGCCACCAGCGCCCTGGCTTCCAGCCACCGCGAAGCGCCGTTCATCACCTCGGCACCCAAGGTGGACGCCACCGATTTCTACCTGTTCAACAGCTACGAGGGCGTGGCCAGTGATGGCTCAGGCGGCAAGAGTGCCAACGTGACGATGATCGCCAACTACCTGCCTTTGCAAGACGCCTATGGCGGCCCCAACTACTTCTCGCTGGACCCCAATGCGCTGTACGAAATCCACGTCGACAACAACGGCGACGCGGTTGAAGACGTCACGATCCAGTTCCGCTTCAAGAACACCTTGAACGCCGCAGGGGCCGGCATTACGCTGCCCATCGGCCCCAACGGCGCCAAGAAGAACGTGTCCATCCCCTTGCGCCAGGCCGGCAGCATCACGGGTGTGGCAAATGACCCGCTGAGCTTTGCCGAGACCTACGAGGTGTTCATCGTGCGGGGCGACCGGCGCACGGGCACCCGCCACCAGATCAGCATCGCCAGCGGCAGCCCCACGGGCGAGTCCGGCACCACCTTCACCAAGCCCATCGACTACATCGGCGAGAAGACCCTGGGTGACGCGGCCGCCTACGACACCTATGCCAACAAGTACATCTACAACATCACCATCCCTGGTTGCAACGCGCCGGGCCGGGTGTTCGTGGGCCAGCGCAAAGAGGCGTTCTCGGTCAACCTGGGCCGCATCTTTGACCTGGTCAACGCACCGGCCAGCGTGATCACAAGCGAGGCCAATGCCAAGGCCTTGAATGGCACCAACGATGCCAATGAATTCGGCGAGTTGTCCACCAAGAACGTCACCTCGCTGGCGGTGGAAATGCCGGCCAGTTGCCTGACCGCCTCCGGCCCCGACAAGGTGATCGGCGGCTGGACCACGGCCAGCCTGCGCCAGGCTCGCTTGTTGGACGGCAAGCCCAAGTCCGGCTTGCACGCCAGTGAGAAAGCGGGTGGCGCCTGGACACAGGTGTCGCGTCTGGGCATGCCATTGGTCAACGAAGTGGTGATCGGCCTGAAGGACAAGGACAAGTTCAACGCTTCCAAGCCCAAGGACGACGCCGCCAACTTCGCGGACTACGTGACCAATCCCACCTTGCCGGCTTTGATCCAGGTGCTGTTCCCCACCGCCGTGGCGCCCACCAACTTCCCGCGCAAGGATTTGATGACGGCCTTCCTGACGGGCCTGCCCACCGTGAACCGCCCTGCCCACATCACCGATCTGACCGGCGCGGACACGACGCGAAAGGGCCCGCTGGCCGAGATGCTGCGCCTGAACACGGCTTTGCCACCCACCCAGATCGGGGCGCAGAACGCACTGGGCGTGGCCGGCGGTGACACCGCAGGTTTCCCCAACGGTCGCCGCCTGGGCGATGACGTGGTGGACGTGTCTTTGCGCGTGGCCATGGGCGCGCTGTGCACCCTGACCGGATCAGCCGATGCCTTGAAGGTGGGCTGCGTGCCGAGCGATGCACCGGTGGGTGGCCTGGGCTTCAACGATGCGGTGCGCGCTGATCCCACGCACTTCAAGAGCGCCTTCCCTTACCTGAACACGCCGCTGCCTGGCGCCAAGAACCTGTGAGGAGCATCACCATGACACACCCCTCCAAGAAACTGGTTCTGGGCACGGTCATCCTGGCCACGGCGGCCTTGCTGGTCGCCTGCGGTGGCGACGACGACGGCCCCACCACCAGCGCCCCGGCTGACGTGACGACGCAGGTGCCCCCGGCGGCGGCCACCTCGCCCTCGGTGGCGACCAGCTATGTCGGCGAACTGTCGGCGGTGCCCACCGCCACGTCAGACGCGCTGGAGCCCGTGGACGTGCCGGAAATGCTGGCCGCCGACGATTCCGGCGAACCCAGCACGGTGAACTGAGCCCATGGCCCAGGGCATGAAGCCAGCCTGGCGCCTGGCCTGCGCCGCACTCATCACTTTGGTGGTGGGCGCGGCGCAGGGCGCGCCTTTCACGCCCAAGTCCGACAACGACGTCATCGAGACCTTGCGCGACCGGCCCTTGTCGGACGAGGAGCGGGCCTGGCGGCAACTGCGCGCGCAGGCCCGCGAAAAGCCGAACGACGCCAGCCTGGCTGCGCGACTGGCCCAGCAGGCCATCGCGATTTCGCGCCGCGATGGTGATCCGCGTTGGATGGGCCAGGCCCAGGGCGCCTTGCAAGCGTGGTGGCCACAAGCCGCACCACCGCCCCAGATCCGCCTGCTGCGCGCCACCATCCTGCAAAACCAGCATGACTTTGGCCCCGCCCTGCGCGACCTGGACGCCGTGGTGCAACAAGACCCCGGCAACGCGCAGGCCTGGTTGACGCGCGCTTCAGTCTTGCAAGTGCTGGGCCGCTACGACGAAGCCAAGGTGTCTTGCGAGGCCTTGCCGCGCGTGGGCGCCCCCTGGCATGGGCAGGCCTGCTTGTTGGAGCTGTCCAGCTTGCAAGGGCAGGGCGAGCAGGCCATGACGGCCTTGCAATCTTTGACACGCCAGGCACCGCCCGCCTTGCACGACTGGCTGCACCTGATGCAGGCCGAACTGGCCGAACGCCTGGGCCGCCGTGAGCGGGCCGAAGCGCTGTACAAGCAACTGCTGATCACCGCGCCCGATGCCTACACCGAAGGTGCTTATGCTGACCTGCTGCTGGACCAGGGCCGTGCGCAGGAAGTGATCCCCCGCCTGGAGAAGCAACAGCGCAACGATGGCCTGCTGCTGCGACTGGCGCTGGCCTACGCCCAGACCAAGGACGCGCGGCTGGACGCCACCGTGCAAGCCCTGCGCGCGCGCTTCAATGCCGCCCGCGAACGCGGCGATTCGGTGCACCGGCGCGAAGAAGCGCGCTTTGCACTGGCGCTGCTGCACCACCCCAAGACCGCGCTGCAACTGGCCCAGGCCAACTGGGCGGTGCAAAAGGAACCCGCCGACGCCCTCATCCTGCTGCAGGCCGCCCGCGCCGCGCAGCAAGACCAGTCTGCCCAGTCCGCGCGCGCTTTCATCAAGCAAGCTGGCTGGTCAGACCAGCGGCTGAGCGGCCTGTTGTGACGTCCATGCGCTTCATCACCAGGGTCTTGCTGCTGGCATGTGCCGCGTGGTTTGGCACCGCCGCCCACGCCCACAAACCCAGCGACAGCTACCTCACGCTGAGCTTGCAAAGCGCCAGCCGGGTGAACGTGGATTGGCACATCGCCCTGCGTGACCTGGACACCGAACTGCGCCTGGACCGCAACGACGACGGTCAACTCACCTGGGGCGAAGTGCGCTCGCGTTGGTTGGACATCATGAACTTCGCGCGGCCCACGCTGAGCCTGCGCCACGCCCTGCAGGACTGCGCCGTGGTCTCTTCAACGGAAGCCCCGGAAGCCACACCCCAGATCGACACGCACACCGATGGCCGCTATGCCGTGTTGCGCTGGACGGCGCAATGCCCCGTTGCCACTGGGCAAGCCTGGCAAAGCCTGACCGTCGACTACCGCCTGTTTGCACTCACCGACCCCAGCCACCGCGGCATCGTGCGATGGCGCACCGCGGGCAACCAGCAAGGCACCGTGGTGCTGGGCACGCCCAGGCCGGTGCATGAACTGGCTTTCCAAAGCGCCCCGCCCTTGATTGATAGCGCCAGTGCCACGGCGCCGCCCGCCAGCGCAGCACCGGCACAGAGCCCGCCCCCCGAGCCCTTCATGGCCAGCCTGTGGCGCTTTGTGCAGGACGGCGTGCACCACATCGCCATCGGCACCGACCACATCCTCTTCCTGCTGTCGCTCTTGCTGGTCTCGGTGTGGCAACGCCCCGGCCGGCCGCTCTGGTCGCCCGCCATGGCCGGCTGGCGGGCCAGACCCCGTTGGCAAAGCGCGCTGGGCGAAGTCTTGCGCCTGGTCACCGCCTTCACCATCGCGCACTCACTTACCCTGGGCCTGGCCGCGTTTGGCGTGCTGTCACCACCTTCGCGCTGGGTCGAGTCCCTCATCGCGCTCAGCGTCTTGCTGGCCGCACTGGACAACCTGTGGCCGATCTTGCGCGCGCCCCGCTGGGTGGTGGTCTTCGGCTTTGGCCTGGTGCATGGCTTTGGGTTCGCCGGCGCCCTGCAGGACTTGGGCCTGGCGCGCGGTGAGTTGGCCGCGCCGCTGCTGGGCTTCAACGTGGGGGTGGAGCTGGGCCAGCTGGCGCTCGTGGCAGTGACCTTGCCCTTCCTGCTCCTGCTGCGCCGCACTGCCTTTTACCGCTGGCTGATCGTGGGGGGCGGCTCGCTGTTCATCGCGGCCATGGCCTTGGTGTGGCTGGTGGAACGCGTCTTCGACGTGGTGATTTTGGGGTGGGGCGGCTGACGGGCACACCGATTGCCCAATCAAGGTGGCCTCCACGACGGGAACCACCCATGCGCCCGACCGATTTCAGCTTCCGTGTCCTCACGGTCAACACCCACAAAGGCTTCACCGCCCTCAATCGCCGCTTCATCCTGCCGGAATTGCGCGATGCGGTGCGCACTGTGCAGGCCGATGTGGTGTTTTTGCAAGAAGTACACGGCAGCCACGACGGCCACGCGGTCCAGCACTCGCTGTGGCCTCAAATGCCGCAATACGAGTTCATGGCCGACCAGATCTGGTCGGATTTTGCGTATGGCCGCAACGCCGTGTACCCGCATGGTGACCACGGCAACGCGGTGTTGTCAAAATTCCCGATCCACCGCTTCGAGAACCACGACGTGAGCGTGCCCTCGATGAACGGTGCCGAAAAGCGCGGCCTGCTGCACTGCGTGCTCGACGTGCCGCCCCTGGGCCAGCAAGTGCATGCCATCTGCGTGCACCTGGGCCTGCGCGAAAAGCACCGCCAACAGCAGTTGGACCTGCTGTGCAAACTGATCGACCGCGAAGTGCCTGAAGACGCCCCCTTGATCATCGCGGGCGACTTCAACGACTGGCGGCTGCGCGCCCACGAGCGCCTCACGCGCTGCGCTGGCCTGCACGACTGCTTTGTCGACACCTTTGGCAGCCCGCCGCGCACCTTCCCGGCGCGCTTTCCCTGCCTGCAGCTCGACCGCATCTACGCGCGCGGGGTGCAGGTTCATGAACCCCAAGTGCTGTCCACGCGGCCCTGGTCACACCTGTCCGACCACGCCCCCTTGACCGCGGAGATCCGGCTGTGAAACAAAGTTGGAAACCCATTGACCACATCGAGCTGCTGGAAAACGGCGAAGCCTTCTTCCCCTGCGTGTTCGAGGCCATCGGCCAGGCGCAGCGCGAGGTGCTGGTCGAGACCTTCATCCTGTTCATGGACAAGGTGGGGTGGGGCTTGCACGCGGCTTTGCTGGGCGCCGCCCAACGTGGCGTGAACGTCACGCTCACCGTGGATGGCTTTGGCTCACCCGATCTCCACGACGACTTCATCGGCCCATTGACCGCCGCGGGCGTGCGCGTTCAGGTCTTCGACCCGCAACCCCGCACGCTGGGCATGCGCCTGAACGTGTTCCGCCGCCTGCACCGCAAGCTGGTGGTGGTGGATGCGCAAAAGGCCTTCGTGGGTGGCATCAATTTTTCAGCCGACCACCTGGCTGACTTCGGCCCGCAAGCCAAGCAAGACTACGCCGTGATGGTGCGCGGCCCGATCGTGGAAGACATCCACCGCTTTGCATTGGCCGCGGCCACGCCCAACCCCCGTCGCCCCTGGTGGCCACGCGCGCCCAAAGCCCAGGGCATGGCCAGACCTGACGCGAGCATGCCTTCGTGGGCTTCCTTTGTCTCGCGCGACAACCGCCACCACCAGACCGACATCGAACGCCAATACCGGCTGGCCATCCGCGCTGCCAAGCGCGAGCTGATCGTCGCCAATGCCTACTTCTTCCCGGGCTACCGCTTGCTGCGCGACCTGCGCAACGCGGCCCGGCGCGGCGTCAAGGTCACCTTGATCCTGCAGGGCGAACCAGACATGCCCATTGCCAAGCTCGCCGCCCGCATTTTGTACAGCTACCTGCTGCGCGCGGGCGTCAGCATCTACGAGTATTGCGAGCGGCCCTTGCACGGCAAGGTTGCGCTGGCAGACGACCATTGGTCGACCGTGGGTTCCAGCAATCTGGATCCGCTCAGCCTGTCGCTGAACCTGGAGGCTAATCTCTTCATCTGGGATCAACGCTTCAACCAGCACCTGCGTGGGCGTTTGCAGTACCTGATCCAGCACCACTGCCAGCACGTGAAGGAGCCGGAGGCCGGCCACCAACTCATGTGGCGCATGGGGCTGAGTGTGCTGGTCTTCCACTTCTTGCGCCGCTTCCCCAAGTGGGCCGGCTGGCTGCCCCACCACCGCCCGGCACTGGCCGCCGTCACGCCCACTGACCAGGCCACCGACGTGACCCGGGTGAACGAGGCGCAACTCGACCCTGAACAAAGGCGAGCATGAAATCAGCCGCCACTGCCTTGGCGCAGATGTCCTCCGCCAGTTGGTGGCCCATCGTCAAACGCATCCTCATCAGCGCCTTCACCTTGGGCGTGATGGGCCTGATCGCCTGGAAAGCACGTGACATCGACTGGCCCGCCGTGGGGCAGGCCCTGCGCGACATCTCGCCAGTCACCCTGGCCATGGCCGCCGGCTTTGCGCTGTTGAGCTACACCTTGTACGGCTGCTTCGAGTTGTTTGGCTGGCACTACCTGGGCCACCCCTTGCCCCGCTGGCGCATGGCCGGGGTGGCCGTGTCCAGCTATGCCGTCAACCTGAACCTGGGCACCTTGGTCGGCGGTGTCGGTTTTCGCTACCGCCTGTATGCGCGGCTGGGGCTGAAAGTGCCCCAGGTGGCCAAGGTGGTGGGCCTGAGCATGCTGATCAATTGGCTGGCCTACCCACTGCTGCTGGGTGTCTGCCTGGCCTTGCCCGTGGTGACCTTGCCAGGCGACTGGCGCTTGTCCTCCGAATCCTTGCGGTGGGTCGGCGTGGCGTTGTGCCTGGTGCCGCTGACTTACGTGGCAGCCTGCTTTGGGTCCACCCGAAGGCGCTGGACCGTGCGGGGCCAGAAAGTGGCCCTGCCCTCGGGGCGCATGGCCTGCCTTCAGCTGGCCATGTCATCGGCCAACTGGCTGGCCAATGCCGCCGCCATCCACATCCTGATGCCCGAAGGCGTCGCCTACTTGACCGTGGTGGCGGCATTGATGGTCAGCGCGGTGGCCGGCGTGCTGGCCCATGTTCCCGGGGGCCTCGGCGTGCTGGAAGGGGTCTTCATCACCTTGTTGGGCACCCAGGTGCCGCATGCCGAATTGATCGGTGCCCTGCTGGCTTACCGGGCCGTCTACTACCTGGGGCCTTTGGTGCTGGCCCTGCTGGGCTACCTGTGCTTCGAGGCCACCACGCGCCGAAACGCGGAGGCCTCAGGGTAGCTGCGATTACGATCCGGGGGTTGTCAATCTTCGGACCGCGCCATGCCCCGTGCCCCGTATCCCCACCTGCTCGCACCGCTCGACCTGGGCTTCACCACCCTGAAAAACCGCGTGCTGATGGGCTCCATGCACACCGGCCTGGAAGATGGCCGCGACCTGAGCAAGCTGGCCGCTTACTTCCGTGAACGCGCCGAGGGTGATGTGGGCCTGATAGTGACGGGCGGCTTCTCGCCCAACCTGGCCGGCTGGGTCAAGCCCTTTGCGGGCACCCTGGCCACCTCGGGCGCGGCCAAGCGGCACCAGGTGGTGACGCGCGCGGTTCACGAGGCCGGCGGCAAGATCGCCCTGCAGATCCTGCACACCGGGCGCTATGCCTACCACCCGCTGGCCGTGGCGCCCTCGCGCATCCAGTCGCCCATCTCGCCGTTCACGCCCTTTGCCTTGTCGGCCCGCGGCGTCGAGCGCCAGATCCGCGCCTTCGTGAACTGCGCGCAAAAGGCCCGCGAGGCCGGTTACGACGGCGTCGAGATCATGGGTTCCGAGGGCTACCTGATCAATCAATTTTTGGCGCAACACACCAACCAGCGCACCGACCAATGGGGCGGCGATTACAGCCACCGCATGCGCCTGCCAGTCGAGATCATGCAGCGCACGCGCGAGGCCGTGGGCCGCGACTTCATCATCATCTACCGCCTCTCAATGATCGACCTGGTGCCCAACGGCAGCACCTGGGATGAGGTGGTGATGCTGGGCAAGGCCATTGCGCGATCGGGCGCCAGCATCATCAACACCGGCATCGGCTGGCATGAGGCGCGCGTGCCCACCATTGCCACCAGCGTGCCCCGAGCGGCCTTTGCCTGGGTCACGCAGAAGATGAAGGCCGAGCTGATGAGCGAGGGCATCACCATCCCGCTGGTGGCCACCAACCGCATCAACACGCCCGAAGTGGCCGAGCAGATCCTGGCCGATGGCAGTGCCGACATGGTCTCGATGGCGCGCCCCTTGTTGGCCGACCCTCACTTCGTCAAGAAAGCCGCGCAAGGCCGGGCCGACGAGATCAACACCTGCATCGCCTGCAACCAGGCCTGCCTGGACCACATCTTCAAGAACAAGCTCACATCCTGCCTGGTGAACCCGCGCGCCTGTCATGAGACCGAACTGGTCTACCGGCCTACCGCGGCCAAACGCCGCTTCGCGGTGGTGGGCGCCGGGCCCGCGGGCCTGACCGCTGCGACGGTGCTGGCCGAGCGCGGCCACGAGGTGCACCTGTTCGAGGCCGCCAGCCAGGTGGGCGGGCAACTGAACATGGCCCGCCAGGTGCCCGGCAAGGAAGAGTTCCACGAGATGCTGCGCTACTTCCGCAAGCGGGTGGAGACGACTGGCGTGGCGCTGCACCTGGACACCCTGGTCAGCGCGGCCGACCTGCAAGGCTTCGATGAAATCATCGTGGCCACGGGCGTGAGCCCGCGCAACCCGCGCATCCCCGGGCAGGACCACCCCAAGGTGCTGAGCTACATCGACGTGCTGCGGCACAAGAAGCCGGTGGGCGCGCGCGTGGCCGTGGTGGGCGCGGGCGGCATCGGCTTTGATGTGGCCGAGTACCTGGTCAGCGATGGCCACTCACCCACTTTGGACCTGGCCGCGTGGCAGGCCGAATGGGGCGTGACCGACCCGGCGCTGTCGCCCGGCGGCCTGCGCACCGGCAAGCCCGAGGTGAGCCCGCCCGCGCGCGAGGTGACGCTGCTGCAACGCAAGAAGGGCAAGCTGGGCAACGGCCTGGGCAAGACCACCGGCTGGATCCACCGCAGCGCGCTGAAGATGAAGAACGTGCAGATGGTGGGCGGCGTGAACTACGAGCGCATCGACGACGAGGGCTTGATGGTCACCCGCGGTGAAAAGCACCAGGACCCGACCTGGATCGCCTGCGACACGGTGGTGCTGTGCGCGGGCCAGGTCCCCTTGCGTGAGCTGGCCGATGCGCTGGAAGCGGCTGGCCGCAAGGTGCATGTGATTGGCGGGGCGTTTGAAGCCGGCGAGCTGGACGCCAAGAAAGCGATCGACCAGGCGGCGCGGCTGGCGGCCTCGCTGTGAGTTGGCGGGCTTTTAAAGCCCGTCAGTGCACGGTGCCGGCCACGGCGCCGCAGCACTTCTTGTACTTCAAGCCGCTGCCACAAGGGCAAGGCTCATTGCGGGCCACCTTGTCCTCGTTGCGCACCGGCACCGATTTGGGTGGGTGCTGCATCCAGAACAGGCGCAGGTCTTGCACTGCCAGCATGGCCTGTGCGATCAGGTCGTCGCGCGGCAGATCGGCTTCGTTGTAGGCCTCTTCGCAGAACTTGCGCAGGGCATCTCGTTCGGTCAAGGTCAGGGCCAGCACGGCCTGCACATTCAAGTCCACCATCTGGAACTCGGGCGAGCCGGGCGCAAACACTTCCCAGTCGTCTTCGAAATCAAGCAAGGCCTGGCCAAAGCCCCGCGCCCAACCACCGCCGGTTTGCAAGCTCATGGCCTGCTCGTCGTTGATCAGCCCTTCGGCCAGCTTCTCGGCAATTTCATCCTGCGGGTATTCCGACATCAGCGGGTTCAGGTGCACCTCGTCAGGCGCGTCCAGCAGGCGCTCGGGGTGCAACTCGCTGGCCAGGGCATTCCAGCGGCGCATCAACAGCGCCATGACGATCTCGAAGTCTTCGGCCTTGCTGAGCACGTGCATCAGCGAATCGCCGAACATCAGGGTCAGGTATTCGCTGGGGGCCACATAGCGCGGGCCGCAAATCAGGGCGGTCAGGTAGCCGTCGACCCAATCAGGGGCCACCTCGGGCTGGTGTTCGCTCAGGCGTTCGCACCAGTCTTCGAGGGCGGCGATGTCTGCGTCAGTGAAGTCGTGGGCGGTGGGCTGCATGGGGATGTCCTGTTCCAGGCAGCTAGGATACCTTGGCCACCCAGCTCAAGGGCGCAAAACGCATGTACCAGGCGATCGCAGCCCAGGGCCAGCGCGGCACGCAGGCCTTGGCCGGTTCGCGCTCGATGGCGGCCACCAAGGCGCGGCAGCCGGATTGCGTGTCCACCATCAAGGGCGTCTTGGCCGACTTGCTGCTCAGCTCGGTTTCGATGTAGCCCGGGAAGATGGTGCTCACCACGATGGGCGTGCGGCCCATCACATCAGCGCGGATGCCCTCCAGCAGGGCCGCGAAGCCCGCCTTGGTGGCCGCATACGTGGTGAGGTTGCGGCCCAGGCCACGCATCGCGCTCATCGACGAGATGCCCACCAGGTGCCCGCTGTTCTGCGCGCGGAAGATCTCCATCGCGGCCTCGCATTGGGCCAGCGCGGCGATGAAGTTGGTCTGCGCGGTCTGCAGGTTGGCGTCGAAGCGGCCCTTGCCAATGGGCTGGCCCTTGCCCAGGCCGGCGTTGACGATGACGCGGTCGATCGTGCCGAACTCGCCCTGGAAAAACTTGAACACCTCGAAGACCTGGGCATGGTCGTTCACGTCCAGCGCGCGCACGGCAATGCGCACGCCTGGGTGCTTGGCTTGCAGCTCGGCCTTGAGCGCTTCGAGCCGATCGGTGCGGCGCGCGCACAGGGCCAAATGGCGGCCCTTGGCGGCGAATTCGCGGGCCATGCCCTCACCCAGGCCCGAGCTGGCACCGGTGATGAGGATGGTCTGGCGTGTGGGCATGGTGCGTGTCCTTCGGGCGTTACTGGAGGTTCAAGAAGGTCTTGAGCGCCGCCACGGTGCGGGCAGGGTCTTCTTCCTGCGGCACGTGGCCCAGGCCCTCGAACATCACCAACTGGCTGCCGGCGATGTCCTGCTTGAAATGCTCGGCGTTGTCGGGCGGGATCAGGCCATCCTTGCTGCCCCACAAGATCAGCGTGGGCTGGCGGATCTGCTTGATCAACTCGGCATGCTCACCGCCGGGCGATTGCTTGAAGCGCGCGCTCAGCGCATCGCGGTTGCCTTCGCGCAGCGTCAGTTCATAGTAACGATCGATCAACTCGGGCGTGACCTTGGCCGGGTCGCCATACACATTGCGCACGCTGGATTCGATCATGCTGCGCGGCAGCACATTGGCGATCACGGGCCGCAACGCCGGGATCTGCGCCAGCTTGAAACCGATGGGCACCGAGGTGGCCTTGTAGGGATAGCCGCCAGCATCGACCAGCACGAGCTTGCTCACGCGGTCAGGATGCGCTTGCGCCGTCATCCACGACACCGTGCCGCCAAAGGAATTGCCGCCCAGCACCACCTGCTTCAGGCCGAGCTGGTCCAGCACGTCCTTCATGAAGCCGGTGTAGCGGGTGAGCTGGTAGTCACCATCGGGCGCGGGGCCGGTCAGGCCAAAGCCGGGCAGGTCAAGCCGGATCACGCGGCGCTGGCCTTTGAGCGCATCGGCCCAACCATCCCAGGTGTGCAGGCTGGCCGAGGTGCCGTGCAACAGCACGATGGGCTCGGGGTCGTCCTTGGGGCCTTCGTCGCGCAGGTGCACCTGCATGCCCTGAACGGTGATGAACTGCGAAGGGGCCGGGGCCCAGCGGGCCTTGAGTGTGTCCACTGGGCGGTCAGGGGCCCAGCTCATGGCCACCCCGCCTGCGACCAACACAACGGCGAGCAACAACAGGCCGAACACGGCCTTCAACAAAGTCTTCATTCAGGGTTCTCCCAGCGCTTGTTTTTGAACAAGCCTCAACGATAGGTCAAAAGTGCCTTGTCGCCGCCTTCCAGGTGCGCATGTTCGTTGACCGAGATGAGGTGCAAGCCATCACGGCCCGCCAACAGCTTGGTCACGCCACCATTGGCCAGCGTCCAGTTGATGGTGAAGGCTTGCGCGTCGCTCAGGCCCAACAGGTGGGCGCAGATCACGCTGATGGTGCCGCCGGAGGTGAAGACCAGGGTCGTGCCTTTGGGCGGGCTTTGCCGGACGATGTCGTCGAGTGCGGCCACGCAGCGGGCGCGGAAGTCGGCCCAGCTTTCAGCGTATTCGTGGGCGTATTCGCCTTCCACCCAGCGTGTCACCGCGGCTTTGAAGAAGCCTTGGAACGCACGGCGCGGGTCGCCCGAAGCGGCCATGTCGCCCATCATCACCAGCTTGTCAACATAGCGCGGCTCGGCCACCTCGATCACGTTCTCGTGGTTGAACTCGTTGACGCCCTGGTGCAGTTCCATCGGCAGCTCGCACCCCAGGGTCTCGAGGCAGTTGATGGCCGTCTCTTGGTGGCGCTTCATGCTGCCGCTGATGACGAGATCGGGCACCACGCCGCGGGCCTTCAGCGCCTGGCCCAGCACGCGGCCCTGCTCATGGCCAATGGGCGAGAGCTGGTCGTAATCGTTGCTGCCAAACGAGGCTTGCCCGTGGCGGATGAAGTAGATGGCGCCCATGCTTTAAATGCCGCTCCGCTTGATCATGCCCTTGCAGCGCCAGTCCAGGTAATTGGCCAGCAGCCAGAAGTTCTTGAAGGCCGGGTTGCGCGTCTGCTTGTGGTGGTAACGGTAATAGATTTGCTGCACGATGGCGGCCAGGCGGAAGAGGCCGTACACCTCGTAGAACACCCAGTTGTCGGGCTTGAGCTTCATGCGGTCCAGGTAGTACTCCACCACCTCTTCGCGGCGCAGCATGCCAGGCAGGTGCGTGGGCTGGCGGCGGGTGCTCATCAGGAACTTGCTGTCGTCGGCGTGCACCCAGTAGGCCAGGCTGTTGCCCAGGTCCATCAGTGGGTCGCCCAGCGTGGCCATCTCCCAATCGAGCACACCGATCACTTTCGTCGGGTCGGTTTCAGACAGCACCACATTGTCGAAGCGCCAGTCGTTGTGGATCACGCAGCTGGCCACGTCCTCAGGGATGTTTGCCTTCAGCCAGCTGATCACGTAGCTGTACGAGGGCACGTTCCAGGTCTTGGCCTTGGTGTAGCGGTCGCTCCAGCCTTCGATCTGGCGGCGGCAGTAGCCACCGCCCTTGCCCAGCGCTTCCAGGTCAGTGCCTTTGACGTTCACCTGGTGCAGCTCGACCAGCTTGTCCAGCACATTGGTGCAGAGCTGGCGCGTGGTGGCCACATCCAGGTTCAAACCGCGCGGCATGTTCTTGCGCGGGATGATGCCGGCAATGCGCTCCATCACGTAAAACTCGCTGCCGGTGATGGCTTCGTCGGTGCAATGCCCGACCATGTTCGGCACCACCGGGTAGACCGGCTTCAACGCGCTCTGCACGCGGAACTCACGGCCCATGTCGTGCGCGCCCTTGGCCTTGGTGCCGGCCGGCGGGCGGCGCAGGATGTAGTCGCCGTTGGCGTACTTCAGCCGATACGTCCAGTTGGACGCGCCGCCTGAGAACTGCGTGACCTCGGGCTGGCCTTGCAGGCTCGGCACCTGCGCTTTCAACCAGGCATCGACCGCCGCGGTCTTGAGCTCTTCGCCCTGGCGGACAGCGCCGCCCTGATCCTGCACGCCCTTGCTCGCGCCTTCGCTCATCGGGCCACTCCGTACTTCATCAACTCCAGGCGCGCGATCATGCCCTTGTGCACTTCGTCCGGGCCATCGGCCAGGCGCAGCGAGCGGGCCTGGTTGAAGAAAGCCGTCAACGGCGTGTCGTGCGACACGCCCATGCCGCCGTGGATCTGGATGGCGAAGTCCACCACCTGCTGCAGCACATTGGGCGCCACCACCTTGATCGCGGCCACGTCGGTCAGCGCGGCCATCACGCCCAGGGTGTCGATCTTCCAGGCCGCTTGCAGCGTGAGCAGGCGGGCCTGGTCAATGGCCAGGCGGCATTCGGCGATGCGCTCGCGGTTGCCGCCCAGGTTGATGATGGGCTTGCCAAAGGCCACGCGCTTCAGGCCGCGTTGGATGGCCAGTTCCAGCGACTTCTCGGCGGCGCCCAGCATGCGCATGCAATGGTGGATGCGGCCCGGGCCCAGGCGGCCTTGGGCGATCTCAAAGCCCTTGCCCGGGCCGGCGATGAAGTTGCCCACCGGCACGCGCACATTGGTGAAGTGCACCTCGCCGTGGCCGTGCGGCTCGTCGTATTCGCCGAAGACCGGCAGCATGCGCTTGATCTCGACGCCGGGCGTGTCCATCGGCACCAGCACCATCGAGTGCTGGCCATGGCGGCCCGCGTCAGGGTTGGGCGTGCGCGCCATGAAGATGCCAATCTTGCAGCGCGGATCGCCCACGCCCGACGACCACCACTTCTTGCCGTTCAGCACGATTTGGTCGCCTTCGACCACGGCGGTGGCTTCCATGTTGGTGGCGTCGGACGAAGCCACATCAGGCTCGGTCATGAAGAAGACGGAGCGGATCTCGCCCGCCAGCAGCGGCTTCATCCAGCGCTCTTTCTGCTCGGCGTTGCCGTACTTCCACAGCACTTCCATGTTGCCGGTGTCGGGCGCAGCGCAGTTGAAGATCTCGGGCGCCATCATGCTGCGGCCGGTTTCCTCGCAGCTGAAGGCGTACTCGAGCACGCTCAGGCCCGCGCCCAGTTCGGCATCGGGCAGGAACAGGTTCCACAGGCCTTCGGCGCGGGCCTTGGCTTTCAGCGCTTCCACACGGGGAGGGATGGTCCATTTGGTCCAATCGCCACCATTGCGCTGGCCCAGGATCTCTTCCCAGTGCTGCGCCTCGATGGGCTCGATGTGGGTCTTGACGAAGGCTCGGACGGCATCGGCCGTTTTCTTGGCGCGCTCGCTGGGCTGGAAATTCATGGCGGTCTCCTTGTGTGGAATGCGGCGATGCTACGCCGCTGGGGTTCTAATCGCAAATGATGATTGCTCATCACAAGTCATGAACAAAGTGAATGACCTAAGCGGCCTCCATGGCCTGCCGCGCCCCGGCCGACACGCTCTCTCGCAACCACTTGTGCACCGGGTCGCCATCGCGGTCGGCATGCCAGTACATCCAGATGACGATGGGCGGCACAGGCAAGGGCAACTCGCGCACCACCAGCGGCAGGCAGCGCGCCAACTCCTCCGCGTAGGTGCGGGGCAAGGTCAACAAAGCATCGCTGTGCAACACCACATTGGCGGCCGAAAAATAATGCTGGCAGCGCAGGAAGACATCGCGCTCACCCTGGCCCAGCGCCGCCCACACTGATTGCAGCGGGTCGGGCTGGTCAGGCTGCACCGACACCATCACGTGCTTGCCCGCAAAGTACGCATCCACCGCCATGGGCCGGGCGGCCAAAGGGTGACCACGGCGCATGATCACGGCCAGGTTTTCATCGGCCAGACGTTCCCCCTTGATGCGCCCATCGACGCGCCGTTGCCGGTCGATCACCAGGTCCACCTCGCCCAGCGTCAGCGCTTGCGCCAAGGCATCGCGGGGCACACGCACACTGGCCACCTTCACACCCGGCGCCACCTCGGCCAGGCGAGCCATCAAGGGCGGCAGGGTGATGGCCTCCAGCACGTCCCGCATCCCCAAGCGCACCGTCATGTTCAACAAGGCCGGATCAAAAGTCTCGGCCTGCGCCATCACCGACTGCAAGCCGCGCAGGTGCGCCTGCACGTCGCCGATCACGCGCCGGGTCAACTCCGTCGGCACCATGTGGTTGCCCTGCCGCACAAACAGCGGGTCGCCCCACAGGCGGCGCAGGCGGGCCAAAGCGTGGCTGACCGCCGGCTGGCTCAGGTGCAGGTGCCGCGCCGCGCCCGAGATGCCCCCGTGTTCAAAAACAGCGTCCATGACGCGGAACAAATTGAGGTCAAGCCGTGACGAAGGTAGAGCCATGGCGCTTTTTACACGACAATACCGGCTTACCGATTTCGGAGCTTTTCGGAGCGCATCACCTTGGACACACCGCCTCGGTGACCGCCCCTCCAGCTGACCGGCGCATCGGCCTGCACTAGACAGGCGCGGCGCACAGGTTCCCAGCGCGGAGAGGGCGGTCTACCCACATACCCACCCCTCATCCGCACGCGCCGCAGTCTGGCGCTGGAGATTGCATGCTCAACGTCTTCACGCTGGCCAACGGCCGGCTTTTCCAGGAAGAAATCGACAGCCAGGACGAACTGACCCCGGTCGCGCCGGTGTGGGTCGACCTGGAAGACCCCACGCCCGAAGAAAAGGGCTGGATCGCGGTCCGTTTCGGCCTTGTCATCCCCCAGGACATCATCGACGACGACCTGGAAGAATCCGCCCGTTTCTACGAAGAAGACGGCGCCATCCACATCCGCTCCGACTTCCTGATCGACGACGACGAAGCACCCCGCAACGTGCGCGTGGCCTTCATCCTGCACAACAACGTGCTGTTCTCGATCCACCGCGAAGACCTGCCGGTGTTCCGCCTGCTGCGCATGCGCGCCCGCCGCATCCCCGCCCTGATCGAAGACGCGAAAGACGTGCTGCTCAAGCTGTACGACGCCGATGCAGAGTATTCCGCCGACACCCTCGAGGGCATCTATGACGGCCTCGAAAAAGTCAGCAAGCGCGTGCTGAAAGACGAAGTGAACGACCAGGCCGCCGCTGAAGCGCTGGCCGCCATCGCGCGCCAGGAAGACTTGAACGGCCGCATCCGCCGCAACGTGATGGACACGCGCCGCGCCGTGAGCTTCATGATGCGCGCCCGCATGCTCAGCGCCGAGCAGTTCGAAGAAGCCCGCCAGATCCTGCGCGACATCGATTCGCTGGACAGCCACACCGCCTTCCTGTTCGACAAGATCAACTTCCTGATGGACGCCACGGTCGGCTTCATCAACATCAACCAGAACAAGATCATCAAGATCTTCTCGGTGGCCTCGGTGGCGCTGCTGCCGCCCACGCTGGTGGCCAGCGTCTACGGCATGAACCTGAAGTTCCCCGAGCTGTCCTTCCTGGGCGAATGGAGCTACCCGTACACGGTCGGCCTGATGATTGCCAGCGCGCTGGTGCCCATGTGGTACTTCCACCGGCGAGGGTGGCTGAGCGCGTGAGTGGTTTGACGTTGCCGCCTGGTTTGTGGCGGGTGATGATCGGCACCACCATGGTGGTGCTCAGCTACAGCCTGCTCAACCCCGTGCTGGCCGTGCGCCTGCAAACGGCGGGCGTCAGCGCCACGGCCATCGGCGGCTTTGCGATGCTCGCCTTTGTCAGCGTGGCCTTGCTGGTGCCGGTGGTCCCCCATGTGTTTGCACGCATCGGCGTGGGCCGGGCCTACCGCATCGGCCTGGCGATGGAGTTGCTGTCCTGCCTGGGCTACCTGTTCACCGACGATTACGCCGCGTGGTGCTGCCTGGCCTTGATGTCCGGCATTGGCGCGGCCGCCGCCTGGAACGCCACCGAAGCCCTCATCGCCCACAACGTGCCGGCCAGCCACCGGGGTCGCCTGACCGGCCTGTACCAGACCGTGCTGGGCTGCGCGATGGCCGTGGGCCCCATGCTGCCCGGCTTGTTGGGCCTGGACCCTCGCCAGGCCAATGGCGTGGCCGCGGGCGGCTTGGCGCTGGGCCTGGGCCTGTCCTTGGCGCCCGCCGTGACGCAGCTCAAGGCGGCCCACGAAGGCGCGCAAACCATGGGGCTGGCTGCGGCTTGGCGGCACCGCCCCTTGTTGGTGTGGGCCGCCCTGGTGGGCGGTGTCTTTGAAGTGGGGCTGGGCTCGGTCACCACCGCTTATGGCTCGCAATTGGGCATGAGCCTGGCGCTGGCCACCTCCATCGCCGGCGCCTTGGGCATGGGCAGCTTCTTACTGCAATACCCCACGGGCTGGCTGGCCGACCACGTGGCCACCCGCCGCCTGTTCACGGGGGCCGCCATCATCCTGGTGCTGGCCTCGCTGGCCTTTGGCCAGGCCCACCAATGGCCCCAGTTGATCTGGTTGTGCGCCGCAGCCTGGGGTGCGGTGGGCGGCGCGCTGTACACCCTGACAATGATCCGCGTCGCGCACGATTTCGCCAACACCTCGGCCGTGGCGGGCACCTCCGCCATGATCGCGGGCTACACCGCGGGCGGCGCACTGGGCCCCTTGGTCAGCGGTGCGGTGATCGACCATTTCGGCGCGGTGGGCCAAAGCTGGTGGCTCACTACTCTGGCCAGCAGCCTGATCCTTATGCAATGGCGCCGAACTCAGGCGCTGGGCGCATCGACCTGAAGCGATCCAGCCGGCGCTGAGGCCAACTCCAGCGCCTGCGCCAAAGCCCGCTGCAAGGCGACCGACCCCACCGGCTTGTGCAACAGGGTGATGCCACTGCCCACCGCCGTGCGCAGGCGATCCGCCGCCGTGTCACCCGTGACGATGATGGCCGGCACCGTGCGGCCCACGCGGGCACGAACCGCCTCGATGGCCTGCGGGCCCGTGCGGTGATCACGCAGGCGGAAATCGGCCAGCACCACGTCCGGCGTGAAACGCGCCAGCAGGCGCACGGCTTCTGCCTCCGAGCCCGCCGGCTCGCAAGCGCAACCCCAGGCGGTCAGCAACTCGGCCATGGCCACCCGCACCGCCTCGTCGTCGTCGATCAACAGCACCCGCACGCCCACCAGCGGCGTGCTCACCACGGGGGTCACCTCGTCATCGGGCGCCCCCTCCTGGCTCAGTGACAAGCTCATGCGGAACACCGACCCCCGCCCTGGCCTGGACAGCAGCGCCACCGTCGTCCCCATGGCCTGCGCCAAGCCTTGCACGATGGCCAGGCCCAGGCCCAGGCCTTTGGTGCGGTCCCGTTCCGGATTGCCCAGCTGGTGAAATTCCTGAAAGATCGCCTGGTGCTGCGCCGGCTCGATGCCGATGCCCGTGTCCCACACTTCCAGCATGGCCTGATCACCCCGGCGCCGGCAACCCAGCAAAACGCCGCCCCGCTCGGTGTAGCGGATCGCATTGGTCAGCAGGTTGCGCAGCACTTGCTCCACCAAACGCGGATCGGCCCACACCACCAGGTCGGTGTCACGCACGCGGAACACCAGCCCCTTGTCATTGGCCTGTGGCGCGAAATGGCGCTCCAGTTTGTGCAGCAAGGATTGGACGGGAAACGCCTGCGGTTGCGGCGTGATGACCCCTGCGTCCACCTTTGAAAAATCCAGCAAGGTGTTGAGCATCTCGCTGGCCGCGGCGGACGAGGCCTCGACATGGCCCCACATCTGGCGTTGGCGCTCATCCAGGTCGGTGTGGCCCAAGGCGGTCAGGAACAAGCCCAAGGCGTGCAAGGGTTGGCGCAGGTCGTGGCTGGCCGACGCCAAAAACACCGACTTGGCCCGGTTGGCCTCTTCGGCATCTTGCAAGGCCTCTTCCGCGATCTGGCGGGCCTCAAACGCCCGGTGGGTTTGCTCCCGCAGGCGCTCCACCAGGTCCGCGTTCTCAAACCGCAGGTGGATGGACCGCCGCGTCACCTGCGCGGCATGGAAGGAGAACACGCCCATCACCAGCAGGTACGCCAAGGACGCCAGCCCCATGCTTTGGCTGACCGGATCCCGCGCGGGCAACAGCACCAGCACCGACGGCAACAGGCAAGGCAGGCCATAGGCCAAGGAGACCGGCCAGCTGGATGAAAACACCACCAAGCCACCGGCGCTCATGCCCGACAGCATCGTGATCACCAGCGTCAAGGTGATCGGCCACTCCGGCTTCATGAACAGCAGCGCGAACAAGCCCCACGTCACGCCCAGCAGCATCGCCATGAAACGCACGGCCCGCGCGTAGATCAGCACCTTGGCCGGATCGCCAGGGCTGGGCAGCACCTTGCGGCCCAGGAAGCACGCGATGCCCAGCGAGGTGGACCCCACGCCCCACCACAGCACGCTGGCATCGCCGATCGTTGACCAGTAAGCCCAGGTGGCCATGATGGCCACCAAGGTGTAGGTCACGAAGGCCGCAGGCAGATTGCGGTCCAGCAACTCCATCTCGGCATTGAGCCCACGGCTCCGGTCAAAGCGCCAAGCCTGCGACAGCAGGCTCGCCCATGAACTCATGGCGCCAGCCACCCTCGCTCCACGGCCACATCGTAGGCCTGCTGGCGGCTGGTGGCATCCAGCATCTCGGTGAGCCAGGACACCTCGGCCCTCACATCGTTTTCACTCAAACCCACTTGGCGCGCGATGGCCTTGTTGGGCGCCCCTTGGCCCAACAATCGAAGGATGGACAACTGCCGTTCATTGGGTTTGACGGGATCCTGCTGGGCCAACAACACCGTGGCCGCAGCCGCCGGGGCATAGTCCGCGAAGGGAAACGCCTGGCCGCCCGACAGGCACTCGCGCAAGGTGCTCACCATCTGCGCGGCACTGGCCGACTTGGACAGGTAACCCACCGCACCCGCGTCCTTGGCCTGCGCGATCTGAGAAGCGTCATCGCTGCCCGAGACCATCAGCACCGGCACCGGGCCGAAGCGATCCTGCAGCACCTTGATCAGGGACAGCCCATTCGCGTCGGGCAGATGCACGTCCAACAAGATCAGGTCCAGCACAGGGGCCGCCTCCACCCTCATGGCCTCGGCCAGGCTGGGCGCCTCCAGCAATGTCGACCCCGAGAAAGCCTCGCGCAGGATCATGCCCAAGCCCGTGCGGAACAAGGCATGGTCATCCACCAGCAAGATGCGGGGATTGGGCGTCAAAAGCATGGGCAAAGCGGGATTGAACTGCAACAAACCGCAGTATCTCCCGGCCTCGCTTCAAGACGCTACCAAGATACCCCGCAAGCCGGTGGCTCCCCCCTTAAGGGTGTACACGGCTTGCGGGGCCATCACGCTCAACGCGCGCGTCGGGCCTTCACGGCGCTCGACAGGATCTCCAGCACATTGGTGGAATCGTCCCAGCCAATGCAGGCATCGGTGATGCTCTTGCCGTATTCCAGATTGGCGGGCTGGTCCTTGCCGGGCGTGAACTTTTGATTGCCCGCGTTCAAATGGCTCTCCACCATCACGCCGAAGATGCAACGCGAGCCCGAGCCCACCTGCTGGCCAATGTCCTTGGCCACGTCGATCTGCTTTTCGTGCTGCTTGGAGCTGTTGGCATGCGAGCAGTCCACCATCAAAGTGGTGGGCAGTTTGGCCGCGGCCAGGTCCTTGCAGGCCGCGTCCACATTGGCCGCGTCGTAGTTGGGCGCCTTGCCGCCACGCAGGATCACGTGGCAATCGGGGTTGCCCGCCGTTTCAACAATGGCCACCTGCCCGTTCTTGTGAACCGACAAGAAGTGATGCGCACCCGCCGCCGCCTGGATCGCGTCCGTGGCGATCTTGATGTTGCCATCGGTGCCGTTCTTGAAGCCAATCGGCGCGCTCAGGCCCGAGGCCAGTTCGCGGTGCACCTGGCTTTCGGTCGTGCGCGCACCGATGGCGCCCCAGCTGATCAGGTCACCAATGTATTGGGGCGAGACCACGTCCAGGAACTCGCTGCCCGCCGGCACGCCCAGGCGGTTGATCTCCAGCAGCAGGTGGCGCGCCATGCGCAGGCCTTCGTCGATGCGGTAGCTCTCGTCCAGGTAAGGATCGTTGATCAGGCCCTTCCAACCCACCGTCGTCCGCGGCTTTTCAAAATACACCCGCATGACGATTTCCAGCGTGTCGGCATAGCGCTCACGCTCCACCAGCAACTTGCGCGCATATTCCAGGGCCGCGGCCGGATCGTGGATCGAGCAAGGGCCAATGACCACCAGCAGGCGATCGTCCTGGCCTTGCATGATCTCGCGGATCTTCTGACGCGTGCCCGACACCAGCGTTTCAACCGGCGTCCCCCGGATCGGGAAGAAGCGGATCAAGTGCTCCGGTGGCGGCAGCGGCGTCACGTTGAGGATGCGTTCGTCATCGGTTTGCGAAGTCTTGTCGGCGGGCGGAACCCAGCCGGATGAGGCGCTGGAATTGGCGTTCATGAAAAGCGTCCTGAGGCGTGGTGCGGGTTGAAAATGAAAACGTCGAAAAAAAACCGCCGGAGGGTGATCCGGCGGTTTTCAGGAATGTGGTGGTGGCTGCTTACGCGCTCTCCACTCCTGCGCCGGTTGCGGGCGAGAAGTAAAAGTGCCAAAAATAGAAGCGTGCCGTGTTCATGCTCAGCAATGTAGCACGCCTGAACGCCTCGTGGGGAAATCCGTCGCCCCGCTGACAGTCCACCGCACCGTCATTGCACTACGATTCACGCAAAGGACCACCGCCATGAACAAGCTCACTGACCTCCTGGCCCAATACGCCAGCTACCACCGGGACCGCCGGAACATCCTCACGCACGTGGTCGGCATTCCCATGATCGTGCTGTCGCTGATGGTGTTGCTGGCCCGGCCCACGCTGGCCACCGTGGCGGGCGTGCCCATCAACCCGGGCATGGTCATCGCCGCCTTGCTGGCGCTCTATTACCTCAAGCTGGACCTGCGCATGGGCGCGGTCATGGCTGCCGTGTTTGCGCTGGGCCTGGACGTTGCACTCCAAACGGCGCCACTGGCCACGGGTGCCTGGCTTGCCTGGGGACTTGGCCTGTTCCTGGCGGGCTGGGGCATCCAGTTCCTGGGCCATTACTTCGAAGGCCGCAAGCCCGCGTTTGTCGACGACATCATTGGCCTGATCATTGGGCCCTTGTTTGTCCTGGCCGAAGTCGCCTTCCTGCTGGGCCTGCGCAAGGATGTCGAAGCGGCCATCGAGCAGAAAGCTGGCTCGGTCCGCTGAACCTTCCGGAACCCAGACAGCCAGCCGGTCGGTCGATCAGGCCTTCAGTGCCTTGGCTTGTGCCAGCAAGGTGTCGGCATCGCTGACCTTGAAGCCACCGCCCTCTTCCACGTTCAGCGCCTTGACGACACCGTTCACGGCCAACAGCGAATAGCGCTGCGAGCGCAAACCCAGCCCCTTGTCCGTCAGGTCCAGGGTCAAACCCGTGGCCTTGGCGAACTGCGCGCTGCCATCGGCCATCATGCGCACCTTGCCCGCTGCCTTCAGCTCACGGCCCCAGGCGCCCATCACGAAGGGGTCGTTCACCGACACACACCAGATCTCGTCCACGCCCGCCGCCTTGAAAGCGCCCACCTGGTCGATGTAGCCGGGCGCGTGCTTGGCCGAACAGGTGGGCGTGAACGCCCCGGGCAAGCCAAAGATGGCGATGGTCTTGCCGGCCGTGCTTTTGGCGATGTCAAAGGTGTTGGGACCCAGACTGCAACCCTCGCCCTCCACGTCGAAGAACTCGGACAAGGAACCGCTGGGCAGGGTGTCGCCAATTTTGATCATGGGGGAACCTCAAAGGGTAAAAAGAGAAGGGACACAGAAACGAAAAAACCGGACGGCCAGTATAAAACTGAGCATCCGGTTCTCATGCCGGCAACCGCAGGTCACCCTGCTGCTGCCATGCCTGGCTTTCGCCAGCGATGGATCAAGCGATCAGACCGCGCGGGCCTTTTCCACCAAGCGGGTCACAGCCCAGGCCTTGGTCTTGGAAACGGGACGCGTTTCGCTGATCTCGACCACGTCACCGATGTGGAACTCATTGTTCTCATCGTGGGCGTGGTACTTGCGCGAGTGGGCCACGATCTTGCCGTAGAGCTCGTGCTTGGCACGGCGCTCGACGAGCACGGTCACGGTCTTGGCGCGCGCATCGCTGACCACGCGACCCACCAGGGTGCGCGTGTTCTTGACTTGCGTCGTTGCTTGAGCTTCCGTCATTTGGCTGCTCCTTCTTTCTTCTTCTGGGTCAGAATCGTCTTGACACGGGCGATGTCGCGACGGGTCTTCTTCAGAGCAGAGTGGTCATTGAGCTGCTGAGTTGCTTTTTGCATGCGCATGTTGAAGTGCGCTTTCAGCAGTTCTTTGACTTCGGTTTCGAGTGCGGCCACATCTTTGGCGCGCAGTTCAGAGGCGTTCATATGCTTCTTTTCCTTTGCGACCAATTAAGAGCCGATCATGCGCGTGACGAATGTCGTGCGCAGAGGCAGTTTGGCGGACGCGAGCTGGAAGGCTTCGCGGGCCAGTTCCTCGGGAACCCCGTGGATTTCGTAGAGCACCTTGCCGGGCTGAATTTCAGCGACGTAGTACTCAACGCTACCCTTACCATTACCCATCCGCACTTCTGCGGGCTTCTGGGAGATTGGCTTGTCCGGGAAGATGCGGATCCAGATGCGGCCGCCACGCTTGACGTGACGCGAAATGGCACGACGTGCAGCTTCGATCTGACGGGCCGTCAGGCGACCACGTTCAGTGGCCTTCAGACCGAATTCGCCGAACGCAACGGTGGCGCCACGGGTGGCAACACCCGTGTTGCGACCCTTGTGTTCCTTGCGGAACTTGCGACGATTAGGTTGCAACATGTTTATTCTCCTTTCGCTTCAGCAGGAGCAGCCGGAGCAGCGACCTTGCGGACGCGCTTGGCAGCACCAGCATCAGCGGGCTTGTCACCACCTTCGGGGGCAGCGGCAGCACCCGGCGCGCCATCAGCGCGAGGGGCACCACGTGTTGCACCACGTGAAGGGGGGCGGCGGTCGTTGGGGCGGTCACTGCGGGGACGGCGGTTGCGGCGGTCGTCTTCACGATCCTCGCCCTTGACCACCGGTGCGTCGCCATTCGGCAGACGGTCACCCTTGTAGACCCACACCTTCACACCGATCACACCGTAGGTGGTCTGTGCTTCAGAGAAGCCGTAGTCGATGTCAGCACGCAGGGTGTGAAGTGGAACGCGACCTTCGCGGTACCACTCGGTACGTGCGATTTCGATGCCGTTCAGACGACCTGCCGACATGATCTTGATGCCCAGGGCACCCAGACGCATGGCGTTTTGCATGGCGCGCTTCATGGCGCGGCGGAACATGATCCGCTTTTCCAATTGCTGCGTGATCGAATCCGAGATCAGTTGAGCATCGATTTCAGGCTTGCGCACTTCTTCGATGTTCACTGCCACAGGACAGCCCAGGCGCTTGGCCAGTTCAATCTTGAGGTTCTCGATGTCTTCGCCCTTCTTGCCGATCACCACGCCCGGACGAGCCGAGAAAATGGTGATGCGTGCGCTCTTGGCGGGACGCTCGATCAGGATGCGCGACACGGCGGCATTCTTCAGTTTCTTCTTGAGGTACTCACGCACGCCCAAGTCTTCAGCCAACATTTTGCTGAAGTTGCGGTTGCTCGCATACCAGCGTGATGACCAATTGCGGGTCACCGCCAGGCGGAAACCGGTTGGATGGATTTTTTGTCCCATGGTTTGCCTTTTAGTTACCCACGGTCACATAGATGTGGCAAGTTGGCTTGCTGATGCGGTTGCCGCGGCCTTTGGCCCGTGCGGTGAAACGCTTCAGCGTGGTGCCTTGCTCCACATAAATGGTCTTGACCTTCAGTTCATCGATGTCGGCGCCGTCATTGTGCTCGGCGTTCGCGATTGCGGACTCCAGGGCCTTCTTGATGATGCCGGCGGCCTTCTTTTGAGTGAAGGTCAGGATGTTCAGGGCTTGATCGACTTTCTTGCCGCGAATCAGGTCAGCCACCAGGCGACCTTTGTCGCATGAGAGCCGAACGCCGCGAACGATTGCTTTGGTTTCCATCGTCGGGCTCCTTACTTCTTGGCTTTCTTGTCGCCTGGGTGACCCTTGAACGTACGGGTCAGGGCGAACTCGCCGAGCTTGTGGCCAACCATCTGGTCGGTCACGTACACAGGCACGTGTTGCTTGCCGTTGTGCACGGCAATCGTCAAGCCAATGAACTCGGGCAGGATCGTAGAACGACGCGACCAAGTCTTGATGGGCTTCTTGTCCTTGATGGCAGCAGCCTTGTCGACCTTGGCCGACAGGTGGTGGTCAACGAAAGGACCTTTTTTAAGAGAACGAGCCATTTCAGCCTACCTCTTACTTCTTGCGACGCGAAACGATGAACGTTTGCGTGCGCTTGTTGTTGCGGGTGCGATAGCCCTTCGTCATGGTGTTCCATGGGGACACCGGGACTTGACCTTCGCCCGTGCGGCCTTCGCCACCACCGTGCGGGTGATCCACTGGGTTCATGGCAACGCCACGAACCGTTGGGCGGATGCCCTTCCAGCGGATGGCACCGGCCTTGCCGTATTGGCGCAGGCTGTGCTCTTCGTTGCTCACTTCACCCAAGGTGGCGCGGCATTCGACGTGGATCCGGCGAACTTCACCCGAGCGCAGGCGGACCTGAGCGTAGGTGCCTTCGCGGGCCATCAGCACAGCGGAAGTGCCGGCGGAACGCGCGATTTGCGCACCCTTGCCAGGCATCATCTCGATGCAGTGGATGGTGGAACCCACGGGGATGTTGCGGATGGGCAGCGTGTTGCCAGCCTTGATGGGGGCTTCAGAGCCACTCATCACGGTAGCGCCAGCAACCAGACCACGGGGAGCGATGATGTAACGACGTTCGCCGTCGGCATAGCACACCAGTGCGATGTGAGCCGTGCGGTTGGGATCGTACTCAATGGTCTCGACCTTCGCGGGGATGCCATCCTTGTTACGGACGAAATCGACCACGCGGTAGTGTTGCTTGTGGCCACCGCCACGATGGCGGATGGTGATGTGACCGTTGTTGTTACGGCCAGCATTCTGGATTTGCGGTTCCAGCAAAGGCGCATGGGGCTTGCCCTTGTGCAGATGCTTGTGAACCACCTTGACGACGCCACGGCGACCGGGCGAGGTTGGTTTGACTTTAACGACAGCCATGATTACGCAGCCTCCCCGGAGAAGTTCAGCTCTTGACCGTCCTTGAGGGCAACATAGGCCTTCTTGACATGGTCACGGCGACCGACACGGCCACCGAAGCGCTTGGTCTTGCCCTTCTGGTTGAGCACTTGCACAGACTTGACTTCGACCTTGAACAGCAGCTCAACAGCAGCTTTGATCTCGGGCTTGGTCGCATCGCGCACGACTTTGAACAGCACCTGGCCGCGTTCTTCAGCAGCAGCCGTGGCCTTTTCAGACACGATCGGCGCAACCAGAACCTTCAGCAGGCGGCTTTCATCGAATTTGAGGATGCTCATGCGAACATCTCCTTGAGCTTGTCGATCGCGCCCTTGGTCACGAGCACCTTTTTGTAGTGCACCAATGACAGGGGATCGGCGTAACGCGGCTCGACCACCAACACGTTGGGCAGATTGCGCGCGGCGAGGAACAAGTTCTCGTCGATTTCGTCGGCAATCACCAGCACGTGGTCGAGGTTCAGGGCCTTCAGCTTGGCAGCCAGCAGCTTGGTCTTGGGGGCATCGATCGAAATCGAGTCCACCACGGACAGGCGGCCTTCGCGGGCCAACTGCGAGAAGATCGCGGCCATACCGGCGCGATACATCTTCTTGTTGACCTTGTGGCTGAAGTTTTCGTCAGGGCTGTTCGGGAAAATCCGACCACCGCCACGCCACAGGGGCGAGGAGGACATACCAGCGCGAGCGCGACCGGTGCCTTTTTGGCGCCAGGGCTTCTTCGTGGTGTGCTTGACGACGGCGCGGTCCTTCTGGGCGCGGGTACCTTGGCGGGCGTTGGCTTGATAAGCCACGACCACCTGGTGCACCAGGGCTTCGTTGTATTCGCGGCCGAACACGGTGTCAGGAGCGTCCACTTTGGAAGTGGCCTGACCTTGTTCGTTCAGGAGCTCGAGCTGCATCAGTTGGCTCCTTTCTTGACCTTGACCTTGACGGCAGGGCGAACGGTGACGAAGCCACCCTTCGAACCCGGCACAGCGCCTCGGACCAGCAGCAGTTGACGGGCTTCGTCAACGCGCACGATGTCGAGGTTTTGCGTGGTCACGGTGTCGTCGCCGAGGTGGCCCGACATCTTCTTGCCTGGGAACACGCGGCCAGGATCTTGCGCCATCGAGATCGAGCCGGGCACGTTGTGCGAACGGCTGTTACCGTGCGACGCGCGCTGCGAACCGAAGTGGTGACGCTTGATGGTGCCGGTGAAGCCCTTACCGATCGAGGTGCCTTGCACGTCGATTTTTTGGCCGACCTGGAACAGGGCGGACACGGCAATAGCGGCGCCAGCCTTGTATTCGGCGGCGATTTCCGGGGTGACGGGGAACTCTTTGATGACTTCCACACCTTCCACACCCGCCTTGGCGAGGTGGCCAGCTTCTGGCTTGGTTACGCGCGATGCTTTGCGCGAACCGAATGCCAGTTGCAAGGCGGTGTAGCCGTCAGTCTCAACGGTTTTGATCTGGGTCACGCGGTTGTTGGACACGTCGAGCACTGTCACAGGCACGGCATCGCCGTCGTCTGTGTAAATGCGCATCATGCCCACCTTGCGGCCCAGCAATCCGAGGCGATTGCTAAGACTCATGGTTTTTCTCCAGCCCCACATAGAGGCCTTTTACACAAGCCCGACATCGATTGGCCGGGCTGACTTAAGAATAGTGGCTAGGCAAGAATTTGCCTGACCACCATAAATTCTTCCCACCAACAAAGGCGGAAAAGCCTGCGAGTATAGCAATGTGCTGCGGGTTACGCAACAAGCTGGTTTCCGCAGGTATTAAAAAACCGCTCCGAAGAGCGGTTTCTCGTGAGCCACACCTCCCGGAAGGAGGCGCCGCCATCACTGCAGCTTGATTTCGACGTCCACGCCAGCCGGCAGGTCGAGCTTCATCAGGGCGTCAACCGTCTTGTCGGTTGGGTCCACGATGTCCATCAGACGCTGGTGGGTGCGGATTTCGAACTGGTCGCGCGACGTCTTGTTGACGTGTGGCGAACGCAGGATGTCGAAACGTTGCAGGCGGGTCGGCAGGGGCACGGGGCCCTTGACGATCGCGCCAGTGCGCTTGGCGGTTTCAACGATTTCAGCCGACGATTGGTCAATCAGCTTGTAGTCAAACGCCTTCAGGCGGATGCGGATCTTTTGTTGTGCCATGACGGCTCCTTAAACAGAGAGATGACGCCCACCCAGCCAGAGGCCGGACGGGCACACGTCATGAATTACGCGAGGATCTTGGCAACCACGCCGGCGCCGACGGTGCGACCGCCTTCACGGATGGCGAAACGCAGACCTTCTTCCATGGCGATGGGGTTGATCAGCTTGACGGTGATCGACACG
>PNKV01000027.1 GCA_013822685.1 Leptothrix sp. (in: b-proteobacteria)
CCCACCTCGCCGCGAGCACCGCAAGGCAGTCCCGCGTGAAAAGCGGGACCACCAACATGAAGCCCTGCCGGATACCCACCCAGCCCGCGCCCCGCGCTCCACAGCAAAGCACTCAAACCTTAAGCCCCTGCCGCCACTGCAAAGGCGGCACGCCCGACCAACGCTTGAAAGCCCGTGAAAAAGCGCTTTGCTCGGAGTAACCCAGCAAGGCCCCCACTTCAGCCAGCGTCAACCTGGGGTCGCGCAAATGCAACTCGGCCACCTGCCGCAAGGCCGTTTCGCGCAGGTCACGAAAGTTCAAACCCTGCTCGGCCAGTCGCCGGTAAAACACCCGGGGCGACAGCCGCAATGCCTGGGCCACCTGCTCCAACTCTGGCGTGCCCAAGGGCGCTAAGTGGGCCACCACGCGCCGGGTCACCTCGCCCAAGTCGCCGGCATCCGGCAACTGCGCCATGGCCGCGTCCACTTGTTCTTCCATCAGCTTGAGCAGCGTGGGGTCGGCCTGGCGCAAGGGCGCCATCAGGCTGTCCACTGGGATGGCCAGCCGCGTCATGGGCTGGTTGAAGCGCACCGGGCAGCCGAAGTAATCCAGGTAGGGCCGAAGATCGGGCGGCGGCGGGTTCACGAAATCGACCTGCGCCAAAGGCAGTGGCCGGCCACACACATCACGCCCAAACTGCACCAGGCCAGTGATGCCCGCCTCGTCGAACAAGGCGCCCGGCTTGCCATGCGCGATGCCCCACTGCAGCTCCAGGTTGCCACCTTCAATGCGGTGCTGCACCGGGTTGATGTCGTGCACCAGCCGGTGGTAACGCTGGATGCGCTGCAGCGCGCCCCCCAGGTTCTCGCAGGCCAGCAGCACATAGCCCAGCGCGCCCAGGTGCGCCGGCTGGATGGTCTGCCCCAGGTGCAGGCCCAGCAACGGATCGTGCAGGCGTTCGGCCGCCTTGATCAGCAGCTGGCAATAGGCCTCGGCCGAGAAGCGCCCCAGCGGCTTGGCAGTCCCCAGGTCCAGGTCTTGTGGCAGCACCTCATGGGGATCGAGCCCTTTCAATGCCAGGTAGTCGCCCAGCACCCGCACCAGGTTGAGCGGCACCATGCCCTGCACCACATCGCGCTCGTAAAGCCTGGCGGGCAAGGATGGGTGCGGTGAGGGCTTGGGCAGGGGCGGCATGGATGAAATTGTCAAATTTCAGGTCGATCGGGTCAAGACGGGTCATCCCTGCCTGGCTATGCTGGGCGCCCATTGAGGAGCAAATTCACCCATGAGCCGTCCCCCGCGTCCGAGCATTTTCATCACAGGCGCCGCCGCCGGCATCGGGCGGGCCGTGGCAGAGCGCTTTGCCCAGGCCGGCTGGTTCGTGGGGCTGTACGACGTGGACGAAGCGGCTCTTCAGGCTTTGCGCGTGCAACTGGGCGCAGACCGGTGCCACGCGGGCCGGCTGGACGTGTCCAGCGCCGATGACTGGGCGCCCCGGTTGGAGGCCTTCTGGCAGGCCGCAGGACAGCGGCTGGACCTTTTGTTCAACAACGCCGGCATATCCGTGACCAGTCCTTTCGAGGAAGCCGAACTGGCCCGTCATCACCGGCTCATCGACATCAACCTCAAGGGCGTGGTCAACGGTTGCCACCATGCCTTGCCTTTCCTCAAGCGCACGCCGGGTGCGCGCGTGGTCAACATGTGTTCGGCCTCGGCGCTGTATGGCCAGCCCATGCTCAGCACCTATTCGGCGACCAAGGCGGCCGTGCGCAGCCTGAGCGAGGCGCTGGACATCGAGTGGCAACGCCACGGCATCCGCGTGGTCGATGTGCTGCCCCTGTTCGTCAACACCGCCATGGTCCGTGACGATGTCAGCAAGATGAAGACCGTGCAGATTCTGGGCGTGCGCCTGAGCGCCGACGACGTGGCCCGCACCGTTTGGCGTTTGTCGCAAGGCAAGCCTTCGCGCCTGCCCGGCCACTCGGCCGTCGGTTGGCAGACCAAGCTGTTCTACCAATTGGCCAAGCATTCGCCCGATGCGATCAACCGCTTCGTCACGGCGCGCATGGCCGGCCAGTGACGCCCTTCATTTTTCAAAGACCGCTTCATGATGACCATTGACACCACGCCTTTGCCCGCCGGCATGAAGACGCTGACCGACTTTGACCAGGCCCGCGAATCCAACAGCCCGCAAGCGCGGCTGCAAGAGGTGCGCCGCCGCGCGCAGGCCCTGCACGACCGCATGATGGCCGAGCCGGAGGTGCTGTTCTACCGCAGCTTCGACCTCATCCGCGCGCCTTATCCCACCTACTACGCGTTCTCGGGCGTGTTCGCGCACCGGGGCTTCAAGTTCCCGCTGGTGCACTTGCTCAACCGCCTGTTCGTCGTGCAGTACCGCGACCACGGCGGCGTGGTGCGCACGCTCATGCTCTCGCCCACCGACCACCAGGCCAACCGCGAGACGCCCTTCTTCAAGCGCTTGGCGCAAAGCGTGCCGCGCGGCCTGGACAGCGTGTTCGCGCCGCAGTACCACACGGTGCCCAGCGCCTTGGCCGAATGCGGCATCCAGCCCGAGCAGGTGGACTACATCAGCTACGACCACCTGCACACACAAGATGTGCGGCGCTGGCTGGGCACCCAGGGCACGCCGGGCTTCTTCCCCAAAGCCAAACTGCTGGTGCACCACCAGGAGTGGGCATCGACCCAGCACTTGCTGCCCCTCCAGGCCGACTGGTATTGCCCGCACGGCATCGACGGCATCGCACCTGAGCGCGTCATCACCTTTGACCGCAGCTTGAGCCTGGGCCCGGGCCTGGTGCTGGTCCACACGCCCGGCCACACCGAAGGCAACCACTCGATGGCGGCACGCGTGCCCGATGGCATCCGTGTGACCAGCGAGAACGGCGTGGGCGTGGATGCCTACGAGCCCAAGCACTCGCGCATCAACGCCGTGCGCAAGCACGCTTTGAGCACGGGGGTGGAGGTGATCCTGAACGGCAACACGTTGGAAGGCAGCAACGACCAGTACATCTCCATGGTGCTGGAGAAAACGCTGGCGGGGCCCTCGGCCAATCCGGCGTATCCCAACTGCGCCACCTCCAGCGAGCGCACGCCGTTCTGGCTGTTCCCCGGCGATGTGGCCAGCCACCTGTTTGGTGAGGCGCATTTCGGCCAGGTGCAAGGGCGATGAAGCCGGGCGACGATGGCGTGCTGGTCACCGGGGGCTGCGGCTTCCTGGGCCGTGCTTTGGTCAACCAGCTGTTGCGCCAGGACACGGGCCCGGTGCAGGTGCTGGCGCTGCCGCACGAAGCGGTGCCCGCCGAATGGTCGTCGCGCGTCAAGATCCTGCGTGGCGACATCACCCGCCTGGAGGATGTGGCGCTGGCCGCGCAAGGCTGCGGGCGCATCTTTCACCTGGCCGCCCTGGTGGGAGATGGGGGCACGCATGCGCAGCACGAGCGCGTCACCGTGGGCGGCACGGCGCATGTGTTCGAGGTGGCGCAGCGGCAGGACTCGGCCGTTGTCCTGACCACCAGCGTGTGCGCTTATGGCGACGCCATCCAGCGTGGCGTTTGCCTTGAAGACACGCCGCTGGGCCAGCCGCAAGGCCCTTACGGCCGGGCCAAGCAGGGCCAGGAAGCATTGGCTTGGCGCTTCCGCAATCAAGGCGGGCAGGTGTGTGTGGTGCGGCCCGCCAACATCATCGGGCCGGGCTCGGGCCCCTGGTTGCTGGACGCCGCGCACGCCTTGCGCCAAGGGCTGCCGGCCTTGGTGGGCGGAGGGCAGGGCTGCGCTGCATTGGCCATCGTGGACAACGTGGCCGACTTCCTGGTGCTGGCCAGCCAGACACCCGCGGCCTTTGGCCAGGCCTTCAACATCCATGATGGGCTGCCGCTCACGTGGCGCCGTTATTTCACGGACCTGGCCGCCTTGATGGGCACGCCGCCGCCACGCTCCACGCCACGTTCATTGGCCTACCTGGGTGCTCGCGTGGTCGAGCCCTTTTACCGGCGCTTCCTGCCTGAGCAACGCCCACCTGTCACGCGTGAGGCGCTCAACCTGATCGCGTGGGACAACCAGTTCCCGATCGACAAGGCACGTTCCCTGGGCTGGGCTCCGGCCGTGGACTACCCGCACATCCTGCGGTCGATTCAGCAGGACATCCAGGCGCGGGGGCTTTGAGCCCGGGCTTCCCTCAGGCCTGGTCGCGCGGCAGCAGGAAATGGCCGCGTGCCGTGGCCACCGGCTTGCTCTGGTCTTCTTGCCACACCGTGACTTGCACCAGCGCCACGCGGCTGCCTTGCCGGATCGTGGTGGCTTGCGCGAAGGTGTCCACCGGCCTGGCCGAGCGCAGGTAGTCGATCGAAAAATCGACGCCGCGGGGTGGCGTGCCGTCGCTCAAGCCCATGGTCGAGACCAGGTGCAGCACCATGGCCGTTTCGGCGAAGCCAGCCAGCACGCCGCCGTGCAAAGCAGGCAGCACCGGATTGCCGATCAGATCGGGCTTGAAGGGCAGGCGGAACAGCGGCGCGTCATCGCCCTCTGCCGAGCTTTGGTGCACAGCGAGGTAATCCACATAAGGCGACACGCCAGGCTTCAAGGCGGGTGTCACGGTGGGTGGCAAAGGTTTGGCTGCTTCGGCGGGCTTGGCCTCGGTGGCGGCCCGGGCGGGCTTGGGCGCGGCCGACGGGTCACGCCGCACGCTGGCCGTGGCCCGCATGAAGGTGGCCTGCACGGTGGCCAGTACCTCGTCTTGCCCTGGCTGGCGGATCTCGCCACGCACAAAGGCCACGCTGCGCGACAGGCGGTGGCATTCGGCATGGCAGATCAGCTCGCGGTCGGCCACGGCGGGGCGCAGGTAGTCCATGCGCAAATCCAGCGTGGCAAAGGGCTCCATCACGTCCAGCGCGGTGCCCACGGCGACGCCGCAAGCGGTGTCGGCCAGCACGGTCAGCACGCCAGGGTGCGTGAGTTGGCGCTCAGCGTCGCCGGTCCAGTCGCCGCAAGCCGGCATGGCCAGCGTCGCGTGGTTCTGCGAGGCCTCGGTCACGCGCATGTTGGAGGCGCGAGCGTAAGGGATGCCCGCGATGAAGGCGTGGACCCATTGCAGGCGGTCACTGTCGTTGAAAAGGCTCATGGGGATCGGGCGGAATCAGGGGAGAGGTCAGGGCTTGGGCACGAGTTTGACGGACAGTCCGGCGGCTGTCACGCGGATGTCTTCCACCTGGTAGCCGCGACGGTCCACCTCGCGCAGGTCTTCGGGCTTGAACTGGTGGATGGGGTAATCCTGCAATTTCTCTTGCGCCAGCATCGCGCCCAGCTTGGTCCATTGCCGCTGCGTGGCCTCTGACAAACCAGCAATCGCTAGCTTGTCGATGGTCACCGTGTTCAAGCGGATGGTGCGGTCTTGCGCTTCATAGCGCATGCCGAAGCTGACGCCCACCGTGCCTTCGTAGCTGCGGCCAAACAGGCGGTCTGTGGCCTTGATGTCGAACTCGGAGGCAACGCGGTTGGCATCAGGGTTGAGTTGAAGCCGGGGTGCTTGCGCTTCGACCTCGAAGATCTCGGCCAACGTCTTGCGCATGGGGAATTGTTTGGACAGCTTGGCCAGCAGTTGCTCGCGCGAGATGTCAACCGTGCGCGGGCCCATCAGGGTGGCGCAGCCAGCCAGGCCGATGGCCAGTGCCGTGGCCATGGTGAAGAAGAGCGATCGTCGGTTCACGGTCAATCGAGTCATGAGGCGAGGGGCAAGGTGGTGGACCATTGTTGCAGCGTCATCACGTTCACACCCAGCAGTCTGGCGCGCCGGGCCAGCTTGAGCAAAGCGGCATCCTTGCTGATCAGCCAGCGTGCGCCCACGTGCAGGGCCAGGTCGATGAACACCTGGTCATCGGGGTCCTTGCATTTCAGCGGGCCGCGTGGGGGCTCGTCCACCATGTGGGCATGGCTGAACACCGTTGTGGTCAGGGCTTGATCAGGCTGCCAGCGCGCGAACACGCTGCGTGGCCACACGTGGCCCCATTCGGTCTGCATGGCCGGGCTGGCCAGCCAGCGCAGGCGGCCGGCCTGCAAGGCCTCAGCCAGGGGCGAGGCAGAGGGGTCCTTGAACACGCGCCAGTCAAGCAGGGCGTTGGTGTCCAGGATGATGATTGGCGCTTCGCCCGTTGAAGGCGCGCTGAACTCGGTGCTCATGCCGCGCCGCTGATCACGCCACCGCCCAGGCAAATGTCGCCGTCGTACAGCACGGCCGACTGCCCCGGGGTCACCGCCCATTGCTGCTGGGCAAAGCTCAAGCGCAGGTGCGCGTGGTCGGCCGCGTCAATCGAGCAGGTCGCGTCCGTTTGCCGATAGCGTGTCTTGGCCGCACACGCGCCCAGGGGCGGCGCTTCGCCGGCCACCCAGCTCAGGTCATCGGCGCTCAAGGTGTGCGATTGCAGCCAGGCGTGGTCGTGCCCCTGCACCACATACAGCACATTGGCTGCCATGTCCTTGCGGGCCACGAACCAGGCGTCGTGCTCACCACCGCCACGCGGTGCGCCCTTTTCCTTCACGCCGCCAATGCCGATGCCCTTGCGCTGGCCCAGCGTGTAAAAGCTCAAGCCCACATGTTCGCCCAAAGTGCGGCCCCGGTCGTCCTTGATGGGGCCAGGCTGGTTCGACAGGTACTTGTTCAAAAACTCGCGGAAGGGCCGCTCTCCGATGAAGCAGATGCCCGTCGAGTCTTTCTTCTTGGCGTTGGGCAAGCCGATCTCGGCCGCGATGCGCCGTACCTCGGTCTTGGGCAACTCGCCCACCGGGAACATCGTCTTGCTGAGTTGAGCCTGGTTCAGGCGGTGCAAGAAATAGCTTTGGTCCTTCAGCGGGTCCAGGCCCTTGAGCAACTCGAAGCGGCCTTCGCGTTCACGCACCCGCGCGTAGTGGCCCGTGGCAATCTTCTCGGCGCCCAGGCGCATGGCGTGGTCCAAAAAGGCCTTGAACTTGATCTCGGCGTTGCACAGCACATCGGGGTTGGGCGTGCGGCCGGCCTGGTACTCGCGCAGAAAATCGGCGAAGACGCGGTCCTTGTAATCAGCCGCGAAGTTGACGTGCTCGATCTCGATGCCCAGCACATCCGCCACGCTGGCCGCGTCAAGAAAATCCTGACGGGTCGAGCAATACTCGCTGTCGTCGTCATCTTCCCAATTCTTCATGAAGATGCCGACCACCTCGTGGCCCTGCTGCTTGAGCAAGTGCGCGGTGACCGCTGAATCGACGCCGCCGCTGAGGCCGACGACGACGCGCTGCGGCCGGGCGGCGCTCATGCCGAGCGGACGGCGGCTGGCGGTGCGAAGACGCTGTCGTGGATCGTCAGGATGGACAAGGGATAGCGCACGCCCGACAGGTAGGTTTCCAGGCACTCCAGCACCAGGGGGCTGCGGTGGCGCTCGGGGCAGGCGCGGATTTCGTCGGCGGTCATCCACACGGCGCGCACGATGCCTTCATCCAGCTGCAAGGTGGGGTCGGGCTCAGACACCGTGCCGTAGAAGGTCAGGCGCAAGTAGGTAATGTCCTCGCCGGTGCGCGTGCGCCGAAAGCGCGACATGTACATGCCCAGAAAGCCTTGCGGCGTGAACTGGCAGGCGGTTTCTTCCAGCGTCTCGCGCATCACGCCTTGCAGCGGTGATTCACCCGGATCAAGGTGGCCGGCCGGGTTGTTCAGCAGCAGGCCATCACTGGTTTGCTCTTCCACCAGCAGAAAGCGGCCATCGCGCTCGACCACCGCCGCCACAGTGACGTTGGGTTTCCAGCGTTGCGAAGGAACGAGGGGGGAGCCAGCCTTGGCCTCCGCTTCCAAAATATCGGCGGTCTTCATGAGCGCAGGATTATCCGTCAATGGTGTGTCAATGTGTGGCAATCGTGATTCTTCACAATGTGACAACGCCTACCCTCACATTTGGGGGTGCGCCAGCCACGGTCGCACCGAGAATGCAAGATTGTTGTGTATGCTGGCAGGTTTGGCGCAAATGCCGCTGCCGCACCCCCCTAATTAGGAGACCGTATGCTGATTGGCATACCCTTGGAGACCGCTGTCGGTGAAAGCCGCGTGGCCGTGACCCCCGAGACGGTGAAGAAATTGAAGGCGCAAGGGCACACCCTGCGCGTCCAGTCCGGTGCCGGCATCGCCGCCAGCGTGACCGACGAAGCCTACGCTGCCGCAGGCGCCGAGATCACGGATGTGGCTGGCGCGTTCGGCGCCGACATGGTGCTCAAGGTGCGCGCGCCCTTTGCCAACGAACTCGCGCTGCTCAAGCCGGGTGCCGTTGTGGTGGGTATGCTCAATCCTTTTGACAAGGCGGGCTTGCAGGCTTTGACCGATGCCCAGGCGACCGGCTTTGCGCTGGAGGCCGCTCCCCGCACCACCCGTGCGCAGAGCATGGACGTGCTGTCCTCGCAGGCCAATCTGGCGGGCTACAAGGCCGTCATGATCGCCGCCGACAAGTACCAGCGCATCTTCCCGATGCTGATGACCGCCGCGGGCACTGTCAAGGCCGCCCGCGTGGTGATCCTGGGCGTGGGCGTGGCGGGCTTGCAAGCCATCGCCACGGCCAAGCGCCTGGGCGCGGTCATTGAAGCGTCCGACGTGCGCCCATCGGTGAAGGAGCAGGTCGAATCGCTGGGTGCCAAGTTCATCGACGTCGCTTTTGAAACCGCCGAAGAAAAAGAAGCCGCCGAAGGCGTGGGGGGTTATGCCCGCCCCATGCCCCAAAGCTGGCTGGACCGCCAGAAGGTGGAAGTGGCCAAGCGCGTGGCCAATGCCGACATCGTCATCACCACGGCCCTGATCCCCGGCCGTGCGGCGCCAGTGCTGGTCTCGGAAGACATGGTCAAGGCCATGAAGCCCGGCTCGGTCATCGTGGACCTGGCCGCAGCGCAGGGCGGCAACTGCCCCTTGACTGAAGCCAACCAGACCGTGGTCAAGCATGGCGTGACCCTGGTGGGCGAGACCAATCTGCCGGCCCTGGTGGCCGCCGATGCCTCGGCCCTGTACGCGCGCAATGTGCTGGACTTCCTGAAGCTGGTCTTCAACAAAGAAGGCCAGTTCCACGTGGACCTGGAAGATGACATCGTCAAAGCCTGCCTGATGTGCCGTGACGGCCAACTGCTGCGCGCCTGAGACGATCGAGGAGACTGATATGCAACGCCAAATGCTGCGTGCCAAGCTGCACCGCGCCACCGTGACCGAGGCCGACCTGAACTACGAAGGTTCCTGCGGCATCGACGAAAACCTGCTCGAAGCGGCCGACATGAAAGAGTTCGAGTACATCGAGCTCTACAACATCAACAACGGCGAGCGCTTCTCGACCTACGTCATCAAGGCCGCGCGCGGCTCCGGCGTGATCTCGCTGAACGGCGCAGCCGCGCGCAAGGCGCACGTGGGCGACCTGCTCATCATCTGCACCTATGCGCCGATGACCGAAGCCGAAGTGGCCGGCTACAAGCCCAAGGTGGTCTTGCTCGACGAGGGCAACGCCATCAAAGAAATCCGCAAGTTCGACTGATTTTTCAAATCCTCTGGAGACACGATGGAAGCCATTGCCCAAGTCGACCATGTCGTCATCAACCTGTCCATTTTCGTGCTGGCCATTTATGTGGGCTATCACGTGGTGTGGACGGTGACGCCGGCATTGCACACCCCCCTCATGGCCGTGACCAACGCGGTGTCGGCCATCGTCATCGTGGGCGCCATGCTGGCCGCCGCGCTGACCGTCACGCCGCTGGGCAAGACCATGGGCGTGCTCGCCGTGGCGCTGGCCGCGGTCAATGTGTTCGGGGGCTTCCTGGTCACCCGGCGCATGCTCGAGATGTTCAAGAAGAAAGAAAAGAAAGCGGGAGCCAAGTAAATGAGCATGAACCTCATCGCTTTGCTCTACCTGTTCGCCTCGGTGTGTTTCATCCAGGCGCTCAAGGGTTTGAGCCACCCGACCACGTCGATCCGGGGCAACTTCTTCGGCATGGTCGGCATGACCATCGCCGTGTTGACCACCGTGGGCCTGATCCATGGCCAGGCGCAATCATTGGGCATCGATTTCGGTGAAGGGCTGGCCTATGTGCTGGGCGCGTTGGTGATCGGCGGCGGCGCGGGTGCCATCATGGCCAAGCGCGTCGAGATGACCAAGATGCCCGAGCTGGTGGCTTTCATGCACAGCATGATCGGCCTGGCCGCGGTGTTCATCGCCGTGGCCGTGGTGGCCGAGCCGTACGCCTTCCAGATCGTGCCCAAGCCGATTGACGGTTCGGTGCCGCCGATTCCGGTGGGCAACCTGCTGGAGCTGTCATTGGGAGCGGCCATTGGGGCCATCACCTTCAGCGGTTCGGTCATCGCGTTTGGCAAGCTGAGCGGCAAGTACAAGTTCCGCCTGTTCCAGGGTGCGCCGGTGAGCTTCAAGGGCCAGCACATGCTGAACCTGGTGCTGGGCCTGGGCTTGATCGGCCTGATCGGTGCCTTCATGGCCACGCAGCGCATGGACTTGTTCGTGGCGCTGATTGTGCTGAGCTTCATCCTGGGCGTGCTGATCATCATCCCCATCGGCGGCGCCGACATGCCGGTGGTGGTGTCCATGCTGAACAGCTATTCGGGCTGGGCGGCGGCGGGCATTGGCTTCTCGCTGAACAACTCCATGCTGATCATTGCTGGTTCGTTGGTGGGCTCGTCGGGTGCGATCCTGAGCTACATCATGTGCAAGGCCATGAACCGGTCCTTCTTCAACGTGATCCTGGGTGGCTTTGGTGGTGAGGCCGGTACGGCGGCCGCCGCTGGCTCGCAGGCAGCGCGTCCGGTCAAGAGTGGTTCGGCTGATGATGCCGCCTTTGTGCTGGGCAATGCCGAGACCGTGATCATCGTGCCGGGCTATGGCCTGGCGGTGGCTCGCGCTCAACACGCGGTGAAGGAGTTGGCCGCCAAGCTGACCGAAAAGGGCATCACGGTGAAGTACGCGATCCACCCGGTGGCGGGCCGCATGCCGGGCCACATGAACGTGCTGCTGGCCGAGGCCGAAGTGCCTTACGACCAGGTGTTCGAGATGGAAGACATCAATGGCGAGTTTGGTCAGGCTGATGTGGCGATCATCTTGGGTGCCAACGACGTGGTGAACCCTGCGGCGCACATCAAGGGCAGCCCGATTTATGGCATGCCGATTCTGGAGGCCTACAAGGCCAAGACCATCATCGTGAACAAGCGCTCGATGGCCGCTGGGTATGCCGGCCTGGACAATGAGCTGTTCTACAGCGACAAGACCATGATGGTGTTTGGCGATGCGAAGAAGGTGGTTGAGGACATGGTCAAGGCGGTGGAGTGAATCCCACGCCGGATGGTCTGGATGAATAAAAGAGCCCCAGCATGCTGGGGCTCTTTTCATGGTGCAGAGACCTTGTGGTCCAGCCTGCTGGCGGTGCTTCTTCCACAAGACTAATCATGTCGGTCGTGAAAAAGCCGGACAGTGTCCGGCTTTGATGAGAAGCGAAAAACTGCCTTGCTTACTGCGCGGCACCCACTGTCGGCGTCTGGGGCACCGTCGCTGTATTTTGCTGCAGAGTCGCCCGGAATGGATCCACATAGCGCGTGCCGTTCTGGGTGATGTCGGCAACGCCGCCCAAGGCCGACGCATTGGCACCATAGAAGCCGCCGTTGATTGAGCCTGTGGTGTTCGGCGAGAACTTGCTCGCGGCTGTGGTGCTGAAGGTTGAGCCGTTGATGGCGCCGTCCGTTACCGAAAAGCCCACGACACCATTGGCGGTCACGCCGTTGTTCCAGGTGCCGCTCCAGGAGCCCTCTCCGGCCAGATTCACATCCATGGTCATGGGGGCAAAGCCGCCACCATTGGTCAGGGAATAACCGGTGTAGGTGCCCGAGAAGTTTCTGGCTTTCAGCTCGGCCATGTCGGCGGCCGATGTGGGTCGGCCAATCACGCCCAGCTGCGTGATGACTTGCGGCGCGCGGTCTTCCGGCGAACGGAGGTAGGACAGGAATTTGTAAAAGCTGACCTGGTTGGCTTCTGCATCGCCCGGGTCATCCGGGTTCTCGACCAAGGTCAAGGAGGTTTGCCCGTTCTCAGTGGTGTTCGCGTAGACACCTTCTTGCAAGGCCAATGGCATCGAGTTTGGCGGGGGGTAGGCGCCGGTGATCGGGGCAATGTCCATCTGGAAGGAGTCGGGCATCCATGACGCCGTGGTCGTAGGAGTGATCGTTGTGCCGGAGACGTTGATGGGATGCGGGCCGTCGATCAGGTCCGGGGCGCCTGGTTTGGTGATCAAGGTGTAGAACGCACCAAATCCCAACAATTCCGGCAAGGGCACGACGACGCTGCCCGCAGCGGCTTGCGGCAGAGTGCGGTACGGGTCCGGCGTCGTTGGCAGTTGCGCCAATGGCGGATTACCTGCCGCAGGCGGTTCAAATTCCGTCCACGGCCCCCAGCCATTGACCGAGTCCTGGGCAATGGTCACATTGCCATACAGCTTGACGCTGTTCAGTTCGGCGTTGGTGGGGGCGGCTTGCGCCTGGCTTTGCACCACCAAGGTGGCCACGGCCAGGCTGAGTGCTTTGAGGGATGGGTTCTTCATGATGGGACTTCCTTACTTCAGTAGCTGCGGCCCAGCGTGATCTGCACCAAGTTGCGGTTGTAGTCGTACAAGGCGAGATTGGCTTGGTTTTGAATGATGGTGAACGTGGCCGAGCCTTGCCACTTCTCCAGCCAGCCTGTTTTGTATTGGTGGTTGGCGCCGAACTCCAGGCGGTATTCGTCTTCGCGGCGAGCGATGCCGTAAAAGGGTTCCACGCCGTTATAGCCGCTGTGGCGCCAGGCGGCGCGGGCGAACAGGTCGCCGCCTTCCCAGGCGTTTTGACGGCCGCCAAAGAAGACCTCATAACCGTTGTTGCTGAAGCGGTCCAGTTGGGCCTCTTCGTCGAACATGCGGGCGCCGGCTTGCAATGTCAGGCGGTTCCTGTTGAACAGGCCGCCATAGCTGAAGCCGCCAGAACTGTAGTGGCTGTCACGGCCCTGGTCGTCGGGTCGTGCGAAGTTGCGGTAGGCCAGTTGGGCATCGGCCGTGAACTCGTCGCCCGAGTTCAGTCGCCACGTGGCCGAGGGCGACACCGAGGTGTACAGGGCCAGCTTGCGGTCACCCAAGGTCAGGCGGTCGGCCTGGAAGTTCAAGTTGCCGCGCCAGTTCTTGCCCATGATCAGGGCGGGGCCGGTGGCGGCGGTGAGAACACCCAGGTTGTATTCGCTCAGGCGGCCATAGCCTTTGTAGTAAACGCCCAGCTGGCTGTTCCAGCCGAAGCGGCCGGTTGATTCACCAGAGCGCACGGGTGTGGGTGACATCCAGCTGTGGTTCACGCCGGCCTGCAGGGCATAGCCGCCATCGGCGCGGGCGGTGGAGCCAGGATTCAGCACCAGGCCGCCGGGCAGCACGGCGTTGTCAGGGCCGGCATTGACGTTGCTGTCGTACACCGCGCCGATGGACAGGTTGTAGTCGAGTTTATGAGGGCGGCCAAAAGTGGCAGCCTCGTCGAGCTCCAGCTGCTTGATGAAGGACAGCACTGACAGGCGCACGGCCTCGGGTGTGTTGGGGTCGTCCAGCACCGCTTGCGCTTGTGCCTTGGCCTTGGCGAAGTTCAGGGTGCGGTAGTAGGCCACCGCCACTTCAAGCCGGGCACGGTTGAGCGTGGGGTTGGCGGCCAGGATGGTTTCCAACGTTTCGATGGCGCTGTAAGGCCGGCCGGTTTCACGCTGGTAAAGGCCTTCGCGGTATTGGTCTTCCACGGAGGGGGATGCGGACTGCGCTTGCGCGTTGAACGCGCTAAGACAAGCCAGACCGGTTGCCACCGCAACCACACGCAAAGAACAAATACCACGCATCTGAGGAACTCCACACTTCTTTAAAACGGAACGAATCCCGATTGTGGAGTTCAGTCGCGGATGTGTCGACCCCTTGCCCGTACGCTTTCAAAGGGGTAATGCCTAAGGGGCCCCGCATCCAGGGGGTGTTATGCAGTGCCTCTGAGCATTTCTTTTCGGAAACGGTTGAGCTCTTGCACGCTGGCAAAGCTGCGTCCCATGATCAGGCTCATGTTGTGCAGGATGCGGTCGACGACCTTGGTTTCCCACACGGCATCGAAGTTGATCTGGCGGTCCAGCCAGTGCTCCAGCCACTGCGGATCGGGCAGGCGCGATTGGATGGTGTCGCGCGGGAACAGCTTGGTGCTCACGTGCAGGTTGGTGGGATGCAAGGCTTGTGCGGTGCGGCGTGCGCTGGCCATCAGCACGCCCACTTTGGCGAAGGCCGCCTTGGCTTCATCGCCGAATTTGTTGATGGCGCGTTTCATGTAGCGCAGATAAGCACCGCCATGCCGGGCCTCGTCTTTGGCCAAGGTTTCGTAGATGGCTTTGATGACCGGTTCGGTGTGCCATTCGGCGGCGCGGCGGTACCAGTGGTTCAAGCGGATTTCGCCGCAGAAGTGCAGCATCAGCGTCTCCAGCGCGGGGGCTGGGTCGAAGTCGAAGCGGATCTCGTGCAACTCTTCTTCGGTGGGCGCCAGATCGGGCCTGAAGCGGCGCAGGTATTCCATCAACACCAGGGAATGCTTTTGCTCTTCAAAGAACCACACGCTCATGAATGCCGAGAAGTCGCTGTCATCACGGTTGTCACGCAAGAACATCTCGGTGGCGGGCAGGGCGGCCCACTCGGTGATGGCGTTCATCTTGATGGTCTGGGCTTGCTCGTCGGTCAGTTGGCTGGCGTCGAACTGGTCCCAGGGGATGTCCGTGTCCATGTTCCAGCGGACGGATTCGAGCTGCTTGAAGAGTTCAGGGTAAAGCATGGTGATTCTCCAAATACTGCGAACAGCCTACCCGAACATTTTGACAATGTGGCTGCAATGCAGCTGGCGGCATGGGTTTGTGGTGTGATGTGTGATTCCCACTTCAAAAGGCCAAGCTCATGCGAACACCTCGTTACTCTGGCTGGACGTTGGCCGCCGCCTGTTTGAGCGTCACGCCAGCACTGAGTTGGGCGGTTGAGACAGCACCCACCGCAGCCGCGTCGTCTACCAGCTGCCCCGCTTTGTTGAACAAGACTTTCCCCCGCCTGCAGGATGAAAAACCCCAGTCACTGTGCCAATACGCGGGCAAGGTGGTGCTGGTGGTGAACACGGCCAGCTATTGCGGCTTCACACCCCAGTTCAAGGGCCTGGAGGCGCTGTACGCCAAGTACAAGGACCAAGGCCTGGTGGTGCTGGGCTTTCCCTCCAACGATTTTGGCAACCAGGACCCGGGCAATGCCAAGCAGATCGCCGATTTCTGCGAGAACACCTATGGCGTCAAATTCCCCATGTTTGGCAAAAGCCATGTGCGGGGCGACGAAGTCAACCCCCTGCACGCCAGCTTGATCAAGATCACCGGCACCACGCCCAAGTGGAACTTCTACAAGTACCTGATCGCCCGCGATGGCCGCACGGTGACGTCGTACAGCAGCCTCACCACCCCCGATGACCGTGATTTGGTGGCGGAAGTGGAAAAACGACTCAGTGCAAAATAATTACCAATGAGTTACGATATGACTAATCGGTAATTATTGAGGTCGTGCAGCGCCGGCCACAGGAGCGGAACCCATGAAACGCATTGCAGTGGTGGGGTCAGGGGTGGCGGGTTTGGCGGCGGCGGCGCGTTTGAGCGCGGCGGCGGGTGACCGCCGTGTCACGCTGTTCGAGGCGGCCCATTACTTTGGAGGCCACGCGCACACGGTGGATGTGACCTTGGCGGCGCCATCGGGCAAGCGTGTTACCCACGGGGTGGACACCGGCTTCCTGGTCATGAACGAGCGCACCTACCCGAAGCTGCTGGGTTTGCTCGACACCCTGGGCGTGCCAAGGGCCAAATCCGACATGTCGTTTTCGGTGCAGGCGGGGGGCCTGGAGTGGTGTGGGTCGTCTTTGAACACCGTGTTCGCGCAACGGCGCAATTTGGTCTCGCTACCTTTTTGGCGCATGTTGGCCGACCTGATGCGCTTCAACAAATTGGCCACGCGCATGGCCGAACAAGGGCTCGACCTGGAGCTGTCGCAGCCCATCGCCGACTTCCTGGCCGAACACCGCTTTGGCCCGGAGTTTCGCGAGGGCTACCTGATGCCGATGATTGCCTGCATCTGGTCTTGCCCCACCGACCAGATGCTGCGCTTTCCCATGGCCACCTTGATCCGGTTTTGCCACAACCATGGCCTGCTGCAGGTGACCAACCGGCCGCAGTGGTACACGGTGCAGGGCGGCTCACGCAACTACGTGCGCCGCCTGGTTGAGCAGCTGGACGATGCGCGCTTGTCCACCCCCGTGCGCAGCCTGACCAGCCTGGGCGAAGGCGGTGTGGGCGGCGTGCTGGTGCACACCGATGCAGGCAGCGAGCGCTTTGACGAGGTGGTGCTGGCCTGCCACAGCGACCAGGCCCTCACCCTGCTGGGCAGTGGCGCCACGTCGGAAGAGCGCGAGTTGCTGGGTGCCATTGGCTACCACCGCAACCGCGCGGTTTTGCACACCGACACCAGCCTCCTGCCACGCAACCCACGCGCGTGGGCCGCCTGGAACTACGAAGGGGCCGCCAGCCCTGATGCCGAGCGACAAGGCGTGTGCCTGCATTACCTGATCAATCGACTGCAACCCTTGCCCTGGACGACGCCGGTGGTGGTGTCGCTCAACCCCCTGCGCGAGCCCCGGGCGGAGCAGGTGCTGGGCACTTATGACTACGCCCACCCGGTGTTCGACCAGGCCGCGATCGAAGCGCAGTCGCGCTTGCCCAGCATCCAGGGCCAACGTGGCGTGTGGTTCTGTGGCGCCTGGACGGGCTATGGCTTCCATGAGGATGGCTTGAAGGCCGGCCAGGGTGTGGCCGACCAGTTGCTGGCCCGCGATGAGCGCCATGCGGACGCGGACGCCCTGTGGCAAGGCGCTGGCGTGCACGCTGATCGGTTGTCGGCATGAGCCCATCACCTCGTCCGCTGATCGGCTTCGGGCAGGTGCGCCACACCCGGCTCAAGCCCGCGCGCAATGCCTTTGCCTACCCCAGTTATTTCTGGATGCTGCCCATGCGCGCCTTGCGCCGGCAAGCCGCGGACGAGGTCAAGCGCAACCGCTTTGGCGGGCTGAGCTTTCACGATGCCGACCATGGCCTGGGTGGCGCCGATGCGCTGGCCTGGCTGGACAACATGTTGCGCGACGAGGGCATCAGCGGCCCGGACATCGACCAGGGTGAGGTGTGGTTGCAGACCTATCCGCGCGTGCTGGGGCACGTGTTCAAGCCGGTGAGCTTTTGGTACGTGCACCGGGTGGATGGCAGCTTGGCTGCCGTGGTGGCCGAGGTCAACAACACCTTTGGCGAGCGGCACTGCTACCTGCTGCATGGCCCGGCCCTGGCGTGGGGCCACGAGATCACGGCCGACAAGGTGTTCCACGTGTCGCCCTTTTGCGAAGTGGCCGGCACCTACCGTTTTCGCTTCATGCGCACCGCCCAGGACCGCATCGTGGTGCGCATTGACCATGACGATCAGGAAGGCCCGGTGCTGCAGACCAGCCTGAGCGGCCAATTGGTGCCGCTGACCCGTGCCAGTGCGCTGCGCGCCTTTTGGGGCTGGCCCCTGATGACGGTGGGCGTGGTGGCGCGCATCCATTGGCAGGCCTTGCGCGTATGGGTCAAGGGCGTGCCCTTGCGCACCAAACCAGCCCCTCCCAACGAACTCGTCACCGGGCCGCATGGCCAGACCACACCATGAACCGATCGACCACTTTGCGCCAGACCAGCGCCACCCCCTTGCCCCAGGATGCCCCGGCCTCGGCCCGGATGGCCATGCGGCTGCTGGCAAAACTGCAGGTGGGCAGCCTGGACCTGCAACTGCCCGATGGCAGCACCGCCCACTTCGGCCAGGCGGCCGAGCAAGCACCACGCGCGGCTTTGCGCCTGCACAACTGGAAGGTGTGTTCCGCCGCCATGAAGTCCGGCGACATCGGCTTTGCCGAGAGCTACATCGCGGGCGACTGGAGCACGCCCGACCTGACCGCGCTGCTCAAGCTGCTGATCGCCAACCGCGACCACATCGAAGGCGCGGTGTATGGCAGTTGGTGGGGCCGCTTGCTGTACCGCGTGCGCCACCTGCTGCGCCACAACTCCAAGGCCAACAGCCGCAAGAACATCCAGGCCCACTATGACCTGGGCAATGAGTTCTACCGCTTGTGGCTGGACCCGACCATGAGCTATTCCAGCGCCTGGTTCGAAGGCGACCATTCGCGCTCCATGCCCGAGGCCCAGCAGGCCAAGATCCTGCGGGCCTTGCGTGAAGCCGGTGTCACGGCCGATCAGCCCGGCCAGCGCGTGCTGGAGATCGGCTGCGGCTGGGGCGGCCTGGCCGAGGTGGCTGCGCGCGATTGTGGCGCCCACATCACTGGCGTGACCTTGTCCTCCGAGCAACTGGCCTGGGCGCAAAAACGCATGCAGGACGCGGGCTTGTCCAAGCAAGCCGATCTGCGCTTGCAGGACTACCGCGACATCCAGGACGAGCCCTTCGATGCCATCGTGTCCATCGAGATGTTCGAGGCCGTGGGCCAAGAGTATTGGGCCAGTTACTTCGCCACCTTGAAGCGCTGCCTCAAGCCGGGTGGCCGCGCCTGCCTGCAAACCATCACCATCCGGGATGACCTGTTCGACCGCTACGTCAAGTCCACCGACTTCATCCAGCAGTACATCTTCCCGGGTGGCTTGCTGCCCAGCGATGCGGCCTTCAAGGCCGAGGCCCGCAAGGCCGGCCTGGAGGTGGTGAACGCGATGGCCTTCGGCCCCGACTACGCCGAGACCCTGCGCCGCTGGCGGGCCGAATTCATCCAGCACCTGCAGAGCGTGCAGCGCCTGGGCTTTGACCAACGCTTCCTGCGCATCTGGGAGTTCTACCTGGCTTACTGCGAAGCCGCATTCGACATGGGCAACACCAGCGTCGTGCAGTACACCCTGCGCCGGATTTGAGCGTGCCATGAGCCAGCCAAGCGATCAACACCATGCCTCACGCCGGCAAGCCTTGCGTGGCTTGACTGCGGTGGGCTTGGCGGCGGCCCTGGGCCAGGGCGCGTGGGCGCAACCGGTCACCCGCCGCGATGGGCCCACCCCACCCGAGCTGGCGCAAAGCATGCCGCAAGCCCGGCTGCAAGGCAGTTCGCGTTTTCGTTATTACGGCTTCCATGTGTACGACGCGCAGCTGTGGGTGCCACCCACGTTTGACGCGGCCAAGCTGTTCAGCCAACCCTTTGCCTTGAGCCTGATCTATGCCCGCAGCCTGAAGGCGCGCGACATCGCCGAGCGCTCGGTGCAAGAGATGCGCCGCCAGACCACGCTCAGCGAGGCCGAAGCCCAACGCTGGGTGCAGGCCATGACGGCGGCCTTCGCCGATGTGCGCGATGGCGACCGCCTGACCGGCCTGCACCTGGTCGATGCTGGCGCGAGCTTCTTCTTCAATGGCCAGGCCACCCAGTCGATCAATGACAAGCGCTTTGCGGCCTTGTTCTTCGGCATCTGGTTGTCCAGCGCCACCTCGGCGCCGGGTTTGCGGCGGGACCTGCTCGGTGCGTGATGCCGCCTTGCCCCATGCCGCGTCTGCCCGCTATGGCTTGCTCGGCCTGCCTTTGGCTTTTGTGGCCTTGCCGCTGTATGTGATGCTGCCAGCGCATTACGCGCAATTGGGCTTGCCCTTGGCGCTGCTTGGCCTGGTGCTGTTGGGCACTCGTTTGTTCGATGCCGTGATTGATCCGGTGTTGGGCCGGTGGGTGGATGCGCGTTGGTCGGCGCCGCGCGCCTTGAAAGTGGCAGCCTGGGGTGCCTTGGTCTTGGGGTTGGGCTTTGCGGCCTTGTTCTTCCCGGCCGTGCAAGGCAACATGGCCTTGCTGCTGTGGTGCGCCGCGGCCTTGATGGCCACCTTCACGGCCTTCAGCCTGGCAAGCGTGGTGCACCAGGCCTGGGGCAGCCGCCTTGGGGGATCGGCCGTTCAGCGTTCGCGCCTGGTGGCATGGCGCGAAGGCCTGGGCTTGGTGGGCGTGTTGCTGGCCAATGTGCTGGCCACGCAAGCCGGCCTGGTGGCCACGACGGTGGTCCTGTGGCTCAGCCTGGCCTTGGGCGTGTGGGCGTTGAGCATGGCCCCCGTGCCCCGCGTGGTCGGCGCGCACGCCGCCTTGCTGCCAGCCGACCAGTCGCTGGCCTTGCCATGGCGTGGCCGCGAGTTCCGCCATTTGATGGCGCTCTTCATGGTCAATGGCATCGCCAGCGCGATCCCCGCCACGCTGGTGATCTTCTTCATCAATGACCGCGTGCAGGCGGCGGACTGGGCGCCTGTGTTCCTGGGCGCGTACTTCGTCATGGGCGCAGCGAGCGTGCCGGTCTGGCTCAGGCTGATCAAGCGCCTGGGCCCCTCCAGCGCCTGGGCGTGGGGCATGGGCCTCAACGTGCTCACCTTTGTGGGCGTGCTGGCCATTGGCGCGGGTGACAAGCTGGGTTACCTGGCCGTTTGCGTGGCCAGCGGCCTGGCCTTGGGTGCTGACCTGACGGTGCCCGGCACCTTGCTCACCGGGGTCATCCAGCGGGCCGGCCATGCGGGCCAATCTGAAGGGGCTTACGCGGGCTGGTGGCAGTTGGCCACCAAGCTCAACCTGGCCCTGGCCGCCGGCCTGGCCTTGCCCGCCTTGCAGTGGTGGGGCTATGGGCCGGGCGCGCGTGATCCCCAAGCCCTGCAGGCTTTGAGCTGGGCCTATGGCGCCTTGCCTTGCCTGTTCAAGTTGCTGGCCCTGGCCTTGTGGTGGCGCTTGTGGCGCCGCCAGAATCTGGAATGAACGAAAGGAAACCACCATGCGCCTCACGTCACGATCATCCTGGGTGGCCCTGTTGCTGGCCTTGAGCCTGCTGGGCTGCGCCAGCGCGCCCACCCCGGCCGACTACGCCGACCAAAAGCCGCAGCTGGATTTGCGCCAGTACTTCAATGGCCCACTCACTGCGCACGGCATGTTCACCGACCGCGCCGGCCGCGTCGTCAAACGCTTCACGGTGCAAATGGTGGGCCGCTGGAACGGCGACCAAGGCGTGCTCGAGGAAGACTTCTCGTACAGCGATGGCACCAAGCAGCGCCGCGTCTGGCGCATCACCGACCAGGGCCAAGGCCGCTACACCGGCCAGGCCGATGATGTGATTGGCACCGCCGAGGGCCACGCTGCGGGCAACGCCTTGCAGTGGCGCTACACCTTGCGCCTGCCGGTGGATGGCAAGACCTACGACGTCCAGTTCAACGACTGGATGATCCTGATGGACCAGCACACCATGCTCAACAAGGCCGCCATGAGCAAGTTCGGGCTGCACCTGGGTGAAGTGACCTTGTCCTTCCACAAGCCTTGACACTGAAAGCCTGACATGGCCCTCAACCCACGCATCACCGTTTGGCAAGGCCGCACCGTCTGGCTCATTGGGGCCTCGACCGGCATTGGCCGGGCCACGGCCGCGCTATTGCACGCCAAGGGTGCCCAGGTGATCGTGTCGGCGCGCAATGTGTCCGCCCTGCAGGCCTTTGTGGCCGCGCACCCGGGCAGTGATTTTGAAGCGCTTGATGTGTCCGATGCCGTTGCCGTGCGCGAGGTGGCGGCACGCATCCGCGCGCGCTCGCCAACGGGGCGCCTGGACATGGTGGTGTATTGCGCCGGGCACTACCAGCCCATGCGCGCTCAAACCTTTGACCTGGGTGAAGCGTTGCGCCACCAGCAGATCAACTATGTGGGGGCCTTGCATGTGCTGGCCGCCACCTTGCCTTGGCTCACGGAACAAGGCACCGGCCACCTCAGCCTGGTCGGCAGCGTGGCGGGCTTTCGGGGCTTGCCCAAGGCCATGGCTTATGGGCCCACCAAGGCCGCCCTCAACAACCTGGCCGAGTGCCTGTACCTGGACCTGCATCCTCTTGGCATCGGCGTGTCCGTGGTCAACCCGGGCTTTGTGCAAACACCTTTGACCGCGGGCAATGACTTTGACATGCCGGCCTTGTTGACGCCCGAACAAGCCGCCCAAGAGATCGTGTCGGGCTGGCACTCAGGGCGTTTCGAGATCCACTTTCCCTGGCGCTTCACACTGTGGCTGAAGCTGTTGCGGCACTTGCCACATGCCTGGTACTTCCCGGCGGTCAGCCGCATCACGGGGGGCTGATGAGCTTGGTGCATGGCCAAAAAAAAGCCCCGCCAATCGGGCGGGGCGTTTCAATCCATGAAATGAACCGGAACTGTGGAAGCTTGTCCTTGGTGTTGTTGGGCGTGTGATGCGTTCCTCACGTCACCGCCATGTGATCAAGCCCCGTTATCGACTCCCCTCTCCACTTCAAACGTGATGACAGCTTGTTGTGTGATCGCTAATGTAGAAGCGGCCATGGGGGCCCCATATCCCTCTGTCGGGGGTGCTGTGTGAAGACAGGGGCGGCGGCGCTTGAGTGCCCCCGTGTTTAAGGGGGGCGGCTTGGCGCTTGTCGTGCAATTAGCCACACGAGGGCCGTTGACGCGGCTTGCAGGCCCTCAAGTCGGGGGGTGTTCCTGTCGAAGGAAACGTCATCATGCGCTTGCGCTTGCCTGCTGTGTCCCCATCTGAGAGACAAGCCCATGAATCTGGAGTGCAGTCCATGCAAATGCTTTACAACTCCGACAACTACGCGGTCGTTCAGATCGAGTTGGCTGCGGATGAAGTCCCGGTCCCCCCTTCGGTCGTCAGCACCCTCACACGAGGTGGCTATGAGATCGTGGACAAGTTTGCCCGCAAGGAACTGTTCATCGAGGGCGCTTTGGCCGAAAGCTTCAAGGTCGGGGTCGATGCCCTGATTGAAACCTCGCCCAGCGTCGAAGAGTTTGACGCCTACCTGGAAGGCTTCACGGGCCTGGCGCAACAGCCAGTCGTGATGCATTAGACAGAACAGCCTCCCAGCCGTTCAAGTAATGGCCGCCGCCGCCGAAATGTAACCAGACTGTCCCTGTAATCTGGTTTCTCGTGGCCGCGGAGGGCTGATGCCTCAAGACCTGTTGGTCGTCCGCCATAACGGCGTTGCAATGACCGCAGCGTGGTTCTTGGCGGTATACGCCATTTACGTCATGACCCTGGTGGTGCGCCGTGTGCGGGCTTCGGCCCGTGACGTGGCCATCGGCTGGTGGCTTGGCGGCGCGGTGACCGTGGGCACCGGCATCTGGGCTCAGAGCTTCATCAGCATGCTCAGCCGCCAGTTGCCGATCCAGGTGGGCTACCTGCCCGCCGTCGTGATGGCGGCCTGGCTGCCTGCGGTGCTGATTTGTGCCGTGCTCATCTGGTCGGTCGGCCGTGTTCAGCAGCCAGTCCACAGGCGTGTCTTGGCGGGCGTGCTAGCGGCCCTCGGCTTTGGCTTCCTGACCTACCTGAACGTCTCGGCGATGGTGTTGCAGCCCGAGGTGGCCTGGGATCCGCTTTGGTTGCTGGCCGCTTTCGCCGTCATCCTGGTGGGCAACATTTTGGCCTCGGTCATGCTGCGGCGCGAGTTGTTGCGCCAGGCCAATTTCATCAGCCAGGCCAGTGTGGCCCTGGTGCTGGGCAGCGCGGTTCACGTGGCGCAATTGCTGATGCTGGAGTCGGCCCAAGTCCAGGCGGGCACGGTGTGCCTGAGCGTGCATCAATTGTCGGGTACCTACCTCGATTGGCTGGTCACCTTGGTGGGTGCCATCTTGCTGATGGGGGTGCAGTTGTGCACGATCCTGGACACGCGTTTGAGGCACCAGCACGCGCGATTGGAAAGCTCGCTTCAGCAGGCGAAGACCGAGCTGGAAGTGGCCTCGCAACGCGATGCCCTGACCGGCCTGCTCAACCGGCAAGGTTTTGAGCAGCACCTGCGCGAGGTTATCCGGGCCCTGGACGAATCAGGCGAGGCGCCTGCGGGGTGCCTGGCCGTGATGCGCATCAACCTGGATGGCTTTCGGGCTTTGGTGAATACCTACGGCCACGCCTTGGGCGACAAGCTGCTGCACCGCGTGGCCCAGCGCCTGCTGGTGTTGGTTCGAAACACCGATGCGCCCGCACGCGGTGACGGCGAAGAGTTTCTGTTGCTGTTACCCAGCCTGCCTGACCAGCACGCGGTGGCCCAACTGGCCCACCGCATTGGCCTGGCCGTGAGCGAGCCTTGCGTGATCAATGGCGAGGACGTCACCATCACGTGCTCCATTGGCATTGCCCTGTACCCCGACAGCGTCACCACCGAGCAACTGATCGGCCATGCCAACGAGGCCATGCTGGCCGCCAGCAAAGCCGGTGGTGGCGTGTACTGCCTGCATGAGCCGGGCATGGACATCAGCGGCGCCAAGCAGGTCGAGATGCAGCGCGAGTTGCGCTATGCCATTCAACGCGGCGAACTGGCCTTGCATTTCCAGCCCAAGCTGGACGCGGTGCGCGGCGGCCTGGTGGGCGTGGAAGCCCTGTTGCGCTGGACGCATCCCCAGCGTGGCCCGGTCAGCCCGGCCGAGTTCATCCCCGTGGCCGAGCGCTTTGGCCTGATCGGCGAGCTGGGCCAGTGGGTGCTGAACGAAGCCTGCCGGCACATGCGGCTGTGGCTCGACGCCGGGCTGGAGATCCCGGTGGCCGTGAACATGTCGGCCCACCAGCTGCGTGAACACGACCTGGAAGACCGCATCCGCGAAACCCTGGCGCGCCATGCGCTGCCGGCGGACATGCTGATCCTGGAGATCACCGAATCGGTGGCCATGGACGACATCGAGGCCTCTTTGAAAGTCTTCGACATGCTGGACCGCATTGGCGTGAAGTTGTCGATCGACGACTTTGGCACCGGCTATTCCAGCCTCAGCTATTTGCGCCGCCTGCCCGCGCGCCAGCTCAAGATTGACCGCAGCTTTGTGCGCGACCTGGACCACAGCGCCGATGCGCAAGCCATTGTGGAAGCCGTGGTGCGCCTGTCGCACGCCCTGGGCATGACCGTGGTGGCCGAAGGCGTGGAGACCGAGGGCCAGCGCCAGGTGCTGGCCAAGCTGGCTTGCGACGAACTGCAAGGCTTCTTGTTTGCCAAGCCCATGGCCGATTCCGATCTGCGGACCTGGATGGTTGCGCAGACCGTGCCCATGGCACCCATCCACCTGCTACCTGCTTGATGAAGGTTTTGAATGCGCCGAATTGACCGCTGGATCGCCCGCGCCAAGGCACTCTGGGCCAGTCCCGCCGTGGTGCCCCTGGCCATGCCGCCCGCGCCCGTCAACCTGAGGGACCTGAGCCACCACGATCCGCTGACGGGGCTGGCCAACCGCCTTTTGTTTGAAGACCGGCTGGATGGTGCCGCCCGTCGGGCCGAGGCGTCCAGCCGCCGCCTGGGCGTGCTGTTCATCGACCTGGACGGCTTCAAGGCGGTCAACGAGTCGTATGGCCACAAGGCGGGCGACGAGTTGCTGCGCGAGGTGGGGCGCCGCGTGGCTTTGCAGGCCCGCCAGTCCGACACCGTGGCGCGCCTGGGCAGTGACCAGTTCCTGATGCTGCTGGACAGCCACCCCGATGCCTCTGCGGCGGCCGTGGTGGCCGCGCGCCTGCGTGCCAGCCTGGCCGAAGTCATCCGGGTTGAGGGCCGTGACCTGCGTTTGTCGTGCTCAGTGGGCATCGTGTTGTACCCGGAGCATGGCCCGCGCGCCAAGCTCATTGCCCACGCTGATGCGGCCATGGCCGTGGCCAAGCAGGCCGGCGGTGGCATGCACGTGTTCTTCGAGCCCCACATGGCCGTGAACAGCGAGGCGCAGATTGACATGCAGCGCGACCTGCGCCATGCCCTGGACCTGGGCGGCGAGGGCTTGTCGCTCGATTACCAGCCCAAGGTGGACACCAAGAGCGGCCGCCTGACCGGCGTGGAAGCCCTGCTGCGTTGGCGGCATCCGCAACAAGGGCCGATGGAGCCCAGCGTGTTCATCCCGGTGGCCGAGCGCTTTGGCTTGATCGGCGCCCTGGGCCAATGGGTGATCGACGAAGCCTGCCGCCAGCAACGCGCCTGGCAGGACGAAGGCCTGGACCTTCGCGTGGCCATCAACCTGTCGGTACACCAGGTGCGCCAGGCCGACCTGGTCGAGCGCATCGAGCACGCGTTGAAGGCGCAGCGCATCCAGGCCGACCGGCTGATGTTCGAGGTCTCCGAGATCGCGGCCATGGCCGATCCACAGGCCTGCGTGCGCCTGTTCGAGCAGTTCATGCGCCTGGGCGTGCAGGTGTCGATCGATGACTTCGGCACGGGCAACGCCAACCTCAGCCAGCTGCGCAAGCTGCCGGCCTGCCAGCTCAAGATCGACCGCAGCTTTGTGCAAAGCCTGGAGCATGACGAAGATGCCCAAGCCATCGTGGACGCGGCCGTGCGCCTGTCGCACGCCCTGGGGCTGAACGTGGTGGCCGAAGGCGTGGAGACCGCGCACCAGCAGGACATCCTCTTGCGCTTTGGCTGCGATGAGCTGCAGGGCTATCTGTTCGCGCGGCCCATGTCGCCGGTGCAGATGGCCTTGTGGGCACGCAGCAGCGAGGCGGTGCCCCGGCCCTCGCCACCGATGCGCCTTGAGCGGCCTGAATGACGCGGATTGGCCACTTTGCAGCGGCGACTTGACGGGGTTCCTACAATAGGGGGATGAGCGCCATCCTCACCCCCTCCCCCACCACCTTGCCGGTGGAACGCCGCCCCTACACCCGTGGGGCCCAGTTGCCCGAGATCATGCGCGAGCGCATCGCCATCCTGGATGGCGCCATGGGCACCATGATCCAGCGCTACAAGCTGACCGAAGCCGACTACCGTGGCACGCGTTTCCTGGACCACCACAAGGACCTCAAGGGCAACAACGAGCTCTTGCAGTTGACCAAGCCCGAGGTGATCAGCGAGATCCACGAGCAGTACCTGGCCGCGGGCGCCGACCTGATCGAGACCAACACCTTTGGCGCCACCACCGTGGCCCAGGACGACTACGACCTGCCCGAGCTGGCGCGCGAGATGAACATCGAAGGCGCCCGCCTGGCGCGCCTGGCCTGCGACAAGTACAGCACGCCCGACAAACCGCGCTTCGTGGCCGGCGCCATCGGCCCCACGCCCAAGACCGCCAGCATCAGCCCGGACGTGAACGACCCGGCTGCGCGCAACGTGAGCTTCGACACCCTGCGCCAGGCCTATTACGAGCAGGCCCAAGCCTTGATGGAAGGCGGTTGTGATGTCTTCTTGGTCGAGACGATCTTCGACACGCTGAACGCCAAGGCCGCGATCTTCGCGCTGGACGAGCTGTTCGAGAACACCGGTGAGCGCCTGCCCATCATCATCTCGGGCACGGTGACCGACGCTTCTGGCCGCATCTTGTCGGGCCAAACCGTGAGCGCCTTCTGGCATTCGGTGCGGCACGCGCACCCGCTGGCCATCGGCTTGAACTGTGCTTTGGGCGCGGCGCTGATGCGCCCTTACATCGAAGAGCTGACCAAGATCGCGGGCGACACTTTCGTCAGCTGTTATCCCAACGCCGGCTTGCCCAACCCCATGAGCGACACCGGTTTCGACGAGACGCCCGAGATCACTGGCGGCCTGTTGGAAGACTTTGCCAAGGCGGGGTTCTTGAACATCGCCGGCGGCTGCTGCGGCACCACGCCCCAGCACATCGCAGCGATTGCCAAGCGGGTGGGGCAGTACAAGCCCCGGTGCTTGCACGAGGGCCCCACCGGGTTCTTGACCGGCTTGGCGAACGCCTGACGGCGCGGCCTTTGCCGGCCAACTAGCCCGCGTGCCTGCGTCGGGCGAGCCCTGCCACCAAGCCCCCCGCGGCCAGCAACAGCATGGCCTGCGGCTCGGGCACCGCGTGAACGGCGTGCAGGCGCACGTTCACGTAGTCAAATTGGTCCGAGGTCACCCACCGGGTCTCCAGCGTAGCCGGCGTCAAAACATCCCGGTGCGGCCCATTGGCGTGGGTTTGCGTGTCCGTGTCACTGCTTGAAAGGTTGTGGGCAGACAGCACGGAGTTCTGCCTGGCCAGCAAGTCGTAGTTCAGCGCCGGGGCCTGTGAAGATTCGTCCAGGTCCGGGTGCACCACGAACAGGTGCTGCACAAACCCCTGCGCCGACAGCTCGCTGAACGACAAGGTGTTGATGTTGGCCTCCAGGGTGATCTTCCAGCTCCACGCGTCGGTTTGACCGTTCTTGCTGCTGACCTTGGTGATGCCGGAAAGCACGGCCGGCAAGTCGTCCTCGAATTCGCCGATGTTGTTCGTCTGTTTGAGCAGCAGATCGAAGGTGGTGTCGGTGGCCGAGATGGCGAGCGAGGGCGAACTGCCGCCCGAGGTGTACAGCGGGCTGTCGTCCGATTGGGTGCCGAGGTTGGGCGCGCCAAAGATGTCGACGAAGGTGCCGCCGATGCCCAGCAGGTCCGCCGTCAGCGAAATGCCGCCGATGACCAGTTGCAGGGTGGTGACAGGATTGGCTTGGGCGGGCGCGTTGGCCGCCGCCAGGAGCGAGGCGAGCAAGAAGCTGCGCGTCAGATGCGAGCGCCGTGTCAGTGTGTTCATCCTGGCTCCTTGGGGTGGGAGGTCGAGGGATTACTGCTGCTGGAGGCCCGTACTGTAGGACAGTTGTCCGATTTTGTGAATACTTGTGAAGCCCTGGCCAGATTCTTTGTCCCGCCAGGGCCGTGCCTGCGAGCAGGCCACTGATGTCAAGGCATCAAGGAGCGGTTTGCTTCGTCACGTAGGGGATCTTCGTGGTCGAGAACAAATTGATCACGTAGATGCCAGCGTTGATCAGGGGAACGCCGTAGGCGTTGTACTCGGCGCGGTGGATCGCGTCGATCAGGCTCTCGCCGCCGCTGACTTGGGACACTTCCTGGGTGCTCAGAACTTTCATGTTTTTTCCTTGTTCAATGGTTGGTTGAAATGTGCCTCTTCGGTGCACACAAGGAATCTAACCAAGAGCGTTATGGTGGGTTTTTCGGGGAATCCCTCGCGACCCTCCAGATCAGCGGAGGAGATACCCTTGAATTGGGAAGTTTTGAGTTTCAGTTTGTCAGATTAGCCCCACAAGGCGTCGCGGTGGCGGGCCACAGCCTTGCCAAAACTCGAATCTGCCCAGGCGGCACCAGCGCGTTCGCGCACGGTTTCGGGCCGGGCGCGTGAGGGCTTGACCAGCACTTTCCACAGCTGCGGAATGATCACCTGGAAGAAGGCCTTCAGGTCGGCGCGGCCCACGCAGGGCAGTTCGGTGCCGCGTTCCCACTGCGGGTTGCATTTCTCAAAGAAGGCGATGTCGGCCTGCTGGCGCAACTCGCGGGTGATGGGCGTCACGTCGCCCTTCAGGCAGTTGTAGCCGTCGCCAAAGTCCAGCACCATCGATTGCTTGTCCAGCTTGCCGGGGAACAGCGTTTCGCAGTACGTCTCGGCAATGTGTTGCAGGTGCTCGTTCTTTTGTGTGGGGTGCGGGTAGTACTCGGGGAAGTTGCGGCTCAAGAGCAAGAAGGTTTTGTAGCCCTTCGAGATCAGGAACCAATACTGGGGCGTGAAGGGGTTCTTGATGGCTTCCCACAGCACGCGCTTCACAAAAGCGGCGTTGATGGCGCGGTTGCCCCAGTGTTCCTTTTCCAGCACCGTGTCACCGCTGAACACGCCTTTGATTTCCTTGCCATCGACCTGCATGCGGTACACGCCGAAGGTGGAGAAACCCACGATGGCGTCGTCACGCTGGCGGCGCACCACGAAGGCGCCGGTCTTCTTGCCCAGGTCGGTCACGAACTGGTCGAGCGAGACGTTGTCGTAGTAGCGGCAAAACACCTTGAACATGTCCCGGATGTCCTGAACAGTGATGTTGTTCAGGGCTTGGTAACGGGTGTAGATCTTGGCTTTGGAGTTGGACATCGGGGACCTCAAGGGGTTGGCTTGGTCGATGTATGGATTCTGAAGATCGACGTCTCACCCGGTCAGGGGGTGCCCCCCAACACCCCCCTGTTTGGGCGTGCCCGCGCCCGTGCGGTAATGCACGCATTGGCGTTTAGATGCTTTTGGCCTGCCCTGATTGCAGGTATTCAAACGTTTGTTTGTTTGCTAATAGGGGTCGGCAAAGCCCAGCTCGGCCAAGATGCGGCGCTCTTGCGCTTCCATGGCCTCGGCTTCGTCGTCGACCTCGTGGTCGAAGCCTTGCGCATGCAGGGTGCCGTGCACCAGCATGTGGGCGTAGTGCGCCTGCAGCGTCTTGTTCTGCTCTTGCGCTTCACGCTCGATCACGGGCGCGCAGATCACCAGGTCGGCGGTCACCACGGGCTCTTGGGTGTAGTCGAAGGTCAGCACATTGGTGGCGTAGTCCTTCTGGCGGAAGTCACGGTTCAGCGCGCGGCCTTCTTCTTCGCCCACGATGCGCACGGTGATCTCGCCATCCAGGCCATCCACGGCCAGTGCCGCTTTGATCCAGCGGGCCACCTTGTGGCGCGGCAGGTGCTCGCGGTGGGCTTTGTCGGCGAATTGAAGGCTCAGGCTCAAGGTCGGTTTGGCAGTGCTCATGCGGCAGGTGGGTTGTTCAAGGCGTCGCGGTCGTAGGCCTGCACGATGCGGCCGACCAGCGGGTGGCGCACGATGTCGTGCGGGGTGAACCGGGTGAAGGCCACGCCGGTAACCTTGCGCAAGATGCGCTCGGCTTCGATCAGGCCACTGCGCGCGCCCTTGGGCAGGTCAATCTGGCTGACGTCGCCGGTGACCACGGCCTTGGTGCCAAAGCCGATGCGCGTCAGGAACATCTTCATCTGCTCGGGCGTGGTGTTCTGGGCCTCGTCCAGGATGACGAAGGCATGGCTGAGCGTGCGCCCGCGCATGAAGGCCAGCGGGGCCACCTCGATCTGGCCTTTTTCAAAGGCCTTGGTGACGCGGTCAAAGCCCATCAGGTCATACAGCGCGTCGTACAAGGGGCGAAGGTAGGGGTCGACCTTTTGTGACAAATCGCCGGGGAGGAAGCCCAGGCGTTCGCCGGCCTCGACCGCGGGGCGGGTCAGCACGATGCGCTGAACCATGCTGCGCTCGAGCGCGTCAACGGCGCAGGCCACAGCCAGGAAGGTCTTGCCGGTGCCGGCCGGCCCGATGCCAAAGGTCAGGTCGTGGGCCATGATGTGGCGCAAGTAATCGACCTGGTTGGTGGTGCGGCCCTGCAGATCGCTGCGGCGGGTGCTCAGCACCGGGCCTTCGTCGGCGACGTCGTCGGGGCCTGGCGCATCCGCCTCCTTCGCGCCGCGCTTGCCGCGCCCGGGTTTCTGGCGCTTGGCCAAGGCCGAGGCCAGGGCCAATTGCACCTGCTCCGGGCTGAGCTGCCGGGCCGATTTGGCATACAGGGCCTCCAGCAATTCCAAAGCCTCTTCAGGGCGCCCCTTGGGGCCGTCGATGCGGAACTGGTCGCCGCGCCGCGCCAGGGTCACGCCCAGCGCGGCCTCGATGGTGCGCAGGTGTTCGTCCAGCGGTCCGCACAAATGGGCGAGTCGGGTGTTGTCGAGCGGGATGAATCGGTGACGCAAGGTCATTGAGAGGCCCAGGGTGAACACGTTGGTGAACAAAAAGCCCGCAAATTGTCGCTTGACCGGGCCTTCAAAGTGTGACGGATCTTGCAGAATGGGCCCGACATTGCGCATGGTGCGCAGTTTTGGCCATGGAATTGACTTCATTCATGTTGCAACGCTGGTGGCAAAACCTGTTGAATCGGCCGCGATCGGACGCGTCGGCCCAAGCCGCGCTTGAAACGCCTTCCGGCACGATCATCCCGGTGAGCCGGGCCGGGCAATGGTTGTTGTTGACGCTGGGCTTGGCGCTGGCCTGGGTGGTGGGGTGGGGCCTGGTGGTGCTCAACCAGGAGGCCATCCGCCTGAGCAAACCGACCTTGGCCGATGGCGGTGCGGCGACCTTGCTGTTCCGCGACGCCTGGGCTGTGGACAGTGCAAGCGCGCATTACCCGGTCGACCGGGTGGGCCAGTCGGTCGGGTTGCCCGACGAATGGTCACGCTCGCACCCGGGTTACGAAGGCAGCATCTGGTACCGCGTTCATTTCGACACGCCCATCCAGCCCAGCACCGACAAGCTGCTGGCCGCCTACATCGAGCGCGCTTGTTCCAACGTCGAGGTTCACCTCAATGGCCAGTTGCTGTACCGCGGCGGCCGCATGGTCGAGCCGGTGGCGCGCAACTGCGACCAATCCCATGTGGTGCCTTTGCCGTCTTTTCTGTTGCGCACCGGCGCCAACCAGTTAGATCTGAAGGTGACCGGCTACCCGATTGACCGGGTCACAGCCCGCCAGCGCGCGGGTGGTCTGGACGAGGTCCGCGTCGGCCCCCTGCAGGACATGCAGCGCATGCACCAGGACCACGAGTTCTGGTCCAACACGGTGTCGCAGGTCATCGCCGGCATCCTGGTGGTGCTGGGTTTGTTCGCGCTGGGCCTGGCCTGGGTGCGCCAGCTCAGTTACCTCACCTACTTTGGTTTGCTGACCATTGGCTGGTCGCTGATGACAGGGCGTTGGTGGATCAACGAGCTGCCCGTGTCCAACATCTCCACCGAGGTGCTGATCGCGATGATGTTCGCGCCCATGACCGCCTTCGCCATCAAGTTTCTGCTGGGCTACTCGGGCCATGGCATGCGCAACCGCAAGGCGCGTGACCTGACCCGCCAGGTCAACGCCTTGCTGTGGGCGCAGTGCCTGTTGTTGCCGATCAGCCTGTGGTTGGTGGGATCGAACGGCCTGTTCCTGGTGGCCCGGCTTTGGTATGTGTTGTTCGCGCTGGAGCTGTTCGCGGCCATTGGCTACTTTTTGTGGCACTCCGGCCGCACGCGCAAGCCCGAGTTCTGGCTGATGAGCGTGGCGTTGGGCGTGGTTTCGGCCGTGATGGGCATCGAGCTGTCCTTCCAGAACGGTTTGCTGCGGGTGTGGGGCGTGCATGTCACCTACTTCGTGATGCCGGTGCTGTACTCCGTGGTGGCGGTGCGCCTGATCCAGGTCTACGCGGGCGCCTTGAAAACGGCCGAAGGCGCGCGCAACCAGCTGGAAAAGCGCGTGCAGGAAATCAGCGGCGAGATCGAGCGCAACTTCAACCAGATTGCCGAACTGCGCGTGGAGCAGATTGCCGAGAAAGAACGCAAGCGCATCGCCGCCGACCTGCACGATGACCTGGGCGCCAAGTTGCTGACCATCGTGCACACCAGCGACAACGACCGCATCTCGACCCTGGCGCGCGAGGCGCTGGAAGAAATGCGCCTGTCGGTGCGCGGTCTGACGGGGCGGCCCATGGTGCTGTCCGACGCTCTGGCCGACTGGCGCGCCGAGGTCGTGTCGCGCCTGGGCCAAGCCGGCATCGAGATCGAATGGCGCAATTCCATCGACGAGGTGGAAGAGCCGCTGTCGGCGCGCACCTATGTGCAGACCACGCGGATCATCCGCGAGGCCGTCAGCAACATCATCAAGCACAGCCAGGCCTCGCACGTGGTGATTCACACCGATGTGCACCTGGAGCACCATGACTTCTTGCTGGTGATCCAGGACAATGGCAAGGGCATCCCGATGGAGCTGGACGGCCGCCTGGACCGCGGCCATGGCATGACCAGCATGAAGCACCGTGCCAAACAGCTCAGCGGGCAATGCCTGGTGGAGTCAGGCCCCGGTTTTGGCACCGTCATTCGGCTCACTTTGCCGCTGGAAATTGCCGTCGTGCAACAGAAGGTGGCCATAGAGCACACGCAGCCCGCTAGCACTGCTAGCATCCCCGACAGTGCGCAGGGATCTCCCCTGGGCACGACACCTTGATGTGAGGCCTCGGCCATGAAGCAGATTCTGTTGCTTGAAGATCTTCCCGAAATCCGCGCCTGGCTGAAAACGCTGGCGCTGCAAGTGTTCCCGGGCGCCCACATCAGCGAGAGTGCTCGCGTGCATGACGCGCTTGAACTCGTCAACGCCGTGCGTTTCGACGTGGCCTTGTGCGACCTGGGCCTGCCGGATGGATCGGGCGTCGAGGTGGTGCAGGCGCTGCGTGAGAAGCAGCCCGACGTGCAGTCGGTCGTGGTCACCATCCACGATGACGACGAGCACTTGTTCCCCGCTTTGCAAGCCGGTGCATTTGGTTACTTGTTGAAAGAGCAATCGCGCGAGCAACTGGCCGAGCAACTGCACCGCATCAGCCTGGGCGAGCCGCCGCTGTCGCCGTCCATCGCGCGCCGCGTGATCAAGTACTTCACGGCGCAGGCCAGCCAGCAACCCATCTCGCAGGCCGATTCGGTGACCCCGCACGTGCAGCTGACCGACCGCGAGAACGAAGTGTTGCTGCGCGTGGCCAAGGGCTTCACCCTGCCCGAGATTGGCGTGCAGCTGAACCTGTCGCGCCACACCATCGCCGACTACGTCAAGCAGATCTACCGCAAGCTGAACGTGTCCTCGCGTGCCGAAGCGGCGCTTGAAGCGCAACGATTGGGCCTGTTCCGCCGATGATTTCCCGCCTGACCGGGCTTCTCGCCGAGAAGTCCCCGCCCCACGTGCTGGTCGATTGCAACGGCGTGGGGTACGAAGTGCAGGTGCCCATGAGCACCTTCTACAACCTGCCCGAGCTCGGCGCCCGCGTGACCTTGCTGACCCAGTTCGTGGTGCGTGAAGACGCCCAGCTGCTGTATGGTTTTCTGACCGCGGGCGAGCGCGCTTCCTTCCGCGAGTTGACCAAGATCAGTGGCGTGGGCCCGCGCATCGCTTTGGCCTTGCTGTCGGGCTTGAGCACCGACGAGCTGGCCCAGGCTGTGGCGGCGCAAGATGCGGCCCGCCTAGTCAAGGTGCCCGGCATCGGCAAGAAAACCGCCGAACGCCTGTTGCTGGAGCTCAAGGGCAAGCTGGCGCCCGCGCTCTCGGCCCCGGGCTTTTCGATGGTCAGCGATGCGCAATCGGACATCCTGCAGGCCCTGCTGGCCCTGGGTTACACCGACAAGGAAGCGCAGGCCACACTCAAACAACTGCCGGCCGATGTCTCCGTGAGCGACGGCATCAAGCTGGCTTTGAAGAACCTCGCCCGATGAACTTGCGTTTCTCCTTGGCGCTCATGGGGGCGCTGCTGTCCTTGGCGCTGTCTGCGCAGGCCGCCCCTGATGGCGCGAAAACACCTGCAGCGGCTGCCGCCAAGGCGGTGCCCGCTACCAAGTCCAAGTTGGTGCCCCCTCCCAAGCCTGTGGCATTGATCCAGACGCCGCAAGCTTTTTGTCAGCAGGCCGCCGGCCGGCTGCCCAATGTGCCGATGGCCTTGTGCGCCCAGGCGCAACTGCAGACCAATGGCGCCAAGTCGGTTCATGGGCATGCGCTGATGCAGCGCGACGTCATTTCGCCCAACGCGCACTTGCGCGTGCTGGTGATTGGCGGTGTGCATGGCGATGAGCTGTCGTCGACCTCGCTGGTGCTGCACTGGATCCGCGCCGCCACGGAGACGCCGTCCAACATCCACTGGCGTTTCGTGCCTTTGATGAACCCGGACGGCATGCTGCTGGCTCGCCCGCAGCGCACCAACGCCCGGGGGGTGGATTTGAACCGCAACTTCCCCACGCCCAATTGGGACAAGGAGGCGCCGCATTACTGGAGCAAGCGGACCAAGAACGATCCGCGCCGTTACCCAGGCCCCAAGCCTTTGTCCGAGCCCGAATCGAAGTGGTTGTTCGACGAGATGGAACGCTGGAAGCCCGATTTGATCGTGTCGGTGCACGCGCCTTATGGCGTGTTGGACTTTGACGGGCCCACCTCGCCACCGCAGAAGCTGGGGCGCTTGTACCTGGACCAGGTGGGGATCTTTCCGGGCAGCCTTGGCAACTATGGCGGTGTGCACAAGAAGATGCCCGTGGTGACGATCGAGTTGCCGAGCGCCATTCGCACGCCGCAGGAGGCGGAGATTCGCCAGATGTGGCTGGATTTGCTGCGGTGGACGGCGGAGCGGTTGGGAGCTAACTGAGCTTCTTGGTGATGGCGTGCCGGGTTTAGTGCGTTGTTTTGGCAGCGCGGGGTGGGGATTCGGCGGAGGCGCCTTGTTGGTGCTGAGGAGCGCAGCGGCGAGGTGGGCGCGCGAAGCGCGCATCGTCCACTGGCTTGTCGCCGATGTTTGAACGCAGCGCCTGAAAGGCGCGAAGAGAGTTTCGGCGAC
>PNKV01000028.1 GCA_013822685.1 Leptothrix sp. (in: b-proteobacteria)
CGGGGATGTCCGGCGTCTGCTGCATGATCTCGGTCACCGGGAAGCGGTCTTCCTGGGCGATGGCCATGTAGATGCGCGGCATCAAAGGGAAGTGGTAAGCGGCGTGGCACTCGTCGCCATCGCCGAAGTACTCACGCACGTCTTCAGGCCACTGGTTGGCTTCGGCCAGCAGGAAGCGGTTCTTGTAGCTGGCGTCGATGGCGGCGCGCAGCTGCTTGATGATGTCGTGGGTCTCGGGCAGGTTCTCGTTGTTGGTGCCGTCGCGCTCGATCAGGTAGGGGATGGCGTCCAGGCGGAAGCCATCGACGCCCATGTCCAGCCAGAAGCGCATCGTCTTGAAGATGGCTTCCAGCACCAGCGGGTTGTCGAAGTTCAGATCAGGCTGGTGGCTGAAGAAGCGGTGCCAGTAATAGGCCTTGGCGATCGGGTCCCAAGTCCAGTTGGAGGTCTCGGTGTCGGTGAAGATGATGCGGGTGCCGAGGTACTTCTGGTCGGTGTCGCTCCACACGTAGAAGTCGCGCTCGGGTGAGCCGGGAGGCGCCTTGCGGGCGGCCTGGAACCAGGGGTGCAGGTCCGAGGTGTGGTTGATGACGAGTTCGGTGATGACCTTGAGGTCGCGCTTGTGGGCCTCATCGAGCATGAGCTTGAAGTCGTCCAGCGTGCCGTACTGCGGGTGCACATCGTCGTAGCCCGAGATGTCGTAGCCATCGTCGCGCAAGGGCGAGGGGTAGAAGGGCATCAGCCAGATGGTGTTGACGCCCAGGTCCTTCACGTAATCCAGCTTGGCAGCCACGCCCTTGAAGTCGCCCATGCCATCGTCATTGCTGTCAAAGAAGGCCTTGACGTTGAGCTGGTAGATGACCGCGTCTTTGTACCAAAGGGCGGCGTCGGTCACCGGGGTGGTGGCGCCTTGTTCAGCTTCTTCCAGGTGCGGTGTTCGCGGTGCGTTCATCAAGGCGCTCTCAGGCGAAGTTGTCAAAGCTTTGCTCGTTGTGCTGCCGGCGGCGCACACGGAAAACATGGGCCGGTGATTGCCGTGGATCGAGTATGACGAAGTTGCGCGAACCTTGCCAGGTGAAGCGTTGGTCGCTCAGCAGATCGTGCACTTCGTACTGTGATTCGTGGTTGAGCGCCAGGACGCTCGCGTCCAGCGTGATCCAGCCGGATTGCGTGTTGTGCGGGTCCAGGTTGACGATGCTCAGGATGAGGTTGTCGCCATCGGCGGTTTGCTTGGCGTAGGCGATGAGCTGGTCATTGTCGATGTCCACAAAGCGCAGGCTGTGGTTGGACTGCAAGGCGGGGTTGTCCCGCCGGATGGCGTTGACCTTGGCGATGAACTGGGCCAGGCTGTCGGGCCGGGCCACGTCCCACTCGCCCCAATGGCGCAGCTGGTATTTCTCGGAGTTGAGGTATTCCTCGCTGCCGGGGCTGCGGGGCGCGTTGTCCAGCAGCTCGTAGGCGGGGCCGTACAGGCCGTAGTTGGACGACAGGGTCGCGGCCAGCACCAGGCGCAGGGCGAAGATGGGGCGGCCACCCGCGTGCAGATGCTCGCTCAGGATGTCGGGCGTGTTGGGCCAGGCGTTGGGGCGAAAGTAATCCTTGCCCGGCCCTTGCGACAGCTCGGTGAAGTACTCCGTCAACTCCTGCTTGGTGTTGCGCCAGGTGAAGTAGGTGTAAGACTGCGAGTAGCCCAGCTTGGCCAGCCGGTGCATCACCTTTGGGCGCGTGAAGGCCTCGGCCAGGAATAGCACTTCGGGGTGCTCGCGCTTGATGGCCGTGATGGCCCATTCCCAAAAAGGGAAGGCCTTGGTGTGCGGGTTGTCGACGCGGAAGATGGTCACGCCTTGGCCAATCCAATGGTCGAACACGCTTTTGAGCTCTTGCCACAAGGCGCGCCAGTCTTCGGTCTCGAAGTTGAAGGGGTAGATGTCCTGGTACTTCTTGGGCGGGTTCTCGGCGTATTGCACGGTGCCATCCGGGCGCCAGCGGAACCACTCCGGGTGGGCCTTGACATAAGGGTGGTCGGGCGCGCACTGGAAGGCGATGTCCATCGCGATCTCCAGGCCCAGTTCGCGGGCCTTGATCACCAAGGTACGGAAGTCTTCCGGCGTGCCCAGTTCGGGCAGTATGTCCTTGTGGCCGCCTTCTGCGGCGCCGATGGCCCAGGGGCTGCCCACATCACCGGGCTCGGCCGTCAGGGCGTTGTTGCGGCCCTTGCGCTTGACGCGGCCAATGGGGTGGATGGGCGGAAAGTACAGCACGTCAAAGCCCATCTCGGCGATGTAGGGCAGGCGTTGTTCCACATCCTTGAAGGTGCCGTGCTTCCCGGGCTGCGCTGAGGCCGAGCGGGGGAAGAGTTCGTACCAGGTGCTGAATCGGCCACGTTCGCGGTCGGCCACCAGGGGCAGTTCGGTGGCGAACGAGGTGGCCCGCTGGCGGTCGGGATAGCGCCGGGCCAGGGCTGCCGGCACTTCATCCAGGGCCAGGGCCTTCAACGCGGGCGCATCGCCCTTGTGCTGGCGCAGTTGTTGTGCCCAGGCCGCGAGCTGGGTTCGGTCGGCGGCCTTGGCGCGTTTGGCGGCGTCTTCGATCAGCTCCGCCCCCACGAGGGCCGCGATGCGGATGTCGTCGTCATCGACACGGCGTTTGAGCTCGTGGCGCCAGGATTCGAAGTGATCAACCCACGCCACGACGGTGTAGAAGTAACGACCCGGCACCGGGGGCGTGAAAGCCGCAAACCACTCGTCATTGTTCTTGAGCGCCATCTCCACCTCTTGTGGGGCGGTGTCGCCCTCGGCCCGCCAGCGCAGCATCACGCGCAGAACGTCGTGGCCATCGGTGAAGCAGTTGGCCTGGATGATCATGGGCTCGCCCGCGATGGCTTTGGCGGCGAAGCGGCCGCCATCCACCGCGGGCAGCACCGCGTCGATCACCGCGCGTTGCAGGCCGTCGTCAGAGGGTGTCCGTGTGGCCATGCGTTTCCAGTTTGAGGATGATGGTGGACAAGGGGGGCAGGATCAGTTGAAGGGAATGGGGCCGGCCGTGAGATTCTTCGGGCGATGAATCAACGCCGCCCAGGTTGCCCCAGCCAGAGCCGCCAAACTCCTTGGCATCGCTGTTGAAGACCTCGCGCCAATGGCCGGCCAGCGGCACGCCGGTGCGGTAGTGCTCGCGGGGCAAGGGCGTGAGGTTGACGGCCACCAACAAAGGCGCGGTGCCTGGGCGGCCTTTGCGCAGGAAGGCCACCACGGTCGTGCTCACGTCATTGCCTTCAATCCACTCGAACCCCGCTTCGGTGAAGTCGATCTGGTGCAGAGCCGGCTCTTCGCGGTAGAGGCGGTTGAGTTCACTGACCATGCGCTGCACGCCCTGGTGCGCCGGCTCTTGGGTCAAGCCCCAGTCGAGTTGCCCCTCGTGCGTCCATTCACGCACTTGCGCGAACTCGCCGCCCATGAACATCAGTTTCTTGCCGGGATGCGTCCACATCAGACCGTACATGGCACGAAGGTTGGCAAAGCGTTGCCATTGGTCTCCGGGCATCTTGCCCAGCAGCGAGCCTTTGCCATAGACGACCTCGTCGTGCGACAAGGGCAGCACGAAGTTCTCGTTGAAGGCGTAAACCAGCGAGAAAGTCAGCTTGCCCAGGTGGTATTTGCGGTGGATCGGGTCTTCGTGCATGAAGGCCAGCGTGTCGTGCATCCAGCCCATGTTCCACTTCATGCCAAAGCCCAGGCCGCCCATTGATGTGGGCCGCGAGACCATCGGCCAGGCGGTGGATTCTTCGGCAATGGTGACCACATCGGGGTGCTCGCGGTACACGGCTTCGTTGAGCTTGCGCAGGAAATCAACCGCCTCGAGGTTCTCCTTGCCGCCATGCTTGTTGGGGATCCACTCGCCATGCTTGCGCGCGTAGTCCAGGTACAGCATGGAGGCGACGGCGTCCACGCGCAGGCCGTCGATGTGGTATTTCTCCAGCCAGAAAATGGCCGATGAAATGAGGAAGCTGCGCACCTCGCCGCGGCCGTAATTGAAGATGCTGGAACTCCACTCAGGATGAAAGCCCTGGCGTGGGTCGGCGTGCTCGTACAGGTGGGTGCCGTCAAAGTATTGCAGGCCGTGCTCGTCGGTTGGAAAGTGCGAGGGCACCCAATCCAGGATCACGCCAATGCCGCGCTGGTGCAGGTGGTCCACGAAATGCATGAAATCCTGGGGCGTGCCGTAGCGGGAGGTGGGCGCGAAATACCCGGTGGTCTGGTAGCCCCAAGATCCATAGAACGGGTGTTCGGTGATGGGCATCAACTCCACATGGGTGAAGCCCATCTGCACCACGTAATCGGCCAGGGCGTGGGCCAGTTCCCGGTAGTTCACGGGGCCTTGGCCATCGCGCCGCCATGAGCCCACATGGAACTCGTAGATCGACATGGGTGCATCCAGCCCATTCTTGGCGTGGCGCGTGCGCATCCATTCGCCGTCCTGCCATTCGTGCTCCAGTGACCAGACGCGGCTGCCCTTGGCGGGTGAAACCTCGGCATGCACGGCAAAGGGGTCGGCCTTGTCGGCCACGTACAAACCGCCATGGCCATGCACGCGGTACTTGTAGGCGTGGCCATGCCGCGCCTGCGGCACCTGCCCTTCCCACACGCCGCTGCGGTCGTGGCGCAGTTGCAAAGGGTTGGCGTTGGGATCCCAGTGGTTCCAATCGCCGATGACCGACACGCTGATCGCATTGGGCGCCCACACCCTGAAATGCGCGCCTTCTTGCTCGCCTGTCAGATGGCAACCCATCTGGTCATGCAAACGTGCGTGAGTGCCTTCGCCAAACAGGTACAGATCTTGGTCGGTCAACACGTTGTGGTGCGCTCCATGGTTTTTTCTTGGTGTTGCACAGCATGAGCAATCGGCGTACCCAAAGCCGCCTTGCGAACACGCCAGGGATCGGAATTTTTTTCTGAACAATGTGCCGGTGTTCTGGCTTGGATGGGAGTGCCAATTGCTAAGGGCAGGCATGACCAAAACCCACACTTTGTTGTGCGGGCTGACCTGCGCACTGGCCTTAATCCCGGCCATTGGCGGTGCAGCCAGCAGCACAGATCCCATTCAGCAGTTGGCCGATTCGGTGGTGCAGACCCGCGACACCCAGGGCCAACCCTTTGCCATCATCGACAAGGTGCAGGCGCGCTTGTTCGTGTTCCAGCCCGATGGGCGGGTACAGGGCTCTTCGCCCATCCTGCTGGGCAGTGCGCGGGGCGATGCCTCGGTGCCTGGCATTGGGCAGCGCAAGATCGCCGACATCCGGCCCGACGAGCGCACCACGCCAGCCGGCCGGTTTGCCATTGAGCCTGGCCGCAATGCCCAAGGCGAAGACATTTTCTGGATTGACTATGACGCGGCGGTTTCGATGCACCGCGTGCGGGCCACCAATCCCGAGGAGCGCCGCTTGCAGCGGCTGGCCACGGCTACGCCCGCCGACAACCGCATCTCGTATGGCTGCATCAATGTGCCGGTGGCCTTTTTTGACACGGTGGTGAAGCCTTTGTTCCAAAGCCGCCGCGGTGTCATGTACGTGTTGCCAGAAACGCCGTCCGGGCGTGATGTGTTTTCAGCCTTGAAAACGAACAAACCGGGCTCTTGACCCGGTTTGCCGCAGTGACCGCCAAGGCGGTCACTTCACTCGCCACTGGCTTAATTGCGGTCAGCGCGGGGAGGGCGGTCAGGGCTCATGGTCGAGGGTGCCGAAGTCTCATTGCCGGCGCCCGTGGCTGGCATGGTGTTCAGCCCGTCGTTGGCATTGGCGCCAGTGCCGCGTTCCAGGTTGGTGCTGGAGTTGGTGCCGGTGCTGTTGCCCGTCGTGCCGCTGGTGGTGCCGGTCGCGCCCGTGGTGCCCGTGCTGTTGTTCTGCGTGTTCATCTGGTTCGTCGAACGGCTGGTGTCGGTGGTGTTGCTCATCCCCGACGTCGACGGCGTGCTCATGGTGCCACTGGTGGTTGCACTGGGGTTGGCCGCGGAGCCTTGGCCCGTGGACGACGATTGTGCGTAAGCGAATCCAATGCTGCCGGCCAAAGCAGCGCTCACGGCGGTGATGGTCAAGCCTTTGCTCAGTTTGCTCATGGTATGTTCCTCAGATAGTTGATGGGACCCTTACGCAGTGGCAATGCGCGTTCCCGCGGCTCATCAAGGTAGGCATCCACGGCTTGGTTCACCTGCTTGAAGATGTCAGCCCGACTTGGCGGCTTGGGCGATTCGGCCACCGATTCCGCGTACTCGTACAAGGGCACGAACAGCTGGTCCTGGTCAGGCGCGCCTTTCAAGCGCAAAGGCCCGGGGCGCGCGATCACCTCATCCCACTTGCGGCGCACGGCCGACCACACTGACTCCGTCGTCTGGATATAGCGGTCGCCCAGGCTCCAATCAAAGTCGGTGATGCGTTCATAACGGTTGAAGCCCAGCTCGCGCGCGACCACGGGTGTGGTGAGGGCCAAACGGCCCTGTGCGTCCAGTGCCACCTCGAGGTTTTGCTGCTCATGCACCCATCCCGTTGGCGTGATGGTGTGGCGGTTGCTGCCAATGAGCACCTGGTAATCCTTGCGCACGCTGTATTCACGGCGCGGCAGGGGGCGCCAGCCATCGTCGTCGCCCCAGCTGGAATAGTTGCCCAGGTGCTGCCACTTGGCCACGCCCGAGTAACGCGGAGAGTCGTCCACCTGGTAGACCGTCTGGCGCCAATGGCCGGGCCGCTGGTCCTTGGGCACCTTCACGCGTGCCCAGGTGTTGTGCCCCTGGTAGACCAGTTGATCGGCGGGCTCGTACTGCCAATCCTGCCGCCAATGCTTGGTCACGAAGGGGCCTTGCACCTGGCCGTCTTCGCCCACCATGGACATGACCAGCAAATGCTGCAGCACAATCGACCGGCCCTTGTCTTCCAGCACATAGACTTTTTCGGTGCCCCAGCTTTGGTAGGGCCTGTCGGGCTTGAAGTCGCCACGGAAGCCGGCCACCTCGATGAAGTCGAAGCTGGCGCGGTAGCCGCCCGCCATCGCCAGGATGGCGCGCCGATCACGCTCGAATGGGCTCAAGCCCGGCGCCTGCAAGGCCTGCCACTCGGGCGTGGGCTCGGTCACCAGCTTGACGTCGGCCCCGCGGGTGGAGCCACCACGAGGGGCCAGGTTGGATTCGTCCAGGAACTTCCAGGAGAAGGTGTATTGGCGTGTGGGCGGCGTGGGCTCTTGCGCCTGTGGCACTTGTGCCTGCGCCGCGGACAGGCAGCAGGCCAGGCTCAGCGCCATGGTGGCAAATCGCATGGGGATCGTCGCTTTGATCATGATGGCAGGCCAGCATTGATGAAGAAGTGACCCTGGATGATGCATGAAACAAGGGCGCGCCAAGAAACATGAATGAAATTCATGTCAACGTGAAAACTCATCGCTTGATTCAAATGCTGGCCTTGCGCAGACTGCGTGGCATTCCCACCCATTCTTCAGAGAGTTCTCATGGCCCGCACCCACATCCTTGGCTTTCCGCGCATTGGCGCCCAACGCGAACTCAAGACCGCGCAAGAGTCTTTCTGGCGCGGTGAGTTGAGCGAAGCCGCCTTGCGCCAGGTGGGCGCGCAATTGCGCCAACGCCACTGGCAGGCGCAAAAGGGCGCTGGCCTGAACGCCGTGGCCGCCGGTGAATTTGCCTGGTACGACCAGATGCTGTCGACCTCTGCCTTGCTGGGCTGCCTGCCCAAACGATTTGGTTTTGATGCCAAGACGCTGAGCCTTGCCCAGTACTTTGAACTGGCGCGCGGCAATGCGGCCCAACCCGCGATGGAGATGACCAAATGGTTTGACACCAACTACCACTACCTGGTCCCCGAGCTGGACGCGCAAAGCACCTTCGATGGTGGCGTGGACTGGCTCTTTGACGACATCGACGAAGCGTTGTCGCAAGGCCTGCCCGTCAAGCCCGTGCTGATCGGCCCGATCACCTACCTGTGGTTGGCCAAATCGCACGTGGCGGGCTTCGACCGCTTGAGCTTGTTGCCCAAGATCGTGACCGCCTACCAGCGCATCCTCGCTCGCCTGGCCGACCGGGGCATTGCCTGGGTGCAGGTTGACGAGCCCGCGCTGTGCCTGGAACTGGATGCCCATTGGCGCGCGGCCTTCGCCCCGGCCTATGCTGATCTGGCCGGGGCAGGCGTCAAGCTCTTGCTGGCCACCTACTTCGACACGGCCGCCGACCACGCGGTGCTGGCGGCGCAGTTGCCGGTGCAAGGTTTCCACATTGACCTGGTGCGGGCGCCGCAGCAGCTCGGTGCCTGGCGCCAGGTGCTGCCCAAGGATGCGGTGTTGTCGGTGGGCGTGGTCGATGGCCGCAACATCTGGCGCACTGATTTGCGCCGCGTGCTCGCGCTGTTGCAGCCCCTGCACGCCGAGTTGGGTGACCGCCTCTGGGTGGCGCCCTCTTGCTCCTTGCTGCACACGCCGGTGTCGCTGGCCAGCGAGCAGAAGCTGGATGCCGAGGTCAAGTCATGGCTGGCCTTTGCCACCGAGAAGCTGCAGGAGCTGACGGTGCTGGGGCAGGCCCTGAACGAGGGCGAAGCCATTGTGGCCACCGAGCTGGCCGCCTCGGATGCGGCGCAGGCCTCGCGGCGGCAGTCAGGGCGCGTGGTCAATGCCCTGGTGCAAAAGCGCCTGGCGGCCGTCACCACCAGCATGGCCCACCGCGCCAGCCCGTTTGCCCAGCGCATCGACAAGCAACGCCAGGCCTTGCAACTGCCGCCCCTGCCCACCACCACCATCGGCTCCTTCCCGCAAACCGCGGCCATCCGCCAGACCCGGGCGGCGCACAAGCGTGGCGAGCTGAGCGCGCTGGATTACCTGCAACGCATCCGCAGCGAGATCGAGCTGGCCGTGCGCAAGCAAGAGGAGCTGGGCCTGGACGTGCTGGTGCATGGCGAGGCCGAGCGCAACGACATGGTCGAGTACTTTGGCGAGCAGCTGTGGGGTTATGCCTTCACCGAGAATGGCTGGGTGCAAAGCTATGGCTCACGCTGCGTCAAGCCGCCGATCATCTACGGCGATGTGTTCCGCCCCGAGCCCATGACGGTGGAGACCACGCGCTACGCCCAGTCGCTCACCGACCGCCTGATGAAGGGCATGCTGACCGGCCCCGTCACCATGCTGCAGTGGTCCTTCGTGCGCGATGACCAGCCGCGCGAAACCACCGCGTTGCAACTGGCCCTGGCCATCCGCGACGAGGTGAGCGACCTGGAAAAGGCCGGCATCAAAGTGATCCAGATCGACGAGCCGGCCATCCGCGAAGGATTGCCCTTGCGCCGGCGCGATTGGGCCGCTTACCTGGAATGGGCCGTGCGCGCCTTCAAGATCTCAGCCGCCAGCGTGAAGGACGAAACGCAGATCCACACCCACATGTGCTACGCCGAGTTCAACGACATCCTGCCGTCCATCGCGGCCATGGACGCCGATGTGATCACCATCGAGACCTCGCGCTCGGCCATAGAATTGCTGGATGGCTTTGGGGCCTTCGACTACCCCAACGAGATCGGGCCGGGCGTGTACGACATCCATTCGCCGCGTGTGCCGGGGGTGGACGCGATGCAAAAGCTGTTGGAGCGCGCCTGCGAAGTCATCCCCCCGCAACGCCTGTGGGTGAACCCCGATTGCGGCTTGAAGACCCGTGGCTGGATCGAGACCGAGGCGGCCTTGTCCAACATGGTCAAGGCGGCGAAGGCTTTGCGCCTGAAGATTGGCGAGCAGGGCGATGAGGCCTGGGTGCGACTGGCACCGCGAGGCATTGCTTCAACCCAGGCGAGCGATTCCTCGGAGCATGTGCACGCCAATGGTTGCCAGGAATGTGGCCGCGCGGCGTGATGAGCTAATCCCTTGGTTCAAGGGCGTCCTGCAGGTAATGCCCGATTACACTCGACTCCATGATCAAGGGAGAGCCGGATGTTCGCTGGGCATTTGAGTGACGGCATTCGTCGTTTTGTTGGGGTGTTTTTGTTGTTGTCCTTGTGCGCCTGCGCCAACTACACCCCTCGTGTGTCCACCACCGAAGTGCCCACCGCCGAGGATGCTTATCTGTACGGGCGTTTTCACATTGATGCCCCCAAGAACTGGCTGGCCATCGATGGGCATTCCAGCATGGGTTTTTCGCTGCAGTGCTCCAACCAGCAGAAGTACGTGTTGCGCTTTGATCGGGACAAACCGGTGCTGGCCATCAAGGTCAAGCCCGCATCCTGCTCATTGACCGAGATTGTTTACACCAATCCGGATGGGGACGTGCAGGCGCGCAAGCCCGCTCCGGCGCGAAATGGTTTCAAAGGTATGCGCTTCGAGCCTGGCCGTGCTTATTACATGGGTGATTTCGACGCCGGCACCTCGTCCTCCTTCAGGGGCGGAATGATCCACTTCGAATGGTTCCTCAAATCGACCAAGAACAATTACGGGCCGACCACGCAGGACATGCGGGCGGATTACCCCAATCTCGCTGGTATCCCGACAGAAAACCGCCTGGTGCCAGAGGTTGAGGTCACACCAGCGCAGGTGCGTGCCGAGTACGATCGCATCGTGGCCCAGATCGATGCAAAGGAATACAAGGTGCGCCACATCCTGGTAGAGAAGCAAACAGAGGCGCAGGCGGCTCTGAAGCGCATCAAGGATGGTGAGTCGTTCGAGTTCGTGGCCCGCGAAGTTTCCAGGGATCCAGGCTCCAGTAAGGAGGGCGGTGATCTGGGATGGAATGGTCCCGGCAATTTTGTGCCCAGGTTTTCACAGGGCATGATCAGCCTGGCGCCGCGCGGATTGAGCCCTGAGCCCGTCAAGACCGAGTTTGGCTGGCATGTCATTGAGGTGACTGGCGAGCGGGTTACGCCGGTCCCCTCGTTCGACGAAGTGAAAGGCAAGATCGCCGAGCGGCTGCGCACGAAGCCCATCACCCACTAGGCCAGCCGTGCCTCCCGCACGACTGGCGTATCAGCGCAGCACACTGCGGTAGAACAGCTCCATGCGCCTGCGCCGTGCCAAAGTGCATTGCTCGGGCGTGCCTTCCGGTTGGCCGCGCAGCACGCGAGAGAGCTGGTCGCCCAAGACGCAGTTGATCAGGTGCACGGGCAACTGGTCTTCGGGCAGGTCATCGCGCAACTGGGCGCGCACCTCCGGGCGTTTCAGGAAGCGGGCAATGGCATCGCGCGTGACGTTGGGCCCCATCGCAAAGAAAGTGTCGACCAACTGCGGATTGCTGCGCGCCTCCGCGGCCAACATGCGCTGCAGTCCCACGGCCTCGGGCGAGGTCAGCAGGCTGTACAGCCGCGTCGCCAAATCGTCGAGCACCTCGCGGATGGGGCGTTGGTCCTTGTCCAGATCCATGTCGGCGAAGAACTGCGCGCGTTTGTCCTGGAGCAGGGCACTCAACAAGCCGTTCTTGCCACCGAACTTGATGTAGATGGTGCGCACGGCCACGCGGGCTTCGCGGGCGATCATTTCCAGGCTGACGTTGCCGTAACCCTTTTCAAGGAAGAGCCGGCCGGCGGTCTGCTTGAGGTCGTGCAAACGCGCTTCCACCTCGGCGGCGCGCGGGCGGCCCGCGCCCTTGCTGGGCACTTTCTTGGCGGCAGAAGCGGGGCGTGGCCTGGGGGAATCGGTCATTTTGGACATGAGCCGCACTTTACCCAACAATTTAATGAAATGAAAGCGTTTCATTTCTTGACAGTGACCAAGCCGGGGCAAATAATGCGCTGACTCCATTTCATTGCCAGAGAGTGCGCGCCATGCAGAACCCGGCCAAGACCGAACCCGTCACCCTCGTTGCCACCAGCCCGGCTGGCCCTGCGCCTTTGCAGCCCGCCGAGAAGCCGCCCTCCAAGGTCCGTGTTTATGGGGTGCTGGGCGTGCTGATCCTGGCCGGCCTGGGTTTTGGTGGCCGCATGTACTGGCGCAGCCAGAACTTTGTCGAGACCGAGAATGCCTACGTGGCCGGCCACGTGCATCCCATCTCGGCGCGGATCTCGGGGGTGGTCACCAAGGTGCTGGTCGACGACAACCAGATCGTGAAAGAGGGCCAGGTGATCGCCGAACTCGACCCGGCCGACCAGAACGTGAAGCTGGAGCAGATCCGCGCGCAGATTGCCTCGGTTGAACAGCAGGTGCTGCAGGCCGATGCCCAGACAGCGCAGGCCCGTGCCTCGGCCAGTGCCGCGCAGGCCCAGGTGGCCCAAGCACAAGCGCTGTCCTTGCGTGCCCAGCAGGATGCCGAGCGCTATGGCCAGCTCTACAACACGCAGATGAAGGCCGTGGCCAAGTCCGAGCTGGACGCGGCCAATGCGGCCCGCACGGGCGCCCTGGCCGATGTGGCAGCCCGCAAGGACGCGGCCCTGGCCGCGCAGGCGCAAGTGGGCGCAGCCCAGGCTGCGCGCGAGGTGCTCAAGGCCCAGATCAAGGTGCTGCAGGCGCAGGCCAAGGATGCCCAGCTGCAAGTGACTTACAACCGCATCGTGGCGCCCGTCAGTGGCCGCCTGGGCAAGCGCAATGTGGAAGTCGGTGCGCGCGTGCAAGCGGGCCAGCAACTGGCCGCCATCGTGGAAGACAAGGTGTGGGTCACGGCCAACTTCAAGGAAACGCAACTGGCCGGCCTCAAGCCTGGTCAGGAAGTGGATGTGGTGATCGACGCCTTGCCCGGCCAGCATCTGAAGGCCAGGCTGGACAGCTTCTCGCCCGCCTCGGGCAACCAGTTCGCCCTGCTGCCTGCCGACAATGCCACCGGCAACTTCACCAAGATCGTGCAGCGCGTGCCCGTCAAGCTGACCTTGGCCGACGCCGACCTGCAGCGCCTGGCAGGCCGCCTGGCCCCCGGCATGTCGGCCCTGGCCGAAGTGGACCTGCGCCAGTCGCCTGACGCGCAACACTGAGCCGCGCACCATGTCGCGCGCCGCATCACCCTCAGCGCCCTTCGTGCCCGCCCTGGCGGACCCGAACCAGCGCATCGACCTGCGCACCTGGTTCGCCGTGGCGGCCGGCCTGCTCGGTGCCTTCATGGCGGTGCTGGACATCCAGATCACCAACTCATCGCTGAAGGACATCCTGGGTTCGCTGTCGGCAACGCAAGAGGAAGGCTCCTGGATTTCCACCGCCTATTTGTGCGCCGAGATCGTTGTCATCCCGCTGACCGGCTTGATGGCGCGTGTGCTGGGCCTGCGCACCTACATGGTCGGCACCACCGCGCTGTTCCTGGTTTGTTCCACCCTGTGCGGCGCGGCCTGGAACCTGCCCAGCATGATCGTGTTCCGCATGATGCAGGGCTTCACGGGTGGTGCCCTGATCCCCATGGCCCTGACCTTGGTGATGACCAAATTGCCATCATCGAAGCGCGCTGTGGGCATGGCCATGTTCGGGCTGACCGCCACGCTTGCCCCCACGCTGGGCCCCACGCTGGGCGGCTACCTGTCCGAGTTGTACGGCTGGCCTTCGATCTTCTACATCAACTGGGTGCCCGGCATTTTGCTGATCTTTGGCATCTTGTGGGGCCTGGACAAGGAAGGCCGCAATTGGTCGCTGCTGGCCACAGCCGATTGGGTCGGCATCGCCTTCATGGCCGTGGGCCTGGGCAGCCTGACCATCTTTCTGGAAGAGGGCAACTCCAAGGACTGGTTCGATTCGAACTTCATCCGCACCTTCGCCACGCTGGCTGCGGTGGGCCTGGTTGGCTGGGTGGCCACCAGCTTGCTGCGCGATGAGCCTTTCGTGAACCTGCGCCTTTACCTGCGCCGCAACTTCTTCGTGTCGGCCTTGCTGGCCGCGGTCACGGGCATGGCCTTGTACGGCTCTTCGTTCCTGCTGCCTTTGTACCTGGGCCAGATCGCGGGCTACACGCCCATGCAAATCGGCGAAGTGATCATGTGGGCGGGCTTGCCGCAACTGTTCATCATGCCGGTGGCCGCCATCATGTCGTCGCGTGTGGACAACCGGGTGATGTGCACCATCGGGCTGGGCTTGTTTGGCACGTCTTGCCTGATGAACGGCTTCATGGACGCCTCGGTGGGCTACGACCAGTTGCTGGCGTCGCAAGTGGTGCGCGCATTGGGCCAGCCCTTCATCATGCTGACGCTGTCGAACTTCGCGATGTCGGGCATCGCGCCCAAGGACATGCCATCGGCCTCCAGCCTGTTCAACATGACGCGCAACCTGGGGGGCTCCATCGGCATCGCCATGCTGGCCACCATGCTCACCAACCGCCAGCACTTCCATTCGGCGGTGCTCGGCGAGTCGGTGTCCATGCTGTCCGATGCCACGCGCTCGCGCCTGGACCAGTTGACGCAAGGCTTCATCGCCAGTGGCATCGACCCCGCACGAGCCGCTGACCAAGCCATCTCGGTGATCGACCGCATCGTGCGCAGAGAGAGCTTTGTGATGGCCTACAACGACGGCTTCCTGATGATGGCGGGCGTGCTGTTCGCCTGCATCGGCGTGCTGTGGTTCGCCGACAAGGTGAAGTCGCCTTCGGGTGGCGGCGCCGGTGCCCATTGACTTGATGACGATGAAAAACGCTGGAGAGAACATGTTGTTCACCAAGCCCTTGAGCCGTGGCGTGACCGCTGCCGCCACCTTGTCCGCCGTGGCCTTGCTGAGCGCCTGCGCCACGGTGGGCCCCGACTTTGCCGCGCCCAAGTTCGAGCCTGTGGCCAGCTACCGCCATGTCGATGGCAAGGGGCCCGAAAGCGCGCAGATGCCGCTCGACAGCTGGACCTTGTTCGGTGATGCGACGCTGGACGCCCTGGAGCGCCGCGCCTTGCGCGACAGCCCCAATGTGCAAGCGGCCGGCCAGCGCATGCTGGAAGCTCAGGCCTTGCTGGGGGTGGCCAACGCCGATGACGGCGTGAAGGTGAGTGTGAGCACGTCGACGGCGTATTCGCGTTCATCTGAAAACACCTCGCAGGCCATCATGCTGGGCCGGCACGCCATCAAGGGCAGCAACTTCACCTTGGGCGCGTCGCTGTCCTACGAGCTGGACCTGTGGGGCCGCGTGCGCCGCGCAGTCGAGTCGGCCGATGCGCAGGCCTTGGCTGCTCGCTACGACCGCGATGGCGTGTTGCTGATGCTGACCCACCAGGTGGCCATGGGCTACTTCCAATTGCGTGGCGCGGATGCCGAGATCGCGATCCTGGAAAGCGCGCTCAACACGCGGCGCGAGTCAGAGCAGCTGGTGAGCGCCCGGTTTGACACCGGCCTGTCGAACGAGCTGGACTTGTCACGTGCCCGCATCGAACGCGCCAATGCCGAGGCCGATCTGCACGAGGCACGCCGCCAGCGTCAGGCGCTGGAGCACGGCCTGGCGGTGCTGGTCGGTGCCTCGCCCAGCGAGCCGCTGATTGTCAGCCTGGGCAGCGAGGCCAAGAGCGCTTTGCCTGTGCCCCCCGCCATTCCCGTGGGCCTGCCTGCCAGTTTGCTGGCCCAGCGGCCTGACCTGTCATCCAGCGTGGCCGCCTTGCGTTCGCTCAATGCGCAGGTGGGTGTGGCCGAAAGCGCTTTCTATCCCTCAGTCAGTCTGACGGGCAACTACGGCTTCGCGTCCCAGAAGCTGCGCGAGTTGACCAACGCTGGCTCGCAGCAGTTCAGCGTCGGGCCGCTGGCGCTGTCATTGCCTATCTTTGATGGTGGCCACAACCAAGCCAATCTGGCGGCCTCACAGGCCCGCTATGCGCAGGCACTGGCCGCCCATCGCGGCAAGTTGCTGACGGCCTTGCGCGAGGTCGAGGATGCGCTCTCTGACTCGCAGCAGCGCCAATTGCAGGCCGATGCCCAAGCCCAAGCCCAACAGGCCGCCGCGCGGGCCTACGAGGTGGCGCGTGCCCGCTACGAGCGGGGTGTGTCGAGCTACCTGGATGTGACCGATGCCCAGCGCAGCAGCCTGGCCGCCGACCGCGCGGCCGCGCAGATCCGCACACAGCGCTTGCTGGCGGCGGTGAACCTGGCGCGCGCACTGGGGGGCGGCTGGTCGCCCGAGGCCTCGCTCACCATCGCCAAGACCGTGCAGCCTTGAGACGCCGCTTCAACAGCTGATCACGCTGTCACTGCTGGCTTTGGCGCTCCAGGCGGTCCAGCCATTCGGCGACCATTTCCAGGCGCCACAGTGGGTTGTCCAGACTCATCAGGCGTTGGCGTTCACTGGCGGGCAAGGGCAAGCATTCGGCCCAGCGGTTGGACAGCCAGCCCGCGTCTTGCCAGCGTGGGTCGCCGGGCGGCGCGGGCATCGGCTGCTCCCCTTGTTGGGCTGCCATGGCGGTGAACGCATCTTGCAGGCGCTGGCTGAGCGCGGCCAGTTCAGCGGGCACTGCTGCAGGGGTGTCATCGGGCAGCAATTGGATGGCGCCTGTCCACAGGCCGTGGGGCAAAAGATGGGCACTGTCGATCTTGAAACGCTGGGTGCCGCGCGCTTGCACCAGCATCAGGCCGGGCTGAGGATGCTCGATGCGCTCCAGCTTGGCCAGTGTGCCGATTTGGGCCAGGGTCTCGGTGTTGCCGCTGCTGGCACCTTCAGCCTCCCCCGGGCGCGGGGCGCGCCGCACTTCATGGCCGCTTTGCAGGCAGACCACTCCGAAGGGGGCGCCGCTTTGCTCGCAGCGCTTCATGAGGTCGAGGTAGCGAACCTCGAAGATTTGCAAGGGGAGCAGGCCACCGGGGAAGAGGACGGTGTGCAGGGGAAAGAGGGGAAGGGCGGTGAGGTCCATGGTGCTGGAGGTGCGCGGTGGAGCTTGCAGTGTGCCTGTTCAGGGCCATGGATGTGTCTGGCATGATGGGTAATGCTTGCGCGTCATCAGGGAGATGTACATGGGTCTTACTGCGAAATTCTGCTTCCTTCGAGAGAAGAGGGCAATCTTGGCTGCCGGCGTGAGGGGATGAAGTACGGGTTATCCGGAGCATGGATCTTCCATTAGGCGCGGATATGTGCACCTTTGATGCCCAAATGGAAGTTAGGCTTTGGTAAGGCTCATCCTTGCATCCAGTCTGATTTTCGTTGCCTCAGTCGCCGTGGCTGGCGAGCCGCGCTTACCACTACGCACGGGCCAATATCAATTTACGCACAGGTATGCAGAGCAGCCTACTCAGGTCAGCATCAAGCTCATCGCCACACTCAGTGGCCGGCACATAACCATAAGTAATCCTGTAGCCTCGCCCCCCTTTCCGGCCGGGGTCATTGCGAGCGGCGAACTCATGTGGCATGCCCAATCCAAGCAATGGATTATCGTCATAGAAGCCGAAGACCGAAAAGCTATCGAGGTCGGAGGCTGCTCTGATGGTCCCGACGTCGTTGATCTGGTGCGCCGGATCTACTGGACCTGCTAATGGCCAACTTAGGGCACATGAACCCTGAGGCGCGTCACAATGGGCAGCAACTACTCAAGGGAGTGCTCGTGCAATTAGAAAGTCAATTTATGGCAAGGCTCAGCATCCTCACCTACCCTTCCACTTCGCGCCCCAGCCCAACTGGTTGTTCAACAGGACGTCTACCAGCTTCGCTGGCAGCCGCTTGTTAACTCGGGCGTTAGCCTCACAAACAATCGTCACTATGACCATTCTTCAAAATTCTGAAACGGCCCCCTGATTCACCGGACACGGACTATCGCTTATCTTACGGATAGGAATAGGACTGTGAGTATGACTAGGCGTACAGAGACCATAGAGGTCATCACCACCGATCAGCGCCGCCGGCGCTGGTCCATCGAAGAGAAGTCGGCCCTGGTGCGTCGCACGTATGAGCCCGGCATGTCCGTATCGCTGGTCGCCCGCGAAGCGGGCGTCTCGGCCGGCCTGCTGTTCCAGTGGCGCAAGCTGGATCGTCAAGGCGCTTTGGTGGCGGTGTCGGCCGGGGAAGCCGTGGTGCCGGCCTCCGAACTGGCCGCAGCCCGGGCCGAGATCGCCAAGTTGCAGCGAGTCCTGGGCAAGAAAACCCTGGAGAACGAGATCCTCAAGGAAGCGGTGGAGTACGCCGCCGAAAAAAAGTGGATTGCGCGCTCGCCCTTGTTGCCAAAGGACGAGCAGTGAAAGCTGTTTG
>PNKV01000029.1 GCA_013822685.1 Leptothrix sp. (in: b-proteobacteria)
TGATAGAACGTCCTCACCATTTGGGCCTTTCAGATTGTCTTCAGACATCATGCTCCTAGCAATCCTTCCGGCAGAGCCAAAGTCAGTTGCTGCCCGCAGAACATAAATGAAGATCCATCGGGGTTAGCCATTAAATGGGGCCACACGACGTGCCCACAGGCGATTGACGCCAGAGTCCGACATGGCTGCGGCAAGCACATCCGCCTGTGCCACGTTGGTTTGAATTGTTGGGATGATGCCAAAGATAGGCAAGTGCACGTTGCCAAGTAGCCAACTTCTTGGAGACCGGAGCCCCTCTATCAGCGAGGCCAATTGCCAAGGCCGCCACGAGGAAGGAAAGTTAGCGTCTTGGCAATCGCGGTAGGGACGCCCATTGCTGGGCGCACCCCACACAGATCCGTACTGCCCAATTGGTCCGCCGAACAACTCACAAGCCATTGAGCAGCAATGCAATTTCGACTGAAGTGCTGTGTGACACCCACGCACCGGGACATTGCAGGCGCAGCCCTGGCAATCGCGGGCATGGCAATCATCGCTCTCCAACAAGGCACCCCGTGAAGGCGATGGCAGGCGGGCTGCCAGGGTAGACGTGGCGCAGACGGTGCGGCGGGTGCACTGGCATCTTGACTCTGGAGTCACTACAGGCTTTCAAATCAAGGCATATCGAATCTTGAAAGCCGAAGGCTCACGCCATGCGCCATCACCACCTGACTCAAGCCACCCCGATCCTTGACCACCACGCCCCAGCCATTCGCCAACTGATTCAGCAAAGAAACTGGACTTCATTGGGACTACATGATCGCGTTGGGGCGGCGTATGCCTTCGTGCGTGACGAGATCGCGTTTGGCTACAACACCCAAGACGATCTGCCCGCTTCCCGTGTGCTGGCAGATGGCATCGGCCAGTGCAATACCAAGGGCACCTTGTTGATGGCACTGCTCAGAGCCATGGACGTTCCCTGCCGATTCCATGGCTTCACCATCGACAAGGCCTTGCAAAAAGGTGCCATCACCGGTTTGGCCTATTTGCTCGCCCCCGGGAACATCATCCACAGTTGGGTGGAAGTTGACATGGATGGGCGCTGGATCAACCTTGAGGGGTTCATTCTGGACCGAACCTACCTGAGTGCCCTGCAAAAGCGCTTCTCTCAGCACAACGGGCCGTTTTGCGGATACGGTGCTGCGGTGGACGACCTGCAAAACCCGCCCATCGCTTGGCAAGGTGAAAGCACCTACATCCAGCGCAATGGCATCAACCATGATTTTGGGCTTCTCGACACGCCCGACGACTTTTACACCAGACACGGCACCAACCTCTCGGGCTTCAAGCGGTACTTGTTTCAGCACGTGGTTCGCCACTGGATGAACAAAACCGTGCAATCCATCAGGTCCGGCAAGTGAATCACCACGAGCGCCGTCCGTACCCTGCTACACTTTTCACCATGCGTCGCTGGATCGCCATTTTCTTGCTGTGTTGGTTGCCTTTGCAGTCCCTCTGGGCGGCAGCGGCACCCTATTGCCAGCACGAACATTCGCCCCAGACAACGCATCTGGGGCACCACCAGCATGAGCACAGCGAACTGAGTGGTGGTGACTTCCCGTCACCCGATGGCCAAACATCCAACGCCGACCACGCCGACTGCCATGCTTGCCATGGTCACTGCGCAGCGTTGCCCCAATTCACGAGCCGCAACCAGATTGGCACGCCCAATCGAGGCCTGATGCGCACTGAAGACGCCAGGGTGCCCGCTGCGCCCGTGGCCTTGCCCGACCGCCCCAACTGGTCAAACCTCGCCTGAGCGGCGAGGTGCTGCCCGGGGTTCGCGCCCCACATTCAGCCTGTCTTATCGCGTGTGATTGACGCATCGGTGCCATGCCATTTGTGCGGCCCTTTTCGCCTTCAACGCCGCGACCCTGACCCTCGCCGATTCCTTCCACCTGTGGATTTTTCCCGGAGAAGAATCGGATGCATTTCCGTCATCAAACACTAAGCTCAGCGCTGGCCATGATGGCCTCGCTAGCCTGCCTGTCACCCCTTCAAGCTCAAACAACGGGGGCTCAGGCACCTGTCATCTCACAGAGCGACGCTCAACACCTCACCGCTGCGCCCTCCAAACTGACGCTTTTAACCTTGTTGGAAGCAGCCTGGTCGCGTCAGCCAGAGGCGCAGTCCTACACCGAACGCCTGCGTGCAGCGGAGTCATTGAGGGCCGCCAGCAGCGCGTGGACGGCCGATTCGCCTGCCATGCTGCTGCAAGGCAAGACCGACCGCCCTGGCTCGGGTGCAGGCAGCCGCGAAGTAGAAGTTGGTGTGGCACTGCCCTTGTGGCTGCCCGGCCAGAGTCAACGCGCGACTGCACTCAGCCATGCCCAAATCTTGGCGCTACAAGGCAGTATGAAGGCCCAACGCCTGCAACTCGCTGGCCTTGTTCGTGAAGGCTGGTGGCAAACGCAGCGCACGCAAACCGAGCTGGCCTTGGCCCAAACCAGGGTTGCCAATGCCCAGCAAATTGCCCTTGACGTGGCCCGCCGCGTCAAAGCAGGTGATCTGGCCCGCGCGGATCAGCATCAGGCAGAGGGAGCCGTGGCACAGGCCGAATCGGCCGTTGCTGAAGCGCAAGGCGCCTACGAGGCATCGCTGCATGCACTCAGGGGCCTGACCGGACTGCTGGATTTGTCTCCTGACAACCTCGAAGCGACATCCGAGGGCGACGTTTCGACACCACTGCCCTCAGCGGATGCCCTCGCATCGGATGCCCCATCAGTCGATGAACACCCGTTGTTCGCGGAAGCCATGGCCCAACAGTCCATGGCCAGTGCGCAAGCGGATTTGGCCGCCTCATCGAGGCGCGCCAGTCCAGAGCTCACCGTGTTGACAACACGCAGCCGAGGGCAAACAGGCGATCCGTATCAGCAGAGCATCACAGTTGGTCTGAGGGTTCCGTTTGGCACAGGCGCACGAGCCGATGCCAGGCAGGCCGAAGCCTTGGCCGCAGCCCAGGAAGCGCAAGCCATGACCTTACAAATGCGGGCACGCCTGCAAGCGCAAGCCGCTTCGGCGCTGGCACGACTGCGAAGCGCCCATACGCAATGGCAGGCAACACATCGCCAGGCGCAACTTGCGCAGGAGAGCAAAAACTTCTTCGACAAGTCATTCCGCTTGGGAGAAACCGATCTGCCCACCCGCCTGCGCATTGAACAGGAGGCCGTTCAGGCGCAAAAAGCACTCAGCCGAGCACGCATTGACGTGTCCGCCGCCTGGTCGGCCTGGTGGCAAGCCTTGGGCGAACTGCCCAAGCCATGAACACATCGCCATCGCAAAGGTAAACCCCCACATGACACACATTCAAACCATCCGTGCCTGGGCCGCAGCCCTTGGCCTGAGCACCGTGACGGCTTTGGTCATGGCCGGTGAAGGCCATGACCATGGCGAGGCGCCAAGCGCCGCAGCCGAGCCGACTTTGGCCCGCTTCGAAGCAACGTCGGACCAGTTCGAGCTGGTCGGCGTGCTCGACGGCCGCCAGCTGACGCTCTACCTGGATCAAGCGGCAGACAACAGCCCTGTCAAAGGCGCCAGCCTGGAGATCGAATTCGCAGGCAAGGCATTGCCCGTCAAACAAACCGAAGAAGGCACGTTCGAAGCCACCCTGGCCGCTGAACCTGAAGAGGGTGAATACCCTGTGAGCGCCACCGTGGTGGCTGGTCAGGCGTCCGATCTGCTGGCGGCCGAGCTGGATGTGCACGAAGCCGCCCACACCGATGCTGCCGATGCCTCTGGCGGTGGCACATGGCCCATGAGCCGGTGGCTCAAGTGGGCGCTGCCCGGGCTGGTGGTGGTCGCCGGTGGGCTGTTCTTCATTCAGCGCAACAAGCGCACACGCATGGGAGGTGCCGAATGAGCACGACAAAGATTTCTATGGCGCTGGCTTCGTGTCTGGCCTCATGCCTGGTTCTGGGTGCCGCACTCAGCCCCTCACTTGCTCGCGCAGGCGAGGGGCATGACCATGGCGATGCCCCGCCTGCTGCAACGGGCAATGGCCCCAAGCGCCAACCCGATGGCAGTGTGTTCTTGCCCAAGCCTGCCCAAAGGCAGTGGCAACTGCGCACCCTGGCTGTCACTGACGGCGACTTGCCCCGCGCATACGAGCTCTCAGGCAAGGTGTCGATGGACCCCAATGCGGGCGGCAAAGTACAAGCTTCTTTGGCGGGCCGTTTGCAAGCCGGGCCCAAGGGCTTGCCCAGCCTGGGGCAGCAGGTCAAACAAGGCGAGGTCCTGGCCTATGTGGTGCCCACAGCGGGGGCCATCGAGCGCAGCAACCAGGTCGCGCAACAGGCCGAACTGAAAGCGGCCCGGGCATTGGCAGCCAAACGACTGGCACGCCTTCAGGAACTCTCTGACACGGTGCCTGCCAAAGAGATTGAAGCGGCGCAAAGTGAGCTGGCCAGCCTGAGCGAGCGCCTCTCGGCCATCTCGGGTGGTCTGGGGGGGCGCGACACGCTCGTGGCACCGGTATCCGGCGTGATTGCTTCGACACAGGCCGTGGCTGGCCAGGTGGTGGACGCCCGCGAACTGGTCTTCGAGGTCGTTGACCCACAGCGCCTGCGCATCGAGGCGCTGGCCTATGACACGGCTCAGGCCCAGAACGTATCCAGCGCAACAGTGAACATTGGTGGACAAAGGGTGCCGCTCAAGTTCATTGGCGGAGCCAAAAGCCTGCGTGATCAAGCACTGCCATTGGTCTTTTCGGCAACAGGACAGGCGCTGTCTCAACTGGCTGTCGGGCAGCCCCTGAAGGTCTATGTGCAATCTGACCTGAAGGTCAAAGGCCAAGCCGTCCCGTCGGCATCGGTGCTCAAAAACCCATCGAATCAGAACATCGTCTGGGTCAAGCAATCGCCCGAGCGCTTCACGCCACGCGTGATCACCTTCGAGCCGCTGGATGGCGCCTCGGTGGCCGTCACCTCCGGCTTGAAGGCGGGTGAGCGCGTGGTCACGCATGGCGCCAGCTTGCTCAACCAAATTCGCTGAAAGGGCCACGCATCATGTTCAAGTGGCTACTCGAAAGCAGCCTGGCCAACCGGCTGCTCGTTCTCATCGCTGCGGCGGTGCTGATGGCCTACGGGGCCTTCACGCTCACACGCACGCCGGTGGATGTGTTTCCTGATCTCAACAAACCAACCGTCACCATCATGACGGAAGCGGGCGGCATGGCCGCCGAAGAGGTGGAGCAACTGATCACCTTCCCGCTGGAGACCACGATGAATGGCCTGCCGGGGGTGGAGAGCGTGCGCTCGACCTCCAGCGCAGGCCTGTCCTTCATCTACGTCACCTTTGACTGGAGCACCGAGATCTTCCGAGCTCGGCAGATGGTGTCAGAGCGCTTGACCTCCATGGAAGAAGGCTTGCCCGAAGGCATCACGCCCAGGATGGGGCCCATCAGCTCCATCATGGGCGAGATCATGCAGGTCGCCATTCCCATCGATCTCGCAAAGACTTCACCCATGGCGGTGCGCGAATATGCAGATTGGGTGCTCAGGCCTCGGTTGATGGCCATCCCAGGAGTCGCCCAGGTCATCCCAATTGGCGGTGAGGTGCGCCAGTTCCAGGTGCAACCCAACACTGTTCGCATGGCGGAGCTGGACATCACGCACGACCAACTGGAGGGTGCGCTGCGGGGGTTCTCTTCAAACAGTTCGGGCGGGTTCATGGAGCTCAATGGCCGCGAATACCTGATCCGTCATTTGGGCCGCACCTCGCGCCTGGATGACCTGAAGAACCTGGCTCTGACGGCCCGCAATGGACAGGCCATCCGGTTGCGCCAGGTGGCCGATGTGAGCTTTGCGCCTGCGCTCAAGCGTGGTGATGCAGGCTTTGAGGGCAAGCCAGCCGTCATCCTCGGGATTCAGAAGCAGCCGACCGCAGACACCATTGGTTTGACCCGCACCATTGAGGCGGCGCTGGGCGAGATGAAGACCTCCCTGCCTGTCGGCATGGAGGCGCCTCGCGTCACTTTCCGCCAGGCCAGTTTCATCGAAGCCTCGGTGACCACGCTGCAAGGCAAGCTGATCGGTGCGTCCGTTTTCGTGGCGGTCATTTTGTTCGTTTTTCTGGGCACGCTGCGCCCTACCATCATTGCGCTGACCGCCATCCCGGTGTCCATCTTTGTCACGGCACTGGTGTTCCGGTACTTCGGTCTGTCGATCAACACGATGACGCTGGGCGGCCTGGCCATCGCCATCGGCGGCCTGGTTGACGACGCAGTGGTGGACGTCGAGAACGTGTTGCGCCGCCTCAAGCTTGAGCGCCAAAAGCCCGAGGCGGAGCGCATGCCCATGCTGGAGGTGGTCAAGCTGGCCTCGATGGAGGTTCGCTCGGGCATCCTGTACGCAACGGCCATCATCGTCCTGGTGTTCCTGCCCTTGTTTGCGCTGCCCGGCATCGAGGGGCGCTTGTTCGTGCCCCTGGGCATTGCGTTCATCGTCTCGACCATGGCTTCGCTGCTGGTCTCGGTCACTGTGACGCCGGTTCTGGCCTCCTACCTGTTGCCACGCATGAAGAGCCTGGACCACGATGACACCCGCGTGCTGGCCTGGCTGAAAGCGCGTTACCGCAAGGCTTTGCAGGCCGTTTTGAGCGCACCCAGGTCGGCATTGCTGGCCGGTGGACTGGCGGCAGTCTTGTCGGCCGTGGCGGTGCCCTTCTTTGCCACCACCTTTCTGCCGCCATTCAACGAGGGAACGCTGCTGATCGGCTTGCGCTTGAACCCCGGCGTGACCTTGGCCGAATCATCTGCCCTGGCCAGCCAGGCCGAGGTACTGGTGCGAAAGGTGCCTGAAGTCACTCACGTGGGTCGTCGCAGTGGCCGGGCGGAGCTGGATGAACACGCAGAAGGCGTGCACGTCAGTGAATTGGATGTCGGCCTGCTGCCAGCGTCCGAGCTCACGCGCAGCATGGACGAGGTCAAAGCCGACATCCGTTCGCGCCTGTCGATGCTGCCCGCGGCCATTGCCATCGGGCAGCCGATTTCGCACCGCATCGACCACATGCTCTCAGGGGTGCGCTCGCAAATCGCCATCAAGCTGTTCGGTGAAGACCTTGACACCTTGAGGGGGCAGGCCGACGCTTTACGCGGCAAGTTGGCGCAAGTGCCCGGCCTGGCAGACCTGGAGATTGAAAAGCAGGTGCTCGCACCTCAAATCAAGGTGCGGGTGGATTACGACGCAGCGGCGCAGTACGGCGTGCCAACGCCTCAGATCCTGGCGGTGCTCCAAAGCTTGGTGGAGGGGGAAAAGGTCACCCAGGTGGTGGAAGGCAGCCGTCGCTTTGCCCTGGTGGTTCGCCTGCCAGAGAGCGCCCGCACCTTGCAGGGGCTGGGTCAGATCATGCTGGAGACACCGACCGGGCGGATCCCCCTGTCCAAGATCGCCACGATCGAAGACAGCGATGGCCCCAACCAGATCAGCCGCGACGACGGCAAACGCCGCATCGTCTTGTCTGCCAATGCGCAAGGGCGAGCCTTGTCAGACGTGGTGGCCGACATCCGCAAGGTGGTGGCCACCACGCCTTTGCCTGAAGGCTACTTCGTGACCCTGGGCGGGCAGTTTCAGGCACAGGAAGAAGCCAGCCGACTGGTCGGCCTGCTCTCCATGGTGTCGCTGGTGCTGATGTTCGTGGTGCTCTACACCCGCTACAAATCAGCCAACCTGGCTGCGCTGATCATGGCCAACATCCCGCTGGCCCTGGTGGGTGCGGTGCTGGGCTTGTGGCTGGCAGGACAGCCCCTGTCGGTGGCGGCCTTGATCGGCTTCATCACCTTGGCGGGCATCTCGGTGCGCAACGGCATCCTCAAGGTCAGCCACTACCTGAACCTGATGCGACTCGAAGGCGAACGTTTTGACCACGCGATGATCTTGCGCGGCTCGATGGAGCGGCTCAGCCCGGTGTTGATGACCGCTCTGGTGACCGCCTTCGCGCTGGCACCCCTGTTGTTCGAGGCCGAGCGGCCTGGCACCGAGATCCTGCACCCCGTGGCGGTGGTGATCTTCTCAGGCTTGATCAGCTCAACCTTGCTGGACACCTTCCTGACCCCGGCCATGTTCTGGCTGTTTGGCCGACGCGATGCCGAGCGCCTGCTCGGTGACAAGAGCGCCGAAGTTTACTGATTCATTCACCTCAACTGAAAGGACATTCCCATGCGCATTCACCACATCATTGCTTCTTCCCTGCTGGCCTTGGCCTTTGGCGCACAAGCTGGCGACGAGCACAACCACGGCCATGAGCATGGCCATGAGCATCAGTCCCTCCACGGTGGCATCGTCACCGAGGCCAAGGACATGGACTTCGAGTTGGTGGCCAAGCCAGATCAAATTGCCTTGCACGTGAGGGATCACGGCAAACCGGCCAGCGCCAAAGGCGCCACAGCCAAGTTGACCTTGCTCAATGGCGCTGAGAAGACATCGGTGACCTTGTCACCGGCAGGTGACTCTCACCTGCAAGCCATGGGCAACTTTGCGATCAAGAGCGGCACCAAGGTGGTGGCGCTGGTGACGCTGGCAGGCAAAAAACCGATCAACGTCCGGTTCGCGATCAAGTAATGTGGAAATGGCCTGTTGAAAACCTATTCAACAGGCCAGTCTGATCAGTCCAGCATCTTTCTTTGATCGACCCGTTTCAAAGGCTGCTGGCAATCGGTGATGTTGACATACACCCAATCCCCAACGTTCAGATTCATGGCATTCGGAACGGCGACGACACGTTTAGCCCTCAGATTCGGACTGCCTCCGTAGCTGTAGGACGCAACGGCGTAGCGGGCATAGGGTGCATCGGCACCCAACTCTGTTCGGCAGTCTTTGGCGACTCGCTGCATCATGGTTTTGGCTTGACCAATTTCCATGATTTGTGATCGGCGCCATCCTTCCCGGTACCCATAGGGCTCGTAGTCAAGCGTAGAGCACGCGGTTGTCAGCAATGAAATACCTGTGAGCACACAGGTCAGAGTGAATTTGTTCATGATCGGCTCCTGATGAAACACACAACGGGGTGGGTTCGACGAGCCGGAAGCTGAAAGATCTACGCCTGCTGGCGTGTCATCTCAATGACAATTCATCAGAACGGCCCCGTCGAATCAGAGGGAGTCGATCCAGTTGGGGCGCTCGATCCGAGGAGGATCGGATGTTAGATGCAGGTGGGTTTCCAAGGCGACGAACTGCCGCTCAGCGGTTGTGGCTGACCAAGCATCAAGACCCACGGGAAGCAGATGAGCGCTGCACAGGTGCCCAGAGCAGCCACAATCGTTCTCGGCCTTCTGGGTGCTTTTGGTCGGATGCTTGCCTGTATCCGCACCGTCTTGGTGTAAGTGCACGTGGTGACCAAAATGCTGGGCACCGGGATCTTGCTCATCTTGACAGTACGTGGCCGCCACAGCCCAACTCAATTGGAGTGGCAGCACGATCATCAAAAGAATGGCAATCAACCGGCGCATGGTCCGCAGTATATCGACCCAATGTCCGTGACTATGAAGTGTTTTCTCATGGGCTCGTGCGAGCCCGCAACAGGCGCAAGCCATTGGCCACGACCAGCAAACTGGCCCCCATGTCGGCAAACACAGCCATCCACATCGAGGCGTGTCCAAACACCGCCAGCACAAGAAACACCGCCTTGATGCCCAGCGCCAGGGAGATGTTTTGCCACAGCACAGCATGGGTCAGGCGAGACAGGCGAATCAACTCAGGGATGCGGCGCAGGTCATCGTTCATGATGACCACATCGGCGGCCTCCATGGCCGTGTCGGTGCCCGCGCCGCCCATCGCAATGCCGATGTCCGCCTTCGCCAACGCAGGCACGTCATGCGCACTCACACCGATGTGCGATGCAGGCTCACCATCGAGCAAGGCCATCGCGATCACGGACGACAAACCCGATGGTTGAACGCCATCGTGCGTGTGATGGAGAGGCGACTCATTGGCCCCCCCACCTTCATCAGCATGAAGCGACTGGTCTTCATGGTGGTGATGATCCAGCGCCTGCAAGTGTTCGACCGCATGGCCCAACGATTGCGCCTGCTGGCGGATCTGGAACGGCGTCAAAAACGACAAGGTCTGCCAAGCCATGACAATCAGCAGGAACAAGGCACGAGCGGTTCTCGACATGCGGCGTAGGCTATCCGGTTCGCTCTGAAATCTTCAGGCGAGGATGCTCCGCATGACGAAGCGACCGCAGGCAACAGCCAAGGTTGCTTGGTCGTCTTGCCGTCCATCATGACAACAGGGCTTCTATATTTCTATTGACTCTGTAGCCACTACAGGGATTTAAATCAAGGTCAAAGGAACACGTCATGCCATCAAGTGAAGCCAAGGTCGACAGCAAGAACCCTGTTGAGAGCGCCTGCCAAGGAGCAACCTGCGGAGGGTGTGCGGACACCGCAGATACAGCCGCAGCAGACTCCTCTGAAGCAACCACCCGGTCAGGCAACACCTCATTTCGGATCGCCACGATGGACTGCGCCACGGAGGAGTCGGAAATCCGGCGCGCCCTGGAGCCCATCAAAGGCATCCACACGCTGCGCTTCCAGTTGAGCGAGCGCACCTTGAGCATGACTGGCACGCCATCGGCGGTCGAACTGGCCCAAGCGGCCATCCGCCGGGCGGGCTTCGACCCTCAACTGATACAGCCAGATGCCGCAGGGACTGCCCTCACGGCAGAGGCCTCGGGATTTTTCCGGGGTGGGGTGAAACGGCTGATCGCCGCGTTGATCCTCGCCACCATGGCAGAAGCCATCGGTTTCATCGAGGCGCAATCGCTGGTCGCGCAAGGCCTGGAGATCGCGTTGGCAATGGCGGCCATCGGCTTGGCTGGGCTGGACACCTACAAAAAGGGCCTGATGGCCCTGCGTCATGCCAAGCTCAACATCAACGCCTTGATGACCGTGGCGGTCACGGGCGCCTTTCTGATCGGGCAATGGCCCGAGGCCGCCATGGTCATGGCCCTCTATGCCATCGCCGAGTTGATCGAGGCACGCTCGGTCGATCGGGCGCGCAATGCCATCAAGGGCTTGATGGCGCTGGCGCCCGAAGAGGCCGATGTTCAACAAGCCGATGGCACATGGCGCACCCTGAAGGCCAGCGAGGTGCCCCTGGCCGCCATTGTTCGCATTCGCCCTGGCGCGCGCGTGCCGCTTGATGGCGTCGTGACAGCGGGCAACAGCGCCGTCAACCAGGCCCCAGTGACCGGCGAGAGCATCCCCGTCGACAAAGCCATGGGCGACACCGTGTTCGCAGGCACCATCAACGAGACGGGCGAGTTGCAGTTTCGCGTGACCGCCGAGGCCACCAACACCACCCTCGCTCGCATCATCCACGCGGTCGAGGAAGCGCAGGGCACGCGGGCTCCGACCCAGCGCTTTGTGGACAAATTCGCGGCCATCTACACCCCGACCGTGTTCGTGATGGCGCTGGGTGTGGCCCTTCTCACGCCGTGGCTGATGGACTGGACCTGGACCCAGTCGCTGTACAAGGCGCTGGTCCTGCTGGTCATCGCCTGCCCTTGCGCGCTGGTGATCTCCACCCCCGTCACCGTGGTCAGTGCACTGGCCAGCGCGGCGCGCCGGGGCATCCTGATCAAAGGCGGCACCTACCTGGAAGAAGCGCGCAAGCTCAAGGCCATAGCCCTGGACAAAACCGGCACCATCACCCTGGGCAAGCCCAAGCTCGTCGAATGGGTGGCACTTCAAGGTGACCGCGCGCCGCTCATCACACTGGCCCTGGGGCTGGCGAACCGCTCCGACCATCCTGTCTCCAAGGCCATTGCCCAAGGCCTCAGCAGCATTGAGCACGGGAGCACCGTTGCCCAGGGTGTTGACGTGGCTGATTTCAAGGCACTGGCTGGACGAGGGGTCAGCGCAAGCCACAACGGCACGCTTTACGTGCTGGGAAATCATCGCCTGATGCAGGAGCGCGGCCAGTCCACACCCTCCCTGGAGAGCACCCTCAAAACACACGAGGAAGCGGGCAGGACGGTCACCCTGCTGGCCAACGACCAGGGCGTGCTGGCCCTGTTCGCGGTGGCCGACACCATCAAGGATACGTCGCGTCAGGCCATTGCCGAACTCAAAGCGCTTGGCGTGACCTCCATCATGCTGACCGGTGACAACGCCGCCACGGCCAAGACCATCGCGGCACAAGCTGGCATCGACGAAGCCCGAGGTAACCTCTTGCCCGAGCACAAGCTCGACGCTATCAAAGACCTGCAAAGACTGCATGGCCTGACCGCCATGACGGGCGATGGCATCAACGATGCCCCCGCGCTGGCGCAATCAAACATTGGTTTTGCCATGGGTGGTGCTGGCACGGACACGGCCATGGAAGCGGCCGATGTCGTGGTGATGAACGATGACCTCAGGCGCATCCCGGAGACCATCCGCCTGTCCAGGCTGACGCACGCCATCCTTTGGCAGAACATCTCGCTGGCGCTGGGCATCAAGGCCGTCTTTTTTGTGCTGGCGGTGTTTGGCGGCGCCACCATGTGGATGGCGGTGTTTGCCGACATGGGTGCCAGCTTGCTGGTGGTGGCCAACGGTTTGCGTTTGCTCAAGGTTGATGTGAGCCAAAAAACAGGCTGACGCTGATACCCACATCCATTGGCTCCGATAACTGGCGCTTTAAAGCTGTTCACCGACCCAGTCAACCATCTATACTGATCTCCGTATGCGCCGCCTGCTGTGTGTTTTTTTGCTGATATGGTTTCCGCTCCAGATGTCCTGGGCAGCGGTGGCCAGCTATTGCCAGCATGAAACAAGCCCGCAAGCCAGCCACCTTGGGCATCATCAGCATGCCCACCAGGACTCGATCGATGGCAAGGGCCAAAACGGCTCAAGCAAGAACGACCAGGGCAGTACCAAGCAATCCGGCATCGATAACGATTGCGCGACCTGTCACTTCAGCGCCGCACCACCAGTCTGTGAAGCACACGAACCCGTGTTGAAGTCACACAAGACGTGGGTGAGCCTCGCACAACGAGGCCATGCCTCGCACATTCCCAAAGGGCTCGAACGCCCTGACATACGTCTCGCCGCTTAATTCGGCGAGACGGCTGCTGCTTCAGCATCATTTCTATCCATAGATAGCCAGGCCACACCACGGCCATTTCTCGCCGAATTCCCCCTTTGTTGTTTCCCACAACCCGGAGAATTCGATGCACAGGCTCATGGCGCCATTGGCAACGCTCGCAGCGTTGACCACGGCCACGCTCTTTCCTTCCACGTCCTTTTCGCAAGTCGCGCAGGCATCGCCCGCCCAGGTGCCGCTCAGCGCTGCCTCCGCGCCGGCCCCCACAGTTCAGCCGCTGACGCTGGC